>NZ_FOIP01000002.1:0-1200000 GCF_900105215.1 Lacrimispora sphenoides | reverse complement strand
CCTCATGAAGCTTCTCATAGTGCTCTTTAACATCAGCAGTGGAGTTGGCCTCATTGAGAAGCTTGTCAAGCTCCGGATTTTTGTACAAAGCATTATTATTGCCGCTTGTAGACATCATCAGGTTTAAAAGATTGGAAGGATCATCATAATCAAAACTCCAGGCATCGCGGGCAATCTGATAATCTCCTGCACGGCGGGTAGGTGTAAAGGTAGCCCACTCAAGGATCTTAATGTCTACGCTAATGCCAAGGTTTTCTTTCCAGCAGCTCTGCAGGTATTCTGCTACCGCTTTGTTATAGCCAGCATCATTGGTCATATACTCAGTAACAGGGAAGCCTTTTCCGTCAGGATATCCTGCCTTTGCAAGAAGCTCTTTCGCCTTTGCAATATCTGCTTCATGATCTTCAATATTAAAGAAGTCACCACCGTTATTCTTGCGTGTTACATCCTCAAAGAAGGTTCCGCCTTCTGCATCAGATACACCACGTGGAACAAAGTTAGCCGCAGGAGCGCCAATACCCTGCATAACGGTATTAGCCAGATAATCACGGTCAATGGCAAGACTTAAAGCTTTACGAACATCCGGATTGTTAAATGGCTCCTTCTGGTTCTGGAAATCTATATAGGAAATACCCATACCTGGCTCAACATGGAACTCTTCTTTGCCCTTAAGCGCCGGGATCTCCTCTGTAGGTACATCCTTAATCATGGATACTTCTCCGGTCTGATAAGCGCTGTAAGCCGCATTAGCATCTTCCATCAGGACGAATTTTAAAGTATTTAAAGTGATCTTATCTGCGTTCCAATAATTTTCATTTTTGGCAAAAGTAATATGAGAGCCTGGTACCCACTCAATCATCTTTAAAGGTCCGTTAGAGATATAGGTGTCAGGTTTTAAGCACCACTGATCTCCAGCTGCATCTACAACTGTCTGCTGCACCGGAACCATGGAGGCATGAGTAACCAGCTTTGAAAAATACACGCAGGGAGCGGATAATTCTACTACAAGAGTCTTGTCATCGGAAGCTGAAACACCAAGGGCATCCGGATCTCCAGCAGCTGCCTCTTCATAGCCCTTTACATAACCCAGCATGTCTGCCCCATAAGGAGCTGCTGTATTAGGATCAGCCAGTCTCCTCCATGAATACACAAAGTCATTGGCTGTCAGAGGAGTACCATCACTCCACTTCAAACCATCACGAAGGTGGAAGGTATAGGTAAGTCCATCATCAGATACATCGTAGGTTTCTGCCTGACCGCCTACAATCTTGTTCTCTGAATTTACGATCAGTAAAGGCTCAAAGGCATGTACGATCACGTTTGCACCATCAGCCGCACTATTTAAAGCGGGATCAATGGTTTCCGGGTTTGGACCGACCTGAACTGCAAGGTCAAGACCTCCAGATGATTCTCCTCCTGGGGTAGTTGCTTCCCCATTCGCTGCATTGGTAGTACCGCCTGCAGATGGACCAGCCGATTTATTACCGCCGCAAGCGGAAAGGATCATGCCGGTTGCCATAACAGCAGCCAATACAAGTGACATTTTTTTCATAAATTCCCTCCTATAGAATATATTTAAATCGGCACAGCAATACGTCCGACGTCTGTTGTGCCGATTTATTCTCAGCATAGCATAAAAACTATAAAATGGCAATGAAAATCAGTTTACCTTGTCCAGATGGTGACATGCAGCAAAATGACCGGAAGAAACCTCTCTCCACTCCGGTTCCTGGGCAGCACAAAGTTCATCCGCATAAGGACACCGTGTACGGAAACGGCAGCCGGATGGCGGATTTACCGGGCTTGGTACATCCCCTTCCAGAACAATTCTCTTAGATTTACGGCTGGTTTCGGGATCCGCAATCGGGATGGCAGAAATCAGGCTCTTGGTATATGGGTGCACGCTGTGGAAAGTCAGTTCATAGCTGTCTGCAAGCTCTACCATTTTTCCTAAGTACATAACTCCGATCCGGTTGGAAATATGCTTCACAATAGAAAGGTCATGGGCTATAAACAGATAGGTCAGTCCCAGTTCCTCCTGAAGCTGTTCAAACATATTGACAACCTGCGCCTGAATGGAAACATCCAGAGCCGATACCGGCTCGTCACAGACGATGAACTGAGGGTTCACTGCCAGAGCGCGGGCAATACCCACACGCTGACGCTGTCCGCCGGAAAATTCATGAGGGTAACGGTTTGCGTGCTCTGAATTAAGTCCTACTGTTGACAGAACAGAAATGATCTGGTCCTGTCGATCCTTTTTATTAGAAGCAAGATGATGGATGTCGATCGCTTCACCGATAATATCCCCAACGGTCATACGGGGATCCAGGCTGGCATAAGGATCCTGGAACACGATCTGCATCTTTCGGCGGTAAGGCAGCATGTTTACCTTGGTAATATCTTCTCCGTCAAAGAAAATCTTTCCTGCGGTAGGTTCATAAAGACGGAGCAAAGTACGGCCTGTGGTGGTTTTTCCGCAGCCGGATTCTCCAACCAGTCCCAGAGTCTCGCCCTTTTTTATTCCAAAAGAAACGTTATCTACTGCTTTTACGACCTTTTTCTCAAATAACTTGCCTCCGGCAACAGGGAAATACTGCTGTAAATTCTGCACCTCTACAAGATTTTTATTTTCCATCATGCATCTCCCTTCTGTGCCTGTTCATACTCCTGCTTCTGAAGCAGCCAGCAAGCACTATAATGAATATCGGATAAATCCGTATACGGCGGCATTTCACGCAGGCAAATCTTCATGCAGGCGCGGCATCTGGGCGCAAAAGGACATCCAGCCGGCGGATTTAACATATCCACAGGGCTTCCTTCAATAGGAACCAGCTTGTTGTGCTCTTTTTCCGTAAGCTTAGGAATGCTCCGGATCAGGCCTTTTGTATATTCATGGCTTGGATTATAAAAAATATCATCCGTATTGCCGTATTCTACTACTTTTCCTGCATACATAACTGCAATTCGGTCGCACATGTTTGCAACCACACCCAGGTCATGAGTGATCATGATGATCGCCATCCCAAGCTTTTCTTTCAGTTCCATCATCAGTTCCAGAATCTGTGCCTGAATGGTTACATCCAGAGCGGTAGTCGGCTCATCAGCGATCAAAAGCTTTGGCTCACATGCAAGAGCAATGGCAATCATGATGCGCTGACGCATACCACCGGACAGCTCGTGAGGATACTGCTTTAAACGCTTATCAGGCTCATTGATCCCTACAAGGGTCAGAAGCTCCCTTGCTCTTTCATTCGCCTGCTTTTTATTTTTATTTGTATGAAGCATGATCACTTCAGTGATCTGGTTTCCAACTGTGTAAACCGGATTTAAGCTGGTCATGGGATCCTGGAAAATAATAGAAATTTCATTTCCGCGGATCTTTCTCATTTCCTTCTCTGTCATCTTCTCAATCTGGTGGCCGTTAAACTGAAGGGATCCGCCAATCATGCGTCCAGGATAAGCTGTAAGTCCCATAAGGCTGTAGGCTGTTACTGACTTACCGGAACCGGACTCACCTACAATACCCAGAACTTCTCCTTCACGAAGATGAAGGGATACATCATTAAGAGCCTTCACTTCTCCAGCCGGGGTAAAGAAGGAAAGACGTTCATTTTCAATATTAACCAAATATTCGTTCATCGAATCTCTCCTCCTTAATCTTTCAGCTTTGGATCGAATGCGTCACGCAGACCATCGCCCAACAGGTTGAAACTTAGAATAATGATAGAAATCATAAGAGCCGGTGCAAACAAACGGTGCGGATAACTTTGCAGACCATTTAACGCAGCGCTTGCAAGACTTCCCAAAGAAGGCATGGGCGCAGCAACGCCAAGGCCAAGGAAGCTTAAAAAGCTCTCCGTAAAAATTGAAGATGGAATCTGCAGCGTAGTCGTAACAATTAAGGTACCTATACAGTTTGTAAGCAAATGTTTCTTAATGATATGACCGCTGGATGCTCCAAGGGCTCTTGCCGCAGTTACATATTCCTGCTCCTTTAAAATCAGGATCTGGCTTCGTACGATACGTGCCATACCTACCCAATAAAGCAGGGCAAATACAACAAAGATACTGATTAAGTTAACACCGATGACCTGGATCCACTGAAAACCGGGCCTTTGAGACAAGGCTTTTAGCGGTTGGTCAAATGCAACGGAAAGCAATACGATAATCAAAATATCTGGTACTGTATAAATCATATCTACAATACGCATCATAATCATATCCACCCAGCCGCCGAAGAAGCCTGCGACGGAACCGTAAAGGGATCCGATGAGTAAAATGATACAGGAAGCGATCAGACCGACCATCAGGGAAACACGGCTTCCCATCATGACACGGACCGCATAGTCACGACCCAGGTTATCCGTTCCTAAAATATGAGGAAATACTTTCTCTCCCGATTCTATAGCAGTCAGTTCTTTTTCAGAATACTGCATGGGAGCAAGATTTTCACTTCCACGGATCTGCTGTTCATACCTATATGGGTAGAATTGAGGGACTAAAAAGGACAAAATAAATACAACAATGATAATAGCAAGGCTGATCATTGAAATCTTATTCTTTTTAAGGCGTCTGATTCCATCCTTCCAAAATCCAACGCTCTTACGCATGACTGTCAGGCTTTCTTTTTCTGCATCACTTGCCGGGAGAAAGTCTTCTACATTTAGCTGTAATGATAATTTATTCTTTGGCATTTCTTTCTCCTTTCCCTTACTTCAGATTAATTCGCGGATCGATGAATTTATAAGCAACGTCGACCAACACATTCATGATAACCATTAAAGTAGCAAGGAAGATCGTAGTACCCATGATAAGAGGATAGTCACGTCCTGTAATGGAACCGATGAATTCAGATCCCAGGCCCGGAATCGTAAATATCTTTTCAACAATAAAACTTCCTGTTACGGTATAGGCCAAAAGCGGTCCTAAATATGTAACAACCGGAAGAATGGCGTTACGAAGTGCATGCTTAAAGATGCTGACCATCTGGGAAAGCCCTTTGGCACGGGCTGTTCTCATGTAATCCTGTCCCATAACATCCAACATGGAAGAACGCATCAGACGTGCGATATAAGAGGACGGATAAAATGAAAGAGCCATGACAGGCATAATGTAGTTTTTCCACGACGCAAGTCCAAACGTAGGCAAAAGTCCCAGCTTTAAGCTCAAAATATACATTAATATAGTACAGACAACAAAACTCGGTACTGCGATTCCGCATGTACTGAAGATAATGATAATATTATCAACTGCGGTTCCGCGCTTGAATGCAGCAATACTGCCTAATGGAACTCCAACAAGAACAGCGGTCAGAATTGCCATTCCGCCGATCCTTGCAGATACAGGAAATTTTGTTTCAATGATCATGTTCACCGTACGGCCGCGCTGTTTTACGCTTAATCCTAAATTGCCGTGAAGCAAATCCTTCATATAGGTGATATACTGTTCGCCTAACGGTTTGTCCAGGCCGTACTTTTCATTAAGGGCCGCCTGGGCCTGTGGGCTGATGGCCTTCTCTGACATGAAGGGGCCGCCTGGCACCATATTCATGACAAAGAAAGTAACCGTTGCAACAGCAAAGATGGTTACGATCGCCATAGCGATACGCTTTAAAATATATTTAGCCACTTTCCTCAACTCCTTTGGTATAGTGATGTCCGTCAGTTATGGAAACATTTGTCAATGGTAAACGGACACTGTTTTAAAAGAAAAATCCCATGGATACCCATGGGATTCCCCCCAGAATCCTGTTACAAGATTACTGCATCTGCCTAGCAACTTCTTCTGCAAAGTTCTCTTCCTTCTTTTCAAGACCTTCACCAGTCTCAAAGCGTACGAACTTTTTCACATCTACCTTACCGCCAACTTCCTTGGAAACCTGCTCCAAGTACTTTCCAACAGTTAAATCTCCATCTTTTACATAAGCCTGATCTACCAGACAGAATTCTTTTAATTCTTTGTTTAAACGACCTACAATCATCTTCTCAAGAATGTTATCTGGCTTATCCGGATTCTCATTCTTAGCCTGAACCTTTAAGATTTCCATCTCATGATCAATGAAATCCTGAGGAATTTCATCTCTCTTCACATACTTTGGTGTTAATGCAGCGATCTGCATGGCAATATTCTTTAAAGCTTCCTTTACCGTATCATTCACTACTTCTGCATCAGCTTCAATCAAAACACCGATTCTTCCGCCGCCGTGGATGTAATCAACAACGACTCCTTCGGTAACGATCTTCTCATATCTTCTGATGTTCATATTTTCCCCAATCACAGCGATCTGGCTGGATAATGCCTGAGCAACGGTTAAGGAGTTGTCCTGTGTCCAGGTCTCTGCAAGGAATCCTTCCATATCTGTTGCCTGGGAAGTAAGCACCTGAGTTGCAACATCAGCAACATAAGTCTGGAACTGAGCGTTCTTTGCAACAAAGTCTGTCTCACTGTTTACTTCAACGATTGCTGCAGATTTTCCGTCTTCTGATACAACCGTGGTAACGATACCTTCTGCTGCAATTCTTCCTGCCTTCTTAGAAGCAGCTGCAAGTCCTTTTTCTCTTAAGAACTCTACTGCTTTGTCCATATCACCGTCTGTTTCTGCAAGAGCTTTCTTGCAATCCATCATGCCCGCGCCGGTCATCTCTCTTAATTCTTTTACCATTCCAGCTGTAACTGCTGCCATTTGTTTTCCCTCCATCAATTGATTTCATTATTAATGCCCATGCTCTTTGGGAATAAAGGTATACCCGCAGGGCGTTCATTTCAATTTCGATATTTTCAAAGGCCGTATTATCACAGGAACCTTTTTCCAGTAAAAAAAGCTTCGACCCGCTTCTCAAAGCAGGTCGAAGCATTCAATCGCCTGAATAATTAAGCCTCTACAGTCTCTTCTGTTTCCTGAGCTGCTTCTGCTTCCTCTGCTACTGCCTCGCCCTGGTTTGCTTCGATTACTGCGTCTGCCATCTTGGCAACAATTAACTTAACGGCTCTTATCGCATCATCATTACCTGGAATCACGAAATCAAGTTCTTCAGGATCACAGTTTGTATCAGCGATACCAATTAACGGAATTCTCAGTGTATGAGCTTCCTGAACGCAGATTCTTTCTTTCTTTGGATCTACAACAAAAATCGCATCCGGAATCTTCTTCATATCCTTGATTCCGCCCAAGTTCTTCTCTAATTTCTCCCACTCTTTCTTAAGAGCAATAACTTCTTTCTTAGGAAGAACATCAAATGTGCCGTCCTGGGACATGGTCTCAATCTGCTTTAATCTTGCAACTCTGGACTGGATTGTCTTAAAGTTTGTAAGCATACCGCCAAGCCATCTCTCATTAATAAAATACATTCCGCAACGCTCTGCCTCAGATCTGATGGCATCCTGAGCCTGCTTCTTTGTTCCTACGAAAAGGATCTTGCCGCCTTCTGCAGCAATATCGGATACTGCCTTGTAAGCATCATCTACCATTACAACAGACTTCTGCAGATCAATGATATAGATACCGTTTCTCTCTGTGTAAATGTATGGAGCCATCTTAGGGTTCCATCTTCTTGTCTGATGACCGAAGTGTACGCCAGCTTCTAAAAGCTGCTTCATTGAAATAACGCTCATGTTATTACCTCCATTTGGTTTTACTTCCGCCCGCTTCTTATGCTTCCGGGGAGACCGGTATCCGGCACCTTCCTCAGGAATCCGCAGACGTGTTTTTTATCAGCTTAGCCAGTATAGCATATCTTTTTACACGATGCAAGTATTTTTTTACATTTTGTGTTCAAATTAAACATGTCCTACCATATTTTGTGTACAGATGAAACAACTGGATATGAAAGCATATTAGTCAGACATAAATTCAAATCTGAACGTTTTTCATTAACCTTCCATATAAAAAAGAGCAGTTTTTCACTCTGCTCCTTTTTCTCCTGACAATGGCTTTACATATCTTTAATTTCCCGGCGCTCCGGTATATTTTTTATGGTTCCGGCCTTTATGACTTTCAATTCATCAAACACCACATCGTTCAGTACCTTAATATAAGTTCCCTTCATACCAGAGGACCTGGATTCAATCACTCCGGCACTTTCAAACTTACGAAGGGCATTGACAATGACAGAACGGGTAATCCCTACTCGGTCAGCGATCTTGCTGGCTACCAGGATGCCCTCATTGCCATCCAATTCCTCAAAGATATGAGTAATGGCCTCTAATTCGGAAAAAGATAAGGTGCTGATTGCAGATTTAACAATCTGCACTTTTCTGGTCTCCTCCGCATTCTCTTCATTAACCGACCGCATCATTTCAAGTCCTACCACGGTGGTGCCATATTCACTTAAAATGATGTCATCGATATCGTATTGAGAATCGGATTTATAAATGAACAGGGTTCCTAATCTTTCCCCTGCAATATCAATCGGTGTGATGATAGCTTGGTATTTTCTGATATTGTCACCAGTGAAACCCAGCGTTTCCAGATTAACGTTCTCCTTTGTTGATAATATACTGAGCAAACGCTCATTTAACATGGTATCAACATAACCGCCAACCTGGTCCGCGATCAGCTCCTGAATCTCCTCGATGTCCGGTGTCAGACCTATGCCCAGCACCTTTCCCTTCTTGCTGATCACAAGAATATTCGAATTCAGGATCTCGGTCAGCACTTCACAGATATCGTTAAATACAACCTTATGCGAATTATTGTTATGCAATAATTTGTTAATTTTTCTAGTTTTGTCCAACAACTGTACGCTCATAGCCGAAAACCTCCTTAAGAATTTATGTGAAAAACTAAAATACACCTCTAATGATTAAATATTAACATTATTATTTTCAAATAACAATAGTTTTTTGAAGATTTTCGATTTTCTTAATAATTATTCTTTTTCCTATTTGTCAGCGCTATATCCACATTGCTCATTTGAGCATAGTAATTTGTTTCCCTTTTCAACCATATAAGCACCGCACTTTGGACAGGCTTTGGTAGAAGGCTTCTGCCAGGACATGAAATCACACTCAGGATTTGCCTCACAGCCATAATAAATTCTGCCCTTTTTGGTTTTCTTTATTACTACCTCTTTTCCGCATTTCGGACAAGGTACACCGACTTTTTCAAGATAAGGCTTTGTATTCTTGCATTCCGGAAATCCGGGACAAGCCAGGAATTTGCCATGAGGACCGTACTTTATAACCATGTTCCGTCCGCACACTTCGCAAATCTCATCCGTCACTTCATCAGCGATGGTCACAGATTCCAATTCCACAAGAGCTTTGTCTACCGCTTCTTTTAAATCCGGATAGAAGTTTTTCACAACAGTCTTCCATGGAACAGACCCATCTCCCACTTTATCAAGAAGGTACTCCAAATTGGCAGTGAACGTAATATCCACGATACTTGGGAAGCTTTGCTTCATCATGCTGTTAACTACTTCACCAAGCTCCGTCACGTAAAGATTTTTACTTTCCTTTGCCACATACCTTCTGGCGATAATGGTTGTGATGGTAGGAGCATAAGTACTTGGGCGTCCTATCCCCTGTTCTTCCATAGCCTTTACAAGGGAGGCCTCCGTAAAGTGCGCCGGCGGCTGGGTGAAATGCTGTCCGCTCTCAAGTTTTTCCAGTTTAAGGATGCTGCCCTTTTCCAGATTTCCAAGCAATACATTGTTATCTTCCTTTTCATCTTCCTGAACATATACGGACATAAAACCATCAAAGGACAGTTTGGAAGCGGAAAGTGTGAAGACATAGTTTCCTGCCCCCACTTTGACTGAAGTGGTAGCATAAACGGCAGACTGCATTCTGCTGGCTGTAAAACGTTTCCAGATCAACTGGTAAAGCCTGAATAAATCCCGCTGCAGGGATTCTTTTACAATAACCGGCGTAAGGGCAATATCCGTAGGACGGATCGCCTCGTGGGCATCCTGGATCTTTGCATTGCTTTTTTTCGCCTGTTCCCCAATTGCTACGTACTGGCTGCCGTACTGCTTTCCGATATATTCTCTTGCCGCAGTATCTGCTTCCTCTGCGATCCTGGTGGAATCGGTTCTCAAATAGGTGATAAGACCCACGGTCCCATGTCCTGCTACCTCCACACCTTCATACAGCTGCTGGGCAAGACGCATGGTCTTCTGGGTTGAAAAATTAAGTACCTTAGATGCTTCCTGCTGGAGGGTACTGGTAGTAAATGGTATGGGAGCCTTTTTAACTCTTTCTCCATTTTTAACTTCCTCTACCTGATACGTCTGATTTTTTAGACCTTTCAGTATCTTATCCAGTTCTTCCTTTTTTCCAATGGCAATCTTGCCGTCTTTATCACCGTAAAATTTTGCGGTTAAAGGCTTTTTGCTTCCTTCCTGCTTTAAAACGGCTTCCAGATTCCAGTACTCTTCCGGAATAAATGCATTGATTTCTTCCTCCCGGTCACTGATCAGACGCAATGCCACTGACTGGACCCTGCCGGCACTTAAGCCTCTCTTTACCTTAGCCCAAAGGAGGGGACTGATCATATATCCAACCATACGGTCCAAAACCCTTCTGGCCTGCTGGGCATCTACCAGATCCATATCAATTGTTCTCGGGGTTTTTAAGGAAGCCTTTATCGCATTCTTTGTAATCTCGTTAAAGCTGATCCGGTACACCTGCTTATCCTTCACTTCATCCAGCTTTAAAGCCTTCATCAGATGCCAGGAAATCGCTTCTCCTTCCCGGTCAGGGTCAGTCGCAAGATAAATCTTATCGGCCTTTTTCACTTCTTTCCTAAGTTTGGCCAGGATATCTCCTTTTCCTCTGATTGTTATATATTTGGGATCAAAATCATGCTCCACATCAATTCCCATCTGGCTTTTCGGAAGATCCCTCACATGTCCGTTAGAGGCATCCACTTCATAATTCGCTCCCAGGAACTTTTTTATCGTTTTTACCTTTGCCGGTGATTCCACAATTACTAAACAGTTCGCCATACCAAACTCCTCGCCTATAGTTTCTTACCATAATATTGATGGGATGTCTGTACAACACAGCCTTTGAGCTCTAATTCCAGAAGAGTGCTCAAACAATCACTGACAGACAATCCGCTTAAAGATATAATCTCTTCCAGATTCTTCGGTTGCAAATCTAGGCAACTATACACCATTTTTTCTTTTTTGACAAGTCCGTTCACGTTTTTTTCATGAACTCTTAATATATTACCACTCTGCAATTTGAAATATTCCAGCACAGAATCAGGACCTAACAAAATTTCTGCGCCTTCTGAAATAAGCCGATTGCAGCCTACACTTAAGGGATCTGTGACCCTTCCGGGAAGAGAAAAAATTTCTTTTCCCTGCTCAAGTCCCAAGTTTACCGTGATCAGAGAACCACTCTTCTCCCGCGCCTCAATAACTAAAATTCCATCTGACAACCCGCTGATGATCCGGTTCCTCATGGGAAAATTACAAGGTCTTGGCGCCTCACCCGGCATAAACTCCGTAATGATTCCGCCCCTGAGCGGCATCTGTTCATATAATCCATAATTCTCCTTAGGATAACAAATATTGATCCCGCAGCCTAAAACCCCATAGGTGTCTCCACCGGCTTCCAGCGCTCCCTGATGCCCTGCACCGTCAATTCCCAATGCCAATCCGCTTATGATCTGAATTCCTGCTCTGGAAAGCTCCCTGGCCAGGCAGGATGCCATTTGCTTCCCGTAATTCGTACAGTTTCGGGCTCCGATTATGGAAACCGCCGGCCTTTCATCATCAGGCAGCTTTCCTTTAAAAAAGATTCCCATAGGATATCCATAAATTGAAAGAAGCCGTTTCGGATATTCTATGTCATAAGGTGTAACAAAATGAATTCCTCTATTTTCCAGCTTTTCCAGCTCTGCTATACAAGCATCTTTTTTACGTTTCATCTCCTCAAGAATGGAAGCTTCCGTCTGTTTTAAAAGTCCTGACTGTTCCAGTTCTTTTCCTTCTATATTATATATTCCTTTATAGCTTCCGGTGTAATCATAAAGTCGTTTTATTTTTACCGCTCCCAGAGCGGGAACATGACAAAGCCAGTATAAATACTCCCGTTCCTCATGACCGTCCATAAATTCCTCCCCAATATTTCCCTTCCATGCTGCGCAGTCCTACCGCTTCTGCCAGATGGTTTTTTCTTATCCGTTCAGAGCCGTCTAAATCCGCAATCGTTCTTGATACTTTTAGGATCTTCTCATAGCCTCTCACACTGAGTCCCAGATTTTCATATACCTTCTTTAAAAACTTCTGCTCCTCGTTTCCAAGACTGCAGGACTCCTCAATCTGGGGCTTTTTCATGGAACTGTTAAAGTATATCCCACAGCCTTTAAACCGCTTTTTTTGAATCTTTCTTGCGTCCTCAATCCGTCTCCGTATGGCCGCAGAGGATTCACCGCCTTTTTTCTCCTGCAGTTCTTCGTATGTGACGGCCCCGGATTCTGCACAGATATCGATCCGGTCCAACATAGGTTTTGATATCCTGCTTAAATATTTGCGTACCTGCAGTTCAGAACATCTGCATCTTGTCCGATCCGGGAAAAAGCCGCAGGGACAGGGATTTAGAGCCGCTGCCATCATAAAGTCCGCCGGGAATTCATAGGCACCGAATATTCTGGTAACAGTTATTTTCCTCTCCTCAAGAGGCTGCCTTAGAAGCTCTATGGTAGTTCTTTGAAATTCGGGTAGTTCATCAAGAAACAGAACGCCTCCGGATGCCAGGGAGATCTCGCCTGGTTTTGGTATTCGTCCTCCCCCGGCAAGAGCCGTTGGACTGATGGTATGATGAGGGCTTCGGAAGGGCCTTTTTACCACCAAAGGCTCTTCTTTGGAAAGCAGCCCGCATACACTGTATATCTTTGATATATCCACGGCCTCCTCCATTGACAGAGACGGCATGATCGTTGGAATCCTCTTCGCAAGCATCGTCTTTCCGGTCCCTGCAGGGCCGATATAAAGAATGTTGTGCATACCTGCCACTGCCACTTCTGTGGCCCGTCTAAGAAAAAGCTGGCCCCCAATCTCTGAAAAATCAACGTCATAAGCTTCCTGCCGCCCCATCAGTTCCCCATTTCCATAGGAGCCTGTTTTTTGCTTCTCCGGGTCGTTTAACTGATCCGTTAAATCTTTCAGATGATCCACTCCAATAACTTCTATTCCTTCTATTACTAAGCCCTCCCTGACGTTCTCTCTGGGAAGAAAACACTGGATCTTTCCGTCCTTTTTTGCAGCGGCAGTAATGGAAAGGGCTCCTCTTACAGGCTTAATTTCTCCATCTAGCCCCAATTCCCCGGAAATCACACAACTGCGTAAAGCGGCAGGTTTAACCATGCCGGAAGCAGCCAGTATGGCCACCGCAATGGGCAAATCAAAAGCAGTTCCCTCCTTGCGTATGTCGGCCGGGGAGAGATTGATAGTGACTTTTCTTGCAGGCAGCCGGAAGCCGGAATTTCTTAACGCCGTTCTTACACGATCCTGGGCTTCCCTTACCTCAGAGGAGAGATAACCAACCATGGAAAAACCCGGAAGCCCATCACTGACATCCGCCTCCACCAAGATAGGGACCCCTTCCACTCCCTTAATACCCACACTATGAACTTTACTATACAAAAATTGCCTCTCCTTTCACTCTTCCTGCCCACGCATTTGGGGCAGGGTATTTTAATTCTGTTTCATTAAAACAAGCTTGGAAAACATGCAGAAACGCATCTGGAATGTTCCTGAACCGGAACCTGATTTTATGATAACCGAAAAATAGGAAAATGGCAATGTTTTTCTCACTCATCCGCCTGATTCAGAAAGAATCAGGAATCCTTTAAACTATGGGAAAATTCAGGCATATAGGCCCGGTAACGGAGCGGCATGTGATTACGCTGACAGACCGGATTTGTCCGTTCTTTTATGGAAACGCTTTTTCTAAAGCGCTGAAAAAGCTCCTCATATTCGTCTTCATCCGACGCTTTTTTCATTCGTCTTTCCCATTCCGGCGAAATTAAATCCACCAAAAACCAAGGCCGCATTGCCGGATGCAAAACTGCCTTTTTCCTGTTTTCATCATAGATAACCCAATTCTCTCCTGACAGGCGGTCCATAAAATGAGGAGCAAGAAGAACAAGTACATCATTCTTTGGTCCGATCCTGCTTACCAGAAGATCGCCCTCCATCTCCACAAACCGCACAAAGCCCGTGAGCAGATGAGTCTCATTATCAATATTACGGCACATCTGAAATATTTCGTATACCTCTTGAACCTGAAGCATATGAACAATTTTTGCACCAAAATGAAAACCGTAAATTAGAAAACGGTATATTTTATCCCCTCGGTCTCTTTCCTTACTTAACGCAGCCTTGTATACGGCAATATAGGCTTCCTCTGAAATCTTCCCTCTGATAGCCTGTACCACCTTATCAACACTCTGGGCATTGACCGGAACCTCTTCATACTGGCAGAACAGCTCCATAGTGTCCTCATCCCCTATAAGCCCAAGTTTCACATTCCCATGTCCCTTTCTGCTGGTCCATGCCGCGTACACACCGCTGAGAATGCCTTCCACGCTGTTCTCACACAAATAGACTGTCTTCATAGCCGGACTCCTCCCCAATCTGTCAAAGCAGGTACATTCATGTCATCAAACAAAGAAAGCTGCCGGAAGGTTCCTGATGAACCGATGTCCCATACTTTTTTATGTTCCTCTCCCACGAGGTGACTGGTAATAAAGTCCTCCTCAATCTTAACGGGATACATCATCCTGCCGGAACAGGTGATAAAGTAAAGCGCACGCTTCAATACAACACCAATCTTCTTTAAAGCATCAAAATCAAGCGGACCATTCCTTCTGGCTGCAACGATACGCTTCACCGACTTCACTCCCATTCCGGGAACTCTCAGGAGGGTATAATAGTCTGCCCGATTCACTTCCACTGGAAATAATTCCAGATGGCGCAAAGCCCAATCACACTTTGGATCCAGAAATACATTGAAATTAGGGCGAGCTTCGGAAAGCAGCTCTCCCGCCTGAAATCCATAGAAACGCATGAGCCAGTCTGCCTGGTACAGCCGGTGTTCCCGCAAAAGGGGAGGCCCCCCAGGTAGGGCCGGCAGACTGCTGTCCTGATTGACTGGAACAAATGCAGAATAAAAAACCCGTTTTAAATCATAATTCTGATAAAGCGCCTCTGCTACCATCATCATCTGGAAATCATTTTCCCCAGTGGCTCCCACGATCATCTGTGTGCTCTGACCGGCGGGCACAAAGGACGGAGCCTTTTTATATTCCATCAGCTCGTAACGATTAGCCGTAATTCCTTTCTGAATCTGCTTCATGGGAGTAAGAATCTTGCTCCTGCTTTTGCCGGGAGCCAGCTTCTTAAGTCCGTCGGCAGTAGGAAGCTCCAGATTGATACTCATACGATCTGCCAGAAATCCTGTTTTTTCGATCAATACCGGATCTGCACCCGGAATAGCCTTTACATGGATATAACCGTGAAAATGGTATTCCTCCCGCAGCTTTTTAAGGGTCTGATAAATCAGGTCCATGGTATAGTCCGCACTGTGAAGGACTCCCGAGCTGAGGAACAGCCCTTCAATATAATTGCGGCGGTAAAACTGGATCGTCAGCTGGCACACCTCCTCAGGTGTGAACGCTGTTCTCACAACATCGTTAGAGCATCGGTTGATGCAGTACTTGCAGTCATAGATGCACTGGTTAGTAAACAAAATTTTCAAAAGAGATATACATCTGCCATCTGCAGAAAAGCTATGGCAGATTCCGCATGCCGTCGCATTCCCGAGCGTCCCTGCTTTTCCCTTTCGGTCCACTCCGCTGGAGGTACAGGCAACATCATATTTTGCGGCATCTGATAATATTTCAAGCTTTTCCTGTACACTTAATTCTTCCTGAATCAGCATTTCATCACCTCGAACACACGTTCTTTTCTTTTATTGTAGCATAGGCAAATCTTTTTTTCAAGTGTTTTCGAATGTATGTTCTAAATTTTATATATTTAATAGAGTCCGGTGTTTATGAGATCTCTAAATGTGATATAGAATATGGAGGATCTTTTAAATAAGGAAAAATATGCATATTAAAAAGCAGCAGAAAAAGAGGCGGAAATACATAATCTCTCTCTTTCTGCTGCTAATTCATAAACCTGAAATCTTAAAGCCCCGCCCCCCTTGCGGTTGATCCATCTGCTGTTCCGGCACATATCCATAAAATTCCGCTCCGTCATCCGCCATCTGATTGAAGCAATCGGCTGGAGCTTAGAAACCTAGCAAAGCTGGATACAATGATAGATAGAACGATGGATACAATGATTGCTTCAATGATGGATACAATGATGGATACAATAATGGATAAAATGCTCCTTCCCATGGTTTCTCTTCAAGTTCAAAATGGGACAGGTTCTTTTATACAGTTATTTAAAAACAGAAGTAATTGTTCTCCAAATATATTTGAAAACATTCCCGACGCGGTGGAAAAAATTTCCTTCAGGATGAAAGTCTTCATCCACTTTTACGTCATCACTGTCCTGTTTATCTTTTATCTCCTCAGTACGCAGAATCATCTGAATACTTCTGGGAGACGGATTTTTTGCCGAGGTCATGGACATCGGAGAGGCTTCCAAATCAATGTTTAAAATGGTCGTATCTTCTATCGTATATTCATCCCATTTGTCATCAATCATATCCTTAATGGTATTTTTGGCGTTTCTCAATACCTCGGTCTGATTCAGTCCATTCCCTGCCTCATCTAACGTACCGGCAAGGCCGTTTAAGGTTTTCTCCGTACTGCTGTTTAAGGAATCGCCTACTACTTTCATCTGATTTTCAAGGGACCGGAAAAATACGTTCATGGAATCAATGCCTCTGGAGGCGCTGTCTGTCATTTTTCCTATATCATTTAAGGTCGTGATCATTTCATCATGATGGCGGTTTAAGATACCATTTAACCCATCCACAGAGTTGATCAGATCATCAGCCGTATCACAGATATTCCCTGTAGCTGTGGCTATGTCAATTACTCCGTTAATCGTTCCGTTTATCGGGCCTCTTAAGGAATGTAAGTCTGCCATCAGCATCTCGGTCATCCCCAGCATTTTTCCCAGATCTCCGGTCAGCCCCGCACCGCTGTTAACGATCTGCGGAAGAAGCGCTGCTAAAGGTGCGGATGCCTCCAGCATTTCCTTGGATCCATTGCTTGGGGTGGCCTTACGTCCGGTTTCCAAAGCGGAAGACAGATAACCGGTAAGAGCATTGATTTCCGGAATAGAGTAATCTTTTTCGTTAAACAAATAGGAAGATATCTCGTCTTCGTCCATCAGACCTTCATCCTGGATCTCCTGGATCAGATCCTGTAAGTCAGTATTTTTCATCCCTGCCGCCGATGTACTTAAGGTATTGCTAAGAGCCGCAAGCTTAGGAAGCGACTGCCCAAGGGATGCAAGTTCCCTTGCCAGCTGCTGCTGCTCCGTTGTCAGGGTATTTAAATGTCCTTCTATTTTTTTAACCTGCCCCATAAAAGCCTGGGATTTCATATCCGTCTGAGAATCCTTCGCCATTCTACGCAGGTCATCCACTTCATTCCTTAAATACCGGACACTATCCTGCAGATCTCCAAGATCCGGTGACAGGTCATCAAGAATTCCCACCATATGATTTGTCTGGGTCCTGATCTCATTTAAAGCATTTCCGGCATTCTGCGTATGGTTATAAAATGGCCGCATAGTCTGGGACAAATTGTCAAGAGCTGCCAGAGCCTCATCCGCATTCTCATACACCTTACCCTTGGAATCGGCAAATATCTGCCTGGTCCTGTCAAGTCCCCTGAGACCATCCGCCGTATCTGCGATGCCTTTTTGCATGTTTCCCATGGAGTCTAAAACCACATCCAGACTGTCGCTGATTGCATCTGCCGAATCCTCCATGGTTTCCTTGGCATCTCTTAAATCTTCAATTTTATCAAGCTGGCTAACTGTCAAAGGGACCATGGTAAAGATTAAGCCGGAAAATTTAAAATCATCTGTACCGATGTGGATGGAATAATGGCCTTCCTCTCCAGGCAGTTGAAAGAAAACAACCATATTTAAATTACCGATGGACTGCACCTGAGCGCCTTCCGCTTCCAGGCTTAAGTTTTTATCCATATCTACAACTGTGCTGGCCATTAAGGCCATGTTATTCCGGTAATAATCGGAAATTCCTTGATTGGGAACCAGATCTACATTGACTTCGATCAGGCCCTTCTCACCGGCCAGCTCTTCTGCCTTTTTTTCTACCCCGTTTAAACGATAACTTACTTTAATATCCCATGGAAGCTGGGATTTCTCTGTTTGGGTCCGGCCTTCAAAATAAAACCGGGTTCCTGTCTCTTCCGGAGAAAAGGTGATAGAGCCGTCTTCCCCTATCACGGGCTCCGAATGGTCCGTTAAATTCATTACCTTATCGTAAACACCGTAATCCACTACCATGCTGTTTCCATTCATCTGGTAATTCTTTACGATACTGCTTTCCTTGATCTCCCCATAAGGGTCCATGGTCACATAAAGCGTTTCATCATACTGGGGCACATCAGGCGAGGCCAGGGCCGGCAGTACGGACTCAAGGGAGACTATGATAGCCAGGCCCATACTTAAGATTCTATTATACTTCTTCATGATCGTTCTCTCCTTTGATTTTCACTTTTCCATATCTTAAACGTCGTTTTTCTCTTCTCTTTGCCGCACGGAACTGCTGATTCTGGATCTGCTTGTCAAAGGTGCTAAGCAAGGCAGGAAGAAGGGAAAGTACCAAAATCATGCTTAAAAGCGCGCCCCTTCCCACCAGGCGTCCCACCTGGGAAATTGCTTGTATGGACGACGTAAAATACAAAAGATAACCGACTACTGTAAGAATACCACCTGACGTCAGAATGGAAAGGGTACTTTTCGAAATAGCAGCCTTGGCGGAGTCCGTATTGTTCATGGTTTTTCGGAAGCCCAGATAATTATTGGTCATCAGGATGGAATAATCAATGGTAGCTCCCAGCTGCAGGCAGCTTACGATGATATATCCGATGTATACCAAGTAGTCTCCCAATACATAAGGTAACGTCATGTTTAAATAAATGGCCACTTCAATCGGTATAATTACAAGGATCGGTACCAGAACAGACCGGAAGGTTGCAAAAACAACCAAAGCCACTCCCGCCAAAGATAACAGTGAAACCTTATTGTAGTCATCCGTTAAAATGTCACGGATATCTATCGTCGTGGGGGTCATGCCTATTACATAGGCATCTTCCGGATAGTACTCCCTGATCAATTGTTCCAGTTTTTGACTGCATTCAAAGGCATACGGACTCTCCTGGACCGTGTTTAGGGAAATCAAAAGCCTGGCGTACTTTTCACTCCGAAGCTGTTCCGACACTTTTTCCGGAAGAAAGCTTTCCGGAATTCCCTTCGGTATGGTCCCTGCCATGGACATGGCATAATTCACAAAATCTAAGTCCTCCAAAGCTTCTGTCAGCTGCCGTTCAGTCACAACAGATCCATTGGGAACAATTCCAATGATCATATTTGATTTTCCGAATTCCTCATTGATTGCCCTGGTATCCTCATAAACTCTGGTTCCAGGTCCGGCTCCGATGGCATCATCCCCGTAGTAGAAAACGTTCATGCTCTGTCCGAAATAACAGGGAACAGCCAGGAAAATGGCAATTACAAAAACAGGCTTCCGGATCTGGTTCATCAATACTGCAAACCGGTCAAAAGAAGGTAGGAATGGTTTATGAGCTGTTTTTTCAATCTTATCATTAAAGTGCAGGATCAAGGTCGGCATAAGGAACAGTACGGTAGCCAGGCTGCAGAGAATTCCCTTCGTCAGCACAAAACCCACGTCCTTACCGATGGTAAAACGCATGAACGCAATCACAAGAAATCCTACAATAGTAGTAGCGCCACTTGCCAGAATAGAACTGCAGGATTCCTTTACTGCCAATTCCATGGCTTCGTGTATCTCAATGCCGGTATTCTTAATTGCTGTAAAAGTATGTAAAAGGAAAATGGAATAATCCATAGACACTGCCAATTGCAAAATGGCTGCCGTGGAAAAGGTAAAAAATGATATGCTGCCAAACATCAGGTTGGATCCCATATTCATAACGATGGCCACTATCATAACGAAAATGAACAAAAACGGCTCCATCCAGGATGTTGTGGTAAGGGTTAAGATCACCCAGATGATTACTAACGCCATTCCAATAGCCATGGTAATCTCTTTTGTTATGGACTCTTCCCGCTCTTTACTGGATACGGCGCTTCCTGCAAAATAGCCTCTGTCTTTTCCTACAATTTCATAAATCCCGTCTACCGCTTTCCGGGTCACCGGACTATCATCACCATTTTCAAATATTACATCCATCTGAGCATACCCATCATGATAATAGTCTTCCATGGAAAAGGCATCCACAGACATCATATCGGTGATCCCCTGATCCAAAAATGAGGCTCCCATATAGACATTTGTTGTCATATCAGGACCTATGACCAGGTCCACCCCTTCCAGATCCGATATCTGCTGCCTTATTTTTTGAGCTTCCGGAAGGCTTACATCCTCTACCATGATCCGTGCCATTCCAGGATATCCAAACTCATCCTCCATCACATCAAGGGCCTGTTTCGTCTGGGCAAACTGCGGCAGGTATTTACTTAAATCGTAATTGACCTTTACAAAAGGAAAACAGATTGCACAGATGATGGCCGTAAGAAAGAAAAAAATCTCTATTTCCTTTCCCTTAAACACAATGATATGTACGATTCTATCAAATAAACTTTTGTCTTTTTTCATATCTTCCTCCATTACCCATCATTTTTCTTTTAACGGATCCTTAATTGACTTTTGAACACGTGTACATTATAATACTCTTGTAAATAAGTTTCAATAATCAATGAACGAAGAAAAATCCATTAATAAACAAAAAATCTTTTTTCATGCAATACTCAACACTCTTTGATATAGCGTTCATGATTTTCAGAGATTCAGGCTCTGAAATGAGAAACAAGTCCAGAAACACAATTGGAGGAATCATATGGAAACTCAAAAACAGGATCGCCGCATCCGAAAAACTCAGAAGTTATTGAAAGAAAGCCTTCTTGAACTCATGGAAAAAAAGGACTTTAAGAATATTTCCGTGAAAGACATCACGGAACTGGCAGATTTAAACCGGGGTACATTTTATCTTCACTATGCAGATACTTACAGCCTGTTACAGGAAATGGAATCCGAAGTCTTAGATGATTTTCAGGATATGGTAAGTAACTGCCGCTATGCCTTTAAAAAGGGGTCACTCCTGCCCGTTGTTATACCAATCATTCATTATATTGAAGAGAACAAAAAGATATGTAAAATCCTTTTTGAGAATAGCTCCTCCAATGATTTTGTAAACCGCTTCCATACCCTTGTCTTAAAAAACGGTACAACAATCATCAGGGAGCAGTATCCTGCTGCCAGGGAAGTACCCCTGAACTACTACCTTGAATTTATCACTTATGGACTAACCGGTGTCCTGAAACAATGGCTTGATACGGATATGCAGCAGCCAAAGGAAGAGGTAGCCGAATTTGTGGATAAGATGATCATGGGAACTGCACAAAAGCTCCTTGCTGTTTAAACAAATCATTTTTTGTCCGAAATCCTTATTTTTTGTCTGGAATCAACCGATATATGGGTAGCGATGTCATACAGCCATTTAACTGTATGTTGCATCAATAATTACACAAGGATGAACTTTATGCTAAAAAATATAAAATCCAAAAACGAGAAGATACCCAAGACAACCTCAAAAAAAGGGAATGCAGTAAAAAACAAACAAAATAAAGCAAAACCGGCCAAAGTTCCAAAAGACAAAGGAAAAAGTCTATTACCTAAAAATAAAAGAGTTCTCGTATTGATGGGAGCCGCCCTGCTGATCGTTATTATGGGATCTGTTCAGGCCATTATTCTGCTTACTTCCCAAAAGAAGGGGGAGCCGGAAGAAAAGGCAGGAGTTGCGCCAACCTACTACTTTTCGAAAGAAGAAGATATTTCTTCGGTTACTGAAATTGTTGGTGAACGCGATTTTGAAAAATTGGAGGCTTCCGAAACCAGCCCTGATACAGAAACGAAGGAACCCGTTGATCAGAACAATATACCTGAGGAATCTTCTGCCGGCACTGCTTCACGAACCTCCGGCCTTGGGGCGAGTTACAAGTATATTCATGTGGAAGATACCTCCGCTGATATAAAAAGCTACATGGATTATCTGGAAGGAAAAAAGAATTTCATTAACGTAACGGATAAACCCGAACAGTCAGAGTCCGGACAGCCTTCTGCAGACGAGACCCTTAAGACAAGCTCAGAGTTTTATCAGCTTGCCGGGCCGTCTAAAGATTCCGCTTCCTATCTTTCCATTACCCTGGAATCCGAAGCAGACAGCTATACCGTAACCACAAGTAAAGAAAACCAGCCCTGGAGCACCTATTTTAAAGACCAGTGGAATCAGCAGAAAAAGATAATCGCGGATTTTGAAAAACAGCCAAAAGCGACCAATACCATAGAGCAGGCAGAGGATGCCGTCCGCTCCCTAAGTCAGGAAAAGCTTGGCCTGGCGGAAGCTGCCGACTCTTACGAATTTATCGCATCTCCTGGAATATCTAAAATCGACGGAAAAAATTACTATACAGTCAGGACATACAAACGACTGCCTGACAGTACCCTGATTTATATTGCCACCTATTTATTTGACTATGAAACCAGCAATGTGGCCTTTCAGTACGATGAAGTAACAGGAAATGCAACTCCGCTTGGATGATATCACACGAAAAAGACGGACAGTCCTTACGGACCGGTTCCGTCTTTTCCTATTTTTCTTTTTATGCTATAGTAAGCTTATTAAAAACAGAAGGAGATGTTATTATGGAATTTTTACAATTGGCAAAAGAACGTTACTCAATGAGAAAATTCAGCGACCGGAAAATAGAAAAGGAAAAACTGGATTTGATCCTGGAAGCAGGAAGAATCGCTCCTACTGCTGTGAATTATCAACCCCAGCGGATTCTTGTCATTGACAGTGAAGAAAATCTTGCTAAATTAAAATCCTGCACCACCTATCATTTTCATGCTCCTCTGGCTTTGCTGGTATGTTATGATTCCACAGTCAGCTGGAAAAGGTCTTATGACAATAAGGATATG
The DNA here is from genome assembly GCF_900105215.1 of Lacrimispora sphenoides. Lineage (NCBI taxonomy): Bacteria > Bacillati > Bacillota > Clostridia > Lachnospirales > Lachnospiraceae > Lacrimispora > Lacrimispora sphenoides. The sequence continues at coordinate 1,176,801 of NZ_FOIP01000002.1, read as the reverse complement.
GGAGAAGTTGACGCAAGCATAGTTGCCACGCAGATGATGCTTGAAGCGGTTGATTTAGGATTAGGCAGTACCTGGGTAGGTCATTTTAACCCTGTATGCATCCGTTCGTCATTTGATATTCCGGAACATTTAATTCCCGTTGCTCTGCTTCCCATGGGTTATCCCGGAGAAAACTGCGCTCCTCACCCTCTTCATGAGAAACGGTTTGCTATAGACCATACTGTTTTCTACAACTCCTTTAGCGGCATTGACTCCCCCAAAGAACGGTAACCTTTCATGAACCCCCATATGCATGCATAAGATAACTATATACTGCGTTTAAAATAGCAGGTTGGGGGCATTAGCATGAATAAAATATTGGATAACGAATATTATGACTTGATCATTAGTAATTCTTTAGTTCCCAGTTTTGATACCGGTAATAATCTTACGGTTTTAAATGATAAATATTCATTGATGCATATATGGAAAAACAATATGGACGCCTGTGACCTGGGACGGTACCCTTACGATAATTTCCCCTCTCTTTTTACACTTACTTCTAAAGTGAGCATAGATAAATCAGGCATTACCAATGTCCGGAGGCATCCCGATTTAAGCCTGATGGGGCTTGGGGTAGCCATCGGCATCATAGACACCGGCATCGACTACCAGCACCCCGCATTCAAATATCATGACGGTACCACCCGTATTCTTTCCATATGGGACCAGACCGACCAGACCGGCAAACCTCCCAAGGACTTTAGTTTCGGCTCAGAATATACGAAAAAACACATCAATACTGCATTGAAATCCAAGAACCCCTTATCCATGGTGCCTACTGCTGATAACAATGGACATGGTACAGCAATCGCCAGTGTAATCGCAGGCAGCCCCGATGAAAAAAACTCTTTTACCGGTGTTGCTCCCCAAACCGAGCTTATCATAGTAAAATTAAAAGAAGCGAAGCAAAATTTAAAAAAGCTGTTCTTTGCTCCGGATAATGCCCTGTGCTATCAGGAATCAGATATTATGCTGGGAATCCGTTACCTGCTCTCCGTCTCGCAAGAAAAAGAGCTTCCTCTCGTTATATGCATCGCATTGGGAAGCAATCAAGGAGGCCATGATGGATTGGGAGTTATCAGCTCTTATTTAGAACACATCGTACAAATGCCCAAAATTGACGTATTGGTAGCCGCAGGGAATGAAGGAGACAGCCGCAGACATTATTTCCACCATTCGGCGGCTACTCCTTTCCGCAATGGCTTTAACCTAAAAATAGGAAGAAATGATAAAAAATTTACGATGGAAATCTGGCCCTTTCCTCCTGGGAAAGTAAGCATTGAAATATTCCCGCCTAACCAGGAATTCATTCAGAGCATATCTCCCCCTGCCGGTGTTTGCCAAAAATTCAGCCTTTCCATGGGCCAAACTACCATTTGGATCAACAATATCCTTTTGGAAGGTTCAACAGGGGATCAGGTTATTTTATTGCGGTTTGACAATCCAACTCCAGGAATCTGGTATTTCCAGGTCACAAGCATAGAAAATGAACCTTTTTCCTTCCATTCCTGGCTGCCGTCAGGGAACTTGATTTCAAACGAAACATATTTCTATCAGGCAAACCCCAGCACCACCATTACAGCCCCGGGAAATGCCAGAAATCCTCTGACCGTTGCCGCCTATAACCAGTTTGATGGCAGTATTCTGGGTGAATCAGGAAAAGGTTATTCCAGATTCGGGGAAATCAATCCTAATATCGCCGCTCCCGGATACTTAATTCCCTGCGCACTCCCAGGAAATCAATATGGCAGCCTTACAGGTACAGGAGCCGCTGCCGCACACGCAGCGGGAGCCTCTGCCATGGTCATGGAATGGGGGTACTGCAAAGGCAACCACACTACCGTCACCGGCGTCCAGATCAACCATATGATCATGCGGGGGGCACAGAGAGACAGCACCTATTCTTTTCCCAATGAGAATTGTGGATATGGGCAGATAGACATATACAAACTGTTTCAAAGGATATCTGTGATTTGATGAATCTGGAATTAAGAATGTGAAAACTAGCTTTAGCTGCCTAACCCATGGTTGGCAGCTACTTTTTTATAATACACCACTGCCCCAATTCCACCCAGGCAGGCAATCCCTGCCAGCAGCAAATACCCGGTCTGTATTCCTGCCCTGGCAGCCAGCGACCCGGTAAAGATCGGGAAGGTTGTCATTCCCAGCGCATAAACAGCCTGGTACATTCCCATGGCCGTAGATTTGCTGCCGGCCGGTATGCCCTGCATAGCTTCCGAGGTTGCAAAAGAGAACAAGATGCCGGTGGACATCCCAGGTAAAATTTGCAGCAGTAAAAGCACAGGTATGTTCCCGGCGGCCGGAACCAGGATACAATAGAAAGCCACAACAGCAAATACCAGCGGAATCCAGAACCTTGGACCTTTGCGGCTGCAGGTCCCGGAAGAAGCGAAAGCTGCAAATCCTACGGATGATATCATATAGATCACAGAGGATATCCCTACAATCCCATCCGATGCGCCCAATTCTTTTAATATCTGGTTGGTAAACGACATGGCAGTTGTCAGCTGGATCCCTTGCTGAATCAGAGCTATGAAAGAGAACAGCCACAAGTGCCTGATGTTACAGACAGAAAGCAGTTCTCTGGTCTTATGTATGCCGGGTTTAACATCTGTTTCTTTAATTCCAATTGAAAGAAGAAAAGCCATCAGGCCCGCGCACATGCTTAACATGCAGATTCCTGCCATGCCGATACGATGATAGCTGATTGTACTGCACAGAAAGCCAAGAAGCATTCCAAAATTATTAAACAGTACGATCCGGCTGGTGGCAGCCTGCTGATCTCCGGCAGAAAAATGATTGGTGTAGAACACCATATAAGAAATCCACATGGCAGAAGCCAGTCCGGAGAAGAAATTGGCAACCAGAAACCCTGTGCCATTGCACCAGAATACCCGGAAAACAGAGGCGGTTCCGGAGGCAATTGCTCCTGCCATTATAAAATATTTATGTCTGCCAACAGAATCCGCACAAAGGCCTATGGGAAACCTTAACACCATTTGGGAAATTCCATAAGCCCCCACAACCATTCCGGTAAATGCGCTGCTGGCTCCACTGGCAGTTAAAAAAGTCGTCTGGTATGGAATGTATACATATTGTGCAAACCAGAACAGCGATACCATAGCAAGGTAATGGATTTCCTGTCTGCGCGTAAACGTAAGCTGGTTTAAAGTCTGTTCTTTCATGTTTTTTCCCTTTGAGCGTATTCCTCTAAAATTCTGTGGATGTGGACAGCTAAGTACATCTCTTCCTGTTTGGACAGCTTTGATTCAAATTTTTCTCTGATAAACACACCGATTTTCTTTACACATTCATATTCCCTGGGACAGCTCTCAAGAACATGAGTGTAAAAGGAATCTTCATAATCATATAAATCCTGACTTCCGTTTACAAGCCTTTGTGCAAAGAGGCGCAGATGAGTCACAAAGCGGGTGTAGCCGATTCCGTCCTCATCGTAGAGTATGGAAAAGTTGTATTTTACAATATCCAAAATACCCTTGACTGTCTCAAATATCTTCTGGTTATCCGTACTGTTTAAGTTATTTGTCTGTGCATTAATAAAATGAAAGGCAATATTTCCAGCCTCATCTTCAGGCAGTTCCACCTGCAGCCGCTCCCTCACAAGCTGCAGGGCATATAAGCCAACTTTAAATTCCTTTGGATTGAAACGTTTTAAGGTCTGTGTGTAGAAATTTTGTATTAAAATCCCCTCATTGTTCCTTTTTACAGCAAAAGACAAATGGTCTGTAAGTCCCAGATAAATATGCTCCATCAGTACCATTCCATAGGTGTCAATGGCATAATCAATAACCTGTTTGGCCAGTTCAAAATAGGTACTGTCTATTTCTGAGGCAAGCCGGATGATATTCTTTGATATTGACCGGTCCTTTAAGACAAATACCTTTTCAATGTCTTCACTTTTTAAGTGATGCCCAATGGACTTATTAAATCCAATTCCCTTTCCCATCAGGATCACTTCCCTGCCGCTGTCATCAAGTGCCAGCAGCAGGGAATTATTCATTACTTTTACAACCCTCATTACCCAACCCCATTTCTGTTATTCTCACGAAATCAAACTCAGAGTTCGTCTCCATTGGTTTCAATCACCCGCTTATACCAGAAATAACTGTCCTTTTTCACACGGCTCATATCCTTTAAGTCATGGTCATCCCGATTGACATAGACAAAACCATACCGCTTGCGAAAGCCCTCATGGGAACTGAGAAGATCCATAAACGACCAGGGAGAATATCCCATAACCGAAACCCCGTCTTCGATTGCCTGGCTTATCGCCTTAATGTGTGCCTTTAAATAGCTGATCCGGTACTCATCATGGACTTTGCCGTCCTCTGTCAGGGTATCGGCGGCTCCCAGGCCATTTTCCGTAATGATGAGGGGAAGGTGGTATTTCTGATAATAGCTGTTTAATACGGTCCGAAGGCCCAGCGGATCGATCTGGGCTCCATATTCACTGGAAACCAGATGCTCATTTTTTATATGATGAAAATAACCGTATTGGTCAAAATCCACTTCATTGATGGGGAATGCCCTCTCCCCTGCCAGATGCCCCTCATCAGTCGGAAGGTACCGGACACACAGGGTCCGGTAATAATTCAGGGCAATAAAATCCATCGCCCCGCCTTTTAAAATCTCCTCGTCTTCCGGCTCCATAACCGGTACGATATTCCTTTCTTCCAGATAGCGCATGTAATATCCGGGATAACGGCCGTAGTAATGCATATCCAGGCAGTAATCCGTCTTAAACCAGTCGTTCATCCGGGCCGCCCAAACATCTTCCGGTCTGTTGCTTTCCGGATAGGTACAGGTGGAGGATACCGCAGGACCGATCTTTCCATCCGGTATGATGGAATGGCAGGCTTTCACCGCCAGGGCATGAGCCAGGAACATGTGGTAATCCATCTGGGCTCTCTGGCGGTCGGCTTCCCATGCGTCATCCGTTGTGATGTTCATCCGTTCGTTTACTCTCACCATAAGATTCTGCTCGTTGTGGACCTGCCAGTAGGTGACTCTGTCTCCAAAGGCTTTAAAACATATTTTTGCATAACGCTCAAAGGCCTTTACACATTCTCTGGATTCCCAGCCGTTATATTTCCTGGCAAGGGCATAGGGAAGGTCAAAGTGATATAAGGTGATAAAGGGCTGAATGCCCTGTTCTAACAGACGATCGATGATCTTATGATAGAAATCAATTCCTGCCTGGTTTATCTCTCCATCTCCATCCGGTATGATTCTGGCCCATGAAATTGAGAACCGGTAAATCTGCATTCCCAGTTCCTTCATTAACCGGATATCCTCCTCCCAATGATGGTAGAAGTCACTGGCGACCTTGCTGTCAGCCTGGATATCCGAGCGCTTAAAGGAATTGACATCAGCAACTGTAATGCCCTTTCCTCCTTCATCCCATCCGCCTTCAATCTGGAATGCCGAAGAGGAAGCTCCCCATAAAAAGTTTTTTGGGAAATTTGTTTTTGTCATTTCCATATCTATATTTCCTTTACTAATTATTTTTAATTGCGATCACTGGCTTTTGAAGAGAAGCTCCTGATCCGGTAATTCCTGTTACCTCGCTAAAAGCAGCAGTATTGCTGATGATGATAGGAACAACCGTATCATATCCTTCCTTCTTTAAGGCATCTAAGTCAAAGGATAAAAGCCTGGTTCCCTTCGTGACATGGGTACCTTCTTCCACATGTTTTTTAAAATGCTTTCCTTCCAATTGGACCGTATTGATTCCAACGTGAATAATCATTTCAGCACCGCTGTCCAGCATAAGCCCCAAGGCATGAAGCGTGGGATAAACCATGGTCACGGTACAGTCTTCCGGAGCGACAACTTCACCCTTTTCCGGGACAATCGCAACTCCGTTCCCTAACGCCATAGAGGAAAAAACCTCATCGTTTACCGATGTCATGGGCACTGCAGTACCTTCCACCGGTGAGCTGATCAATATGTCAGCCCCAGAAGTAATACCCAAAACATCCTGGAATTCGGCAGCTCCTTCATCTGAACCGGAAACTCGTTCGCCTTTTCCGCTGATGTCATCAAAACCGAACAGGAATGTAAGTCCCATTGCTCCAAAGAAGGATACTGCAACACCGATCAGATAATAAATAAAGGTCTTCATACCGAAAGCCGCATAAGTTGCAAAGGTAAGCACCCCGTTATTGGCAAAGGAATCGCCGTATACGCCTCCCACACCCATGATCGCACCGCCGATGGCACCACAGATAATTGCATAGATCATAGGCTTTTTTAACCGCAGGTTACAACCGTAAATAGCAGGCTCCGTAATGCCGCAAACAGAAGCGGATATGGCTGCAGAAGCGGCAACTGTTTTTAAGTCCTTGCTCTTTGTTTTTAACATGACTCCAAGAGCTGCACCGCCCTGAGAGAAATTTGCTGCACCGGCAAAAGCCAGCAGGTTTTGGTGGCCGAACTGGGCCACATCATTGATACCAATGGGAAGCAGAGCTCTGTGTGCTCCGAAAATAACAAATACGCACCACATGCCGCCCACAAAAGCTCCGCACAAAGCAGGGCTTAAATTCATCATTCCAGTGTAGATAAAGTTAATGCCATTACCGATGTAGATGCCAATGGGACCAAACACCATAAAGGTCGCAGGAATCATAACCAGCAGGGATATGCCTGGAACCAGTATGATTTTTAATACTTCAGGAATTATCTTTTCTAAAAACTTCTGTATATATGCAAGAATAAATACTCCGATGATAATGGGAATCACGGATGACGCATAGCTTGCCTTTGTAATTGCAATGCCGAACATGCTGACAGCCTCACTCCCAGTCATCAGGGAAACAACCGCCGGGTAGCACATGGTACCGCCAAGTGCCATGGCAATAAATTCATTTGCCTTAAATACCTTTGCACTAGTATAAGCAAGTATGATTGGCATGAAATAAAACAATGCGTCTGTGGCAGCCATAATGAGAATATAAGTCTGGTTGACGGTAATATCCAGCCCGTGATTGGAGGCTGTAATTCTTGCGATGGTCAAAAGACCTTTTAAAAGTCCGGAGGCTGCAATCGCCGGAACCATGGGAGTAAACATGGAGGAAATGGCAATCAGAATCCGGTTCCAGACAGAACCCTTTTCTTCGCTGTCTGCTGTATTTTCCTCTAATGATATCATGGGAAGGATCGCTTCGTAAACCTTTGTGACTTTTGTTCCCAGAACGACCTGGAACTGCCCGCCGCTTTCCACTACGGAGATAACACCTTCCAGATGTTCAATTACTTCTTTCTTTGCCTTCTTTGTATCTCTTAACTCAAACCTTAATCTGGTAAAACAATGGGTGAGTCCCCTTATGTTATCGGAACCGCCGACATTTGTTATAATGTCTTTGGCTATTTGATTATAATTCATTTTCCAAACCCCTTTCAAGTGTTATCATATCTCATCACCCGGCCGGAATGACAAAATAAAAAAGACCCGACCAAGCGATATAAATCATAAGACTAAAAATAATAAGCCTTATAACTCTTTGCTCAATCCGATCTTGCCTGCATTACCAGTAACACGTCTTCCTGTTTTGCTATTTAGTTGTACTCAACTGGATACAATATAACACCGTTTGCAAATTGATGCAACTAATTTTAGATTTTTCTACATTTTTCCCAATTTTTCAACATGAAAATCGTCTAATTTTAACAAAAAACAGTGGTTTTATATTTATGGGAGCAGATTGTTTCCCTTATCTGCTCCCTTATTCTTAAAACTTACGTTTCATTTTTCGTCCTGACCGCAAATGTTCTGATCTGTCCAGGTTCAATGAGCATGCAGCTTCATGTTTAAGCCCCCTTAGTCATCATCTTATCTGTCTGCAACTGCCTTCATGATAAGAGCTGCAACAGCAGCCCCAGGATCTTTTAAAGATCGGGACGCTTCTCCTCTTGTTGCCGCTCTTCCATGAACGGCAATCATAGTCGTTGTTTGTTCAAAACCATTCCATGCAGCCGCTGCCGCTTTCCCAAAAGCTTCTTCAAGGGACACTCCGGCTTCCACTTCAGCCTTAAGTACCTGCACTCCGGGATGAAATCCATCCAGAAAGGTCTTATCCCCTAATTTCGCTTTACCAAGATCGGCAACACCTGCTTCATAAGCTTCAAACAAGGAAACAGCATCTGCACCGGACAATTCTGTCTTTCCTTTTAGTGTCTTCCCGGCACGCATCAGACCTGCTGCCATCAATGTCCCCATGGTAGAAGGAACTTTATTTCCCATGGTCTTTCCTGCCTTGTACAATAGCTTGCCCAGATCCGGCTCCGATCCATCTGAAACCGCGTCGTAAGCCGCCTGGAATCCATCCGTCATCGTAAGTCCCAGATCACTGTCTCCCACAACACTGTCCAGTTCAATTAAGTAGTTTCGGTTTTCCACCATGATCTTACTTATTCTGCCAAGTATGGCTATCAGTTCCTGCTGGTTCATATCAGCCTCCATTCTGCCGCTGATGCCGGCGGCATAAATAATCGTGACAAACGTTATGCTCTTATGCCACCTACTCCAATAGGATCTTTAGACAATTCCCTGCTTAAAGAATGGTGTATCAGCCGGAGCATCCAGATAGCCCTTCAGTTCCTCATCCATTTTCAGAAGGGAAATGGATAAGCCTGCCATCTCAATAGAGGTTACATATTCACCTACATAATAACGGTGCACCTTGATTCCCTTCTCTTCCAGAATCATATTGACCTTTCTTGCCACAATATACTGCTCGTCAAGAGGAGTAGCGCCCAGTCCGTTTACCAGAACCGCAACCTCATCTCCGGCACAGTATGGAATATCTTCAAGGATTTTTTCCATCATTTCCAATGTGATCTCATCTGCTGTTTCCAGTTTCCCACGGCGGATTCCGGACTCTCCATGGATTCCCATGCCGATTTCCATCTCATCCTCTCCTATCTCAAATCCCGGATGACCGACTCTCGGTACTGTACAGGGAGTAAGTGCCACTCCCATGGTCCTTACATTGGCCGCCGCTTTCTCTGCGATCCGTTTTACCTCTTGTAAATCCTTACCGGCTGCAGCAGCTGCTCCGGCACACTTATATACAAAAAAGATACCGGCTACTCCTCTTCTGGTATTCTTCTCTCCTGGAGCTGCCTTGGGAGATGCCACATCTTCCCCTGCAACAACACTTTCCACATGGATATCCTCTTCCATATCTGCCATCTCTGCGGCCATATCAAAATTAAAGATATCCCCGTTATAATTGCCGTAAATATAAAGAACACCGGCTCCGGAGTCAATGCGTTTCGTTACGTTAAGCATCTGCTCCGCGCTGGGAGACTGGAAAACATCTCCCACCGAACAGCCGTCTAACATTCCTTTTCCTACATAACCTAGAAACAGAGGAAGATGCCCCGAACCCCCTCCGGTTGCAATTCCTACTTTTCCCTCCACCTTATTGGAGGTAACCAGGCAGCGCAAGTCGCCTTCCGTATAAGTAACATAGTCCGGATGCGCAAGGTAGATTCCCTCCAGCATCTCATTTACATAGTTTTCCGGTACATTAATCAGTTTTTTCATTTATTCCTTCTCCTTCCCACAATTTATTGCAGTTCAACCATATGCGTTCCGATACACTTCTATAACCTGCCCAAGTGTTGGTTTAAAGGGATTGTCCTCCATACAGGTATCCTTAAGTGCAATTTCCGCCAGAGCCTTAAAATCCTCAGGATTTACCTTAAGCTCTTTAAGACTTTGTGTAATCCCTACCTCCCTTGACAGCCGCCTGATACAGGCCACAGTTTCCTTCACAGCCTGTTCCCCTGTCATGGCAGACGCCCCGGGAATCTTAAGTCCCTCTGCCACCTTCTTATACCGCTCTGCGGCTTCCGGCCTGCTTCCGTTAAATTCCATGACAAAAGGCAGCAAAACCGCATTGCAGATGCCGTGAGGCAGGTTCATGAGCCCTCCAAGAGAATGGGCCATAGCATGCACCATGCCAAGACCTGCATTGGAAAATGCCATGCCCGCACTGTATTCCGCATAAGCCATCATCTCCCTGGCTTTCTCATTACTTCCGTCAGCCACCGCTTCCGGAAGGTATGTACCAATCACACCCATTGCCCAAAGGGCATCCTTATCCGTATATGGAGTAGCTCGTTTTGCCACAGCCGCTTCAATGGCATGGGTCATGGCATCCATTCCTGTGGAAGCCGTGAGGGCTTTTGGCATGCTCATCATGAAGTCTACATCATTAACGGCAATGGTGACCATACAGTTCGAGTCTACCATACACATTTTGGAATGTCTCACCGGATCGGTCACGATATAGAACGACGTAACCTCTGATCCGGTACCTGCAGTAGTATTCACCGCCACAATGGGCATTCCCGGATCAAGAGAGCGTTCTACCCCTTCATAGTCCTCCACCTTACCGCCGTTTGCCATCACAATGCTGACTGCCTTTGCCGTATCTATGGCAGAGCCTCCGCCCACTGCCACCAAAAGATCCACTTCCAGGGCCTTAGCAGCCTCCAGGCAGTCACCCACAACCATGGTGGTGGGATTGGGCTCAACCAGGTAATAAATAGCGTATTCCACACCGGCTTTTAATAGGCAGGCTCCCACTTTGTCTCCGGTACCGTTTTTATACAGGAAGGGGTCCGTGACGATAAGTGCCCGTTTAAATCCCCGTTTCTTAAACTCATCCGGCAGCAACCCAATGGAACCGCGGCCAAAAAAGCTGGTCCCTACTGCATTGATCCTTTCAAGTGCCATAAATGGCCTCCTTAGAATTCTATATTTCTGAAATCTCCCGGATCGATCCGTTTCAGCACGCTCAGCTCTTCCTTTGTAGGAAGGGGCGTATAGGCGATATGGGAGGATTTTATGGGAAATCCGGTATTTTCCTGTACCTCTTCTAAGCTGGAAGTTGGGTGAATGGTATCCAGAACCATTTCCCCGTTTTCCATTTTAAATATGCATAAGGGGGTGATGATCCGTTCCACATTTCCCCTGGTAGTTACAAAATCCACCTGGTTCACAAAGGTGCGCTTGTCATGCTTTGTCCTCCAGAGAATCGCCCTCTTTGCCGTTGGTATGAGAACGGCACTGCCTGCTCCTCCCGGCATCCTCACCTTTGGTTTTTTATAATCTCCAATAACCGACGCATTGACATTGCCGTGGGAATCAAACTGGATTCCGCTTAAGAATGCTACATCTAACTCCCCTCTCATGGCCAGGTCAAATACTTCCATTAAAGGAAAATAGGCTGTGGCACGTTCCAAAAGCTCCGGGCCTGCACTGGTATACTTTTTAAGTCTCACCGGATCCGGGTCTGTCCCGCCCGGAATATTCAAATGCACTGCTCCCGGCGCATGAAGCGCTTTTGCAAGCAGCAGCGCAATCATAGGCATATGGGAGGACACTCCGTGAAACACCTTGCTGCCGTCAGGTATGAGGCGGGCCATGGCGCAGACCATAATATCGCTGACTCTGTATTTTTCTTCCATCATGCCATGCCCCCTTATCCTTTGTAATCGGACTTTTCAAATGCTTTTAAATAGGCATTCAGGCCGTCCAAATCTTTCAGCCCTTTAAATTCTTTTAAATTCTTTCCGTCAATATCATAAGAACCCGGACAGGAACAGGGTGCAGCCCCTTTGGGAACTCTGACAACTGCTTCTACCAGAAAATGAGGAATATCCGCCTTTTTTGAACTGCCAGTAAATGCAGATCCATGGACGATATTCTCTGCTGTCAGGATGACTCTTTTGGCCGCCCTGGAAAACAGAACATCCTCGAATAACGGTCCTGTGATCCTGGCGTTCCCATCTTCATCCGCCTCCTGCACATGGATGACCGCAACATCCGGCCTTATGGCCTTTACCACTGTCACCGGCTCCTTTGTAAACGGATCCTCGACCCGTATAAAATAATCATTGGCATCGATTAAGTCACTGATCACAAGTCCTTTTACAGGCATAAATCCCACTCCGTAGCTGGCGGCACGGAGCGCGGAGATCACCGTATAACAGGCATGCTCATTTCCTTTCACAGCTCCGCTTTCAACGGCCTTACGGTAATGTCCGGCCAGAGAATATTCACTTTCATAACTGATAAAGCCGGCATCTACACTGGAAACACAGCCTCCGAAGCAAAGCATGTCGACATCCATGGCTCCAGCCGTCTTTACCAGCTTTAAGTCCCTTTTTTTCTGACGCACCAGCTCCCGGACCATTGCCATGGGCGCCCTATGGAGCACATTGCCGCCAAGACCAAGGATATCCCCGTCATGGATCCGGGCTGCTGCCTCCTGCAAAGTCATTATTTTACTCATGGTCTGACCTCACTTTCTATCCTGCACTCCTTTATTTCGCTGCATTGCAGGCAATCTGGATGGCATCCCATACCCCGGAAAATGGAGGTGCGTAAATGAGATCCGTCATTCCAAGCTCTGCCGTTGTCATCCTGCAATGAATTGCCACAGCGAATACATCTGCCCGCAAAACAGCCCCCTTTTGCCCGCAGGTCTGTGCGCCAAGCAGCCTTTTTGTTCCTTTTTCATAGATCAGCTTTATGGTAATTGGCGTTGGATCCGGATAGTACGCCGGATGGTCGTTTGCCTGGATTATCAAAGTCTTATAATCCTTAGAAAGACGTATGGCATCTCCTTCTCCCATACCCGTACGTCCAAGTTCCAGCCCGCACACCTTGATCGCCGCAGACCCAAGGGCACCGATAAACGATTCATGGCCCCCTGCTAAATTGGCACCTGCGATTCTGCCGCATTTGTTCGCAACTGTTCCGAGAGCCAGAAAGCTGTCTTCCTCTAATACTTCGTTATAGACTAAAATACAGTCTCCCGCCGCATACACATCCGGAATAGAAGTTCTCATTTCCCGGTCCACGATGAGACCGCCGTTTTTCCCCATGGAGATTCCTGTGTTCTTCAAAAATTCCGTACAGGGACGGACACCCACGGCAACGATCACCAGATCCGCATCGTAGGTTCCCTTATCTGTTTTCACACCTTTTACATAAAGACCGTCTCCATAAAACCCTTCCACCTTTTCTCCGGTGTTAAGCAGAACCCCTGACTTTACCAGCTCATCATGGGCCAGGGCGGCGATTTCTTCGTCAAAGGGCATAAGAATTCTGGGAGCTGCCTCAAGCATGCGGACATTCTTTCCCAGATTCAAAAATGCTTCCGCACACTCCACTCCGATATATCCACCTCCAACGATGACGATGTTCCGGATTTCCGGCATTTTTGCATATTCCTTTAAAAAGATCCCGTCTTCCATGGACTTTAATACATGGACTCCCATAAGCTCCCTGCCCGGAAAAGGAGGAACAACAGCCGATGCCCCCACAGCTATCATTAATTTATCGTAAGAATCCGTAAATTCCTGACCATTTTCAAGGTTCTTTACAAGGACTTCTTTCCTATCCACGTCAACGGATTGTACCTCGTGGCGGAGGAAGGTTTCTATGCCCATCTTGGTAAAGGTCTCCCGTGAACGGGCGATCATCTTGCGGTAATCATCGTTATAATCTCCCACATAGTAGGGAAGTCCGCACGCTCCATAAGAGAGAAAACCTCCCTTTTCATAGACCGTTACTTTCGCGTCCGGGTCGACCCTGCGGATCTTGGAGGCGGCACTCATTCCTGCCGCTACTCCTCCAATTATAATAATCTTCATGTTTTCTCCCTGATCATATTGTTACAGCTCGGTTATGCCACTCATCATTTTCCCGGCTTCCCTCATGGCTTCTTCTGCTGTCTTTTTTCCGGAAAAAGCCTCAAAGATTTTCTCATAAAGGACTCCGTTTTTCTCCCCTGCCTTTGACAGATCGGGAAGGGGTCTTGCAAGTTCCATCATCTTCTGCTGTACCGGAAACCAGGGGCAGTCACCGGCTCCTTCCAGATAGCTTCCTCTTCTTACAGGAGCACCACTCATTCTTCCCACCTTCTGATCCACCTCCGGTGACCGAAGGTACGAAAGAAATTTCTCAGCAGCTTCTTTTTTCCTGCAGCTTGAGCAGATTCCAAAGGACCAGGTCACGTTCCAGGCCGTGGAAAAAGTGGAGAATCCCAGATCCTCTGGTTCCATACAGCCTTCCTTAAACACTTCTCCCATCTGACCGCTCCAGGTAACTGCCATAGCAGCTCTTTTTTGGCGGATAGTTTCTGCAATTTCCCCGTTGCCGAAGCTATCCGTACCACTAACTGCACAAGCTCTCAGTTCCACATAGGATTTCAGACCCTTTACCGCATCTTCCTTTCCGCAGGCCGCAGATCCATCGGGATCATAAGCATCTCCTCCGTACATGCGCAGGAAGGGAAGGGCATCGGTAAATATCTCAGACTTATCAGCCTTCATGGCTACTGCCTGTTCCCCACAGGCCGCCTTGTAAGCTTTTGCCGTTTCTATGTATTCCCGGGGAGTGATGACGCTTCCAAGTTCTTTTCCCAACACCTGTTCAAGGAGGCTTTTACGGTAGACGATCATATGTCCGTCACAGAATGAGGGAGATAAATACGCCTTTCCCTTATACTTCATTTCTTCTGCAATGACCGGAAGGATGTCTTCTTCCTCAAGCGCAAGTTCCGAAAGGTATCCGTTTTCTACAAAGTCACGAAGCCATAAATGGCCTGCAACCATGACAATGTCATAATCTGCTTCCCCTGTAAATGCTTTCATCATCATCGGATAGTAATCCGCCCAGGGCACGATATGAAAATCCACGTTTCCTCCATATCCGTCTATAATCCCCAGTTCTTTATCCAGATAACCTTCCACCGCCGGATCTGCCACTGCCAAAATCTTAAGCGTTTCCTGTTCCATAAGCACTACCTCTCCTACTACGTTAAGCCTTACCTTCCCGGCTGCGGCGGCGCATCTACGATGCCAACGATATAGGCATCTATAGGTGCCGAACGGTCCAGTGCATACTGAGTCGTATTGTCAGTGGTTACTAGTACCAGTTCCCCAATCCCTGCACCAATGGTATCGGCCGCTACAAAAATATCCTTCTGATCCCCATAATATGGTTCTACCAAAAGTAGCTTGAATCCAACCAGATTCCTGCATTTTCTTGTGGAAACCACAGTTCCCATGATTGTTCCTAATATCACCTGGCCTCTTCCTTTCTAATGGTTACCCATTGTCCCTGCTTTAACTGAAACGCATTGGCATCGTCTGTATCCACATGGAAATCCAGCCTGCTGTCACGGGTAACACGAATAAGTACATGGCCGAGCACACCGCCCTTTGGCCCATCGACTGAAACACTTACCCGATCCTGATCCGATACTCCAAACCACTGGGCGTCTTCCGGCGTCATATGGATATGACGGTCCGCGATGATGACGCCCTCTGTCAGAAGGACCTCTCCCTTTGGTCCTTTCAACATGATCCCGGGAGTTCTCTTTAAATCTCCTGATGATCTTACCTGTGGCTGTATTCCAAGGATCCTGCAGTCACCGGAGGCCATTTCCACCTGGCTTTGTTTTCTCTCCGGTCCTAGAATCCGTACCTTAGGAAGCGTTCCGGCCGGACCAGAAACAGCAACCTGTTCCTCACAGGCAAACTGTCCCGGCTGGCTTAAAGCCTTCATTGGAGTCAGCCGGTAGCCGGCTCCAAAAAGCGCTTCCACATGTTCCTTTGACAGATGCACATGCCTTGCCGAGATTCCAACAGGAACCTGGTAAGGCTGTGTGCTGAGCCTCTTCCAGTTATCCAGGACCAGTGCGGTTACCTTCTGAATCAGTTCTTCCCTGTTTTCCATTGTAAGCCTCCGCCTCTAAACTCTTTCCTGTTCTTTTTATTTAAGGAATGGAAGAATTCCGCCTATGGAATTATGGGGTCTTGGGATCACATGAACTGCTACTACCTCTCCCACTCTGGAGGCTGCTTCCTCTCCTGCTTCCACTGCCGCCTTGACAGCTCCCACGTCTCCCTGAACCATAACCGACACCAAACCGGAGCCGATTTTCTCGGTTCCCACCATTTCAACGTCTGCTGCCTTTAACATGGCATCTGCTGCCTCGATCGATGCGGTAAGGCCTCTTGTCTCAATCATTCCAAGTGCTAACATTCCCTTTTTTACTGCTGTCTCTGCCATTTACTTTTCCTCCTTGATTTTGTGCTCTTCTTCCTCTGGTTTTACAGAATTCTTTTCGTTTTCATGCCTGTCAATCATATTTAAAAGCTTCAATACCTCCGGATGAGGGTTTTCAATGGACACGGATACTTTTACATTGTCGTCTCCCACGATCCGTCCTGCCTCTTTAGCCGCCTCCACGGCGGCACGAACCGCCGAGGTCTCACCCGCTAATACCGTGTGGCACATCCTTCCTCCCAGCTTCTTGTGGCAGCTTACAATTTCCACTTCAGCCGCCTTTAAGGCCTGGTCGACCACCACAACGGTATTGGCATAATAATTGATTTCTAAAACCCCTATGGCGTTTCGGTTTGTTTTCATGACGCCCACCTTTGCTGATGTCTATTTGATCCTTGGCAAAATTTTATCAATGTCCTGGTGCGGCCTTGGAATCACATGAACTGCTACCAGTTCCCCAACTCTGGAAGCTGCCGCCTCTCCTGCCTCGGTGGCTGCCTTTACCGCGCCTACCTCTCCGGTTACAATGACGGTTACCAGACCGGAGCCGATTTTCTCGGTTCCCACAAGCTCAACATCTGCCGCCTTTAACATCGCATCTGCTGCTTCGATGGATGCCGTCAAACCCCTTGTTTCAACTAACCCAATTGATGTGGATGCCATATCCTGCTACCTCCTGAAATTTATAATGTTTTCTTCCTCAAACGATACCTTTGTTATATGAGATAACGCCTTGGTTCCCTCATATGGTTTTTCGATCATCTCTACCAAAACCTCTTCCGGACTGTTAAACTTAAGAGCTGCTCTTTTTGCTGCCTCACAGGCCTCTTTCACATCATCGATTCCGCCTTCAAATTTCACCTGGACCGTAAGGGGAATGAATGCAGTCGCATCCTTTGGATTGATGGTGTCGATCCCGATGATCCTCACATTTGCTGCCTTACAGGCCTTATCCATAGCATAAAGAACTGCGCCATATCCTGCACATTCCAAAAAGCCGATTGCCATATGTACCTTCCCCTCTCTAGATGATCCGCAGGCCTCCTTCTGCCAGCATACACCTGCGTCTTCTGGTAAAGCTTCTTGCACAGGTAAGACCCTCTCCGGTAGGACCTGCGATTGTCATGGTCGTATGGCCCTCTCCGCCGATTCCTACCCCTTTTAAGGTTGAGCCGTTCTTCGTAAAAATGGTTGTCTCAATGATTTTTCCAAATTTGGTCATGTTCTCAACATTTCTGGAAAACATGGATGCCGTATGGCGGTTGCCTGACTCTGCCGCCACTGCACACTCCACGCATTCCTCAAAAGTCCTTAAGCGTACAATGGGAAGTATGGGCATCAGCTGCTCTACCATTACAAAGGGATGGCTTCTGTCTGTCTCGCAGATCAGAAGGCGGACATCCTTGTGCCCGGAAACCCCTATGGCTTCTAAAAACAGGGTCGCATCCTTTCCTACCCATTTTTTATTCACTTCATAGCTGCCGTCTTTTTCAATCATGGCAAACTTAAGGATTTCATTTAACTCCCTGGAATTAAGGAGGTACGCACCTTCCTTTTCCATCTTATTCACAAGCTCATCCGCAACACGTTCCATGACGAAGACTTCCTTTTCCGCCAGGCACAGAATGTTGTTATCAAAGGAAGCTCCACGGTAGATCTCTTTTGCTGCAAGATCTATATCCGCCGTATCGTCTACAATGACCGGCGGGTTTCCCGCGCCTGCTCCGATGGTCTTCTTTCCGGAGCGAAGCAGGGCATTAACCATGGGCATTCCTCCGGTACCAACCATGAGGCGGATTCTGGGATCAGCCGTCATTTTGCTCACGGCCTCCATGGTAGGCTCTTTCTGCATGGTGATTAAATTTGCCGGTCCTCCGTTTTCCACAATGGTCTGATGAAGAAGCTCCAGACAATGGGCGCAGCATCTCTTCGCTCCCGGATGGACATTAAATACAACGGAATTTCCTCCGGCTATCATACTGATGGTATTATTGATCAGGGTTTCTGTAGGATTGGTGGACGGCGTAATGGCTCCGATTACCCCAAAAGGAGCACACTCCTCTATCATCAATCCTTCATCACCTGAAATGGCATCCGTGGTCAGACATTCCACGCCAGGGGTCTTTTCAATAACAGCCATATGCTTCTGGATCTTATCCTCAAAGCGTCCCATGCCAGTTTCTTCCCAAACCATCTTTGCTAGGGTTTTCGCATGGCTTTTTGCAGTTATTCGTATGGCTTCAATGATTCTCCGCCTGTCTTCTATCCTGTAATGCTCTACCCATTCACGCTGGGCCGTGTGGGCCGCTGCAATGGCATCCTCTACCTGTTCAAATACCCCATTTTCACTTTGAGAGGAAAAGTAAGAAGGCTTTACACCCCTGCTTTCTATGCCAGCAAGCACTTCCTTTACAATCAGTTCTATCTCTTTTGCCCCAATTTCCATGATTGCCTCCTAGTTTAGCTGCTCTATCACTCTTCTCACTACTTCGGCTATGATTTCCTTCTTTGCCTTACCTAAAGCTTCCGCCTCCACAGGCTTTTGTTCCTCTAAGGTCAAGCTCTTCTGCGTTACGCCGGTACAGCCGCAACCGGAAACTGGCAGACTCTCTCCCGGCCTTACAATGGATGTTACCCCTTTTAGTACCGGTCCTGTTCCTGTCTGTTCTGCCGGGCGGACATCTGCTGCAGTAACCACATCCTTCATATTCGTTACTTCTACGGAACACGGTGGAATTCCGCCTGCCGTGATGCCAAGCTTATGCCGGATATCCAGCAGCTTATCTACCTGATCGCAGGAAAGCAGATTCTGGCGTCCGATGATATTGCCTGTATACATCAATATAGTCGCATAATATTCGATGGATTCCAGCCTGTAAAACGCCTGATGAATATCTTTTCCCCAGGTCAGCGCTCCATGGTTTGCAAGGAGCACACCATTGTGAGATTTCACAAAGGGCGCTATGGAATCAGGAACTTCCTCTGTACCCGGTGTTGCGTATTTTGCAACCGGGATAGACCCAAGCCCCAGTACTGCTTCCGTAAGGATTGCAGCATCCAGACTGATCCCGGCAATGGCAAAGCTGGTCGCCACCAAAGGATGGGCGTGGGTAACTGCCTGCACATCCGGATTTTCCTTATAAACCCTTAAATGCATCTTTACTTCTGAGGAGGGCTTCCATCTTCCCATCAGCACTTTTCCGTTCAAATCCATCTTTACCAGCATATCCTGAGTCATAAATCCCTTTGATACCCCGGTCGGCGTCGTCCAGATGGTGTTCGGCCCTACCTTACAGCTGATGTTTCCATCATTCGAGGCTACAAAGCCCTTTTCGTACATACGTCTGCCGATATCCAAAATTGCCTTTTTGGCCTCAAAATCAGACATGTACTTTACGCCTTGAACTGTCATCATATCTTTACCTCCAAAGTCCAAACAATTACATGTTCTCTCTGTCCGAACTTTCCTCTTTTATACTGTATTTTTACCATTTTTGTGTCTGTTTGTCAATGTTTTATGTTGTTTTATTTCTGTTTTTACTGTTTTATTTTTATTTCAACTATTTCTCCTTTACATTTAAACAAAATAATTATACAATATACTTATATACCACATGATTTCTATGGTTTTGTATTGCATTTTATTTTAATTAACATTTATCGCCATAAAGAAAGGAATATACTTATGTTAGCAGTAACAAGGAAAGCCAAGATCAAAGATATTATTTTAGAAAAGAAAAGCGTTACGGTGACCGAACTTTCCAAAATTTTTTCCGTGACCGAAGAAACCATCCGGCGGGATTTAAAGCAATTGGAGGATGACGGGTTCCTGACCAGAACATACGGCGGTGCATTCATACAAGATGGGGTTGAGAATAACGTAGAATTAACGATCCGGGAAACCGCATATATGGAAAGCAAGCAGGCTATCGCAAAAAAGTGCCTGTCCGTCATTCACAACGGCGACTCCATTTTCTTAGATGCCTCTACCACATCCCTGCAGCTGGCAAAAGCTCTCCAGGGAATGCGCCTTACCGTGGTGACAAACTCCCTGCTGATCATCAATGAACTTTATGATAAAGAAGATATCCGCCTCATTTCCATCGGAGGCTCCTATACCCCCCGGGACAAAGCCTTTGTAGGAAATACAGCAATCCGGAACTTGGAATCCTTTTACTTAGACAAGACCTTTATGTCCTGCAGAAGCGTTTCCATAGAACACGGGATCACCGATTCCAACGAAGCCATTGCCGCCATACGCCAGACACTGATGACCCGGAGCAATCATGTGTATCTGATCGCTGACCACTCCAAGTTCGATAAAACCTCATTCATCCGGATATCCGGTTTTGAAACCATCAAAGGACTGGTCACAGATAAGCAGATGAATGAACAATGGAGAGAATATCTTTTAAAAAACAACGTAGAGCTTCTTGAAGCTACGGAAGCATGATCTGATTTTGGCAAGAGGATGTCCCAGTTCCTATGAGACATCCTCTTTTCCTATGTAAGGTTCAGACAACAACCGCTTACATTTCCTTTGCTTTCAGGGCTTCTTCCTTTTTCCTGAATATTTCTTTTAATGATTCTGTATAGGGTGCTCTGGCGATCCCGTATTCCGTCACGATCCCTGCAATTAAATCATTATCAGTCACATCAAATGCAGGATTAAATACCTTTACGCCTTCCGGTGCCATCCGTTTTTTATACCACATTTCCACAACTTCCTCTGCCGGACGTTCCTCAATGTGGATCTCCTTGCCGGTAAGAGTGTTCATATCAATGGTGGAGGTTGGGGCGCAGATATACATGGGCACACCGTAGCGTTTGGCCGCCAGTGCTACCATGGAGGTTCCGATCTTATTTGCAGTATCCCCGTTGGCAGCCACCCGGTCGCAGCCTACAAATACGGCATCGACCCAGCCATTTCTCATGACGGTCGCTGACATGTTGTCGCAAATCACTGTAACATCAAGACCAGACTCCTTTAATTCGAAAGAGGTCAGTCTCGCTCCCTGAAGAAGCGGTCTTGTCTCGTCCGAAAAGATGCGGAAGTTATAGCCTTTTTCGTGTCCCAAATACATGGGAGCTGTTGCAGTTCCGTACTTTACCGTTGCCAGCTGCCCGGCATTGCAGTGGGTCAGAAGGCCGTCGCCAGGCTTTACAAGAGACAGACCATATTCCCCGATCATCTTGCAGACCCAGATATCTTCTTCCCGGATCTCTATCGCCTCTTTATGAAGAATCTCAACGATCTCAGGAACGGTTTTCTCTTTATTTTTCAAAACCACCTGTTCCATCCGTTTAAGTGCCCATGATAAATTGACGGCAGTGGGACGTGCGGAATCAAGATAGTCCTTTGCTTTTTGAAATTCTGCATAAAAGTCATCAAAACCATCTGCTTTGATCTCTCTTGCAGCCATATAGATGCCAATGGCTGCCGCCACACCGATGGCAGGTGCCCCTCTTACCTGAAGAAGATAGATTGCATTCCAGATATCCTCCTGTTTTGTCAGGGAAAGGATTTCCGTATGATACGGAAGCTGCGTCTGGTCTATGATGACCAGGGCATTGTTCTCATCATCAAGGGCAACAGTATCATAGTCCATGATGGATTTTTTTGTTTCTTCGCTCATTTTTGCCTCCTAATGAATCAAGCGGATATGCGAGCATATCCAGTTGATTCACAAACTCAAGGTTGAAGGACGTTTTTTCTTCAACCTTATCCCTTTTTTGTTACCGGCTTTCAACCCCGTATTACCGGCTTTCAAACTTACCTATTGCCTCTTTTATTGCATTCAAGTAATCCGCTCCACTCCGGAAGCTGCGGCGGTTCATGATATAATTCTTTGCCAGCGAAATGACGATCTTTTCGGCCCTGGCCCGTTTTTCCTCATCGGGAATTGTGGTAATATCAATGACATTAGCCATTCCTACGGTCCGGCGGATGGATTCAAGTCCAGCCACACCTGCAGTATCAGAAAGGATGCCTTCCAGATACCACTCCTTAAACCCTGGGACCTTTGCCATGGTTTCCGTTACGTGCTCATCAAAAACCTTATTGTATTTTTCAATGAATAAGTCCACAATGTCGGAAATCGTACTTAGGCACCAGCCGCAGAACTCCTCTTTTTCCTTTTCATCTTCAATGGTAGCATCGCCGTTGCACCATGCAAAAAACATATTAGCAATGACATTGCCGATATCATAGCCCATGGGGCCGAAGAAGGCAAATTCCGGATCAAAAATATAAGTGTGCTCTTTATTGATAAACACAGAGCCAGTATGTAAGTCTCCATGAATCAGAGACTGGGCATTGTTCATGAACTCAAATTTCAGCTTGGCCGCTTCCAGATGCAAAGCCTGATCCTCATACAGTTCCTTCTTTACAAATTCTGCATTGGGCGGAAATACATTGTTCCTGTGGTTGTAATCAATAAAGGGTTCGCTGTATACTAAGTCCTCTGAAATCTCGCACAGGTCCGGATTGATAAAGCTTTTAACCAGCTCTTTTTTCTCTTTGTGTCCCAGGACAACATCCGTTGTACGTAGAAGGGAATTAACCATAAAAGTGGTCACATGATCTGCAAATTTAGGATAAGTCTCATGCTTTAACAGACCGGTACGCATCATGGTATGACCGATCATATCCTCCATGACCATGGCACACATGGTTCCGTCATACAGGTAAACCTTTGGAACCAGCCCCGGTGCATAAGAATCCTGGATTCCAAGAATCTTTGCTTCAATTCTTCCGCGGTCGGTGGAAACATGCATTTCTGCTGAAATACGAAGCGCTTCTCCTGCCTGCTTCACGATGATGGTTTTCCCGCTTGCAGGATCCTTTACACGAAATACGTAGTTTAAGTTTCCGTCTCCGATTTCCTTACATTCCAGCCTGGCATCCGCATCAAAATAGGTAAGCTTCTCCTTAACATAATCCGGTACCTCTTCCGCTTTCATCAAAAAATAACTGTCGTATTTAGACATTCCTGTCACCTTCCCCTGATCAATATAACGTTTTTAGTTTACATTTTTTGTCTTGCCGCTTGCATAGGTCATGGCAAGGGCAATTGCAAGGACTGCACCCTTAATGATGTTCATAGCATAATAAGGCACGGACATCATGATTAGACCGTTTTCCAGCATACCCACAAGCACCGCTCCCGCAAAGGTACCAAAAGCATTGGCTTTTCCGGCGCCCAATACAGAAAACCCGATATAGGCCGCACATACAGATGGCATTAAGTACGAATCACCTGCTGAAATCTGCGCCGTTCCTACACGTGCTGCCAGACAGATTCCGCCGATTGACGCAAAGATAGCTGACAGAAAGTATGCAAGGATCTTATACTTTGCTACCGGAATTCCGGAAAGCTGGGCTGCCTCAGGATTTCCTCCTACAGCATACATGTATCTGCCGTGTTTGGTGTAATTTAAGAAAAAGTATGCAAACAGTACCACGCAGATCATGATGATGATCAGCCATGGTTCCTTTCCCAATGCCCGGAAGGCTTCGGGAACAAGGCCGGGAGCCTGGGTCCCATCGGCGCGGGTCATACGCTCTGTGATGGCGCCGCCCTTGGAATAGGTCATGGAAACTCCCTGATACATAAACATTACGGAAAGTGCCGCAACCATATCCGGTATCTTGAATTTAACGATCAAAATGCTGTTGATGACTGCAACGCTTAGGCATATGAGCACCGTAAGAATGATGGAAACACCTATATTGATGTTGTGCCATACAAAGCATGTCATAACAAAAACATTGGCAAACTGAGCCGTAGCTCCAATGGAAAGATCCATGCCGTTTACCGCCAGGGCAAACGTAAGACCGATAGCGATGATGGTGGTGATGGATACCGCACGGAGGATAGTGATCATATTAGACTGGGTCAGAAACATGCTCGCTCCCGTATCCTTGCTCCAGTTTCCAAACGTAAACAGGATGAACATGATAAGCATCGTTGCGATGGTACCCCATTTTGTCACAAAATCCCCGACGTTCCTTTTCTTTTTTACCTTCTCTGCCCCAGACATATCATTTACCTCCTGTCGAATAGTAAAGCAGTTCTTTTTCGTTCGTATCTGCTGCGTTTAATTCTTTAATGATTTCTCCGTCATACATCACATAGATGCGGTCGCAGATACTTAATATTTCCTGGAATTCGCAGGTGGCATAAATAATACCTTTTCCCCTGGCTGCCAAGCCTTCAATTAACTCATACATATCCTGCTTGGCTCCCACGTCGATCCCTTTGGTCGGCTCGTCAAAAATATAAACCTCTGAATCCTTATTCAGCCATTTACCAACGACCACCTTCTGCTGGTTTCCGCCGGACAGAAGGGCGACAACCTGGTTCTCGGATGGGGTCTTAATTCCAAGGTCGCGTATCATATTTTTGGCGTCCACTTTTTCCCGTTTCTTATTTACTACAGAAAGGCGGTTCGTATATTTTTCCATGGCTGCCACAGAGATATTGGAAACTACCGGGTCCGAAATCAGGACACCTTCTTTTCTCCGCTCCTCCGGAACCAGTGCAAGCCCATGTTTCACGGCCTGGGTAGGCCCTTTTGCCTTGATCACTTTTCCGTTTAACTTCATGGTGCCGCCTGACTGCTGGTAAGCGGAGAACAGGGTCTTGCAAAGCTCTGTTTTGCCAGCGCCCACCAAGCCTGCCACGCCGATAATCTCTCCTTTGCAAACGGTCATGTTGATATCTTTTACTTTGCCTTCCCTTTCGGAAAGGTTTTCTATCTCAAGCAACGGCCCGCCGATCTCGCACTTTTTCTTGATGTAATTATCCTCATAGCTACGGCCTAACATATATTCGACAAGAGTATTTACTTCCAGTTCTCTAGAAAGCGGCAGTTCAGTCACCAGTTTGCCGTCTCTCATAATGGTAATATTTTCACAAATCTCGTAAAGCTCACTTAACCGGTGGGAAATAAACACAACTCCCACATTCTCTTTCGCTAACTCACGCACCACCCGGAACAATTCCAGTGTCTCGGAATTGGATAGAGGGGCCGTGGGCTCATCCAAAATCAGGAACCGGCACTTTTCCGCCACGCATCTGGCTATGAGAACCATCTGTTTTTGTGCCAGAGTAAGTCCTGATACCTTTTTATTAATATCCACATCTACATTTAATTTCTTTAATACCGTTTCTGCTGCCTGCCTGATTTCTTTCCAGTGCACGATTTGCTTTCGCCCCATTTTATTGACCAGCGTGTTGAACATTACATTCTCAGCCACGGTCAGATAGGGAATCAGCGCGGTGTCAACTTCCTGAAATACGATTTCTATCCCAAGATTTTTAGCGTCTTTGGGGCACCGGATTTCCACCGGTTCCCCTCCAACGTAAATTTGTCCTGTATAATGCGTATTGACACCGGCAAGCACTTTCATTAAGGTGGACTTACCTGCGCCATTGGCACCCACAAGCGCATGAATCGTACCACTTTTCAGACCAAAATCAACTCCATCCAAAGCCTTAACTCCAGGAAATTCGATGGATATATCTTTCATTTCAAGTTTTACTTCGGTCATGGCATCTCTTCCTTAATTATGTAATGAATACAGAGCGTTTCTTTAATTTACATATTTGTTCTTGATTGTATCAGTATAAAGAGCGCCCTTAGGATCTTCGGCATCGCCCCATCCATCAATGATGCTGCTCAAATCACTCATGGTTGTCTGAGCATTGAGCTGGGTTGTTTCGATGTTGCATGCATTTAAGTTAAAGTAATCCGGTGTTTCTTCTCCCATAAATTTAAGAGCTAAAAGACGGGCATCTACAATACCGATCAGTTTCGGATCAACGGCTGCGGTAGATTTCCACACATCAGGATTCTTTACCATTAACTGAATGTCATCGTTGGATACGTCAATGGTGTACATTGGGATATCGGTACGTCCTGCATCGTTTAATGCCTGCAGTACACCCTTTGCCAGCTCATCGTAACAGCCCCAGATGGCATCTACGGAACCTTCCGGATATTTGGGAAGAATAGCAGCTGTCTTATTGGTCATATCGCCGCGGGCATTGGCTGAATCAGATGGTGCAATTACTTCCAGAGTCTGGATCTTGCCTTCTGCTTCCAGCTTGGTATAGATTTCGTTACGTCTGTCTAACGGAGGGATTCCAGGGCCCATGAAGGTCTTTAAAACTTTCATTGGGTACTTTCCGCCTTTTGCTTCAAACTCTTTCATCATGTAGCCAAGGGAAAGCTCGGCCAGCGCCTGATCGTTCTGAGCGGTAGAAGTTACTCCGGAAAGAAGCTCGCCGCTTGCATCGCCGCCCTTATATGGCATGGTATCAAAGGTAACAACCTCCATGCCTTTGTCTCTGGCAGGCTTTAACATATCATAGGAATAAGACAGCTGTCCGTGAGATACGATAATTCCCTGATAATCTTTTGCAATAACCTGAGCCACAGTCTCCTGAGCCTTTGCATCATCGCCGTCCGTTACAAAAGTGTCTACGGTCCAGCCAAACTTCTTCCCCTCGGATACACAGCCATCTAAAAACTGCTGGGTATGGTCTCCTGCTGCCAGGTTCCGCACAACGGCGATTTTCTTTCCTGCCAGAGAGCCTGTGGACTGGGCGTTTTCTACCTTCTCCGCTGTAGTCGCCGGTTCCGTCTTAGCTGCTTCCGTCTTTGCTTCTGTGGATGCCGGTGCAGCTGTTGCTGCTGTGCCGCTGCTGCCGCATGCAGTTGTTGACAATACCATTGCTGCCGCAAGCACCATTGCTAACCTCTTTTTCATAAAGTAAACCTCCTTTAAAAATATAAAATATAGTTTTCTATTCCGGACACACCCAACCTGTCCTTCCTGTAGAAATTGTAGCATATTGTATCCGGTTTTGCAATATTTTTATTTGATTTTATTTATTTATTTTGTTTTATACTGTATTTCATTGTGTTTTATGTTGTTTTATGTCCTATTCAGGATGTATTTTTCATTATTATATATATCGACCCATTTTCTTCCATATAAAATAGTGTTAAACAAATAAAAAGTATTTGTAATCAAGCTTATCATTGTTTACTTGTGTTTAAAGTAATGTATTCCTTGTTTTTTATCTTACTCCATTCTTCCATAGCCAGTTACACGGCAAAAAAAAGAGGGAAACAGCAGCCTGCAGGCCAGATCCAGCAAAAACTGTTTCTAACCGGCAGGGTACTGTTTACCCCTTTTGCCATTCTATAAGAAAGCCTGAAAATATCCGTACGGGCTGCACCTTCAGCCTCTCAAAGGTGATTTATGACGTTCTTTAAGGCATTGATAAATATTCTGCCACATCTTCTACTATCAATGAGGCAGCCGCCTGAACCTCAGGATCCCCGCTTTGCAGGGTCGCACCGCCATAATCTTTAATCATCTGTAAGTCATTGAAACTGTCGCCAATGGTCCTGATTTCATCAAACCCGCCCCAATACCTGGAGATCCACTCCACAGCCGCCGACTTGTTCACGCCCTTTGCCACAATATCCCCATTCCAGACATTGGCGTAAGCGGATATCAAAGGGAACCGCTCATTCAGCCGGGCACACAGCGTTCGGATCCACTGCACATCCTGCCTGCGCCTGTGAACCTGGATGATCTCTTCCAGGCTATGGATCTGGTCAATGGAAACCTGCCCGTCACAGGGCTTTTGAGTGGTAGCCCCGGAGCTTGAGAGAACATTCACCTTTCCGTTTCGCATGGATACACCGCTTCCTTCCTCACCAAGACCGTGAAGGTACCAAAGCACTTCTCTGGCCGTTTGATCATCTATGGTCCTGCAAAACAGCTCTTTTCCCGTTTCATCTAACAAGAGAGCGCCATTGTTTAATATAAGGGCATCAGGCTTTATCGAATACTTCTCCAAAAACACACGGACTGAAGATTCATTGCGTCCTGTGGCAATGACAAACCGGTTTCCTGCTGCCTGCCAATCACCGATCGCGTTTAAGTTTTTGGCACTGATACAGCCATCTATATATAAGGTCCTGTCAAAGTCACTTACAGCACATTTCATCTATTCCCGTATCTCCTTTCCACGGCAAAAAACGCTGACCAGATTCAAATTTGAATCCACGATCGTTAGGTCCGCATCCTTGCCGGGTTCTATG
Organism: Lacrimispora sphenoides; assembly: GCF_900105215.1. NCBI lineage: Bacteria > Bacillati > Bacillota > Clostridia > Lachnospirales > Lachnospiraceae > Lacrimispora > Lacrimispora sphenoides. Next base: position 1,148,492 of record NZ_FOIP01000002.1, on the reverse strand, counting down.
CTGCCCTTCCTGTCATCTGCATGAATATACCGGGCAGGATTTAAGCTGGTCATCCTCATGATATCAAACCAATTCACAGAGGTATGTCTGGCCATGTTCTGAATGGAGCCTATGTAACTTAACTCCAGTTCTCTGACTGCCTGATAATTCTTAGGGTCCATCCATTCCTCCCTGCCGTCATAGTGAGATATCCGTACCTTATCTCCCTCCTTTATAAATTTCATTTTCCTGACATAATGATCAAATTCCGTCCGGGTCTGGGCAAGACCGCTGCAATCCGTAGTCATGATAATGCGTTTGCTGCCTTTGATCCGGAAAGCAATGTCAAAGGCCTCATGAGACACAGTCATACCTGTCTGCTTGGCAAATTCACACATCATATCATCAAAATACAGGGCAGCTCCCGCCACTCCCAGCTCCCGGTGATGGAACCCACGCATTCCGCTGAAGGTATGGGTAAAACCGCCGATGCCGGCATCCTTTATCTCTTTGATCTGGGAAAAGGTGGCCCCGCTGTGGCCGACAGATGTCTGTATTCCCTTCTCTTTGCAGAATTCCAGTACCTCTCTTGCCCCATCCTGTTCCACCGCAATGGTCATATACCGGCAAAGCTCTTTGTTCCGGAAGCTGTTATAGATGTCCTCCATCACCTTAAGGCTCGGAAGTATGCAGCACTCTTCCCTCTGCATCCCCCGGTAAAGGGGATTGATAAATGGCCCCTCCAGATGAACTCCTAACATCTCAGCTCCCGGATAATCTGCCTCATAGGCATCATCCGCAGCTTTGATGCAACGCTCGATTTCCGGAATGGTATCCGCTCCCGAGGTCGCCAAAAAAGAAGTAACTCCTGCATAGGGAAGGGTGCGGCACATTTCTTTTAATGCGTCTGCACTCTTCTCAAACCAGAAAGAGCCTGTCGCCCAGCCATGGATATGGATATCAATGAATCCGGGCAAGATGACAAAATCAGAAAAATCTTCGTATTGCCCTGTATAATCCTTATGCAGCGCCTTTATTTTCCCATGTTCCATCTCTAAAAATCCGTCAAATTCCTGGTTTTCAAGAATTATATGTTTTGAATAAAGTACCATAATCCACCTACCTTAACGTCCAATAATCTTTATTTGCAGCCATCAGGTCATCTAACACCGCTTTTGCCTTGGAAGGGTCCACAACCGTACGGTTCAGCGTCAGCGCCATCAATGCCTTTGTATAATCTTTTTCCAAAAATGCTTCCACAGTCAGAAGCTCATAGGCATACTGCCCTTCCATCAGTCCCTTGTAATAAGGCTTTATGGGCCCAAAGGGATACCCCTTTGCTCCGTCTTTTCCAATGGTTCCTGCCACCTCTACGATTGCCTCCGGTTCAAAATTATCAATGATCCCCTGGTTTTTCACCATCACAATAAATTCCTTATTCAGATCATAGGCAATGGATTCCGCAACCTCCACCATCAGGTTTCCAAACACACTGTTCGTAAGCATTTCCAGTCCATCCATGTGGTCTTTCCCAACAGCCCTGGCGCAAAGTTCAAACACTTCCTTTTCCCTGGAATCCCGGGATTCATCGGCACGGGTGTAATCCGGGTCGCTTTCCTCCACGATTTCATCGGGAAACATGTAATACTGCATATAGGTGGTAGGAATATATTCATCCATTAATCTCATGTATTTGTTCACCCTTACATAGGTATCCAGCCATGATTTTGAACGCTGCTCCGCATTAAAAGGCTTAAAGTCATGATCTTTTAAATAAGACCGCAGCGTGTCAAAGTAATCATTTCCCTCCGTATCCGTAAGCTCCGTAAACCACCCGAAATGATTCAGTCCAAAGTAACGTGCCCGAAGGCTTTCCTGGGGCACTCCAAGAATTTTGGAGTAGCTTTTCATCAAGGAAAAAGGCTGGTCGCACAGGTTTAAAATACGCTTATCATCAGGAAACAGCCTGTCAAGACCCAATGCCACAATAGCGGCAGGATTGGTATAATTTAAAATCCAGGTGTCCTTAGAATAGGAACGGACCTTTTCCACCATCTCCTTCATGGCTCCCAGAGAACGCATCCCGTAAGCAAATCCGCCGGGACCGCAGGTCTCCTGCCCGACCAGTCCGTAACGCAGGGGAATCTTTTCATCCAGAGAGCGCATCATTGTCTTTCCTACCCGCATCTGACAGAAGATAAAGTCAACATCCCTGTAAGCTTCATCCTCATCCGTTGTAAATACCACCTCACATTCCGGATAATAGGATTTTAATACCAGACGGTCGTAAGCCTCCATTAATCCCATGCGCTCTTTATCTATATCATAAAAGATAATTTTTGAAAGAGGAAAACGTTCCTTATAATTGACCAGCGTACCCACAAGTGCCGGAACACGGGCACTCCCCGCTCCGGAAATTGTAATCACATGTTGTTTTCTCATGTTACTCTCCTTGTATTCTTAATCATGAAAGGGAATGCCGCAAATCACTGCCGCATCCCCTTGTTTGAATAAATACTGCTTTTTATTCGCCAGCCGCAGCTTCCGTAACGCCGTTTTTCTATTCTGACTCCAGCTTTTCCTTCAGCTTCTTTGCTCCTATAAGAGCCTTCTGGGCCATCTCCTCTGCAAGCACGCTGCAGAGCCCTGTGTAGTTTGCGGGGTCGATCATGGATTTTAATTCATCTGCCGAAAACATGGAGGCAAGGGTTTCATCCTCAGTCAGCACATTATAATAATCATTTCCTTCCAGCTCCACCATCATGGCTTTTTCATACATGAGTTCATGAGCTCTGTCCTTGCCGATTTTTTCAGCCACATTCATCATTACCAGTTCGCTGTTATCAAGGCCCTGATTTAAGTTCACATTTTTAAGCATCCACTCTTTGTTGATCTGCAGGGTGCGGCTTAGTTCTTCGGCTCTTATAAGGACCTCGGTCGTCAGCTGAAGGCCTTCCTCCATAATTCCTTCAAACAGCATATAGGAGCTGCTGTCCCCTTCAAACATCCGCACTGCAGAATAAAGCCCGACAGAGGGAAGGGAGTAAAGCTTCTGGGAATTGGCGATAATCCCCTTGGCTAACTTGGGATTGATCTTCTGTGGCATGGTGGAGCTGCCGATGGTTCCCGGGGTAAAGGATTCGCTGACCTCAGAGAATTCCTCAACGCCGGTATAATAAACCTCTTCCGCTATTTTGTGAAACGTATTACATAGAAGAGACAGATTCATTAAATATTCCAGTTTCATCTGACTCATGTTCCGGCTGGGCACGTCCATAGAGCCCATACCCAGTTTATGGGCAACCCGATTCTGGATTTTGCGGCCAACAAGACCCGTAGAATTAAAACCTCCTACTGCCCCTCCCATCATGGCTACAAACACCCGTTTCTCGCTTTCCTCCAGCCGTTCCAGAGTGTTCATCAGCTCGCTGATCCAGACGGAAACCTTATATCCATAGGTAATGGGTATGGCATGCCTGCCATGGGTTCTCCCAGCCATGACTGTATCTGCATGGTCTAAGGCCAGCCTGCCCAGATTTTCCAGGATATCTGCAAGAAAGCTTTTGAAAACAGAATTTACCTGCTTTGCGATATAAAGTTGGGAAGTCTGCTGGATGTTCTGGGTTGTAACCCCGTAGTGGACATATTTTCCGCCCTCGTCACTGCAGGCCTTCACCAGCACCTTTACAAAGGGGACAAACCCATGGCCCACCTTTGCCTTGATCCGGTCCATTTCCTCAAGATCCAGATCTTCAAACCGGACCGCCCCAATGTTCTTAGCAGCTTCCATTGGTATGAAGCCTTCCTCTGCCTGGGAAAGAGCCAGGGCAGCCTCCACTTTAAGCCACGTCTCATATTTGAATGTTTCACTTAACAGTCTTTTAATCCCTCTGTCATCCAGTTTACTCTTAGAATCATAGAAAGCTCTCATCGTACACCTCTTATTTCTTCATAGCATCATCTACCGCATGCCGGACAAATTCCACATGTGGCCCAAATACAACGTGAATGTGATCCGTTGACGGGAAGAAGATACCCGCACAGCCAGAATCCTTGATTTTTATCTGATCCACCTTGGTCGGATCTTTTAAGTCCACCCTCAGGCGGGAAATACAGTTTTCCACACTCAGGATATTGTCCTTGCCGCCCAATCCCTTAATAACAACTTCCGCAATTGCCGGCCAGTTCTTTTCCTTCAGAAGAATGCTTGCTGATTCTTCGATTTCAAACCCTTCCCGTCCCGGTGTCTCCAAATTGAATTTAACAATAAACCATTTGAACACCAAGTAGAACACGATGAAGTTTCCAATTCCCAGAAGGATAAGGTTCAGCCAATGTGTATTTTCATACAAAAGTCCAAAAATACCAAAGTCAAAAATCGTTCCGCGGATATAACCAATGGAGATATGAAGCATCTGGTAAGGAATCGATCCAATACCGCTCATAATGCAGTAGAGAATAAACAAAGACGGTGAAATAAACAGGAATGAGAATTCCAGCGGCTCTGTGATATTACCTAAAAATGCAGTCAGGCAGCAGGTAAGGATTACGCCTTTTGCGATCTTTCTGTTCTTTAAATAAGAGGTTCGGTACATTGCCAGCCCCACAGCCGGTACACGGAATAAAGTTGTTAACATCTGTGCGCCTCCCAGATAACTAGTAAGGGTAGGCATCAGCTGACCCCAGTATTCACTGCTGGGCCCTAAGTTAAAAAGAACTTCATTGGTGGCATTTAAGATTCCAACATATTCGGTCCCATTAATCATATAGGTTCCGCCGGCTTCAGTAAAACGAACCATGGAGGAAAGAACGTGATGCAAGCCAAAAGGAATCAGCGCACGGTTTAATGCATAATAAATGGCATTTCCTATGTACGGTGTTGTAAAGATAAAGGAAATGCTGATAAGGAAATTAGTCAGCAGATTCCAGAACACCGGAATGATCAGTCCGATAGGGATTATTGATACAAACGTAATGATGGGAATGGATTTCTTCCCTCCAAAGAAGGCAAATGCAAGGGGAAGCTCCAGGCGGTAAAACCGGTCTGCTACCTTGGCAGCCACCAAACCTGCGATCAGGCCCCCCAGCGCCTCGATCTTCAGTGTCTGAATACCAAGAACCGTACCCTGCCCCACCTGAGCCGCGACTTCCGGATCAGCCAGAGTTCCCGTCTGTTTCAGATAAATACCCATTACCACGTTCAGTGTTAAATAGCCGACTACTGAAGAAAAGACAGCAATCCCTTTTTCATTTTTTGCCATTCCCTGAGCAACGCCCATGGCAAACAGCAATGGAATATTGTTAAATATAATGCTTGTAATGGTCTGTAAGCTGGATAAAATAAGCTTTAGAACCTGATTTCCCAAAAACGGAAATTTCTCTATCATGTAGGACTGCCCTAACGCACTGCAAATACCCATAACCATACCAATAGGTGCAAGAAGCGCGATTGGCAGAAGGAGAGACCGCCCAAATGTTTGGATGCTGTCTTTCCAGCTAGACTTTTTATTGCTCATATTTTTTCCCTTCCTTTGTTATGACATTGTGTGTTTTAGGCGCCTTTTAAACTGTGTACATTATGGCAGATTCTACGAGTTGCTTCAAGGCAAAATATTTACATTTTATTGTTGCGTTTAGTTGCCCTTAACTTTATAATGAAACCATTATAAGCATAACAGTAATGGAGGTATCTTTCATGGGATTAAGCTACAATGATTTAAGCCTGCTGCGGTACATACAAAAAAGACAGCGCATTTCCCTTTCAAAGGTTGCCCTGCAGTTTCAAAAGGATGAAATATCCATACGCCGGACCATCGAGCGGATCAACCTTTTCTCCCACAAGCCCCTGGTGGAAATACAAAAGGGCTTCTGCCTAAGCCCCCTAAACTACAAAGAATTTGTGGATTTTATCCAGCAGATCACCATGACTGACTATAACAGTTCCTACATCGAGCGGATCCGCATCATGATCGTGACCATTTTTTTCGACGGTTATGTCAATGCTTCTTCTCTATATGAAAACTGGGGACTTTCCCTGACCACAAAAAAGCAGGATACCGCCCATTTAAGGCAATTCCTGTCCGGGCACGGTCTCAGCCTTGTGACCTTAAAGAAAAAGGGGCTTACCATTGAAGGCGATGAACTGCAGCTTCGGTTTCTTGTTATCGACATCCTTCATCCCTTGTTAGAGTTTACGCCGGAAAACCGGATTGCGGTCCGCAAGGCCAATACTCCCCTGGAAAAACAATGCTACGATCTGGCAAATACCGATCTTCAGTCCGTCTCCCATCAGGCAGTGGAACGGCTGAACTTCTTTTTAACAGAATACAATCTGTCTTTAAACTATCCTTCCAAAAAGTTTCTACTGCTGTTTATCTGTATCATGGAGATCCGGCCTGTTGACGAATCCATGAAATTTTGTTACCGCCTGCCCTTGGCGCCATTAAATATCCGCTTTGTTGATGACATCAAGGAAAACAGGCTGTACAATGTGGCCTTCAGCATGATGAACTTTTCCCGCAGTCTGGATTTCCCTTTTGACAAGCGGCTGTGGTATACCACCGAGCAATTTACGGAGCAGGTGGTGAGTCATTTAAAGCACCCTTTTACCATCCAGGAAGAATTCATCAATGAGCTTTACAACTATCTATACCGGGAAATCACCCTGGATCACTTTCATTGCACGTTTGTGGACAAGACCGTAGAAAATACGAAAGAACAGTTTTCAGACCTGTATGATACTGTCAGAAAGTACGAGGTGTACTTTAAAGCTTCCTATAATTTTTCTTTCATGGATGAGCATCTTTCTACCCTGACCCTGATGGTGCAAAAGCACATCCTACGCAACCGTACCATAAACCGCCAGTATAAGAAAATCGTTGTGATGACCAGCATCAACTTTGAACGGGTCAGTTTTTTCCTGGAACAAATTAAGGAATACGTGGAACTGCAGTGGATGGGGACCTTAAACATTAACGAAATCCACAGACTGAAAGACTTGGATTATGATTATATCTTTTGCTTCTCATCCCGGATTTTTAATATCCTTCATGCTCATAACCTTCCTGTCATCCGCATGAATTTCTTTGTAGACAGCAGTGATATGAAAACCCTTCTGGCAAACGGCTTTTCTACACGGAAGCACCGTTTCCTGACCACCAGCTTTGTTTCGGAAATCGGAGGAAAAAGCGAATCTGAAATAGAAGCATATTTGAAAGAAAATTACGGAGATTATTTTGTGTGAGAAATCGAAACAAGGATAATTCCTTATGAAAGACAACTAAAAAAAGCACCTGACTTTGTCTATGATAAATTTTGTAAAATCATCATCATAGACAAAGCGGTGCTTTTAGAATCCTAAAGCAATTCCTCTATTGACTCTCCAATCATATCCTGAGCTTTTTGCAAACCGAAATTATCCAAAACCGTTGCCCCGATCACTGCAAATGTATTCTGTTCCTTTAATTCTTCGCAGTTGGCATAAGAAGCCGAATAGGCCAGGAAAGGCACCTGTTCCTTTGTATGGTCGCTTCCCTTAAAGGTGGGATCGTTGCCATGGTCTGCCGTAATCAGAAGCAGGTCATCATCATTTAAAAGCGGCAAAAGCTCTCCCAGCTTTTCATCAAACCGTTCTAATTCAGCCCCGTAGCCAATCGGATCCCGGCGGTGTCCCCACAGGGCATCAAAATCAACCAGGTTCACGAAGCACAGACCGTTAAATTCTCTTTTCGCGATCTCTATGGTCTGTTCCATGCCATGAACACTGCTTTGGGATTTATTGCCTTCTGTAAGCCCTTCGCCATCGAAAATATCATAGATCTTTCCTACGCTGATCACATCCAGGCCTGCATCCTTTAATACATTAAGAGCAGTGGTTCCAAAGGGCTTTAAGGCATAATCATGGCGGTTTGGAGTTCTTTTAAACTCGCCTTTCTTCCTGCCGACATAAGGTCTTGCAATGACCCTGCCGACCTTCCATTCATCCCTTAAGGTAAGCTCCCTTGCAATCTCACAGCAGCGGTAAAGCTCCTGCAAGCCAAAGGTATCCTCATTGGCACAGATCTGTAACACGGAATCTGCAGAAGTGTAAACGATCATGTCCCCGGTAGCAATCTGATGCTCTCCCAGTTCATCCATGATTTCCGTACCGCTGGCGGATTTATTTCCGACAATCTTGTGTCCGGTGCGTTTTTCCAGTTCATCAAGCAGTTCTTTAGGAAAACCTGTATCCGTAAACGTTTGGAAAGGCTTTGTAATGTAAAGCCCCATCATTTCCCAATGACCTGTCATGGTGTCTTTTCCCACACTGGCTTCATTAAGTTTTCCATAATAAGCCTTAGGTTCAGCTACTGGCTTTACATGCTTTAAGGAACGCAGGTTTCCCAAACCAAGCTTTTCTAAATTAAGCAGATTAAGATGATCCACTGCAGCATCAATATGGCCCAGGGTATCGCTGCCCTCATCGCCGTACTCTGCGGCATTGTTCATAGCACCTATTCCTAAAGAATCAATTACAACTACAAATATACGTTTAAATCGTTTCATATTACCTCCCTGCGCTTTGTTCGCAACATAAGTCTTATACATCTTGCAAATAATTGTCTTCCAGGATCATTGAACAGGCTCCGATTACGATTTCCTGAAGCCCTCACCCTTGTCTGCTTTATTATTTTATTCAAACATTCCCTGTCTGACTCATGATATTTAAAATTCGGATCCAGATACACACACCGCCGGTATTGCAATTGGCATAGATCTTTTGAGCATATCTTTCCCCTATATTATACAATTTTGTAGAATTTTTGCAATCTTTTTCTCTGTTTTCTATGAATTTTCCAAACTATCTGGCCGGATCGTACCCTATCACAGTCCAGATCCCGGTATCATCCTGACGTACAAGCCGCTTTAAATAAACATACTTTGCAACAGATTTTTCATCTTTGATTTCTGCAATGGCATCAATTCCGTTATTTAAAATGATCTTGATATTTTCGTAAGCAATTGGATAATCTCCTACTATGCCCTCCGGCGACAATAGCAGGCTTACAAAAAACCTGAGTGCTAATAATATTTTATAAATTTCCCCGTTCTTTTGCTAGGCCTATCGTTATTACTTCTTCGTTGACAAATACCATGGGAAGAATTAAGATGTTTGTAATTATGAGTAATCGGAATTCGTATTAGCTGGGTCTGATGAAGCTCAAATCAGCTAAAAGGAGCAAATTTGGTGAACAATGTCTTATTAAGCATCCTCTTAATCATATCTTCAACATTACTTGGGAATTTAGTTTTATATGGAATCAGGAAGAAAGAAATTCCCGATTCTTTCCTTCTCTTGCAAAGATAAAAATCGGGGATTCCATTCATTTAGTCCAGGAATTAAAGGATTATAATTTTTCTGCCAAACAGTCCTTTAACGAGATTCATGGCAAGATACTTCGCTTTAAAGTCATTAATATAAAGAATGATAAAGTGAGAATATACGTTGTTGATGATATTACGGAATCAGAGCGGGCTAAGAAACAACTGGAAATTCTGGCTACGGAAGATGCCTTGACAGGGCTTTATAACAGGCGGTATTTTATGGAAAAGGTAGAAGCCGGTACAGAAGAAGGAAATATTGTAATTATTGACTTAGATCATTTTAAATCCATTAACGATACCTTTGGTCATATAGAGGGAGACAGAGTTTTAAGAAATTTCGGTGGTGAGCTTAAGCGTTTCTTTGATCATCAGACCGTATGCCGGTATGGGGGTGAGGAATTTGCCATATTTTTGAAGGGTGTTGACATGGAAGAAGGATTTAAACAAATAGAAACCTTGAGAGAAAAAACAGCGGGTATGGATTTTTCCAGGAGGGTCACCTTTTCAGCAGGAATGGCGGAATGCAAGGATTGTAATGTGTCAGAAGCATTTATCAATGCTGACCGAAAGCTTTATGAAGCAAAGGAGAACGGAAGAAATCAGACCAGGTACTAGTAACAGCATTTCGCATAGAGGTTATGCACAGAAAATCCAGAAAACGCCGGTATATATATAAAGGAATATTTTGCAGGTGAAAATATGAAAATACGCGATGAATACACATGCCCTTTGGAATTGACACATGATATTACGAAAGGCAAGTGGAAACCAATCATTTTATGGCAGCTGGGGAAGGGAGTTATGTCTTTGACCCAGCTTGAAAAAGACATTAAAGGTATTAATCAGAAAATGCTTCTTGAGCATCTGAAAGAGCTTATGGATTACGGAATGATAGGCAAGCATTCTTTTGAAGGATATCCGTTAAAAGTTGAATATTTTTTGACCGAACGCGGCAAAAAGCTGTTGGATGCCATCACAATCATGCAAAGCATAGGCATTGACATCATGAAAGAAAACAATATGACTGACTTTTTACAAGAAAACGGTTTTATAGACTGAGCATACCTACAAAAATGTGAGTAATTTACTGCCTGATTCTTTTATGCTATAGTTTTCCCATAAACAAACTCAGGAGGAATATAAAATGATGAGGGATGCAGAGAAAACGATCGGCAATTTGATTGACAAGCAGGGAGTTTCTTTTATAAGCTCATTGGATGATGAGGGATTCCCCAATACGAAAGCAATGCTGCCGCCAAGAAAACGGGATGGGATTAAGACCTTTTATTTTACTACAAATACCTCTTCCATGCGTGTCAAGCAATTTCGCAGCAATCCAAAGGCATGTATCTATTTTTGTGACAAACGGTTTTTTCGCGGTGTTATGCTAAAGGGTACAATGGAGGTCTTAGAGGATGCTGCAAGCAAGGAAATGATCTGGCAAGAGGGAGACACTATGTATTATCCAAAAGGAGTTACGGATCCGGATTATTGTGTGCTGAAATTTATTGCACAGACAGGCAGGTATTATGCTAACTTCAGTTCTGAAAACTTTATGATTGATTAACACATGTAATTTCATTATTTCTTATATCATGACTGCCTATAAGAATCAGCGGGCAGATATAAAATATCTGCCCGCCTTTCGTCGTTTATTATCTTTTTGCATTAATCATACCTATCTGCAGGGGCGCTGGTGGCACGTCCCCACTCTGTTTTCACCTGGTTATTAACTACCATAACGTCATAGGAATAAATACCTTATAATATAGCTTTTAAGCAATAAGCCCAAGTATACCGATGTAATATCCGATGATACCAATCAGCATAAGAATCAATACAACGAGGACCGGTGAAACCTTTCTTTTAAGCAACAGCCAAGTTCCGATAATAAGGCCAAAGGGAAGCAGATTGGGCATCAGTCCATCTAAGACACTCTGTAAAACAACGGCAGTCTGGCCAATATTTATCTGAAGAGGGACATATACCAGTACTTTCTGCGCGCCCATGGCACCTATCACCATGAGACCTAGAATACCAAATGCATCCGTAAGGCGGGTGATCGATCCTGAGCCTTCACCCAGAATATTCATAACCGATTTGCTGCCCTGTTTATACCCCATGTTATACAAATTATATCCGAGAACCATCATGATTCCGGAAAAAAACAGGAAAAAGAGTATCGGACCCGAAAAATTACCTTTTAAGGCCAACGCACAGCCAATTGATACTAAAATCGGATAAATAATGCCTCCTACAAGGCTATCGCCCACTCCGGCAAGCGGGCCCATAAGACCCGACCGTAATCCATTGATCATTTCATCTGAAATATCCGCTCCATTTGCACGTTCCTCTTCAAGGGACGCACAGATACCCGGAATAATATTTCCGATAAAAGATGGTTCTGTGTTAAAGAATACCAGATACCGTTTTAAAGCTGCTTTGATTTCTTCCGGTTCCTTATAAAGACGTTTGATAACAGGCAGCATAGCCAGTACATTGCCTGATGCCTGCATCCTCTCATAATTATATCCCACCTCAGCACCCAGGCCAATTAACCAATGTTTTATGAGATCCGATCTATGCAGCCTGATATTTAATTCTATCTTCGAAGCCACCTCAATACTGTCCGAATACTCTTCAATTTCCTTCTTCGTATTTGCATAATAGACAATAACAGCAATGCATGCTCCCAAAATAGCAATTGCTATAATGCTCAAATCCAAAAACGTAGTTAAGAAAAATCCGATAACAAAAAAAGGAATCATCTTTTTCTTTCCCAAATAATTCAATAGCATAGCGACACCGAGGGCCGGAAGAAGATTACCGGCAATACTAAGTGCATTAACGAAAGATAGTGGGATTTGTCCCAACAGACGGTTAAAAAAGTCTCCGCCCAGGAACATCAGGATAAAAGCCGGTGTTCCGTTGATAACAAGAGCCGTCAGCTGAGGAAACAGCCAGGCATTGAAGAATACTTTACCAAGCTCTCCTTTTTCAGCATTCGTATCAAGCCGGTGTACCCAGAATACGTTCAGAGTCATCTGCAGATTCCACAGCAGAACGCCCAGCAGCCCAATTGGTATTGCTAGTGTAATTGCCAGATCAGGAGCAGCTTTTGCCAGTATGGTAATTGCAGTTCCATACACTCCTGCAATGCCGATATTAGAAGGCATGGTTCCACCGGCAGAAATCCAACCTATATATGCCAAGTTGATGGTAGCCCCAGCCATAAGCCCCAGCAGTGGATCACCTAAAATAATACCGACTACTGTACCATTGATAAGCGGATAACAAAATGGCCAGGTAATCGGGCTCCACACTCTGCCGCTTGCCAGATTTGCTGCAATTGCCAGTAATAAAGCTTGAATAATTATCATATTTAACCTCCTATCTGTTGTTGAATTAACAAAAATCCCCCAGTGTATAAAGTGCCTTTCCCGGCCCGGATAACCATTCCGCTCCGTTTTCCGTGACAAGCGCCTCATCTTCCATACGGAAAGAAATCCGGATTGTCCCTGCTCCCTTTTCAGAATCATATGGATATACGCCATTTTCCAGAGCAAAAACCATTCCAGGTTTTAATATCTCATCACAGTCGTCGCTGATATTAGGATATTCCGTAACATTAAGACCGGTGGAATGCCCACTGGAATGTAACACTTGACTGCCACATCTGGATTGTCTTAAATATCCTTCAATCGCCTTATTAATATCTGATACCCTTGCCCCGGGTTTTAATATATCAAAACCTGCATGAACACAGCTTCTGGCCGTTTCTGCCATCTCTATGTATTGCTCTGGGGGCGAACAACCAAGATAAATCACTCGTGTCAAATCAGAAGCATACCCGTCTATATGCCCGCTGATATCTACAAGTACAATATCTCCGTGGTCTGTAATACGGTCTGTAGCATAGCTGTTAAATGTATGGTATTTATCTTTGCCGGAATTAATTGTCAGATACGATATTTTATCCACACCTCCTTCTGCCATCCGGCTTGCTATTCCTCTGGCAATGTCTTTTTCTGTAGTAATTCCGGGACGGATTTGAAAAAATGTATCTATAATCGCCCGCTCTGTTATATATCCGGCTGTGCGGATCCTTTCAATTTCCCAGCCGGATTTTATCATACGGGCCCTGTTTATTGCCATTGTTCCATCAACAAATTTAATCCCGCTAAAAGTTTCAACCAGATTTTTCAACATATTAAGCGACCAGAAAAAGTGTTGCCCATCTCCTGCTTCCAGTCCTACCCTCTTGACGGGTAAATCAAGTTCTCCCATAAACTTTTTCATAGCATCAACGGGATCTTCCGAATTAAGGGGTCCCAAATTACGGCTTTTCGTTCCAGAAGCATAAATGCGGGTACACCAGCTGACATTTTCTACTGTGGATTTTTCCAGTATTCTTAAGGATATTGCCGGTTCACCGATTCTTGGCACAAATACCAGTACCGGCCTGAACAAGCTGGATGTGTACCAGGAACGATACGCCGTAGAGTAAAAAATATTTTCGGGCGAAGACAGCAAGAGCATATCAATACCTGCTATTTCCATCTCTTTTTGCAGCTTTTGAATATGGTCCTCATACTCTGCTTTTGGGAATGATTTTAAGTAATCCGGATGTTCCTTCATAACTTGCTCCTTTCTCATTCTGTGTTATGACAAAAGCTTCCTTATATTCACTTCTTTATCTCCAGGAACCAGCTGATAGCAAATCTCTACGCCGCTCCCGATTATCCGTTTAAAACACTCCCTTTCTTCTTCATTGGCAGAAACATTTTTATTAAACGTCATTCTTCCTGCCTTTGCCCCCATGCCTCCTAATATGATTTTAGGTACTTTAATCCCTGCGCGTAGCAATGCTTCCAATATTTGAGGTATCTTTACCAGAATCATGACATTCTCTTTAACAAGCGGATCCTCTTTTAAAAAATCTATTGCATCTTCTTGATCCATAATAATAACTTCTACCCCCACCGGAGCTGCTGCCTTATATATCCTTTCCATCAGCTTGTTTTTCGACAATTCATCATCTATTATAAGAATTCTATTGATTGGATAACGCTTTATCCATGCAGTCACCACTTGACCGTGAATTAACCTGTCATCAATCCTTGTCACCAATATATTTTTCATGGTATATTCTCCTCACTTAAAAATGTATCACAATTATAAACGCTATTTTTAGCAGCCTCTTCCAGGCCATTTATGGCTGAGAGCATATTTTGGGACATACGCCTGTTAAGGACTTCCAGTAAAAGCGGAAAATTAATGCCTGTAAAGTGACTGAACCTGCACTCTGTCCCCAGCTGCATCATAGTATTAAACGGAGTCCCGTTCATAAGATCAGTTAAGACAAGTACCTCCTGCCCCTTGCTTGTGGAATCCAATATGGAATTCTTAATGCTGTTTCTTAATTCATCCACATCACAACCTAAATCCAATCCATATGCAACTGTCTCCTTTTGTTCGCCAAATACCATGGCAGATGCCCGTATAAATTCTACCGCAAGATTACCATGCATAAAAAGAATAATTTTAAACATTTGACTCTCCTTCCGTAAAAAAATTGATAAAATCAGGAAGCACAGCATCCGGACAATTATCCAACAAATACACTATTTTTGAAGAAAACAACATGAAATCAAAGTTGCACATGTCAATGTGTACTTCCAGTATTCGTTTGCTGCTGTCATCCAGCACAAACACACAACGATTTTCTTCCTGTTCATTAATAGAATACCTATAGCGAATATCTTTTAAGGCCTTTATAGTTATCAAAACAGCATTATTCATGGCCGGATAACAAGTAAGAAAGTCAACATCACAGCCTATATCACGCAGATCATAAACAATCCGGACCAGCTCTAGCTGATAAACAGAGAATTTTTTATCTGTCTTCCAAAATAACTCCTGTATATTTCGGAAATCTTTATCATCCAGTATGGGAGAGACGTATACATAAGGAATCGAATCTTCTTCCAGCATGAATGTAGAGATACAGAAATCGCAGTTCCCTTTTTTCGCAAGCCTGTATCCTTCCATAGTGCACATGTTAATATTCCATTGCGGAAACCGCTGCTGAAGCCTTAACTTCATGAGATTCGCCACACTTTTAGCCATATCTGTAACAAATAATACCCTGGCATGCTCCGATTGTCTCACAATCTCTCCTAGAATATAAAGCATTAAAAAACTGATTTCGTCTATGCTGAGTTCCGGGATCTGAAACTTTCTAGCCAATATACAGCATATAATCTTGCACACATTAAGCGTACTCTGATAATCCTTTATCAACAATTCCATCAGCGGATTGCTGGCTGGCGTACCGTTATACAGCCGGTTAAGCATAAGAATGATATGGGAAATAACATTTTCACAAAATACGGGATTTTCCCTTAAATTAATATTGGTTATTGCAGCAAAAGCGTCAATAAAATCTTCACTGAAAAAGTGAAACACATCATCTGCACAGATACCGTTGTCTATTACCCTGCTCAAATATGATGCCAAAAATATATTTCTGATTCCCTCACGTTCCGAAAGAGCCAGGTTTATCCGATACTGCCCGTATATCTGTTCTGTAACCTCATCCACAATCTCTTTTATCCCTTTTACTTCCCTCAAGTTGGTCCTTCCGGTATCTGCGGCTGTTCCCAGACGGTAACCGTTTTTGATTCTATATACCATAACAAGCAGACTTAAGGTTACATTTTCAAATTCATTATCATCAAACTTGTAACTATACTTCTTCTCAATCCAGCATACAAGACGGTTTACAAAGCAGATATCATCCTCTCTGAATATATCCAGTATAATGCCCGGTGCATTGGATTCTGAATCTGAGTCTCTTTGATCATTGCAAAATGTTCCGTTCTTCATTAATGCCGTATTTATATCTAAAATTTGAGAAATAATGTATACAAGAGCCTGACGTATGTTGCGTTCTTCTCCACATATCATCGTTCCATTCACCGATTTTCCGATTTTTAATGTGAAGCGCCCCAGCATTTCATCTAAAAAAAGCAAATCATTATTAATTGTGCCTTTACTGACGTAATATTTATAAGCCAGGGAGGACAGGGAGGTATATTCATTTGAATACAACAGCAGGTTCAAAACAATATCCATTCTCCTGGAGCCTCTCTCCATGAATTGTTTTTCTAAAGACTGGCCCGCATATGAAAGATATGCTATATGGTTATTCATCTGTGCGCTGAGATCCTGGTTTATTATGATTCTAATTCCCACCCCGCTTTTCTTTTCAATTTCGGCTTTGAACTTTTTCAAAAATCCTTCAACCTGTTCCAAATCCCTTTGCAATGTTTTTGAAGACACCTGAAGTTTCTCAGCATAAAACCCCATGGGTAATAATTTACTGCTGTTATTTAAAAGCAAATTTAAAAATGATACCTGCCTTTTATTCATTTGACGTCCTCCTAATTTGAATTATAACGATTTTCCAATCAAAACTAAAGGAAAGGCTTTTTGAAATTATGTCCATATTATTATGGACATAGATGTACACCTGTCCATTTTTAATTTCCTGTGTTTTTATTTGAGGTTTGAAATACCTACATTTATTTTAACACAGGAGTTATTTATATCTAAAGATATTCCCTCCCCGCAGAGAAGGGGAGTATTCTTACTGTGACAAAAAACGAGTCAACTAAAACTTTAATTTTAGTTGACTCGTTTATTCATATCATTTTTCATTTTCCGTTCAAAACTACCTGAGATCCCTATCTCTTCCCGGTATTTGGCGATAACTCTGCGGGAAAGGCGGCACCCTTTTTCACTAAGTAATTCTGCAAGTTTTGAATCACTAAATGGCTTTTCTTTGTTCTCTTCATTCACGAGTTCACGTATTAATTCTTTGACGCCATCCGAATTAATCAGGCTGCCGTCACTTACGGGAACTGACGCAGAAAATAAGTTTTTCATCAGAATACAGCCTGCGGGAAACTGAAGATATTTATCCTTAACAGCACGGCTTATGGTGGATGTACTAACTGACAGTTTTTCTGACATTTGTGTCATGGTACACGGTTTAAGCTTCCCGGAGTACCGGAAAAACTCATCCTGCTCTTCCAATATTGCATTTGTTATTAGGATAATCGTCTTTCGCCTCTGTTCCACTGCATGAATGAGAAATTTTGCCCGCTCTAGCTTCTTCTTAAAGTATTCAAAAAGCTCCTGTTCTTTTACTTCCGCCATCATCTGGAGATAGTAATCATTTAACTGATAGTCGCCGCACCAATTATCATTGATTTCTATATTCCATTTCCCATCCGGGCCCATAGTAACGATAACATCCGGAACAATATATTGCTTTTCGTTCTCTCCAAACCCCTGCAGCGGCCTTGGATTCAATGTACTTATAAGAGCAATATATCTCCTGGCCTGAGCCGATGAAATATCCAATGCACGGGTGATTGAACTGATCTTCCCCTGAGATATGTCTGTTAAATGATTTGTGATCATTTTTTTTAGAATTTCATCATCCAATCCCAGAATTTCGATCTGAATTAATAAGCATTCTGCCAGATTCTTTGCGAATATACCGTATGGCTCCAACTTTTTTAAATCTGATAAACAGACTTCAATCACCTGTTCATTCACACCGGTTAACTGTGCAATCTCCGGAACTTCCAAATCGATAAACCCATTACGATCCAGGCTTTGAATTAAAAAATCAATAACACCTAATTGTTTATCCGTGTAACGTTCTAACTCCAGCTGCTCATAAATATAGGTATAAATATTTTTCGTATTTGAAGTATCAAACTCCTGGCTGCTGCTCTCATTGCCTTCCTCTAAAAAAACTGCAGTATTTTTTAAAGGCTTGCAGTAATTTGATTGATACCACGCTTGATAATCTTCCTGAGTATAAGATTCGGCTCTGGAATTTATTTGTTCCAGTAAAGGATTTTCCATATATTCATTTTCCATATACCGGCTCAGCTCACAATTGCATAATGCAAGCAATTCCAGTGAAGATATCTGGTTTTGAGATAGCAGCTGACGTTGTTCAACCGTTAATTTATGTTTCATGGCGACCTCCCTTTGCAACCATTGCGTTAGAAATATTATACCACAAGGCAGTCTGAGTAAAAAGAGCGAAGTTTTAAATCACCTCGCTCACTTTTATCACGGAGTATGTCACTTTATTTATTCAAGAATTGTAACCCCATCAATTAATTCCTTTTCAAATTCCATCCTATGATGCTTCGTGTATAATCCTGGCGCTCCTCCTGTATGGATCATGATGATCTTCTCACCTTTTTTGATTTTCCCTTCCTTAACCATATCAATGATTGCGGCAAAACATTTTCCTGTGTAACAGGGGTCGAGCAGGATGGCTTCTTTTCCTGCCATCAGACGAACCGCATCTCTTACCTCCTTTGAAGGTAGATTGTATCCGCCCCGGACATAATCCTTTTCAATATGAAAATCTTTTCGTCCAGCACTTATTTTCATTCCATACTTTTCTTTTACGCTGTCAAACAGCGCAACAATGCTATGCTCTTTGTAATCATCAAAGGGAGAAATCGCCACACCGGTTAATTCCAGGCCGGAGTCTTCATTATGGAATCCACAATATAAGCCCATATAGGTCCCTAAGCTGCCTACTGCAGAAATAACCCGTGCATCTCCGATTCCCATGGCAGCCGCCTGCTTTGTAAGTTCAACTGCACATTCATAGTACCCCAGGATACCGACATCATCAGAACCACCAAGGGGTATGTAATAAACAATCTCTCCCTGAGCTTCATATTTTTTGATTGTGTCCCCGACCAACTCTTTATACTGATCAAGAGATGGACGGCCGTCATCTTTTTTAATGATTACTTCAGCGTCCATTAACCGGTCCAACAGTAAGTTTGCCGACAATTCTCCTGGGTAATCCCCAATTGCAACAATCGCACACCTCATATTGTGCTTAGCTGCCACAGCCGCCGTCAAACGGCCATGATTTGTTTGTACGCCGCCCTCAGTGATAAGCATGGTTGCCCCTTTGTTTTGTGCTTCTTTTAAAATATACTCCAGCTTTCGAAGCTTATTGCCTCCCATGCCCAGACCAGTCATATCATCACGCTTAAGATACATTTGGATCCCTAATTCTTCTGATATATTTTTAAGATACTCCAAAGGAGTGGGTAAATTCAATAATGAGACTTTCTCTTGACCTAAAACCATAATAATACCTCCTTACATAGATGCCAATATTTTCAGCTGTAAATATAAATGAATCAATCCGATATTCGCAGTCCGCCTCGCTGCTTGATGAGGGTCAATTGCCGACGCTGTAAAAAAAACGGCCTTTTGTATATTACATGTGGCAATGACCGTTTATATTCCAGTTACTCGCCAATCATGATCTTAACAATTTCGCGGTCTGTCTCACGCATTCCTTCCTTGCCAAGCCGCCCGACATTACGTATGGTCTCCTCAACATCACGGTTAATAATTCCTTCACCAGAACGAAACTGTTGCTCCCCATTTTTAAACATGTCATGGCCTAAGAGCCCTGCCATAATGCTGGTGGCTATTTTCCCTGCACAGGAAGGCTTGGCTCCGTCACAGATCATGCCAGATGTAATGACAACAGAATTTACAAGAGTATGTGCTATCTCCTCAAATCCGCCGCCTAACAGATAGGCGATACCGCAAGCGGCAGCACAGCCAGCACTGACAACACCGCAATAAGCTGACAAACGGCCGATACCAGTCTTTTCATGGATGGATACCAGGTTTGCAAGAGCAAGGGCACGATATAATTTATCCCTTGTTACCTCCAAATCATTTGCATACTCAATCACGGGCACTGAAACCGTGATCCCCTGATTACCGCTGCCGGAGTTAATGATTACCGGTAGTTCACAGCCGCTCATTCTTGCATCACTGCCGGCCGCTGCCTTGGCAATTGCGCGGTTACGGACATCATTTCCGTAAGAGGCCAGCCAGGTGCTTCCTATGTTTGCGCCATAATCATTCTTTAACCCCTCTTCAGCAATCGCCATGTTGTAATTGATTTGAGGATCTAATATGCCTTTTACATCGTTGACCTGCAGAGAATCAGCAAATTCGATAATATCGTTTAAGTTTAGCAGGCTTTTATCTGTTAAGCCCACCTCCAGAGTCTTTTCAACACTATTTACGCTCCCTGGTTCACAGCTGGCTTCAAAATTAAATAATGTTTCTCCATTTTTCTCAAGCAATATGATATTTGTATGATATTGGGCGATTCTCAGTTTTACATACTCATTCCCTTTAAATAAAATGAGCACGATATCAAACGTCAGTTCTCTGTCTATCGCTTTTACCGTAATTGGCACATGATTCACAAAGTCTCTTATCTCTGACTTTTTATCGTTACTAACTACGGAAATAACCTCCAGATGCTTGGAAGCGTCACCTGCAACAATTCCTGCTGCTACTGCTGCCTCAATTCCCTTTAAGCCATCCGTATTAGGTACCACAACGCTTTTTACATTTTTAATAATATTATAGCTTACATGTACTTCTACTTTATCAGGCAAGCCGCCAAGCACCTCTCTTGCTTTTGCCGCACCATATCCTAAGGCAATCGGTTCTGTACATCCCATTGCCGGTACTAACTCTTCTTTTAAAATCTGCACATATGTTGTATAACGTAAATCTTTCGTATCCATATCAATCCTCCCCATTGCCTTAGACTTCCGACTTATTATATCATCAATCGGATATTCGCAATCCGCTTCGCTGCTTGATGAGGTTAAAAAGCGGGGTTTATATGGAAGTTTCCTATATACCCCGCTTTCTTAAAATTCAGAATCCACTCACCTTTTATGGATATTACAGTTTTTCCAATACCTCATCTAAGTCTAAGGTTTTGGTACCGTCTTCAAGAATAAAAAATGGAATTCCAATACCACCGTTCTCTTTAACCGCTTCATATGCCGGTTCCGATTCACGTGCAGCAAGATATGCTTTTAAATCCTTTAAATCCGCTGATAAATTTTTAAAATCTACGCTGGCTTTCCTATCGATCAGCTTATTCAGCGCGTACAGTGTGTCTGGACATAAGTGGCTTCCAATAATTGTTATTTTCATAAGTTTCTATCCTTTCTTTTATGCAGTAATATCTGATTTTTCGACGAATTCTTTGTTGTTGCTTGTTAAGTGATTATTAATCCATTCTTTCCCTTCAACCATTCTGGCTACCATCATGGAAGCTATGGCATCACCAGATGAATTTAAGCAGGTAGCAGCAGGGTCAAACAGGAAACCTAAGGTTGCAATTAACGGAAATGCCTCTGGTGGAAAACCAAAAAGACCGACGATCAGCATTTCGCCTACCAAACCTCCACCCGGCGCACCGGATAATACAAATGCGGATAAAATCGCTACAACAATTGACATTGCATAAGTACCAACTCCTGTGAACGGTTGATGAAACACTCCAAACAAAAATGCAATCTTAACAATGGAAGATAATACCGAACCGTCCATATGCATGGTCGCTCCCATTGGAAGAACAATCTCTCTAATATCCTTTGGAACTCCCATTTTGTCACAAGCGTCCAGATTTACAGGCAGAGCAGCCATTGAGCTTTGAGTTGCGAAAGCCGTCAATGCAGGAGTGGGTACAAATTTCAGCATACGGCGAACCCCTTCTTTACCACCTGCCATATAGGAATATAACGGGAAGAATATTACAACATAAATTAAGCAGAGTGGATAATACAAAATCATGGAACGACCGTAATCACCAATCAAACTTGGTCCAAACTCGCCTACTAAGTTGGCAAAATATGCACCCAGACCAATCGGAGCAAATTTCATGATTAAATTGACCATCTTCATGATGACATTATTTAAGTTCGTAAGCATTTTTCCCACAGGACTTTCATCACCGCCACATGCACTTACACAGAATCCAAACATGACAGAAAAAATAATCAATGGAAGCATGTTCTGGCGGCTTAAAAGTTCAGGGAAATCAGAAACAGTAAGAGCTCCGACAATCATGTCACCAACAGCGGTAGCTTCTCCGACTTCCGATGCCCCCATAGCAATTGATGTGCTTGCTGCAGGCGGGAAAATATTCACTGCAAACAGAACCAGCACAGCTGCGACAGCGCCAGTGCCGATAAAAACAACGATAAGATTCACTAAAATACTACCAAGGCGTTTCATATTTACCATGCTTCCCACGGCACTGGAAATAGATACCATAACCATCGGAACAACGATTGTAAACATCAAGTTAAGGAAAATATCACCAAGCGGTTTAACAATTGCAGCCTTCTCACCTGCAACCAATCCAAAACCAGATCCGATCAGGATTCCCAGCACCAACAGGATAGGGAACCGATAGCTTTTCCAGATATCTTTTTTATTCATAAGTACACTTCTCCTTTTTACCCCATAATTTTGATTTCAAGTGACTTTCATAATTCCTTTATCTTAAAGACGATTTACCGCATCCTCCAGCTGTTTCATGGCTATTTCCAGCACGCTTCTCGGACATGCTGCATTTAACCTCATATAGCCGGAAAGGCTCCGGCCAAAGGTATAGCCTTCATTTAATCCCAATTTTGCTTCTTCAATCATAAACTTTCTTAATCTTTCATTATTCATTCCCAATTCCCGGCAATCCAGCCATACCAGATAAGTAGCATCCGGTACATTGGGTTTGATTTTAGGAATGTACTTCTCACAATAATCTCTGATAAACTCAAAGTTTTCAGAGAGATATGGAAGCAGTTGTTCTAACCACTCTTCCCCCTCGTTAAACGCCGCTTCCATGGCTACGGAGCTGAATGCATTATTCCTGTGAATGTCTAAATTCATCCAGAACTTATCAAAAGCCGCCTTCATCTCCAGGTTCGGGAAAACATTCGTTGACGCCTGTAATCCTGCAAGATTAAATGTTTTTGTACCAGAAATACAACTTATGACATGATCTCTGGCCGTTTCTGATATCATAGCGGTTGGAATATGTTTCTTGCCATGGAACACCAGATCAGAATGTATTTCGTCAGAAACCATCAGCACGTCATTGGCATGACAAATCTCAAACATCTTCTGCAGCTGCTCTTTCGTCCAGACGATCCCAAGAGGATTATGGGGGCTGCACAAAAGAAAGATTTTCACATTCGGGTCTTTTGCTTTCTCCTCAAAATCCGCAAAATCAATTGTCCACTTTCCATCCTGTTCAACCAGTTGGTTTTCAACTACGTTTCTTTCCCATGCCTCTGTTATATCGTAGAACTCAGAATACACGGGAGTCTGAATCATAATAGAATCCCCTTTCCTGGTAAACACCTTGACAATTGCAGACAGTGCAGGTACAACTCCCAGGCTCCAGCTTACTTTTTCCTTATCAATCTTCCAGCCATGCCTGCGGAATTGCCAGCCAAGTATTGCATCAAAATAGGAGTCAGGCCGATATGTATATCCCCAGATCCCTTCCATTGCTTTTTCTACGCATGCATTGATGATTGGCTGTGCCGTTTGGAAATCCATATCTGCGACCCAAAGCGGAATCACATCCGCGGTACCAAACTTTTTTTGCCTCTCATCGTATTTTCCAGCGCGATTTTCACTTCGGTCAACTACGATGTCAAAATTATACTTCATATGAAGCTCCTTTCAGTTTTATATTTATATATAGAGCAACACACATGCCAACTTTTTATGAAATAGAAAATATATTAATAAAAACGTAGAAAAAGCCTGTAAATACTGCCTTTTCTACGTTTATCCTTTTATAATCATCATGCAGAACTTTGCCGAGAAATAAAGCCCTTTTCTTCCCGGTCTTTAATTGGTTGTAAACTGTCTATTATTTGGTTGTTAATTGGTTGTTAATTAGTAGTTAATAGACAAAAATGTGGTCATATGCCAGATTATCTTAGTCAATTAATTGGTAATCCAATCGACTCCTTTTTTAGTAATACTACTTCCGCCTCTGCCCCTTGCAACAATTACGTAGCCGTTTTCCTCTAATCTGCCTAATATTTTACGCACCTGAGGCTGAGTCAACTTTACCTTGCGCTTCTGCGCTTCCAACAGTATTTTATCCCGTCCAATGGACTGTCCTGTACGTTCTGCATTGTATAGAATTTCCAGAATCACCCGTTCCTGTTCGGTAGGCATATGCGATGCATTCTGGTACTGAAGCGGCTCATCTGCGGCGTACAGTTTCAGTTCAGCATCTTTTATCTCACCCGCCTCTTCGCAGTATTTACCTATACGAAAAACCGGAGGTAAATCATCAATTGTTATGACGGTATGGCCGGTAAAGCACAAATAATCTACGACATTACGCAGTTCCCGTATGTTTCCCGGCCACTGGTATTGGCGAAATAACTCCTTGATATCATCACTTAAACGGAATTTTCCTCCAAGTTCTTTACGAAAACTATCCAGAATTAAGAATACATCTTCCGCTCTCTTTCGCAGCGGAGGGATTAACACCGGCAATGCGTTCAGTCTGTAATAAAGATCCTGCCGGAACGTACCTTCCGCTACCTTTTGCTCAAGCTCTTCATTTGTCGCAGCAACGATCCGCACATCAACATGAATAATTTGATTTCCGCCAACCCGCATAATTTCTCGTTCCTGCAAAACACGCAGCAGTTTTACCTGCAGCGCAGGGCTCATGCCTTCCACTTCATCTAAAAACAGTGTCCCTTGATGTGCGAACTCAAATAAACCTGGGCGGCCTCCCTTTTTCGCACCGGTAAAAGCTCCTTCTTCATAACCAAACAGCTCACTCTCCAATAAATTTTCCGGCATAGCCGCACAGTTAATTGCTACAAAAGGCTGTTCCCTGCGCTTTGACGCATTATGGACGGAATGTGCAAACAGTTCTTTACCGGTTCCTGTTTCCCCAATTAACAATACCGGAGATTCTGTGCCGGCCATTTTATTTAAGATAGATTTAGTCTTTAAGATAAGGTCGGACTCTCCAATCACATCATCAAAACAATATTTGGCTCTATGTCCCTGGCCCTTTTTCATCAATTGAACCCGAAGTTCGTTTTGCCGGCGCTCCATCTCATTGAACTTCTGCAAGATGGCAAAAGCACCAATACAGACATCCCGCCTTAACACCGGCCGCACATAAAGGCTTACCAGATTTCCTGCAACCCTCACTACTTGAGGATTCGTCTCTTTTTTCTCCTCTAAACATTTCCGGAATGGGATATAAGGGAATTCTTCTTCCCCCATGTTTGTAAGACTAAGATTTTCAGGAACACGGGTGATATCGGCAGCATTTTTGTTGATTGCATATATTTCACCATGTTCATTTACCGCGATCACTCCCTGATCAAGTACTTCCATGAGAATATCAAACTGACTCTCCAATCTCCTGGAACGGTTGAACATCTGGTCAAAATAATAGGTATTGGTGCATACCGATTCCTGATACTGTTTAAACGAGGCTTCTTCCAGTAAATCATCAAACCCCAGCCTGAAGGCGGCTTCAATCATGGTATCGGCAGAGCAGGTTCTCTGTCCCAGATTTATAATTGTGGGAATTCCGCTTGGCACATAACGCTCTTCATCCGGAGTAACAGCAATCTCTGCCATATCAGTCAGCTTGCTTCCCGGCGCATAGAGTATAAACTTTAAATGGGTTATCCCCAGCTGCTCCAGCTGTGTTACCGCTTCCCTGGCCATAACCTCAGTGATATTAACAAAAATGACTTTTGTTCCCTTTGGAATCTCTTCCAAACGGCGTACAGCTTCTTTAAAATAAGTAACCTGAATTTCCATCCGCTGTGCATCTGACGGAATATATCGATTCGTATTCCCCATGGCGTCAAAAGCATCTGTCGAGCCCATATACAAATCGCACGGTTCCATATTCGCTGCCGTTCCATCCATCATGCTATAATTTCGTACAACAGCCCGTTCCTCAAACACCGACTGAACCTGCTGCGCATATGCTTTTCCCGCAAAAGGGTCTAATGCAATAACTGCAATACTTTTTTTCATGCTTTACCTTCCTGTGATGACAAAAGAATCAAACATCAGCTTACGCTTTTCTTACTCCTGCTGCTTTTAGTATAACATAGCAAAAAAGGCAGGTAAAGCCATACCTATCGATCATTTCCGTATGAAATGGATGGTGTATAACAGACGCTTATTATAATTTAAAGGAATAATAATAAGACTTCCCCTTTTCTGTCAGCCTCCGGATATCTACCCTAAAGATATCACTGATGCAGCGATGAACCCTGTGGTCCGAAGCTTCCTCATAAGCGACCACCTTTCCATTTTCCATCACAGCCAGCCGGTCTGAGTAATTAAGAGCCAGATTAAGATCATGCAAAACCAGCACAATGGTTTTTCCAAGTTTCCTGTTTAAACTGTTTATAAGCTCCATAATTTCAAAGGAGACATTAATATCAAGATACGTTGTGGGTTCATCCAGAATAATAACCGGCGTATCCTGAGCCAGTACCATGGCAAGAAAGACACGCTGGCGCTCTCCTCCGGAAAGCTGGCGCATATTTTTGCTTCGCAGAGACTGGCAGTATGTCATTTCCATGGCATATTCCGTCAGCCGTTTATCCTCGGCAGAAGAGAAACTGATTGGAGACTGATGTGGATATCTACCTGACATTACCGCATCTTCCACTGCCATATCCGGTATGTGGCTGCTTTGAAGCAGCACAGATACACTCCTGGCAAACTCCTTTCGTTTCATAACGCCGATCTCTTTATTCTCTAAAAATACCTTTCCCTTATCCGGATGCAACAGACGGGAAGAAAGCTTTATCACCGTGCTTTTTCCACACCCATTGGGCCCGACGATGGTGGTTATCTTTCCTTTTTCAAACGTTAAATCCATCCCATGGATCAGCGGCTGCCTGTTATAAGAATAAGTCACATCCTCAAGCCTGATCATAATTTCCATCATTCCTTCCGCCTGTTTTTTAGAATCAGATAAAGAAAAAACGGTCCTCCCATCAAGGACATCAAAATACCCACCGGCAGCTCATAGGGCAGGAATAAGGTTCTGGCAAGCAGATCACACAAAATTACGAAGATACCACCTGTCAGAGCGCTTGCGGGTATGACATACCGGTTGTCCTGACCGATCATTAATTTCACCCCATGGGGAACCAGAAGGCCCACAAAACCGATCATCCCGGCGAAGCTGACCGCCGCGCCTGCAAGTATGGCTGCAATAGCCAAATAGGCACAACGGCAGGCATTTACATTCATTCCCAGGGTTTTTGCACTGTCTGCCCCAAGATTTAAAATGTTTAAACCCTTGGAGCAAAGCAGTGCCAGAATAAAGCCTGCAGCTATAAAAACCGAGGGATAGACAAGTACATTTGAAGTAACAGAGGAAAGTCCTCCTACCAGAAAATTTCCTGCACCTACGTAGGCATCGGGATATAAAATCATAATCGTATTCATTCCTGCGCTGAAAATACTGTTTACCGCAAAGCCTGTCAAAACCAACAGAACCCTTGACAATCTTCCGGTCATGGTAATGGCAAGAACCAGCATACAGGCAAGGAGGGCACCGGAAAACGCCGACAAAGGCAGGAGGAGCGGGTCTGCCGGAAGAAATGCAGATGCCAGCAAAACAAAAAGTCCGGCTCCTGCATTCACGCCTATGATATTAGGACTTGCCAGAGGATTGTTTAACACGGACTGAATGATCGCACCGGATACTGCAAATGCGCTTCCTGCAAGCAAGGCTGCTGTGACCCTTGGCAGGCGGACCGTAAGAAGAATCCGGTATAAAAAATCTTCAGGCTCTCCTGCAAACAGGGTAGCTACGAGAACAGTTGGCCGGATGTTACTGGCTCCCAGACATAATCCCAGCAAAACCGAAACCGCAAGCCCCACAGTTGATAAAAGGATAAGCAGCCTCGCATTATTATTTCTTCCCATATAGAATCTCCGAAAGGTATTGATAGCTTTCTGCCCATTTTTCATTGGGTTTATAAAGGAACTTTTCCTTTGGCAAAAGAATATAACGGTTATTTTTAACGGCGGTAAGGCCATTCCATGCCGGATTTTTTTCAATGCTTTCCTTTAAATTCTTCATGGCAAGGGTATCGTCATTTCCCATGGGGATCACAAAAATATAATCCGGATCTTCTTTTACGATGCTCTCCATGTTAAACTCCTTTAACAGGCTCTGATTCTCGTCAGCTATGTTTTTACAACCCAGATCATTTAACATGTTTCCTGTCATGGTCTTGGAATTTTGCGCCACCGCTCCGCCGGAATAAGTAATGAGAAGTAAAACAGAGGGAGGCTCCTCAGCTTTTGCCCTGTCGAGGATTTCCTCAATCTCTGTTTTTACAGCCAGCCCATTTTTTTCATACAGCTCTTCTCTTCCGGTTATTTCCGTACAGGTCTTAAGCATGGACAGATAGTCATCAAAATATGTGACTTTAAAATAGGCAGCCGTAATGCCCGCTTGTTTTAAAATCTCTTTAAGCGCTGCATGCTCCTTTGTTTCTGATGACAATAGAACCAGATCCGGGTTTAAGGCTATGATTTTTTCTACATTGGGATTGTTATATTTCCCCACGGATACAGTTTCCTCCGAAAACTCCAGTCCTCTTTCATCAAATGCATCATCCGTAACACCGGCCAGACTGCCTCCGGCTGACAGCCAGACTTCTGCAAAGCTCCCCATTAACGCCACCACACGCTCCGTTTTCCTGATCGTCACCTCCTGCCCAAGGGCATCGGTAAAGCAGTATCCCTCCGGCATCACAGCAGCCGGTTCCCCTGTCTTTTTGCCGCACCCGGCAAGCATATTTACTATCATAAAAAGCATCACTGCATACACCATAGATTTTTTCTTCAATTTATTAAGGCACCTTCTTTGCATAATTGTTTTCCGTAAGCGCAATAGCTGTCTTCTGCCATATAATCGCCGTCATGATAATATCCTGCCCGCGCACGGCAGCCTCCGCACTCTTCTTTGTAAATGCAGTCACGGCATGTCCCCTTGTAATTCCGGGTGCGCAGGGTTTTAAACAGGCTGCTGTTTTTCCATATTTCATCAAACGGTTCTTTGCGGATATCTCCTGCTTCCTCAACCATATAGGCACAGGGGCGGACCTTTCCAACAGGGCTTACCACGCAGTAGGAAAGTCCGGCCAGGCAGCCTCTGGTAAAACGGGTATCAACTTCCAGCTCCTTTGCCACTCTTGTAAATTGAGGGGCACAGGTGGGTTTGATATCAATGGGAACTTCCTTCTGCTTCTTCATGATAGTCTGCAGAAGCCTTTCGTACTCCTTGACTTTCAGCGAGGTTTCTTCTAAATATCTCCCTCTGCCAACCGGAATCAGAAAAAACAGGTAATTTGCTACAGCGCCTGATTTCACGCTGAAGTCAATAATATCTTCCACTTCCTCCTGATTCCAATCCATGACCGTAGTATGTATCTGAAAGGGCAGGCCGGCTTTTTTACAATTTTCGATTCCCTCTAAAGTCAGCCGGTATGCATTTTCATCTCCCCTGAATCCGTTATGTTTTTGTTCATCCAGGCTGTCAAGGCTGATCCCCATGACTGCAGCTTTGCATTTCTTTAAATTCTTAGCCGCTTCCTCCGTAATCAGCATACCGTTGGTGCCAAAAACAGGTCGAAGGCCCACACCGGCTGCATAGGATACCAGGGTATAGATATCCGGGCGCATTAACGGTTCCCCTCCGCTGAATATCATAATGCGAAAACCAGCCCTGGCGATTTCATCGATCAGCCTTTTGGCTTCTTCCGTTGTTAATTCATCTGCCTTTTTACTGCCGGCATCCTGGTAACAATGCTTGCACTTAAGATTACACTGGTTTGTTGTCATCCACGAAACGATCATATGCTTTCTCCTTGTACTATTCTTTAAGCCATTTAATTCATCATAATTCCAACAGCTCTTTTTCATTCCATAATTTTTTGATTTTTACCGATATATTAAAATAAAACGTTGTTTTCAGTGCTTTCCAAAAGTCAAATCCATTATATGTTCCGAATTCAAAACCAGAGGAAATATAGATAAATTCTTTTAACCATTCATGGGAAACAGGTGTTATAATATAGTTTTTAATAAATAGTATCAATAACGGTTCCTCATGTGTTGTAATTACAACAACAAAATGGGAAATCATATGTTATGATAAACATATCGAATAACCCAGAATTTTATCGCATACAGAAAGGAAGAAAAATGGCACATTATATAAATATTACTGACACCATTTACGATATAACCGAAAAATTCCCCGAAACAATCGGACTGTTTGTTGCAAATGGTTTTGAGCAATTAAACAATCCAATCATGCGCAACACCCTTGGTAAGACGGTCACTCTGGAAATGGCCTTATCCATGAGAAAGCTAAATCAGGAGCTTTTTATAGAAAAACTGGAAGAAACCATTAACCAAAACCTTCCGGACCTCACTTCCGGACTTACCCCTACGAGAAAAGAAGAAGGCGGTGATATCCGCATTGAAGGGGTACTCCCCTGCCCCATTCGCCTTCCTCTTTTGGAAAAGTTTGAAGCCTGGATGGCTTCCCAGAAGGATTCCATGGACTATAAGGTGGACTACAATTTAAAATCTGCCAACCTTGGACTTGATGATGTAAAGGAACGGATCATCGCCGCAGACGGCAACGCTGATGCCTTATCCGATCTCTATCTTTCAGCTGGCTTTGACTTGTTTTTTGATAAAAACCTGATGGGACGTTACCGGGATTCCGGTACCTTTGAAGATATTTCTGATATGAAACAAATAAATCCTGATTTTGACAATGACGCCATTTCTTTAAAAGATCCAAAAAACCAATATGCCATCATCGGCATTGTTCCTGCGGTTATTATGGTGAATACCGCTGTTTTAGGAGACCGTCCGTTTCCTGAAAGCTGGGCGGATTTAATGAAGCCTGAATTTGAAAACAGCGTCAGCATGCCAATGAAGGACTTGGACATGTTCAACGCATTTTTGCTGCATATCCACCGGTATTACGGGGATGATGGCATTGAAAAAATGGGAAAGTCTCTTTTGCGCAGCATGCATCCGGCCCAGATGGTAAAATCCCATATATCAAAGGATGGAAACAAGGTTCCCGCTGTTACGATTTCCCCTTACTTTTTTGCCAGTATGGCAGATGAGAAAAGTCCCCTCCGGCCCGTATGGCCAAAGGATGGTGCGATCATCAGCCCGATTTTCCTTTTGGCAAGTACAAAGAACAGGGAGAAGGTCAAACCATTTGTGGACTTCCTGTATTCCAGAGAAATAGGTGAAATCCTTTCCTCTAACGGGAAATTTCCTTCTACCAATCCGCTGGTAGACAACCACTTAAAACCAGATCAGAAATTCATGTGGCTTGGCTGGGATTATATTCACAGCCATGATATCGGAGCGCTTATCAAGACTACAGAACAGCTGTTTTATCAGGCAGCGGAAAAGGAGGCTTTATGAATCTGATTATTGTATCAGGCCCCCCTTCCTCCGGGAAGACGTCTGTGATATTAAAAACCATCGCCTCTTATCAGAGCAGAAATATAAAGGTAGGTGTTGTCAAATTTGACTGTCTTTATACGGATGACGATGCTGCCTATGAAAAAGCCGGTATACCGGTAAAAAAGGGGCTTTCCGGTGCCTTATGCCCAGACCATTTCTTTGCTTCCAATATTGAAGAGGTGGTAAATTGGGGCAATGAGGAAAAGCTGGATTTACTCATCACAGAATCCGCCGGTCTTTGCAACCGCTGTTCCCCCTATTTAAAGGAAATCAAGGGAGTTTGCGTCATTGACAATCTTTCCGGCATCAATACTCCGAAAAAGATCGGCCCCATGTTAAAATCCGCTGATTTTGTGGTGATTACAAAGGGGGATATCGTGTCCCAGGCGGAACGTGAGGTTTTCGCCTCCTGTGTAAGCTCCGTAAATCCCCGTGCCGTCACCATGCATGTAAACGGCTTAACCGGGCAGGGAGCCTACGAGCTTGGAAGCCTTCTCTATGATGAAAACCAAAACATTGAATCCGTCCAGGGCATGCAGCTTCGCTTCCCTATGCCTTCTGCTCTCTGCTCCTATTGTCTTGGAGAAACAAGGATCGGAGAAGCATTTCAGATGGGAAACGTTAAAAAAATCAATTTGGGGGCAGATAAGACATGATGGAATTAAGCTTAGACCAGCTTCTTAAGGAATATCCCTTTGTAAGCTCATACTTTGAACAAAACAGACTGGATATTGCAGGGTATGGAGATAAGACCTTCCGGGAATATTTAGAACATTTTACAGAGGAGGAATTAGAGGACCAGGCCATTGACAAGGAAAAACTCCTGTCCAATCTTCCTGTTTACTTAGAACAGATGAGTGCATTTCTGGGTCTTGAAAAAAGCAACCGGGTCCTTTCCATGACAATCCTGGCGGGAAATGACAAATCCGGCAATCCGGAAGGCTTTACAGAACTAACGGTGGAAACCTCTCAGATTATATCCATCGTAGGGCCTACAGGGTCCGGCAAAAGCCGCCTTTTGGCAGATATCGAATGGGCGGCGCAAAAGGATACGCCTACAGGCCGCAGCATTTTGATCAACGGAAAGAAGCCGGATAATAAATGGCGTTTCTCCTCCAACAACCGGCTGGTGGCACAGTTATCCCAGAACATGAATTTTGTTATGGACCTTACGGTAGAAGAATTTTTAAGGATGCATGCCGTAAGCCGTCTGGTGGAGAATCCCCAAACTGTTATTGAACAGATCATCCTGGCCGCCAATCATCTGGCAGGTGAAAAATTTGACATAACCACTCCTGTCACCAGTTTAAGCGGAGGGCAGTCCAGAGCCCTGATGATCGCAGATACTGCTATTTTAAGCTCTTCTCCCATTGTTCTTATCGATGAAATCGAAAATGCCGGAATTGACCGTAAAAAGGCTCTTGAGCTACTGATCTCCTCCGATAAGATCGTGTTAATGGCAACTCACGATCCTCTACTGGCACTTATGGCAGACAAGCGGATCATCATTAAAAACGGCGGTATCAGCAAAGTCCTGGATACCAGCGAGGAAGAAAAGCTCTTGTTAGAGGAGCTTGAAAAGATGGATTCCCTGATACAGACTGCACGTCAGGAGCTGCGTAAGGGAAGTACCTTGTCTGCGAAAACCCTGGACATAGGACTATAATACTATTTAGAGAAAAGAAGAATCCTGTTTGTCAGGGGAGTGTTCAGACATCCTCCGGCAAACAGGATTTTTGCTTATCCTATCGTAATACTTATTTACAGGAATAAATCCTCACTTCAAAGATCCCTGCTTCCCTGCTTCCATATGTAGAAATTGGGCTGATCCTGATGGTGTCTCCTACCGTACCGCCTATTAAGAGCTGCTGAAGTCTCTGTCCATGGGACTGGGCCGCAATATGCTCCACAACTTCCCCTTCCAGAAGGATATCCACTTCATATTCTTTTAAAAGCTCCGACGGCGGCCCGGACTTCTGTCTGGATAGCACGCCCTGGTTTATGGAAGGAGTAATCTCCCTGCTTAAATTGGAATCCAGTACCAGACATATTTCCCGGATAGGCGTCTTCCCTGGCAGGGATAGGAGCAGGGAAGGGCGGTCTTCCATGGCTGCACGCCAGCAGTTTGACTCTTCAGCCACCGTTCTTGCCACTCCGTTTACCGCCTTTTCCGGCTCACATCCCGGAATATGGTGGGTCGCTGTCACCACTGCCTGCCTGGCGAAATCATCAGCATCCTGGTTGACAACAAAGGGGATATAGCAGCCATCCTTTAAAAGCTCCTGCTGCAGTTCCCCCACACAATCAAGGATTTCCCTCGGCCCCAGATTCCTTTTTACTGCCATGGAAGCGGCCGTACCTACCGCCTGACCAACGACCGCACAAGTTCCCATAACCCTTGTGGAGGAAAATGCCACATGGGAACAGCTGATTGCCCTGCCTCCTAAAAACAGGTTCCGGATGTTTTTTGAATACAAGCACCGGTAGGGTATGGAGTATATGCCGTTTACCTGGTTCCAGACCGTTGGATCATCGCTCTCATTTAAAAAGCCTTCTACCGTATGGATATCCATAGGCCAGCCCCCATAGGCTACGGCATCATCAAACCGGGTGCTCTCCAGACAATCCTTTTCTGTCAGAACATAATCTCCTATGAGCCGGCGGCTTTCTCTTTTTCCAGGCAGAAAGCCAACCCATTCCAGTTCCATACGCTCCGCACCGTGTTCTCCGCCGTTTTTAATATGATCCCATACTCCAAATACAGCCTTTAACAGATCATCCCGAAGCTCTTCCCCTTGGGAAATTACATCCCGTTCTCCGCCTCCCAGCTCGATCCACCAATACCCGGAGGTGACATCACTGTGATCCCTCAGCCTAAGCTGCTCCTCGGTATAGGTATTGGCCCAGAAAGGCTTTATAAAGGGCACCTCATGTCCCATGTCCCGAGCCTTGAACATGAGGGAATTTCCCATGGTATAGGGGTCTTCTTTTTCCGGAGCAAGGGACTCTCCATATTGGGAGCTGCTTTCCCTTCCAATCCGGTACTCCGCTCCCGCCTTAGCCCCCAGAACGCCGTCACCCGTGGCATCCAAAAACTGAGTACCGAAAATGCGGAACGTTTTCTCGGTTGTCATCTGCAGAGCACATACCGCCTCGATCCTGTCACCATCGCACAAGACCTCCGTCATATGAGTATTTAAATAAAGGGTCAGGTTTTCCTGATAATGAATCTTTTCCCATAGAACGGAATCAAAAATCGGATACACCATCTCTGGATTTCTCCGCTTGTTTTCCAGAAGTATTTCTTCTATTATTCCGGTTTCACGGGCATTTGAAACCGCCATGTGATGGTCTGCCCCACAGATATGCATCCGGATTTCGGAGCTGGCATTGCCGCCTAAAACAGGCCTGTCGTGGATCAAGGCCGTTTTCGCACCTCTTCTTGCGGCAGCAATGGCCGCGCAGATGCCGGACATACCGCCTCCGACTACGACAAAGTCATAATGATATGTGTTCACGGATTCACCCCCAATTCCATAAGGCGGCTCTGAATCTTTTTCACTTCAAGGTCTCTGGGCACTGTTTCAGAAGCGGCGCACATGGCTGCTGCAATCCCCACCGCCTGCCCCATATTGGCGCAGATCGGCATGACCCGGTAATTGGAATGGGCCATGTGGGTTCCTGAAATATTTCTTCCCGCCAGATACAGATTGTCAATTTCCAATGGTACGAAACAGCCGTAAGGGATGGTATACCCTTTTGTCTGAGGAAAATGCTTTTGACTGCCGGTTTCGTCTAGGCCATTGCCGGTTAAATTGTGTACATCAAAATTAAAGCAGGCCTTTGCCACCACCCAGTTGTCAAATACCCTGGCCTCCAGGATATCCTGCGGACGAATGGTCTCCACTCCCTTAAAATGCCTTGTTTCCCTGATTCCTACCAGGGATGCAGAGCTGATGATATAACAGTTTTCAAAGCCCGGTACATATTTTCTAAGGAAAGCAACTATTTTCTCCATCTGCTCTCTGCATACAAGGGTTGCCTTCGTCAGATCCTCGGCATTTGTACCGTCCACTCCGGTACAGTTGGTCATATTGCAGGTGACCACTCCCGGAAGCGTTGTCTTGTAAAGGAGCACATGTCCCGCAGGCTCTGGCAGATGCTTCTTCCCCAGCTCCTGTAAATCCCCGTCGGGAAGGTCAAAGCTTTCTTCAAAGCCGCCGGGAAAAACACCTCTCTCCTCATCAACGCCTGCCACCTTAAACATGATTGTAGCCGGCTGCATGAGTCCGTCGCCTTCTCTGCCCTTAAAATAGGGAGCCCCGGCCTTTGCCGCTATGTCACCATCACCTGTAGCGTCAATGACGATCTTCGCAAGAACAGCCTCCCTGCCAGACTTGCTTTCCAGGATCGCTCCCTTGATCACATTCCCCTCCATAATAACATCACTGGCAAAAGTATACAGCCTGAGACTTACCCCTGCCTCCATAAGCATGCGGAGAAAAACCGTCTTTAAGCGCTCAGGATTAATGATCTGCCGTCCTTCCCCGGAAAACTCTGCCGAACGGCTCAGGATTTCCTCGTAAAATCCCCCTTCCGTGCTTCCCGTCCAGTGGCTCATAAGTCCTGCCGTGGCAATTCCTCCCACATCTCCTGCCTGCTCCACCAGCATGGTCACAGCGCCTTCTCTTGCCGCTGCAACCGCTGCCCCGATTCCTGCCGGTCCTCCCCCCAGCACCAGCACATCCACCTCACGTATTACAGGTATCTCTCTCTTATTTTCCGTTATATATTTCATATCCTCAACCTTATCCTTTCACTGCACCAGCCACCAAGCCCTTGACAAGAAACTTCTGCCCCAGTAAAAATACGAGAAAAGCCGGAATCAGGGCAGAGGCCGCTGCTGCCATGACCAGATTATACTCCGTCACACTCTCTTCTATAAAATTCGTAAGGGCAATAGGAATTGTATACAATCGCCAATCGCTTAAAAATACCAATGGCTCCAGATAACTGTTCCAGTTCCACAGGAACACCACCATTGCAAGAGATGCCATATTAGGCTTAGCAATAGGAACCATGATCTTTAACCATATGAGAAACTCGTGGGCCCCATCTACCCTTGCCGACTCTCTCAGTTCATCCGGAATCTGCATAAAATACTGGCGCATGAGAAATGTGCCTGTAATGGTAATCAGCCCCGGAAGAATAAGGGTTAAATGGGTTCCGGTGAGCCCCATTTTATTAAACATAACAAACTTGGGGATCAGGGTCACCTGACTGGGGATCATCATGGTGGCCAGATAGATCAGGAAGAGGATATTCCGTCCTCTGAACTTTATTTTAGCAAAGGCATACCCTGCCAGAGTGCTGGTAAGCACTGATCCCGTCAGATTGATGACGGCGATCTTTATGGAGTTCCAATATGCTAGGCCGAAATGGTAATCCCTGACTGCCAGGCCTCCCACATTCCACACTTTCTTGTAATTATCAGGATAAAAATATTTTGGTATCCATTCAATCGGAAGCTTCATGACATCCAGAGGAAGCTTCATTGATGCCGAAAGCATCCATAAAAACGGGGTGACCATGGAGACAGCCAGAGCCCCTATGACTACGGTAAATAGGACCCTAAGGATGATCCGTTGATGTTTCTTCATTCCAGGCGCCACCTTTCTTCTTTATTGCCCATGTCCTTTGGGCATACAGGTATACCCGCAGGGTGTTTCTTCTTTATTGCCCATGCCCCTTGGGCATATAGGTATACCCGCAGGGTGTTTTCTTAATAGCTGACCCATTTTTTCTGCCCCGCCCATTGGAACATGGTTATGCCAAAGAGGATCAAGAACAATATCCACGACATGGCGGAAGCATATCCCATCTTGTAGAAGGTAAAGGCCGAAGTGTAAATATAGTAAACCAATACATTGGTGGCCGTTCCGGGGCCGCCTCTTGTCATGATCTGAATAGGCGCAAACACCTGGAACGAAGTGATGAACGTAGTAATGATCAGGAAAAATGTAGTAGGCGATAAAAACGGGATCGTGAGCTTAAAGA
This sequence comes from Lacrimispora sphenoides, assembly GCF_900105215.1. Taxonomy (NCBI): domain Bacteria; kingdom Bacillati; phylum Bacillota; class Clostridia; order Lachnospirales; family Lachnospiraceae; genus Lacrimispora; species Lacrimispora sphenoides. The sequence continues at coordinate 1,110,590 of NZ_FOIP01000002.1, read as the reverse complement.
ATTTCTGAACCTCTCCTGCTCCGTCAATATCCGCCGCCTCATAAACATCCTGAGGAAGTCCCTGAAGTGCCGATGTATAGATCATATTGGCATATCCCACTCCTGACCATACGGTCATAAGCATCAGCGCGGGCAAAGCCCAGGTTGTATCTCCAAGCCACTGAGGAGGATTCTCCACTCCAAATAACTTCACCATCTGGGTAAATGGCCCCCAGGGGGAATACATCATCACCCAAACAATGGCAACCGCTACGATATTGGATATGTAGGGCATAAAAAGCGCCAGCCTCATGGGAAGTCTGGCAACGCAGTATTTATCAATGATGACCGCTAACACCAGTGCCAGAAAAACGGTCACCGGTACCACTCCAACCGCAAAAATGATGGTGTTAATCAGGGAACTGGTAAACCATCCATCCTGCCACATGTCAATAAAATTTTTAAGTCCGATAAAATCCCAGTTGCCGATCCCTTTGGTATAATCCCAGTTCGTAAAGCTGATGATCAGAGAAAAGATCATGGGAAATAAGGTAAAAAGGCATACACCGATAATATTGGGCAGAATGAAAGCATAGCCGGTTAGATCCACCTTTAACTGTCTGCTAAGCCTGATTTTCTTCATGTTCAGTGGTTCCCTCCTTTCTTCTTTTTATTATCCCGGGGCTGCGTAATGGAACCAGCAGCCCCAGGGAATTTTTCTCTGATTATTTCTGCAAAAGCTCATCAGCTCTGGCTTTGGCTTTATTCATACCTTCCTCCGCCGTCTGCTTTCCGATAAATATCCCTTCCAGTTCTTCCACCGCGATTTTCTTTACCTCTGCAATATGGTTGGTGATGGAAGGTACCGCGTAATTGTCTGCCGGTGTTATAAGGATCTTCTGGGTAGTTTCCGCATCTAAATAATCCTCGGCTCCCATGACAAACGCCTCTGTTACCTCAAGGGCATTATAAGTATTGGAAGCCGGCACCCGGCCTCCTTCCACTACGGGAAGCATTCCCTCGTTAGCGTACCATTTTGCAAATTCCCATGCTGCCTCAATGTTCTGGGACTTTGGATTGATGCACAAATGGTCGCCATAGCCTCCCTGGGTATAATTTCTCTGTCCTTTTTCCACCACAGGATAAGGAGCAAATGCCGTCTTAAAGTCATGGGGATAACTGGCCTGGTCCTTAACGCTTCTTACAATCCACGGGCCCACCGTCATCGCAGATTTTCCGGTCAGGAACATGCTTTCCTGAGACAGCTTTTGGGTCACAGAATCCGTATGAGTAGGAGATGTTTTATCCACATTCATCATGTTATTGATCAGCTCAACGGATTTAAGCACTACAGGATCATCAAAGCTGGTTTCCTTGTCATTTTTATACATAGGATCTCCGCCGCTTGTCTGGGCCACCAGGTAAGTGAAAAGATAGGTCAGATCCTGCTGGGAATTCCAAAACATGCCGTATACCTTATCCTGACCTTCTCCATGAGTAAGCTTTTTGGCGATCTCACGGAATTCGTCAAATGTCCATTCCGTAGGAATCTCAATCCCGGCTGCTTCAAACATGTCTTCATTTAAAACGATTCCATACTGATCCAGCTTTGTAGGAATGGAATAAGGCTTTCCGTTTATGTAATACGCCTCTGCCAGGGTCCCGAAATATTTTGTCAGTTGGAAATCATCACGGGCAATCAGTTCCGAAAGATCCAGTGCCATGTTACCTTCCGCGCGCTTTGTCAGAACATCGGTGCTGTATGTCATATAAAGGTCCACACCGTCTCCTGAGAGAAGATTTGTTTCCAGCTTTAAATTTCCCGTATCATCATTTACAAACCGTTCGTACTCTACCTGTATCCCTTTGTCCTTGTAGAGCTGGTTAAAATTATCACAAACAGCCTGAGGACCAGCTTCCGCAGGAACGCCTCCCCACATCCGCAAAACTACAGGTTCTCCATTTCCTGCTTTTGGCGCTTCTGTTTTTGATTCATCTGTTTTAGCCGTCTCCGCAGACGCAGTTACCTGTTCTGTTTTCTGGCCGCTCTGGCAGCCGGCCATCACTGACATTGCCATTAGAGATGCCATGCCGAGTGCCCCTAACTTTTTCCACTTTCTCATTATACCTTCCTCCAATAGTTTTGATTTCTTTTATACTATAGCAAAAACAGCAGACAAGTGATATCCCTCTGTCTGCTGTCTTTCTTTCAATTCTTTCGATTTCCGGCTTCACTGGTTTCTTCTTTTGCCAATACTTTAAAATCCTGCTATTTTTCTTTCAGATTCTGCTATTATCCTCCGCTTTCTTTAACCAAGCCTGGCGATATTCCAAAGGAGACTGTCCCACACTCTTTTTAAACTGCGTGCTGAAATAATTGGGATTAAAGATTCCAACCTCATCTGCAATCTCATTTACCTTTAAATCGCTGCTTTCCAGTAAGTATCTGGCATGCTCCATTCTCACCCGGTATACATATTCCAAAAAGCTAATCCCTTCCTCCTTTTTAAATACGTGGGAAAAATAACTGCCGCTCATGTTCACCATTGCCGCAATTTCTGCAACCTGCAGTTCTTCCTTCATATGACTTCGGACAAAACTCTTTGCTTCGGCAACCTCTTTTCTCAATATTCTGCCGCTGTTTGATTCATACTCCTTTTTATACTGTTCCAACAATTCCAATACGGATTGCCTGATTTTTTCAAGATATGTATAATCATTGATGGAAGCCTCCATGTTTATTCCGTTCTTATCCAGGAACAGATCTATATCAGCTCTGCTGCGGGCAAAGGAGGCTGCCAGGGTTCCATAGGCCTTTCTCAGAAGATAACGGATTTCCTCAGGCTCCCACCGGTTCTTTTCTTTCAGGAATTCAAATAAGTCCTCCAGAAACTTCCTCATCCCGAAAAAGTCGTGTTCCGCCGCCAGACGTTCTAAAACAGAGCTGTGAAACTCGGCCGGAAGAACCGCCTCTTCCTTAACGCTCCTCTCGTATGGATGAAGCTTTCCAGGTTCTGAAAAAAAACGCATGTTTAATGTACCCCGGTTCTGAGCAATGGCCTCCTTTAACGCTTTGATCCCAGTACATTCCCTGCTCAATGCTCCGCTTACCTCCAGACCGTAATACTGTCTGGCGCAGCTGGAAAAGATGCCAAACTCCTTCTCCATTGCTGTAAAAAAGGTCTTATGATCCTGATTTTCTTCCAGGTTTACTGCCACGGCAAAATCATATTCCCCATATTGGAACACTTCTGCACGGTGATGGCGGTTGAACAATTCACTAAGGATATTTTCCATGGTAAATATCAGGAGCTCCAAATCCATAAAATCCCCCTTTTTTCTTACCACCTTAAAATCATCGATGGTAATGGAGAGGATATGGAACGGATGGTCAAAATTTACGGAAAGAGGCAGCCTCATCAGTTCCTCTAAATATTTCTTCAAAAAGGTTTCAGAGTTTAAAATTCTTTTAAACAGTCCCCTCTTTATGACTTCCAAATTGCGTTCCGCCAGTGCAGAGGTTTCCTGGACTGTATCGGTCCCTTTCCCTGAGGAGGTGGCTTCATCCATGATTTTCAGCAGTTCCTCCGGCTTCACCGTCAATTTAAAAACATAATCAAACGCCCCCATTTTCATGGCATTTCTTACATTGTCAAAATCATTATAGCTGCTTAAGACAACAAACTGGATGTAAGGATATTTTTCCCTGCACTCAGAGATCAGCTCAAAGCCATCCACCGGGCTCATCTTTAAATCCGTAAGAACGATATCCGGCTGGTACTGTCTGATCTTTTGAAGTGCCTCTTCCCCATCCGATGCATCACAGACAATCTGGTATCCATAGTTTTCCCATTTGATCAATGACTGGATTCCCAGGCGCACCAAAACCTCATCATCTACAATCATCACCCTTTTCATCCCCTGATTTCTCCTCTCTGATTACCGGAAGTGTGAACAATACCACCGTCCCTCTTGTTTTAAGACTTTCTATGGTCAGCCCATACTCATTGCCGAAGGTAATTCGGATATACTCATCCACATTCTTGATTCCGATGCCTGTCAGCTTGCTTTCCTTTATCCGGCCTTCTCTGGAGGCCTCAAATTGCCTGATAACATTAGGGGAAATACCTACTCCGTCATCCTCCACATATATGTTAAGGCTGTCCACCTCTGCAGATCCGTAAATCCGGATCAGGATTTCTTCCCTTTCCTTGTCATATCCATGTATGATAGCATTTTCTACAATGGGCTGAAGGATAAATTTAGCTGTTTTCAAATTCAGAATGTCTTCCTCAAGTTCCATTTCCAGCCTGCAGTGATTTCCGTAGCGGCAGTTTTGGATATAAAGATAATTCCTGATATTCTCCACCTCTTCCGCCACCGTTACCAGGCAGTTTTCCCTGCTCATGCTGTATTTTAATATATGGGCCAAAGCATCAATTCCATCTACGATATTATCCGCACCTCTTATGATCGCCATCCAGCGGATAGTAGACAGGGTATTGAATAGAAAATGGGGATTTAACTGTGCCCGCAAAGACTCATACCGGTATTTTTCCTTTATCTCGTGCTCATTTTTAAGCTCTTCAAACAAATGGCGGATGTTAATGGACATTTGCCGGAAGGAGCGGTTTAACTGGCCGATCTCATCGGACCGCTTCATATCGATATCTTTCAAATCCATATCCAGCGTGTAATTTTCCATTTGGCCGCTGAGTTTTACAATGGGCTTAACCAGCATCCTGATGGAAAGATACAGAATTAAGACAAGCGCGCATATGACGATCAGGATGATCAGATTCATCCTGCTCCCGATCATTTCCACCTGATTGGTCACTTCCTGATAATTGGTGAAATGAAAGACTTTCATCTGCTGATCGTTAAACACCCACGGCTTTGGTATGGTGTAATAGCTTATAAGAAAGTTTCCTCCTGCAGACTGATACCGCAGGCTCCCGCTTTTTTTCTTCTCCGTCTCCCGGAACAGATTCCTTATATCCTCTTCATGAATGAGCCCCTGGGTGTCATTCTGCATTAGCACAGTTCCTTCTCCCACACAGACATAGGCCATGTCACCGGCATAGGCGTATTCCATCAAAAGGTCGCTGAATTTTTTCTGGTCAATGCTGATGATAAGCGTTCCTATGACATTACCCGTTGTATAATCATTGAGCAGGGATTTTGCCAGAGAAATGTAGGTCTGATCTTTCTGTTCCCCAATAATATAGGCCGGATTAAACATTGCCCATACAATATGCCCATTGTTCTCCCTGCTCTTTTTCACCCAATCCTGATCCAGGAGAAACTGGTAATCCTGGTAATTCATGCTCCAGTTGGAGTATATCCTGCTGTAATCATCAAACAGAATGATCTTCATATCCTGAACGAAGTCAAATCCGCTGGCAATGCTCAGCTTATGTATCATCTGGTCAAAATACTTCGTGTTTTCATATTCAGACGTATTGGAATCTGTAATACGCCTTTGCAGTTCTTCGTCATATACAAAGACGTTGGTCAAAGCGGCTATGTTTTGTAAATTATCGCAGATATTCCGTTCTCCCCTTGAAATGTTCTGAATAACTTTTTCACTCAGCTTTTCCTGGATAAAATGTTCCATGCTGACGCGTACGTAAATACAGGTTCCTGCCAAAGGCATGACCACACATAGCAGTAACAATAGAAACATCCGAACAGATAATTTAGAAGGCTTTTTCATCCCTTTTCCTCTTTCCGGTATCATTTATATGAAGCTCCATATATCCGTCGCAATGAGCGTTTGAAAATATGGCAATTTTTATTATAGCAAATATTTTATTTCCTGCAAAGATGGGCATTTTTTTAAATATGATAACATATCTTAAAACCCTCTTGGTATTTTCGCTTCAAATCCCGTATATTTTAATTGATTTTATTTCAGTTTTTAAATAGTTTTTTCAATGTGTCCATAACCTGTAATATCCAGCCGCACTCCGGCGAATGCTTTATCTGTTCCTTTTTGTTCATACGCCCTCGTCCATTTCCACGAAAGAGCATAATAAATGGGACGCGTTATTTTTAACTGCGTCCCGTCTTACTTTTCCCGTTACCTGACTTCCAATAAAGAGTTTGTTTTACTGGATTTCTTAGTGTTTTTTATTCAATTAGTATAACAGTTAACTTGCTAATCCAGATTCTCTTTAATTTTATAATTGTTTTTATGATGTAAATTTCGGGAACATTATGCCTGTCATCTACAAAATAGTCAAACAGCATATGAACAGCCTTGTATCCTTGGGTCCATGGATCCTGGCAAAGAGTAAAATAAAAACTCCCTGATACATAAACTGACGTACGGTCTCCACATCGTCAAAACTTATTACATGCGCACTTGCAAGGATAGCCGTAATGGCCAAGTAGGCGCAACGGAAGGCATTTACTTTCATGCATGAGCTATATCATTTAATTATTTTACTGCAATTGCTTCAATTTCTATCTTTGCATCTTTTGGTAGTTTTGCTACCTGGAATGCTGCTCTTGCCGGAAAAGGAGCCGCAAAATATTTTGCGTACATTTCATTCATGGCTGCAAAATCCTCCATATCCTTTAAATAAACAGTTGTCTTTACAACATCAGACATGGTATATCCAACTTTTTCTAAAATTGCTTTTATATTTTCCAGAGACTGTTTTGTATTTGCTGTAATATTATCATCTGAGAAATCACCTGTATTGGGATCAATCGGAATCTGACCTGATACGAAAATCATACCATTTGACAGAATCGCCTGAGAATAAGGTCCAATAGCTTTTGGTGCAAATTCTGTTTCAACACTTTGTTTATTCACTTCTATATCCTCCTAATAAAATTTATTCTGAAGACTGCGTTCTTCATTCGTATTTATATACCTATGCTAATACACGATATTTTCTCCGTGCTTCTATCTGCCGTCCACCATATAACACGACAAACAATACAATACCAATCGCTGAATGAACAAAAAATGGAGTGATTGCTAATACAATTACAACCAGATAGCCTATTCTTTCAAATATAGTAATCCTGGATTCAACATATCCCTGTAGCAGGCAGGCCAGTGAATAGCAAATTACGATACTAGATAAAATAGTCATCAATGTTTGGAAACTAAAGGTTAAGGTTACATAATCCGTATTCAGAACGAATGCAAATGGAAGGATAAATCCAGTTATACCAAGCTTTACAGCAGTCAATCCAACCTTCATCGGATTTTCTTCTGCTATACCAGCCGCCGCATACGATGCAACGGCCACGGGGGGAGTAATAGCAGAAAGTGAGGCAAAATACATCAGGAACAAGTGTGCTGGTAAAAGAGGTACTCCTAAACCGACTAAAGCCGGTGCAATTGCTGTTGCACATACGATGTATGCAGCAGTGGTCGGAAGCCCCATTCCAAGTACCGCACATACAAGCATAGCCAGTATAAGACTGGGAATTAAAGAATTTCCTCCCATCTGAACGATAAAGTTAGAAAATTTAAGGCCAAGTCCTGTAAGAGAGAAAACTGCCACAACGATTCCTGCTGTTGCACAAGCACCTACAACGGAACACAAGGACTTTCCTGCACTTACTGCTCCATCTATCATATCCTGCAATTTCATGCGATTTTTTCCGTCCAATAATCCCAAAATAATAATAGATGCTGTTGCAAAAATAGCTGCCTTCATTGGAGTTGTTTTAAGTACAAGCATCATGAATAGAAGAACTGCAACAGGAACAAATAATTTCATACCACGCTTTAAGGATTCGCCTAAATCTGGTATTTCACTTTCATCCAAACCTTTAATACCATATTTTACTGCTTCTAAGTCCACCATTTTCATTAAACAGAAGTAGTACATAAATGCTGGAAGCAATGCTGAGATACAAACAGTTGCATACTGTACGCCAGTAACATCTGCTAACACAAATGCTGCTGCACCCATAATGGGAGGCATAATCTGACCACCAGTAGATGCTACTGCTTCGACCGCTCCAGCTACATCTTTTCGATATCCACTTCGCTTCATAAGTGGTATAGTAAATGCACCGGTACTAACTACGTTGGCTACACAACTACCAGAAATTGTACCAAAAAAGGCACTGGCAATAACCGCCATTTTCGCGGGTCCGCCACGTTTTTTTCCAGCCAATGCAGTTGCAATATTTTGAAAAATCTCATCCGCACCAGATACATTAAGAAACGCAGCAAATAATAAAAACAGGTACACATTTGTTGCAGAAGTTCCAATCGGTGTACCATATACACCTCTATCACTAAAAATTGCCAGTACAACTCTCTGCATGGAATAACCTCTATGACCAAATAGCCCCGGTATCTTATTACCAAAGAGAGCATAAATTATAGCAACAATTGCGATAAGAGGAAGCACATTTCCAAGAACTCGCCTCCCTGCCTCTAATACAATCAGGGTAATGATAATGCCGAATACAAACAGCTGATTATTTAGTTTATTGTTTTGCATATTAAACACATAAGACTCATAGTTAATAATTACGTAACCACTTACAACGATGGTAAGAATAATTAAGGTCCAATCTGCAACGCGGCAGGCCATTTGAATGGAGGGAGATAACTCTTTTCCCTTTCCCAACGGATTCGTCAGAAAAATAAAGAACAGGCCCAAAAACAAATGCCATGCATAAAATAAGATACTAGGCATTGTAAAGAAAGTATAATTGCCTACATGAATCACTACCGCAAAGAGTGCTAAAGCTATTATCATAGTTTTATTAATTTTTTGGTATTTCATTTTTTCCCCACCAATCTTTAGTTTTCTATTCAACATACTCCTCGGGAATTAACTCTGCTGGTATATCTGATCCGATTTCCTTTAAATACTGAACAGTCCCTGCATGTAGAGGAATGTTAAAGTACTTACAATATTCAGGAACAGCATGAGTTAAACTTTTATGTATTTCAACTAACTCCGGATTGCTTTCAAATAACGTTTTTGTAAGAAGATAACCGTACTCCTGAGATACATCAGTACTTCCGACTAACATGTTCCACTCAGTTACAACAGGCAGATCCTCTGTTATGCCTTTATAAGAACCTGCTGGCAGCACATCCGGACTATAAAACGGAAACATATCTGTTAACTGCTTTTGCTCTTCTTCTGTTAGCCCAATAAAGCCCAAATCTTGTGTAGCTTCCAATTCTGTAATGGAGGAAAATGGAGGATAAGAGAACATAACCGCCGCATCTAACTGGCCATCTCCTACTGCTGATGCTGTAGCTCCAAAACCGTCATTATAAATCGAAGAAGGTTTAATTCCCATCTCATCAAACGCCTGACGAAGTACACTGTCCATCGCCGCTCCCTTAGAGCCCAAACCAATAATTCTGCCATTCAAATCTGTTAAAGTGTTAATATTGGCAGATTTTAATGAATACATTGTCATGTAAGAAGGATATAACGGTACCATTCCTCTAACTTTATCAAGTGGCTCTCCGGTGATACTCGGATCAAGTGTTGAGGTCATTGCAATACCGATTTCTGCTTCACCGTTTTGTATCATGGTAAGATTTGCTGTGGAACCTCCGGTTTCTTCTGCTGTAATAACAAAATAATCCGGAAGTTTATTATTTAATATGGTGGTAGCACCACCACCAATCAAATAGAAATTACCTCCTGAAGAACCAGTTCCTAAGGAATACCGCAGCGGTGATGACGGTTTTTGAATGTTTCCATGATCTGCTGCTCCTGAGCTGGAATTATCTGCTTTATCTGCTACAGCTGCGGTTGTTCCTCCTCCTGAATTCTCGCTACATGCAGTTAATAAAATACCTAATGCTAACGAAAGTGCGACTAATCTTATTATCTTCATCATAACCTCCCAATTAATTATTGTTTTTTAATGGCACCATAAAAACGCGAAGCGAACGAAATGCCTTCCCACATTTAAGCCCTCCTCCATACACATGTCCCCCTGCAATGGCACAGCTTGCATGAATATGGACAAACAGTGGACTGTTTTTGTCAGGATATACTGACTCCAATTCCGGATCCATCTTCTCCCTTCTCATAATTTCTCCACTAAAAGATAAGATTTCAGCAGCTCCGAAGCACGGAGTAACGCCTGTCCTTAGCGGCAGCCTATTCTCAATCGGAGACGTAAAGCTGATATCTTGCACAGATCCCACTGCTCCTATTACGCTCACTTCTTCCCAATCCTTTTTTAACACAAATTCCGTAATTGCTTCACGAATATCCTCCCCTCCCGGAATTATGACATCATATAATTTTGCCATTTCTTCACTGCCTTTCTACCATCTTAATCGCTTGACTGGCCGCAATCAAAACCGGATCGTATACAGGTGCAACCGGTGGTGCATAGACCAAATCCAGTTCACTGATTTGTGTCACCGTCATTCCACAGGTAATAGCAGCTGCAAATACATTGATTCTTCCTGCTACACTCTCACTTCCGATACCTTGGGCTCCTAAGAGGCGTCCTGTACTTTTATCTAAGATAAGGCAAATCTTATTGTCTTTTCCTCCCGGATAATAGGAGGCCTTATCTGCTTTGGTGATAATTGATATTGCAGGATTCAACCCTGCCTGTTTTGCCTGTTCTGCAGAAAGACCGGTGGCAGCAATCGTTAAATCAAATACTTTGGTTACCATTGATCCTAGCACACCAGGGAAAATCTCTTTTCCACCTGCCAAATTTTCCCCTGCAACTTTTCCTTGTTTGTTGGCAGTAGTCCCAAGCGGAACATAAGTCGGGCGCCCTGTGACCAGATGTTTCATCTGAACGCAATCTCCACAAGCCCAGATTGATAAATCGTTTGTCTGCATTCCATCATCAACGACGATTGCATCCTTTATGCCAAGCTCTAATTCCGCCGCTTTCGCTAAATCAGTAGCTGGCTTAACGCCAATTGACAATAGCACGAAATCAACATCCTGCCTCTCACCTTTTAAGGTCATTACCGCCTTTACATGACCATTTTCCGTTTGAAACTCGCCTACTTTTGTATTAAGATGAACTTTAACACCATTTTTTTCCAAATTCTCTTTTACTATATCAGAAAAATTGGCATCCAAAAATGGTAATAAACGGTCCATCATTTCATACAGATGGACTGATATGCCTCTTCTCATCAGTTCTTCCGCCATTTCAAGACCAATAAACCCTCCACCGATTATCGCAGCAATTTTCCCAGAAGTTAAAGCCCTTTCTTTTAAGATGATTCCATCTTCCACTGTTCTTAAATAATAAACACCATTTGAATGCACACCGGGAATCGACGGTTTTATCGGAACAGCACCGGTAGCAATTACAAGCTTATCATACATATAATTTCTAGTTTCTTTTGTATTCAAATTCATGACCGAAACGCTTTTCTTTTCCCGGTCAATTTTAGTTACTTCATGATGAGTGAAAGTGGAAATATTCCTTTTTATTGTCAGATCATTTGCAGAAATTGCAATCAAATCTTCCGGTTCATCAATTAAACCTCCCACAAAATAGGGTAATCCACATGCACCGTAACTTACATATCCGGACTTTTCGAATACTTTAATATCTAACTCCGGGTTTAAGCGCCTCGCTTTTGAAGCGGCGCTTAAACCTGCAGCAGTTCCTCCTATTACAATTAGTTTCTCTCCCATAGCTGTCTCCCTATTTCATCCCATACTTATCTATGACGCCCATCTCACCCATCATCGTCTCCAGTTCTGCCAGGCGGTTCCCGCCATATGCTTGATACGGCTTTCTTAAATGTCCTCCAGGCAAACCTAAGATATTAAGTGCAGCTTTGATAACAATAGGATTAGAAAAATCATAAAGTTTCTGCAATAATGGGAACCATTTGAAATAATCACGGCGGCAATCTTCCACAATTTCCATATTGGTCCATGGCCTGGAGTAAGAGGCCGCTTCTTCCGGAATAATATTTCCTCCAATATTAGCGGTACCAGTGCCACCTACTGCCAAAGTTGGAATAACAATTGAATATTTTGGATAATCACAGCACATAATTTTGATCTTATCTCCGCAAAGTCTCTGAACCTGAACTAATTGTTCTACACTTGGCATTGCCTCTTTATCAACAACAAAATTCGAATGGTTATCAGAGAGTTTTTTGATTGTTTCCGGCATAATCTGTACGCCTAATCTTGATGGATTATTGTAAATACCACAAGGTATGTCAACAGCACTCATACAAGTATTCAGATGTATATAAGCTGCTGTCTGCGGAATCAGTACATAAGGGGGGACTGTAAAGATTACACCATCTGCCCCTTCTTTTTCACAAAATTTTGCAAATTCTACGCTTTGATCCGTTGTCATTGCAGATGCACTAAAGAATACCGGAATTTTTCCCTTTGTCATTTTTATAACTTCTCGTACAATGTCCTGTTTCTCTTCCTGCGTTAGGAGGGTAACCTCTCCTGCGGAACCTAATACAAATAGCTGGGATGTACCATATTTTATTTGACGTTGGATTAAGGTATCAAACCCCTGATAATCAATTTTGTCATCCTCTGTAAATGGTGTGGGCATAGCTACCCAAGATCCTTGTAAATTTGTCATGAAAACTTTTCCTCTCTTTCAATTGAATATATCTCTTCACAAGTTATATGTGATAGGATTTCCTTAATTTTGGTGCTTTTTATATGTTTCCTTTTTTCCTCTTGAACCATCTTTATTTATTTCGTATACAATCCATATTTGTTTTTTGTTTTTTTATTATAAACGGTATATTCATATGCTTCAACATAAGAGTAAACAAAGTATATTTTACTAAAATGCAACATTTCACACATCAATTCAAAAACATTTCCCACAAAAAAGACACAACAAAAAAAGATCACAGACATCTCAGCCTATGATCTCAATATTATTTTTCCATTTTAGTTCAATTATCAGAATAATCTTTACATTTTGCAACATTAACCTGAATATTTCTATTTAAAATTCGTATAAACCCATCTGAACAAAGTTCATTTATTAACTTGTTAACAGTAACTCTAGCGCCTCCAACAATCGTACTCAATTCGTATTGTGTATAAGAGACCTTTAGTTTATACCACTTATTTTCGACTATTTCTGATGTATCTATAGTAGAACAAAAAAGTTTTTTCAGTCTGTCTTTACAGGAATTAAAGGTTAAATTAGCTATTTCATATCTCATTATCAGCATTTTTTTTGAATAACTTTCAAATACAGCATCACGAAATAACTTATTGTTGTCTAATAATTCTTGATAAATAGATGAAGGAATTTTATATAAGGTCGTCTTGATCTCTGTTTTAGAAAATAATCCAGTGGGTTCCTTAACCGAACAGGGTGTCTCTCCAAAGAACCAACCGTCACTTAATGTATAAAGAATTTTTTCGGCTCCGTCACTTCCCATCATGTAGTGTCGCGTTCTACCACTTTTAATGTATATGACTTCTTTTAAATATGTACCTGGCTCTAAAAAAATATGCCTAGCTGGATAAACACATTCTTTACCATATTGTTTTATCAGATCTTCAAGTTCTACATTCGGTTCAAGTGGTACCATTAGATTACCTGTATCAAAATTTATATCGTTCACCCCATTTCATATACATTAATTATATACAAAGTATACCATAGTTAATTTCTTTTAGCAACGTACTTTACCCTCAACATCTATGACATCAAATGGTCAGCTGGCAATCCCATCAGTGTCTTTTGGGGTATCAAAAAGAGAGGGGATTGAACACCTCTCTCTAAATTAGATTTAAAATAATCTGCCAGCATTGTTAAAACTTAAATACTCCAGGGCAGTTGAAACCAGTCTTTGATTTCTAGAGCTGTATACTTAATAATCAGAACACAGCCCCTGCCGGAATTCTATTTCGCTTTACTTAATCGAAACATTTTTTAAAACTTGAACAGCCTGTTTTGCTTTTTCCTCTGATGTCTGCCAAAGGGCATATTCATCTCTTTCAGGAAGCCCCATGCTACTTCCTGCTTTTCGATATGTCATCATGCTTCCCACCTCAATTTTTCCGGACATATGATAAGAGGTGATTCCGGTAAGAGGAATTAATTTATCCATTACTTCAGCATTAATCCCTCCTGCTGCCAGGATTTCGATTCTTCCTTCACTTTTCTCATAAAGCTCTTTTAACATCTCTCTGCCGTCCCATGCATTGCCACATTGTCCGCCAGTCAAAATGGTTTCCATTCCCAAAGAAACTGCCTGTTCCATCGTTTCCATTGGGTTTATGCAGGCATCATATGCTCTGTGAAGTGCAGTGTCCATGTCTCCGGCTAATTTTATCAGTTCGGACATTCTTCCCTCGTCCAGTCTGCCATCCGGCCTTAAAATTCCCATTACCACACCGTCAGCTCCCAACTCACGATACATCTGTACTTCTTCTTTTAATTGTTCAAATTCATAAGCATTATAACAATAATCACCGTATCTGGGACGCAGAAGGACACGGACTTTTATATCCGTATATTTTTTTACCAGCTTAAACAGCGCCATTCCAGGAGTCACACCGCCGATTACCAAATTGCTGCAAAGCTCAATCCTGTCTGCTCCTGCGTTATCCGCATTTACCGCAGACTGCACACAATCTGCACATACTTCTAATACCGAATGCTTCATAATAACCTCATACTCTCAGAATCATTATTTTACCAGAAACTCGCCTGCCTATTCTATCGCTGATATGCTTTGATCCATAACTTCTTTCCTTAAATAATCGTAATGGTAAATCACAGGCACTCTTTGTTTTTAAATATGCCAGATTCTATCTGCATATTTCTGTTCAAGAGTATTATTAAATTCTCTTCCTCCGTCAATATTAGCGCTCTTGTAAACCGGAGGCTCATATCCTTTTGCCATCATATCTTGTACCGCTTCATAAATCATTTGCTGCAGAAGAAGGCATGTGCTGAGTGAAGAGGTTCCGCAAACTTTGTAGTCCAACCCTTCAACTTCCAGGGCTGCATCCCCAAATGTGGAATGGTTATCCAAAACCACATCTGCGAACTCATATAAAAGCTTACCGGAAGAATGTCTGGAAGTTGAGCTTTTTGATACTTCCAGTGCAGTTACTACGATCAGCTTGTTGCCTTTTTTCTTTATGTAATCAGCCATTTCTATTGCGAATGGGTTTCTGCCGGAGTTAGAGATCAGAATGAAAATATCATTCTCTCCTATGTTCACCTGCCGCATTAAAAACGGAGCATTACCTTCCACACTCTCATACATTCCTTCCGCCTTGTCACGGATAAGCTTGCTTGGAATCAAGCCTCCTGCTCTTCCGCATACTTCAATTGCACCTGCATAGGAATGCCCGCTACCAAATGCCTGCAGGATTCCTCCGTTTCTGATAGAATCAGAAACTAATATAGCCGCCTCATGAATGTGCTCCTGTTCTGCTGCCTCCAGTTGTTCCATAATCTTTTTTGATTTGTTAAAAAACTCTAATCCCATAATATCTCTCCTAACTGTATCATTTAATTTATCCACCATTCCCTGACCGGAACATTTCTGCCCATTGCTGGAAACGATATGTTGTCTGTTTATCCCAAAAATCCAATTGCAGCAAATATGATGGATGCTGCCATAACAATCAAGATTGCCTTCGTAGAGGTCATCTTTTTCTTACCAAGTAAAACATAGATCGCGGCTACAACCAGAACCGGAACAAGGCTTGGCATGATCTGGTCTAAAATGTCCTGTCCTGCCAAAGTGACATCTCCAGATATAAACGTTGCTGTAACATTCGCATTTACTACAGTCGGAATCAAAGCACCGACCACGGTAATACCAAGCAGTGTTGCCGCACTTGTCAATGCGTCCAGTTTATCTTTTGCAGAAACAATTAATTTTGTTCCCTCTCTGTATCCAATTCCAACTGTGATATAACGGAATGCCATGATTGCAATGTTAACCAATATCCAGATAACGACACCTGTCACATTCCCCTGCTGTCCCATATATGCGGCTATGGAACCGCAAATCGTCGGTATCAGGACTCCAAATATGGTATCACCGACGCCTGCAAAAGGCCCCATCAGACCTGTTTTAATGCCATTTGCGGTTTCAACCCCATCTGTGCTGCTGTTTTTTCCTTCTGCCTCTGTTGCAACATCAATGCCCAGTATAAATCCGCCCATATGGGGAGTCGTGTTAAAAAACTGCACATGATTTCTCATTGCTGCTTTTAACTCATCATCTTTTTTATATAATTTACGCAGAACCGGGAGTATGGAATATAGATAGCCTATTGCCATCATCTTTTCATAGTTCCATGTAATCTGTGATGCCAGAATCCATCGTTTGCTTACACTATTTATATCCTGGCTTGTAATCTTTTCCTGATTAATCTTCATATTCTCCATCTAACAATCCCTCCTGAACTGCACCCTGATTTACTACAACAACGTTCTGGTTTTTCGCCGCCTCCTGCTTAAATGCGATGATTGCTAATGCAACTCCCATGATTGCTACTCCAACCATAGGTACTTTCAAGTACGCTGCTGCAATGAATCCAATGAGCAGATAAGCAATGTAATTTTTAACAGGAAGATATCTAAGCAGGATTGCAATGCCCACTGCAGGAAGCAGTCCTCCTGCAACTGACAGACCGCTCATTAACCATTCCGGCATATACTCTGTAATGGCATTTACAAGGTTCTGCCCGAAAATCAACATCAGGAAAACCGGAATTGCTCTGGAAAGCCCCCACGAAAAAGCTCCCAGCCATGTATTCCTTGTAATCCCCTTAAAGTCCAATCTTTCTATTGCTGCCTCGACTCTCTTGGAAAAGAACACATTGGAAAATCTTGCAAGGACATCAAGCTGTACCATCAAAAGTCCTACAGGCACCGCCAGTCCCATACCAAACTCCATTCCTTTTCCCGACGTGATTGCAAATACGGTCCCAATCATGGCTCCAGTTACATAATCAGGTATGGATGCCCCTCCATATGTACCTACTCCAAGGATCATCAGCTGAAGAGTCGCCCCTACTGCCAGTCCTGTTCCTATATCGCCCATAACAATACCGGTAATTGTCCCAATGATAACCGGTTGGTTTGCAAATATAGAAGTAGATAATCCTTCACAAATAAAAAAGAAAGCTAATAATGTCAATACTAGAATCTGCCACACTTGAATTCCCATTCTCTATGCCTCCTTGTTTAAAAAAGATGTGAATTTCTTCTTATCGTCATTCGGTACCATCTGGGCATATACCCGCACGCCGGATTTCTCTATATCCAGAATATCCTTAATTTCTTCCTTCGTGCAGTATACGGATTTAGTTATTTGCTTCCGTCCGTCTTTCACTCCCATGTTTCCAATGTTTACTTCCTTTACTTTGACCCCTGCATCAAGTAATTCACGGATTGTATCCGTCCTCCTTACTATGAGGAATACTCTCTGTCCTGCGTACGCACCTTTGTTCAGCCTCCTCGCTGCATTAGCTACTGACAGGACGCTTAGCCTGATACCTGACGGAACTGCTGCCTGCAGAGCATTTTTGCCAATTTCATCAATCAAGATATTGTTGTCTACTATCATAATTCTTGTAACGCCTAGAGTACGTGTCCAGAAGGTTGCCACCTGACCGTGAATCAGACGTTCATCCAGTCTGAAATTCACGATCCCGTTATTTTCCACCGGTTCAGAAGATTCAACTACTTTCGTAGTCTGTTTTACGGCAGATACCCCTTCTCCGGTAATTATTTCCCTTGACTGTTCAATCGCATTCTCCAGCGTATCACCTACATTCAATGCAATCAGCATGCCCAGACATAGTCCTGATACCAGCGCAACAGATGGATACTCATGTCTTATGACAATTGCTGCATTATAAGGCGTCCCCCCCTTTATGTCAGTAATAATCGCCTGACACTGTTCTGCTCCTTTTTCCTCAAGAATCTTTCTGTAAGCACTCTCAACCGATTCTTTCGTCATTTCTTCTGTAAAAGTCACTACTAAAAACTGGGGTGCTGCTCCAGTAATCATTTCGCAGCTCTTTTTACAGGCCTCGGCATATTCGCCATGCGAAGCAATAATAAAATACATATCCCTTCCTCCTAACGTTTTCACTATCTTTTTATTGGCAATGTCACCCTCCCCATAATTCTACGGCTATTTATAGCCCTCGTACATCTCTAACTCCTTTCATGACTAAATTTAACAACTTATTATACATAACGACTTGCAACTCATTATAAATAAAATCATTTCAAAAATCTTTGAATTTCGCTTTTTGGAAACTTTTTTAGCAACTTCACCTTAATTATCCAAACAAAATTTAGTTATTTTTAACAAAAAAAACAGACTCTTCATGAAAGTCTGTCTTTTATCGGTTTATCTATTTTTCACTTTTCTCTATCCTGACTTTTCTGTAGCTGTCCACAATCAGATTCACGACGATACGTTCAACAATCAGATGATTCTGCACATCCGTCGTTAAGTGATATAAGACCGGGTATGTGATACAGGGGTCATATGCAGCCGCTTTGTTCGAAGTAATAAGTGCTATCCGGCCCTTGGTTTTTTTGATAAATAATTTGGATGAATTCAAAGCTTTCAGCCCATCCCGATAGATGTACTGTCCAGAATTAGAAAATATAATAATCAGAGTATCCTCATCTGCCTGATTAATAAATTGTTCCTGCTTTGTATCAAAGAGATTTGTTTTTATATATTTCCTCTCCTCAGCAAACATATACATAAAATCCATAGCAACCGTTTCCGAATAAACGGCTCCGAATGCAGCAACTTTATCATAATCATAAATTGCTTCTGCCAGTTTTTGAATCTGTACCATATTAATTCCGGACAGAAAATTCTTAATATCACCAGATAGGATATTCAAATATCGTTCAATTCCTTGTGCTTCAATAAACTCGTTCATCGACAATTTTTGTTCGTTTCCGGTATATCTGCTTCTTTTCTTCTCATTCCTCACATTATCCCTAAACTCTTTGTAATCCTCAAAACCAAGGCGCTTTATGAATTTAGAAAGTGTTGACTTGGAAATGTGGCATTTTGCCGCGACCTGATCAATCGGCATAAATTCAACCTCGTATATCATATCCAGCAGATTTTTCGCGATATGTGCATCCGTAGAACCAAACTCACAGTCATTCAGTAAATTTAACAAACGATAAGCTACAATATACATCCATCATCATCCCCAATGCAAGAAATGTCTATATTTCTTTTATAGTAAGTATATTGTATATTCCAAATTTGTCAACTTCTTTATCCTCAGCTTTCACCGAATATTCTTCCGTGTCCCGGGAAGCTCTTTATTAGTTTTTTATTCCGGTTCCTTATCTGTAAAATAAACATCTACCGTATATCCCGGCTTTAATATTTTTTCCTCATCATCAGGCAGGACCCAAACCTTTATAATCCGGTTTCCGTCCTTTTCCTCCGCCATGGCAGCAATCTGGGATACGGAACCTTTCAGCTCCAAATCCGGATTCATGACCGGAACGATCCTGACCGAAGAATCCAAAGTGATCTCACTGATATACTCTTCGTCAACTTCCGCACTGATGTATGCAGAATCCTGGTCAATGATATCCATAACCAGTATCTGTTTTGAATCACTGCCGAGAATTGTCCCATTTTCTACCGTTATATTTTTAACGATTCCATTCTCTACATTGGAAACGATCTGATTTCCTTTCAAATAAGGCTTATTCAGTCGAGACTTATAAATATCCAGTTCCTTATCAAGGGCCGCATTGCTGCTGGCCTGTTGGTTTAAGTTGCTGCTGTTGCTCTTTGTCAGCTGATCCAACTGAACCTCCAGCACTTTTAAGCCGGCTTTCTGGGATTCTAAATTAGTCACATATTTGTCATAATCTGTTTTAGAGATATCCCCTGCATCAAATAATACCTTTGCATGATTCAAATCTGTCTGGGCTACCTCCACATTTCTTCTCTGCGAGCCGATCTGAGCCGTTACGCCGGCAGTATTCTGATCAATTCCTTCTAAAGCCGCTTCCCCTGCAGTTCTCTGATCTTCCAGTTTGGCAATTGTCTTTGTAAACTCATCCATATTTAATATTGCAAGGACATCTCCTTTATGGACCACATCTCCTTCTTTCACTTCTATCGAATCCACAATTGCCGGAAAATCAATGACCATCTGGTAAGAAGTGCGGTATTTTACTTCACCCCAGGCATCGATCTCTCTGTTTTGCTCCTGTTCCGTCTCCGCCTGCTGTCTTTCACCGGCGCTATCTGCTTTCTTTCCGCCGCATCCCGTCACCAGCAGGCTTGCACACAGGAACATTGCAACACCATGTTTCCAAATATATTTCTTTTTCATTCTTCATCCTCCTCGATTATTCTACGCTTTTCAGTGCTTCCAGCATATCAATCCGTTTCATTTTTCTTGATACAACTGTGTTAACCAAAATCATGAATAACAGGGTCATCACTGCTGAGATCCCAATGTTTACGATACTCAGGCTGCCGTTTAAATCAAAATCATCCCCGAATCCGGCAACAAAAATAGTGGTTATCATTTTACCAACCGGTATCCCCAGGACGATTCCGGCGACTGTTGATATGAAATTTTCAAAAAGCACCAGATAGCGTATTTCTTTTTCATAGAATCCAAGGACCTTCAGTGTTGCCAGATCCCGGACTCTTTCAAAAAAGTTTAAATTACTCATATTATAAATAACAACAAAAGCCAGGCTGCTTCCGCTGACAATCAGCATGATTGCGGCAACATTTACAATATTGATATTCGATTCAAAATCCTTTTTCTGCTGGGTTCTTAAAACTGCGCGGACGATCCTGCTGCTGTTCAGTATGTTCTGATCCGGCTCAGCATTCCATTTTACCAGAAGATAACCCGGCTCATAATCTCCGCCCAGGGCTTCCCAGTAGCTGTCGCGGGCATAGATACCCTGACCGATCGTCATACTGGCTATCCCTATTATCTTAACCGTTTTATTGCCTTCACCAGGTATTTTCAGTTCTACTCTGTCTCCTTCGGATGCTCCTAAAAGCTCCGAAAGTTTACGGGTGATAATGATTCCTTCATCCGGTACAGAAATCTGCTGTCCTTTTAGGTCAGTCAGATATATCAGAGGACTTTCTTCCGGCAATAGCGTCAGTTTTACCACCTTCCTCATACCGGAATCCGTGGTCACCTGAACACTCGTTTCCTCCATATCCTGAAAATCCCCATCAATCTTTAAATTTTTAATAAAGCGGTGGCTGACTCCCCTGTCCAGCTTCAGACGCTGGTCATAGGTGTACATTTCGCCAAACGTCTGCTCTGACAGACCATTTATCATGGTCTTTAAAGATAAGGCTCCTATGATCAGACCGGAACAGCCCATGACCCCCAATATGCTCATTCCCATACGGGCCTTATTCTTTGAAATATTCCTGGCAACCAGCTTACTGCTGAATTTCATGGAATCCCATATTCCGGTAAAGCGTTCCAGAAGAATATGATTCCCTTTTTTAGGAGGCTTTGTCCGCAGCAGCTCTGCAGGAACTTCCCCAAGAAGCTTTAAGCAGGAGTAACAGGAGATTCCTCCTGTGCTGATCACAATCAACAGCGTACATAATATTATTTTAACAACATTCAGTTCCAGACTGTAATCAGGAAAAACAAAGAGCGATTTTAAGTTGCTCATTAAAATTCTTCCTATGATATTTGGACCTGCTATGACGCCTGAAATTGCACCCAAAACTCCGACATATATGCCATAGGAGGTATAATGCCACATGATCACCCGTTTCTCATAACCGGAAGCTTTTAAAATACCAATCTGATTCCTCTGATCCTCCACCAGACGTACCATGGTGCTCAGTGTAATCAGTGCCGTAACGAGAAAGAAAATACTGGGGAATATCATTGACAGAATTCGGAATAGATTCATTCTTGCATAGGTATTTTCCAGACTGGTATGATCTGTATGATTTACAATACCTCCCAAACGGTCACCGAATATCTGCTCCAATCCTGCTTTTACATCAGCTTCCTTTGCATCAGCCGTCAAGCGGACAGAAACCTGGTTATACACCTTCTGACCGCCGAATGCTTTGCCGACAGCCTCAATATCCACCATGATAAAGCCATATTTTCTGGAATCAGGAATCATAGAAGAGGAATCCTGAATGGATAATATATGTTCACTATTTAACGCCAGCTCTTCAATGGGAAATTCAAGCCATACTTCATTCAACTTCACACTGATTTTATCCCCGACAGAAAGGCCGTGAGCTTTGGCAAAGGACTGGTCTAATACAGCTCCGCGCTTTGTCGTCTGACGGCCTTCCGTCTTATAGGGCATATCCATCGTATAGCCCGAGGGCATGGCATAAATCCGTAATACCGGGGAGTCCGGAAGATCTGCATCACAGTTAATAACCAGGCGTCTTTCCGCTTTCTTTACCCCTTTCAGGCGCTCTGCTTTCCACATATCCCTCTCTGACGGATTTGATGCCGTCAGCCATAGGTCTGATAAGCCTGTGCTTTGATACATGCCCTCGGAGCGCAGCTTCATCGTCATCCAAATACTGTCCAGACCTGTTACGATGCTGATGGCAATCATCGACATTAAAAATATGGATACAAACTGGACCAGGGATTTTTTCATATCCCGCAGGGATTTAATAAACAGCGTATGTTTTACCATACAATCTCCTCCACGTCCTTTGGTTCCAGATTCTGCCTTATCTCATAAACCTTTCCATCTCTCATATGTATGACCTTCTGAGCCATATCCGCTATAGGTGCATTATGTGTGACAATGATTACTGTTTTATCCATATCTCTTGCAATATCTCTGATTGATTTAAGAACCTTTCTCCCTGTTCCGGAATCCAGCGCACCCGTTGGTTCATCACACAGTATAATATCGGGATTTTTCGCAAGCGCCCTGGCAATGGAAACCCTCTGCTGCTCCCCTCCGGACATCTGACTGGGGAAATTATCCTTTCTGTCGCTTAATCCTACCCGGTTCAGTATCTCCCTTGCATCCAGAGGATCCTTACAGATCTCTCTCGCCAGCTGAATATTTTCAAGAGCGGTTAAATTCGGTACCAGATTATAAAACTGAAATACAAACCCAATCCTGTGCCTCCGATATGCAGTCAGCTCTTTTTCTGTCATTCCGGAAACCCTGGTATCTCCCACCAGAATAGTCCCCTTTGTTGGGCTGTCCATGCCTCCAAGCATATTCAAAATGGTTGTTTTACCAGCTCCGCTCTGACCGAGGATCACATTAAAGGATCCCTTTTCTATTTCAAAGCTGATTCCATCCACTGCTTTTATGATGCTGCCTCCCACGTGATATTCCCGCTCTATATCTTTTAATTCGATAAAACTCATGTCAGATTCCTCCTTTTGCAGCTGAATACAGTCGATCTCATTCCTCCTGCATTTCATTAATATAATACTTAAAAACAATTTATGGTACGGTCAATTAACCCGGTTTTGTGTGAAATACGGACAAAACCCGGTTAATTGTTGGCTAAATACAGACGTTTTATTGATTTTTTTAAGGTGGGGTTATATAATCAATCCATCAGGAGGATATCTATGAAGCATGAGACCACAACTTTAATGACAAAAAAAGCCATTGCGGCATCGCTAAAAATAATTATGGAAAAAAAGCCCCTGGATAAAATCACAGTTAGGGAAATCATTGAGGACTGCGGTATAAACCGGAAGACCTTTTATTATCACTTTAGGGATATCTATCATCTGATTAAATGGATTTTTGAAGAAGAAGCGATCGAAGTCGTTAAGCAATATGATCTGATCGTAAATTATTATGATGCAATCCAATTTGTTCTGGACTATGTGGAAAAAAATAAACTGATTTGCAACTGTGCCTTCGATGCCATTGGCCGGGACGAATTAAAACGTTTTTTCCAGAAAGACTTTCTATTTATCATCCAAAACATTGTGGACCAGTTGTCGGAAGGTAAAAAGGTTCCAAAAGACTACCAAGCATTTCTGGTGAATTTCTATACAGAAGCGCTTGCATCTCTTCTTATTAACTGGTTACGTGATAAAGAACATTATGATAAACAAAAAATTATCCGGTATGTACATATTACCTTATTCGGTTCTATCGAATATGCATTGAACAATGCGGAAAAAGAACTCTGATCTTGACTCATGGTCTATCAACTGTTTTTTACAGATTTCGGTCTTTTCCCTTTTTTTTATATTATAATGCAAATTCCAGGCATGTCAAGAAAAGCTGTATTATGACTGCACAGAAAGCTTATAGTCAAGATAAGTATTTTTTAAAATAGATCTCAAGAAGCTTTCGCCATGAATCCTCTCACAGCTCATATAAAAAGCAGATCTTCCTCTAGCCGAAGATCTGCTTATTGCTGCTTTCAACACGATCTGACCAGTTTTCATCTTCTGCCAGCTCAAAATTATCCTGTAATTCTTTGTTTCTCCACCATGAAGAAAAATTACCTATCACAGCAAACAGTGCTTTGAGTGTTATATTTATCAAACAAGTCCCCTGACAATATCTAAAAATGTACTTTTGGCATTTGATAAATACTTGGAATTATCACTAAGTATGATGCCTATGGGGATAAAAGGGTCCTCCATTTCTATCGGAAGCTCTATAACATCATCGGAAAATGCAGGGTTTGATATAACTACACCGACAGAAGGGAATTCGTGAATTAAATATGGTATTGCGGTAATTTGGCTGACAGTATAGCAAAAAGGCGTTGTATTAACATGGGAATACGATTTTCTGAATTTCAAATTATATAAGCATCTTTCTCCACCAATTAGCAAGGGATAATTTGATAATTCCTCAAGAGAAGTTATGCAGTTCATGGTTTCAGCATATTTTCTTGAAATGATAAAACACATTTTTTCCTTATAAAGCTCTTCAAAATAATAGGAAGTGGTAATATCGGCAGGATAACTGCCAATGGCAAAGTCTATGGTTTGCCTGTTGAGATTTTCACAAAGCTCACATGAGTTGTTTACTACAAAATTGCAGATTATATGTGGTTTGATCTCTCTGAATTTCTTTATGGCCTTTGACAAAATATGAATAGCAACAGTTTCATTTATACCAATATTAAGTATTCCAACTTCTTCCTTTTCTACCTTGCTTGAATGCTCAATCACATAATGCCAGTGGTCAATAAGACTATCCACTTCTTTGGCGAATAATTCGCCTTGAGCTGTTAGCTTAATTTCTGCCCCTCGGTCAAACAAGCTGAATCCAATTTCTTTTTCTAATTTCTGAATTTGTGTAGTAACCGTAGATTGTGCATAGTTAAGATTTTGTGCCGCTTTTGAAAAACTACCTTCTTTCAAAATTGTTTGAAATGATCTTAATTCTTTTAAGTCCATCTTAGCCCTCCATTCAATATATTGATAGCATACTTCATTTAATTCAATTTTACAAATAAATTAATTTAAGTTATGATATAGGAAATAGAGAGAAGGAGTGATTTAAATGAAAGAAGTTTTTGCGCCAGGGTGTGCTTTATTACTTTATAAACCAGCGTTGGCGGATAAAACAATGAGTTTCTTACGAGAATATGTTGATAGCAATATGAAGGGACATATGATTTGTTGCAGGCACGAGCCGAGGTTAGAAAACGATACGAAAGTAATCAATACATGCCCGGGGTGTGATCGGCGGTTTAGAGGGATTTACGAGGGCGTGTCTACTATCTCACTATGGGAAGTGATCGCGGAATGCAAAACCTTTCCATTTCCGAATTATAACGGAATGGAAATGTCTGTTCACGATGCTTGCCCGACCCGCACCGAAGAAAGGGTACATAATGCTATTCGCAAGCTCTTGGCACACATGAATATCCGTGTTGTCGAACCTGAAAACACCCGCCATAAAGCATCTTGCTGCGGCGACAGCTTTTATGATTCGCTTCCTGTCAAACGTGTCCATGAACGTATGAGAATAAGAGCCAATGAAATGCCGAGAGAAGATGTTGTGGTTTATTGCCTTGATTGTGTTAGGTCGATGTCAATCGGTGGGAAAAAGCCTCATTACATTCTTGATCTGCTCTTTAATGAAGAAACAATACCGGATGAGCTAACTCCCGAATCTTGGCGGGACAGGTTGAATGATTACATTGAAAAACATTGACATTCAGATTTTATTTGACAGGAGGACGAATAATGACAACACGCGTTAACGAGATAGAAAAAGATATATACAGAATATCGATCAGCTTCGATGAACATCGATTAGACCCCGCAAGCGGTTTTGAGTTTAATCATTTTTTGATCAAGGACAAAAAAAGTATGCTCATTCATACAGGCGGCAAAAATTTATTTGAGGCACTCAAGTCCGCTGTTTCTGAACTTATTCCGCTAGAGGATTTAAGCTATCTCGCATTCTCACACTTTGAATCCGATGAATGTGGTGCTCTTAATAATTGGCTGGAAGCAGCGCCTAATGCAATTCCACTTGTAGGTGAGTTTGGCCAGGATACTGTGGAGGATTTTTCATCGAAAGCACCTGAGCTTGTTGAAGATGGGCAACTACTTGCTCTTGGACGCAGAAGCATTCTTATACTTGAAACGCCCCACATTCCGC
The DNA here is from genome assembly GCF_900105215.1 of Lacrimispora sphenoides. NCBI lineage: Bacteria > Bacillati > Bacillota > Clostridia > Lachnospirales > Lachnospiraceae > Lacrimispora > Lacrimispora sphenoides. The sequence goes on along the minus strand of NZ_FOIP01000002.1, from coordinate 1,084,031 downwards.
ATAATTGGGATGCCATGCTCTTTTTTGAAACAACTAGTGGCATTTTATTCAGCTCTGATCTTGGAGCGCATGGCGGCATACGAGTACCAATAACGGAAGAGGATATGACACAAACAATACTGGAGTTTCAAGAAGAGGCACGATTCATTCCTGATGGCAAGGATTTAATAAAGGTTGCCAAAAGACTTGAACAACTCGATATATCTTATCTGGCAACAATGCACGGTTCAACATTAAAAGGCCCATATATAAAGAAATTACTTCAAGCATGGAAAGGAGCAGAGCAACAATAGCTATTCTAGCTTAAACATCGGACGATTTAACATGTTTTTGTTTATTCATGTAATATCTCTTTTTATATTTCACACCGGCAAATTTACTGATTTTACGGATGATGCTATAATTAACAAGGCCTCCCACCGCTCCTATCAATGGGATACCCTGTATGAATTTTGCAGTTAATAACGACTCCGATAGTATTCCTGCTGTAGTTTTTATAATTTCGTCCAAATTAATTTCCGGAATAATTTTATAATCGATGTCCTCGCCTAATTTTTCAAGTTTTTGATAGAATTCTTTCTGCTGCTCCTGTTTCGCCATTGCAGTACAGATCAAAAGCAGGATATAAGCTTTTTCTTCCTCTGTTTCATAATGATATCCATAGCTTAAAGCAATTTCATAAACAGATTTCATGACCAAGGATAAAAAAAGCGGGATATCTGGCAAGCCGATTCCTAATGCCCCCAAAACTCCTCCTTCCAGTACAGAAATGGAAGAATTAAACATCTGGGACTGCTTGGAATGCCGGTCCAGACGTTTCAAATATTTTCTTTTGGTTACTTTGTCAATGGCATAATTATTTAAATCATATTCCAACTGTATCTTATCTTTATCATAAGTTTTCTCTATATAAATATAACCTTTTTCAAAAACCAGTCGGAAGCCTTTATAGAATGCCGTCTCCAGGGCGGTTTTCAGTTTGTTTGGAATATAACTTTGAATTTTATCAGCAACAGGCTCTATGGAAGCTTTTAATAATGGATTTTCCTTTTTGTTAAGCAATTTATTTTCTTCTTTTTTTATCTGCTTCACCTGCTTATCGAATTGCCGTCTCATATATGTCAGCCTCCCCTTTCCGTGAGTCCTTGGTTTTAGATTACTTTATCAAACATTGATCATACAAAAAGAGCTATGTTACCATTTTTTACGGTGGTTCATAGCTCTCTTATTGCCATATTTAAAACTTCCTGGTCCCTCCTACTTTCGCAAGATCTCCCTTAATCGTTTCAAAATCCATTCCGGCAGCCGCATCTATGGAGGCTACAACCGCACCTTCCACTAATGGGCAATCTACCATTTCCACCTTTTTGTCCTCCAGCATTTCGATTACCATCTCAGTGGTCATGACGGCACTGCCCATATCCATGAGCACCAACACTCCGTCGTCGGTATAAACAGATTCAATCGCAGCCTGTATTTTCTCAAAGCTGGTGCCAAAGCTTCCATCTTCGAGCCCGCCTGCCGGGGCAATCTGCGCATTGGACGCCATGATTTTTGTCAGTTCCACAACACTTTTTGCCAGCGAATCACTGTGAGATACGATGACTAATCCAACCATCAATGATACACCTCCCTTCAGCCTGCCACTTTAGAAATCACTTCCAACATAAAAGAATAAGACGTAGCCCCCGGGTCCTGATGCCCCAGGCCCCGTTCACCCACATAACTGGCCCGGCCTTTGGTGGCAATCAGATCCTTTGTATGCTCCACTCCTGACCATGCTGCCTTGACTCCTGCGTTAAGAACTTCCCCAACTGTTTTCCCTTCCTGAGCAGCCTGATCCATGGCCTGATAGGACGGCACCATAGCATCCAACATGGTCGCCTCCTCCACCACTGCCTTACCACGCTGTTCTACTGCTTCGATGGCAGTCTTTATGACCGTCAGAAAATCGGTGATATCCACATCTTCCTTTCCAGCCATGGCCTGTCCAGCCTTCATGAAAGCAGATCCGTATAACGGACCAGAAGCCCCGCCGACAGTTGAAACAAGCGTCATTCCTACTGTCTTTAATATGGTCCCGATATCCTTGCCTTCCAAACCGGTTAGCTTTTCATTTACCGCAGCAAAACCACGGGCCAGGTTAATACCGTGATCACTGTCTCCAATCGGCTGGTCCAGTTCCGTAAGATAATCCTTTTGTTCTTCCATTTTTAAACTGATTGCTTTTATGATTTCTAATACCTTTTTACTGTCTGCCATGGCAATCCACCTTTCTGATCCATATTTACATTGATAAAGTCCCCGCAATAAGCGGGGACTGAAAAAATACAAAAAATATCCCTTTATTTCCAAGCAGGCGTATCTGCGACCGCATCTAAAAGCTGCTTCATTTCATCATCCAGACGAAGAAGGGAGATTGAAAAGCCCTGCATTTCGATGGAGGTCATATATTCTCCGACAAAGGTTTTATGTATCCGTATACCTTTTTCTGCCAGAACATCAGTAACACGATTGTTAATGATATAAAGCTCCATCAGCGGTGTTCCGCCGGCACCATTAATCATAACTGCTACTTCGCTGCCTGCATAATCGATATCTTCAAGAATCTGACTCAGCAGCATATCAACGATCTCATCCGCCTTCTTAACCGGCTCTTTATGGGTTCCCGGCTCTCCGTGGATGCCGATTCCGATTTCCATCTCATCATCGGAAAGGGTAAATCCCGGTTTCCCCGCAGCCGGTACCGTACAAGGTTCAATCGCTGCTCCCATCGTTCTTACATTATCAATTACTTTTTGCGCAGTTGCCTGCACTTGATCAAGATCTGCACCAGTCTCGGCCATAGCACCTGCTATTTTATGCACAAAGACTGTCCCTGCCACTCCTCTGCGGCCGATCGTATAAAGACTGTCCTTTACTGCCACATCATCATTCGTGACAACATGCTTCACGGTGATGCCTTCCATCTCCGCCATCTCTGCGGCCATCTCAAAGTTCATGACATCACCGGTGTAATTCTTTACGATCATAAGCACACCAGCATCCGTAGCGACCGCTTTAATGCCCTCATAGATCTGATCCGGAGTCGGGGAGGTAAAGACCGGACCCGCAACTGCGGCATCCAGCATTCCGGTTCCGACGAAGCCGCCATGAGCCGGTTCATGCCCGCTTCCGCCGCCGCTGATTAAAGCCACCTTACCCTCTTTCTTCTCGGCCCGCACAACAACATTACCGCAATCCAGCTTTTTCAAATGCCGGGGATAAGCCTTCACCATCCCTAAAATCATCTGTTCTTCCACCAATGCCGTATCGTTGATAAATTTTTTCATTGAGAACCCCCTTGTCCATTCATTATATTATGAATTTATTCATCTTCACCCAAACAATTCATATCATTTAAGCCGCAAGTTTTATCCTCTTCTTCATCCTCTAAGCAGTTCATATCATTGATACCGCAGGTTTTATCGTCTTCTTCTCCAAGACAATTCATGTCATTCAAGCCGCAGGTTGTATCTTCATCTTCGGTTAATCCGTTCATATTGTTGATATCCATTTTCTTAATCTTCATAGAAAGTCCTCCTTCGACTAATCATTCACAGCAACACAGAGCCTCAAAAAGGCCCACTGTCATCTACACTCTTTCGTCGCCACGATATCTACTCCTGTTCCTGCCACATCAGGCAGGATCACATCGCCGATCCGGACAGGCGCTTTCACCGTGATACCTTTGAGTGCTTTTACACATTCAAAGATTTTATCTTTGGGTATATCCTCTCTGGTTTTAACCGATACCATGTCGGATTTACCGCCTTCCACCTTCACGGTGGAGGTGACGATCCTTGTGGGATTGGTAACTTCCTTTCGGCCATATACCTCACCTCGATTACAGGTATTTCCTGTAATGTTCACGATTTCTCCGCCTTCCAGTTCCACGGTCAGAGGACAGCCCATAGGACAGCTGATACAGATAAGTTCTCTTTTTTCCATGACCTATGCCTCCTCTATCCTTATTGTAATCCTGTCAACATCCGGATGCAACAGTAACTTTTCTTTTTCCAGCTTTATTTCTTCCATTTCTCCTGGTGCCATCACCATCCGTTTCCGATGCAATACCCTCTCGTTATTAAAGTATACACCGATATAGCAATTTTTATAAACATTTCCAACCCGGAACCGAACGATTTGAGTTGCCTCCATACGTTCTGGGATAATCGTGCTTGGAACCGTATAACGGACCCCATCAGTTCCCTCAAGACTGATTACCCGGCCGCCCGTTTTCTGCGTTCCATTTTTCACATATGCTGAAGCATTCTTTCCGGCAGCAGCAGCTTCTTCCGAAACAAAATCCACCAAATCATGCACATGAAGCACGTTCCCGCAGGCAAAGACTCCTTCCACATTTGTTTCCAGACTTTCATCTACAATCGGGCCTGATGTGACCGGATTTAAAACCACTCCCATGGCACCGGAGAGTTCATTTTCCGGTATCAGCCCGACCGATAAAAGCAAGGTGTCACAGGAATATTCCTCTTCTGTTCCTGCAATTGGTTTCCCCCTGTCATCCACTGCCGCCAGAGTAATTCCCTCCAGCCGCTCCCTGCCTCTGATCTCGACTATCGTGTGGCTCAATTTAAGCGGAATTCCATAATCATCCAGGCACTGGACAATATTCCTTTTAAGCCCTCCGGAATATGGCATGATTTCAGCCACCACCTTAACCTTGGCTCCTTCCAGAGTCAGTCGTCTGGCCATAATCAATCCAATATCACCGGATCCAAGAATCACTACTTCGCGCCCGGGCATGTAGCCTTCCATATTTACAAGGCGCTGTGCTGTACCGGCTGAAAAAATACCGGCCGGCCGGTATCCAGGTATATTGAGAGCTCCCCTGGAGCGTTCTCTGCATCCCATCGCCAGGATGACCGCCTTGGCCTGGATATCAAACAGTCCCTCCTCCCTGTTCATTGCCGTAACTACCTTGTCAGGGCTGATTTCCATAACCATTGTATTTAGAACATATTCAATCTTATGCTTTTCCACTTGTTCCGTGAAACGAGCCGCATATTCCGGCCCTGTCAATTCTTCCTTAAATGTATGCAGTCCAAAACCGTTATGAATGCACTGATTTAATATCCCTCCGAGCTCCTTATCCCTTTCCAGGATCAATATGCTTTCAGAGCCGTTATCCCGGGCCGCAATCGCCGCAGCAAGGCCAGCAGGACCGCCGCCAATTATCACAATATCATATTCTTTCATCCGAAGCGCGCCCCCTTTTTATATTCTGTCCTTGTTATATCCGACTAACAGCTGTGAATTCCCGCCGGATTTCGTTATTTCTGTCATGGGAATGCCCAGTTCCCGGTGCAGAATCTCCATTGTTTTAGGCATGCAAAAACCTGCCTGACAGCGTCCTGCTCCTGCCCTGGTCCGGCGTTTGATACCATCTAAGGTACGGGCGCCCAAAGGCCGGTGAATGGCGTCTAAAAGCTCCCCTTCCGTTACCATTTCGCAGCGGCAGATAATATTGCCATATGCCGGTTCCTTCTCAATCAGAGCTGCTTTCTCCTCTTTTGACAAAGTATCTAAATCAATGTTTCCTTTTCGGGTTCCGTTAAAATCAGGATTTACGTTTAAATCCAGCTTTTCCCGTAAAATTTCTGCTACCATTTTGCCGATTGCCGGACTGCTTGTAAGACCGGGCGATTCAATGCCTGCACAGTCCACAAAACCCGGTGCATCATCAAGCTCCCGGATTATAAATTCATGATGGTCTTCATGGGCCCTTAAGCCCGCAAAAGAAGTGATCACTTGTCTCATCGGCAGATTCTTCACGTTCAGACAGGCCTTTGAAAGTTCATCAAGGCCCTCCCTGGTGGTCGCTGTGCCTTCCTTATCCTCTATATCAACTGCGGTTGGGCCGATGATAAGATTTCCATGAACCGTAGGAGTTACCAGTACCCCCTTGCCATATTTACTCGGTAGTGCAAAAATTGTCCGTTTCACATGCTTTCCTGCGTTTTTGTCCAATAGAAAGTAATCGCCCCGCCGGGGAGTGATATGGATCTTTGATTCACTGACCATATTATGAAAGCGGTCTGCATAAACACCGGCCGCGTTCACCACATACCGGGTCTCATGCACACCCTTGTTTGTTTCCAGCTTCCAGCCACCTTCGATCTGCGTTATACTCTCTACCTCAGTATCAAATTTAAAGTCAATGCCATTGGTATAAGCATTTTCTGCCAATGCAATATTCAAATGAAAGGGACATACAATCCCTGCTGTCGGAGCAGATAAAACTGCAATCACCTCATCTGCCAGGTTTGGCTCCATTTCCCTGATTCTTTCCTGGTCTGTAATGATTTCCAGATCCTTTACACCATTTTTAACGCCCCGGTCATAAAGGGTCTGCAGATTCGGCAACGATGCTTCATCCAGGCATACAACCAAAGACCCGCACTGCTCAAAAGGAATATCAAGCTCCTTAGAAAGCTCTGGCATTATTTGATTTCCTTCTACATTCAGCCTGGCCATCAAGGATCCTTCTGCCGCATCATAGCCGGCATGGATGATGGCACTGTTGGCCTTGGTGGTGCCACAGCACACATCTTCTTCCTTTTCCAGAACGCAGGCATTCACCTTATATCGGGAAAGTTCGCGTGCGACGGCACTGCCAGATACACCCGCTCCAATAATAATTACGTCATACATACTTTTGTGTCCTCCCTTTCATATATTACCAGAAGCGGCACAAACAAGACGTGTTTCCACGCCTATTTGCGCCGCTCCATTCTCCCGCAATCCATATATGATATTATCGATCAGGATGGTTATATGATTATCTCAATATTATGCCCAGGGAATTGCCTGATACAGCAGTACCGCAGCAACCGCACCAATGACCGGGCCGACAATCACAACTGGAGCATATCCCCAGTTAGAATCGCCTTTGTCCTTAATCGGAAGAACACTGTGGGCAATACGCGGACCAAGGTCACGAGCCGGATTAATCGCATATCCGGTCAGTCCGCCAAGAGACATACCAACAGAAACGATAATACCAAATACCAGGAATTTATCCAGACCGGTAGCAATGCCGCCAACCTGTGCAATACCCTTAATACTAAACATCAGTACGAATGTACCGATAGCTTCACTTAAAATGTTGCGTCCCATATTGGGAATGGCAGGTCCTGTTGAAAATACACCCAGCTTGGTAGCTTGAGATTCCGTTGCATCAAATTGATCCTTGAAGAGAAGATAAACAAGAACCGCCCCACAAAATGCACCGGCAAACTGAGCCACTATGTAACCGGGAACCAGACCCCAGGCCATGCTTCCATCCAAAGCTAACGCAATTGTTATTGCAGGATTAAAATGAGCACCGGAAGCTGCGCCGAAGATAAAGGCCGGAATTAAAACAGCAAGACCCCATGCAAAGGTAATTTGGATTGAACCAGCACCTTTCATACCAGACTTGTTTAATGTTACGTTTGCTACAACGCCATCGCCTAAAAGAATCAGAATCATTGTTCCGATAAATTCTGCTATATATGGCAACATAATGTATCCCCCTTGTTCATTTTTGCAAATCTGTCAATAGTTACAAAAATAGTTTTAGTCTTCGTTTTTTTCTTCCTTTGACCATCCAAAAGAATACTTAACGGCTTTGTTCCAGCCATTTATCATTGTTTTCCTCTTATCCTCTGAGATTTCCGGAGTAAAGGTTTTATCAATTGCCCAGTTATTAATGACTTCTTCTTTATTTGCCCAGTAGCCAACTGCAAGCCCTGCCAGATATGCAGCTCCCATCGCGGTCGTCTCGACACATTGTGGGCGGTTAACCGGTGCATCAATGATATCTGCCTGCGTCTGCATCAGATAATTGTTGGCACTTGCGCCACCATCTACCTTAAGAGCAGCCAGCTGAATGCCGGAGTCAGCACGCATCGCCTGCAGAACATCGTTTACCTGATAGCAGAGGGAATCCAGAGTTGCCCGGATAATATGATATTTGTTTACACCACGGGTAATTCCAACTAAAGTACCTCTGGCATACTGATCCCAATGAGGTGCACCAAGACCTGTAAACGCCGGAACCACATAACAGCCGTTGGTATCCTTAACCTTCTTTGCCATATACTCGGAATCCTGAGCAGAATCGATCAGCTTTAATTCATCCCGCAGCCATTGAATCGCAGCACCCGCCACAAAGATTGAACCTTCCAGTGCATAATTCACTTTGCCGTCCAATCCCCAGGCAATCGTTGTTACGAGACCATTCTTAGAGAATACCGGCTTCTCACCGGTGTTCATCAGCATAAAGCATCCGGTTCCATATGTATTCTTTGCTTCACCGGCATTAAAGCAAGTCTGGCCAAACAATGCGGCCTGCTGATCGCCTGCGGCGCCGCCGATCGGAATGATGCCGCCGAAAAACTGCGGATCACTTTCCCCATATACGCAGCTCGATGGCTTAGCTTCCGGAAGCATTGATTTCGGGATATTAAGTTCTGCCAGAATTTCATCATCCCACATTAACGTATTGATGTTAAACATCATGGTACGGGAAGCATTGGAGTAATCCGTTACATGAACCTTACCCTTCGTCAGCTTCCAGATCAGCCAGGTCTCTACCGTACCAAACAGTAATTCACCCTTTTCTGCACGTTCCCGTACACCTTCTACGTTATCAAGAATCCATTTTAACTTTGTCGCTGAAAAATAAGCATCAATTACTAAACCTGTTTTCGCCCGGAAGGTGTCAACTAAGCCTTTTTCTTTCAAAGAGTCACAGTATTCGGCGGTTCTCCGGCACTGCCATACAATCGCATGATATACGGGCTCCCCAGTCTCCTTATCCCATACAATTGTTGTTTCACGCTGATTCGTGATACCGATTGCCGCGATATCTTCTGCGCGTGCACCGATCATTGATATAGCCTCAACTGCAACTCCAAGCTGTGTTGACCAGATTTCATTTGCATCATGCTCTACCCAGCCTGGCTTTGGAAAATATTGTGTGAATTCTTTTTGTGCCACACTGCACATCTCACCCTTTTCGTTAAAAAGGATACATCTGTTACTTGTCGTACCCGCGTCCAATGCCATTACATACTTCGCCATAAAAACCCTCCTTCTTAGTCGTTGATCCCATTCTTCAGTGACATTTATACTCAACTGCTTTTCTGCAAAACAGTTCAGTTCCTTTTTACATTTTCCATACCATCGGATTGGTTGTGGATACGGATATCGCACCTGCTGCAAGGGCTTCCATCACATCTTCTTTGTCCGATATCAATCCTCCGGCTATCACCGGCACCTTGACCAGACTGCATACCCTCCTAATCACCTTTGGCATCAGACCGGGCAATATTTCAATGATATCCGGCCTGGCTACGTTCATCAGCCTATCTATATTTTCAAAAGCCATCGAATCCAGGACAAATATTCTTAATGTTGTAAATAATGATAATTCTCTGGCCCGCTTAATCAGTGCCGGCTTCGTTGAGATAATACCGTCCGCTTTCGTATTATTCTTAATGAAATCAACTGCAATTTCTCTACCGCTTAAACCGGTAATCAGGTCAATATGTACCATAGCTACTTTATCCGCATCTTTGATCTGCTTAACAATCGAACTTAAATTGCAGATATCCCCGAACAGGATAAATACCACCCGGATCTCCTCCATGTTACAGCAGTCGGCAAGACCTTTCATATCCTTTACCGCCGCGATAACCGGATTGCTCTCAAACAAGTCGTAATATTTCTGGTCCATTGGAGCTCCTCTCTTTTTTGCATCGATATCCTTTTTGACATCTGGCCGCAAAAGCCTGCCAGTAATTATCCGAAACGGAAAAAAGAGCATAGTTTAGAATCAACATTTCTGTTGTTCTGCTATGCTCTCATCATCTCCGCATGATTATTACCTTGAACTCAATATAGCACATTGTATATGCTCTTTCAATAGTTCAAATTTTTTTCTACAAAATCAAACAGTTTATCGGCATCTTAAACTACATTTTTGTACAATTTGTATATTATTTTAAATTTTTATTTTTATTTTTAGTTATTATTTTAACAATGTGACAATTTCCTCTATTGCTTTGTTCCCCATATGGATTTCTTCATCATTGAATATGATCATCGGCACACGCTCAATATTATACTTGGTAACCAGATCCGTATAGAGTGCCGCATCGATCATTTCCGCATCGATATCCGGATTTAAAATGGCAATCTGCTGACAGGCCGCCACTACCCCAGGACAATGATGACACGACAAGGATACACATATCTTTATATTGGTTTTTGATTTGAGCTTTAAAATCTTTTTTCGCAGGCCTCCCGATATCTTCTGCCCCGGACCTGCAAGATTATATATAGCCAAAATAAAAGAATTGATTTCTTTCCCGCCCGGAATTCCGTGAAAAGCACAGCGGCCATAGCTTCCCGCCTTGTAAAGACCGGTGACCGGCAGAAAAGTCGTATCCAGCTCCGGAACCTGATCCCCCTCCTCCGGGGAGTAGAGCTCCAGGCCTAGCTTTTCACTGAGAGAGACAATCGTTTTCAAAAATGAAGCCATCTGCAGATCTTTCTCCCGTGATATATCCACCACCGCTTTGATCGTCACCGGGTCTTTCATTTTTTTTAATATATCAGACAACTGCTCTTTCAGATCCTGATCAATCAAATCACTTTCTGCCGATATTGTTGTAATATCAAGCATAACAGGCACCTCCTCATATGTTGTTAGTTTCTATACCTCATTGATTGAGATACAATCATAAATATTCTTCTGCAAGCTTATTTTATCGAAAAAAATGCTGACTATCAATAGTAATTTTTTAATTTGTCTCACAACAAATATTATTGGAGAAATAAGACGCCGCATTTTTTACAAAATGAGCATCTTTCTATCATTATATCAGCGAAAGCTTATCCAAAGCCCTCTTCAACCTCTTAAGCCCTTCCATCAGCTTTCAAGGCCGGGCATGTTAAAGGTTAAAGGTCTTGCTGGCGGAGCTGACCAGATACAGCTGGTCGTATTGATTCCCCCCTTTAAGCTTTTCCGGAGGGTGACTGATTTACACTGCACCGGCATCATATCTTCCGGAAATGGCACTCTCTTGATTTTCTGTCACTCAATTTCCCTTTCTTTGGAATAACACGTATCTTAAATTTATTTACGCATATATTATAAAAATTGGTAAAATCCTTAAGAGGCCACGAATGCACATATGTAATTCAGGTACAATCACGCAAATTGGACGAATGCTGCAAATCCATAATGCAGTGGTTGATGAGGTTTTTCTTATTAATAATAATATCGGATATTTAGACATTCTCTACGCCAATTATGGACAAAATGAAACTATATCAGAAGCCTTAAGACTTAATGTAACCATTAGCACTGTCATACTAAATTCATACGGCTATCATATATTATTATCCGACATCGAAGAGGGCATGTTGGTAGATTCCTTATTTTCATCGATTAATGCAGGACTCACTCCACCACAGGCTGATGCAACTTTAATTGTTGCAAGGACATACGATCAGCCGCCACTGAACTTTATTATAGACCGAATCGCAAAAGTAGATATCGATAACTCTTTTCTCTTTACTGGCGATCCTAATAATACAGATAATCAAATAAGATTTAATATCAGCAACATAACTACGATTCGAGACAAAGACAGTAACCCTGTTCCTCTTCGTTCACTTCATCCAGGTTTATTAGTAGACGTGATCGTGGCTCACATCAATTTTCAAAATTCGGTTATTCCAAATGAAGCCGATGCTCTGCATGTTCAAATATTATAACTATTACTTAATGTTTTAAATTGGGGAAGAGAATTGACTATAATGGAAATATAAAAGAAAGCATCCACTCCAAAAGTGAATGCTCCCAAGTTTAAAAGTTAAATATCCTTACAGACACCGCCCAACCTGTTGGCAGACAGGGTGGGCATTTTTATTTCCACTTATTTCTCTTATCGAGAAAGGCAAGAAACCTTCGACCCTGCCTGATGTTTTTCGAGTGTAGAAATTAATCCATGGTTTTTAACTTTTCTTTCCTTTCACAAACTCTTCACAGATTTATCAAACTCCCGTCACAATTTACAGGTATATTAATAACTGTAAAGAGGCCAATAACCCTTTAAAATAAAACTTTTTTTCATACAGCCGGCAGGATTCCCCCGATCTTGCCGGCTCCTCCCTTTTATCAGACAAAACACATCTGCTCCTGATTCTTACAATCTTAATTACATTATAATCCTCTGTTCCACTCCGGCCACATTGACCTCTGGAAATTACTATCTCATCTATTCCTGGTCTTTCGCAGATTCCTGAAGCAGTTCCTTTATCTGCGGTATTGTTTTGCCGCTCTGACGCATTTCCCTTATTTCCTCAATACGGGTGATTGCTTCTACACGTCTGAATCTCCTAGTCAGATTCGTTTCAGCCTGTTCAAAAGGCAGCATCCCCTCTTCTGTATAGAACTTTAGGGTACTGTATCTGGTATCGGTCAGTCGTACCAATTCTCCGATTGATACATATTCTGATTCCATTATTTTTTCAATTGTTCGCTGTCTTGACATGTCCAGCTCCTTACAGATTGTAACGACGTAATCTTACTCCATGAATTGGCATTCTGCCGCTGATTGCTTCAGGGATTAGTTCATATTTAATATTATCAATTTTTACAACCGGAACTGCCCCTTCTCGAAGTACCTCATATACATGCCCCTGTGAAGATATTCGATCCAATACATTCTTCAATCGCATCTGTGCGTTTGGAAAATATTCTTCCGTATCGATAAAGATCGATTGTTTTCTTTCAAAGAACGGGAATATGAAATTAAAGCCTTTTCCTGTCTCAGTAGCAGCTGCCTGGCTTTTCATACGTAAAAAACCAGCCACTACAGTCCCCCATAAAGAACGTACCCCAATGGGATAAAGTGCTTTTGCCAAGGTACTTTCACTGCGAATGCCTGTCATCCGCGCTGTGATTATATTCTGTTCATAGACAGAAAAGACCTGAAAGAAGCAAAGGGACTCTAATAACAGCCATACCAAAATAATGCTTTCCTCTGAGATTGGTCCATCTTCAAAAAACTCAGCCCTTAATAAATCTAACTGGCATTCATACTCCCTTGAATCGCTTACATAGGTTTTTAGCTTAATATTTTTATCGTAATATAAATCACAGCCTAACAAATTAGGAACCTTAGAAAGCAGCTGTTTGCTTTGTAATCGTTCCGCGTAAGTTCGTTCCAATGCTTTTTTATCTGCTTTTTTCATGGCATCTTTAATTCCTTCTTCATTAAAGTTCCATTTACCCGTCCCAGAGTCGTAGTTTTCCTCCAAAAATACAGCAGCAGCTAATACTTTTAATACATTCTGCTTAGCAGTTTCTCTATGCTCGCTCTCATTACCGTTAAAGCCAATTAGTACAAAACGTTCTGATAATGTTAAATCCATAATAATCCTCCTTTAACTGTATTAATAATTTGGTTTACTTACTACTTACTACTTACTACTTACTACTTACTACTTACTACTTATGATTTATATTATCACTTTGTGAATAAAATTACAATAGCTTGCGGTGTTAATTCCAGATAGTTATTTGAATTTTCGGATCAGATACTTTTACTCGTTAAATGTTTGCCCTCCAGGAACACTAAAAAAGCAGCCCCTACATAAACAGGTGCTGCTTTTATTGAAAATTATCCCAAAATCTTTAGAAAAATATCATTTAGATTTTCCCAGTCACGCTTTCTGCCATCTGAAATACCTTCCACATAGGCCTTTTGTCTTCCTATTTCATCGATGATGAAATCCCGGATAATCGGAATTTGCATGCATTTTTCTCTTTCATCGCTCCTTTTTTTAATTTCCAGCAGCTCGTCAATTCCATTTCGCAGTTCTGCCGTCATATCCATTTTCATAAGATCATCAAAAGATACTGGAGGCGGGCATTGGTATTCATGTATGTATTTTCCTGCAAGCAGCGGTCTTAACGCATAAAAATACTTTTTATATTTTACCGACTCTTCCTGCAAATACTGGCTATACGTACTAATTGCAGTTCCATAATAATGATATGCTGCCGCTTTCACAGAGAAGTAGGTTTTTGCCTCATCATATATCTGTTTCCATAAATCTGTTGTCTTATATACAATCGGGGACTTACTCCATTCAAATAAAGTCGCATTTCCTCTGTAAAACTGCTTTAATGCTTTCTTTAAATCCCAACCATTGATATCCAGCACTTCATCAAGCTGCCATTCTATAACATCTCTTGATTCATTGAGTTTAAGATAATCTTCTTTTCTCCTGACATAAATAAACCGGACCACTTGTATTCTTTAACTTCTTGAAATCTTTCATTTTCTCTCCCCAGTATTCACTATCGTCATTATTTCTCTATTACTATCTGATCTCCATGACAAATTCCCAGCTGATTCCTCCATCTTCTGAATGGTAAAAAACCTCTTGTCCCCCATCAGCCCCCTGTCCTATCACCATTTTCAAAATCCCATCTTCTTCATATGGCATTTGGGGGAAATCAAACGGGGAATCCTGATTCGGATCTTTTTCCATAACGGAATACGGAAGCTGTACTGGCTCTGTCGTTTTTCCACCATCATCTGTCCGGTATAGCTCTGCCTCATCGCCGCCATTATGTGAAAGACAGAAAAATCCCAGCTTTTCGTCAATAAAGGCAATACCTGCGGCCACCCCGGCCTGACCTAAAAACGGATCTTGATTCACAACCTTCCAGCTTTTTCCTCCATCATCACTGCACTCCAGGTTGTAATAGCGGCTGCCAAGAGCGGCATCTACTACATTCAGGCGGAACCAGTCACCATTTTTAAATTGAAATTCTTCATCTGGATTGATTGCAGCAGGCTTCTCTTCAGCCAATGCTTCTCTGTCAGATTGCTCTTCCTCTTCTGATGCCGCCAGATAGCGTATTGGGGTAATTTCATTTTCTTTGCCCGGTATAAATAAAGAAACTGTATACCCTCGAATATTGGATCCGGTCTCAGAATTCGCCGGCCTGCCCTCATTTAAATCCACCCAATTGATTCCCGTCGAATCATTTCCCCAATCCCGCACTCCATAATAAATGATTCCGTATTCTTCTTCCCCCCATTGTTGTACGGCCTCTTCCAGAACTACTTGTTTTAGTATATCAACCATCGGCTGCAATTTCTTACGGTCTTTGTCCTGCTCTGATACTGATCCATCCAAATAAACAGTCGCACGTTTTGACTTGCTCCCATCATAGTTTATTAAATAGGTCTTTAAATTTCCTCTGTCATCATTACCATACAAATAGGTTTCCAACGAAGTTATGGTTCCATCTGGTTTGAAATGAAGATTAAAACTGGTAGCTACATATAGATCATCCGGCATTTGAAGCTTCTGCCCCAAATCCGCTATCATTTTATCGATTCCACCTGAAAAAACATTATCATGAGCAATCTCTACAGTCCTTTTATGGGTTTTTTCATATAAAAACCATGATAATTTCCCATTAAAATTACTGGCGCTAAGTACAATTTTCTCTCCGTAAAACAATGTAGTTCCAATAAAAAATAACAGAAGCACCGACATATAACCTCTATATAACCATCGGCCTTTATTCTTCTTTCGTAATTCGGTTTCTTTCACAAAATTAGTTTGTTCTTCTGTCCTTCTCCCCTTTTTAATAGCCGCTATAATCGCTATCAAAAGCATCATACAGAAAAATATCATACAGCCTGCTAATATCGGTATATTCCTTCTCTTTCCTCCAAACTGGCACAATCGGTATAAGCGTTGCAGAAACACAAGATATACCGCTGCTGTCAGAGGATTTATCAACAAAAGCCAAAATGCTTTCCAACTAATTCTTCCTTTATTCTCTTGCATGGGATACAGCCTCCAAATTCCTACTCCATACTTTTCTGCTGTTCCTGAATCAAACGGATATTGAAACGCTCTGTTTCATTCAGCACATCTTCTTTAAAATCTTTTGGATCAATCATTCCTTCATACCAGCTGCATTGATTAAAATACCTCTGCAATTCTTCATCAGCAAACCGCCTGCCATGTCTTGCATAAATCTCGTTTCTTGCAATCCGCAGCTGACTGGCTGAAAGATTCCATAAATCCGGCTCCTGCAAAAGGCTATCACTGCTGTTAGGAAATACAAATTCAGAGCCGTCATATTTTGCAGTATCAGACTGAATCCGGAAAGTATCCTGTATTTGACTGATTTCAAGATGCATTTTATTGTATTCTTCCATTATGGAACTGTCTTCCATATAAAACGTCACATCTGTGGGCAGTGACATTACATATACATAGGGACCATCATATCCCCATATGTCATAGTCTGGCAGATTAACATAGCTGCAGTCCGAGTACGCCTGAATATAGAATAAAACCCCATCCCCCATCAAATCATAAGATTTTTTCTGATGGTAGCTGCACCCTCCTTTAAACTCATTTCTGACCGCCAGGCGATTCCATTCTTTTGGCAAATTCAGCTCAAAGCCTGGCGCCTGGGAGTTAGAAGCCTGAATAGTCGGCTCCTGCTCCGTTTCCGACATCTCTGTTTCCATCGGCTCTTCTTCTGCCTTCTCGGTGGCATTTGTTTGCTGTATGAGTTCTTCAGCTTTCGTCTCTTCATATACTCTCGTTTTGCTTGTTCCCCAATGATGTGAACCCATAAACATAAGAATTACAAACAGCACCGTGTAAATGCCAAGTACTCCGGTTAAAACAATCCGGCACACAAGTCCGGTCTTATCTTTCAGGAAGCCGGGAGATTCCACATAGGTACAAGCTCCATATCCCATCGCCTCCCTGACTGCTATATTTTCAGGGCTGTAGGAAAGCAGATTACCGCAGATATTTTTTGCCTTCTCCATTTCACCTGCTTGTTCATAAACGTTCATCTGAATAGGCATGAGCGGCATGCAATGATATGCATCTGGATAACGATCACAATATACATTTACATAGGCTTCCACCTGTCCAAATTTCTGATCTATATAAGCCTTCCTGATTTCAGATAACAGAAGCATCGCATCTCCTATCCTTTTTAGTTGGGGATGATTTTTAACAAGCTGCTTCTGGTGTGAATATTCTGCTTCGGCATCTTCTTGCCTTCCCAGCTCTATGAAGCATACGTAGCATAGATTGCTTTGAGCCAGCTGCATCAGTTTCTTTTCCTGAACGCCCTTCCAGCCAAAATCAGCCAGCTTCAGCGCCTGCTCATATTTTCCAGCCCTGGCAAGTCCGGCGGCAGCATTATGTACTTGTTTTTTATAGTAAGACTGCAGCCGATAGGGACCATAGGCTGCCTCCATTAAAAAAGCTGCCGCCGCAGTAAGGGGCCGGTTCTCTTTTGTAAGTACCTCCATATGCTTTTTTGCCCAATAAGCTTCCAAAGCACCGCCTAAGCTTAAAATCACCAGAGTTACTATAAAAACAGTTCCTATGTAGTCTAATGAATTCAGAAAGACCCACTTGTATAAATATTCCTGGAAAATGTAAAAACCTGATCCGCAGGCGAATAATAATATCAGGCATCGGTTCCAGTATCGTCTCCTGTCATGAATCAAAAACCACCGCTTCCCCGCCTCAAATGCTGCCTGATTCTCTGCGTCATCCATAAATTCCAGTAATCTTTCTTTTGCATAGTCTCTCTTTTTACCATTATTTTTAAAAAGCAGAAAAATGCCCGGTACCCCAAATATGGCAACGGCAAACAGGTAAAGGTACACCCGAATATTTGCCATCTCTCCCTGACTATAGTGAATCGAAGACAACCCCACAGAACTTAACAGTTCCCATTGCCAATTATCTGTGTTGTCAAGGCCAAACAACAAAAGATGGATCGGCGTACTATCTGATGTTTTTCCCCTGATATTTCCCTCTATTGTCTGTCTCGTCTGCTGCTCTTCCAATTTTCCGGTATAGCTGACCGTAACATGAACGCCTTTTTCCGCAGCAAAGATATCAACGTCCTCGCCATTTGCCCCAATATTAATTACAAAGCTCTGCTTTGCTGGCATAATTTCTATATCCAAATAATGCAGCCGCTTTCCTTCAATCAAAGAAATCCACAATACAAAGCAGCCGATTAAAATGCCCAACCCATAATACAAGTAACGCATTTTGCTTAACTTTACTCCGCCTTTTTTATTCATTCTTCCTCCCCCGCAAATACATATAGAATAATTTAATGATAGCATAAAAATTAATGAAAGGAATAACGAAATCATAAATATTTCCAAACGAATTATATTAACAGCAAGCAGATCACCGATGGATTGATCCAGGAATCCCTGCAACATGCAAAAAAACAAGGTACAGATTTTTATTTCTGTACCTTGTTTACTACTATTGGCTTATGAACAAATCATAAGTGTAGGTGCCTGGTATAAAATTTTCGGCTAGCATCATAATTCATTATCATAATGCAGCTGTCCGCATGCAGCACTAATTTCAGAACCAAATTGCGTTCTAATAGTTACGCTTATACCGGCCTTCTTTAGGGTGCCGCCAAATTGTCTGATAGCACCTGAAGATTGAAATTTTAAAGCTGTTTTATCCGTGGAATTATAAGGGATTAGATCAATGTGATATAAATGTCCCCATGAACCGCGACTTTTCAATAAACTTACAACTGCTTCTGCATGATCTTTGGTATCATTAATTCCTTCAAGCATAATATAAGCAATAAACACTCTCCGCCCCGTATGAATGATATGTTCATCTAATGCTTTCATTACTTCATTCAATGGAAACTTTTTATTTATTGGCATTAAATCGCTTCGTTGTTTATCAAATGGTGAATGAAGGGAAAAGGTCAGATTCACTTGTGGAAATTCTCTGGTCAATCTTTGAATTCCCGGTATAATGCCAATTGTTGAAACAGTTATTCTTCGCTGCCCTAACCCAAATAAACTTTGATCCGTTAAAATTTTTACTGCGTCAAATAACTCCGGATTTGCAAAAGCCTCACCCATTCCCATAAACGAAACACTATTGAGTTTATGAGAATTAAAAAGGAAATAAAGTAATTGGTCAGTGATCTCATCAACAGTAAGATTACGTTTAAAACCAGCACTTCCCGTTGCACAAAAGCGGCAGCCAAAACCGCAGCCGCATTGGGTAGATATGCAAAACGATTCCCAGCCCTGCTTATATTTTAGTCCAACAGCTTCTATTTTTTCTCCATCAGATAATTCAAACAGCAATTTTTCAGCTTGTTTGGAATCTTGTATAAAAACAGGTTTTACACTTGATACACGATTTCCAAACTCATTTACTAAAGCCATCCTTAACGCTTTTGGCAGTATCTGCATATTATCAAAATCATCTATTCTTTGATGAAAAACAGCATTTATAATCTGTTCGTATCTATAATCAGGTAATTTCATATCTGATACTATTTGTTTCATTATTTTATATTTTGTTTTTGTCTGTTTCACGCAGGCTTCCTCCTCACTTTAAATCGTTAGGAAGCAAAGCCAGTATGATTAGCGACTTATACTACTCCATGCAAGCGTCGCCCAAAACATCCGGCTTTGCATGGAGCCTATTGTGTGTTGCTATTATTAACTCTTTATACATATTAATTTCCTTTTCTACTTTACAATTTAATCGTTTTTGTTGCCACATTTTCACAAAATGTTCTGTCATGCTCGACAAACAAAATTGTCAGTTCATGCTCTAATAATAATTTCTCAATCTGCATACGGGAAATGACATCAATAAAGTTCAATGGCTCATCCCAAATATATAAATGTGCCCGTTCACACAGACTTTTAGCAAGCAATACCTTTTTCTTCTGTCCTCCGCTAAAATCCTCGATATGTTTTTCAAACTGTTCTCTTGAAAAATCAAGCTTTCTAAGCATGGATTTAAATAAGCTCTCGTCAATACCGTTCTTATCCGCATACTCAGATAAATCACCATATAAATCTGAAGTATCTTGTGAGACATAGGAAATGATTAAGTTGTTGTTCTTTCTTACAATTCCACTATGAGGGGTGTCATCTCCATTAATCAATTTTAAGATGCTTGATTTTCCACTGCCGTTCTTTCCTTGAACAGCAATTTTTTCACCTTGCTCAATGGTGAAACTTATTCCTTGACAGACAATTTTATCATCATAATTAATTGCAACATCTGTTAACTCTACAAGCTTTTTATCATGGAACTTAGACGGTGCTAATTTTAAGCTTTCATTTGATTCAATATTTTTAAGAAGCTTTGACTTTTCCTCTATCATGTTTTGTTGTCTGGATTCTATATTTTTAGCACGCTTCATCATTTTTGCAGCTTTATGTCCAACGTATCCTTTATCTAATTTGCTTCCGGAATTAGTGGTTCCAAACTTACTACTTTCAACATTATCTGACCAGGTGGATGTCCGTTTCGCCGAGCTCGAAAGTCTGTTAATGTCCTTTTTTAATTTTTCATTTTCTGCAAGCTCAAAATTATCTTGTAATTCTTTATTTCTCCACCATGAAGAAAAATTTCCTTTTTGTATTTCGATATTAGTTTTATTAATAGACAAGATATGATCTACACAATTGTCTAAAAAAGACCTGTCATGGGAAATCAGGATAAATCCTTTCTTCTTTTTCAAGTAATCACTCAGTTTTTGTCTGGCTTCAGCATCCAAATGGTTGGTTGGCTCATCGATCAGTAAGAAGGATTTCTCCTTCAAAAACATAGCAGCCAACAGTGCTTTCGTCTGCTCTCCTTTCGATAGTGTATAAAACTGCCTATACAAAGTGTCATAGTCCACATCTAATAATGACAATTCTTTAACTATCTCCCAATCCTCTGAATTTGGACTGATTTCCCTTATGATATCTATGGTGAAATTACTTTGTTCCTCCACTTCATAAGGAAAATATTCAAACGTCACATTCGCTGAAATGCTTCCGCTATATTCGTATTTACACAACAAAAGATTTAGAAAGGTAGTCTTCCCTCTGCCATTTCTTCCGGTAAAGCCTAATTTCCAATCGGTATCAATCTGAAAGCTTACATTTTCAAAAATATTATCATAACTACCTTCATAAGCAAAGGTTAGGTTTGCTACATTTATTAAAGACATATTTTTGTCCTCCTCTGAATTTAATCATATAAATAACAAAGTCGGAACGATAGGCGACTTTATTATTACACCATATATGTGTCGCCTGCAGTATCCGACTCTATATGGATATTAACATGTGTTATCAAAGTGTCTGTATTTATCATAATTTATTTATCCTCCTTATGAAATTTTATAAAAAATAAGAGCTGCAAGAATTAATTATTCTTACAGCTCATAAATATACGCAGTTAAGCTAAAAATTATAGCACAACACAAGTGTATAAATTAAGAGAAAAAAGAATATCTTTCTTGCATGAGTACACAAAACAAACAGGACAGCCCTGTTTCGCCTTGTATTAAGTGTACTGGAAAAATTAGCAAGAAAAATTAATCATTTTTTCACCTCGAATTATTTTTTATTATTATACTATTATTTACTTGAAAAGTCAACAAAGAGTTAATTTACGGTGTTCGATTCGATATCTCCTTCTCTATAAAGTCTTTTGAAATATTCATTGCATCTATGATCGGAGTGAATCGCCTGTACGGAATTGCTTCTTTGTCATATTTAATTTGAGACTTCTCAGTTTTGCTTATGATTGACAGAACAGGCGGTAATGCTTTTATTAAATCAGTTTTAGTATACCTCCCTATATTACTATCTTTTTCTATTAAAGCTTTTGAAATATACAAAGCCTTAATTCTATTCTTTAAAAGAGAATGCTGCGATGTACCTTCTGCAAATTTTAATTGCATTTTTTCACAATTTTTGATGGTAGTAAATATGAGCTGTAATGCAGCATCCAGCTCTTTTTGCGAATAATTTTCCATGTATTTCACCTCGTGAGATTAGCGTCAGGCTGGAATTTAGCCAAGGTTTTCATGCTTCTCAATTTTGGGGGTTATACAGATCAGAAGTGTCAAAATTAGCAAGAGTCCCACAAACACTTTCCCTATATAAGACAACATCGCCGTTGTTATGGCAGAAATTTCAAACAACTGAGGCAGTATCCACAGCGCCCCAAATGCCCCTAACACCATTGTAACACAAATAAATACACGCAGCTTTGTAAATGGAATACAACTTTTAATAACCGAAAGCATAGATACGAGAATTAAAAGCATGTACATAATCGTCTGCCTTTGCTGTGTATCAAATGGTAAGGTAAGGCTGATAAAAATGATTCCGGCTGTAATAGTCAGCGCAAATGGCGCTGCATTTGCCAATGCTGTCCTTAAGAAAGAGCTGCGGACTCTCTTTGTATTCGATTCAAAAATTGTCAGAAACGATGGATACGCTTCAATAAAAGCGTCAATCAGCGTAATTTGAATTGGAATAAACGGAAAAGGCATATTAAACAGCAGGAAGAAAATAGACAACAGCAAAGAATAGATCGTCTTTATAAAGAATACCCCTGCGGTTCTGGCAACATTATTAATCACTTTTCTTCCTTCCAACACCACCTGCGGCAGATTTGCAAAATCTGAATCCAATAATACGATCTGTGAAATCTGGCGGCTGGCATCACTGCCTTCGGCTATTGCGATAGAACAATCTGCTTCTCTAAGGGCTAAAAGATCATTCACTCCATCGCCAGTCATCGCCACCTGATGTCCTGCGCGCTTCATAGCCATCACAAGCAGCTGCTTTTGTTTCGGTGTCACCCGGGCGAATACAGTATACTTCATGCATATGCTGTCATAATCCATATCCTCTCCAAAGGAGGACAGATCGACTGCATTTTCCCAATCCTTTAATCCTGCTTTCTTCGCGATGATAGAAACTGTTTTGATATGATCACCGGAAATAACTTTTACGTCAACGCCTTCTTTACGAAAATACTCCAGCGTTTTTGCAGTGCCTTTTCGAATGTTATCTTCTAAAATAACGGCGCATAGTGGTTCAATCTCATCCGGCAGTTCTCTTTCATTTTGCCATTCACCATCGTAAATGCCTATTATAACAGCACGGCAGCCCTTTTCAATCTGGTGCTCTACAGCCGCAGGCAATACGTTCATAATCCGCTCAGCCGCACCGATGAATACTGTTCCGGCAGTGTTAAAGCTGACCGCGCCCCACTTCCGAAGGGAGGAAAAAGGAATTTTATATGTCTTCTGGTACACGGAATTTGTTCCAAAATGTTCTTGAAGAGCTTGAAAGGTTGCGTTATTATCATCACTCGCAGCAAGATAAGACTGAATCAGCGGTGACAGTTCTTTATTTGGAAAATCCCTTAACGGAAGCACTTCCTTAACCTTCATCTTACCGTCTGTAATGGTTCCCGTTTTATCAAGGCACAGAACATCCACATGCGCTAGTGTCTCCAGAGAATAGATATTCTGAACCAGAATCTTCATGTTTGCCAGACGGATAACGCCGTTTGCAAGCGAAACAGCAATCAGGAGCACCAATCCTTTGGGAAGCATCCCCAAAAGTGCCGCCGAAGAAGATATTACCGCATCCGAAACCAATACTTGCCTGAGCATGATTGCCTCAAGGAACAACAGAATCCCCAACGGCACAATAAGAAAGCTTGTAAAGCGGGTTACCTGTTTCATGGAACCGAGCAATTCAGACGAAACTCTCTTGGTTTTTTTTGTTTCCTCCATGAGCTTCACGGCATAATTTTCACTGCCTACGTGCGTTGTTTTCGCATAACACTTTCCAGTAACGACAAAGCTTCCGGAATAAAGCTCGCTGCCCTCTGTCTTTAATATGGCATCACTCTCGCCGGTTAGCAGCGATTCATTAACTTCTGCCATACCGCCAAGCACAATCCCGTCATTACAGATTTGATGTCCGCTTTCCAGTACCATTACATCATCTATAACGATGTCCTCGGTTTCTACAACGATCTCTCTGCCGTCTCTTACCAATTTTGCCTTTGGCCGGTTTAAGATCGACAGCTCGTCTATCAGTTTTTTCGCTTTTAGTTCCTGTGCAATCCCGATTACAACATTAATTATAATAATGACAATAAAAATCATATTGGAATAAGCACCGACAGCAAAAAGCGATGCAGCAATTATAAAATTGAGCAAATTGAATAATGTAAAAATGTTTTCTTTAAATATCTGCGCTTTGGTTTTTGTAATGGAACCTGGTTGTTTACCCAAATCTCCCCGTTCTTTGCGATCCATTACTTCCTGCGCAGACAGACCTTGCATTGGTGCCTCCATATTTTCCTCCATTTATATCGTCTTATTTTCCGTTTATTAACCATATCATCTAACATTAACCACTTTTCATCATCGGATGGACAGACTGAACAACATCAGTCCTTTTATCTTCACATGCTATACCAGTTCAGATAAGTTATATTATCTAAACATAAAGTCCAGTTAAATTAAAGTTAAACTCTTCATAAACTAAACAGCTTCCCTGATTTGGCAAAACTACATTTCATGCGATATAAGAAAGCAGCAAATATTTTTTATTTGTTTATGCAGGGTTAAAGACTAATAAAAAAAATTATGCTATACTTTTAAATATTGTTTACAAGGCGGTGTTTTATATGAAAATAAAAGCAATATTTAATAAAAATATAACAATAAAAAAACGGCTTGTTATTTCCAATATTCTGATGATCATTGGACCGGTAGTAATCACTTCATTTATTGGAATTGTTTGTGCTGGCATTCTCTGGTTTGTCGTCACATCTGGCTCGGGTCTTGGTTTTAATGACAGCGAAGACTTTTATAAGGCCAGCCGGGGCATTTCCATGATCGTCGAGAAATCACTGAAAGAAGAAAAGAACGCAAACCTTGCGGAGGATCTGGCTGGGATCAGCAGGATACTGGACAAAAACTCCATAGCATTATCTGTGGATTCTTCCGGTAAAACTCTCTATCAGTATGGGAGTGCAACCGAAGCAGATAGAATTCTGATGGAAGCTGAAGCGATATTGGGAGGAAAAGGCTTTGTTTCCAACGGGACTCGTGAGCTTTATGTTCAGCAAGTCGAAAATAATGGCGCCGTTTACCGCATCGCCATTTTTGCCAGCCCTTCAAAGCTATCCTATAGTATCTTGAAAGTTGTTCTTGTTATATTGGCGGTTATTCTTTTGATTGCCATACTCTTCTCCATCCTGCTTACTAACCGATTTCTTACGAAGTTTGTGTTCCATAAAATCGAACAGCCGCTGAACATTCTTTCTGACGGCGTAAGACAGATCAGAGATGGAAATTTAGAGCACCGCATTGAATATGATTGTCAAGACGAGTTCGCACCTATCTGTGCCGATTTCAATGAAATGGCCGCCCGGCTCAAAGCCTCGGTGGAACTGACTGACCAGCATGAGCAAAGCCGCAAGGAACTTCTGGCAGGTATCTCCCATGACCTGCGCAGTCCATTGACTTCTATACGGGCTTATGTGGAAGGGCTACTGGATGGGATTGCCAAAACACCGGAAAACCAAAAAGGATATTTAGAAATCATCAAAAGCAAAGCAGAAGACATTGACCGTATGCTGTCCAAGATTTTCCTATTCTCCAAGATGGAGCTTGGTGAATACCCAGATAACCCGGAGTTCCTACGGCTTGACGATGAAGTACGGCAGTTCATACGGGCATTAGGGACAGAGTATGAGGAAAAGGGACTGGTTTTATCCACTAATGCCCTTGTTCCAGCTGCGGTGTTGGTTGACCCGGACCAGCTTCGGCGTGTGATGACCAACATTATGGAGAACAGCGCCAAGTATAAAACAAAGGATAAAGGTACTCTGACCATCTCCCTGTGGGAAGAAAACGGCGGATACATCCTTTCCCTTTGTGACGATGGACCAGGTGTTCCAAATGAAGCACTGTCCCACCTGTTCGAAGTGTTTTATCGCAGTGATCCTTCCCGGCAGGATCCTCATCGCGGCAGCGGTCTTGGTCTTGCGATCGCCGCCAATGCGATACAACGCATGAATGGAACGATTGACGCAAAAGCTGGCAAAAACGGTGGTTTGGAAATTGTAATTTGGCTGCCAAAAGCGGAGGAATAATATGGAGAAAATACTGATTATAGAAGATGATACAGCAATCGCAGCAATTGAGCGAGATTACCTTGAGATCCATAATTTTGAAGTGGAAATTGCGACGAATGGAAATATCGGTTTGGAAAAAGCATTACAGGGCTGCTACGATCTGATCCTGCTTGATCTAATGCTTCCGGGTATTGACGGTTTTACCATCTGCCGCAAGCTGCGGGAGACACTGGACATTCCTATCCTGATGGTCACGGCCCGTTGGGAGGATATTGATAAGATACGCGGACTCGGACTTGGCGCAGATGATTACATTGAGAAGCCTTTTTCTCCCAGCGTGCTGGTAGCACGGGTTAAGGCGCACCTGGCTCAATATGCCAGATTAAAGAAATCGGATAGGACTGCGCCGATACAGATTACCTTTGGCAATATCTGCATCAACACCGATACTCGCAGGGTCTATGTAAATGACATTGAAATCGAACTGAAAAACAAGGAATATGAGCTTTTACTGTTTATGGCACTCAACGAAGATGTGGTCTTCAACCGGGAAACGCTTTACGAGCGTATCTGGGGTATGGAGGCCATGGGCGATAATGCCACTGTCGCCGTCCACATCAACCGTCTGAGGGACAAAATTGAGGAAGATCCAGGCAACCCCCGGTATATCCAGACGGTGCGGGGTGCGGGGTATCGGCTTAAGGCGTAAATTTCACAAACAGGCACCCCTGGTACATTTCCGAGCCAAGGGCAGCCCATTTGTGAAATCTGTCATTTATGTTTATGCGTATCCGCCCATCAGCTTTGCCGTATTCAGAAGTGACCGAGTGGAAGCCACTTCCTCTCTCCTGGTGATAACATTTGCCTGAGCTTTCCGCTCAGCGATCAACACAGTATTCATAATCTCCCGGATCTCTCCAGGTAAAATAATATCCTTAATCCCTACAGTCAAAAATTCGATGCAGTATTCATCCTGCACTTCTTTCAGCTGTGTGCAGATAAAACCGGAGATTTCTTCTTTTTGCTCCAGAATCTCATCCAACCGATATTTGCCGATATATTCTCTGACCACCAACTGCACGCAGGCATATATCTGAGCTTCTTGATTCTTAATGGTCTCAAGCATTCTTTTCACCTGAGTGACCCGGTAAGTACATAACAGATTGACTCTGATACCGATTCGGTCGGCTGTCAGGATTTCCTGGCCGTTGATCTCTATGGATCTTGCTCTTAAATCAACTACCTGGCATACTACGTCTTTGGCATAAGTCCAATAAAAGTAGGTACCGGCCGCTAATTCGCCCACAATCTGATTGTCAAAATATAAAATACCTGTTTCGCCCGTTTTAATCTCAATTTTCTTATAATATTTTAACGGAATATGAGCCAGGTAGGATTTGGTGATCTCCGCCTTCATCTTCGGCTCTCTCATATCCAACAGTTCATAATCATATCGATTCCAATTGTTCCAATACAGATATACCGGATCGGTCAGCACCTGCTGTACCACACCATTTAATCGCAGAATGCCAATGTGTCCCTCGGGGATCTTAATATGTAAAACTTTATCAGCAAATATTTGATCCTGCAATAATACCTCTACAGGCAATGTGCCAAAACCGACGGAACCTTCCATTTTTTCTATTACAACTTGATAACCGAGCATTCCCGGATACCAGTACTTTCCGCAGTATAAGGTTTTGATAAAAATACCGTCCTTCATTAAAAAACCACATTGGTTCTGATTAATTATATATTTCATAGCTTTCACCTCTTATTTATTATTCACGCTTGTTATAGATGTTGTTTGGGAATGTAAGCCTGATATCTGCCACAGAGATGCTGCGGACCGATCGGCTTCAGCCTGGTTTCTGATCTGGTTCCCGGCCGCCCGGAAAGCCGTCTTCTGACTTTCCTTCTGGCCGGGCATGAGAATCGAAAACTGTACTGCAGCGAATGATCAGTGCGAGGCTGCTTCTCTGTTGCCATAGCCGCGTTACGGGACCGATACCGGCGTCCCCGGGTTACCGGAATTAGTCGGTTATCTGGTTCCGCTGGCAGGCAGATACCATGTTTACATTTCATAAAGTGGGACACTTAGCAGGTGTCTTTTTGATTTCTCTACCATTGAGATACGGTTCCATAACCGGCAGGATTTGAACCTGCAACAAATCAATTTGAGCGATCTTGTGGATTTTCCTTCCACCTCGCATTTATATAATTCCTGCGGCATACCGAACTGTATCACAGCCGGCACCATCCAGCTCTGGATGCTGGTATATAGCAGGTAATTACCCTTTTACCACTGCGACGGTCTTTAGCTGAGAGACAATTTCTACCAAATCGGTCTGATTTTTCATCACAGTCTGAATATCTTTGTAAGCAAATCGGCTTTCTTCTGCCACATCTGCCTTTTTCGTTTTACCCAGGACAATTCCCTGTTCTTTCAGATCATTTAAGACCTCTTCACAGCGAAAAGCAGCCATTGCGCCCTTACGGGAATAAGCCCGGCCAGCACCGTGGGAAGATGTACAAAAACTCTCTTCATTTCCCTTTCCTTTGACCACATAGCTGTAGGATCCCATTGCACCAGGAATTACTGCCAGTTCCCCATTGCGGACTCGGGTAGCACCTTTGCGGTGTACCCAGACATTCTTATCATAGTGATTTTCCAAAGCTGCATAGTTATGATGGCAGTTAATCTCCTGACCAAACAAGACCTCCTGGTTTAAATACTTCTGAATTTTAGAGGCAACAATATCTTTCACGTGTTCCATCATCCGGGCCCGGTTTTCAAAGGCATAATCCATAGCCAGATTCATCCAGGTAATGTATTCCTGACCTTCTGTTGAATCAACCGGCAGAAACGCCAGCCGATATTCATCGGGTACCTGTGAATACCACGCCGTATTCAAGGCTCTGGCTTTCTTATGGTAAACATCACAGATGCTCTTGCCAAAATGGCGGCTGCCGGAATGTAACATAATTCATAAGTAGCCATCCTGATCTTCCTGCAGTTCAATAAAATGATTTCCGCCGCCCAGGGTGCCTATCTGGTAATAAGCAGATTCAATCAAAGGAAACAGATCCGGATTGCTTTGGTATTGTTCAGCACGAGTAAGAGCTTGATCCAGTACCTGGGATAGCTGTTTTTCTTTATGGGATTTAAAACCCACAGGAACATTTCGCATAATATCTGCGATGATAGTCTGCACCAACGTGCCGTTACCGGTCATTACTTCTTTTAGCGTGGCAGCCTTAATATCGGTAGAGACAAAGTTCATTCCGCAGCCGATATCCACGCCAACTGCGTTTGGAATAATGACGCCGCTGGTGGCAATCACACCACCGATGGGCATTCCCATGCCGGTATGCGTATCCGGCATCAGGCACACCCACTTATGTACAAATGGCAGATCAGCCAGGTGGTACGCCTGCTCCAAACAGCTTTCTTCCATCTGATCTATATTTTCCAGCCAGACCTTGATCGGCTTTCTTGTTCTATCATTATAAATAACAAACATTCTTTCATTCCCCCATTTCCATTTTTTACCATGGCTATATCATAACACCGTATTTTATATTAATCATTTAAAAAAAGTTGCGAACTTAACCATTGTCCTTATATAATAGTCTCAATGAATATTTTTTTAATGAAGCAGGAGCACAAAATCATGGCAGAATTCAACGAGCTGATCAAACATTTTAATAAAGTACGTACTTATGTACGAGATTTCTATGTCTATGGTTTCAAATCGCGGATGGATTATCCGGAATCCGTCCGACGCACTTACGACAATGAGCGGCGACGGATTGAAAGCTGGTTTGCCGATTATATTCAGTACGACTATGATTCCAGCCATAAAAAATCGGTTGCCATCACTATGGACAGCAACCGGATCGACAGTAATCCGTTATTTAATGTATGGAAAACCAAAAGCTTTACAAATAATGATATTATGCTGCACTTTTTATTGCTGGATCTGATGCAGGATGGGAAATCCCGCAATGTGGATACCATAAACGATGAATTGATGGAACGTTATCAGGTTCTGTTTGAAGTACAGACGGTTCGTAAGAAACTGATGGAATATGAGCAGAACGGGTTGTTTATGGTTAAAAAAGAAGGCCGACAGCATGTGTATACGGCTTACCCGGATTGGCTGACCAGCCATCCGGATTTATATAATGGCCTGAAAGAAGCAGCTTCTTATTTTCAGACCGCCGCCCCATTTGGTTTTGTCGGAAGCACCATCCTGGATTCACTCCGATGCCAGAATGATCATTTTCGGTTTCGCCACGATTATCTGGCACATACCCTGGAGGATGAGGTGCTGCTGCCACTGCTTACTGCCATTAAAGAAAAACAGCAAATTTCAATACAGATCAAGCATATCAGAAGCGGGCATATAAATGAGTTTGAGTGTGTTCCGCTAAAGATCCGGGTCAGTACCCAGACCGGCCGCCGCTACGTGTGTGTCCGTAGGCTGGCAAACGGGCGTCTATCGACTTACCGGCTGGACAGCGTTCAGAATGTTTCGCCGCTTAAATCAGAACCGGATTATGACCGATACTTAACTGGCTATGAGAAGAACAGCCGCTATACCTGGGGTGTTTCCTTTGGCTGCCGCCGGGAGCCAGAACGAGTTTGCATGCAGAT
Source organism: Lacrimispora sphenoides (assembly GCF_900105215.1). Classification (NCBI taxonomy): domain Bacteria; kingdom Bacillati; phylum Bacillota; class Clostridia; order Lachnospirales; family Lachnospiraceae; genus Lacrimispora; species Lacrimispora sphenoides. Next base: position 1,053,268 of record NZ_FOIP01000002.1, on the reverse strand, counting down.
AAGCCTGGATGAAATGACGGAAGGCTATTTGATCGACAGGCTTAATCGGGAAGGCCGCCAGGGCCAGCTGAAACGTATCCAGCCAGATATCTACGAATATACGATTGAGTGTTGGGACAGTGCTGAGATGATTCCCTGGATTAGAACTTTTACCGGACGCATTCTTAATTTCACCTGTTCAAATAAGCAGGTAGAACTACGTTTCTGGCATGATATGAAACGAATGCAAAAGATGTATGCCGAGGAAACCAGCGAAACCATGTCTTTAGGAGGACAGTAACATGGAACTTTTTTCAGAAATATATAATTGTTATTATCAGGTTGTTGCCCGAATATTGGAAGAAGCATCCCAGACACCGATCAGTCCGGCCGAAATGACTAGAATTGCCGAGAAATATGGTTACGACGAAAGCGTGCTTACCATCATTCCTCATCTGCTTGATGGCGACTGGGCTTTGCTTACACCGGACGACAGTGGTAAGAATTTTACTTCCCGATTGTCGCAGCCAGTCCGCTTTCCGCTTACCACGCTTCAAAAATCCTGGTTGAAGACACTGCTTGAAGATGAACGGATCGGCCTGTTTTTCACTGACAAACAGTTGGAACTGCTCCAGCGGCTATTGACTGATACCGCCCCACTGTTTGTTCCATCCGCTTTTCAATACTTTGATCACTATCAGGATCGGGATGTGATTAACTCCTCTTTTCGGCGGCACTTTCAGCTGATTCTGAAAGCTATAGAACAACACCAGACACTTAAAATCTCCTATTACTCGGTTAAGGGACGACTGATGGAGTTTACCTATCTTCCCTGCAGGATTGAATATTCCGCCAAAGACGGCAAGTTCCGGCTCTGCGCCCTTTATCGCCGACGAAATGGCTGGCGCATGGATATTTTACATATCGGACGAATATTAAAGATAGAAGAAACAGGATATTATATCGAAGAGCCGGTTGATATGGACCGATTTACAGAAGATGCCCTCTGTGAGGAACCGATTGTTATGGAAATTTCAGATGAGCGAAATGCTCTGGAAAGAACCATGCTTCATTTTTCCTGTTATCAGAAAAAGGTTGAAAGAGTAGATAAAACAGGTAAGTATCGTTGTTCCATCTATTATGATAAAACCAGGGAAACCGAGCTGTTAATTCAGGTTCTGGCTTTTGGCCCAGTGGTACGGGTACTAGGACCGGCTTCGTTTCTGAATCAGGTCAAGGAGCGGGTTAGTCGGCAGCAAAAACTGATCTTATCCTTTTAGGGGAACCTTTTAGTTAGTATTGAACTTCCCAAATCAATAACTGACTAATCGGTTCCCTTGTCTTCAATCCGCTTAATCCGCCCTTGCAATGTGTCTGTTACAATTTCTTTCTAATGTTTTTCATGATAAATCCGCTTTCAGGCAAAGTGGGTATTCTTGAAAGGCTGTAGTTTAAGTCTTGTTCTGGAACTTCAAAGTCAACTTTGTTAACAAGAAAGTTTAAACTTGCTTTCATCATTTCAATCGTAATACCTTCACCAGGACAGCGATGCCCCTTTCCTGGATCACCACCGCCTTGAGGGATAAAACTAAATGTCCGGTCTTTTTTTTCTTTAAAGCGCTCCGGCCGAAATTCATCAGGATTACTCCATATTTTAGAATCATGATTCATCCCATAAACATCAAGCAATACAAGTACTCCCTTTTTAAATTCATAATGATTCCAGTCAAAGTCCTTGTGTACCCTTGCTCCTAAAAATGGGGTAAACGGATAGTATCGGCGAACTTCCTGTACAAACAATTCAAAATAATTGTTATCACCACGCATCAGTTCTTCATGACACTCAGGATGTTCATACATTGCTAAAGCTGTAAAAGTAATGTATGTTGAAATAGCGACAATTGGTCTTATTACGTTAATAAGCTCTTTTGCAGCCATAAGCAACTCCATTTGGCTGCCATCAGACTCTCTGTGAAAAGCCATTAAATGAAGTGCGGAATCATCTTTTACTATCAGCTTCTCTTGTCTCACATCGTCTATGATTCCTCTTATCCATTCCTCGGTTCTGTTCCGTGCCGTCTTTCCTTTCCAGTATCTGGGCCCAACTCCGCCCAGCCCATCAATCATTGCGCAAAAATCATCTGCCCTGCTTTCTACATCAGATTCCGGCAATGGAACTCCGGTCCAGAAACATGCTATCTTGCATATAACATTTTTAGCTTCGTGAAATAGTATAACTTCATCCATATTCTCCCATTTATGAACGGAAGCTTCCATTTCTTTCTCAAAAAGCTCAGCAAGTTCCTTTTGATGAACCTCAGTCATTAACGACATAAATAATAGTTTTCGCTGAATATGTGCTTTATTATCCATCCCCTGAATGGCATTAACTCCAAACAGTGTTTTTTGTATTCTCTTTGGCATTGCACCTTTTCGTTGAAATAACTCTTCATTATAAAAAATCTTACATGCCTCTTCTCCACTTATGCAAATTGCTTTTTCTCCCATGATATGGGTTTCGAAAATATTGCATTTATAAAGATCCATTCTATTTTTGATAAAAAGATATCCTTCTTCCAATAATTTAAGAGTGTGATCTAAGCCTTTATCCTGTACAATTCTCTCTTTAACTTCCATTCCTTCTCCACCTTCAGTTTCTATTATAATTTTTTAATATTGTAGATACTTTTGGGTTTATTATCGCTCTATTATCGATAAATATTCATAGAGAACAGACCTTAAAGCACGGTTTCTTTGCAATGAAAGCAAATGGTTACTGATAAAGAGTTCTCAGTTTAAAAAGAAATAAAGTTTAAACATCATTAAATCATCAACATTGTATTTTCAGTTTTATCTAAACCTACTCATGCTATAGGCTCCATGGCCTCTGGTAGCAATGATTTTTTAAAAGGCGGCTGCCATTTAACAACAAAGGGTTGTCAAATGGTAGCCGCCCAATATAGGATTTCTTATTTCCAAAACTAAAGTCCCCGCTATTTTGTACCTGTTATCTCGCATTCTTTTGGAGAACGGACATTTGATATCATCGTCTCCTCACAAGCACCATATTTTTTATAATTGCTGCGTCCTTCCAGAATTGTTAATCCATGATTACAATCACTTGGCTCATTTTCAGAAGAAATAAAAACATCATTTTCCCAGAAGCATACAGGGCAAATGAAACTAACAGCCTCTTTTGTAGGAACAGGATATGTATAATAATCGCAGCATGGGCATTTATATCTCGATGCCAAAACCTTTTTCAATTTCTCTGTTTCCTCCAGTTATATTTTTTTCACCATGCCAACAGACTTTGGAGCCGAATATTCAAATCCAAATTTTTTATATAGTTCATCTGCCGGAACATCAGCAATCAGACTAACATAAGAATTTTTCGGAATGTTATTCTCCAGGTATGTATTTATTTCTGACATAATCAGTTTACCTAGGCCATTTCCCTGGTATGAGGGGGCAACAGCAATGTCTACAATATGATAAAAGCATCCTTTATCCCCTATAACTCTTCCCATGCCAATTAGTTTATCAGAGTCCCTTAAAGTAACAATAAAGATAGAATTTTTCAATCCTGCTTCTGATGCCGATACATCTTTTGGGCTCAAACCAGAAATTATTCGTAAATTATTATATTCCTGTGCATTTGGAATTTCATACGAAACAGCTATATCCATATACATATTTCCTTTCCCTCTTTTTTATATTGAAAATCAACTTTCTATTTTATCCCTCAAAATATATCCGATATTAAATGGTACGGCTTAATTGTGAAATAAAAATTTAGGTAACCTCGCATCTTGTTTCATCACCAAACGTAACACCCAACGGTACCGTTTGCTCCTTGATGTCATTGGTAATTATACTACTTTTCTGCTCTCCTTTTAAGTCTTAAATCAATAAAATAAAGGATCCCCGCTAAAAATGGGAATATAGCCATCAATGCAAACATCATCTCGTATCCTGCAAAAGTAGATATGATTCCTGCCAAAACTGCACCGGCTCCGATTCCACCATCAAAACCCGTAAAAAATGTAGCATTTGCGGCACCAGTTCTTTCCTTAGGGACTTTAATAATTGCCATTGTCTGTAAACTGGATTGAGCTGCACCTATGCCGGTTCCATAGATCACCGCACAAATCAGGATAGTAATTAAGCTGTTACTTACCGAAAGCAACAGTAATGCGATCGGTATAAGAAGTACCCCCGACCAGACACCCATGCCAAAGCCCCTGCGGTCAACGAGCTTTCCAAAGTATGGACGGGTAATCAGCATACTTATAGCATATACAGTAAAAAAAGCTCCTGTACCTGAAATGGATTTTTGCACTCCATACAGCGCTAAAAAGGTAATGATCGCCCCCCATGTAATCATAATTAAAAATATAACAACAGATGGTAGAGCAGCTTCTTTCGCATACAAAGATGGTCTTGGAGTCATTGAACTTTGTACAGCAGGACGGTTATTAAAATTCATGACAAAAACCAAAGAAATAGCAATTATTAAAAATACAGCTGCCAGCATAATATTATTCTGCATTCCAAGCGACAAGGAAATCGCCGGAGCAAGAGCCATAGCAATACTGCTCGCAAGGCTAAAATATCCCATACCCTCAGAAAAGCGTTCTTTTTGTATGTTATCAGAAGCTGCCGTGCTGCACGCTGTGTTGGCAATTCCCCAAACCATTCCATGTACACATCTGATGACTATGATAATTTCGATCAAAGGAAAAAACCAATACGCCGTTGTTGTTAATAGCATACCGATTAATCCCATAACAAAAATCCATTTTCGCCCGTATTTATCCAATGCAATGCCGGCAAAGGGACGAATAAGTAATGTGGCAATTGTCATGATTCCTTGCAGCCATCCCAAAACGCTGTCATTCGCTCCAAGTGATTTCAAATAAGGCGGTAATGCGGAAGGAAATAATTGAAATGAAAAAAACATAAAGAAGTTTACTAATGTTATGATAACTAAATTTCTTGTCCAGAGCTTTGTTTTATTCATTTTCGTACTCTTTCTCTGACAATAGCATATTCTCAGAAATAATATTATTCAAGACCTTCTGCATGAGGGTTAGGATCTGTGAAATTTCAGTCTGAGATAGATCTCTTGTGGATACATCAATAATTTTCTGAAATATACTCTGGACAAAAGGAGATTTTTCCCGCCCCTTATCTGTCAGATACAAATGCTCTAACCGGCCATCCTCTTTGTCTTTTTGTCTTATGACATACCCCTTTTCCGTCAGGTTTTTCACTGCCTTTGCGGTAGTAGATTTGCTTATGTGCAAATGTTCACTTAATTCTTTTTGTGACAGACCTTCTCTCAAAGAAATAACAAGGAAAAAGTCATATTGTCCATTTTTTATATCTAAATCATTTAAAGTACTACTAAGCAGAATTTGTATATTGCGATAGATTGCGGCATTCACCTGCCCTATGGTAACGTTATTTTCCATATTAATCACCTCTTTTAATATAGTTGCAAAGGAAACTATCTCTAGCTTAACACAAATTAGTTTCCTTTGCAACTAATTTTTATACTGGTTGCTGTTGCATTTACTCATGCCGCATTCTATGCCAAAAATATAACCAGGCTTTATCGACTGACAGCGGCAGATTTACAAAAAAAGGTACTCCAACCGTTTGTAAAACGTTTGAAGTACCTTTTTCCATATCTTATTCTGCTCCAGGAACCACCGGTATGTCCGTCTCAGGAACAGTAGATTCAGAACCTCCACCCCCAGGTCCGATCTCAGAATTCTCTTGCACTTCCGTGGTCTGCGGCTGTGTCTCCGGAGACGTCTGGGACTCGGTTTCCGCAGGAGGCACCGTGGTATTCCGATTAATGACTGCAGGTTTCCCTTTATAAGTACTATTATGAAGCGGCTCTTCCTTAATCACCGTATCTCCCTTTTTATACACCCGGTAGCTTTTATAAACGCCGCCAATGGTGCCCTTATCGACTACCTTTTCCGTTCCATAGGGCAATGAAGGGTTTTCTTCGTATACAGGCTCCATCGGCTCCAAATCACGAACCTTCTCGGAGCGGATTGTCACTTTTACCCCATCCTCAAGGACAGGAAGCCCCACCAGAGAGATCTTTAAGCTTTTCCCGTCCAGTGCAGCCCGGACCGCCATGGTATGACCGCTGGTATTTATAAATTTTAGATCCGGACCTGCGTAGCCGTCAAAGCTGACCATAGCATCCTGTCCCTTTTCCACATAGGACGGTGCAAAGCTGTGGGCATTGCGCTCCGTAGTTTTAAAGCCGACTTCAATGATGGCATGATACAGAGTGGTTGATACCTGGCACACACCTCCTCCCGGTTCTTCAATCAGGACTCCGTTCCGGTATGCACCAGCGGGCTGGTATCCTTTTTCCTTTGTACGGTTCCCTGTGGTATTGTTAAAGGAAAATTCTTCTCCCGGCTTAAGTATTAGGCCATTGAGAGAATCTACTGCCAGACGGATGTTTTGATTTCTGTTTTTATTATCCGTCGTCGTCGTGGTAAAGGTTCCAACGACCTCATACTGCTCTTTAGCCTGGGCCTGAGTCATTTCAGGAGATGTTTCCTTAAAACCTGCCATGATTTCAGCCTGGTAATTCTCTGATTTTACCGCTTCCATCAGCTGTTCCACCAGCTTTTCCTGATCCAGAATCCGGCCGTTCTGTTCTTTTGTATACACGAAAGCTCCGCTTGTCTTATTGAAAGACTCCAGCTCGGAGTTGACTGCACTTTTATTCCAGCGTTCTGCAAGCGAAGCCGCCTGACTGATAAATGGCTCTCTTAAGGCCTCATAATCAATTTCATACTGCTGTGTCTGATCCGGGGGCGTTCCCTCCAATTGCTTTATTATCGCCTGAAGCTGTGGTTCTAAGAGATTGTCTAATAAAACTGAATCCTTCCCGTCACTGACAATCAGCTCCCACTGATAACGCTCATTCAGGGTTTCTTCTGCCTCCATTACCGTAAGCCCGGTCAAGTCTGTCTGTCCCACCCTGGCTGCGAAAAGGATTTTATCCCTCAAGTCCGCGGCAGTTCCCTTTTCTGTCTCTCCCACTGACTGCGTGCTGTTGGAACCGGCCCTGGAATACAGATATCCTCCTGCTGACAGGGCTGCTAAGAGCAGCACGCCAACTGCTATATTTCTATTTCTTTTAATTTTTCTTCTTCTTTCCCTGTATTTACCCATAGATTCAATTCCGCTCTCCTTTCATCGTCTGCTCATTGATGCTTTTCATAATATCCTCGGAAAGCTGTCCCCTTGCATAGCCAAATGCAATTCCAACCCGCGCCTAGAACCATCAGGGCATCGTTCCCACACTCTTATCAATGGAAAACCCTAATGTATCTCTTTTGCAATACGAAGGTTTTTGATTCTGTACTTTAATCAGTTACAGTTTGTAACTGTAAATATATCATTTACACTACTTTGTGTCAAGAGTTCTGGGAAGATTTCATAACAAAATTTGTCTTCATAAAAAGCATTTTATCTTAACGAAGAAAATCGATTCCAGTAGTAATATAAAGATAGCATAAAGAAAACATTTGATCCCTTAACTGCCATTAAATCCTATGTTTAATCAACCGATATAAGATTGTCATGCAAAATACCTAAGAGGTTTATACTTCTGAAAATTACTGTTAGGAGGTTTTCAATGTTTAAATTTACAAGCTCAACATTGATCGGACTTGTATTTGGTGCATCTCTGATAGTCGGATCTGTATTTGTATCTGGTCATGCAGAATTATTTTGGAACGTGCCCTCGGCATTTATTATTTTCGGTGGAACCATAGGAGCCACTATAATGGCATTTCCTCCTCAAAGGCTTAAAACCATAGGAACTGTAACTAAAAAGGCATTTTCAAATTCACATTTTGATTTAAAAAAGGATATTGCTTCTTTAGTCAGATGCGCTGAAATATCCCGTAAGAATGGGCTTCTGGCTCTTGATAATCATATTGATGATTTAACTGATGATGCATTCTTGAAGATGGGAATTCAACATATCATTGATGGTGCGGATGAAGATCAGTTGAGAAATTTATTGGAAGGTTCTACCTATTTCATGAAACAGCGGCATCAAAAGGGTGCCGCAATGCTGGATATGATAGCGGCTACCGCTCCTGCACTGGGGCTTCTCGGAACCTATGTAGGCCTTATCCCCATGCTGAATAATCTGGATGATGCAAGTACGCTGGGCCCCATGATGGCGCTGGAACTGGTTTCTTCTTTTTACGGAGCTTTTGTCGCCTACGTCATCTTTGCGCCTCTGGCTAAGAGGCTGAAATTTATGAATAAAGAAGAGGAAACAAGAAGAGAGTTGTTGATTGAGGGACTGGCCGGAATACAGCAGGGGAAAAATCCAAGGCTGATCAGAGAAGAATTGCAGGCGTTTGCAAATATAGCCCTGGATACGGAAGGGGAAGATGCTGAAAAACCGAAATTTCGTTTTAAATCAAGGAGGTGACTGATTAGTTATGGGCAGATTCCATAGGATTGAAGAGGAATATGAGGAGGAAGAGGCAAGCTGGCAAGACAGCTACAGTGATTTGATGACTGATTTGCTTGCTATTTTCGTAATTTTGTTTGCATTTGCCATGATGAATCAGGCACTTACAATTCAGGAAAACAAAAGAGAAAAAGAAGCAGCTGCAATCCAGCAGCAAAACAATTTCGTATCGAATGCAGAAGAGTTCAACAAGCTCTATGAATACATTAAAACATATATAGAGGAAGAACAGCTTACCAATGAATTAAGCGTTACAAAGCTGGGGAACGATCGGATATTGTTACGTGTTGCGGCTTCCGTATTTTTTGATTCGGGAAGAGCCGAAATCGATGACGCTGCAGAACCTGTGCTTCAGAAAATTTCCGAAATATTGGTAACATATCAGGACTCCTTTAAAATGGTAAGAATAGAAGGCCATACGGATAACCGTCCAATCAATACTCATCTCTATGCCAGTAACTGGGAGCTTTCAACAAGCCGTGCCGTCAACGTTCTTAGGTGGCTTCTGGATACCTCCGGAATTGAAGCGAAAAAATTTTCTGCCATAGGCTACAGCGAATATTATCCTGTCGAAGATAACTCTACCAGTGAAGGCAAAAGAAAGAACAGGCGGGTGGACTTTTTTATAGAGGGAACAAACGATTAAGCCAGGATTTGATATATCCATTGTGTAGAAACGTAAAATGAAAAGAAAGCCATTTCCCAACTTCCTAAAAACTGGAAACGGAAACGGCTTTCTTTTCTCTTAAATCATGTTTTATTTATACAGACATGGCGCTACTTCTGCTGAGTCCATATTCGAGGCGTCGTACCATAGACAGCCTGTGTCAATATCGTTAACCGGTTGTCCAGTTGCCGCCTTTGCTGCCAGCATAACCGCCTGATAACCGATTTGTACCGGATTCTGGGTAATGGAGCCTGCCAGAATCCCGGCCTTTACGGCGTCAAGCTGAATGGAGCCGGAATCAAAACCTACACCGATCACTTTATCCGGTCCCAGCTTCTGAAGGCTTTCATTGGCAGTCACCAAATTCTTTGCCGTAAACTCATTGGAAGCATAAATGGCAATCAGATCGTTCTTATTTAACAACGTACTGGCTACGATTACGCAGGCTGCGTCATCTACGGTTGCCGGAATTCCCACGTCAATAATCACCTTTGCCCAGTCAGACTTTACGTTGTACTTGTCATGTCCTTCCACCGCACAGTTGCTTTCTCCGATCAGGGTACGCATTTTATCGATAAAGCCTCCGGTTCTCTCTCCAATAGACTGGGAGGTGGCATCCTGAGAAACCACTCCGATTCTTACTACCTGGGCAGGATCTGTTACCTGTTCCTTGATGATGTCGTACATCTTTTCAGCTGCCAGACCTCCTGCCACATAATTATCCGTTGCAGCATTGGCTACAATGGCGCCTTTTGGCGCATCCGGAACACCGGAGTCAAAGCCTACGATAGGGATGCCTGCCGCCTGGGCATTGGAAATGGCATCCATAGAAGACTGAGTGTCAAGAGCTGCCAGACAGATGGCGCTGGGTTGTTTATTAACCGCATTGTTTAACTGCTCAATCTGTTCAGCTACGGCGCTTTCATTGGCCGGTCCTACAAAATTGGTAGATTTTAAACCTAATTCCTTTGCCGCCTGCTCTGAACCCATCTTAACTGCCTTCCAAAAATCATGCTGAAATCCCTTTGCCACGATCTCCACCGAAATACTGCTGTAGTCAATTGTACCACTCTCCGCTATCTTCGGACTTTCGGTCTTTGAAGCCTCTTCCTTCGCGGCCGGAGCGTCTGTAGAAGCAGGTGCCGGAGCCTTTGTCTCTCCGGAACATCCAATCAGAACTGCAGAAGTCATTGCCGCGCATAGAAATGCACCAAGTAAACGATTTTGTTTCATTTGAAAACCTCCCTAAATAATTTTTTATAATTTCCCGCTTTTAACGGAAGATTATTTAATAATAAATGGAATCACTTTAAGCCTTTCCCTGCTTTCTCCGGTTCAGCACATCCACAAAAACTGCTATCACAAGGACAAATCCGGTAATTAAAAGCTGGTAATGAGGCTGCACCCCTATAAAAGGAAGACCGGTTTTTAAAACAGCCATGATAAATACGCCAATCAGGGTTCCCGCAATAGAGCCTACGCCGCCCGCCAGGCTGGTTCCGCCGATAACAACTCCTGCAATGGCATCCAGTTCAAAACCGTTACCCGTACCAGGCATCAGAGTGGAATATACGGCCGCATAGGATACCCCTGCCAGGCCGGCAAATAATCCACTGATGACAAAGGCCAGAGTTTCATATTTCATCACATCCACACCGGACAGCCGTGTGGCCTCTTTATTGCTTCCCAAAGACAGAATGTAGCGGCCCGGTCTTGTTTTATTCAGAAGAACAGCCATAGCCACAGCCAGAATGATAAGCAAAATAAAGCCTGTTGGTATTCCTGCCTGGGGAAGCCCCGGCGCCTTCAGCTTAAAAAGGCTTCGAAAGGCCCCTCCGGAAGCCGTTGCCTGCGGGAAGGTTACAGTAGCTGTATTGGTGACAATAGAGCCTAAGCCTCTGGTAATCATCATCGTTCCCAATGTGGCGATAAAAGCCGGGAGTTTCATAACCGATACCATAATTCCGTTAGCCAGTCCGAATAAACCTCCCAGAAGAACAGCCAGAACCACGCACACTGGCATAGGCAATCCGGCCTTGGTAAACAGGGTTCCCGTTATAAGAGAGCAGCAGATACAGGATGTTCCTATGGATAAATCAATACCTCCGGTAATGATGACAAAGGTCACGCCGATTGCCATGAATCCGATATAATAAGAAGAATCCAGGATACTGATAATGGTGCTGTATTTTGCGAAATTTTCCCCAAAAAACCAGAAAAACAGGAATAACACTACTAATGCGATAATTGCGACTAATTTTTGAGTACCGATTGCCTGAAGCAGGCTTCCATGTTCTTTTTTTGCCTGATTGTTTTTGTCTTCCATTTTCATAATTCCTCCTAGTTAATTTCTTATGGTAGCAGCATGCATGATCTTTTCCTGGGTCGCCTCATCAATGTTTATTTCTCCCGTCTTACGCCCCTCACACATTACCAGAATACGGTCACTCATCCGAAGGACCTCGGTCAGCTCTGAGGAAATCATGATAATTGATTTTCCCTGTTTGACCAGCTCATTCATCAGCGTGTAGATTTCACTTTTCGCACCTACATCGATCCCTCTGGTTGGCTCATCAAAAATCAGGATTTCACAGTCCCTGGTAAGCCATTTGGCAATAACCACTTTCTGCTGGTTCCCTCCGGATAGATTTCTCACCTGCTGATGCACAGAAGGAGTCTTGGTCTTTAAGGCTTTCACGTACTTCTCCGCGGTCCTTACCTCCGCCTTGTTGTCAAGAAACATCCCTCTGGTAAACTGCTTTACAGAAGACATGGTGGTATTTACCACCACCGACTTTTCCACGATAACACCATACCGTTTCCGGTCCTCAGATAAATAGCCGATTCCTGCCTTTACCGCATCTTTAGGAGAACGAATATCCGTCTTTTTTCCATTGACGAAAATATCTCCGCTATCCTTTTTATCCGCTCCGAAGATAGCCCTGGCAGCCTCCGTGCGCCCAGCTCCCATAAGCCCGGAAAAGCCCAGAATCTCCCCCTTATGAAGTTCGAAGCTTAAATCCTTTACGGTTCTTCCTACATTTAAGTTCTCCACCTTAAGAACCACCGGAGCATCATCCGGCACGCTGCTTATTGTCTTAGGCGCCTCATAAACAGTCCGCCCCACCATCATGCGAATGATATCATCCTTCGTACAATCCTCAGTAATGAGAGTCCCCACATATTCGCCGTCACGCATGACGGTAACACGGTCCGTGATCTGATTGATCTCATCCATCCGGTGGGATATGTATATAATTCCGATTCCTTTGTCACGCAGGCCCCGGATGATTTTGAACAGCTCACTGATTTCAGACTCCGTCAGTGCCGCCGTCGGTTCATCGAATACAATTACCTTGGCCTCTGTGGAAATAGCCTTTGCTATTTCACACATCTGCTGCCGCCCTACCGTCAGGCGCCCCATATTTTCCTTTGGATCTATTTTTATATTCAGCTTACGAAAGAGCTCTGATGCATCCTCTGCCATCCTTTTGTCATCTACAAGCCTTCCGCTCATCCTCTCTCTACCGATAAAGATGTTCTGGGCGACGGTCAGATGATTCATCATATTTAACTCCTGATGAACGATTACGATTCCTGCGTCCTGGGCCTCCTTCGGGTTTTTAAACTGTACTTCCTGTCCTTCAAAAACAATGACTCCCTCGTCCCTGCTGTAAATGCCGGTCAATATTTTCATCAACGTGGATTTTCCTGCGCCGTTCTCTCCCATAAGAGCATGAACCTCTCCCCGTTTCAGCTCCAGACCGGCCTTGTTCAGCGCGTAAACCCCTGCAAAGGATTTATCAATATCCTTCATGGTCAAAATAACCTCTCCCACTGATCTCCCTCCGTTCCTCTCCGTCTCTTTAATCTTGCATCAGTATATCAAGATAAGGGTTTTAAAAAAATTGAAAAACCTCCCAAAATAGGTTAAAATATTACTTTTTCAAGTATTTTAACCCTTTTTGGAAGGTTCTTTTCCTTCTACATTCTATTGGCTGTTGATTTCTTCTTTTTTCGTTGCCCTGCTTCCCAGAAAAGGAAACAGCAGCTTTTCATTTTCTTCGGTATAAATATCCTTTACAGTAACCAGCTTGGAGCCAGAGTTTAAAAATAGATCGGTTTTACTTCCTTCTATGCGTTTAACTGCCTCTTCAATCCCCAGATACCCCATATTAAACGGATTCTGAATGGCCAGAGCCTGATATACACCGGATTCCAGAAGCTGAATCTGAGATACGGAGCTATCAATTCCAAAGGTTTTCACCTTACCTTTAAGCCCCAGATCCCGTACTGCGCTGGCGGCACCGAGGGATGAATATTCATTGAACCCGGCGATAATATTGATTTCAGGACGCCTTTTTAAAAGCTGTAAGGTTACATCATAGGCCTCCTGATAGATAGAATCACAGAATACCACCTCTTCAATGGCTTCAGCCTCTTTTCCCAGGCCGGCCCGTATTCCCTTCTCCCGGTCTATGGCAGTAGAGCTGCCTTTTACATGCCCTACCAGTCCGATTTTGGGATTCTCCGGAAGAAGTTCCTTCATATACTCCCCCAGCCTTCTTCCAATTTCCACATTGTCCGTGGCAACAAGAGGAATCGACAAACTTTCATTGATATTGGAATCAATGAGAATAACCTTGACTCCCTGATTTACTGCCTGTCTGATGCTGGAGGTAGTCCCCTCATAGGAACAGGGACTGACTAAAATCGCATCCGGCCTTCTGCCCGCCGCCTCCAAAATCAGCCGGTTCTGCCCTTCTACATCCGATTCCGTTTCCGGAGCCATCAGGCTTAATTCTACGTTATACTCTTTTGACGCAACCTGGGCTCCCGCTATAACGGAGGACCAGAATTCGTTACTCTCGTCAATCTTTTTGGGAATCAGAATAATCTTAGGCCCTGCCTTCTCTCCTGTTGTTTCATAAAGCTGATAGCAGATTCCAAAGACTGCTCCCAGAAAAAGCAGGTATGCTCCCAGCTTAAATGCCGTGCTCTTTTTCACCTTCACCGCCTCCCTCCATGTCCGGAATACGGACAATTGCTGCAGTTCCCACGCCGGGGCAGCTTTCATAACAGAGCCCGTATTCCCTGCCATAATACAGTTTCAGCCGGGTCTGCACATTATACACTCCCACTCCATTTCTCTCATAGTTGACCTTATGCTTTTGGAATATGGATTTCATCTGTTCTTTGGTCATCCCTTTTCCGTTATCCGTTACCTTCAGTATAATATCCCTACCCTCCTGGTAGGCCTCAATCCGGATAAGCCCCCTGCCGCCCTTATATTTTATGCCGTGGTAGATGGCGTTCTCAGCCAGAGGCTGCAAAACCAGCCTAATCACCGGTTTCTCCAATATAGCTTCATCAATGACCATTTCATAATCCAGCTTGTCCTTATAGCGCATCTGCTGAATATCCAGGTAGTTTTTTACATAATCGGTTTCCTGCCTTATGGTAAAAAGCTCCTGATCGCTGCTGATAGACCGCCTTAAAAGCCTGGCTAATGCCATGGTCATATGGACCACTTCACGGTTCTTTCCGGCTTCGGCCATCCACACAATGGAATCCAGGGTGTTGTAGAGAAAATGGGGATTAATCTGAGACAGCAGGGCCTTCATTTCATTCCTGCGTTTTTCCTCCTGTTCCCGGATGTTTTCCGCCATCAGCTTTTGAATCTCATCTGCCATCATGTTGAAGGCTTTTCCTAAGGTCCTGATTTCATGGTCAGGAACTCGGGTTAGATCCACCTGTTCAAATTTTCCTTTTTCCACCCTTTTCATGGAATCCTGCAGAAGAATCATGGGCTTTGTTATTCTGCGGGAAAGAATTGTCACGGCTGCGGTCAGAACCAGGCACAGCAGCAGGGTAACCAGAGTATAGATCAGCTGAGTCTGGGAACGGTTCTTTAAAAGCTCTGAAGTATAGGCCACTCCCACTACTGTCCAGCCTGTTTTTTGGGACTCTGTTATGGTATAGAGCTTCTGCTGCATGCCCTTGCCGCTTAAGAAATATTCCTCCCTGCACTCAAGCACTTCTTTCATCTGTTCTTCCTTTAAGCCGCTGTAGATCAACTGCTGCTTGGGGTGGTAGAGAATGTTCCCCTTTTTGTCCAGAATAAATACATATCCTCTGGCTCCCAGATCGATTCGTTCGCACTGCTCCTCAATGGCCTTGTAATTTAAATCAATAAAGAAAACTCCTTGATTTTTCGTGCTGCCCGGATATCTTAAGGGACTGCTCAAGGTCACTACCCAGGGGTATTCGTCCGTGATGATGTTCTGCACCCGGGAGGATGAAAGAACCGTCATCCCTTTACCGGCCTCCAAAGCGTCCCGGTACCAGGCTTCGTGAAGAATATCCGCATACGGATTTAAAGTCTGGGTTCCGTCATTTATCAGGATATTGCTCGGACCGGCCACGGCGCCGATATTGTAAATATCATTCCGTGTTTCCCTTACCAGCCGGAAACGTTCCAGTACGCTGCTTCTTAGCTCTTCCCTGCGGATCGGATCCCTTTCCGAAAACAAATACCGCAGCAGGTCCTTATCGCCTGACATCAGATAGGATATATTCTCCATATAATCAAGATAGGAATCTATGTTATGGTTAGCCTGCTCAATCAGCTGCATGGTGCCGTTCACGGAATTGTTTAGGACATTTTTTTCGGTATACCGGAAGGAAAAGCCATAGATTAGAAGCAGGGCGGAAAGGATGATGGGAAGGAAGCAGATCAGCATACCGGAGCGGATGCTTTTAAATTGAAAACGGAACCTCATTTATCTCCTCTTTTCCTTTGCATATTCTGTAGGCGTCTTTCCGGTGGCCTTCTTAAAGGCAAGACTGAAATAATGGGGATCTCCGAACCCGGTCTTCTCGGCTACCTGATAAGTTTTTAAGCTGGTAGTTTCCAGGAGTTCTCTGGCCTTTTCCATGCGGGTATCACTTAATACCTCTACGAAGCTTTTTCCGATACATTCCCGGAACATGGCGCTGAAACGGCTGGGACTCATAGCCAGGTAGCTGCATATGGACTGAAGGTTTAAAGAGCTTTCGCCATAGTGGCTCCTAATATAATCTACGGCTAGTACCGCCCGCTCATTCCCCTTCCTATCCTTTACCTCTGCCACTGCATCTACAAGTCCTCCAAAAATTGCCTCCAAAGCCGTCCGTTCTTCCTCCAGTGACTTTTTTCCGTCTATTTGCGAGATATATTTATTTACCTGCTCATACGCCTCAAAGCCTTCCATACCCATTACCTCCAGCATGGATCTGGCCTCAGAGAGCGTATGAATGATGATGCTTTTGGCACGGTCCTTTTTTAAAAAGGATTCCTGTATCCGCAGGCAGAGGCTGTAAAGAGCCACTCCTGCTTTCTTTTTTTCTCCTTCCCTGACCGCGTTAAGTAAATCCTCCTGAAGTTTTTCCCATTCTTCGAAAACAGCCGCTTTCTCAGCCCTTTCCCTGTACAGAATGGCTCCTGCCTCCTGGCTGTAGCGGTATTCCAGCATATCCTCTGCCTCCTCATAGGACAGATAAAGCTGCGCCGTACTATTTACAGGACTTCCGATTCCAATGGTAAGCCTGATACCCATGCAATTTTTAACGCTATCTGAGATCATTTGAAACAGTTTTTCTGCCTTTTCCCCCCATCGTTCATGAAAGTTCCCCAACAGCAGAAAAACCAGATGGTGATCCAGCTTCTGAATCACATACCCAATACCTGATCTTCCAATGATCTCAGCTGCAATATTATAAACAGCAAAGCACAGAAGTTCTGCTGACTCCTTATCCTCTCCCCTGATTTCCGCATCCCCGACAGCAACCATACACTTAGATCCACGAAGGGCAATGCCATAGGATTTAAGCTCTGCCTCCAGTTCGGCAGCAGAACTGTTCCCGCAGATCAGGCGCATCAGAAGCTTTGACTTTAAAACCTCTCTATTCTTAAGCAACCTTCTCCTTTCCCGGCTTTCCTGATCCAGCTTTTCGCGGATGCCGTCAAGGGCCTGTCCCAGCTCTTCAAGAGAAAAAGGCTTCAGAATATACTCTCTTACCCGGTATTTTAAGGCCTGTTTGGCATATTCAAAATTATCATAACCGCTTAATATGACCACACAGATATGCGGGTATTCCCTGGAAATCAGGCGGCTTAACTCCAGGCCATCCATATAAGGCATACAGATATCCGTCAGAACTACCTCTACCGGATTGTCACGGATATAATCCATGGCATCCTCCCCATGCTGAAAACTCCCCTTCAGTTCAAATCCCCTGCTGCCCCAGTCCATGGTTTCCTTTACTGCCTCACGGACTAAAAATTCATCATCAACAAGAATCACACGATACATAAACCTTCCCCATTTCTGACTCTCATTATAATACACAGTACTTCTTTTGCCTAGAAAAAAACAAGGCTTAAGCAGACGAATCCTCTTAAGCCTTTGGTTTTTTGCTATTCTGTTATTTTGGGATCCACGTCTATGGTTACCGCACCATAGAACCGGCAAGGTGTTACGGTAAGAGTAATATCCACTCCTAATTTTTAAACTGGTCTGCACAGGTTGCGCTCTCTGGTTCCCCTAAGGGCTCCCGGACCTTTAAGTACTCCGTCAGCGGTGGACCGGATGCAGATTACCGGATATTGATCGATTGATCAACTTGCCGCAATATTGATTCTTCCTGAATATTTTTAATAAGTCTATTATACTATTGCCGTCATTTTGTTTCTTGTGATATAGTAGCAAAAAGCATAATTATATTCATGTTTTTTCCAAATATTGCCGGATATCTGAGAGAAGGACCTGCTCTATTATAATCATAACAAACAAAACCAGGTATGCACTCTTGGCTTTTATTGTTTTTATGTATTATTTAGGAAAGATCTTCGTATTCAAAAAAATCAAAATCTGCAAAATGTTGGTGAAGCATTCGATCTGCACAGGTCATACCTACAAATGTTCCTGTAAACTCTCCATATTTACAATATTCATCTGAAAACTTCGTAGTATCAAACTCTTTGCCAATACGGAAATACTGTTCTCCATCGTAACTCCATTCAAAAAAGGTCTTCCTATTCTCAATCCGGAGCCGGAGATAAACAGGCACATCCTTCACCGGAGTTCTGGTATCCAGATACTCTGTTCTTGTTCCGTTTTCCAGCTGTATCACGGAAATAGCACTTTGTCCCAATGTCTGACTATAATATTTTCTTAAATTGATATAATTCATATTATCATAATACATAATCAATCCTGCACTATGCTGATATATCTCCGGCTTAAATTCCATTTTAGTGGTTATGACGGCATTTACTGAGGTTAACTTTCTGGCAAGGATGCTCGCTTTGTTTAATGATGTTCTTGATTCCTGGCCTCGAATACGCACATATCCCGGCCTTGCTTTGACATCCGCAAAGCTTTCCGGTGAAATTCTTGGTGCATAATACTGGATCCCTAATGTATCACTGTTAAAATCATCAAAGTCCGGGATCTGTGGCATCGGGTATTCCGGAAGTTTGCTTTCTTCAAAATTTTCTTTTGCAAAATTGCTTTTATCTGCCATACGCAGCCACCCGTCATCTGTCCACATCATTTTCTGCATGGCTGTTTCTCTTCCCAGCGTACACCGCAGCTCTGGTACAAACGGTCTGGCTGTTAAGTGTACCAGATAAACTTCTCCCAATTCATTTTCCACATAGCTGCCATGCCCTGATTTTTGCAGCACGGACTCCGGATTGTAATATTTCGGTTTTAAATGATCCGGATCTTTTCTTTCGTTAAACTCTCCGGGAATAGAAGTCACGATTGGATTCATGGGATCTTTTTCATAAGGACCCCAGACATTTTCTGAACGTCCCATAGTTACGCTGTGGCCATACCCCGTACCACCTTCCGCACACATGATGTAATAAAATCCTTTGCGCTTATATAAATGCGGTGCTTCAATGCAGCCTCTGTCTGTCCCCCCATACCAGAAACGTTTGGGATAACCGATAATCTTCTTTTTAACAGGAGAATACTCTGCAATACAGACTGCCCCCGGCTTTTCATATCCTTCCCTCGTCTCCCATTCCAGTGAAACAATATATTTCTTACCGTCATCATCATGAAGGATAGACGCATCAAAGCCTGCCGAATGAAGATAGATTGGTTTACTCCATGGACCCTTTATATCACTGGCTGTAATCAGATAGTTATCTACATCGAAATATCTTGCGTTCATAGAATTCATGACACCATAAATCACATAAAACAACTTCTCTTCTTCACAATATGTTAAGCATGGTGCCCAGATTCCTTTCGCGGACGGTAATTTTCTAATATCCGCCTGTTTTTCACTGCGGATGACATGAGTATACAATTCCCAGTTTTTTAAATCTTTAGAATGATAAATAGGAAGTGCCGGCATCCATTCAAAAGAAGATACTATGACATAATAATCATCACCTGCTTTGCATATACAGGGATCGGGATTAAATCCTGGAAATATTGGATTTTTCATGATATGATTCGCCCCCTCCTTCTATACATGTTCAACAGGAAACCACCCCTGAGCGACTGATTTACCAAAATCCCAGGAATCCCAGCCAATCCATACCGGTTCATTGACCGTATCCAGCAACAGCTTATAATTCCAGTAAAAATATCCATTTCCGCCATTCCATGCATCCAGCTGTACTTTTGCAAGTTCCTCATAGATTTCCTTTTTTTGCTTAGGCGTATAAAATTCCTTTTCCACACCTTCTATGCCATTGAGTACTGATTGTCCGCCTTTGGTGTCATGTCCGCATACAAGCGAATTAAACAAACACCATTCTCCGCAAATTACAGGGCAATACTGCGCCATCTCTTTGATGGATGCCTGATATTTTTCTTTCACATAAGTAACATATCCTTCCACACTTTGCGGACAACCGTCTATTTCTGCCATCATCAGATATTGATGGGTATCCAAAATAATATTTTCAAACTCATCTTTCAGCATGAAATCCTTCCAGACAGAAAAATTAAATCCATCGTGAAATACGACTGACTTTTCTGCCGTCATATGTTTCCGAATCCTCCTATACGCTTCCATATAGAATTGTTTGAGAAACTCCATGGGAACCGGGGCATTATACTTTGCCATCTCCTTATCTACCGGTTTGTACCTTTCCTCTATATTGAAAGAATCCCATGCCGCTTCCGTCAATGGTTCATTGACAGGTTCTATGCCTAGAAGGCCTTTTCTATTTCCATATCTTTCCGCTAATTTTTCCAAAAGCTCTAATGTGAATTCTACATTCTCTCTGCTGCTTGCCCAAGTACACACCCCGGATAAACCACCATTATCAAATCCGTTCTGGCTGCCTGGCACTGTATGTAAGTCAATCAAAATCTGCAATTCATACTTTTCTGCCCAGCCAAACGCCTTATCCAGTTCTTCAATACAACCAATAAATGGGGGGCAGTCACCAAATATAAAATAAGGAACCGGTATTCTGACTGCATTCATATGATGAGATTTAATAATCGCAAAATCCCTTTCCGTGATATACTCACTGCGATGCACCTTTATTCTTGCCTCATACACTTCTTTTGACAGCTGTCTGGGAAGATAGTATTCATCTTCAGCTGTTGTTCCGGCAAATAATGCCGGACTCATCCATTTCTC
This sequence comes from Lacrimispora sphenoides, assembly GCF_900105215.1. Taxonomy (NCBI): domain Bacteria; kingdom Bacillati; phylum Bacillota; class Clostridia; order Lachnospirales; family Lachnospiraceae; genus Lacrimispora; species Lacrimispora sphenoides. Next base: position 1,032,428 of record NZ_FOIP01000002.1, on the reverse strand, counting down.
CAGCACCAGCCAATTTCCAAGATTTACGCCTTTTATCTGCATTGTTCTCCTCTCCTCCTTGTTTACTATACAAGAAAATCTCTGAATTTTTCTGATACTTCTATATCATCATCACTATCCACCAGTAATGTCAGCGGATGTTCCAAATCTAAACTGAAAATTCCCATAATAGATTTTGCATCTACATAATATTTTCCCGTCTGTAGATCTACATCACAGCTATATTTTGAACATATATGATTAAACTTCTCTACTTCTTTCATGCTGTTTAATTTTACACTTTTTTTAATCAATATCTTTACCTCCGGTGTTTTTTCTATTTTTATTTGACTGCACGTTCTTTTAAGTCTGCAATAATTCCATCAAATTCTTTATCCAGATTCCAGAACTTCATAATAACCAATCCGATTGCATATACCCCTATCGGTATCAATACAAAGCAAATACGAATAGAGAACAGTGCAGAAGCTGACTGTACTGCCGCTCCTCCTATGTATCCTCCCGCTGCCAGAATCCAGCCAAGCATTGCAGAGCCAAGACCGCTTCCAACCTTGTACCCGAAACTGCAGGCGCTGTTTACTAGTCCAGCCGTCCGATATCCTGTCTTCCACTCTCCATAATCAATGGTATCCGATACCATTGCCCACATAGTAGCTCCGCCGCAGGCTCCACCGATACCACGAATGATACTGGAAATTATAATTAACATTGCAGAACCACCTGAATAGGTAAGAACCAGCATTCCCACAATATTTACAACTAACCCTGCCACAAATACATTTCTTTTTCCAAATCTCTTTACAAAGTTTGCTATAAGAAACATACATGCAATCTGAGCTACATTCATTGTGCTGTTAATGGTTGCTACCAAATTAGAATCGCCAAGAATTTCTCTTGCAAAATAAACAGTTGCTCCTCCATTGATAGAAAGATTCAGAAAGAAGATTGCAAGCACTACCGTTATCATAATCCAATACTTATTTTTAAACAGAGCTTTAATTCCTTCTTTAAATGAAACGACAGTTGCTTCCCCTGTTTTCTCCTCTTCCACAGTTTTTACTCTTTCCTTCGTGCCAAAGAAATTAATTAAAAATGCAACCACTGACAATAGCCCTAACACACAAAATGTCTTTGTCCAGGCACTGGCATTATTTCCAAAGAATTCCACTAACGGCAGGGTAAAAGTGTTAATGATCAATGTACCTGCCGTTGCCAGCAGATTTCTGAAAATACTAAGTACGGAACGTTCATATGGATCCTGTGTCATTAACGCATTCAATGTAGAATATGGAACATTAATTGCAGTATAGATAATGGTAGAGGCCAAATTGTAAGTAATAAATACATACACTAGTTTAGGTGTCTGTGCCCATCCCGTTGGTACTGAAAACAATAAAATTCCCGACACTGCAAATGGAATACACATTCTTAACAGCCAAGGTCTCGCTTTTCCAAAACGAGATTTTGTTCTATCTACAATCACACCCATAATAATATCACTGATTCCGTCAAAAACTCTGGATAAAAGCATAATCGTTCCTACTGCCGCTGCACTTACCCCAGCGTAATCTGTGTAATAAAATAACAGAAAAGCCGTCATTGAAGTATAAATAATATTACACCCGAAATCTCCACACCCATAGGAAAAACGCTCCACAAATCTTCGCAAAGTCAATTTTGTCTTTATTTCCATAGTTTTCTCCTTATTTTCACAAAAAACATTTGCATTAAAAGTTTATATTAAGTTCGGCGCGCCTTATATTGTGTTTAAAATATATCATAAGTACTTTTTTCATCATAGATTTTATCTTGACGATAAAGTAGGTCAATATTGACTTTTTTTCTCCATGTATTATACTTAATTTGAATTAATTCAGAACTGGGCAGAAATCATTGAACATAAACTATCATAACTTGGTTTAGGAGAGGCGCCTATATGAAAGAACCAGCAGAACAGCTTCGTATGCATGAATATGTGGAAATACCATCTACAAAAGATATTTATTTTAAACATTATTTTGATCAGGGGCGTCTGGTCTCTAACCACTGGCACAATGAACTGGAGATTATTTATTTGTTAAAGGGAAATCTGGATGTCTCCATTGGCAGTAGGACTTTGCATTATCAGAAAAACGATCTTGTTCTTATTAATTCCAAAGTAGTTCATTCTACCATATGTACAGCACCTAATGAATCTATATTGGTACAAATCCCTTATACTTTTTTAAAACGGTATATTCCGGACGTCGATAGATATATGTTTCATATAGACTGTTTTTCTACAAATCCGATTGTCCAGACAAAGATTACCCAACTAAAAGAAACACTTCAAAAAATGCTCATTGTTACAGAATATCACCCTGAAGGAGAATGGTTACACTTTGGTTCTCTTCTATTTGAATTGCTATATCTTCTATACCACGATTTTAAAATTACAGATCCTCAAGCCGGGTTTCAACAACAAGCAAAAAACCTAAACAAATTGGATTCAGTTTTAGATTACACACAAAAGCATTACAGCAAATCGATTTCGCTGAATGAAATTGCCGATATTGCAGGATTCCAGTCCCAATACTTTTGCCGTTTGTTTAAAAAAAATATGGGAGTAACTTATCTGCAATATCTAAACGAAATCCGCTTATCACACATTTATCAAGATTTAATTACAACTGAACTTCCTATCCAGGAAATATTGGAGCTTCATGGATTTACCAATTATAAATTATTCCGGAAAGTATTTGCTCAGAAATTCCAAATGACACCTTCAGAGATCAGAAATTTACAAAACAAAAAGCAATAATAACTGTACTTCCTTGCCGAGCAGCTTCGATGAAATCTTGAAATCTTCCCCAGCTTTTGTCGGCAAATCTCTTTTTTATGGCAAATATTCTGGAAATTTCAGTTTTCTTTTCTAACCCATTCAATCTTTTTTCCACACCCTGCTATTACGAAAGCATTTTATAATGTGATTTCTCAAAGTTAACACCCTCAATACAATCTAAACTTAGCAAAAATATGGAATAAAGGGTTTCTTCAATATTTTATAAGCAAGTTCTTGACCTGTATTTAACATATTTGTACAAGTAAACATATGTTATATGTATAAAGAAAAAATTTCTTTATGATATTTTAGATAATAAGTTAATAATTAAAGTAGGTGAATATATATGAATGATAATCAATGCTGTAAATGTCGTTGTTCATGCCCAACTGAACCTAAATGTTGTCGTCAAGGGCCTACTGGACCAACTGGGCCTACTGGACCTACTGGACCTAGAGGCTTACAAGGGCCTACTGGACCTACTGGGCCTACTGGGCCTACTGGGCCTAGAGGTTTACAGGGACTACAAGGGCCTACTGGACCTACTGGGCCTACTGGGCCTAGAGGCTTACAAGGGCCTACTGGACCACAAGGGCCTATTGGGCCGACTGGACCACAAGGACCTACTGGACCTACTGGACCACAAGGACCTACTGGACCACAAGGACCTACTGGACCACAGGGGCCCATTGGACCTACTGGACCACAAGGACCTACTGGACCTACCGGACTTACCGGTGCAACAGGCCCTACTGGACCTACCGGACTTACCGGTGCTACAGGCCCTACTGGACCTACCGGACTTACCGGTGCAACAGGCCCTACTGGACCTACCGGTGCAACAGGCCCTACTGGACCTACCGGGCTTACCGGTGCAACAGGCCCTACTGGACCTACCGGACTTACCGGTGCAACAGGCCCTACTGGACCTACCGGACTTACCGGTGCTACAGGCCCTACCGGACCTACCGGACCTACCGGTGCGACAGGCCCTACTGGACCTACCGGACTTACCGGTGCAACAGGCCCTACTGGACCTACCGGACTTACCGGTGCTACAGGTCCTACTGGACCTACCGGCGCAACAGGTCCTACCGGACCTACCGGTGCAACAGGCCCTACTGGACCTACCGGAACGCAAGGGCCAACAGGACCAGCCGCGTTTACCCCAGCCTATGGGACTTTTTTCAATGACGAGACATTGGTAGATGTAACTGGACCCTTACCGTTGTTAACATTTTTGTCGGTGCCTCCTGTTGGCCTTAGCCATACACCGGGGTCTCCTATGGTAACGGTATTGAACGCAGGTGTATACAAAGTCACTTATGAAGTGAACGATTCCTCAAGCACTCCATTCGCGTTGAGCATAAATGGAGTCGCTTTACCCGGTAGTGTCTTAATTCCTCTCACCGGAGGCTTTTTTTCGGGTGTGGCGACACTTGCGCTGGCAGTGGGTGATACGCTTGAGATTGTACTTTTAGGGACTTCTGGTCTCGTCAACCGTGTGCTCATGGATGTTCTAAAGGTTAGTTAATAACGGAACCGATAGAAAAGCTGCCGACAGGTGGTAACTCTTTGCTTAATGGAGGGAGTCAAGTTAAAATTCTCTGAATATTTTTCTTTCCAGCAAAAAAAACATGAGCAGATATGATAAGAAAGAAAAAATAGAAAAATGTAAAAACAGAAAAATTTTATAATCATTGTAAATGCCACTATTTTCTTAGGAATAGTGGCATTTTGCTTGTACATGATTTATCAACGCTGCTCAGGGAAAACAGTACAGGTTGAGGTACTTGAAGAATTTTTCGAGTTTTTTGAACTACCGCAAACTGATGAAGACTATGAGAAGTTTAAAAATAGTTGTACTGGAGTTGCTAATGAATAGTTAAGTAAATACTAATTTAGCGGTTTAAAATGGGTTTCCAAACGCTTCTTTGATATCTCAATCCACTCAAGTCCAGTTAAATTCTAAAGCCGCAAGTCTGCACCTGTCATATTATTGGTGGCAGTCATATCATTTTTCTACATGGATCCTTTTCTGATGTTGACTGCACTTTCTCTTTCAACGGAACCGGCATCATCAATCAAATCAACGTGAAAATCTTTTGTGCACTCATAAATCATTATATTTCCTTCCTCCCAAGACTCTGGGAAATACTAATTTTCATAATATGTTCCTTCCTGCTCCATTAAGCAAATCCTTAACATTTTGTATATTATTTTTTGTTCTACAGACACTACTAAAAAGCGAAAGGAGCGTCAATCTTGAATAGCAAAGATATATCTTCCAAAAAACAGGGCAGTGCTACAGACAATAATGTCAGTAATAAAAATGTTACCCATACAGATCATCGTTCGAAAACCGCATCAAATAGCGATTATATTGATCCATTTTATACTCCTCCGGGTGAAGGCCCTAAACCTAGAATTACATCCAATTAGGCATCATCCGGTAACGCAAGGGAGGTTTAAATCTCCCTTGTTCTTCTTTGCATCATCTTTCCAACACCTGTTAAGCATTCCTGGCAAATCTTACAGTGGGATCATTTGGCCTTTTCATCAGCTTCTTGTCGTGAACCATAGTTAGGTTTCTTTCATATTTTTGAGGTGATATGATGGAAAACAATTTATCTAAATTACTTTTTAAGAGTACCAGCACTAGACGTTACTTTATAACACTCCCAGTATGGCTGCAGATAATACTGCACGAAAATCATTCATACATTGATACCGCTGCGCAATTGCACCATGTTGCCGGGATATTATTACAGCAGAAAAACTGGGTTTAATAAATCACGTAGTGGACATAAGACCATATCTCCCAGCATTATATTCGCATACTATGATTCCTTCGGCTTCTCACACCGTTCATACTCTATTATCCATACACGGGGATTTGCTTCCCAACCATAACTGACAAGTATTCCCTGGAAGTTTCCGGGCTGAAATAGTTTTCTGCCGTTAATATCATGCTTACACATCCTTGCTATTTGCAAATACGTCCGATGCCTGCTGTGGTTTTTCTTTAGAAATGTCCTTAACTTCTCCTTCAACCGCACATCCAATTCGTGAATTAGAAAAATGCACCCTTGCAAAGAACGCTGACGCTCTGTAAGCATTAATTCCGGGAAAGAGGAAGAAAAATCGGCATGGTATTTCGTAACACCGAAGACCTGTTCTTCATTCCGCACAAGAAAATTTGGCGATAATCTTTATACCGTATTGAAAAACACATATATAACACATAAGAAAAACCGTATTCTTTATGGTTAATATTATATTGACCACTATTTGAAACAAGAGAAAGATAAAAAGGGGAATTATGGAGAATGGGGCAGACCCAAAAGACGTTCAGACGAGACCGGGGCACAGCAATTTAGCTACCACCTTACAGGTATACACCCATACTATTGATAAAATGGCAGACAGGAGTAGCTATATTTGAGGAAGCTGTCAACAACTGAAAATTACGTTGATAAATCGTTGACAACTTCCTTTCTTTATTCTTTTTATTCTAAAATGTAACGTAATTACAAGGATAACAGGCAAATAGTTTTGACATTGTTCCCCATAAATACAACACCCCTGTACTAAAATGCCTCTTTTAACCCCTCAAAATCCAAATAGTCCTCTATAAATTGTTTTCGTAGTAAGTTAAAAGGAATAAACTCGTTATATTTACCGTTAATCTGCACTTTCTCAGGTAAAGGAAGCTCATATAAATCTAATTCAGATTTAATAATATCGGAAATTATATATTCCAATTCTTCTTTCGTTCCAGTAAAATTCACCTCTAAATAAACACAAGTAATCCAAGGGTGTTTACTTCTTATGTTCCTTTTCAATAACGCATAGTGAAGAGTCAATAGCTGTCGTGTCCCCACCCAAGGGAACACCGCGTATTTTTTATCGGAAAGAGGGGTAACCAGATTTTCTAAAATACCGCTGTTTCGAGCAATGTATTGTATTTCCGTTAATCGTTCACGGCACCTCTCACTCAAGTACGGATATGGCAAATCACCTTGAAGAATGCTGCGGATTTTTTTTACTAAAACAGTATGCAGCTCCGCATCGAAATCTACGTCCCAGTCAACTACAGAAATACCTGGTACTTTTTTAACAAAAACAACCTTTGATTTTGTATTGACATCAACCGTTTCCCATGTCATGCCCGCCAATGCAAAACGAGTACCAACAGGGTAAATCTTATCAACAGTACCGATTGTGCGGTTTTCATCCTTAACTAGCAAATATTCTGGAGCAAGGAAAACCGTGAGAAAATGATGATTATTTACAATTTTTTCTCCTTCTCTGCCGATAATCAAGCCCCCATGTTCTGTTCGCTGTAATTGCTCAATATTAATAAGATGAGTCAATAACTGTTTATAATCCTCCTGGGAAATATGGCTAAAGCAACCCAAAGTAAGGATAGCCTGTGCAAGAGCTGCAGGGGAAAGTTCACCACTGCTTTTTAAGTGACTCATCGTTTGATGATACAGAAGGTTATACGCATGATGATGCGGATAAATTGGCTCTATCCAATGATCCTTTATATACAACTCAATAATAGCAATCGTTCGGATAAACTCCCAATTGATAGGCCCCAGTGTATCAGCTGAATTGATTCGGATATCTTCAACAAAGGTGAATAGCAGTTGTGGAACCTGACCTCGGCGCCCACATCTGCCAAGCCGCTGTGCAAAGCTAGAAACGCTAAGCGGGGCGCCGACCTGTACTGCCTGATCGAGCGAACCAATGTCAATACCTAACTCCAATGTAACGGTTGCACCGGTGACAATTTTATCATCACTTGATTTCATCTCATCCTCTGTGTTTTCGCGAAGCAACGCAGAAACATTTCCATGATGGACCCGGTAAACATCGGGCGCTTTTTTTTGTATCGCAATTTCACGAAGATTCGCCATAACAAGTTCGGTTTCTTCCCGGCTGTTTGTAAAGATGATAGTCTTTTTATCAAGCGTCATCTTAAATAAATATTCGTAATGCTCGCGATCACCCATATTCCCGCCTGTTGCAACCTTGTTATCGCTTGCATCGTTGTCAGCGATATCACGCTCATCGTGTAGGTTAACAAAACGTTCGACATGAAGTTTGATACGCTTCTTTCCATCTTCCGCTATAGGAGCGGCACAGTTACGGCCGGTTCCTGTGTTGAGCCAGTTCTGCGCGAAAGACACGTCACCGAGGGTTGCCGAAAGGCCGATACGCCTTGGATTTACGCCAGTCAGCTTCTGAAGACGTTCTAAGATGCACAGCAGCTGAACACCGCGTGCATCACGCATAAACTGATGTACTTCATCAATAATGACAAATCGCAAATCAGAGAACATTTGGAGGCAAGCGCCACGCTTATTGGTTAGAAGGCTTTCTAGTGATTCCGGGGTGATCTGGATAATCCCTTCTGGATGCTTGATTAACTCATTTTTCTTGGTTTGTGATGCGTCACCGTGCCATTTACAAACAGGAATATGTGAATCAACAAGTAACTGCTCAAGGCGTTTGAACTGGTCGTTAATAAGAGCTTTCAGCGGTGAAATATACATTATGCCTACCGAACGGGAAGGTTTCTCATACAGCTCCGTAAGCACAGGCAAAAAAGCCGCTTCAGTTTTTCCAGAGGCTGTGCCAGAGGAAAGCAGTAAATTGTCATCGCTGCCCAAAATGACCTCGCAAGAGGCAACCTGAATTCCACGTAATTCCTCCCATTTGTTCTGATATATGAAATCCTGTATAAAAGGAGCAAGTCTGTTAAATACATCCATCTTAGTTTACACCTCGAAATCTAAAAAATCACTGTGTATAGTTTCATCGGACAGACCACCCTTGGCCATTTCAAAGCTGTTGCTGCCTAAAATATCAGACACACTTTTCTTTGGGTTCTGATGCAGAATATTAACAAGTTCGATGAAATCACGGATGATTTCTCTCGGAGTGATATGTGTGCCTGCACCAACACGATTATATTCCACTGTCAGAAAGTACAGTAAATCCTCGTGACTCATCGTAGGGGTATAGTTGTATAGCTGTGCATGAATGTCCCGCAGTTTTTCAACGAGTACATACACCTCTTCTTGCGTAAGCATTTGCAGCCTAATAATGGGAGCGGTTAAGTCCTTCATCTCATCAGTGGCAAAATGTCCTTCTGCAAGGCGTGATCGAAGAGCTTCATAACTGAACAAACCTTTGTATTTATCTTCAATACACTGAGGTGTACCGCCGATTAAAAATCCAATATGCTTTGCTTTGCCCTGTAGCACATCGTTATACATAGTCAGAATTTTTTCATAATTGTTTTGTCTTGTGATGGAGTTTGGAATCTTAAAGATATTGACAAGTTCATCAATGAAAACCAATAGCCCTTTATATCCGGCGTTTACTAAAAAAATAGCAAATAATTTCAAAAAGTCATACCATGTTTCATCCGTAACAATGAAATTAATATCCAAATCTGCCTTTGCTTCTTTGCGGGATGCATATTCGCCGCGAAACCACTTCAGTACATTTGATTTCATTGCAGCATCATCTTGTTGGTATGCTCTCCAGTAAGTAGCAACTGCCTTGGCGAACTCAAAACCGTTGACCATACCCTCAAGAGAACCAGCTACGGCATATATCTGTTTTTCAACTAATAGATTGAACTCTTCACCTTCTGCTTCGGACTGTGCTCTTATAGACGCCTGTATGCCTGAGATCCATTTTTCCAGAATCAACGGCAGTGCACCACCATCCGGCTTTGATTTCGTTGAAAGGTTTTGGATAAGTTCTTTGTATGTTGCAAGTCCCTGCCCTTTTGTTCCCGCAAACCGTCGTTCAGGCGAAAGGTCAGCATCAACCACCGCAAAGCCTCTTGCTGTAGCATAATTGCGTATGGTTTGAAGTAAAAAGCTCTTACCACTGCCATACTTGCCAACAATAAATCGAAAAGAAGCACTTCCATCCTCAATCATATCAATATCATGTAAAATCGCTGCGATTTCCTGTGTTCGCCCTACGGTGATGTATTCAAGTCCTACGCGGGGAACGACACCACCCTTTAATGCATTTATTAGTATATTGGCTATCCTCAACGGCAATTTATTTTCCATTAGATTACACCATTTCCTTAATTTTATTTATATATTCTTCATATATAGTCAAACAATCGTCAAGTTCAAGAATGTTATCACCAATTGTGTCAATCGCCTTTTCATTAATACTGTCAGCCAACACTTCCAGCATAACCCCGTTGGCATCTGCAAAATGCTTCAGATTTGTATCCCCTTGAAGTATTAATTTAAGTGCATTCACTTCTGTTTCTTCGAGTATATTAAAAAGACTTGTCCAATTGTCTTGCATTGCCACAGAGGAATCGGCAAAAACAGTTTGAGATATAACAGGATTAGTCTCTACTGTGCTTGATTCAAAATACATCATAGGTTCGGTATCTGGCACGATTAGTTTTTCCTGAGTGTCGTCAGCTTCAAGTCTTATTTTATGAAGAGAAGTTTCATCCACGGATACAACAATTTTTGTTGCTTCTTTGTAATACTCATTCACCGCTTCGTGAATTATATTTTCAAGGGAAAGGCCCGCATATTCAAGTTTTTTTATAAGCCCACTGTCAACTAAATTAATATCAGCAGACAGCTTGTGTTTGAATTTTGTAACTTTTCGTAACTCGGATTCTGTTTGTTTCATAATATAGCCAATGAGTTGCCGACCGCTATTCATAGATAATGTGGAACTAAAAGACCAATTGTTTTTAGAACATATATATATTTCTTTATCAGAAAACACAACTTTCTTATCCGTTATCTTAATTGATGAATGAAACAATGCATCCTTGAAAGGCGTCCATACAGACATCTTATTCGTCGGATAAAAAATCAAATCGTCAAAAATGATACCAGCTCTATTAAAAATAACTCTAAGTTTATGAATTACAGTACAAAAACAATCACTAAGCTGCTCTTTTGTCTCATCGGTAAAGAAAATTGATTTTCTGATATCATACTTTGAAACATTGCAAAATAGATCAAAATTGTCGTTCATGTCTGATTCGTACATGAATACTTTGGCATAATGTGCTTGAAGATTATTTTCGCAGACAAATTCTTTAAATGGCTTCGGGAGATCATAATAAATATGATAGTCCTTTATCCACTTAATCACATATTTATCAATCGAAGAGTCAAAACGCTTGAAAGCTCTCCAGAAAGACATAAGCTTATCAAGTCCTTCCTGAGAGTCAGCCACTCCGATATTATGAATCAGCTCGTAAATATAAACAAAGGCATATGATAATGAAACGTTTGTGACATTACCTTTTCTTACATCAGTCCGCCATGTAAAATATGTTCTGAGCTGCGCATAACTCATTTGTTGGTAATAAGGAAAATAGTTTGAAAACTCTACATAACCATTGTAATCATCCTCGTAATCCTTCATGAAAACTGCTTGTTTATAGAATACTTTTGAATTACTAATCCGTGTTTGTTTGTTATAAAAATGAGAATTGAAATTAGAAGGAAGCTGAATATCTCTTGCTATTTGTCTCATTTCATTAAATATTTTACGATTCTCATCAACGATAGGATTTACTACTTGCGGCTGAGGGGTAGAAAATGCCTGATTGCTGTTTGTTCCTCCATCAATTTCAATCTCTGCAAAAACCTCACCTTCAAAGGAAACAGAGGTGACATTTTGTAAAAACTGTTTTAATTGATTTTCCTTTTCTTCAAAAAAAGATATTTGGCCCGGTATTTTAACAGATTTATATTTCTTGTCAAATTTGTTCATACGCATTTTAATTACGAGAAATACCCGCTACCTCCTTTTTTGATAAACTTCTCTTAAAAGTCTATTCCTTTCAATCTTTAACAGCTGTAAACAAACTTAATTCATCATCATCTTCATCACAATTCTTTTATTGCGACCTATAGAGATAATATACCATATTATTATGGATAAAGCAAACAAATGTTCTTACCGTTAATTCCCTCCACACTGTGTGTTCAAAGCAAAACTCTCAATAGAAAACAAGGCACAGGTTATTATCCCTGTCCCTTGTTTTCTACTATCGGCTGTTTCTCCACACCATTCTCAACAGCATAAGCATTTCCATTTTCTGATTCAATAAGACTAGCCTTTGACTCTTTTTTTGATCACCAACGCGGAAATTGTAAATTTACTAATTTTAGAATCGATGACATCTTCCAACAGCAAAAACAGTTATAATTTTAAATGGAACAGGAATAGCCCTGTTCCAACGATATATAATCGGTACTAAATATACCATTATGCTATTACTGCAGGTTGATTTCCAGTGCTATTGTCACTTGCTCACCAATGATTCCATCTACAGTCAAACCATTGTCTTCCTGAAATTTCATCAATGCACTTTTAGTCTTCTTCCCCATAATTCCGTCTGGCGTTCCACAGTCATATCCTCTTTCATTCAGTGCTTCCTGTACCGCCTTTACCGTTTCTGTGTCTTTTGATACCGTCTCTACCATAGTTGTTGATACAGTTGTTGATGCCTTTGTCTTATAAGGGCAAACACCGCCACTGTGTAAATGAGGTGGGTATCCACCACAATGATAATGGTAACTTCCAAGCCCACTCTTATTTTTGTTGTCCTTATGCCCACCACTTGAATCAGTTCTTCCCGAATGAGCTTGTGCAGTAATCACAACTGGGTTTTCGAATGCGGATACAACAGGTAATACCGTGACAATAAATGCCAGCAAAACAGCTAATAGTAATTGACAACTCTTTTTCATCAAAGTCCCCTCCGGATTTAATTATTTCTATAATCTTACCATGTTATAGTCAATACGTATATTATAATCTAAGTTTTCATTCAACAAATTCCGACATTGGCATGCAGATATTCTTTATGCCTCTCCATACTATACTTCGTCAAGGAATGGCTTATCGATGGAATAAACATGGATCTGTTCCCATAGAAAATAGTATAGTTATATAGAAAGAGGATGTCACTCCATCACTTTATTTTAGTGATTTTGCAACACCCTCCAAATTTTTAATTAGATGGTGATTCCTACCAAATTTCTCAGCTATTCGATGTTTGATCCGACATCTGCATTAGCGTTAATCCTCATGAGATTAGATAAAATAACACAAACTAAAAAATAGAAAGACTTTTTAATAGTCTTCATATAAACCTTTCTTACTAAAATTTATCAATGTTTTTTTACAAAACAAATTCCATATTATTTTGGTTCGATCAAATATTAGAAATAAAATAACGATTATCACAATACAAGTGATTGTTCTGTAGGAAGTAAGTGTTGATCTGGTAATGACACCAACAACATAAAAAAAATACACAAAAATTATTAACAATATTTCATAGATCTTAATTTTCTTTATATCATAATAATCTTTTTCTTTATCACTTAAAATCCTAAAACTCTTGAAGTGAGCTTTTTTATCTTCTAGTATTCGTCTAATAATCATAAAAAAAAGAAATCCAAATGCTAATATATTCATAAAATCCATAAATATCAAATTAGCTTCCCCATTTCAGAAAATTGTTAGGTATTCTTTAATATTCTTCACCTTATCTCAGTGCTTCAACTTTACCGGGATAAAAACCTCCATCTGTCCCCATCCCTGTGCGTCCATAACAGCTTTTGGCGTGATAATATGCCCCATGGAATAGTGATTGGGACGAATATCCAATTTTAAAAAGTCAGAAGCTTTAATATAGTCGTATACTTCCTTTTGCAATCTGTCATGGGTTTCTCCGTCGCCGTCCCGATAAGCAAATGTAATGTACAGACCTCCCTCAAACTCAACGGTTTCAAAGCCGCCGGTTTCTCCGCTTTCCGTCAATGCCCAAAGCCACACCATTCCCCCGTTTTCTTCATCATAATAAAGAAAATCCCTCTGCATAAAGCTTTCCTCTGGTTTCGGTATGACACCTGAAAAGAAATTGTCAAAGCTTCTCAAAATTCCTTCATCGGCAAAATCGCCGACTTTGTCTACCCCTGATGTTACCGCCTGAAAGGGCGGTAATGAAATAATTATGAAATTCATATAAGTAATTTTACGTGCTTTTTTCTACAGTCGTCCGTTTTCTTAAAAGAACCAGCCGTTTTAAAGCACGCGTAATAAATCAGCCATTCTTCTCTGCTTTAAATCGTTCAATCACGGCCACAACCTGGTCCATACAATCGGCAGAGTCCCGCAGTTTATGAGCAATCCTTTTACGCATGGATTTCATCCTGTAACGCATCCAGCGTGACGTTAAAGCCACCGCCTATTGCTTCTAAATCTGTGCCATTATCATTATTCCAGTAGCGTCCTGTTTGCGCATAAAGTGCAATCACGTCATTGATAAAAGTCATATCAGGATTCAGCTCAAGTGCCTTTTCCAAAAAGCCCTTACAGCCGCCGCTGTTTGTAGCAAGACAGCAAACATACACGGTATGCATATCCCAGTTATTAAATTCACCGGTTTTTACCCGCTCAAAATAGCCGCCGTCAATTTGGTCTGCCCATATGCGAAACGCCTTTACTCCAAAGCAGTAATGAATGTTTTCATAACCGAGCATCCGCGGCAGGGATAAAATCCGCTCCCGGTAAATTTCCCCTAAAACCCTGTTTTCCTGCCTTTCACCGATAAACAGCCAGCCGTGGCAGTGCCCCGTTTCGTTCTGATAGTCGTCCGTCAATAAATCAGCAGCTGAAATCCGATCCGGCTCTTTTCCGCCTCCACACATATACAACATTCCTTCTGGGAGATTTAGTTGACTTACAATCTCAACTAACTTCAAGCCTTTTAAGTACATGGCCTTTGCCTGTTTTATTCTTTCATCTGGTGCTCTTGCCAAGCCTCACCACCTCACTTGTGTTGTTTTATTGTATTAAAAAAGAGACGGAGTCGACCGCCTCTTAAATTATATATTAATTATAATCTTTTCTAATAAACACCTTCACTTTGCTAGCATTAATGGTTTCATCAGATAGTCCTGACTGTCTTAAGCAATCATAAAATACATCTCTTCCTTTTGTATCAGCTAAAAAGATTGTATTATTAGTGGCAATTATACATGATTGATTTAATTCGCTGCATGAAGTAGTCGATGATACAATTCCGCTTACAGCATAAATTGTATCATTGACACACCGCACAATATTATCCATATCATTTTCAGCTACATTCGGATAACTAAAACCAATAACTATATTATATTCTACAGTCCTGGTACTAATGCAGGAATACTCAACCTCATTACACTCCTCAAAATAACAGGATCTCCTATTGCATTTAGTTATATATGGCTCTACGGTTTTAATTTCATATATCTTGGTTTCAAAGTATGGCATGTTACTCCCTTTATATAACCTTTTAATATAACATATACAATTACATCAAAAAAGTACAGTACGTTCTACAAAGAAAACACCCATCGAACGACAAATTTCGACAGGCGATTCCTTAGGAGGTGTATTATGATGAAGCTGAGAGCCAAGGCAAAGGAATTCTAAGTCTTACGACCTACTCCCATTCGGGAACCCAGCCTTTTAATCGGTTCCCCCGGAATTGGATCGGGATCTACAGCCAGGGGGTTTGCTGTTGCTCTGCCGTTGAGCTATGAACCGATATGCCGGTTGTCCGGCATGCCCTTATTGTTTAAAGTCTATTAATGGATAACTTTTAGACTTGACACTAAATAGTGATTGATTGGATTTGCTGTACAGTTTTTCCATTTTAATTATATCACATGACCCCCGTGACAAACGTGACACTTTCACTTGACACGCATAAATCTAGAGAATTTTTGCTTGCAGGCTTCTTCTGTATACCCTTCTCCCATGGCGGCAGCTACATCTTTCCAGATCATTCCGTCGATGCAGCTAAACAAGAGGATATTTCTAAGTTCACTTTCTTCCAGGCTATATATGTATGTCTCTACATCGATTACTCTTTTTTCTAGATCAACCACATGCAGTTCCTTTTTGGCTCTCCGTTCTCTCAATTCTGTTCTTTTTTTATTTATGTCCTGGTAATCACCATTGCCTCGTATTATACATATCCCCAGGGGCTTCTTACCTCTTTTCCCTTTAGTAACAACGTCCGTTACTTCTCTTTCCGTGGGAATCATGCTGTCAATCTCTCTCTGCAGTTTGTCGATCCGGATCTCTTCTGCTTCAATCTCTTTTTTTATGGAGAGATATTGCTTTAGAACATTCTTATCCAGCTCCATGCACTTTCCTCCCGCTTGCCAATAACTCAAATCTTGCTGCATTCCATTTCAATTTGAAAAGGTCTTGTTCTTTATCCTCTGGTATGAAAAGATATTTACTCTGGTATCTGGTCTGCTGATCTGCATAAACAGATACCTTATTCCTTGATACCCCTAATAGCTTTTCCGCAGCCTCTGCAGTGTAACTCCCTATCCTTTCATTATCAGCGTATACGCTTATATTTTCTTTGCTCCCATGCTATCCCTCCTGTCCTATAATAGCTTCAATTTCCTTTTCAATGTTATCCAAAGCCTTCCACGCACTCTGCTCTGCCGCTTTTTTCTTCTGGTCATGTGTCATTACCATGGTGTCACTGTGATTTTGCTTATGTATTGCAATCACTATCCTGATCTGGCTTATCTGGTTCTCGGCCCGTTCTGCTTCTGCAGCACGCATTCTGAAATATTCCCGGTCATGTTCCATCTTCATTTCTGCCGCTGTCATGTGCCTTACCTCCTCCGCTTAACATTGACAATACAATTATTGAAATAACCAATCCACCCACTCCTAGTACTGGCATTGCAATACCTGTCACCAGGGCCAACATGGCGGTCATTGTAAAAACATACATAACGAATAACTTAACCATCATTGTTACCGCTTCTTTCATTATCTCTTTCATGAGATATCCTCCTTCATACCATCTTCCCGACGTTGGCAATATGGTTAATCAACAAGCAAATATCAGACAACTTAACAGAAAGCGAATTAAATTTTATAATAGAAGTTATAGAAGTAATGAAAGAACACAAAAAAACAATTAAAAAAACCGCCCCCAATTTTATTGTTAGGGACGGATTACATAGATTACCAATGACAAGTCACTGATATACCTAGCTTGCACCTACAGTATATCAACTATGGCGCTAACTGTCAATTATTGGCATGGCGTTATTTTTGTACCCAAATTTAAGGAGGGCAATACAATGGGACAACAGAAAAAGAGGTAGCAAATGGGAATATTCCTTCGAGGGGGCCTCTGTTGCCGGAAAAAGAAAGACTATATCAAAATCTGGCTTCCGGACAAAGTCCGATGCACTGACCGCGGGAACACAGGCCATGAATGAATATAATAATTCCGGTAAAACTTTTTCACCTGCCGAAATTAGCATATCAGATTATCTCGATTACTGGTTTGATAATTACTGCAAATTAAATCTTAAATATAACACACAACTTGGGTATATACAGTTAATAGAAAATCATTTGAAGCCAACATTCGGAGCTTATAAGTTAAAGTCATTAACATCTGCTGCCGTACAGGAATACGTTAATCAGCTCAGATTGAGAGGTCTTGCACGATCATCCGTTGTTGGCATTTTATCAGTATTATTACCTCTTACGAATATGCGATAGAACCTTTGGGTTATATAAAAGAAAACCCTTGTCAACGTGTCAAAATGCCACGTTTTGAGCGAGGAGCAAAAGAAAGGTATATTATCCAGCCTGATGAATTTAAGCGAATTATCGAACGCTTTCCTGAAGGAAGTCCGTATTATGTTCCTCTCATGATAGGTTACTACACAGGACTTCGGATTAGTGAAGCATTTGGACTCACTTGGAATGATATTGATTTTGATAATAGAACGATTAGCGTAGATAAAGCAATAGTTAAAAGAAATTATGGAGTTGATGCAAGAAAGGTAATTGAGCAAAAGTGGAAAAAGGAAGAAAAATCGGCATGGTACTTTGGAACACCAAAGACCCGTTCTTCAGTCCGTACCATAAAATTTGGTGATAACTTTATACAGTATTGAAAAAGAAAAACCGACTTCTTTATGGTGAATATTATATTGACCACTATTTGAAACCAGAAAAAGATGAAAAGGGCAATCTTATATATAGAATTATTCCAGCGGAGCGTTGTATTGAATGCGCATTGGAAAGAGTTGAAATGATATGTGTTCACGAAAATGGCGATTATGTTAGTACTGACTCCTTTAAATATTGTAGCCGAGTGATACATCATGAATTGAAACTTGCCTTTGATTATCACTCTCTCAGACATACTCACGCTACTGTTTTAATGGAGAATGGAGCTGACCCAAAAGACGTACAGATGGGACTAGGGCACAGTAATATAGCTACTACCTTACAGGTATACACCCATGCTACTGAAAAAATGGCAGACAGAAGCGTAGCTATATTTGAGGAAGCTGTCAACAACTAGAAATTCCGTTGACATATCGTTGACAACTTCCCCATTTTTTGTTCTGTTGGTTCTAAAAATACACGTATTTACAGGGATAATAGGCAAATAGTTTCCACGTTACTCGATGCTGTGATTCGGATGCCGGGAGGGCGTGGTTGAGCCTTGGCGGAGGTTCGCCATTTCTTAAACATTCTTTAGAAAATCTTTTTGTTCAGAAGATTCACAATATAAGGATTCCCCTTGTTATTGCAGCAATATATCCACGATCTGCTCACTGGCAGAACCATCACCATAAGGGTTCGCCACTGCACTCATTTTTTGATACTCTTTCTGATCTGATAAAATCAAATGAGCAGCTTGATAAATATCTTCCTCATTGGTTCCTACCAGTCTCAGGGTTCCGGCGGCAACACCTTCGGGACGCTCAGTCGTATCCCGCATAACAAGGACCGGTTTGCCAAGGCTCGGAGCCTCTTCCTGAATCCCGCCGCTATCGGTTAATATGAAACAAGATGCTGCCATGATATTATGAAATTCCAGAACATTAAGTGGATCGATCAGATGAATTCGATCATGCCCTCCCAGAATCTCATTGGCCGCTTTCTGCACTGCAGGGTTTCTGTGAACCGGATAAATGACCTTTACATTCTCAACCGTATTTACGATCCTGATAACGGCACGGAGCATATTATCCAGCGGAATACCGATATTCTCCCGCCGGTGTGCTGTCAGAAGAATCAGTCGGCTCTCTCCCACCCATTTAAGCTGCTCATGCTGATAGCCATTTTGTACCGTTGTTCTCAAAGCATCAATCGAGGTGTTACCGGTTACATGAACGGTATTCACATCTTTTCCCTCGATAATCAGGTTATCGGCTGCTGCCCTGGTTGGGGCAAAATGCAGAGATGCAATAAGCCCCACGCACTGCCGGTTGAATTCTTCCGGAAACGGAGATTTCATATTATGAGTACGAAGTCCGGCCTCTACATGGCCAACCGGAATCGCCAGATAAAAGCATGCCAGCGCTGCTGCAAACGCTGTCGTAGTATCGCCGTGCACAAGAACTATATCCGGCTTGACTGTTTCCAGAACCGCTTTCATTCCGCCGAGAATCAGCTGCGTAATCTCAAATAAAGTCTGGCCGCTCTGCATCACCGACAAATCATAATCCGGCTCCACCTCAAACACTGCCAATACCTGATCGAGCATCTCCCGGTGCTGCCCTGATACGCAGACAACCGTCTTTACATTCGCTCTCTTTTTTAATTCTTTTACCACGGGACACATTTTAATTGATTCCGGGCGTGTTCCAAACGTAACCATAATTGTTTTCAAATACCTACCTCTTTTTTTCCTGAGGAATCATTTTCAATGAATTCATCACATCGATCCACGCCTTTTTCGTATTTTCAAAGTCCGTAAAATGCTCATTCACAAGTGCCCGATATTGGCGAAACTCTTTTAATATAATCTGAAAATCATTGTTACCGAAATACTGACAAAACTTTGGCAACACCGCTTTCAGGGCTTCCTCAATGCTTTCCATCTTCTTTAAATATTCCTTCGGCTGAGTGATATACAGCAGCAGCGGCTTATAGCGAATCCAGCCGATTGCCGCCTGCAAAAACCTCTTTGATGCAAAGGGAGTTTCCGTATCTATCGCCTTTAGGTGTTCCGGCAGTATACCGCTGAGCAATTGCCCATATGCAGAATAAGCATCATGAAAGGTATAGCACCCTACCTTAAGAACCCGGCAATCGCTGATGCAGGTACTTAAAAATGTATCTTCCCCTCTGGCACCAGGCGGATTATAGAACGGAAATATCTTATCGGTTTCCTTTAGGCAGATTGCCAGGTTTGCTCCGGAAATAAACTTCATACCATCTACCGCTTCCACCCATTCGGTCTGAGTATGCTCCATGATCTCCGCACTGGCATAAGTAACACCTCCGGCTTCCATCTTCTCTTTGACTGACTCCCAATTAATAATATCGTTACTGATAGCTCCAATAAAAGTGTGAAACTCATCTTCAGACAGCGTTTCATTAAACCGGAACTGAGGAATTGGCGATATATAGCCACAGTGATGTCCATGAGTCATATCAGCCTTCTGAATCCCTTTGATATGAGCAGACAAAATCTCCTGTCCTTTCCAGGCGATGCCCTGCTCCAGTCGGATATTGGCAATCGGATATTCGTCATCATCAAGAAATATAATGGAATCCATCTTATTCTTAACCGCAAAATACAAGACTGCATTCCGTAACATTGCATAACCTTCGCCAAAGATCAGCTTTGCTTCCCTGGCTGTAATTACTTTGTCTTTCACAAGAGCGTCCGCTTCTGTAGAAATAGCGGACGGCCCCAGATAGTGAGCCGAATCAACAGCACCCAGAAGCTCCTCGTCCGTAATCTGATAATCACTCACCTGGGTTCCCTTATAGTTCAGATCATAAGCAACAAAAAGATGAAGGGCATACTGTTCGCAATCCAGCTCATCATTTTCTGAAAAGCTCTGAATATAGGCTTTGGCAACTTTTTTAAAATTTTTCCGGCCGGTTACAAAGCCAATCCCAACATTGATTTTCTTATTGTTTTTTCTCATCAACCATCCATTCTGCCAAATCAGGACTAGCATCCAGAATCGAATCATACTGCTCCCTGATCCCGAAAACAGCATCCGGGTCCAGCTGCTGATACCGATTCTTCTTCCTAATTCGGTCAGCTTCCCTGGCCCAGCCGAAATGCTGAATCCGATATGAAGTTTTATAACTTAATTCCTCTCCATCATAAGCAGGGAACCGTCCACAGTGCTGAGCCTTCGTATTCCACTTATAAACCGTCTCCGGCTGATATCGGAGCAAAAAAGAATGATGTCTTTTATGAGCATTCCAAAATTCATCATCCCGGTATTGTGTTTCATTCCACATATCATACAATGGGAAACTGAACGCATTGGCTGACGCATTGTCATTGATGAGTTTATCAATATCTTTCCAGAATGCCTCTTCCATTATCTCATCCGCATCCAGATTTAATATCCATTCCGGATTGGTTTTTATTGTTTCTTCCCATTGCAGCTTTCTAAGACTTGCTTCATCAGCAAACATAGATTGCTGGTTGGTAATCAGATGCACTACAACCTCCGGCATCGCTTCCCGACAGATTTTTGCCGTATTATCCGTACTTGCATCATTAATAATAACAGCCTCATCAATACAGTTTTGGAGACTGGTAAGCATTTTCTTTAAATAACGTTCTTCTTCATTTCTGACAATCATAGACAGTGTGATTTTGTGGTTGCTCCGCTTCGGATGCCGGATCTGGGGAATGCCGTTTTTACATTGCCGTACATAATCAGCCGCTCCCGGCAAATCCCGTTCCCGATAGATATGATAAGCAGGATATGTTGTATCTACATAAAGAGACAGGCCCAGAACTTCAGCCCGAATACAGAAAAAACGATCCTCGCCATGAATGGTCAGATTCATAATCGGCGAAAAATCAACTCCTTTTAGCAGAGCTGCCCGGCTAAGCAAGGTACAGGCTCCCAGCCCCCCAACCTTATATACTCCTGGTATTTTAAGTTGGTCGAGAAAGGCATCTCTTCTCTTTTGCATTTCTTTTTCATCCAATTCCTCCCCTAACTGCCGGGGAACCAAATCATATTCATCAAATAACCATACATTAGGTTCCAGTGGTGTATTGTAATGCCACCTGCTCCAAAATATTTCTGAGACAATATCCGTTTTAACTGATTTTAAATGTTCAATCAAATCCGGATGCAGAATCAAATCAGAATCAACAAAAAACAGATAATCGTAGTTATGCCGGATTGCATGCTGAATCATCTTATTCTTATACTTTGCCACCCGAAACATCAGTGCATCACTCCAATAGTGGGATCCTTCATCACACATATAAGTGCTTCCCTTATCACCCAAAAGAATCGTTACCGCCGACTTTTCCGGTTTGAATAACTCCAGCAACCGGCTTGACTGTGGATCCGTATTATCATCGGTAAATATATAATCAATCATGATGGATTCTCTTTTCAACTGCTGTAGGGAACCTAGAAATGTACTCAATATCTCCGGCTTTTGAAAGACCGGACTACCAATTAAAACTGTTTGTTTCTTCAGTTAATTCACTTCCCTTCTCCTAGCCTGTGATTATCTCCCCCGGTTCTGTTTCATCTGTCGTTTGCTTGGGACCTGTTCTACAGCTGGCTCTGGTTTTAATGAAGCCGGGTTAAGATTAACATCAGTTACCACACGTTTTTTCTTTTTTTGTTTCTTAGGATTCTTATCTCCCATAATTTATACCTTCCTTTCTTTAAATTAATACAAAAAAGCCACCTACCATAATGGGAAGTGACTTGGTTACCTATTTAATCAAGTTGTCTGCAATTGATAGCTGCTGACTGCTTAAGTATAGCACAGTTTGGGAGATCGTGTCAAATGCTGCTTACCTTTAATCAAAAAAACGATGGTTCCGTCCATCTTGTGGCTTTAACCCCTGCTTTCCTTCTAAACCACAATACGTCATCCGCCTGTGACCATATTAATCATTTTGCTTTCCAGATAAGCTCCCAACCTTCCACTTTTTCAATATCCAACGCGGATTATCCAACTGCCAAAGATTGTCGTTGATATAACCTGCAGCAGACAGCGCATTATCAAAGCTCTCTTCCTGTATAACATCGTCCCGAACGATTTTCATTTTCCTATTTACAAGCTTTTGTTCTATAAAATGATAAACCTCATTTGTCAATTCATAAGACAAACTATTCGTAACCACGAACTCACCGTCAATAAACTGATAAATATCCCACTCTTGTCTGCCTGCTCCCGAGCCTCCGGTTGAGTAAATATATTTTTTCTCTGGGTCAAGCGCGGGATTGCAAATGCCGGCAAACGATTCAGATTTGACAAATGACGACGTTTCCGGGTTCCATAGCCAGCAATCATACCACGTATTGGAATGTGCACCGCCAAAAGTATTCAAGATAATCACATCTTTATATCCGTCAAAATTTACATCTGCAACATGCAAACCCATTGTGTCCATCATTTCAGTATAAACGTAGTTTCCGACCACTACATCATCAATAGTCTGTGAAAAGTCTGCCGAGAGGATGGAACGACCGTTTTCATCGTAGACCTTCAGACCCATAACATAGCCTGGCATCCAATCGCCCGTCTGCGTTATCCCTGTGGCCACAAAACGGTATTCCGGCATATCTTTACGCAGACGAGCGTTGATTTCATAGGTCACATCCTTGTACACATTGCTTGTTAAATCCATTAAAAGCTGTTTGTCTTTGCCATCTATGTTCATAGAATAGATATTTGCGCCGGTTATTGTATAATAAATCCGGCTATCTCCAACGACGAGCCAGTCCGCGCTATCGTCGGACAGGAGTTTCCTATCGCTGCCGTCTGAATTTATGCTGTAGATTTTCCCCTCATTTCCATTTTGGTAATAAATTCGGCCATCAACCACATTTATACTTAACGTATAGTCGTCGTTCAGCTTATGCCTATCACTGCCGTCGGTTCTGATAGCATAAAGTTTGGAACCGTCATTCTCATTGTTATAATAAATCCAGCCGTCTGCCACACTCAAAAGATATGGGCTGTCATCGGTCAACTTTATTCTATCGGTTCCATCGGTTTTTACGCTGTAGATACCCTTGATACCGCTAAGTTCACCGGAATAATAAATCCGGTCACCGACCACATTCATATACAAGGGAATGTCACCATTCAATTTTTTCCTGTCACTGCCGTCGATGTTCATACTGTAAAGTGTAAAGCCGTCATCAGTATTGCTATAATATATCCTGTCGCCGATGATATTAATATTCCCAGAATCATCGTCATTCAGCTTTTTCCGCCCGCTGCCGTCGGTATTCATGACGTAGATATTCATCCCGTCATTCCCATTTTGGTAATAAATCCGGTCGCCGGATGCACAGAACCACGGCGTCCAATCATTGTTAAGTTTTCGGTTATCACTGCCGTTGACATTCATACTGTAAAGTGTTCCATTATCATAGCTGTTAGTATAATAAATCTTTTCGCCTTGAATCACACAGTTCCCACAGTTATTTACAACCTTTGATGTGATTACCGGGGTGCCAGACAGTGCATTTTCCGATTCTGACGTTGTAGAGAGCGCGGAAGGTTTGGCATCGCTTGCTTCGATTTCCGGAATACTAGTTACTACTTCCGCAAGTTTCTTACTTTGAGTCCCGCAACTGCTGAAACTCAGAATAGATAATAAAACGATAAAAATAGCCACACTTTTTTTCATACCTGCTCCTTTTTAGTAGGAAAGACCATCATGTTAACTATTTTATAACCATAACAAGCAATTATTTTCTTGCTTATGAATTTCCCATTATATAAATAATATTTTGATTTATGTTATTCACTTATTGCTCCTTTCCACAAATTGGTGCCTGTGACTTACCGTTTAAGTGAAGATAGTGGGATTCGAATCCATGACCTCTTGAATGCCATTCAAGCGCTCTCCCAGCTGAGCTATACCTTTCATTTCCTGCCTATCTATATTAATAATTTAGAAAGGTTTTACCTTCAATTATCTTATGTCATCCGTGGAAGCAGCGAAAAAACGGGGCCAAAAATCGCATTTTTTAGTCCTGGTATTTTATGCTAAAAATCACAACATCTTGTGGTCTAACCCTGGTTTTTGTCCTCATTACCACAATACGTCATCATTATCACCGTCTCAACGTTCGCCGTCGAAGGAAACATATCCACACAACAAACCTTCTCCACCCGATACCCTCTCTCTTGAAGAACAACCAAATCCCTAGCCAAGCTAGTCGGCTTACAAGAAACATAAACCATCCGATCCACGCCAAAATCAACAATCTTCCCCAACGCCTTAGGATGAATCCCATCTCTCGGCGGATCCAAAATAATCAAATCCGGCTTATCTTTTAACTCGTCAATGATCTTAAGTACATCCCCGTCAATAAATTCATAATTATCAAGACCATTCAGTTTTGCATTCTCTCTTGCCGCTTCCACCGCCTCTTTAACGATTTCCACGCCAACCACCTTTTTGGCAACCGGAGCAATGATCTGAGCTATCGTACCTGTTCCGCTATATAAATCAAAGACCACCCTATCCTTAGTCTCTCCCACATATCCTCTGACCGTCTCATACAAAACTTCCGCCCCAAGGGAATTGGTCTGGAAAAAAGAAAACGGGGAAATTTTGAACTTCAGCCCTAAAAGCTCCTCATAAAAATAATCCTGTCCATATAAAATATCAGTCCTGTCACTCTTAACCACATCTGCTAGACTATCATTTAAAATATGGAGAATACCCACAATCTTCCCATTTAAAGAAAGCCCCAGCAACAGATCCGTAAGAGGCTTCAAATCTACCTCTTCCTGCGTTGTAGTAACCAGGGCCACTAAAATCTCACCGGTCTTAACAGCCCGGCGCACCAAAAGATGACGCAGATATCCCGTATGCTGCATCTTCTTATAAAAACCGGTCCCTAATTGTTCGAAATACTCCTTTACTGCCTTCAGGATGTCACAAAAATCAGGATTGACAATCTTACATTCCGTAGTAGTCACCACGTCATAAAAACTTCCCCTCTTATGCATTCCCAAAGCAAGAGGGCCATCCTTATATTCATCCCCAAAGGAAAATTCCATCTTATTCCGGTATTCCGCTTCTACAGGGCTTGGCAGAATCCCTTCAAATTCATAATCCTCGCAGACTCCGTCAATAAGGGCCTTAACCTGCTGCTCTTTGATCTTAAGCTGCTCCGCATAGGGAATTGTCTGATAAACGCAGCCCCCGCAGCTTCCGAAATGAGGACATGGATTCTCTGCCGATTCCAGGCTTGAATGCTCCAATACCTCAAGAATCCGCCCCTCACAGCGCCCTCCTCTTTTTTTGTTTATCATAACCCGGACCTTCTGGCCGGGAAGTGCATGCTTTACCGTAATTTTCCCCTCCGGAAGTTCAATGATTCCCTTGTCAGGAAAATCAAATCTTCCTATCGTACCTTCGTATATCTCACCCTTTTTCACTATGCGTACTCCTCTTCTATCTTTATCTCTGCAGGCAAACCGCCAGGCGCAAATATTTACATTTCTGCATCTGGCAAATGCTGCAGGCCATATGACTTTTTCTAATTCCAATCGAGCAAAAAAGCGTGTCTCACTATCTGAGGCACGCTCTCTCTTTATAATGCCGATCCTACTCTTCAGAACCTTCGCCCGGTTTATCATCTTCAAAGAAATCATCGTCGAAATCATCATCAAAATCGTCTTCGAAATCTTCTAAATAGTCCGGTGTGAAGAAACGGTATACGGTATAGGCAATTCCTGCCACCGCCGCCACTGCACCTATGATAGCCAGTATCCAGAGGATACAGTTTTTCTTCTTTTCTTCCTGTTCCCTTCTATGAAGCAATTCATTTACTCTGCTTGAGTTCATAAGATCTTCCAGCTTACTCATGGCTTCTTTACTCATTGCATCAAATCTGTTCATAACTCCACGTCCTTTCTGAGAGCCTTGCTATTTTATGCCCATTTTTCAGGGCAGAACCCACCACACTTTATTGGGTGTAAAGGGATGCCTGTAAGGCATTTCCTTCATATCTTCCGGCTAAGTTTTAGTCTCTCTGCCTGTCGCAGTTATTATACCATTATATTGATTCTTTTACTATCATTTTTGCTTTTTTTTAATAAATTATGTATTTTTAGATCAAACTCGTACAAGTTTCAGCTTGGCAAAGGAAGCAAACATTTTTTTGATGCCTGCCTGATCAAACTGGACTGTGACTTCAAAATCCCTTCCGCCGTCCTTGATTTCCAAAACCTCGCCTTCCCCAAACTTCACATGGCTGACCCGGTCCCCTTCTTTATAATTTAAAGAAGCTGATTTTTCTACGGTAAATGCTTTGCCAAAGCCAGGGGTTGATACGGGCGTTGCGGTTTTTGATGCATATGAGTTGTTTCCAGGTCCAAAACTGCTGACACCCGCGGTCCGGCCGGATGATTTCGTTTTTCCCCATGGGAGACCGCTGTCATCGTAATCCGTACGAGAGGCAGACAATCTTGGCTCCAGCTTATTTGAATCCAAAAGCACATCAGGAATTTCATCTATGAATCGACTGACCTTGGAATATCTGGTTTCTCCATTGACCATACGCTGCCTCGCCGCCGTCATCATCAGGAAATTCTGAGCTCTGGTGATTCCAACGTAGCAAAGCCGGCGTTCTTCTTCCACATCTTCCTTATCATCTGAGGAAATGGACATCATGCTTGGGAACAGCCCGTCCTCCATGCCGCTTAAATACACTCTTGGAAACTCAAGTCCCTTGGCGCTGTGAAGAGTCATAAGTGTTACTCTGTTTTCCGAGTCATCCATCCGGTCCACATCAGCTACCAGGGCTACCTCTTCCAGAAACTCACTTAAGTTGGGATGCTCATGCTCCCCTTCAAAGCTGACCGCCTTATTGATCAACTCTTCTATATTTTCCAGACGTGTCTGGTACTCGATTTCACCTTCAGCCTCTAATTCCTTCTGATAGCCGGTTTCATCAAGGACATCTTCGATCAGTTCATGGATCGAATACGTCTCTTCTTCAAGCCTTCCCCGGAAATCCTCGATCTGTACTGTAAATTTAAGAACCTTCTCCGCCGTTTTACCAAGTCCCGGCACAGCCTTTGCACGGCAAAAAGCATCATAAATGGAAAATTCATGTTCAGAAGCAAAAGCCTGCACTTTTCCCAGACTGGTCGCTCCAATTCCCCTCTTGGGCACATTGATGATTCTTAAAGAGGCTAAGTCATCCTGTGCGTTGGCAATGGTCTTTAAATAGGACAGGATATCCTTAATCTCTTTTCTCTGATAGAAATTCACGCCTCCTACCATACGGTACGGAACATTATGCTGAAGGCATTTTTCTTCAATCAGACGGGACTGGGCATTGGTCCTGTAAAGGACAGCGCAGTCCTGGTAGTCAGAAGAGCTGTTTAAAATATCACGGACAATGGCATCTGCCTCTTCCGAAGCGTTATCAAACTGCTTAAACTGTACCAGTGGACCTTCCTCATTGGCAGTCCATAGGGTTTTATCCTTCCGCCCCCGGTTATGGTGGATCACCTCATTGGCTGCATTTAAAATGCTCTTACTGGACCGGTAGTTCTGTTCCAGCTTAATCACTTTTGCTCCCGGATAAGCCTTTTCAAAGTTTAGGATATTTTCAATGTTAGCGCCGCGGAATTTATAGATGGACTGGTCGTCATCTCCAACAACACAGAGATTCCTGTATTTTCCTGCCAGCAGGCTTATGAGCTTAAACTGGGCCGTATTAGTGTCCTGATACTCATCCACCATAATGTATTTAAAACGTTCCTGATAATAATCCAGGATTTCCGGATTATTCTGGAACAGCTGCACGGTTTTCATGATTAAATCATCAAAGTCCAGGGCATTGTTCTTTTTTAGCTGGCTCTGATATTCTTTATAAATCTGCGCCACTTTTTTCTGCCTGAAATCACCGCCGGCATTCAGTTCAAATTCCTGGGCCGTTACAAGCTCGTTCTTTGACGTGGAAATAAATCCAAGCATCGCCCGGTCCTTATAGATCTTGGGATCCATATCAAGGCCCTTTAGTACATGGCGCATCAGAGTTTTCTGGTCATCGGAATCATATATGGTGAAATTCGTCGTATAACCAAGGCTTTCAATGTGCCGTCTGAGAATGCGCACACAGGATGAATGAAAGGTGGATACCCAGATGCTGTCCGCACCAAAGCCCACCAGACGGTCTACACGCTCCCGCATCTCACCTGCCGCTTTATTGGTAAAAGTGATGGCCAGGATATTCCATGGATTGATGCTTTTCTCTTCTATTAAATAGGCAATGCGGTGTGTAAGAACCCTGGTCTTACCGGACCCGGCTCCTGCCAGCACAAGAAGCGGTCCGTCCGTATGGAGTACCGCTTCCTTTTGCATTGGATTCAATGTATCATAAATGCTCATAAATTGTACCGTACTTTCCTTTCCTCTTTCATTCTCACTCTTCAATCTCTAAATACTTTTTCAGCTTCCCCATATGTTCTTCCGCCAGACGCCGCCCATCCCCGTACAGGGCCTCCAGCTTTCGCTTATCTTTTTCAGTTCTCTGAACTGTAACATGCTTATCCGGACGGATGACATAGATTCTTCCCTCTTCTTCCAGCCGGTCAATCTCCTCCTGCATCCGGTTATACCGGTCCGGGACCTCATTTAAAACCTTCATAAGCTCAGGCAGAGGGGCGAAATAGCGTTCATACCCTTTTTTCGTCCATTTGTCAAGCTGAGGTTTCCGATATCCGTGCTCCCTGGTGAGAATCACAACGATCTTATCATATCCCAGATCAATGGCTCTCTGATATGCAATGGACATGGAACAGCCTCCATCCAGATACTTTTTTCCTTTTATCGGGATCATACTGGATAAAATAGGAAGACTGCTGGAAGCCTTTACAGCGCTGATAAAATCATCGCAGGAACTCTTTTCAAAATATTCCGGCTTACCTGTCTTACAGCGGGTGGCAACCACCTCAAAGGTCTGCTGGGACTTCTCAAAAGTATCATTATCAAAGGGAACCAGTGTATCGCACAATTCCCCAAACAGGAAATCAAAATTAAAAATGGAGCGGTTTTTTACCATATTCCGAAAGCTTAAAAACCGTTTATCATTGACGTAATCCAAATCCACTTTAATGGTACGGCCGATCTGTTTGCTTACATAGCTCATGCCGCACATAGAACCGGCTGATACTCCGTTCACATAGGACATTTCAATTCCCTGTTCCATGAATACATCCAAAACCCCGGCCGTAAATACGCCCCTTAGGGAACCCCCTTCTAAAACCAATGCTCCTTCTGTCATCTTATATCACCTCGCCTTCTATTCTATTGCATTTCGACCGTTCGGTCAATCTTTTTTCCAAACCATGGTATTTTTGAAAGCTCATTGCCTTAATCCGCACGCCCACTTTGTGGTATATTTGCCCCTAATTCAGCTGGTACAGTGAACTGCAACACCTTCAATTGGAGCAAATCCCCCACAAAGTATGCGCACATCTTGCAATAATCAGTTTCCAGATACGCCCTAGGAAAACTGGCTCTGGTAGAGTTTATAGTAGGCGCCTTTTAGTTCCATGAGTTCCTCATGGCTTCCGGCCTCCATGATATTTCCCTGGTCAATAACAAATATACGGTCAGCCTTGCGGATCGTAGAAAGGCGGTGTGCAATGACAAAGGAAGTCCTGCCCCGCAGAAGTGCATCGATTCCCTGCTGTACCAAAAGCTCGGTATGGGTGTCAATGCTGGAAGTAGCCTCATCAAGGATCAAAATCCCAGGCATTGAAACCATGGTTCTTGCAAACGCCAGAAGCTGCCTCTGTCCGATGGAAAGGCCTGCCCCTCTCTCGCTGATTACCGTATCATATCCGTTTTCCAGCTTCATGATAAATTCATGGGCATTGACTGCTTTAGCTGCCTCTGTCACCTCGGTATCAGACGCATCCAGACGTCCGTATTTGATATTGTCCCGTATGGTTCCGGAGAACAGGAAATTATCCTGGGTCATGATTCCCATCTGACTCCTTAAGCTATTTAAAGTCACTTCTTTTATTTCGTGTCCGTCAACAAATATCTTTCCGCCGGTTGTTTCGTAAAAACGGCTGATCAGATTTACAATGGTGGTCTTTCCTGCGCCTGTTGGTCCTACTAACGCAATGGTTTCTCCAGGCTTAACGGAAAAATTAACGTCATCAAGAATCAGCCGGTCCGGCTCATCTCCATAAGCAAAGGATACGTGCTCAAAGACCACCTCACCCTTAATTTCCGGTAAGATCTCTGCTCCCTCCTGATCAGTAATTTCCGCTTCCGTATCAATGATATCAAAAATACGTTCTGCTGCGGAAATATTGGTGGTCAGTTTATTATAAAAGTTAGCCAGATTCCGAATCGGGCTCCAGAACATAGCGATATAGGTTGAAAACGCAAGAAATGTACCGATTCCGATATTCTCCACTCCAACAATCCGGATTCCTATAAAATACAGCAGGAAACCACCCAGTCCCCAGGTTACTTCTACAAGCGGGCCGAAGCCATCCGCTACAATAACCGCATCCATGAAGGATTTATAATGCTGGTTAACCAGGTCATGAAATACCTCTTTTGTCTCTGGTTCTGCCGCAAAGCTCTGTATGATCCGGATCCCGGATAAATCTTCATGTACATAAGCATTTAAATTTGATGTTTTTTTACGGTAGATCTGCCACCTTCTATGAACCGTGGTCTCAATCAGAAACATGCCCACAGCCAATATAGGAAGCGTCAGCAGTGCCGCCATCGCCAAGCGGTAATTCTTTATCAGCATGATGACCGCCACACAGACGACCGTAATCAGATCCGGTATCAGCTGAGTCACACTGTCTGATAACACATCCTTTAAAGCATTCACATCTCCAATAATTCTTGCAAGTATCTTTCCCGTTGGCCGGCTGTCAAAAAAGCCAAAACCAAGAGTCTGAATATGCTTATAAAGCTCTTCCCTGATATTCAAAAGCACACGGTTTGATACGTCCGCCATAAGGCGCATACGCATCTTGGTGCCTGCAAGGAATAAAAGGAATAGCACGATTGCACCAGATCCCAGCCATAAAAGGCCTGTCATATCCTTTTTAGCCACACAGGAATTGATGGCATATTCCATCATAAGGGGTGCTGACATACTGATGGCTATGGTTCCAGCCATGATAAAAAGAACGATGACGATCTCCTTTTTAAAATCCAGGAGATATCGGTACAGGCGAAGCAGGGTATCCTTTTTAAAAACTTCCTTGTGATCTTCATCTATTCTGCTTGAATTGACTGCCATTTCATCTCCTCCTCTCCATACTGTACCTGATAGGTTTTATAATACTGTCCACGCATTTCCATAAGCTCCACATGGGTTCCCCGTTCCACGATCCGTCCTTCATCTAAGATCAGGATCTCATCGGCACGGCGCACTGCAGAAATGCGGTGGGCGATAATGATTTTCGAACTGTCCTTTAATTCTGTAAGATGGGCCTCGATCTCTTTCTCTGTCTCCATATCAAGAGCTGAGGTGGAATCATCAAGGATTAACAGAGGCGTTTCTTTTGCAATGGCTCTGGCTATGCTGATCCTCTGCTTCTGTCCCCCGGAAAGCCCGACTCCCCGCTCCCCGATTACCGTATCATACTGCTCGGAAAGCTTCTGAACGAAGCCGTGGGCTCCTGCAGAAATGGAAGCTTGCTGCACGCTTTCCCATTCCGTCGCATCCTTATTTCCAGTCTTAATGTTTTCCGTAATACTGTCTGAAAAGAGGAATACATCCTGCATGACCACCGATACCTGACCCCTTAGAAATGCTAAGGGCAGATTCTTTACATTGATCCCGTCTAAAAGGATTTCTCCCTTTGTTACGTCATAGAAGCGCTCGATCAAATTGACAATGGAACTTTTACCGGAACCGGTGACCCCCATGATGCCAAGGGTTTTTCCCTTTGTTAAGGTAAAATCAATGTCACTCAAAATACTCTTTCCATCCAGTTCAAAGTCTACATGCTGAAAGACCAGTTCTCCCTGGATCGACTCCGGCAGGACCGGATTCTCTGGATTGCGGATGACCGGCTGCTCCTCCATGATCTTTTTGATCTTTTTGTTGGAAGCCACCGCTGCTGCAATATCATTACTGAGCCAGCCCACCATTTCCATCGGCCAGATAATGTTATTGGCATACTCGGAAAATGCCCCCAGATCTCCAATGGTCATCTTATCGTTAATGACCAAAATACCGCCTACAACAATAACTGCCATTAAAAGAACCTTAGACAAAAAGGAGATGTTAGGCTGGTAGCGGACGATCAGTTTGGCCTGCTTCATGTTTAAATCGTAATACCGCTTATTGTGTTTCCTGAATTTCTCGATCTCGTAACCTTCTCTGGCAAAGGCTTTAACGGTACGGACCCCGGCCAGATTCTCCTGTGCAACCGTATTTAATTCGGCGGTCTGCTCACTGATCTTATCGTAAACCTCTCCCAAACCGTTTTCCATTTTAACCGCATACCAGGCGATCAGAGGGAGAATTACCAGCGGAATCAGAGTAAGGCTGGGACTTAGACGGTACATACAGACAATAACAATAACCGTGTGAATGGAACATTCTAACACCAGCATTCCCACAAATCCGAAAGCGTTCCAGATTCGTTCCGCATCATCCTTGATTCTGGCCATCAATTCTCCTGTATTATGGCTGTCAAAATACCCCATGGACAGGGTCTGGATGTGGTCAAATAAATCCTTCCTTAAATTGCAGCCGATCCCGGATGCGGCATAGTCAAATATAAATTCCTTTGTGTACTGAAGTACCGCTCTTCCAAGTCCAATTCCCACAAGCCCCAAAAGCAGCCTCATAAGAATCTGCATCTCTCCTCCCACAATAACATCGTCAATAATATGCTTTGTGATCTGGGGAGCCGTTGCATCCAAAAGGATGCTGACGACCATAGCCACAATCGCCAAAGCATACAGAAAACTGTACTTCTTTCCATACTTCCATAGATTTTTCATACTTTTCCTCCTTTATTTACTGCAAGCATGAATGGGTTTTCAGCCCTTATATGTAAAAAAACCGAAAAAAACTGCATAGTGCGGTCTTTTTCGGTAAATTGCAAAAAAATAGCCGCAGTCAATTCAGACTGCGGTTAAAACTCATTGAAGCAGCTCCTGATTAGAGCCGTCACTCATCCCTTGACGTCGATCATCATGAGATTCTATCTTCACTGAGGCAGACTGAATTAATATAAAATAATTTTTCTATTCTATTCATTCCATTTGCACAATAGTTGCGTTTCATAGTATCTGCCTCCTTTTCTTAGAATTATTGGTATTAATTGTACAATTACTAGAATACTGCCAATTTTTTATTTTGTCAAGCAATATATCACTTTTCTTTATCTATTACATTTTTCGATTCGGTCAATCTTATTTCCATGCAAAAAAGCGGCTTTGGAACTATGTCGTCCAAAGCCGCTTTCTGCCTACTTTTTAATTATTTAACCGGATAAAAACCTGACGGAGATTCACTTAAATTAATCATGATATTCTTTGTCTGGGTGTAGTGTTCCAGAATGACCTTATGTGTCTCACGGCCGATTCCCGAAGTCTTGTATCCTCCGAAAGGAGCTCCCTCAGGAATGGAATTATAGGTATTAACCCACATACGTCCGGTCTCCACCGCTCTGGCAACCCTTATTGCCCTATTGATGTCCCTGGTCCATACTGCTCCGCCCAGTCCGTACTGGCTTTCATTGGCCATGGCCACAACCTCATCCTCTGTCTTAAACTTAATAATACATGCCACAGGTCCGAAGATCTCTTCCTGCGCTACCCTCATGTCGTTTGTCACATTGCCAAGGAGTGTAGGCCTTAAAAAGGCTCCGTTTTCCAGTCCGTCTTCCAGAATCTGCTCTCCGCCACAAAGTACGGCAGCACCTTCCGATTTTCCTATCTCTATGTAGCTTAAAATCTCCTTCATATGCCCTTTGCTGATCTGGCTTCCCATCTGGGTATTTTCATCCCACGGAAGGCCGACCTTTACTTGGTTAAACCGTTTAACCGCTTCTTCCACAAACTTGTCGTAAATGCTTTCCTGCACAAAGACCCTGGAACCCGCACAGCACACCTGGCCCTGGTTAAAGAGAATACCCAGCTGTAAACCATCCATGGCCATCTCCCAATTACAGTCCTCAAAGAAAATATTAGCTGATTTGCCTCCCAGCTCCAAAGTAGCCGGAATCAGCTTTTCCGCTGCTGCAAGGGCCACGTTCTTTCCTACTTCCGTTGAGCCGGTAAATGCCAGCTTCCGGAAACCTTCATGTTCCAAAATATACTGCCCTGACTTGGAACCTGCTCCGGTAATAACATTAAACACCCCTGCCGGGATCACATCCTGGATCAGCCTTGCCAGTTCCAGAACGCTGAGCGAAGTGGTGCTGGAGGTCTTAAAGACTGAACAGCAGCCGCTTGCCAGTACCGGTGCCAGCTTCCAGGCTGCCATCAGGAAGGGAAAATTCCAGGGAACGATTTGCCCAACCACGCCGATAGGCTCTTTGAGGATCAGACTTAGGGTATTTTCTCCCAGCATATTGGCACTGCCCTCTTCCGCAAGAATGCAGCCTGCAAAATAGCGGAAATGCTGAGCTGCAAGAGGAATATCGACCGCCATTGTTTCCCTTATGGGTTTCCCGTTGTCCAGGGTTTCCACCATGGCAAGATGTTCCCTATTTTCATCTATGATATCCGCAATCTTATTCAGAATGGCAGCTCTCTGGTTTACCGGTACATGCTTCCAGGTGTCAAAAGCCTTCCATGCTTCCCGGACCGCCTCATCAACGTCTTCCTTTGTTGCCTCGGCACACTCAGTCAGCACCCTACCATCGGCCGGACAGATACTTGGAAATGTTTTTCCATCGGAAGCATCCTTCCATTGTCCGCCTATGAATAACTGATATTTTTTTTGAAGCTCTACGTTCTGCATAATTTTATCTCCTCTCTTTTATTGTCTTTGGTTCAGATATCTTAATTTATGTATCCATTATACCCCTGCAATTTAATCTGTCAATTTAAATATATTTTTAACATTATTGATATTTAATTATCCTTTAATGTTTATTTTTTAACATTATGAATTATTTCCCCATATTAAATAAATTCTTTTAGAAACCTATCTCTTAAACAGGATTAAATTTATCAATGCTTAAAATTTCTTCTATCCCAATTCGAGTTGATTTTATTAATAGTTTGATATTTTTTTCACATTTCACTTCTTTTTCAGCATAAGATTTTTTAGGGTATTTTCATTAAATAAAAAACCGCAGTTCTTCCTGACTGCGGTCAAAAACTTATTGAAGCAGCTCCTGATTAGAGCCGTCACTTATCCCTTGATACCGCTTCTTCGTCCGGATAAATTCCTTCCACTTGCAGCAGTCATTTAGATGAAGCATAACATGGCGGGTAGGCGGCATCAGTAAAATCCCTGCCACGTCCTTTTTACCCCAAAAATCCAGAAGCCAAACAGAATCTTCCTGTTTTGTCACTCCGCCTTCTGAAAGGATTTTATCAAGACCTGATGACGGAACTTTCGTTCTCATATCGGCTGATGATAAATTTTTAACTATATTCCTGGTTCTGATTCCGACCTCGTTCCTGTAATGAAGCAGCTCTGTAACATTGATTTTTCGGCTTAGGTCCATGATCTCGTCGTCTGACAGGGAATTGCCGGTGTCAGTGATTGGAGAGTTCATTCTTTGTTTCCACCCGTCATCAAAGAGCTGGTTCCCGCCTCCCGCCAGGATTCCCATGGTCAGATCTTCGATCCTGGCAATATGCCATAAAACCCATGCTATGGTTTCATCCTTACCGGTTGGCATGATGGCGTACTCATCTGCTTTTAGATCTCCAAGAAGTCTGTCCACTTCATTTTCTTCCCCTTCCGACACTTCTGAAAGGTGAAGTTCCCTATGCAGGTCTAAAAAGAGAGATTTTGCCCGCTCGATTTCATCTTCCTTACGGATTATTTTATTTAAAGCCTTATGCACATCGCTTAAACCTTCTCCAAAGTATTTCATATGTGTTCCACCTGTTTTCCCCTCTTTGCTTACCGGGGAATCCTATAGAAAGTTCACTCTCCCAGCAATTCACTTTGTTTCTTCTTCGTCAGCCCGGTTAATACCAGACGGTATGATTTTTCAAGTAAATCCTTCAGCAAATCATCAGGAACGTTTCCATCTGCTTTTATGGAATTCCAGTGAACCTTATTCATATAATAGCCGGGGATGATATCCTCATACTGCTGCCTTAAGAACTGCCCTTCTACCGGTTCCAGCTTTAATGTGATCAAAGAGTCCCTGCCTTGGTCATCCTTGCACACCGCCGCAAACATCTTGTCACCAAGAAGATACCTGGTCCAATTCCATTCCTCCTTGAAATCACTGGATACACCTTTCATTGATTTCAAGTATTCATCAATCCACTGATACCTCATATATTTCCTCCGAATCATTTATATTACTTTTTATTGGGCCTTCTTTTTATCTTTAACAACTGCACCATATCATCAAAAAGCGATTGATCCTTTATCATAAACATGATCCATTTTCCATCGTGGTAGGTCGTTGATTCATCGTATACTTTCTGGACCTCCGGGGAATAGTTCTGCCTTTCCCGTTCAAAGGTTTCCCGTTCCGCTTGTCCCAGAATTACCATGAATCCAAAGCAGTTTTCTTTGGCATACAATGCACAAAGGGTTTTCCCGCCTCTGCGGTATTTGTACTCGTACTTCCACCTTTTGCCGCCGCTGTTCCACTGGCGTTCCATATCATACTTCTCTTCGATTCTTTCACAAAGGCCTTTCCATGCTTCAAATAAAGTCTCCCCTATCAGGGAAGTCATTTCTTCTTGTGATGGTATCTTTTCCAGCATAATATCCCCCTCACTTAATAAGTTTTACGTGCATAGGTTACCGGTGCATCCTTTCGCTTTGACGTTTTCTTCACGGTCAGCCCGCTGTCTTGAAAACGTTTGCATACAACCTTCATATTTTGGCATTATACCATCCCAAATATGACAACAGTATGTCACTGTTGAGGAACAACCGCAAAGAAAATCAGGTCAGCCCCGCTGTCATTGATCATGCTGTGAGCAAAGCCTTTGGGACAATAGTGACACAGTCCAGCCTGTATGGCTTCTTCTCCGCCGTCAAACAGCATTTTCCCTGTTCCCTGTAGAAAATATATGATTTCACTGCTTGTATCGTGGGTATGCATTCCTATGGTTGCGCCCGGCTCCAGCTTTCCATAGAGAATCTTATTGCTCTTATCTACAAGCATTTTTGCCTTAAATTCTTTTTCTCCGCCGTTAAAACGGGGGAGTATGGTTTCCTCTATCTCGTCAAAATTAATAATCATGATCATCCAGCCCTTCTTAATCTTATTTATCCAGTATCTGCGGCTTTTCTACCCGGCCATTAAGAAAACAGAGAAGAATCCTATCCATCAATGCCGGCATGATCTCAGGATACGTCAGGGAATCAGGCATCTCATCCAATAGCCGTATCTTTTCTATCTCAAACCCCGTCGGCATTTCTCCAAGTTCTTTGACTTCACTATAAAACAGCATTCCAAAAGATTCTTTTGAACTCTCCTCGTTCTCATCAAGATTCCGAACCGAATATCCACTGACCGGCTTCAGGATATATTCTGTTGCTCCCGTCTCCTCATAAAGTTCCCGGTTGGCAGTCGTTACGATATCTTCCCCCTTTTCCCGGTGTCCTCCAGGAATTTCAAGGGTGTCCCGGTCCTTGTGCTTACAGAATATCCATTTGTTCTGATACCGTGAAGCAATGACTGCATACTCCAGTAAATGATCTTCAACAGAATCATAAAATGTTACTTCTATCATCAGATCCCCTCCTATCTGATATCAACTTACCATGTATGAAAAAGAAAAACAATCTATTTTTTTAATAATTTAGGACTATAAAAACAAAAAAGCAGCAGACAATCATGGATTCGAAATAAAACCATCTTAGTCCGCCGCTTACTGCAATCAATCTTTTTTCATATATCTTATGACCTGTTTATTCTGTCATACCAGTTAATGCATTTATTTGATCTTCCCGGGTGTATATCCTGCTTTTCTTACCATCTCTTTCAGCTCATCCTCTGACATCTGATCTTTCATATGTATGACTGCCAGTTTCTTCTTCAAATCCACGGAAGCATATAATCCTTCCCGGCTATTAAACTCATTCTCTACTCTCTTTTTGCAATTGCCGCAGGTCATTCCTTCTACCTCCAGGGTTCGCGTATAGGGATAATGGGAAATATTTTTATCAGCAGCTTTTATTTTCTTCACTTCGCTGCCGCCGCTTCCGCAGCAGCCATATTTCGTCCTATTTATGGTGCTTCTTAATCCAAAGTAGCAAATTACAATTAAGATCGCACAAATAATTGCAGTAGACATCCTGTAACCTCCTCTGTCCTTTTTCTTCATTTTATACACGAATGCATCAATGAGATATGCCTTCCTATCCGGTTGATGCCCGGTAAATCGGGGTATGCTGCTCATGAACTCAAGTTTATAAGATTATTTCTTTCAGCAACCCATTCTTTCCAGTCATTCCAGCCATTCCAGCCATTCCAGCCATTCCAGCCAATCCAGCCATTCCAGCCATTCCAGCCAATCCAGCCAATCCAGCCAATCCAGCCAATCCAGCCAATCCAATTCTATTATAATACAATATCATGAAAAAAGGACACGATTACCTGATTATTTTTATCAACAATCTAAATTTTCCTCCCACAAAAAATAAAAGCGGCAGACCGTAAGTGCTATTTCAAACCCCTGCCGTCTGCCGCCTTCATTTATGATCTTCTTTCAATAATAAACTCTGTTACAAGCTCTTCTTCCCCGCTTATGCAGTACTCCCGGTGAACCGGCGCTCCCCAGCTGTCATCGCCGCCGATGCCTCTCATGGCGCCTAAAATGTTCACTACCGTATATCTTGGTGACGGAAGCTCCTCTCTGTGGGTAGCCGCTTCCAGTTCCTCCGCCGTATAGGGAAGTACGGAAGCATCAAACGCCTGGCCTGCTGCGCAAAAACTGATGGAATGACCCTCCATGTCCGATACCTTAAGCCAACGGACTCCGGTTCTGTTGCCACACTCCTGAGGCACCAGATAACGGGAAAGGTTGTTATCCGGAGTATCCTCATAGATTCCCAGCCTCGCACCTTCATTCCTGTCGCAGTAATTTTCCTCAGGTCCTCTTCCATACCAGGTGAATTTCTTAGCTGCTTCCGGTGTGATGAGCCTCATTCCAAAGGCTGGAAGCTCTGGCAATCCCTTTTGCCCCCGGAATACGGCCCTTACATGAATCGTTCCCCTTCCATCTACTTCGTAGGTAACCTCTGTTGATGCCTTAGGAACAGTAGAAAGGCCATAGGTATAGGTCACCTTTATGCTTCCTTCCTTCTCTTCCACCGCACAATTCTCATAATAAGGGAACCTGCCTGCTCCATACCACACAGAACTTGCCACGGAAAACTTATTTCCTTTATCATTATCCGTAGTCGCCCTCCAGTACACCGGCATCATCGGTCTTCCGATCCATTCTTTTCCGTCGTAAACCAGGGAAACGATACCGCCTTCCTGCTTGGAGAACAGGATCCGGAATCCATCTCCCATAACGCCGACGTTGACGTCGCCATGAATTACTTTCAAAGGCTGTCCGCTGCATTTCTCCTGCTGCCCTTCTTCTATGACTGAAACCGTCTCACCAAAGGCTGTTTCATAGCCGGAATCTGCCCATAAGGTATCACTTTTAAGTAGAGCCGAAACCTGGCAGACATATTCTCCAGGCTCTGTGAAATCAGGTACCGTGACGGCTTCATACCTTGTATCCAAAGGCTTAACCGATGCATCAAAGCTCTTCTGATAAACCGGTTCCCCGTCCTTTAAAACCGAATATACAAACTCAAGGTCAGAGGTATCTGTAAATAATCTTCTGTTTTCTATGGATACGCCTTTGGAGTCAGGAATCAGGCGGATATCCTGATACAAGTATTTTACCTCCTGAGCCTTTGGAGAGATGGTCCTGTCTGCATAAGCGATCCCGTTTCCGCAGAAGCTGTAATCCGTGGGCCTGTCGCCAAAATCCCCGCCATAGGTCATATACTCCTTGCCGTAAGCGTCTTTTTTCATCAGAGACTGGTCAATATAATCCCAGATAAAGCCGCCCTGATACATCTCATACCTGTCTTCCAGATCCGTGTACTTTTTCATCCCGCCAAGGGAATTGCCCATGGCATGCATGTATTCACAAAGAATAAAGGGCTTCTTTGGATCTGTATTTAAGTATTCCTCTACCTCAAATGGTTTGGCATACATCCGGCTTTCCATATCGCTGGTACGGTCAAATTCCCGGTTCCAGAACACGCCCTCATAGTGAACCAGCCTGGAAGGATCCCGTTCTTTGAAAAACTCTGACATAGCAAGAATGTCTTCTCCTGCATAGGATTCATTTCCGCAGGACCATATCAGCACACTTGGATGGTTTTTGTCCCGTTCCAGCACTGACTTTGCCCGGTCCACCACGCAGTCCTTCCACTCAGGCAGGCTTCCGGGTACATTCCAGGATGGTTCACAGGCTCCCATCTTCTGCCAGGAACCATGGCTTTCCAAATTCGCCTCATCAATGAGGTAAATCCCATATTCATCACAAAGCTCATACCACAGGCTCTGATCCGGATAATGACAGGTCCTGACCGCATTGATGTTGTGGCGCTTCATAAACCGGATATCCCACATCATATCCTCTTTTGTAATGGAGCGGCCTCTTCTTACATTGAACTCATGACGGTTGATTCCCCTGAATACGATTCTCTTTCCGTTTAAGCACATCAGCCGGTCTTTCATTTCAAAACGGCGGAATCCCACCTTCTGAGGAACGATCTCCTTCACATTTCCCTGCTCATCGTACAAGATGATGGTGAGTTCATACCGGTATGGATCCTCACCGCTCCATAGATGGACATTGGATATGCAGGCGGTAAATTCCACTACTTTCTTTGCCGGAATAGGTTCCCAGGAGGCAACTGTTTCTCCAGCTTTATCCTTTAATACAGCACGGATACTTCCCTTTATTTCTCCTGTAAGGGTCAGTTCTCCACGGAACAGGCCATCCCGGTAGTCATCGGATACGTCCCCATGAATGAATAAATCCTCCACATGGCATTCCGGAACCGCATATAAATACACATCCCGGAAAATCCCGGAGAACCGGAAGAAATCCTGATCCTCGATCCAGCTGGCGCTGCTTCTTTTATAAACCTCTACAGCAAGGCGGTTGGATCCTGGCCGTACCGCATCCGTAATCTCAAACTCAGAGGGTGTAAAGGAATCCTCTGAATATCCGATAAAGGTTCCATTCAGCCAGACATAAAAGGCTGTTTCCACTCCCTGAAAGGACAGGAACAGTCGTTTCCCTTCTAGCGGCTCCTCCAGTTCAAACTCCCTTAAGTAGCTTCCCACCGGATTATTCTGCCAGTCAACATGGGGAGGCCTGATGTCAGCCAGACCATCCCATGGGTACATGGTATTGATATACTGGCATCCGCCATATCCCTGAAGCTCCATATGTCCCGGAACCTCAATGGTGCCAAAGCTGTCCAGATTAAAATCACTTTCGTAGAAAAGCTCATTCCGCTCCCCGGGATTCTCTGCATAGGAAAATCTCCATGTCCC
Source organism: Lacrimispora sphenoides (assembly GCF_900105215.1). Classification (NCBI taxonomy): domain Bacteria; kingdom Bacillati; phylum Bacillota; class Clostridia; order Lachnospirales; family Lachnospiraceae; genus Lacrimispora; species Lacrimispora sphenoides. Next base: position 989,782 of record NZ_FOIP01000002.1, on the reverse strand, counting down.
ATTTAAGGATTGGCGCTGTCCCATAATCCCCCTTAGAGCTTCTGCTTCCGTTTCATAATAGCAGTGATCGGAATGGGCAGCCAGACGGTTTACCGCGAAAACCCGCGGATCCTCCAGCCATTCCAGTTTTGCGGTCTTCTGATCCATTGAAAGAAACCTCCTTCTATAAATATTAAGTCCATTATAATCCACCACTTTAAAAGAATCCATGGCATTTCTTACGATTTCCTATATCTTTTATTCTTTCACCGCCCCGGCAGCGATTCCCGCCAGAATGTATTTCTGGAAGAAAATATAGATAAGGATCGTCGGCAGCATGATGATGATGATACCTGCCGCCAGCTTCTGCCACGATCCCTGCTGGGCATTGGCATAATTCATCAAAAAGGTTGTTAACGTACGAAGCTTATTCTTTGGCATATATAAGTATGGAATATACATATCATTGATGATGGTAATTGCCTTGATGATCACCACGGTAGCTGTGGCAGGCGCCAACAAAGGAAATATGATCCTCGTAAACAGACCGAAATAAGAACAGCCGTCCAGGAGCGCGCTTTCATCAAGAGACACCGGAAGGGTAGAAATGAACTGCCGGTAAATATAAAGCTGCATCAGATCCGATGCCACATAAATCACGATGGGTGCCCCAAGCGTATTGTAAAGGCCAATGCCGTTAATGATTTTAAATCTGGCAATTTCCGTTACAAAGCTGGGAATCAGCATACCCAGGAAAAAAAGGCTCATAATCACTTTTTTAAGCTTAAACTCAAAACGCTCCAGAATAAATGCAGTTATGGTTCCAAACAACACATTAAACAGAATGCTGACTGCAAGTATGATGCCCGTATTCTTAAAACCTATCAGGAGATATTTATCTCCCACCACCTTTTGAAAGTTTGAAAATGTGATCCGTTCCATAGGCGGCAAAAGCAGGGGAGAGGTATTCACCATATCCGCCTTTGTCTTGAAAGCGGCAAACAGGGTTAAAAGGATAGGCGCCAGAACGACCAGGACCATACCCATGCAGATGATCTGTTTTAATCCCTGTTCCATTGTACGTCTTTTCATCTTATTTTCTTCCCCCCTTCAAAATTCCGTGAATGATCTTGTTCTGGACCAGATAAATGACAACGATCATGACCATAATCGCCACCGCCATGGTGGAAGCAAGGCCAAAGTTGCTATATTTAAAGGCTGTATCAATGGTATAGAGCGTAAAGGTGGAGGAAGCATATCCCGGTCCTCCGCTGGTCATGACATAGGGGATATCAAACACCTGAAGAGCGCCCCGGATGTTGTCGAAAAGGACAAAATCCACCATGAGCATAATAGACGGTATCTGAATGTACTTGAACATTTGCCACGCATTTGCTCCATCCACTCTGGCTGCTTCCTGTACATCCTGGGGAAGAGACTGCAGGGCGGCCATAAAAAGGATGACATGGTACCCGGAAAATCTCCACAGGGAGACAAATGCCAGCACGAAATTGACGATTTTAGGGTCGGACAGCCAGTTTCTTATCAGGCTCTCCAGATGAAATAAGGTTAATATCTCATCAAATGCTCCGTTTATAGGAGAAAAGAAATAGGAAAAGGCATAGGAAATTGCAACCCCGTTGATGATATACGGCATAAAAACCATGGTTTTATAGAATTTTGACGCCCTAAGCCTTGAGGTTAAAAGCACTGCAAACATCAGCTCAATGGGAATGAATATCAGATGCCCGAAAAAATACACCCCATTGTTGCGGAGGGACAACCATAAGTCCCTATTCCGAAACATGGCTGTGTAATTGCCAAAACCGATATGATCATAGGTTTTGGAGTATCCGTCCCAGTTTGTAAAGCTCATGCGGATTAAGTCAAAGGCCGGAAACACCACAAACCCGATGAGCAGTACCATAGGAACGACAAGGGCGCATACAATAAATCTTTTTTTCTGTTTTTCCAGAGAATTCATAGATACCTCCTGATTTAAGTCCTTGGAAGAAAAGGGGGGCAGGGCTTCCATCACCCTGTCCCCCTTTCCACTCTGTTTATTTTATTCCAAGCTTGGTTCTGGCTTCCGCCCATTTTGTATTGAGTCCATCCAGTTCTGCTTTTAAATCAAAGCCATTGGTAAACATCTGGGCACCCAGCTTCTTGTAATCAAATGCGATATCGTTCTGGATCGCCTGGAAATTATCTCCGCCGCCGTCATACATAACCAGTTCCTTATCCGGCTGCTGATCATCTGCCTGGGCAAGGATCGGGTCCTTTTCCTTGGGGAAGTTCTTCATGGAAGATGCACTGGTTACATAATTGATATATCCCGGGTACCATTCTTCGCTGTAAAACCATTCTACGAAAGCCTTTGCCAGCTCCGGATTCTTGCTGTGAGTGGTTACTCCCATAAAGGAGTCGCCCTGTACGATAACCCGGAAAGGATCGTCTTTGGAATCTCTTACCGGAAGGTAGAAGGTGCCAAGTTCCGAAGCATCATCGGTACCGCTCTGAATGTTCTGCAGGCCCCAATCTCCCAGAGCAATGATAGCCGCTTTTTTCTGGGCAAACAGGGATGTTACCTGATCGTTGCCCATGCCAAGTGGATCTTTGCCGAACACATTTTTGCTGAATAAGCTGTTAACCTTATTGTATGCCTTGTTAATGTCGGTTCCATCTGCGAACGGAGCGTCTGTCTTTGCCATGTCGTTCCAGTTCTGTCCATTGCCGCCCTGAAGTGCAGGCATAAATTCCATGTAAGGATAATCCGGCCATTCATCCTTTGCGCCAAGAGCGATAGCCATGAAATCCGGGTCGTTTTTCCCATAATAATCCTGAAGGGTCTGAGCTGTTTTCTCAAAATCTTCCCATGTGGTGGGAACCTCTACACCGGCTTCCTTAAACATGTCTTTCCAATAATAAACGTATTCATAACCTGCTGTCATTGGAATTCCCAAAACCTTGCCTTCCATTGCATATCCGGAGGCCAGCTCGTTGTTTTTCGCTGCTTCCAGCCCGGATAAATCCACCAGATAGTCCTTGAACCTGGATAAGGTGAAGGGCTTGTTAAACATAACATCCGGAAGCTGGTTTGCTGATGTTCTCATCTTCATGGCATTCCAGTATTCGGAATCATCCTTGATCTTTTCTACTTCAATATCTGCATTGGGATATTTCTCCTGGAATTTCCCAACCATATCATTTTCATCAATATAATCCATCAGGTTGTTGTCCCATATGGCAAATACCAGACTGCCTTTTATATCTTCCTTTGCCTCCGGTTTTCCCGCTTCTGTCGGGGTCTCATCCTGACCTTTCGCCGTGGTTTCTTTTGGAGTTTCCCCGGTTCCATTTGATGAGGAACAGCCGGTCATAACCCCTATTGCCATTGCTGCACAAAGCCCCAAAGCCAACACTCGTTTTCTCATTTCTGTAATACCTCCCTTGTTTTGATGATATTATCTTACCATTTCAAAACAGCCTTCTCCATGAGATATGGTTTGAAAACTTGATCTATCGTCAGGTCTTTATTTCCGGTACCCGCCCGGACTTACTTTGCACAGTTTTTTAAATACTCTGGTAAAATGCTCCACACTGTTATAGCCAACGCTCTGACTGATTTCATAAATCTTTAGATCCGTTGTCTCCATCAGCTCTCTTGCCTTTCGAATGCGGACCTCGGTCAAATAGTTGCTGAAGGTCATCCCTTCTTCTTTTGTAAATCTGGTGCTGAAATATTTTTCATTCAAACCGATAAAACTTGCCACACTTCCCAGCGTAAGCTCCGGATTGGCATAATTGTCCATAATGAACCGTTTCGCCCGGATCATCATATCCGCCTGCTTCCGGTCTGCATGGTGAGCATTATAATCCATGATCCAGCGGCAATAATTATTCAGCCATAATTCAAGGCTCCGCATTTCATCCAAACGGCCGATTTTCTCATAATAATTGACCTCTTCCGCAAACAGGGCGCTGATGTCGTCGTGGTTATCCGAAAGCTGCCAGGCTATGCTGCAGATGAGATGGAGGCAGACCTCTTTGGCAGCTTTTAATTCCATTTTATAAAGTTCTGAAAAGAAACCTTTCTTTTCCGTCCATACGGCCAGCTCATCGCCTACCATCAGGCCCTTTAAAAGCTTTTCATAATCCCGTCCGGCCTGCCGGACCTGCTGGAAGGAGACCGTATCTTTTTCCCATGGATCGCAGATCTTCCCTTTCCCCTTTAAATACTTTAGCCTTAACTGCTCTCCTGCCTCTTCAAACCGGTTTAAGAAATCCTTTGTGCCATTTCCGGGCCTGCTGATCCCTGCGGAAACGGAGAGATTCATAAAATGCTTCCACACATTGCATAACTGCTTACAGGCGGAAACTGCATTCTCCCTATACTGCTCCGGATCGGTGATGCGGTACAGCAAACAATAGCGGGAAGGCGCCACTGCTCCAAGAATGCAGCGGGAAGCCACTCTGGGGATCTGTCCAGCCAGCTCTAACATGGGCTTTATTAGTTCTTCTTCAAAATCCTCTCCAAAACGGGCCGATGCCTTATGAAAGTCTTCTATTTCAAATTGCATCACCAGGTATTCATGTTGAAAAAAAGTCTCATCAAGGGACTGTCTTCCCATGGCCATATCTACAAGAAGGACAGAATCCGGTACTTTTACCACCGGATTTTTCTCTTTCCCTGTTTCATTGATGTGATCGTGAAAGACCTCTTCATCCAAACGTTTCAGCATAGCTGCAAGGGTTTCCTCTGTTAATCCAGTCTTTAACAGGTAATCGCAGGCTCCCAGACGGAAGGCATCCCGGACCAGCTTGAAATCATCATAACCGCTTAAAACCAGTACTGCCGGCATGGTTTTTAAGCTGCTTAACTCCTCTAATAGGCCTATTCCATCCATAACCGGCATTTTCATATCGGTGATTACTAAATCCACCGGATGATCCTTGATATATTCCAATGCCTGCTGGCCATGAATGGCATCCGCGGCAATCTGATACCCCATCTCTTCCCAGTTGATCAGGGAGCGCAGGGTAATCCGTACTATAGTATCGTCATCCACGATCAGGACATTTCTCATTGGTCTTCCGGTTCCTTTCTTCTTATGGGAATGCGGATGGAGGTTCTTGTGAACCGGCCCTTTCCGCTTTCCATCACAAATTCACAGCTTTCGCCATAATTAAGTGTAAGCCTGGTTTTTACATTAGTAATTCCGATGCTTACATGATCCTTTTTCCCTGCCTTTTCCTCTTCCCCATTCAGGATCCGGCTCATCTCTTCTTCAGACATTCCCTTTCCGTTATCCCGGATCTCTAGGAACAGAAATCCATCTGCTTCACGAGCCGTCATCCAGATGATTCCCATTTCATCCATAAGGCCGCTAAAACCATGGACTATGGAATTTTCCACCACAGGCTGTAAAATAAGCCGCGGAACCAGGCAGGAAAGGCAGGATTCCTCTATTTCATATTTTATATCAAACCCGTCGGAATAACGGATTTTCATCAGATAGATAAAACTGTCTAAAACCTCCAGCTCCTCTTTTAATGAATAAAATCCCGTATTGCTGCGGAAGGAGCAGGATAATATTTTTATGAGCGCCTCCGCCATGCGGGCAATGGACTCATACTTTGACATCTGCGCGATAAACCGGATAGAATTTAAGGAATTCACCAGAAAGTGGGGATTGATCTGAGACTGCAGCGCCCTGATTTCTGCCTCATGCTTTTTCTGCTGCTGTTCCTCATTTTCTTGTATCAGCTGTTTTAACCGTCTTGTCATACGGTTAAAGGAGTGGATCATCAGGCGCAGCTCTTCCTGCCCTTTTGGTTCTACATGAACCAGAAGATTTCCCTCCTCCACCTTTTTCATGCCCTCAACCGTATGATGGATGGGGTCAATGATGCTTTTTAAGAAGTAGCTGGAAAAACGGTAAAACAGTGCAAACAGGAAAAGTGTAACCGCTACAATGACGGCTGCAGTCCTGTTAAAGCTTCTTGTAAGGGCTTCATATGACACTACGCTGATGATCTTTAAGCCGGTCACCGGTTCTTCGGTCACCACTCCCATATACCGTCTGCCATTTGCCTGATACCGGAATTTGGGCTGCTCCAGGGAAATTTTCCGGGGCAAAAGAGCCATCGTACCTTCTGCGTCGAAAATAACCTTTCCTGACTTGTCCACAATCATGGTAGATCCCAGCAACCGTTCCTTATTATAATCTTTTATAAGCCCCCCGGTCCTGGATGTAACAAACAGCGCCGTCATCTCTATGACCCCGTCCCGGTCTACATCCATTCCGGGTGACAGGCCTGCGGCAATGGTCAGGGTATAGGCATTTTTTCTGGAATTTGTTACACTGCGGTCATAAAAACCCACCTTAACCACGTTAGGTGCTGCCAAAGCCTCCTGATACCAGGAGGAAGCCCTCAGTTCCTCCATGCCTAAGGTAATATCATCCTTCATATACGTATGGTCCCCGTCTTTCATATAAAATACGGCAGACAGGATGTCCTGCACCGGAACCATGGCATAATGAAAGGATTCTGTCAGGATCTTCGTATATAGGTATTTTTCAGCCACATCTTTTGTATTGGTCTTTGCTGCATTTTTTATAACTTCATTGTCGTTGACATATACGAAATGGGATAAACGGAGAGATACATCCTTTACTTCGCCGCCCAGAGTGGAGGCGATGTTATCCTGGGCACGCCGGATGTTGGAAACTGCGGAATCCACCATCATGGTACGGATAATGAGGATGGACAGTAAGATTATAAAAAGAATAGGAATCACAATGAGGGCGAAGAAGCTGTTATAATAAGAAGCCTTTAATTTCTGCTTTTTATTCATCCACATCTTCTCACGCCCTCCTCGCTGCTGCCTGTTTATGACTTTATTATACAGCGGAAAAACATTAAAATCAATGCATCATTCTATCGGATTATGCTTTCCACCTTTGTTTCCAGCCGAATGGTTTCCCCTTTTTTAATGCGATAGGAAACCGCCGGTATGGAAGCATTGGGATAAAGCACATTGGTATTGGGATCAGCCTCTATTACCAGGCCTGCTGCCTCCGGGCCTTCGCCGGATACCATACAGTCCTGTTCTCCAGAGGATACAAATGCTCCCTTCCCCTCTGCCTTCTGCTCATAATTTTCTGTGAATTTTTCCACAGAAAAGCCGCAGTCATAGGCGGTACAGTCGTACTGGCTCTCAATCACATGAATCCTTAAATGGCCGTACTCTTTCGGAATAATGGTAGAGGTAACCGTAATCCCCTGGAAGGGATGCCATCTGCTGACCACCCGGTCTTCCAAAACCTCATAGGAGTCGCTGTACTTCCGGACGAATACGTAATCATCTCCGTCAATGACAAAGGCCAGGGAAGAATCCGGAGCATTTTCATGAAGCACAATCTGGCTTTTTGCAACGGAAAATCCAAACCGGGTGGAATAGGCAAATTTGGAGTACTTCTCCGGTACATGGCCGTGTCCGTATTTCTCACAAACTCCTGCCGGGTAGGCAATCACATCCTTTCCATGGCGATGCATCACCATATCCGCCTGCTTTAACATTTTTACCGGCTCCAGCTTTGGTAAGTCCTCCGCCTTTGCAGACCAGAAGGGATGATCATCGGGAAGCCCCAGACACAAAAGGGTCTTCATCCCCCAGTAAGGGGAGCCTGGCGCATTGTAGCGTTCCGCCATGACTAAGTTGGGATATCCGTACCCAATGGTCAGCACGCCGTCACGGTCAAAGATCTTCTGCTCCGTCCACCAGTTCAAATGGCGTGCCAGGATTCCCTTTACAACTCCTGCCGGAATATCATCAAGCCCTGCAAATACATAGGCAGACCAGAAGGCTGCTTCTCCAAAACGGTAGGACAGGCTTCTTCCGTAAGGGAGAGCGGATCCGTTTTCGTCAAACCAGTATATAAAATCTCTGGCAAACCGCTTTGCCCGTTCCTTAAACAGGAGGCACCGTTCCGGCTCTTCCTCCTCCATTGCCACCGCATACAAAAGCCCGTAATAATGAATGGCAAAGGAAATGTAATAATCCTTCTGACTGGAACCTCCATCCCGGTACCAGCCATCTTCAATATAATAGCTTTCGATTTTTTCAAGACCGGAAGCCAGCCGTTCTTTACTGTACCGGCAGCCCAGCTTTTGCAAAGCAACGTTCACAAGAATCATGAAAAACTGCCAGTTGCAGTCAGGTATGATATATTCATTGATTCCGTAAAGCCATTTTGCCAGATTCTGCTTTTCTTCCCCGCTTAAAGGCTCCCATAATTTTTCCGGAGTGAAAATCAAGCCACTGGCGATAGCCGCCATTTCCACAAACCGCTGGTCATAATCCTTAAAACCACCCCAGTATTCCGGATGAGAAGGATCGGTGCCGCTTGCAAGGCCTTTCTGATAAATCTCCTCAAATCCCTTGCCTCCCCCAAGCCACAAAGGAACCAGTGCCCACAATGGCCGGGAAAATGCCTCCATCTCTATACTCACCTTAGGATATGTGACACCGCTGTCTCCAAGAGAAAGCCTGGCACACCCTTTGCTGTACAATGGCTTTAAAGGATTTAACACCTGGAACATCCATTGCCTAAAATCCTGTTTTGTTTCAAGTTTCATCTATATTCGCCTCTTTTCGAATTGTTTCGATTATTACCAATATGGATTCCAATCCTTAGACAGCCTGGTTAAGGCCTCCATGTAGAAATAATCTCCCCAGATGTTGCACTCATCCACACCTTCCGGTGTGCAGGTATTGTAAGGAGATTTCTTGGAATACGTGCTGTGAAGCACCAGTCCATTGGATTCCTGTAAATCCTTAACCGCATAATGTTCCACAACGGACTCCATGATCTTTTTTGCTATGGATACGTAGCAGACGGCGTCAGACTCATCCATATACTTTGCCATTTCAAGCATTCCGCAGGCTGCAATGGAAGCTGAGGAAGAATCCCTCGGCTCCTCAGAGCCTTCGCCAAATTCCAAATCCCAGTAAGGTACCAGATCCGAAGGAAGGTGGTCTAAGAAATATCCGGTCACATGCTTGAAATCTTCAATGTATTCCGGCCGCTTTGTATACCGGTAAGCAAGGGCGCATCCATAGATTCCCCAGGCCTGTCCTCTGGCCCAGGCAGAGCCATCCTTATATCCCTGGCAGGTGGCCCCATGATCCGGCTTCCCTGTCTCCATGTTCATGAAAAACGTATGCCAGGTGGAATAGTCCTCCCTTATAACATTTGCAATGGCAGTATGGATGTGTTTTTCTGCTATCTCGCGGTATTTCTGGTCTCCGGTTTCTTCCGTGGCCCAGTATAATAAAGGGAGGTTTAATAAGCAGTCAATGATAAAGCGGTAATTTTCCCGCTGGTTCATGGGACCCCAAGCCTGAATAAACTCACCCACCGGCTGAAAACGGCTGATCAGCTGGTCTGCCGCCTTGATTGCCGCATCCTTTGCGGTTTCATCACCCACCAGTTTATAGGCAGCCACACAGGAAGGGGTATACAAAAACCCCATATCATGATGATCCACTTCCACCTTGCGGTCGATCCGGTCTAAAAAGCTTTTCGCCTGGATCTGTCCGGCCTTTTTCAGTTCGTCTGTCTTGCTCCACTCATAAGCCAGCCATATCTGTCCGGTCCAGAAGCCAGTGGTCCAGTTTACATTGGGAGTTGGATGATAGAATCCATCCTCGCTGTATGCTTTTTTAAAGGAATCCGTAAATTCTTTTAAATTATCCTTCACCTGTTTTACAGCGAAATCCATGGCCCCCAGGCACTTTGCCTCTGTGAGTTCCTTTTTTTCTTTAAGCAAAGTCTCCATCTGTCTGTTCACGTTTTCTTACCTCCTCGTAATATTCCTTCATGATTAAAAAGGCAGGCTTCTCCCGCATCCGGTCCGCTGTTACAAGACCCTTGATGTTGTATCCCTTTTGATACTTTCCAAGCCGTTTCGGCGTCCGGTAATCAAATAGAATCCAGGGCGCAGTACCCTGAATATAATCGATCTTTCCAAACATTTCAACCTGCTTTTTATAAATTTCCTTCTGTTCTTCCTCAGAGCCCCGTACCTTGCCGCCCTCTGCACTGGAAGCCAGATAACCGTCCCCTCCGAATTCGCTGATAACAACTGGTTTCTCGGGCTTAGACCCTTCTAAAATATCAGCCAGCTTTTCGTAATCCGGATCATACCAGCCATAGTATTCATTAAATCCAATGACATCCAAATGCTTTTCCAGTCTGTCGGAGATCCTTAAGTTCACCGCATCCACCAGACAAGCGGCGGATACCAGGCGGCTGGAATCGAATTCCTTTGCTGTTTCTGCTAACTCCTTCATAAAGTGGTAGCGCTCATCGGTATCAGGATTTTCATTTCCTACGGACCAGATAATCACACTGGCCCGGTTATAATCCCGGTTCATCATCTCGGTCAGCTGGTTTTTACCATCCTCTAAGGTCCGGGGATTTGCAAAATCGATCCACCAGTAAACCGGAATTTCTTCCCATAGAAGAAGGCCCGCCTCATCTGCCAGTTCCGAAACCCACTCCGTATGAGGATAATGAGCCAGACGGAGGAAATTGCAGTTCATCTTTTTTGCCCAGTCAAATGCCTGACGGATGTCCTCCTTCGTAACCGCCTTTCCATGGTTCTCTGTCTCCTCATGAAGGCAGACACCCCGAAGGAAAACCGGCGATCCATTTAAAAGAATTTCTCTGCCTCTGGTTTCCACGGTACGAAAGCCCACACGGTCTTTCACCTGATCCAGAGTTTTACCGCCGGAACGAAGATTCAGGAAAACCTCATACAGCTTAGGACTTTCCGGGCTCCACAGAGAAAGTCCGCTGATTTCCAGTGTCAGCTGTCCCCGTCCATCTGCTCCCAGGGGAACCGCTTCTTCCACCTGAAGCTCTGGTATGGAGAAAACTGCTTCCCCTTCCTCAAAGTCCTCAAAACCTCCAAGAGTCACGGATACACTGATTTCCTTTTTTTCCCGATCTGCAAGGGATACCTTCATCTCCTTAATATAAGTCTGAGGTACGCAAAGAAGAGATACACTCCGGTATATGCCCCCGTATAAAAACCAGTCCGTATTCTCACTTGGTATCTGATCCTGCCGTCTGGTGTTGTCAGCAACCACGATCAGCCTGTTATCCTCTTTTAAGTCTTCTGTAACTTCAACACAAAATGGGGTTGAACCCCCTTTATGGACACCAAGGAATTTTCCGTTTAAAAAGATCCTGGCCTCATAGGATACTGCACCAAACCGCAAGAACACATGCCCTTTGGAAGAATCCTTAAAAGAGAACCGGCGGCTGTATACCGCCGGTCCCTCATAATAAAAATATTCCGGCTTCGCAAGGTTCCATACTCCCGGTACCTGGATCTCCTCCCAGTCGTCAAAGCCATAATCCAGAGGAACCCTAAGCCCCTCTGAATTCACCTCCTGCTCCAGAAACCATTTGGCCCTTAAGCAGTTATCATACATATCGACGGAAAAGTTCCAGGCTCCGTCCATGGACCGCTCTGTCCTGCCGCCTGGAAACACATAGGAATTGGTCCCCAGGCAGGGGGAGGCGTAGCTGTCCTTATAAGCCTCGTTATGGATGTTATCCACGAAATTTTTTATTGTTTCCATTTCTTTATCCTTTCACTCCGGTTGCTGCAATGCCTTCTACGAAGTATTTCTGCAGGGACAGGAACACGATGAGGACCGGGATCAGGGAAAGTACCGATGCAGCCATGATCAGGCCATATTCGGAACTGTACTGGCTGATAAACATCTTAAGCCCTAACTGCAGGGTCTTTTTCGCTTCTGTTTTCAGATAGATCAGGGGCCCTAAAAAGTCGTTCCAGGTACTTACAAAGGTAAAGATGGTCAAGGTTGACAGCGCAGGCTTTGACAATGGGAGCATGATCCTTCCATAAATCTGATACTCGCTCATGCCGTCGATCCTGGCAGCCTCGCACAGTTCATCGGGAATCCCCTGATAGAACTGGCGCATCATGAATACGCCGAAGGCAGAGAACGCCTGAAGGAAAATGATCGCAAGATGGGAATCATTCAGCCCGAATTTTCTCATCATCATGAACTGGGGAACCATATATACCTGCCATGGAACCGCAATGGTGGCGATGTAAGCCATGAATAAGAGATTGCTGTATTTGAATTTCAGCTTTGCAAATGCATAGGCAGCAAAGCTGCTGGTCAATAGCTGTAAAAAGGTAACGATCAAAGTGATCTTCACCGTGTTTAATACAAAGGTCATAAGCGGGATCTTTGTCCAGATATCCAGATAATTCTGCCATCTTGGATTTTCCGGTATCCACTGGATCGGGAAAATAAATACGTCCTTATCCAGCTTTAAGGAAGCCGAGAACATCCATGCAAATGGAATCAGCATAACAACTGTCAGAATGATCAAAACCACATAGAGGAGGCATCTGCTGATTTTATAATTTGTGCTTTTTACTTTCATTTCGTTTCCTCCTTATTCTAGTTTGCATATTTCTTCTCGCCGCGGAACTGAACCAGCGTGATGGCAAGAACCATTAAGAACAGCACCATTGCTACCGCACTTGCATAACCTAAATTCCAGTTGCGGAACGCCTCTTCGTAAATGTGGTAAACCAGAACCATTGCCTGGGAACTTACAATTCCGTTGGAACCGCCTGCCAGCATGTAAACGATGTCGTAAACCTTAAAGCAGTTGATGGTCAGAATGATGGTAACAAAGAAGGTGGTAGGCTGAAGCTGGGGCCATGTGATATACCGGAACCTTTGCCAGGAATTGCAGCCGTCAAGGCCTGCCGCCTCATAAAGCTCTCCATTGATTCCCTGCAGTCCGGCCAGATAGATAACCATGTAGTAGCCCATATTTTTCCAGACGCTGAACAGTACAATGGTAAACATCACCCAGTGAGGATCCGCGGACCACTTTGGAAGACTTTTTGCATTGACGCCCAGATGATAAAGAATCATGTTTATGGGACCGCTTTTCTGGGGGCTGAACAGCATATTCCATACGGCTGCCACCGCTACTAAAGACGCCACATAGGGGAAGAATCCCACCGTACGGAAGAAATTTCTTCCCATTACTTTCTGGTTTAAGACCACGGCCAGTCCTAAGGCACAGGCCAGTGTCAGAGGAACCGTTGCAATACAGTATACAATGGTATTGATAAAGGACGAATGGAATCTGGCACTTCCAAGCATATCAATGAAGTTCTTAAGTCCGGCAAATTCCAAGGGGCTGTTGCCATCCCATTTCATAAATGCCAGAATAAAAGCAAAAATAATGGGGCCAAGTGTAAATACTGCAAATCCGATAAAGTTGGGGGCGATGAAGGAGTATGCAACCATATCCCTCTTTTCCTGACGTGTGAACCGTTCCCCTGTCCGCACCTTTTTTATTTTCTCATCTATTGTCTCGATTTTCGCAATCAGGACTTCCCGCTTACGGGTTCCTTCAGTCTCTCTCAATAAAAGGCTTAAAGCATCCCGTTTCTTATTTAACTCTGCGATTTTTTCCTGTTTTTGCGCTTCTGTTATTGTCTTCGCCATATTGCTTATCCTCCTTTTCCCGTTTTTATCGTCTATAGAATCAAGCGGATATGCTTTCCTATCCGTTGACGCCCGATGAAGCGGGGCACGCTGTTATTTCAATCGTCAAATCAAATCAGAAGTTTCTTTAAATGAGGCGGGCTTTTTTCTGCCCGCCTCTGTGATATCGTTTTTGTTTACCTGTTACTTAGCCAGAATTGCACTTACCTTTTCATTCATCTGGGCAATGCCTTCATCTACGGACATGCCGCCTGTCATGATCGCATCATGGGCTTCGTTTAATACAGTCTCAATTTCGGAGTTCTTTGCATTTACAGGCATCTCTAAGTATAAGTTAGAGGTGTTAAGAGCTTCTACGCTGGTTCCGTCATCCTTAGGGAATCCGTCTGCACTGGATACCAGATCAGCAACCGTGTTGTTCATAACGGCTGGGATCGTGCCGGTAGATGCAAGGATTTCCGCACCTTCTTTTCCGCTTACGAAGTTAATAAATTCCCAGGCAAGATCCTTATGAGGAGCTTTGGCCGGAATTCCTAAAGAGGTTATGGTCGCAAGGGTGGAGCCTGGTTCTACTCCATCTGCGTGTGGATATTTAGCAATGCCCCAATTGGTGCAGTCTGTGTACTCGCCGGTACGTACCTTATCCATTAAGGTAGAGATAAACCATGTACCCATGTTCATCATAGCTACATTTCCCTGGGCAAATGCGCCGGAATAATGTAAGCCGCTAGTCTTTAAAGTAGCATAGTCCTGGCTTACTCCGTCTTCCTGCTCTCCAAGAATCATTTCATAATACGGTTTTAAGAATTCGTATTTTCCATCCAGAATGGTGTTCTTTCCATCCAGAACGCCGAAAAGCTGTACGGCGGATCTCCATGTATGGTAATGAGCGCCATAAACCTCCTGTCCGGGAGTGTCTACGGTCAGGCTTCTTGCCAGAGCGTCATACTGTTCAAATGTCATATCATTGGTTGGATAAGCAACGCCTGCTTTGTCAAAGATATCTTTATTATAGAATATCACCCAGAAATCATTGCGGAACGGAAGCTGATATAATTTTCCGTCAACCGTAATCTGATCGGTAAGGCCTTTGTACTGTGTCAGATCAACATCTGAAGACTGGATATAGCTGTCCAGGGGTTCTAAAACACCTTTGTTCACAAGCGTCATATAGCCAGGAACATCCTTTATGGTAACTACGTCAAAGTCAGAACCGCTTCCGGTAAGCTCTGTTGCCAGAACCGTCTGATAATCGGTGGACCCTAAATCAACCATTTCTATCTTCACATCCGGATGCTCCTTTTCAAAAGCATCGATGAGAGGCTGGTAATAGGTTGTTAAGCCGATATCCCATACGGACCATTTTAATGTAGTCTGCCCTCCTGCTGCCTCTGAGGCTTTCGTAGCATCCGCTGCAGCACCTTCTGTGGAAGCTGCCGTGGTTTCCTTGGAACCGCCGCCGCATCCGGCCAGACTGGCTGCTGCCATAGCACAGGCCAGAACAATACTCAGTGTTCTTTTTTTCATTGTAATCCCTCCTGATTTGATTGTTTTTCAGTAAACCCAGCATAATTCCCGTGGTTTACCATGGATCTTATTATAACGCTGGATTGCGGTTTTAAAAATGGAATTTATCTTTCATAATATTCACTTTTTATTCACACTTCTTTTACACTTTGTTAAAACATGCACTTTTTTATGATAAGCAGTAATATTTCTCTTTTGTATACAAATTAACACGTTTGTATATAAAAAGCAGCCGATTTTTCATTGACATTTTACATTAAATAGGCTACCTTTGTAGATGTTAAAACCATTATCACAAGCTATCCATTGAAAGAAGGGACTTTATTTTATCATGTGGAAAAAGCTCATCCCAAAGACCATAAGAGGAAAAATCATGGTACTGACGGCAGCCATTACGCTGCTCATCACCATTCTGACTACAACTGTCTGTTTCTCAGTTTTCCAGTCCTTCTTAAGAAAAAACCAGATCCAGTCTGCGGAATTCAGCCTTCAGGTCGTAAGCAACAACATTAGTGCTGATATGAAGGATATTATCTATTTCAGCAAATGGTGCTGTTCCAACAGTGCCGTACTGGATTATCTGGAAGCGTTTAAAGACCAGCCAAAGCTTCCTACCGCCACCAGGGACTTTGATAATCTGCGCCCTATGGCCCTTTCCTCCCACAGCCGTTTAAAGGAAGAATATTACAATACCAGGTCCAATGAATACATGTCCCGGGTCATTGTTTCTTCTTCCAATGAAAACAATTACCTTCAAATAGCGGCTTTGGCAAACTACTCCTCCTCCTATGCAGCCAGGATCATTAAAAACGAACCATTCTTTGAAACACTTTACAGATCCGATGATTTTCTCTGGCTCGGCCTGGTAAAAGATCCATTTTCCAATATAAGCATGGACCAATTTATTCCCATCGTACGTCCGGTTTCCAACAAATTTAATTCTGAAGTCATTGGCTGGACTTATGTGGAAATTTCCTCCCGGATCTTCACCGATTATCTGGCCTCCTATCCTCTTCCAGAGGACAGTATTCTATTTATTACCATTGGAGATAAAATCTATGGTTTTAATTCAAACGGCTTAAAGGAAATGGAAATGCCCTACATCAATCCTGAAAAGCTGGCCGGAAACGACTCTCTCTCCAAAGGAACCAGAGTTCTCTCCGTTACCATGAACGATGGAAAAAAACGCACCCTGGTGGAACGTCCCATCGAGGGTATGGCCGGCTGGAGTTTATCCCAGGTACTTTCTGAGCAGCAGCTTGGCCAGCAGAAAAACTTATACACCCTTTTAATCCTGGCAATCTGCCTTACCATTGTCTCTTTGGGCATACTCCTCGCCTTCCTGTTAAACAAGATTATCATGGACCCCATTCACAGGCTCAGCAGTAAAATTCATGATATCTCAACCGGGGATTTTTCCAGGGATACGGCCATTGAGTGGAATCATGAGCTGGGAGAAGTCGGTAAGGGAATCAATAATATGTCAGAAAACATTAACACCCTGATGGAAAAACGGGTAACGGATGAAAAACAGAAAAAGGATTTGGAATACCAGATTCTGCAAAGCCAGATCAATCCCCACTTCCTATATAATACATTAAATTCCATCAAGTGGATGGCAACCATTCAGAATGCAGACGGAATTGCAGATATGACCACAGCCCTGGCCAGGCTCCTTAAAAATGTTTCAAAAGGTACCACTTCCATGATTCCCTTAAGGGAAGAGCTGGATCTGGTAAAGGATTATTTCCTGATCCAGAAATATCGCTACGGCGGAAGTGTCACCATCGAATATTTCATTGAGACAGAGGATCTATACAATTGTGAAATTCACCGTTTTACCCTCCAGCCCATCATTGAAAATGCTCTGTTCCACGGAATAGAGCCTGCGAAAACAGCTGGAAAGATCACTGTTTCAGCCCGTAGCATAAATCTGGGTCTCAAAAAAGCACTTAAAATAGATATAACCGATAACGGCATAGGAATGTCCAAAGATACCATTGATAAGGTTCTCCATGAGAAGGCCGACAGCCAGAACAAAACAGAATTTTTCCGGCAAGTTGGGATCAGCAACGTAAACAGGCGCATCCAATATGATTTTGGCCCGGAATATGGAATCACCATTGACAGCTGTCCTGGTAGCTTCACTACCATGACCATTTTAATACCTTATGCCCTTTATACAGAAAATCAAACAGCCGAAAGGTAATATATATGATAAAATTATTGATTGCAGATGATGAGCCATTGGTTCAGATCGGATTAAAATCCATGATAAACTGGGCGGATTACGGCATTGAGATCTGCGGCACTGCTATGAACGGGCAGGATGCCCTTGAAATGATCGCAGAATATTCACCGGAAATTGTCATTACCGACATCCGCATGCCAATTATGAACGGGCTTACCCTGGCAAAGACCTGCCGGGAAACCTACGGAAAGATCCCCCTGTTTATTTTTCTAACAAGCTACGAAGAATTCCAGCTCATCAAGGAGGCTATGACCTATGAGGCCGTAGACTACTTAATCAAGCTGGAATTAAATGCAAAGGCCCTGGAGGAAGCCGTAAAAAAGACCCTCTCCCGTCTGGAAACCATTCAGGTCTCCATGGGATATAAGGATTCAGGACGTCCCTTATTACAGAGCTATTATGAAAAATTTTTTATGCGGCTCCTGCATAACCTTTTTGACAGTGAGGAACAATTTGAGCTTCAGACCAGAGATTTAAGGCTGGACTTTACGGAAACCTGTTATTTTACCGCTCTTTGCCAGATCCAGGAAGAAACCAGCAGGGAAATGGATTATGGAAAACTCATGAACCTTTATAACAGCGCTTTGCAAATGGCAAAGGAAATTATCAGCAGGCATCTTCCCGCCTATGTGGTAAGTCTTGATATGAAGCACTTTGCAGTGGTATTTCACCTCTCCGATTTGGCAGTTTATAGAACAGAAGCTGTTTTTGATGCATTTCGCAATGTGGCAGATATGATCCGGAATTATTTTAACGTTTCGGTTCTCACGGGAATCGGAACTCCGGTCAGCCAGCCCTTAAAAATCAGCGAATCCTACCAGGAAGCCCGCCAGGCATTTGGACGGGCCGGTACCGCACAACCCATCGTGATGTTCACCGGCAATGATACAGCCTCGATCCGCAATGCTTTTAACATCTCCGTATTTAAAAGCGAGATAACCAAGGCCTTTAATGAGTTTGATACGGATGTTTTATACCGTACTCTGACCGAAATCATCCAGCTGTTTGAAACACATCCCCTTCGGTTTTCCCAGGCCGCAGACGGAGCCTGCAACATTCTTTACTTAGCGCTTTCCCTTCTTCCCGACGGAGAAGAAAATATGTCAGAGATCTTTTCTTCCTACAGTGACGGGTACCGCTCCATATATCGTTTTACCAATGTGGAACAGATCGCCGAGTGGATGACGATTTTCCGGGACGGCCTTTGTGAAGTGCTGAAATCCAAACGAAAAACCTACAAAGCTCATGTTATAACCAATGTACAAAAGTACATCATTAACCATGTATCAGAAAAACTCACCTTAAACGAAGTGGCCGGAGTATTCGGCTTAAGTCCCAATTATTTAAGCATCCTGTTTAAGAAAAACTGCGGGACCGGCTTTTCAGAATTCATTGCCCAGGCTAAGATCAACCGGGCCAAGGCCCTCCTTATGGAGCAGGATATGAAAATCTATGAGGCCGCTGATCAGCTTGGCTTTGAGAGCGCCTTTTATTTCAGTAAAGTTTTTAAAAAAGTCACCGGGCTTTCTCCCCGTGAATTTATACAGCAAAATACCGTCAACCCTGACGAAAACAAATAAGGAGTGTACATGCCATGATTACAGAACTTGCAAATGCGTTAAAGAAACCTTTGTCCTGCTTTTCTCCCTTTCCCCAGGCCTCTGACCGGGATACCTGGAATTCTCTGCCTGAGGATCTGACAAGCCGCCTCATTAAAAACGGAGAAGCATTTTTAAACTTTGATTATCCTTCACTGACTGCTGTAGATTACATGGAGTTTACCAGAAACGGAAACAGAAGCCGTTTTCAGGATAAGCTGTTCTTAAGAAGGACCGCTCTTGATGCCCTTGTTCTGGCTGAATGCGCAGAATATAAGGGACGATTTCTTGATGATATCATCAACGGACTTTCTTTGATCTGCGAAGATAACGCATGGCAGCTTCCTGCCCATAACTCCTACATCCGCGACACACCACCCTCTATCCTTCCTGATGTTACCCGCCCTGTCATTGATCTGTTTGCAGCGGAAACCGCCTCCGTACTGGCCGTGGCAGAGTATCTTTTAAGGCAGGAGCTGGATTCCGTCACTCCCTTCCTCTCAAAGATGATCAATAAAAACCTTGAGGAGAGGATTTTCACTCCTTACCTTAATGAACACTTCTGGTGGATGGGTGACGGGGCCAGCCACATGAATAACTGGACAGTCTGGTGTACCCAGAACGTACTTCTCTCCGCCTTCACAAGAGAAATGCCAAAAGCCCAAAAAGAGGATATATTTAAAAAGGCATGCAAAAGTATTGATTATTTTCTGGTTGAATATGGAGAAGACGGCTGCTGCGATGAAGGCGCCCAATACTACCGTCACGCAGGATTATGCCTGTTTAACTGCCTTGAAGTTTTAAATGGAATTTCAGATAATGCCTTTATTCCTGCGTACGAAATCGAAAAAATCAGGAACATTGCCTCCTACATACTGACCGCTCACATTCATGATGTTTATTACGTGAATTTCGCCGACTGCTCTCCCATTGCCGGACGATGCGGAGCCAGGGAATACCTCTTTGGCAAGCGGACGAAAAATGAGGAGCTTATGTCTTTTGCCGCAGAGGATTACCAAAGCAGTGAAGATCCCTTAACGGTTGAGGAACATAACCTGTTTTACCGTTTACAGACTGTATTTACCCATAAGGAAATGACTTCCTTTGCCAAATCTCCAATTGCCCACCGGGATTTCTGGTATGAAAGCGTTGGGCTTTTCATCGCCAGAGATGAGCATCTTTATCTGGCCGTAAAAGCCGGGGATAATGACGACAGCCATAATCACAACGACACAGGGAGCTTTACCATTTACAAGGATGGGAAACCCATGTTTATAGACGTTGGGGTAGAGACCTATACGAAAAAAACCTTTTCAAAAGACCGGTATGACATCTGGACCATGCAGTCCCGGTATCACAATCTGCCTACCTTTTTTGACGGCGGGACCCAGATCATGCAAAGGGCTGGATCTGATTACCGGGCAAAAAACGTGACCCATCAATTAGGAACCTCTGTCTGCCATATTTCCATGGATTTAGAAGCTGCCTACCCGGATCAACGTATTAAATCCTACACCCGAAACGCTGTACTGGAAAAGGGAAAAGAAATCACTATATCCGATCATTATGAAGGAGATCTCCCATGTCCCGTTCTGTCCCTTATGTTCTATGAAGAACCCACTGTATGTGAAAATACCGTACAGATCGGCGATTTGGGCAGCCTTCTTATCGATGGTGCATCAAATATACAAAAAGAAGTGATCCCAATTACGGATGAACGTTTGAAAACTTCATGGAAGCATGATGTTTACCGGTTACTGGTTACTATGGATCATAAGGATCTGACCTTAAAGATCCGCTGATTGCAGGATCGGCTGCTAAATTATGGTTTCATAAGATATATTGTCTATTGAGTTGTAGCATATTTTTTTCTTTATAATATAATGTAGTATACCATGATGGTATAACGAAACATTCCTAATTATTAAGCAAAATGGAGGTCACATCATGAATGATCTTGATATGAGAATATGTGAATGCGATTGTGATGAATGTGAGGACTGCACATGTAATTTAACATGTGAACGGTCAAGAAAGCACTTAAAACCAAACAGGACAATTTTAAAATGCGGTAGCCAAGGTGGCGTAACCCTGCCAGTAGCAACTGTAGCAGGCGCAGCATTTACTTTGGCTACGGTAAACGTAGATACAAAAGGATTAAAGAACCCTTGCATTAAATTTGAATTTGCAAGTAATATCGTAACAACAGCTGCTGTTTTAACTCTGAATTTCCAGGTATTCAAACAGTGTAGAGGCATACTGACTCCTATTCCGGTAGGACCTATCTGGACTTTCTCACGGCTTGTTGCTGTTACTGAAAGTGACTCCTTCTCCTTCTTCGTTTGTGACTGTGATATGTGCGACGATGACTGCTGCACTTACAGCGTTGTTGCTACGGTTGCTGGCGTTGCTACGGTTGGTGTTACTTCAATTCACAATGCAATCCTTGCTGCGATCATCGTAGATAACGACTGCTTTTAATTTCGGGTTCAAATGGTGGGTACAAGGGCTGTATGTCCAATAGCTGCATAAAATAACTTTCTATCATAGATAGAGTATTTGGCCAAACCCGGCTGAATGCTCTATCTATGAGCATTCAAATAAGGAGCTGGGCCCATTATGTATAACCGCTTATTCAGTATGTCATGCCGTCCTAATTTTTCATATCGCAGTACAGCCAATAGGAATCCGCAGCCTCCCCAGCCAATCCAACCCCAAAAACCTAACCAAAGCCAGTATATACAAAATAATCAGATGAGTTCTTGTGATTTACCCCCCGCAGACCAGGTTTTAATAAAGAGTTCCGCTAAGGGAGGAATCATTTTACCTGAACATACAGAAAAAAACGCTACATATAACGTAGCTTCACTTAATATAAATACCAGCAGCTACAGGAATTTTGTAATTCATTTAAATTTTTCCTGCAATATACTTACCTCCAGCGCCCGCATGCATCTAAGGTTTCAGTTGTTTAAGCAAGAAAGTAATCAGGCGGCTCCGACTCCTGTCAGTTCCAGCCTGGTTTACAGCAGAAATGAGAATAGCAGGGAAACAAATACTTTTTCTTTCATGGCCTATGATCTTGACTCCATGGGGTGCAGATGCTGCAATTACAGCGTATATGTGGAAATTATGGGCTTTGATACCATTGGCACCATTATGATTACAAATCCAGTTCTTATAGCATCTATCATTGAAAATAATAGTGGAATTGTATAGAGGGGAATTTCATGACAAATCAAACAAATATAAGATTTACAGACTCTACTATAACTATTGAAGAAAATACGATTAGATGGGAAAATCATATGATCAAAACCGCAAATATTTCTCATATATGGCTGGGAAACTGCTGCTCGGATAAAACATTTCCATTCCATTTTGTTCTCATCTTATTACTCATAGCTTTGTCTGGTACCAGCCCTGCAAGCATCATCGGTATACTGCTGGCTCTGATCCTTTACCCCGCCGCCTGGTTTTACTGGAATAAGAAGCAGGAAAGTTCCTTAGGTATCAATTTTGAAATCAGCTCCGGTAAAATTTACTCTTTTGTTTGCAATAACGAGGAATTTACCCGTCAGGCCTACGACCTGATCATCGATCTTATTTCAAAAAGGTATACGAACTCAAGCCTTCAAATCAGCTTTCTTGGGGATGGAAAGATCATAGATAATTCCGACAAAGAAAAGGAATCTTCTTCCGGTACGCAAACGATGAACCTTATGGCAGGCGGTATGAACGAACCAGTTATCAAGGAACTGCAAAAGTTATCTATGCACTATACTAAAAATAGTGAAATTAATAATGAAATTTTGAATTTGATTGAAAAAACAATCCAATCATTAAATATGAATGATAAAACTGAGGCAAAAAAATTCTTCAGCAGTTTTATTACTATGGGACTTATTAACGATTGCAATGAATTGGGGCTAAATGCTCTGATTGATGAAATAAAAGCTAATATCTATTGATCGGTATCTATTATGAAAGTTCTCTTGACCTTATACCATAAGAATAAAACGGCTTGTTCGTTTATGATAGACGCTCCTTTTTGATAAGTTTTGTGCTTATCGAAAAGGAGTATTTTATATTGTGATAAATTCTATAAGCCTATGGGGCAAGCCTTGGCTTTGACGCTCACGCTATCTATAAATCCAGTAATCTACCTACAATCATCCGTAATATTTCCTTTCTAATTCGCAGTGATTTTGCCGCTATTATTAAGTTCAACCATTTCCTAACAAACTTGTCATTTAATACATATCATAAGGTATAAAGGAGAACGAAAGTCCTTTATATTCTGATTTTTATCTTGTATAAAACGCTTATAAGCAGAAAATCACAATATTACACCTTAACAGGAGGGAGCTATAATGAATAATTGCAGAAATTGGGATGATAGACGCTGCTGTGATGAATGCTGTTGCCCAGGCCCCCGAGGCTGTCCAGGACCAACTGGCCCTAGAGGCCCTCAGGGACCAACCGGACCAACTGGACCTAGAGGGCCTCAGGGACCGACCGGACCAACTGGACCTAGAGGGCCTCAGGGACCGACCGGACCAACTGGACCTAGGGGCTTCACGGGACCGACCGGGCCACAGGGACCGACTGGGCCTCAGGGACCGACTGGGCCTAGAGGCATCCAGGGACCGACTGGACCGACTGGACCGCAAGGACCTCAAGGGCCGCAGGGACCTGCCGGACCACAGGGACCAATAGGACCTCAGGGACCTCAGGGAATACAAGGACCAACTGGACCGACCGGCGCTACCGGACCGACTGGACCTAGAGGGCTTCAGGGACCAACTGGACCGACCGGCGCTACTGGCGCTCAGGGACCAACTGGACCAACCGGACCTACCGGTGCTACTGGCGCTACTGGTGCCCAGGGACCAACTGGACCGACCGGCGCTACTGGTGCTCAGGGACCAACTGGACCGACCGGTGCTACTGGTGCTCAGGGACCAACTGGACCGACCGGCGCTACTGGCGCTCAGGGACCAACTGGACCGACTGGACCGACTGGCGCTACCGGCGCTCAGGGACCGACTGGACCGACTGGACCTAGAGGGCTTCAGGGACCAACTGGACCGACCGGCGCTACCGGCGCTCAGGGACCGACTGGACCGACCGGACCGACCGGCGCTACTGGCGCTCAGGGGCCAACTGGACCGACTGGCGCTACCGGTGCTCAGGGACCAACTGGGCCAACTGGACCGACTGGACCTAGAGGGCTTCAGGGACCAACCGGACCGACCGGTGCTACCGGCGCTCAGGGACCAACTGGACCGACTGGCGCTACCGGTGCTACCGGTGCTCAGGGGCCAACTGGACCGACTGGCGCTACCGGTGCTACTGGCGCTCAGGGGCCAACTGGACCAACTGGGCCAACTGGACCGACTGGACCTAGAGGGCTTCAGGGGCCAACTGGACCAACCGGTGCTACTGGCGCTCAGGGACCAACTGGACCGACCGGTGCTACTGGCGCTCAGGGACCAACTGGCGCTACCGGTGCTCAGGGACCACAAGGACCTCAAGGACTTCAGGGACCACAAGGACCGGAAGGACCCGAAGGACCCGAAGGACCACAGGGACCACAGGGACCTCAAGGAATCCAAGGACTTCAGGGGCCACAAGGACCAGAAGGACCCGAAGGACCGGAAGGACCGGAAGGACCACAGGGACCACAGGGACCTCAAGGAATCCAAGGACTTCAGGGGCCACAAGGACCAGAAGGACCGGAAGGGCCTGAAGGGCCGCAGGGACCGCAAGGACCTCAGGGACTGCAAGGACCACAAGGACTTGAAGGACCCGAAGGACCGGAAGGACCGGAAGGACCTCAGGGGCCGCAGGGACCGCAAGGACCTCAGGGACTGCAAGGACCTCAGGGACCTCAAGGACTACAGGGGCCAACTGGACCGACCGGACCTACTGGACCAACTGGTGCTAATGGTGCTACCGGTGCTACCGGCGCTACTGGTGCTACTGGCGTTCAAGGCCCAACCGGACCTACTGGACCTGCAGGACCATTTACGCAATTACGTGGATTTGACCTGCAGCTCACTGGAGGTACCTCAGTAGCAAATGGAAACCGTGTAATATTCAATACCATTTTAAACAATCAGAGCCTTAATATTTCTTATAACACAACAACAGGCGTTGCAACGCTTAATGCAGAGCAAAATTACTATGTATCATGGTGGGTAGCTACAAATGGCGCAGGCCCAGCTACTTTTGTGGAATTTTCTTTAGAGATCAATGGAAGCAGCGGTATAGCATCATGCTCGCCAATCGTAACAGGCCAGTTAAGTGGAATCACCCTGATTACTGTAGGCGCTATCCCATCCACCATTGCACTCGTTAACACAACAGGGCAGACCGTTTCTTACGGTGCGACCCCAGTTCAGGCACACATGACTATTTTCCAGGTTTCCCAATAATTACTGATGCAAAGTATTTTTAAAGATCTATGATTTTAAAAAATGCGTCGGGAGTATATGCTTCCGACGCATTTTTACATAAACAGCAGTATATTTCCTGTTGCTCTACATAAGCGGTGCAAACAGTCTGAGCGCCCGCCCTGCCAAAACTTCATACCAGGGATAATTCCTGCAATCTTCCATGGTGATTCTACGGCATTGGGCCAGAGTGTTATGAAAATCTCTCTGTATATCCCGAATAACTTCATTCCGATACAGGTAGACTGCACATTCAAAATGAAGGTAAAGGCTTCTGAAATCCATATTAATAGTTCCGACTACTGCCTTGATGTCATCGCTTGCGTATACCTTTGCATGGACAAAGCCTGGCATATACTCGTAAATCTGGACCCCGGCCCTTAACAGTTCTCTATAGTGAGACCTTGCAAGCAGGAACGCGTATTTCTTATCCGGTATCCCCGGCATAACGATAACGACCTCCACGCCCCGCTTGGCGGCAAACGTAAGAGCCTGGATCATTTCATAATCAAGAATCAGATATGGCGTCATAATGTGGACATAATGTCTGGCAGAGTTTATGATGTCCAAATAAACTTGTTCCCCAACCGATTCCTGATCCAAAGGGCTGTCCCCGTAAGGAATCACAAATCCATCCATGCTAAGCTCCAAGGGATAAAAATATTCCGGATCTCTTAAATATTTCCCATAGTCCTCAGGCTCCTTTTCAGAAATGTTCCACATCTGCAGAAACATCATGGTAAAGCTGGTAACGGCATCCCCCTTCAGCATGATTCCTGTATCCTTCCAATGGCCGAAACGCACACGCCGGTTAATATATTCGTCTGCCAGGTTTACTCCTCCGGTAAAAGCGGTAAGACCGTCCACCACAAGGATTTTTCTATGGTCCCGGTTGTTCTGGTAAGTGGTGAATGCAGGCTTAATGGGAGAAAACATCTTTGCATTAATTCCCCTTGCCTGTAATTCCTTTGGATAGCTAAATGGAAGCAGGGTCAGGGAACACATGCCATCATACATGAACCGGACTTCCACCCCCTCTTTTGCCTTTCTCTCCAGAATTTCCAATATAGCTTCCCACATTTCTCCGCGTTCTACAATAAAAAATTCCATAAAAATAAACCGCTTTGCACCCTCCAGCTCCTTCTTCATCTCTTCAAACATGGTTTCACCCAGCGGAAAATACTGCACATTCGTATTTTTATATGCCGGGTAATGGCCTGAATGTTTGATATAGTAAGCCAGATTGGCATTTCGCCTGCTGATTCTGGACAAATCCTCCATGACCCTTGGGCTCTGGGTCAGATAGGTTTCCGTATCTTCCATGTTGACCCGCAGCCGTTTATTTGCCAGTTTTCCCACAATCTGTAGCTCAACAAACAGATAAAAGAATGTTCCAAACACAGGAACAGCCGCGATTGGGATCATCCAGGCCAGCTTAAAGCTGGGATTTTCCTCTTTGTTCAGAATATAAATGATAACAAATGCACCCAGCAGAGCAGAACCACCATAGAAATATGCGAGGTAACGGCTTAAAAAGCGGTATGCCGCAAAAAGAATAGCCACTTGTATGATAAGAGAAATGACCGCAAACGTAGTCCGGCCAAAAATAATCCTCAGCATTCTCCTGATCAGTTTCATCTTGTGCACCTCCTATGCTGCCAATTCAACAATCACATCTTTTTAATTATACAGCCTGCATCTTTATCTTGCAACATCCGGAAGGCTCTGTATCCTTTTCAAAGACGTCAAAAACAACGGGAAAACCGCTGATACCGCAGTCTTCCCGCTCCTCATACTTTTCTTTTACTGTTCCAGCGCCTGTCTGATATCTTCCATAATATCCTCTGCATTTTCGATACCAACACTCAGCCGGATCATGGACGGATCAACTCCTGCTTCAACAAGCTGTTCATCCGTCAGCTGTCTGTGGGTATGACTTGCCGGATGTAAAACGGAAGTACGCGCATCTGCCACATGAGTCACGATAGCCGCCAGTTTCAGTCCATCCATAAACTTAACCGCAGCTTCCCTTCCTCCCTTTAAGCCAAAAGAGATTACGCCGCAAGTGCCATCAGGCATATATTTTTTTGCCAGTTCATGATATTCGTCTCCCTCAAGACCCGGATATTTGATCCAAGCCACATCTTCCCTTGAGCTTAAATACTGCGCCACTTTTAACGCATTTTCGCAATGACGGGGAACCCGAAGATGCAGGGTTTCCAGACCAAGGTTTAAAAGGAAGGAGTTCATTGGGGAGGGAATCGCACCAAGATCTCGCATCAGCTGAGTAGTCGCTTTTGTAATATAGGCCTTTTTTCCAAACTTTTGGGTATATACAATGCCATGGTAGGATTCGTCGGGTGAGGTAAGCCCCGGATACCGCTCAGCATGAGCCTCCCAGTCAAAGTTTCCGCTGTCAACGATACAGCCGCCTACGCTGGTGGCATGTCCATCCATGTATTTTGTTGTAGAATGTGTTACGATATCTGCGCCCCATTCAAAAGGACGGCAGTTGATCGGAGTTGCAAACGTATTATCCACAATCAGAGGAACACCGTTCTTATGTGCAAGCCTCGCAAACTTCTCAATATCAAAAACCACAAGAGACGGATTGCCGATGGTTTCACCAAATACTGCCTTTGTATTTGGCTTAAATGCCTTTAAAAGCTCTTCTTCTGAAAGGCCCGGATCCACCAGAGTGGATTCAATGCCCATCTTTTTTAAAGTTACGGTAAACAGGTTGGTGGAGCCGCCGTAGATTGTAGCAGAGCTGATTACATGATCTCCCTCCTGGCAGATGTTAAGCAGCGCATAAAAATTGGCAGCCTGTCCGGAAGAAGTCAGCATAGCAGCCTCCCCGCCTTCCAGCTCGCAGATTTTAGATGCCACCGCATCATTGGTAGGATTTGCCAGTCTGGTATAAAAATACCCCTCATCCTCCAAATCAAACAGCCTTCCCATCTTATCGCTGTCATCATACTTAAATGTAGTGCTCTGAAAAATCGGAAGCACCCTGGCATCGCCGCTTTTCGGCTGCCAGCCGCCCTGTATGCAAACCGTCTCTCTGGAACGAATGTTCTGACTCATCTTATATCCTCCTGTGAACCGTAGTCATTTGCTTCTCCTAGTTTAGCATAAATAGTTCTGGAAATAAAGTCCAAATTGCCTTCTTGAATTCCCTGATTATTTACAGTATAATAAGCGGTATCATATCACGGATTAAAGGAGACCGAAATGGAAAAATCAAAGGTTTACTATACGAGCTTTCATGCCACCTTTCAGGAAAACCTTCCTCAGAAATTTAAGAGACTTATAAAAACTGCCGGAATGCTGGAGCAGATTGACTTTCAGAATAAATATACAGCCATAAAGATTCACTTTGGCGAGCTTGGAAACCTGTCATTTCTACGCCCCAATTATGCAAAAGCAGTGGTGGATCTTGTAAAATCCCAGGGCGGAAAACCATTTTTAACGGATTGCAACACGTTGTATGTGGGAAGCCGGAAAAATGCTCTGGACCATTTGGATACCGCTTATGAAAATGGCTTTTCCCCTTTCTCAACCGGATGCCATGTTTTAATTGCCGACGGCTTAAAAGGAACGGACGAAAGCCTGGTTCCCATTAATGGGGAATACATAAAGGAAGCAAAAATCGGACGGGCTGTAATGGATGCCGATATCTTTATTTCTCTTACCCATTTTAAGGGCCATGAAAGCACCGGCTTTGGCGGAGCTTTGAAAAACATTGGAATGGGCTGCGGCTCACGGGCAGGTAAAATGGAGATGCATAACTCCGGAAAGCCACATGTAAGCGAAGAAACCTGTATCGGATGTCATGCCTGTGAAAAGAACTGCGCCCACAGCGCCATCTCTTTCCAGGATAAAAAGGCTTTTATTGACCATAACAGGTGCGTAGGCTGCGGCCGCTGCATCGGAGTCTGTCCTGTGGATGCCGTTGAGACTGACTTTGATGAGTCCAATGACATCCTGAACTACAAAATTGCAGAATACACCCAGGCAGTTCTCGGAGACCGGCCAAATTTCCACATCAGCCTGGTTATGGATGTATCTCCTTACTGCGACTGCCATTCAGAAAACGATATCCCCATTATACCTAATGTAGGTATGTTTGCTTCCTTTAACCCGGTAGCTCTTGATATGGCCTGCGCAGATGCCGTAAACCGCCAGCCTGTTATGGCAGGAAGCATACTGGAAAAGCACGGCAGCCATCACCATGACCATTTTAAAGACACTCATCCCAACACAAACTGGAAATCCTCCATTGAACATGCGGTGAAAATCGGTCTGGGCAGCGCGGAATACGAATTAATTTCGCTGTAATACAGCATTGTTTAAGATATACCCTTTTATGTGAGACATAAAGAGGGGAGGCGCAAAAGTATTGCGCTCTCCCCTCTTTTTCCTACTCAATTCAAATCTCTGATCCTGTTCGTCCAGTGATGGGTTTTGCTCTCTCCAAGTGGGACCTTGTCCCTTCCGATCTGCCAAACGGAAAGCGCTGAATCCTTCATCTTCTTTTCAGGAACACCTTTTGCAATAATAAGCTCCGGCCATACAAACGTGGTTTCCACAGCCTTTCCGTCAAAACATATCCTGGAATAAGGAGTAAAATTTTCCCCGTAAACCAGAACATTGGAATCATTGTACACCACATGGTCAACAACGATATCATCAATTCCCATTTTAAGGTTTGTGGACTGGTAAGGACTCTCTCCGCCGTAAACTTCTCGGCTTCCATAAAGAATATCATATTCCAGAGTTTTCATATCCCTTAAATAACTTTCTTCTTCTGTTTCAGGATTACTGAAATATTTCTGATGAAACCTCATCATAGTTCCCTCATGAATGTTAAGCATATCCAATACATGAGCTGCAAGCTGATAAGCCTCCACATTCTTTTTCTCCACAGGAAGATTCATGTTGTTCCATATCACATATTCGGTTTGAAACAGGGAACGGTTCTTCATCTCATCCTCTGACCACTCAAATCCAGGTAAATGGTCCCCGTACATGACCAAAACAATAGGTTCCTTCCTGGTACGCAGGGTGTTGACAAGAGAACGGATAAACTGATCCATCTCTCCGATCTGCTGGCAGTAATACTCAAAGTTTGGATATTTCCCATGTCCCTGAACAGAAATGGTATAGATAAAATCAGGGCCTGCCGTAGAATCCAGTGTCCTGATGATCTCACCGGTGAGAATCTTGTCCTTGCACCAGCCCGTTGGATTTCTTTCTACGTTATTCATATATTCAATGGGGGTAAAGGTATCAAAGCCAAGCTGGGAAAACACCCGGTTCCTGTCATAAAAAGTTGCCTCGTTGTTATGGATCGCATGGGCACTGTAACCTAAGTTTTTTAGATCAAAGGCCACGCTTTCGCAAGGAGTTTTCTTTAGCACGGTTTTATAGGGATACTCTCCTGGGCCGAAAAAATCCAGATTCATGCCTGTAATCGTTTCAAACTCCGTATTTGCGGTACCTGCACCCACAGAGGGTACACTTAAATAGCCTCCCGGATAGCTCTGTTGAAGGTGGTGGAAAAACGGGATGGGATCATAATTTACCGGATTGTTTTTCCATAAAGAAGGATCAAAAAAGGATTCCAGCTGAATCATGATCACATTCGGCTTTGTATCCTCAGACAGAGCATACGTGTTCTCCGGAACCAGTTCCTCATCCCGGATCTCTTCCATTGTCTCGGTCCCATATCCCTCCGGCTTGGAAATACCGGTGTTAAACATGGAATTGGAAAAGCAGTATGGAAAACCATAGCTTTTAAATGCCTCTCCGATATTGCCGAAATGAACTGCCACCAGTCCCGTATTCATAGCGGCGCTTGTCAGTCCCAGCACAACCACTCCACTTATGACAATAAGCCCTGTTCCAAGGCCGTACCGGACTTTTTCCTTAGAAACAGGCGCTTTGCGCCAAACTGCGGCTATAAATATAACTGCTGATACAATGCCAGCCCCAATAAAGATAATCTGCATCCAGGTAAAATAAACCGTGGCCAGGCTGACCGCATACTTTATCAGACGAAAATCTGCCGCAGTAAAGGGGGTAGTCCGAAAGATAAGCAGGATGCCGTTAACCACTCCCATAAAACACCATATCAACGATATGGTAATGCAGGTAAATGCCTTCCGCTTCGTCACAAATACAACGGTAAAGGGAAGGGCGATGATCAGTGTATTCAATAGAAAAACCGGAAAACTTCTCCATATATAAAAACCAAGGCTTGGCAGCGATTTTCTGCTGACCAGTTCAATAAAGACATTGATAATGGCAGCAAGTGCAAAAAGCCTTCCAAACCATTTGACATATAGTTTCATGATATACCTCATTGCAGCTTATTTCTTTTCAGAGTCGGATTTAGTCTACCACATTTTACGGAAAATTTACATACTTTTTTTAATTGAAAATAATAAAATAAAGGCCGGCTTTTTAAGCCGGCCTTTTAAGTAACTATTCCTGTTCTTCTGTAGGTTCAAATGCGTCTTCACTAACCGTATTAATTCCGGCAGTTGGATTTACTTCCTCTGCAGGCGCTTCCGGTTCCACTTCCTCCACAATATCTTCTTCTGTATCAGTCTTCTGGGCTGCTTCCTTTACAGGAGCTCCACACTTTCCACAGTAATAGGAACTTTTTGGAACTTTAGCTCCACACTCCGCACAGATACGGGTTCCCTCGCTTTGGCTCAGTTCGATCTCCAGAGCGGCAATTCTTTCCCGGCTGGCCCTAACAGCTTCGTAAGCCTTTGCATAAGCTTCATCCGGCTCTTTGTTCGCTTCGTAAAATTGTTTACCGATGACCGCATAAGCTTCTTCCAGCTTTGTTTTCTCTACACTGATCTGCGTCTTTAGCTGTATCGTCTCAGTCAGCGCTTTTGCCTTGGTTGCAACCTCTTTGCCGGTATCACTAAGTGTCTTTCCCAGCTCTTCAAAAAATGCCATCCGTGATTCCTCCTTTGACTTATGCTCCTATCATTTTAACGTCATTGGAAGAAAAAGTCAATGAAAGACTGCTTACACGTCTTTTTTTATCTTATTGATTTCATTTTTAACGGATTCCGGCAATTGATTCAAAGGAATGGTACAGGAAGTTTCACTTCTTCTTCCCCCTGATTCCGTTACTGCTGAGAAGCTAATCCGTTCCTCTCCCCTGCCGCCAAAAGGATTCATGTTGGAATACCCATCGATTGCCGCAAAGCTCATGATCTGACTAATCTGTTCCTCATCGGTAATTGTTAAATATTGAGAGTCTTTATCTTCATATGTGGAACGGTAATCATTGAACTGATAGGCATCGATATTGATTTCTTTGACATTTTCCAGGCTATTCCAGCTCTCTACGTCAACCTCACACTCTTTCAATAGTTCCAGAGTGTTTTTAAAGGAAGGATAAACCGGATAATACCCTCTTGAGGTAACATCGCTGTATTTCCAGGAGCTCTGGATTTCTTCCCGCTTTGTTTCCGCATTTGCCTGCATCTTCGTTAAAAACTGGATGGTAGCCACCGGATATTCCTTTTCCATGGTTTCCACTTTTAAGTTTTTTAGATCCTCTTGATAGGCAAGGAGTAATTTATCTGTCATGGCTTTCTCTGTACCGTTTCTGTCACGGCTGACAACATTGGTCTGCTCTCCCCTGCTTATCCTAACCCAGGCAGTATCTTCCGGAGTCTGGAGAAGGATGGGATAAACCGCTTTTGCAAACTCCTGGTTCTCAAAGATCTCCGCGATCTCAGGCCGGACTTCATCTCCGGATAAATGGTAGGTGCGGTAAATATTCTTGCCGTTTTTAAGCGTGTATTTTATGGAAAAATTATAGCTTATACTTCCATTGTCCCACGTATCAGAATAATCATCTCCATGATGCAGCTTCTGGTTCCAGTCCACAGCATCACGTACCAAAGCCAAAACCGGCGCCGTATCCTTAAGCTTCATATGATTGAATATATATTCATCGGAATCCTGATACTCCCAGTAATATTCTCCCAGGGAATTCTGCTTTGCGCTTCCATAAGAAACCCAGAAGTTCACATCCGACATGGAAACCGCAACGGATTCGATGGAGGCTTCAGACGGTATATATCCGTCATACCCAAACAAATCATAACGGAAGCCGCAGAATATCACTGCTGCCAACAAGGCACAGGCTCCCATCTGTTTCCAATGGCAAAACAGTTTTCTGAATTCAAAATGATAAATGATCTCAATGACGCAGTGGGATAAAAGCATTCCGCAAATCAGTCCGAATATACCCCAGCCTACGCTGGAACGCATGGACCAGAAAAAAATGCTTCCGCCAAGAGACGATAAAACCACAATCGGAATCCTGATTACCGGCATGCTGATCTTAAATGCCATGGCTCTTCCTGCTGCTTCTGAGCCTCTCTTTTTATACAGCCAGAAAGAAAGGAGGGTCAAAACTACTGTTACGGCAAGAACCGCTAAAATCCTGACAGTCTTAGTTCCTGCCGGACTCCCTGGCTGCAGCCGATCTAAGTTTACCATGAACAGGGCAAATGCCGAGCATTTATCCATGAACCGGTTAAATACATTCCCGCCTGCGCGGTAGCTGGTATAGAAAAAGCTGCTGTAGCAGTATTCCAGAATTCCGATCACACATACAAAATAAAATTGCAATACCAGATTTCCAAGAATTCCAACCAGAACATTTCCTGTTAGAATCATGGATATCACAGTCACGGAATACATCATGCAGTAGTGGATCATAAACAGCAGGAATCCCGAAAGGGCTGTTTTCCATACCTCCACAGGAGAAATGCCGTTCACTGCAATCACTCCCATGGCAATGATTAAATTCACCCCATATACGGCTGCCGGAATAAGAATACCATTAAAATAATTCACCCAGAACAAATGCTTCCTGTTTACTGGAATACCGTGATAAAAATCCACCTTCTGCCTGGAATGAAGATAAGAAAAGCTGGTCACTCCCATAATAAGTGACAGGAGTATAATCACTGCCGCAACCCAGCCGTTCTGAAAGCCCAGCCAGGATTTCAGGGTGGATATAATATACGTAAGATCAATTTCTCCTCTCATTCGTTCACTTAAAGAAAGTGCGATTCCCACCGGAAAGGTAAAGAAAAACACTAAAAATGACAGTGCCATGGACCAAAGGCGTCTTTTGCCATCTTCTCTTAATAGATTATAAAATAAGCTTTTTGATGTCATATCCTGCCACCTCCGTCTCGCTAATGAATATTTCTTCCAGAGATAATGGGATAATCTCATAAAAAACCGGTTGGTAAGATTCCATCAGCCCTTCCACTTCTTCTCTGGTTCCCCTAACCGTAATGGTATAGAGTTTTCCTCTTGTTTCTGTCTTAATACGCTGCAGGGCCGTTAAGTCTTCGGCAGTCATCCCATCCTTTAAAACACACTGCAGCTTATGGATGTTGAGTTTCATATCATCTAAATCCCTGGAAAGCAGTATCCCACCCCTGTGAAGAAGACCCACATGATCGCAGATATCCTCTAACTCTCTTAAGTTATGGGAAGCAATGATAGGAGTTAAATTTCTCTCAGACATATCATTTGCAAATATGCTCTTAACTGCCTGGCGCATCACCGGATCAAGTCCGTCAAAGGTTTCATCACAGAAAAGATAATCCGTATTGGCACATATCCCGCAAATGACGGAAAGCTGTTTTTTCATACCCTTAGAAAAAGTATGGACCTTTCTCCGGGCTTCCAGTCCGAAACTTCCCAAAAGATTGTGGAAGCGTTCCTTGTTAAACTGGGGGTAGATCCTGCTGTAGAACTCCATCATATCAAGGGGTGAAGCGTTATTAAAATAGTATTGGTCGTCGGAAATGTAGAAAAACCGGCCTTTCACCTTTTCATTTTCAAAGATCTGTTCTCCATCGATGGTAACATTTCCTTCATCAGGCTTTAAGATACCGCTCAGCATCCTTAAAAATGTACTTTTTCCAGCTCCATTGGTTCCAATCAGGCCAAATACATTTCCATCCCGTATCTGTGCGCTTACATGGTCCACTGCCACTATATCGTCAAATTTTTTTGTCAGATTCTCTGCTTTTATCATCCTCTCTCTCCTCCCCGGTCAAATATTCCTGTCTTACCCATTCCTCTGCAATCCATGTATGAGCTTTATCCTCTGTCAGACCTGCCCGTTTTGCTTCCTGGATCCAGTTAAGAAGCTCCTTTTTCAGTTCACTGTTCTTAAGCGCACGAA
Source organism: Lacrimispora sphenoides (assembly GCF_900105215.1). Classification (NCBI taxonomy): domain Bacteria; kingdom Bacillati; phylum Bacillota; class Clostridia; order Lachnospirales; family Lachnospiraceae; genus Lacrimispora; species Lacrimispora sphenoides. Next base: position 954,132 of record NZ_FOIP01000002.1, on the reverse strand, counting down.
TGGAACTGGAATCTGCCACAAAGCTGCCTCTTCCTTTCACGGAATAGATGAATCCTCTTCGTTCCAGCTCCGCATAAGCTCTCTGAATTGTATTGGGATTAATGGATAAATCTGTTGCCAAAGCGCGGACAGACGGCAGCTGCGCATCCTGTTCCAACACGCCGCAAATCATAAGATCCTTTAGCTTTTCTACAACCTGCTCGTATATTGGCCTGCGGTCTTTGTAATCAAGCAGTATCATATTCCACCTCCTAGTCTGTATTAATACTCTTAATACACTTAGTATAGCAAAAAACCTCTGAACTGTCAATCAGAGGTTTCCAATTTTTTCTAAGGCCTTCGGTCTTCGACAATCAGAATACGAATGGCATCCTCCACATTACTCCAGTTAAATACGTACAAGGTATAGGAAGCATTGCCCCGTATATAAATATCAGAGGTCAAAAGGAGGTTTCCGTTATGAGTGATGCTGTTAGACACTGAGACCATATAAAAGCCTGTTGAGACATACTGGAAGCTGGTCACTTGCATATAATTTACATCAAAGAACGTTACGCTTTGTCCATTTAGGATCACATGAACCCCTTGGTTTGTTATGGATAAGTTGCATACACGGAAACAGCCTGTGTTAATTCCGGCATTGCAGTACATATCCAAAATTACCATCAAATCCAGTCCGTGATCCGTATTGATGATCGCGACAGTAACCGCACGGTCAACTGGAACCGTAATCTGCTTTACAACGTATGCATATCCATCCTGGCCGCCTACGGTTATGGTCTGCTCTCCTGCAGAAACCCGGCCATGCTGGCTCATTTCTCCGTTACTCAATCCGTTCACAGCCAGCTGATTGTTGATATAAATAAGAAACGGATTATAGCCGGCTACCGCATTTAAAAACCGGACAAGACCGTTTTGATCCGTCACACAATAGTAGCACGGAATGATTGGTTTTGGGAATACCGTAATAATAGAGGTCCCGGTACCATCAGGGCCTGTTTCAGAAAGTGGAAAATCGGGTACAGGCTGTGGTGGTTCCTCTAATGGTTTCTCCCCAGTTTCATCTGTATTGTTCCCGTTTTCTTCATCCGCTGGAAACTCGTCTTCTTCCGGAGCTGGCGGCATGTTCGGCTCCATATCCGCATCATTCTGCATATAAAATAAACTTTCCATAGAAGCCCTCAATTTTATCGCTATATAGTAAGTTTATTCTCTCATAAAAGCCCAGTGCCTGTATTATTTTAAATACTCCCGCCTTTTTGTGTAAAATCTTTGAATCCATCTATAAAAACAGGCCCGGATGGTTTCATCCGAGCCTGTAACTTATTATATAAAGATCAATTAATCATTGCCGTATAAAGTAACCAGCTTCCGCAGGTATTCATACCGCTCTTTCGCATCTGCCTCATTCTTTGCAAATAATTCAGCTGCTCTCTCAGGATTCTTCATAGCCAGGGAAGCATAACGAACCTCGCCCTTTAAGAATTCCTGATATCCTTCTAATGCAGGAGCCTTGCTGTCTAAGGTGAACTTCTTCTCAGCAGCTGGATTGTAGCGGAAGTTGTTCCAGTAACCGCACTCAACAGCCAGCTTCTCTTCTGTCTGAGCCTTGGACATGCCCTTCTTGATACCATGGCTGATACATGGAGCATAAGCGATGATCAGAGATGGTCCTGGATATGCCTCTGCCTCAGCGATTGCCTTAACAGTCTGTGCATAATCAGCGCCCATGGCGATCTGTGCAACGTATACATAACCATAGCTCATAGCGATACTTGCAAGATCTTTCTTTCTTGTTTCCTTACCGCCTGCTGCGAACTGTGCAACAGCACCTGTCTTGGTAGCCTTAGAGGACTGTCCGCCGGTATTGGAATAGATCTCTGTATCAAATACCATAACGTTAATATCCCTGCCGCTTGCAAGTACGTGGTCAACACCGCCGAAGCCGATATCATAAGCCCAGCCGTCGCCACCGAATATCCACTGAGATTTCTTAGCAAGGAAATCCTTATCCTTAATGATAGTCTTGCATGTATCACACTCAATGCCGTCTAATGCTGCAACTAACTTATCGGTTGCAGAACCATTGGTTGCGCCTGCCTCAAATGTATCCAGGTATTCCTTACAAGCTGCCTTAATTTCATCGGAAGCCTTCTCGGAATTCATAACCTCTTCAACTTTGGCCTTTAAGCCGCCTCTGATAGCGCTCTGAGCCAGCATCATACCATAACCGAACTCTGCATTATCTTCGAATAAGGAGTTTGCCCATGCAGGACCCTGTCCCTTTGCATTTACGGTATACGGTGTGGATGGTGAGGAGTTGCCCCAGATAGAAGTACATCCGGTTGCGTTTGCAATATACATTCTGTCGCCGAATAACTGGGTGATCAGTTTTGCATAAGGTGTCTCGCCACAGCCTGCACATGCTCCTGAGAACTCAAGAAGAGGTTTCTTGAACTGGCTGCCCTTAACGGTATTCTCTTTAAACTTGTCGATAACTTCCTGCTTGATCGGAAGTGTCTGGCCGAAATCATATACTTTCTGCTTCTCTTCGCAGTTTTCTTCCATGTTGACCATAACAAGAGCCTTCTCGCCCTTCTTTCCAGGACATACGTTTGCACAGGAACCACAGCCTGTACAGTCAAATGCGGATACAGTCACAGCGAACTGGTATCCTGGCATGCCTGTCATCGGAAGAGTCTTCATCTCCTCTGGCTTTCTTGCTGCTTCTTCCTCAGTCAGAGCTACGGAACGGATAACAGCGTGAGGACATACATAGGAACAGAAGTTACACTGGATACAGTTTTCTGGAACCCAGCCAGGAATAGTAACTGCAATACCGCGCTTCTCGTATGCGGAAGAGCCGGATGGTGTGGAACCATTGACATAATCGCTGAATGCGGATACAGGCAGGGAATTTCCTTCCTGTGCATTTACCTTAGACTGAATGTTATTAACGAAATCAACGGCATCCTTTCTGCCTTCCGTAATAAACTTATAATCAAGACCTTCATCTTCGCAGTTTTTCCAGCTTTCAGGAACGTCTACCTTAATAACGCCCTTTGCACCTGCATCGATGGCTGCCCAGTTCTTCATAACGATTTCTTCACCCTTACGTCCGTAGGTTGCCTTTGCAGCAGCCTTCATCAGTTCGTTCGCCTTCTCGGAAGGAATGATTCCGGTCAGCTCGAAGAATGCGGACTGAAGGATGGTGTTGATACGTGTCTGGCCCATACCGGTCTCAATACCGATCTTTACACCGTCGATGGTGTAGAATCTGATATTGTGGTCAGCAATGTACTTCTTCACCTGTCCTGGAAGATGCTTCTCAAGACCAGCTGCATCCCATGGGCAGTTTAATAAGAAGACACCGCCGTCAACCAGTTCCTGAACCATGTTGTACTTACGGATATAAGCAGGATTGTGACAAGCCACAAAGTTAGCCTGACGGATCAGGTAAGTGGACTTGATCGGCTTGTGTCCAAAACGTAAGTGAGACATGGTAACACCGCCGGACTTCTTGGAGTCATAATCAAAGTAAGCCTGAGCGTACATGTCTGTGTTGTCACCGATGATCTTGATGGAGTTTTTGTTGGCACCTACGGTACCATCTGCGCCAAGACCCCAGAACTTACAGTTTGAAGTTCCTTCCGGAGTGGTAACGATTGGTGTGCCTGTCTCAAGAGATAGATGGGTCACATCATCTACAATACCGATCGTAAACGGACTCTTCTCCTTGTTATCATAAACAGCAACGATCTGAGTTGGTGTTGTGTCCTTGGAACCTAAACCATAACGACCGGTTAAGATCTTCACCTGATCAAACTTAGTTCCCTTAAGAGCTGCAACAACATCAAGGTATAACGGCTCGCCTAAGGAACCTGGCTCTTTTGTTCTGTCTAATACAGAAATGGTCTTAACGGTATCCGGGATTGCATCAATGAAAGCCTGTGCAGAGAAAGGACGGTATAAGCGAACCTTGATTACACCTACCTTGTTTCCGGAAGCCAGAAGATAGTCAAGAGTTTCCTCAATGGTATCGTTTACGGAACCCATGGAAATGATTACATGCTCCGCATCCGGTGCGCCGTAGTAATTGAATAATTTATAATCAGTTCCGATCTTTGCGTTAACCTTATCCATGTATTTCTGAACAATTGCAGGCAGAGCATCATAATAAGGGTTGCAGGCTTCTCTTGCCTGGAAGAAAATATCAGGATTCTGAGCGGAACCTCTTAATTCCGGATGGTTTGGATTTAATGCACGGCGACGGAATTCGTCAATCGCGTCCATACTTACCATCTCTTCTAAGTCCTCATAATCCCAGGTTTCGATCTTCTGGATCTCGTGGGATGTGCGGAAACCGTCGAAGAAGTTGATAAATGGTACTTTTCCCTCGAGTGCTGCCATATGAGCAACCGGAGTTAAGTCCATAACTTCCTGTACGCTGGATTCGCATAACATAGCACAGCCTGTCTGACGGCAAGCATATACGTCGGAGTGGTCACCAAAGATAGATAAAGCATGGCTTGCAACTGCACGTGCGGATACGTTGATTACACCTGGTAACTGTTCGCCTGCGATTTTATAAAGGTTCGGGATCATCAGTAAAAGACCCTGAGAAGCTGTATAGGTGGTGGTCAGCGCACCTGCTGCTAAGGAACCGTGTACTGCACCTGCTGCACCTGCCTCAGACTGCATCTCTGTAATCTGTACTTTCTGACCGAAGATATTGGTTCTTCCGTCTGTCGCCCATTCATCTGTTGCTTCAGCCATAGGTGAAGATGGGGTAATTGGATAGATAGCCGCTACATCAGTAAATGCGTATGACGCATGAGCTGCTGCATGGTTACCATCCATGGTTTTCATTTTTCTTGCCATTCTTGATTTCCTCCTGCAAATGTGAATAATGTATAAATTGGTTCCCGTATAGGGAAAGTGACCTGACATTATTATAACAATTATTCAACAAAAAGCAAATATTAAAACAGGAAAATTAAGTATTATTTTCGAAACAATCCGATAAAAAGGGACTGGAACGAGTATTCTGTCCAGTCCTGTCTTTTTTTGTTTTGTTTTTATTTTGTTTTTATTTTGTTTTTATCGTGTTTTTATTTTGTTTTTAGTTAAAAGGGTTGGGAGGAATGACATTCTGGCCTCCGTTATCGCCTGCCGCTTCTGTGGTAGAAGACGGTCCCTGGGGCTGGGTAGGCTGAGTTTCCGTGGTACCGGGGCCCTGAGGTCCTCCGGAATTTCCAGCCGTCTCATTATCGTGAGGTGCGGTGGTCTCTCCCGGTCCCTGGGGACTTACTCCAGTGGTTTCAGGGGCAGAAGTCGCCGGATCAGTGGTCGGAATGACAACTCCGGATTTATTCCGCTTGATGGTAGCCGACTTTCCGCGGTACGTACTGTTATGGAAAAACTCATCGCTAACCACAACGCCATTCTTTTTGGTAACCAGATTGGTCACCCAGCGGCTTCCCTTGGTCTCAGCCTTAACGATCTTTTCCTCCGTAGGCTGAAGTGTCTGGTCTTCCTCGTAAACCGGCGCCGGAGCATCTAATTCTGCTGTTTTCTTCGATGTCATGGATAATGTGACACCCTCCTCCAGAATCGGAATTCCCACAATAGAGATCTTAAGCTTCCGGTCGGCAAAGCTGGTTCTGATGGCTATTGCAGTGGTAGAATTATTGACAAATTTCATATCAGGTCCGCCGTAGCTGACCATAGCATCCTCTCCCGGTGTTACATAGGAAGGCTCGTAGCTGTGGGCGTGGCGCTCCGTAGTAGAAATCCCTGCGAATACTACCGCATTATATAAGGTAGAAGACACCTGGCATACGCCTCCTCCGGGCTCCTCAACTAATTCTCCGTTCAAATAAGCGCCTGCCGGACGATATCCCTTTGCAGTGGAACGCTCCCCTGTGGCTTTATTAAAGGAGAATTCTTCTCCCGGCTGCAGAATTACCCCGTTCAGGGCCTCAGAAGCCAGTTCGATATTCTTATTCCTTGCACTGTTAGCCGTAGTAGTTGTAGTATAAGTACCTATGACCTTATACATTTCCTTTGCCTGGGCTTCCGTTATCTTAGGGGCAACTTCCTTGCCTTCCGCCGCGATAACCGCCTGGAAATTCTTATCCTTGAGCTGGGTCAAAATATCCAATGCCAGCTTATCCTGATTAATCACAACTCCGTTTTTCTCTCCGGAATAGACAAATTTCCCGGCACTTTTATCAAATCCTGAAATAGAACCGTTCTTGGCCGCAACATCCCATTTTCCTGCGATGGCTTTTACCTCAGCCTGAACGTCTTCATCCAGTCCGTCAAATTCAAGGGTATAACTTTCCTTTGGTTCACCTGAATATATTTCTTCAAGCAGGGAATCCAGCTTTTTGTCCAGCAGATTCTCAATTTCGTACTGATCGTCATGATAGGTGACCTTCATTCCCCACTGATAATTCTTTTCAATGGCATCCCGGGCCTCGTCCCTGGACATGCCGGCGATGGAGATTCCATCGACTTTAACTTCTTTCCGTAATTCCGGCTCTGAAACGGTTGTGGTATTGACCTCCGTCTCCTTTGCCCTACGGCCTCCAATAAGCTTAACAGCCGCCATAATGCAGATAAAAGCAGCAACAGCCAGAATGATCGCCAGAAGAATCTTTGTAATGTTATACTGAGGGCCTCTTTTTCTTTTCTTTCCCCGCCTTTGCTGATAGGAGCTGCCCGTTCTGTAAGCCTGTCCTGTCCTGCGGCCTGTTTCCGATGCATTTTTACTGCTTCCATTCCGGGAAGAATTGGTTCTTCCCCCACCTCTTTGTCTGTTATCTATTTGATTCATTAACTTCACCTTTTTACATGATTTTGTAGCTTTACATTGAGTAGTATACCATACTTTGTGGGAAATGCTATTACGATTTTATGAATTTTCTTAATTATTTTTCGTCTTTTTTCAACATTTTACAGAATGAAAAAAACATGTTACTATAGTGTTACCAATCTATTTCATTTTGGAGGTTTTTATGAAATTTATCGATTTGCATGTTCATTCCAATGCTTCGGATGGCACATTCACTCCCTCCGAAGTGGTGGCCCTGGCCGTAGAAAAGGACCTGGCTGCCATTGCACTGACCGATCATGACACCATTGACGGTCTTTCAGAAGCCCAGGCTGCTGCTGCCGGGCTTCCAATTGAAATCATCCCCGGAATTGAACTCTCCTGCGTGTACCAGGGAGAAGAAATTCACATCCTGGGGATTTATGTCGATCCAACGGACCGGGTATTTATCTCAGAAACGGATGCTCTTAAAGAAATTCGAAAAAAAAGGAATGAGGAAATGATACGCCGTTTCCAAAATGCCGGCATTTCCATCACATTAGATGAAGTAATGGCAGGAAATCCTGACACGGTCATAACCCGTGCTCATTTTGCCCGGGTTCTTCTTGAAAAAGGCTATGTAAAGAATATGGACCAGGCATTTAAAAAATATCTGAACTATAGCGGCCCCTACTGCCCACGCAAAGAAAAGATCACGCCGGAGCACGCCATGAAAATCCTTACCGATTGTAATGCTTCCCCTGTTTTGGCCCATCCATACCAATATCACCTGGGAGATAAAAAAACAGAGGAACTGGTCTGCTATTTAAAGGATCTGGGGCTTCAGGGTCTGGAGGTCTACCACTCTTCCAATAATCAGTATGAAAGCGGCAAATTAAGAAAACTGGCCCGGAAATACGACCTCTTTCCCACAGGCGGCTCTGATTTTCATGGGAGCAACAAGCCTGATATCAGCTTAGGTGTCGGACGGGGAGGCCTTCGGATAACTGCGCTTCTTTTAGACGATATTAAAAGGATACGGAGGGAGAAGGGCCTTTGATCCCCTCCCCCGCCATCTTTATCAGCCGATTTTTCCTTCATCCATGAAACGGGCAAGTTCTATTGCGTAATATGTAATAAGGATATCCGCCCCTGCGCGGTATATACTCACTGCTGACTCACAAACAATCTTTTCTTCCTCAATAAAACCAGCTTTAGAAGCCGCTTTTATCATGGCATATTCACCGCTTACGCTGTATGCGGCCACAGGAAGGTCGTGACGGTCTGCCACTTCTCTTATGATATCCAGATAAGAAAGTGCAGGCTTTACCATCACGATATCGGCTCCTTCCGCCACATCTAACTCCACTTCCTTTAATGCTTCTTTCCTGTTATGATAATCCATCTGATAGCTTTTCCGGTCTCCAAAAGCCGGCGCAGATCCGGCAGCCTCCCGAAATGGCCCGTAAAATGCGGAGGAATATTTGGCAGAATAAGCCATGATCGGCACATTCACAAATCCTGCCTCATCAAGGGCCTGTCTCATGGAACCGATCCTGCCATCCATCATGTCGGAAGGGGCCACCATATGAGCTCCTGCTTTTACATGGGATAGGGCTATCATGTTCAAATATTTCAGGGTCTTGTCATTATCAACCGATTCTCCGTCAAGGATTCCACAGTGACCATGGGATGTATATTCACACATGCACACATCCGTAACAATGTATACCATAGGATAATGCTCTCTGATAAAGCGGATGGCCCGTTGTACAACGCCCTCCTCATCGTAGGCCTGGCTGCCGCAAGTGTCTTTATGAGCCGGAATTCCAAACAACAGGACTTTTTCCACACCGGCATTTACGAGCCGGTCCATAATTTGCGGGAGCCGGTCCACGCTGTAGCGGTATTGGCCTTCCATGGAAGGGATTTCTTCCACAATTTCTTTTCCATCCACCACAAACAGCGGATAAATAAGAGATTCCTTTGAAACTCTGGTTTCCCGTACCATTTTCCTTAAGGTATCTGATGTTCTTAATCTTCTTGGTCTGTATAATAAATCCATATCCAATCCCTCCATTTTATTTTACGCAGGCTATGAGCCAGGCTGCATTCTTTCAACTGGCAAATGCTGTAGGAACAAATTTCCCTTAGCTTACTGCGAGGTATTTGACCTTGTCCATTATACACCCTCTAAAATAAGATTCAAGTAATTCTTGCAGCAATGGAAAAGATTGCTTATAATAGTATCCATATAAAATGAATCAGAAATGAGGTACTGCTTTATGGAAGAATTCTATCAGGCAATTGAAGAAGCCATCCGCATGACCGGCTATAAAGGCCCGGTGGACGGGGAAGAAATCTACGACGAGATATGCGATGAGATTGAGGATAAGGAACCGGGGGCCTATGTATTCATGTCAAAGAAAACGGATGATACTTTTTTCGAATATAAAATCCAGGTTTTCGAAGACCAGTTTAATTTAAGCTCCATTGACATTCACTCGCCTGATCAGGTTTATCACGCAGATTTTGATTAAGACCGCTCTTTGGAAAGCCACAGGTCCGTCAGGGAATGTACCACATTACCTTTGCAGCCTGTGGTTGTTTTTGCCATGGCAAGAGAATTGAGGACCGCTTCCTCCGTCGCTTCTGCCGCAGCCGTAAAGGCCGTCTCCAGGGCACTTTCTTTTAGAATGCGGATGGAGAGCAGTTCTTTTTCTGCCTGTTCCGATATCCGGTTTGCCGTGGTAAAGCCAATCATAATATCTCCGCTTCCGTGTCCCATATAGGAACCTGTTCTGGAAAGCCCTACCCCGGCCCGCTTTATAATTCTCTTTAACTGACGGTCTGAGACAGGAAGATCCGTAGCTATGACGGTCATGATAGAGCCTCTGTCCAGAACCTGCGGCTTTGTTATCCGGGCAATTTCCTCTCCAACAGTCCGCCCGCCTATCATCAGGTTCTCGGTGCTTCCAAAATTCGACTGCACCAATACTCCAAGGGTATAGGTCTCTCCTCCGATTATAAACCTTCTGGAAGCAGACCCGATTCCTCCCTTTAAGCCATAGCATACCGTGCCGCAGCCGGCTCCTACGGCCCCTTCTTCAAAATCCGGCACAGCATCTTTAACAGCCGCCATCACCTCTTTCAGTCCTATAACCCTTTCGCTGATGTTATTTAAGACCGAATCATTGCACTCTCCCACTACAGGATTTACAGAAGCTAACTCTGCCCCCTCTTTCCTGCATCTCTCAAGCATTAAATCCACCAGAGCATCGTGAACCTTCCCCACATTTAACGTATTGGTAAGGGCAATGGGTGTTTCTAAAGTTCCCAGTTCTTCCATCTGGATCAGTCCCTGGCTTTTGCCAAAACCATTATGAATATAAGCCGCTGCCACCAGCTTTTTTTGGAAGGGATTGTCCTTACAGGGAATGATGACCGTGACTCCTGTTTTGTGATCCATGGTATCGATCGTGTTATGTCCCACCAGAACACCTTCCACATCCGTGATTTTATTAAGGGGTCCCGGAGCCAGTCTCCCCGTGATGATGCCATATTCCCGCATCCTCTTCATGATCCTATCCTCCCTTTTCACATTTATGTTCTTATTATACATAATAAACAGTGGTTTAACTTCTTTTTCTTATTTTTTCCATATTGTACCAGAGAAAGAACACTGCTATAATAAGGACGTAGGAAATGACATTCATTTCACGGACATTTCAGAGGAGGGATTCACATGAAAATTCAAAATATCACAGATGTAGAAAAATTTTTCAAGGTAATCGAGCAGTGCAAAGGCACCGTTGAGCTGGTTTCCAAGGAAGGTGACCGGATCAACTTAAAGTCCAAATTAAGCCAGTACTTATCCATGGCCACCATTTTTTCCAACGGCAGCATCATCAATGAACTGGAGCTGGTTGCTCATGACCCGGAAGATGTAGAAAGACTCATTAAATACATGTATCAGGGAGAATAACAGAAAAAAAGAGATTATGTTTCTGATAAAAACCGTAGGATCATTGTGTCCTGCGGTTTTTATCTTGCTCTGACCCCTGCCCTTTTTGCGCTCTGCCAGCCATAGAATCATGCACGCCTCATAGTTATCTGAAATAGTGTGAAAAACAACAGGTTAAACTCGACACTATACCCCCTTTATTATATAATCAACTTGTTGAATATATAATAAAGGGGGTATATATATGTCGCTGAAGCATGGTCTGTTGGATTGCTGAATTATGGCTCAATGACGGGCTATGAGCTGGATAAGGCATTTAAGGATTCTCTTTCGTTTTTCTGGCAGGCAAAGAACAGCCAGATTTACCGTGAACTGGATGCCATGGAGCGCTGCGGCTGGCTGACCAGCGAGCGTGTGATCCAGAACCAAAAGCCCAACAAACGGGTGTATAGCATAACAGACAGCGGAAAAGAGGAACTTGGCAGCTGGCTGTCCTCGCCGGAATCGGATATTGCCGACGCAATGCGTATAAGAAGTGCATTTCTGATGCGCGTATTCTTCGCCGGAGAGACAGATATCGATCAATCATTGGAAATGCTCCGCACCTATCGCAAACAATGTATGGAAAGCAGCAAGGAAATGAACGCCGCCCATGATATAATCTCTGAATATGGAGCAATTGTCGGCGACGACCGAAAATCAAAATATTGGGAAATAGTAGCGCTTTACGGAGATGTGTTTTTCGACGCCGGACTTAACTGGGCAGACAAGGCGATTGCTATGTTAGAGGAGATGAAACGATGAAAATTTTAGTTGTAAATGGTTCTCCCAAAAGTAAAAGCAGTAATACCATGTACCTTACCCGTGCATTTTTAGAGGGAGCCCAATGGGAAGATGCCGAGATTATTGACGTAGCAAAAGCTAACATAAAGAACTGCCTGGGATGCTTTGCCTGTTGGAGTAAAACACCGGGAACGTGTGTCATAAACGACGATATGAGTGAAATTCTCGCCAAAATGATTGCAGCCGATGTGATCATCTGGTCTTTTCCGCTGTATTATTTCAGCGTTCCCGGCGATTTGAAAAATCTCATTGACCGGCAATTGCCACTGAATTTACCTTTCATGGCGGAGGGAAACGAAAGCGGAAATCATCCGGCAAGGGTTGATTTGACCCATCAAAAACACCTTGTTATTTCGACTTGCGGCTTTTGGACACAAAAAGGTAATTATGACGCTGTTATAGCCATGTTTGACCACTTATGCGGCAAAGGCAGCTATACGTCAATTCTATGCGGGCAGGGAGAACTGTTTCATTTTCCGGAATTAAAAGGCCGCACGGATGCGTATCTGGATATCGTCCGCCGTGCCGGGGCGGAATATGCCGCCGGAGGAATTCGTTACGGGACACAGGCAGAGCTTACGGAGCCTTTATATCCCCGAGATGTGTTTGAAAAAATGGCTGATGCCTCCTGGGGTATTTCTAAAAACGATGATGCCGCTACGGAAGATGACAGCTTAAACTTCACGATTCAGATGTCGGCTCTATATAGGCCGGATGGTGTGGAACGTGTATTGGAGTTTTATTATACCGACATTGATAAAACCTATCAGATCATGCTGACAAACCAAGGGGCCGAGGTCATAACGGACGGTTTCAAACCTTATACCACAAGGATTGAAACGCCGTATTCCCTCTGGCGTTCCATCTCCCGCGGTGAAATTTCCGGACAGGATGCGTTATTTAAACGGCTTTATAAAATACTCGGCGATTTTAACCTCATGCTTAAGTGGAATGAGTTGTTTGGTACACCGCCATCAAATTCAACCAGTAAAATACCGCAGCGCAAAACCAACATGATGACCTTTCTCCTGCCCTGGATTGTCATTTGGACAACAATAGCCATTAATCCCACGATTGGTGCTGCAGCCGGCATTGTCACAGCTGCGTCTGTGACCTTATTATGGTTTGTGTTCCAGCCTGTTATCTATGAGCAAATCAGCATCCCGATTGTAACCGGACTTTCGCTGGCAGTCTTATTCGGCGCAGATACGAGGCTGGTCGTTTCCGGCAGCTATTTGATATTCGGATTGATATGGATCATCGGTGCGTTTCCCAAAATACCACTGACCGCCCATTACAGCGCAGCGCACTATGGCAATGAAAACGCATTTTCGAATCCGCTGTTCATGAGAACAAACCGCATTTTGACCGCTGCCTGGGGAGGCTTATATGTAATTACACCGATTTGGACCTATATTCTGATGGGTACCGATTTCTCATCTTATATCGGTTTAATCAATTCTGCTTTGCCTGCGTTTATGGGTGCTTTTACCGTATGGTTCCAGAAATGGTATCCGGCGCGGTGGGCGAGAGGATAGGGACAGAAAGCTGCCCTGCTGGCCGATAGAACCAGCAGGGCAGCTTTTTTATTTTTTGTTTTTAGGATTCTTCTGCTTTTCCAGCCTTTCATTCACAATTTCCCGGAGAATGGCATACACCACGGAACAGAGTGGAATAAAAATCAGCATTCCTACAATTCCCATGGCGCTGCCGCCGATGGTGACTGCAACCAGGACCCAGATGGAAGGAAGTCCCACGGAATTTCCCACTACATGAGGGTAGATAAAGTTTCCTTCCACCTGCTGAAGCACAAAGAAGATGATTAAAAAAATAAATGCATCCAATGGCCTTACCATCAGCATTAAAAACGCCCCGATGGCACAGCCGATAAATGCCCCGAACATCGGGATCAGGGCTGTAAATGCAATCAAAACGCCGATAAGTATCCCATATGGAAGGCCAAAGGCCGTCAGGGTCAAAAAAAACATACTCCCAAGAATGACTGCTTCCATGCACTGTCCCGTAAGGAAATGGGAAAAGGTTTCAGAAACCAGCGTTAAAATCTCAAGCGTCCGTAAGGACACCTGTTCCGGAAGAAATGCCTTCATCAGCTTTTGTATCTGCCGTGAAAGAGTCTCCTTCTGAAGAAGAATATAAATAGCAAAGACAAGGGCGATTAAAAAGGCGGTCATCCCACTGATAATGGAAAGAGCGGCCGACACGGTGGAAGAAAGTACCGAACCCGCTCCCGCGGATAAAAATCCAACCACGTTTTCCAGAAAGGATTTCCAGTCAATCTCAATGCTGTTGATATAATCCGCGATTTCAGGATTCTGGACAAACAGCCTCTCCGCTTCCTCTTTAACACCTGCAAGAAACGCCGGAATGCTGTTTTGCAGGCTTATAACGGTATCAATAAGCTGAGGTAACACTACAAAAATAACAAGCAGAAGGAGCCCAATTACAAACACCAGGGTAAGGCAAAGGCTTAACGGCCTTCGGATTTTGTTATCTTTCTTTACCGGCAGCAATTGCTCGATCCTGCGCATCGGCACATTGAGGATAAAAGCCATAACGCCTCCCAAAAGAAAGGGCGAAATAAATCCCACCATCTTCATCGCCAGGGCAAACAGGCTGCGATAATTCCAGCCCGCCACCACCACGATTACGGCAAATACGATCAGGCCCCGTATTTTTTTAATTGTACTGTCATTAAATTCCATCATACTCTCCTTTTATGACTCCTCTTCAAAAGCTTGTCTGATATCTTCCTGTAAGGCCTGAAAGGTGCCCTGGGCCATCAGGGAGCTTCCACCCCCCCGGCCATTTAATCTTCCATTTAATGCTTTGCTCAACGCCCTCATGTCCTTCTGACCGCTTCCAAGTGCATACTGAAAGATACCCTCATCTCCGGAACATGCCAAAACAACGCTTCCCTTCTTTCCTTCATACAGCATCGTGCAAAACTGTCTCAGCTGTACCGGGGATAAGTCACGTTCAAAAACCAGAAGAGGCGCATCCAGTTCGGGATAATCTCCGGCCTTTCTTTCTAAAAGTTCTTTGGAAAGCTGGCCGATTCTTCCATCCTTTTTCTGCCCTTCTTCTTTCAATCTGTCAACTGCCTCCAGGAGATGATCCGGTTTTGCCGACAGCAGGACGGAAATTCCGGATACTGCCTTCTGTTTTTTGCGGTAATCTTCCAGAGCCATCCTTCCGCACAGCATGGTCACCCTGACACCGCCCTTATTATGAATCATCCCAGTCACTTTCAAAAAACCGATTTCTCCCGCCGTTATCACATGGGTTCCGCAACAGGCACACACATCGCCTCCCGGAAACTCGATCAGCCGGACTTGCCCGCTCAATTCCTTTTTGCTCCGGTAATCGATAAGGGATAGATCTTCCTTTGACGGATAAGACTCCAGAACCGGGATATCCTGCCAGATGAGTTCATTCACTTCCGTTTCTACCGCCTCTATCTGTTCCATGGTGAGGATTCCGTTAAAGTCCACGGTCACCTCATCCTTTCCCATGTGAAATCCTACGTTATCAAGGCCATAATGCTTATGTACGATTCCCGACAATATATGCTCTCCGGAATGATTCTGCATATGGCAGAATCTCCTCTCCCAGTCTATGATTCCATTCACCCTGCTTCCAGCCTTTAGGGGCTTATCCGTTATGTGAACAATGCCTTCCGTCTTTTCCCTAACATCAAGGACCGCCGCTTCCCCCAGACTACCAGTATCAGCCGGCTGTCCGCCGCCCTCTGGATAAAAAGCCGTCCTATCTAAAAACACCTCAAAAAAGCAGTCCTTTCCCGGCCTGCAATCTATCACTATCGCTTCAAATGTTTTAACATAAGGTCTGTCATAATATAATTTTTCCATCTTTTGCTCCTCATTTCTCTGTTGTACTAATTATACACAACAATTGGATAAGTTCAATCATAACAAATCTAAAATTTTTAGAAAAATTGGAAACAGTGGCAAGCTGACATTCATACACTTACATTGTAAACAAATTATTTGGAGGAACCAATATGAGTGATCTGGCAGCAACTAACTGTGGATGCGGATGTGATGGAGGATGTGGCAATAATGGATGCGGCTTCAATATTATCTGGCTGATCATTATCCTGTGCTTCTGTGGCGGTGGCGGCGGCTTCGGTGGCGGTTGCGGTGGCGGTTGCGGTAACAGTTGCGGAGGCGGTTGTGGTAATGATGGTGGATGCAGTTGGATAATCATCATTCTTCTGCTCTGCTGCTGCGGCGGCGGCGGAAATAACTTCTTCTGCTAAGCAAACATAAAACAAGGCCCGATCTTTTACAGATCGGGCCTTGTTTTTTATTTATTAACGGCTCTGACCATTGTTTTTTCCAGGTCGTTGAAAAGAGTTCTGGCTGCTTACTCCTTTTAAGGAGCTCTTGTTCTGTTTTCTCTTCATGCAATCTTCATCAATTTCATATACTGAATTTCCATCTATGATTAATCGGCTTTTCATATCTAAATCACTCTCCTGTAATACTAATATATGCAGACGCATATATTGTCAACAAGAAAAGTAAGGAATCTTATGCCATGAACAACGAGCAAAATATTCGCGCAAATGATCTGGACTCCCTTATCGGTGATAATCATCTTCAGATGATGAAGGCTGCCCTGCCTTATATGAGTGTTTCCCAGCAGCGTTTTATGTCCTACTTCGTTAAAATAAACGAGCTGCGCCGCACCATTGATCTTTTTGAAGAAGGAGAGGTAGCTGCCATGGGACTCAACTCCTCAAGGGAAAGAGAGCGGAATAACAACCCCCTTGACATGCTGAACACCATAAAGTCCTTTGCGAATCCGGCGGAACAGGATCTCATTGACCTTATTATCAACTTCTCCCAGGGCCTTAGACTGGCCAACTCTTCCCCGGATCCAAGCCCGGTACCAAGTTCCACCATTCCGGTCCAGGCCCAATCCCAGTTCCAATCTCAATCCCAGACTGAAGGATCCAGCAAGCCTACTGGCAACCACCGGCAGAATAATAACTCCTTTGGACGGATGCCACTGGATCAGCTCAAGAATTTCATGCCACCGGATCAACAGGCCAAGTTTGAAACCATGCAGCTTATGATGTCGGCCATGCAGCAGATGAATTAATCCATGTTTCTCCCTGGCTCCCTTACCATATACCATAGAAAGGAAAAATGACAACCTATGAATATTAATTGGAAACAAGACCCCAGACTTAGAAATATGAATCCGCAAAAACTCTCCATGCTGTCCGAATTTGCAAAGCGGGTAGAATCCACTCCAAAAGACCAGCTTGTTCCAACACTTTTAAACTTAAATGCAGAAGCAAGCCGAAAAGGCATTCAGTTCAGTAATGAAGAGACTGACCTTCTCATTTCCATTATGAGCGCCAACATGACTCCAAACGAGCGGAAACGAATGGATACCTTGCGCATGCTTTCCCAAAATATAATGAAGCGCAATACAAAATAAGAAAAAGGACATTATGGGCGGTCCCAATAGGGATCCGCTATAATGTCCTTATTTTACCACTCAGCACTTTGGCCTGAACCTTGGTCGGCATCCTTGCTTCGTCACACTCTCCATAAGCTTCTCTATGTAATATTTAGTATTAATAATAAACCACATTTGAGCATCAAACCTCATAATTGTCCAAATAGATAAGCCCTGGAGGTTATATTCTTCTGCCAGC
This sequence comes from Lacrimispora sphenoides, assembly GCF_900105215.1. Classification (NCBI taxonomy): domain Bacteria; kingdom Bacillati; phylum Bacillota; class Clostridia; order Lachnospirales; family Lachnospiraceae; genus Lacrimispora; species Lacrimispora sphenoides. The sequence continues at coordinate 936,795 of NZ_FOIP01000002.1, read as the reverse complement.
CCTGCTCTTGCGTTAAAGCTTCTTGCATCTTTAAACCAAACTACATGCATGTTCCCATCACAATCCTCATAGTAAAAGTAAGGCGCCTGTGCTGCATCATTAAATTGTATCGGCAGATCGTTTTCCGCTGCAATTTGTACCGCTCTATTATTAGTCATTACAATAGCAGCTGTGGCACCTGGAACATATGGAAGTGTCCAATCATAACCTAGGGTGGTAATTCCAAAAATGATTTTTTCATTAGGAATAATACTAACTGCGTAATCTAATAATTCTCTTAAAACATAAACCGGGAAAACTGAATTAGGGTAGTTGTAAATCCTTGCCCAATCATAGGAGGCAAATATGATTCCATCTACATAATCAGACAATTTAGCATAATCTAATTTTTCAAAACTGACGTAAGGGGTATCAATATTCGTGATAGGTGTTACGGTAATCAAGATCCTGAAACCTTCTGCATGAAAAATCGCCGAGGCTTTCTTCAAATAATCCGCAATGCTATTGATATTGTCAAAGGTGATGTCTTCGACATATATGTTAATCCCGTAATAACCTTTCCTTTTTAATATTTGAAGAGCATATTCAATAAGACGATCTTGTATTGTAGGATTATTTAAAATTTCATAGTTCACATCATGGCTCACTATTCCTTCTTCCGTGATAGTAGAAACAAACAACATGGGCGCAACTCCATATGCTTTAGCCAACTGGATAAGCTCAGTGTCGTCAGCCCTGGCAATAATTTCTCCCTCACTTGTAGCCCTGTAATTGAAAATAGTTAAATAAGTTAAAAAAGGCAGTGTTTTTATTAAAACCGAATTATCAATATATGGAAAGGCATAGCCTCCGGTGTTAATTGCTCTTGTTCTATTCGTTTGATAATTTATAACAATCGTTTCACCGGAGTACAAAAATTCTCTATCTGAGAGATAGGGATTGTTTCTCAGTAATTCTATCCGTGAAACATTATGCTGCTCCGCAATACTATTTAAAGTATCGCCGGGCTGGACGGTATAGATTGTTTCCGGTTGAACAATCACAATGGTTTGACCTATTGCTAAATTATCAGGATTTGTAATTCCGTTTTCTAATATTAATCTGTCAACAGGAATTTTGTAATATTCTGATATTGATTTGATGGTTTCGCCGGGTTGGACAACATGTATGATCATGGCTTTCCTCAAATGATCTTATTAATTCAATTATATGCTAATCCTACATGTTCATACGATTAAAATTTCACAGTCATCTGACTGTGCCTATTATTCCATCGTATCCTGCCATTGTGCCAGTTCTTCCAATTTCTTCATCTGCCGATCCACTCGTTCATCCATTGTTGGAAGTCTCCGGCTATGGTTTTTAAAATAACTTGTAAAAATAACACCTGCAAACAACAGTGTATTGACCACTAGTAATACAATCACACCATTCCATGTTACGTCCTGATTTTGCAGAACTTCCTCCGTATAATTTCCGGTAATAATCGGAACCAGATTATTGTTAATAAAATGCAAAATAACAACCGTCCATATATTATCGGTTTTTAAGTAAGCCCAACCATAGAATATTCCCAATGTAACACATGTAATTAATTGTCCTGTCAAGCTTATAAGCCCAGCAGAGGGAGAGGAATAATAAAAGAAATTAATGGGTAAATGCCACACTCCCCAAGCAATTCCAAGAACTAATACACCGCGAACCATTCCAAACTTTTTTTGCAGTATAGGCTGAAGAAAGTACCTCCAACCATATTCCTCTCCAAAAAATGCAATAAATATTAAAAAATAGTTTATGGGCAACGTGATTAACATCAGCCAGGTAACAGGCTTTTGTATTAATTCAAACATGGTTTGCATTTGACCGCTTAAGATATACATGATAACGGTTCTGCCAAAGTAAAGAATTAAATACAGCAGAATAATAAGAGCAGTTTTTTTCCAACGCCCTCCTTTCAAGCCATAGGCAATGCGCTTATCTTTCTTCTCAGTAAGCAGTAAAATCCATGCGATAACAGAACCAAGTATCATTAAATATTGTGAAATAACATTCCAGCTCATTCCAGGTACAATAATACTCGCTACTGTACAAACCAATAACAAGAAACTAAAAAATAAATAACCAATAAAAAATCTCTTAGGAATCAGAGGATCTTCTTTGTGTGTAATTATAGCAGCCAGTATCGCTCCCGAAGCAGGGTAGAACATTTGGGCCGAAGGGAAAACCGATACATCAAGCCCCTTACTATAGCCAATTCCCATTAAAATCCCTAAGATATAAGGTAATGCAAAGGCCACACCCAGAAAAATAAGCAACTGAGTTTTCTCATAATTTTTTTGACGTTCCATTTTGTTCTCCTTCTTTAAATGGCCTCAGCCAAAAGCTGGACAGCCAACCTTGCAGTATCGTTATTATCAAGCACTGTTACCATTATAAATGCGTTAAATGTATAATAAAGAATAAATTTATAAAACCATACACTCACACATGAACAAAGTACTTGAAACAACAATGATATTACCCTTTCGACACATAGTTTTTGAACAAATACCCTAAAAATCTTCATTTAAGAGATAAACAGCAAAAGTGATCCCGGTCTGTGTATCATAAATAACGGATATATAACCATCTTTATATTTAAAATGCATGTCGCCATTTTGATCACTAATCGGCTCCCCAAAGGCATTCTGAAAGCTTTCCGCTTTATCACCGATTTTAGCACCTTTGAAGTCCAAATCTTCCCGCTGTGTAAATACCTGGTTGACAATACCAGTATCTGAATTAAACCATACTCTAATTCCAGTCTCTTTATATTCCAAACCGCCCTCGTCTACTGGTTCCGGCTTCTCACTTATGTTATTGTTCAGTTCTTGTTTACTCAAACCCAATAAATTAAAATATATTTCAAAAGAGCTGACTTCGTTATCAGAGGAAGACACTTGGTCATGAGTAACTGACTCCTCTTCGGAAACGGCAATAGGGGGAGCCTGTGCGACAGAATTCTCACTGACCTTTGAACTGCTTTCCGTTACTGCGGTATCTTGCGGATTCGTCCCGGGGGAAGAACTGGACGTACTTGAGCATCCATTTAATAAAATAAGGCACAGCAACATTATTACAGTCCATTTAATGGGTGTTTTTTTGTATTGTGAAATCATGATAATTCTCCTTTTATTTTGATTTGCTGCGGTTTTTACGTTTAAAGTCAATGAACTATTATAAAACCCCTTCATTCTTTAAAATTGACTTAACCGACTTTTTCTCCAAACAATATATTCCAGCAACCTTTCTGATGTCTCCACATTTTATATATTCATCAATAATATCCTGTTCAGTAAACTCATAATTAATTGGTTCATTCATGTATTCGGTCATAAAATTACTCTCTTTCCAGTATTTTTTATCATTATACTATTTCATTAACATAAAAGCCACCAGATTTTCATAATCCAATGTATATCCGCCGTATAAACTTTGATTTGACCATGAAGCAATCTGATAACCAGCTGCATCATTTTAATTGTCCCTGTATCAATGTACATAGAAGCTATATCATCCACTAATATTCACTAAAAGAAAACACCCATCGATTAAATTTTGACAGGTGTTTAACTAAACATCTTAATAGGTAATACCATAAAGTTCAAAATTAATTAAACCTTTTTTTCCTTCAGCCATTTTACCCACTCGGCATAATATTTTCCCAATATATGGGAACCGTCTGTCGAGTAAGCCTGGTTCAGGCTGCCTCCTTCATCGTCAAATATTTCATTAACATCAATATAATAGCAGCTATTTTCTTCTGCTATCTTCTGTATTTCCTGATTCAACCGATTAATTTTACTGTTACTGTAAACAGGACTTTTTTCTGATTTTTCACTGGTAATGTGGAGATTTGCTTCTAAGACCATGATTGCTTCTGGCTGCATTTCCTTGATTTTGTCCAAAACCTCATTATATTGTTTTATAGTCTGGGACATATCATAACCCAGTTCGTTGATCCCAAGCATAAGGTAAATCATCTGGTAATGTTCGCTTGAAAGAACCTCATCCAGAGTTAGTTTCTCACCTCCTGATGAGACGCGGGCAGTTAATACATTGAAAACGCTCATGCCGGAGTTTGCAAATACTGAGGCATTCCCCAAATCTCCATACTCGGAAAGCCCCATGGTTCTTGAATCTCCAATAAAAAGTACGCCCTGGAAATTTTCAGGCGGCTCCGGCCTTTGTCCTGGCTGCAGCAACATGGAAGACGGCCTAAATTCTGCATTCCTATCATTTGACCCGCTCGTATTGCCCGTTACATCTGCACCACTTGCTACGCTTACACCGTCCATTGCGTGCTCATCAGCAGTTTCGCTTGAACTATCGGTGGTGTCTTCACCACTTGCTTCGCTCGCACCGACAATTGCACTCTCATCAGCAGTTTCGTCTGAACTTTCAGTTTCGTTTGAATTTTCAGTTTCGTCTGGACTATCAGTTTCGTCTGGACTATCAGTTTCATCTAAATTGTCAGATTCGTCTAAACTATCAGTTGTATCTATACTGTCTCCATGCGACCATTTGCTTCCTTCCAGGTTCAGCCTCAGGGTTGTTAACGGATCCACGCTTCCTGCTGATGCATGCAGAACTGCAATCAGTACCAGACTGACGGCTAAAAGAAGGGTAAACCAGTATTTTCTCATTGCTTATTCCTCACAATCTAAAAATTGAAATACATAAACGGATCATTTGCGCCCATTTTCATACAATAGACACACAGCCAGAATATGATCAATAGGGCGATTGCTGTACATAGGCTTTCCCGTTTTCTGTCATACAGTCTTCGCGGAAGACCAGTCATGAAAATGAGACCAGCGCATAAGGACAATCCATAGCTCCTTCCGTATTTCAGGAAATCTCCGGCAAAATATGTATATTTCCCGACAGGCGACAGAAAGGGAAATAGCCGTTGAATATAAATTCCCAACTGTGAAAAATCCGTTATTGCAAATAACATCCATGTAAGAGGAATTGCAAACAGCATATACACATGTCCCACAACTCTCCAGCGTTCCAGTAGTTTTCCCAGTCCCAGCTTCTCCAATGATATAAGCGCAAACAGAACAAATCCCCATAAGAGAAAGTTGGAGCTTGTTCCGTGCCACAGTCCGGTCAGGAGCCATACGACAAGCATGTTTCGAAAGGTTTTTAAGAGTCCCTCACGGTTTCCGCCCAGCGGAATATATACATAATTCCGAAACCAGCCGCCCAGAGTCATGTGCCATCTGCGCCAAAAATCTGTCATGGTCAGAGCCATATAGGGATGGTTGAAGTTATCAGGAAGAGGAAATCCCAACATCATCCCCAGTCCCCTGGCCATCAGGGAATAGCCATAGAAATCAAAATACAGCCGTAGGCTGAAAGCTGCCAGTCCCATCCACGCAAGTGGCGTTGAAATACTCTCATATCCTACTGCTCCAATTTGGCTCCACAGTCCTCCTATCTGGTTTGAAAGCAGCACCTTCAATCCCAGTCCAATTGTAAATTCCCGAAGTCCTGCTTCCACTTGTTCCATAGTATGGACCCGCTTTTTAATTAACTCCCTAAGAGAAGTATAGGTTACAATCGGTCCGGATATGAGCTGAGGAAACATGGTCATATACAGGGCAAAGTCCAGAAATGATTTTTCTGGTGCCACATCCTTCCGATACACATCGGCCAGATAAGAAATGGCCTGGAAAGTATAAAAGCTGATTCCCAGCGGAAGAGCCAGATGAAGGGCAGGAACGGCCGCTTTCTCCAGCCCTCCATTTTGTAGTAATAAGCTGATCTGTTCAATCAAAAAGCCTGAATATTTAAACAGAATCAGCCAAAACAGGTTGTAGGCAATTCCTAAGCGATACCATTTCCTGCGTCTTAAGCGAGATTTGTATCGTTTCATTTTCTTGCCAACCCAGAAATTAACGCAGACAGATAACAGCAAAAGCACCATATAGGCCGGATGCTCCGCAACTCCATAAAAATAAAAAAACAGGCTTCCTGCAAGTAGGCAGAAATTTTTTGCTCTATCCGGGCATACAGAATAAAGAAGCAGAAATATCGGCAGAAATTGAAATATAAACTCCAAGCTACTAAAAATCATTTAACATTTATTCCTAACATATGTATTTATTATATTAGACGAAATAAGAGACCGGAAAGTTGCAGAATCCTGAAAATTTTGTACTATTTAGTAATTAAACTACGATTTAAAGCATCAGTTCCACTTAGAGTCTCCTATGTTTTCCTTTAAACTTAAAATGAAACACATGTTTCAAAGTGCACCTTTACAATGCATCTATGACGCACCATATTGCCCATATTGCCCTATTAACGACATGGGCGGGGATTTTTACATACATTATTTCAACACTAAATAAGGACATTATAAGCCATTTTTCAATAGCCTATAATGTCCTTATTTTAAAGGTTATCCGCCTATAAAGACGGTTTTATTTGCACACGATATTTACAATTCTTCCAGGAACATATATTTCCTTAACAATGGTTCCGGTTATCTTATCCGGGATCAAAGCCTTGCCTGCTTCAATGGCATCTTCCTTAGATACGTCTGCAGGAAGTTTTACCACTGCACGGGTTTTTCCGTTCACCTGAACTGCAACTTCGATCTCGTCATCCTTCATGGCCTCTTCATCACATTCCGGCCACTGAGCATGGAATACGGAAGCCTCGCCGCCAAGCTGCTGCCACAGCTCCTCACCGATATGCGGAGCAAAAGGAGCAACTAAAACTACAAAGGCTTTCAAGGTTTCTTTGTCAATGCCGCCGGTCTTCTTGGCCAGGTCGATTAATTTATTGTTATATTCCATAAATCCGGAAATTACCGTATTTAAGTTAAACTGATTGAAACGCTGTTCAATATCAAAGATCAGCTTGTTGCGCAGACGAAGCATTTCTCTTGTGGCTTCTATATCCTTATTGCTGCTATCCGCTACCAGATTCCAGAAGCGGTGCAAGAAACGGCTGACACCTTCGATTCCCCTGTCATCCCACTCTGCATCCAATTCCGGCGGCCCTACGAAGAGCTCATACATACGGAGAGCATCACAGCCATAGTCTCGCACCAAATCATCAGGAGATACCACATTTCCCTTTGACTTGCTCATCTTGATTCCATTCTTTCCGTTGATCATGCCCTGATTAAACAGCTTGGTAAAGGGCTCATCAAAATCCACTACACCGATGTCGTTTAAGAACTTGGTGTAAAAACGGGAATACAGAAGGTGAAGGACAGCATGTTCCACACCGCCGATATACATATCAACCGGAAGGTATTTTTTCGCTTTCTCCTTGGATACCAGTTCATTATCGTTATGACTGTCAACATAGCGAAGGAAATACCAGGAAGAACCGGCCCACTGAGGCATGGTGTTGGTCTCTCTCTTAGCAGGAGCGCCGCATACCGGACAGGTGGTATTCACCCATTCATCAATATCTGCCAGCGGAGATTCTCCCGTACCGGTAGGCTGGTAGCTTTCCACCTCCGGAAGGGTGAGAGGAAGCTGGTCTTCCGGAACCGGAACATTGCCGCAGTGCGGACAATGAATAATAGGAATAGGCTCTCCCCAGTAACGCTGTCTGGAGAATACCCAGTCACGCAGCTTAAAGTTTACGGTTTTCTTTCCAAGACCCCGTTTCTCGATCATAGCCGGAGCTTCTTTTTTAAGAACAGAGGACTCCATTCCGTTCCACTCACCGGAATTGATCATCGTTCCGCTGGCATCGGTATAGGCTTCGGTCATGTTTTCGATTTCCTCGCCGTCCTTTGAAATAACCTGGACAATGGGAATGTTGAACTTCTTCGCAAACTCAAAATCCCTGTCATCATGGGCAGGCACGCACATGATTGCACCGGTACCGTAGTCAGCAAGCACATAATCGGAAAGCCAGATGGGTACCTTGGCGCCGCTTATGGGATTTACTGCATAGCTGCCGGTAAATACACCGGTCTTTTCTTTATCCTGAAGACGGTCCACGTTTGACTTCATGGATGCATCGTAGATATACTTCTCAACCGCTTCTTTATTTTCCGGAGAAGCAAGGCCTGCGGCAAGGGCGTGTTCCGGCGCAAGTACCATAAAGGTGGCTCCGTATAAGGTATCAGGTCTGGTAGTATAAACTGTGATGTTCTCCTCTTTTCCGTCTACCTTAAAATCAACCTCAGCTCCATAGGATTTGCCGATCCATTCAGACTGCATCTTCTTGACCTTTTCCGGCCAGTCAAGCTTATCCAGATCGTTTAATAAACGGTCTGCGTAAGCGGTGATTTTTAACATCCACTGTCTTAAGTTCTTCTTTGTAACTCCGGTTCCGCAGCGCTCGCAGCAGCCGTTTACCACTTCTTCATTTGCAAGTCCTGTCTTACAGGATGGGCACCAGTTGATAGGGAATTCCTTCTCATAGGCCAGGCCCTTTTTAAACATCTGAACAAAAATCCACTGGGTCCATTTATAAAATCCGGGATCCGTGGTATTAACCTCCATATCCCAGTCATATACGGCTGCGATCTCATTGATCTGACGCTTAATGTTCGTCACGTTTTCCGCCGTGGATTTTGCTGGATGGACTCCCATCTTGATGGCGTAATTCTCCGCCGGAAGACCAAACGCATCCCAACCCATGGGGTGAATCACATAGTGTCCCTTTAAAATCTGATACCGGCTCCAAACATCAGAAATAACATAGCCTCTCCAGTGGCCTACATGAAGACCGCTTCCTGAGGGATATGGAAACATATCCAGACAGTAATACTTCTGCTTCTTTCCATCATCAACATTGATGGGGCTCTTTGCCCAGTTTTCCCGCCATTTTTTTTCAATGGCGCTGTGGTTGTATGACGCTGCCATAACAAAATTTCCTCCTTTTACGACAGGGTTTTTCCCTGTATCAAATGTCTGCAGATAAAACAATATCCGTATGAACGTATAAAAAAAGCGCCTCAGACCGTTCATACGGCCATAGAGACGCAGGATCTACCGCGTGGTACCACTCTATTTCATACAAGTTTCGTATGCTCTCACTGGATATGAAAAAACATATCCGCCCGCTGTAACGGTCAGGACACCGGCAATGCCTACACAGAAAGCAGAGCTTCCTTCAGCACGCTACTCAAAGGCGAGTTCGGCTGTCATTCCCAACCGGCTTCCACCACCCGCCGGCTCTCTGTATGTTTCAGACAGCTTACTACTCCTAATCACAGTATTTTTGCTAACTACAAATTTAACATAATTGACGAATTGTGTCAACCGTATTTTAAGAAACCCAGAATTTCTATGATTGTCTTTCTATTTCATTAACTGGACGAAATGATAAAGGTCACAGCCGAAACAAGAAAAAACAAAATCATTCCAAGATTTAAAAATAGTATTTTAAATGCCCCTTTGCCCCATGTCTCCATAAGTCCGGGATGAAACACCAACTTTTTTTGATTGATAAAAAACAAAACAGTTCCGGCAATTACCTCTCCAAGCATAAAAATAGAGTAGATTACGGTAAGCTGCGGATCGTCTCCTATATGAAGAGCCACAACAGAGCCGAGGAAATTAATGATCATATGAAAAATAATGGTATAGCGAAGCTTCCCCGTCTGAATATAAATATAGGCTAACACCACACCGATTCCAAAGGCATAAAAGAACTGATAAAAGTTTCCGTGACTTAAGCCAAAGACAACGCTGGATACTAAAATCGCCGCCTTATCTCCATAGAGCCGGATCCGGTCAATTAAGATCTTACGAAACAGGATTTCTTCACAAATTGGGGCCATTACCACCATGGTAACAAAAATTGACCAGGTGCTTAAGCCCTTCATCACTTCCTCTACCGGGTTGACCATAGGCTTTCCCAACAAAGCACAGACTATACTCATAAGGCTCTGACCCATAAGATTTCCAAAAAACAGGGCACTCATACAGACCAGGAATCCGGAAACCAGCATTCCTGCCCCGGCTTTTCTTGACACGGGTCTGCATAAAACCGGCATATCCTTTATTATCAGCCAGGCAACGACCCCTCCCACAAGGTAATTCGCCAGGGAAACAAATACCATATACCAGTTTCCAAAGGTTATATTCATGCCAAACCGGGATAGTAAAAGAGCAATGACTCCTACCTCAAGCTGTATAACAATCGTTACAAGAAGGAATGCTCCATATCCGATCCCCACTCTTGTAAACGCCTTCCATGCATTTCTTCTGTCTTCCACTATTCTCATACCTCCTGCCAGTTGGTATCAGTTTATCACAGATCAGAAAAAAGCGCAATTATTCAAAGCTCCCCTCCTACTGGCTATGCATGATATTTCAGTTTAGTGTCCACCAAAAAGTCAATGCCCAGCTCATCCGGTTCTCTTCTAATTTCTTTATTTTCACGATCAAACAATTCCGGGTATTTGGATACCAGAGGCCGTTCCTTGCTGATCAGACGGTTCAGATGATGGTTTAAAACTCCATGAAGCTGTTCAGAATCCTTTGCAAGGATGGCATCCACCATTTCTCTATGCTGCTTTACAACCCCGGGTTCAATTCCGGAGTCCGCCATCGCCAGCATCTGGATTCTTCTGTAATGGCCGGAGTTTGCCGCCAGAATATCATTGCAGTATCCCTTGTTGGCTCCTTCGTAAAAGATGGAATGAAAATACATATCCTCTGCCCGAAATGCCCGGATGTCTTTTGTTTTTTCAAGCAGCTCCTGTCTGTCCAAAGACATCTCCAATGCGGTGATCGCCTTTAAATTGCATACCGCCATAAATTCCAGCATCACATTTTCTTCCACGCAAATCCTAAGAAACCGCTCATTGCGTACCTTATCATAATCAATCTTAGATATCATGGTTCCGCGCTGGGGAAGAAATGTAATGAGCCCCTCCTTGGAAAGGCTGATTAATGCGTCCCTGACCGGAGTTCTTCCAACCTCATAGGACTCGCTGATGTCCTTGATGCTGAATATCATTCCAGGGCGCAGCTTCAAATCCAGTATATCGGATCTCAATACATCATAAATGGTATCTTCCTGGTTGTTTTCTATGACGCCCATGAATGCCTCCTGTTAATAACTTAATACTTCCCTGTACATCTTCAGGGCTTCGTTTGAATTATAATTATAATACAAAAGAATATCAAGAGCAAATGGTGAATAAAGAATTCCATTTATTTTCTTTGAAAAATACATGCCGGCAATCTCAGATAACGCCCTGATGGTTGATTTATTCTTGTAGCCGAACAGTTTCCACAGAATCACTTTTTCTCTTCTGGTATAGATTCCCTCTTCCTCTTCCTCAAGAAAATGAAAAATCTCATGCCCCAGGATCAGCCTTTCAATCTGTTCCATGGGAAACAGGCATTCAAACAGGCCATTTTTCGCCGCCAGCTCTATGGGTTCCTTCATAATCTGTATCTTGTCCGGAGGGGTAAAAAGAGCAAATAACACCCTGTCTGCTATCTGCCCACTGTCCGCGTACTCCACGCTAAGTTTTAATTTTTCTGCCAGTTCCCAGGGATCCCACGTTCCCAGACTGCTCATAACCTTATCTGCCATTTCATATCCGCAGCGGATCGCCTGTTCAATCATCCTCTTTTTTTCCGATTCGCTGACTTTGTCACGCAGGATGTCCCTGGAGAATGCATACATTCCCCAGGACAGATCATCCACCTGCGCAAGGCTTTCTGCCATTTCCCGCAATATCATCTCCGACATATCCGTCTCCATACATTTAATTTTGTTTTACGTTGGCTCCGACAATCATAATTTCTTCATCTGGCTCCAAAGATGATACCTCCAGATCGATCAGAAGTTCCAGCTGTTCAAAATCCTGGGCAGCAAAATCCGTGACCCGGGCACCCATACAAATGTAATAATCCGGCCTTATAATCAGGTCCGTCTGGTAAACAGCCATATCATCCCAAAGCTGTTTTAACGCTTCCAGATAATCTGCCGCTCTGACCTTCCGGCACATACCTCTTCCCCTCTGCACCTTAATAAAGCCCTTTTTATCAACGATACGTATGGCACCGGGAGAGTCGTCCTCCACCTTTTCCCCGTAGATATAGAAGTAATCCGAACTTGCCAGCAGCTTTGTTTCCCTATCTGTAATCCGCATATCCTGGGCAGCTAGATGCCTGGCTTCCGTTTCATCGCATTCCTTTAAAAGATCTGCTGTTTTAACCTCCGTGGATCCGGTTGCAATTGCCGTTACCTTGGAGGTCTGAGGATCAATCTCAATGTGGATTTCTACTGATTCTGCAGTTGCTCCGGACTCAATGGCTTTGTTTAAGGCCTCATTCTTAATGGCACGGATATCTTCCTTAGATGGAGTGGGTATAATGCGTTCCACCACATCCCGCACCATGGAAAGAGCAACACCAATGGAAGAAATGACTTCTGCATTTTCCGGTATGGAATATTTAACGCCCATCTTTTCACTAAAATAGATAATCAGGGAAGCCGCTCCTCCACCTACGCCGACCAGGGAGATCTGATCTTTTTCCAGCTTATATTTCTCCGCCAGTTCCAGTATGACGGGTTCAATCTTTGCATAGGCCTTTTCCATGATCTGCTTTGCAATATCTTCCGCCGTGGTGCCGCAGTAATCAGCTAAAGCCGCCATGGCCTTTCTGGCAGATTCCACATTTCCGTAAGAAAAATGCTCTGGCTTTACCAGTCCCAGCACATTGGCCGCGCAGGAAATCCGTCAGCACTCCATAAGCCTTCTAAAAGCCGAATCCCAGTTGTCTCTTGAAGATCACTTAAAACATCGGTACTTTCTCAAGCCTTGTATCAGACGATATTCAGGCCCAGTATAAGGAAATCGCTGAGCAGATTAAGTCCGGAACCTTTATCCAGTAATGAGAAAACCCCATTGCAGGGCATACAAGTGATATGTACCCAGTTTTCTGGACACATCATTATTCAACTGGATGATTAGGCACTCTTGATGGATGTCTTCCTGTATATTACAGGAGGCATCCATTTTGTTTTTGATTGAATTCTCCTGTTATTATAATAATCTATATATTCATCTATTGCTTTCTTAAATTCATCGAAGGATCCAAAATCCTTTTCATGCCCATAAAACATTTCGGTCTTTAGTCTTCCGAAAAAAGTCTCCATAATGCAATTATCGTAACAGTTTCCTTTACGAGACATAGATTGAATTATTCCATATTTCTTTAATTCATTACGATAGTACGCATGTTGGTACTGCCAACCTTGATCGGAATGAAAGATGATTCCTTCAGTATTACTAAATTTCCGAAATGCTCTTTCTAACATGTTAGATATTTGCTCCATATTTGGACTTTTTGACAAATCGTATGAGATAACTTCATTTGTATTCATATCTAAAATAGGCGAAAGATAACATTTTCCCCATGGCAGGTTAAATTGAGATACATCTGTTGTCCATTTTTGAAGTGGAGCAGTTGTACAAAAATCTCTATTAATTAAGTTGTCAGCTATTCTGCCAACTTCGCCCCTATATGAATGGTATTTCTCTTTAGGTCGTTTGCCGGCCAACATCATCTTATGCATTAATCGTTGTACTCTTTTGTGGTTTATGGAATATCCTTTATTTAATAATTCCTGATGAACTCTGCGAACACCATATCGTTGCTTATTGTCTTCAAAAATCTTATTGATTTCATCCATAAGTTTCTGATTTTTGATTACGTCAAAACACACATGATTTAATTCATAATAGTATGTAGATTTTGATAATCCTACAGCTTTCAATAAATGCTTTAAGGCATATCCTTTTTCTCGGAGTTCCTTAATGATTGCTGCTTTTTCGCCTTGAGTTGCGCAGCTTCTTTTTCTCGTCTCAAGGCGATAGATTTTTTTATTGATTCATTTTCTGCTTTAAGGTACTCTGTCTCTGCCCTTAATCTAATTAATTCTTCTCTTTCAGAAGGTGAAAGTTCTTTTGGTTTATTGTCTTTTTTCATGAAGGGCTCCTTACCATGTCTACCTTTCTTTAAATACAGACCATCGTACCCTTTTATTTTATATATCTGTACCCATTTAGACAATAGGCCTGAATCAATTCCAGCAATTATTGCAACACTTTTTTGTGATTCTCCAGCTAAAACTCTAGCTACAAGAGAATACCTTTCTTCAGCTGTACGTTCTTTACATGTTGAAGGATGCTTTAAAGCATCAATTCCATAAATATCTGCAATTCTTGACCAAGTAACAATTCGTTTTCTAAAATTCTTTTGACCAATTCCTGCTGGTGTTTCAGGCCATTGGCCATTTCTGTATAGCTCGACACAATTTAATTTAAATACAAAATCATATTTCACGTAAAAACCCCCTTTACTGGTGCTGTCCAGTAAAGGGGGTACATATCAAAGCAGGCGCTGCAATGGGGTTTCCTATGACTTATTTAAACTTCCATCCTATCAATCTTTGATGCTCTTTCTTCTACTTCTCTCTTCTGCACATCTCCCGGAGCCAGTTCATAGCGGCTGAATTCATATTCATAGGTTCCGATGCCTCCAGTCATGGAGCGCAGATCCGTATTATAGCCATACAGTTCAGACATAGGCACATCTGCCTCAATGACCTGCTTTCCGCTATGGTTGGAATTCATTCCCAAAACGCGCCCTCTCCTGCGGTTTAGATCTCCCATAACATCTCCGGTAAATTTATCCGGAACCGTAACCTTAAGGAATGCGATCGGTTCAAGCAGAACCGGATTTGCATCCATAAAGCCTTTTTTAAAGGCCATGGTTGCAGCCATCTTAAAGGCCAGCTCTGAGGAGTCAACCGGATGGTAAGAACCGTCGGTCAGCGTAGCCTTTAATCCCACTACCGGATAAGCGGCAAGCGGTCCTTTTAAGACGCACTCGGCGACTCCCTTTTCAACTGCCGGGAAATAGTTTCTTGGTACAGCTCCGCCAAATACGCTTTCAGCAAATACATAAGGGGCTTCTAAATCCCCGGAAGGTTCAAAGGACATCTTTACGTCGCCGTACTGTCCATGTCCGCCGGACTGTTTCTTATACTTACCCTGGACCTCCACTTTCTTACGAAGGGTTTCCCGGAAGGCAAATTTCGGTTTACTCAGTTCAATGTCAACCTTATAGCGGTTTAATAATTTGCTTACAACCACCTCCAGCTGCTGGTCACCGATGGCATAAAGGAGTGACTGGCGGTTTTCCGTATCAGTGACTGCCTTTAAGGTCCAATCCTCTTCCGTCAGCTTTGCCAGAGAGCTTGAAACCTTATCTTCGTCGCCCTTTGTCTTGGTCTTATAACGCATATACGTATATGGAGTGGATATCTCCGGTTTATGATAGACGATCGGTGCAGAGCGGAGAGCTATGGTATCGCCGGTCTGCGTCACGTTAAGCTTTGACACGGCTCCGATGTCTCCCGCTTTTAATTCCGTAACTTCAATGGCCTCTTTCCCTCTTAACACGTATAGCTTCCCGACCTTTTCCTCTGTATCCTTATTCACGTTATAAATGGCGGAATCAGGATTTAAGGTGCCGGTACAAATCTTTAACAGGGAATACTTTCCAATAAACGGATCCACAATCGTCTTAAACACACGGGCTGACAAGGATACATGATCGTTATACTTCGCTGTAAAGCGCTCACCCGTGGAAATATCCACGCCGATGCACTCAAAATAGTCGGGGGACGGAAAATACTTATCTATAGCCTGAAGCACCATCTTGGCGCCCTGGGCGTTAATTCCGGAACCAAGCATGACCGGAACGATATTTCCTTTTATCACATGTTCCCGAAGGGCTGAAGAAATCTCATCAAGGGTAAACTCATCACCGGAGAAATAGCGTTCCATATATTCCTCGCTGGTTTCTGCTACGGCCTCCATAAGAGCTTCACGGGCAATTCCCAGGTTCTTCTGGCTATATTCAGGAATCTCACATTCTTCATAATCACTGTTGACGGTAAAACGCCGGCCTGCCATTTTAACAATATTAACAAAACCTACGAACTTTTCATTTTCACGAATCGGGAGGTGGAACGGCGCAATCTTTCTTCCGAACTCTTTATCAAGCTTTAATAACAATTCACGGAAACTTGCATGGTCGTCATCCATATTTGTCACAAAGAAAAGTCTGGGAAGCTTGTACTTTTCGCAGAGTTCCCACGCCTTTAATGTTCCAACTTCAATACCTGCCTTACAATTCACAACTATTACTGCTGCATCCGCAACACTGATGGCCTCTTCAACTTCGCCAACAAAATCAAAATATCCGGGAGTATCAAGCAGGTTGATCTTGATGGGGCCATCCTCTCCTTTATACTCCAAAGGAATCAGGGTAGTAGAGATGGAGAACTGTCTCTTAATCTCTTCTTTGTCATAATCGCTGATGGTATTGCCATCGGTAACTTTTCCCATTCTGCTGATGGCTCCGGTAATCAACGCCATAGCCTCTGCCAGGGTGGTTTTACCGGCGCCCCCGTGCCCAAGTAAGGCGACGTTACGGATCTGTTTGGTTCCATACACGTTCATAAACATTCCTCCTGTTCGGTATTTAAGTCTATAACGATATTTTACTAAAAATGTCTTATAATTGCAAGCAAAAGGTGCAATTTGCACAAACATTTTTTATACATATCCCAATTCAATAAAAGAAGCGGTTGCTGTTATGAAAGATGATAAAATATTTATACAATCTTAACAACATCTGAGTTGAAATATACAAAAATCGTGATAAAATATACAATGAAATAATAGCAAATTTTTTCAAACTGAAGAAAGTAGGAGGTTAATGGTGCTATGGGTAATTTAAGCTTATTTCTAATCATTTCCATTCTTGTTTCTATTTTTGCGTTTGCTTTTGCAGTGTGGTTGTACCGCTGGGTATCTGCACAGCCATCTTCAAATCAACGGGTGAAAGAGGTTGGGAGCTACATCAGACAGGGGGCAAATACATTTTTAAAAAAAGAATACATTGTTTTATCAAAGTTTTGTGCGGGAGCAGCGCTTCTGATTTTTCTGTTCCTTCCGGCTCCCATCTGGAGCGGGGGCACGGTTTTACATAACCTTACCATTGTTCTGGCATACCTATGCGGAACTGTTTTTTCTGCCGTCGCTGGTAAAATAGGAATCCAGGTAGCTACCATAGCTAACATTAAGACGGCTGAAGCAGCTCAGAGAGGCGGCTTAAAGCCTTCTTTTCTGTCTGCCTTCCGTGGCGGTGCCGTTATGGGAATGGCAGTCGTGGGAAGCTCACTTTTAGGAGTGACTCTTGTTATGATGATAAGCGGAGATTCCGTTGCACTGTTGGGCTTTAGCTTTGGTGCCAGCTCCCTTGCTTTATTTGCCAAGGCAGGCGGCGGTATTTTTACAAAGACCGCGGATATCAGTGCAGATCTTGTTGGGAAGGTAGAACTTGGGATCCCTGAGGATGATCCCAGAAATCCGGCGGTAATTGCCGATAATGTTGGAGATAATGTAGGAGATGTTGCCGGAATGGGCGCAGATCTGTTCGATTCTAACGTGGCTTCCACAGTATCCGCCCTGGTTATGGCGATCGCTCTTAGCAAAAAGATAGGCGTCGACTATGCAGCCATGGTATTCTGCTACGCTTCTCTGGGACTTTTATCTTCGATCATTGGAGTTATGGCCGCCCGTATGGGAAAGAAGGGCGATCCTACCATGGCTCTTAATATGAGTACATATATTACCACCGGCATATTTGCCGTACTTACTGCCGGGGCAACAATCGTGTTTCAGTTTGACTGGCGTATCTGGGGAGCAACGGCTATAGGCTTATTTGTTGGTGTCATTATTGGAATTACCAGTGATTATTTTACAAACGATAATAAAAAACCTGTACGTAATGTTGCAAAGGCCTCTGAGTCAGGACCTGCATTCACCATTCTTTCCGGTGTTTCCTATGGTTTTTTAAGTGTACTGCCTGCTATGGTGGGAATCGGTATCTCCGCCATGATTTCCTATAACCTTTGCGCTTCCATCGCTCCTGAGGATCCTACTGCAGGAATGTTTGGAATTTCTATGGCCGCGGTTGGAATGCTTTCCATCGTCGGCATGATCATCTCCAATGATGCGTATGGTCCGATTGCCGATAATGCCAGAGGACTTGTGGAGATGGGAGATCTGGGAGATGAAGCACTTGAAATCACAGACTCGCTTGACAGCGCTGGAAATACAGTAAAAGCGGTAACAAAAGGATTTGCCATTGCGGCAGCCGGATTGACCATTATCTCCTTGCTTGGTGCATTTATGAGTGAGGTAAACGATGCGGCCGGTACTACAGTACTTACCGGATTTGATATTATTAATCCCACAGTATTTTTCGGAATGCTGGTAGGAGCTTCCGTTCCGGCTATTTTCTCTGCTATGCTGATGCTTGGGGTAGACCGCAATGCACAGAGAATGGTATCGGAAATCCACCGTCAGTTCAGGGAGATCAAGGGACTTAAGGAAGGCAAGCCGGGAGTGGTACCGGAATATGACAAATGCATTGATATCGCTACCAATGGTGCATTAAAGGAACTGATTCCTGCCGGACTCGTCAGCATTCTCGTGACCATTGTGGTCGGGTTTGTAGGCGGTGTTGAATCCGTCGGAGGATACCTTGCAGGCAATATTATCAGCGGTCTCCTGCTCGCCCTGTTTATGAGCAATTCCGGAGGGCTGTGGGATAATGCAAAGAAATACATTGAGGCCGGAGGAAATGGAGGAAAAGGAAGTGAAGCCCATAAGGCTGCTGTAGTAGGGGATACGGTGGGTGATCCCTTCAAGGATACAGCTGGCCCGTCCATCAATACACAGATAACGGTGGTTTCTCTGGTTGCTTCTTTGATGTCTTCCTTATTTTTGGCATTTTCCCTGTTTTGATTGATAACGGCTGGACTTAATATGATCGCGGCAGACCGCCGCGCACAGACTATAAAAAAACGGTGTCAGGACACAAATCCTGGCACCGTTTTTAAGATTCAGTGAAACCTATATCTTTCAAACATTTTATAAAGTTCTTCTTTCAGTTTCCTGCGCCCTGGCAGCCTTAAGAGCCGTATCCAGCGCACTCATCTCTGGTATCCCGATCTCAGTGCCCGGCAGTCCTACCCGGACCTTCGCTTCCACCATACTCCGGATTATATCATTTTTAACCAGTACACTGCCCCAGAGCCAGAGGTTTAACTTGTCCTCAGGACTCTTTCCAGCCATCTTTGCTTTCGTATCCCGAATAAGCCCCCACAAGGCATCCCCGCATTCCCGGTGAATGCGAACGGCTTCATGATCACCAAGGGCTGCCGCCTGATATGCAAACAAGGATATTCTGGCGATCTCAGACTTTTCCATAAGATTGGCATTGATAAAATCATCTATTTTCTCCAGCGTATCAAGCCCTGTCTCCTTAATAATAAGTGGTGTGAGAACGGGACATTTGATTCGTCCGGACAGATCATCTCCTACTGCTTTTAAGGTTTTTAGCCCCATGTCAAACCCGCTTCCCTCGTCGCTAATGATGTGATTCCAGCCGCCGGTCCGATAGATACTTCCTTTTTTATCTCTCCCAAAGCATACCGAACCGGTCCCTGATATGACTACCAAAGCCGGATCCTCTGTCATGTGAAGAAAGACCTCGCAGTCATTTAACACCAGCAGCCTTTCATGAGGAAATCCCATCTCCTCAAAGCTGGACCTGCAATCATGCTCATCAGACGGAGAATCGATCCCGCTGGCTGCAACACAGATGCCCAGGCAGAAGCCCGGTTTCAGATGAAGTTCTTGAAGGGCCGGAAGTACCAGATCCCGGTATCGAAGCCGGCTTTTCTCCGCCCCATCCGTATTGAGACTGCAGCCCGGTGCTGTAAATTCTCCAAGTACCTCTCCATCCGAACCGCAGATTTTAAGCCTTCCATTGGTTCCGCCAATATCCAATCCTGCATAATATCCTTTCATAATGCCTCCTCCATATTGGTTTCATTTCCACGGCAGAAAGCCTGCTGTGGTAAACATCTCCTTCCCTCCAAGAAGATATTTTTTTAACGATATTTGCAGCGAGGTGCTGCATGGGTAATTCTCCAGTTTTTCCATAGAACAATCAAACCCCAAAACCCGTTCCAGAATCTGGGGCTGTACCACCTTTAAGGGCATTTTGTTAAAGCGCTTCATAAAACTTATAATCCGGCTTTTCTCCGGCAGAATAGCCTCCAGATGAGGATCCAGCAGCCAGCTGTCACAGACCAGAAGGCTTCCTGAATAATATTCTTTTGCCGTTTCCAAAGCAAAATCAATTTTATCAGGAGAAAGGTCTGCCCCTTCCGGAATGTGAACTGCTACCGCCTTTTCTCCCGGAGCCAGTTTAAGCTCCCAATCAGACAAATTAAGCGTTACCGTTTTCTCCATCTCAAGCAATCCCTGCTTAAGATCCGGCGAAAAACCAGTCACCGTTTCTTTCAGAACATTTACATATGTTTCGGACTCCCTGTTAAATTTTCTGCCATTGGTCCCCGAAAAATAACCATCCTGATCTACTTTAAGTCCAGGACATGCCAAAGCCTTATATTCGCCGGTCTGCCTGTTTTTATAAATCAGGAAAGGTAATTCATAAGTCACCTCCTCAAACTGCAGGCTGCCAAACCGACGCACCCTACCGGAAATGGACCGGAACACCCACTCAATCTGATCAAGGCCCACCTTATCCCCATGGTATCTCCGGTAAACCTTAATCCAGATTTCTATATCCTTCATGGATTCCAGAAGAACCCATTCCGGGATCCCCTGATTTTTAAATTCCTCAATAGCCTCCGGCAGCATCCAGTCTATATAAACGACCGGAAGCAAATAAGCATCCAGGTTCAGCATTTTCGCATGCCGGATCCCCAGCTCCACCGCTTCTGCGGCGTGTTCCGGGTTCTTTCTTTTCAGCAGAAGCTCCTTGCACCATATGTAATTACTCATAAAAAAAGGATAACTGCGGAAAACGGCGGATGCAGAAGCAACCGCCTTTTGAGTATCTTCACTAAATATATTGTGTCTTATCATGATTTTCCATAAACCTCACTATTAACCCGCCTGCTGCCAGTACACGGTCCTTTTCATTAAATTCCGGCCGTAAGCTTTCCGCATAAGCCGTAAACTCATCCAGGGATTTAAAATCATGGCTGCTGCCGCATACGCAAAAGTATGCCATATCATCTCCATAGGTCCTGTATTCACAATCAAAAAGCTGGTCATTAACAGATTCCATCACGCCGCTGCACCACAAAGCGGCAAATCCATTCTTCTGCCTGCCCAAAAGCCAATGATCCCGGATCACGACCTCCTGGAATTTTGGAGCCGGGAAATAGGCGTGGGTAAAATGTATTGGATGCTCCTTAGGAATGTGGTAAACCGCGCCCAGAAGATTCCCCTTTTGAGCCAGAGCCGGCATCACTCCGTTTCCATACCAGAAGCCCGGTCTCATGGAACTGGAGTCACAGGTCCCTCCCGGATGGTTGGTGAACAGATCCGTCTCTTTATCCAGGGCTGCATACCACATGTGCTGCTGGTAACCGTAAACTCCCGGTTCAAAACAGGTGGTTCCGTGGAATCTTTCATTGAGGGACTTGGTGTATTCACAGGTTGAAGGATCTGCATCCGGATCCAGAGTCAAATTCTTCCAGCGCTCAAATCCCGGATCCAGTCTTGGGGACTGAACTGAGGTCATACAGTATTCCGGAGTCTTTTTCAGGCAGATCAGGGCATTTCCCGTAGAATAGCTTTCATCTGCCGATTCTTCCATAAGCTGTATCAAATCGGCTGGCAGCCGGTATCTGCTGCTGGCATAAAAGCCCAGCCAGCCCTCTCCAAAGGAATAAGGAACTTTGGGATTGATTAAATTCATCAGCGCCTGGGCCCCCTGTTCAAAGGGATGGACCACTTCCCGGTATACACGTCCCATGGGAGCGATAATGACCCCATCGTAGGTGTGACGGCAGAGCATCTCTAAAAGACGGTCCGTAATTTTTACAGCGCGTGCAGAGATCTCTGGCTCCGAATAATCAATGACATTTAACAGGGCGGCAAAGGTGACGCACATATAAACTGTGCTTAAGAATTCTTCAAAGCCGTGTTCTTCCACATCCTCCAGCCAGCGCTCCACCTTGGCCTTTCCTGCTTTCAAAAGCTCCCTTCCGGTCATATCCGCACGGGGGAAGTAATCATCCGGATACATTTCCCCTGCATTCATGGCACAGGTATAGAACATCAGGGAATGATTCTCGCTCCAGAAACACATGGCATCGGAGCCTTTCTGGTCCATCCAGTACCTCCAGTTAAGAAGTACCTCCTTTACCCGTTTTGCCATGCTTTCATCCACCGGATAATTCTTTAAATACCGGATCAGGCCGCACACCAGGAAATCAGAGCAGTCATACCGGCTTTCGATCTGGTCAAGGGTCTCGTAAAGCAGGTCTATATCCCTTCCATCTTCCATGCTAAGGGCTTTCCTAGCAAGGATGTTTGAAATGGAAAAGCCAAACTTGTCTCCTCTGGATAAGCTTTCCGCATTCCCAATCCTGTGGAAAATGGCATCCCTGTTTTCTTCAAAGTTCTTTCCATCTGAATACACCGGCTTCTGGGCCAGAATGTTCTCCACCTTTCTGGTGAGAACGGCATGTTCCTTCCTGACGCTTACTATAATCACTCCAGGCTTTTCTTCGTCTAAGACCACTTGATTCCTGCCGCTGATCTCCTGCCACTCCTTCCGGCTCTTAACTTGAGCAAAATCAGGACTCTGGCTGTCATAAGCCAGCCAGGTGCCCTGGGGAGCATTTCCTTCATAGGTCATAACAGAATCCCGTATGCAGAGAGAACTAAGCCAGTTCTCCGTACGAACCAGTTCATCGGTTTTTTCACTATCAGGAAGAACAACGTTGATATCAGATGTATGATCCAGGATCTGGATTCCGAATAAGGTTCTGGTATCCCGGACGCCAAGAGTCTGAAGGCTGACATAGATCTGGTTGATGCCTTTCTTTAACCGAAGCTCCATGGTCTCTTTCCGGATGGGTTTGTAGACAGGCGGGTCCATATGGCACATAGATTCCCCGTTGCACCAGACATCCACTGCGGCATAAGACCATACAACGGCCTTTACCGTCAAATCCCTCTCAGCCAGGATTCCGGTAACTGCATCCAGCTCCACCTTCTGAAGGGTGGAATAAAAGGTGCTTTCATCTACAAACCAGTTTCCATAGTGGTAATAGTATCTCCATGGCATACCAAGCCGGCTGGTTTCTCCCAAAGCCACAGGCCCTTCCGGAAGGGCCATGCTTTTGTCTGCCACCAATGATCTTAAATATTTCTCATAGCGCAGCTGATTGTCATCGGTTTCTTGATTGATAAAATCCGTTTCCCTTGGGCCGGATACCAGGTAATTGGTAAGAAAGCCCGATCTGTTTAAATGTAATTTTTCCATCTTCTTATCCCTTTACCGCGCCAGCAGTCAACCCGCTCATGAAGTAGCGGCTGGTGCACATATATATGACTATGATCGGTATGATTGAAATTGTAGAGCCTGCAAACATCAGGTTCCATGCAGCCGTTCCGTCTCCGCTGTTCTTTAACATGACAACGCCCACGGTCAGAGGGCGGAGCTTGTCGTTGGACATGGTGAACACCAGCGGCATGATGTATTCATTCCAGCCGGTACGGAACGAAAGGAGTCCAATGGTCGCAATGACCGGTTTTAAAAGTGGTAATATTATTTTATAATAAATCTGGAAAAAAGTACAGCCATCTAATTTAGCCGCCTCATCAAGTTCCTTGGAAATGGTATTCATAAATCCACGTACCAGGAAAATGTAGGTTGCCTGTCCCATACCAGTGGAAATCAGGATTATGCTTAGAAGAGAGGTGTTCATTTTCACCTTCACAGCGAGTTCAAACAGTGGTCTTAAGCTTACACTTCCCACGTTGACAAACATAAAGGCCACAAAAATGCTGTACAATAACTCTTTTCCTTTGAATTTTTTTCTTGCGAACACGTATCCGGCCATGGTCGTTGTCAGGATGGACAATACCATGACACCAAGGCTTATCATAAGGCTGTTCACAGTATAGACCGCGAAATTGGCCTTTTCCCAGGCCTGCTTGTAGTTGTCAAAGATAAATGTTTTAGGCAGAATGTCAGTGCCTCCTAAAAGCAGTTCATTATTCGCCTTAAAAGATCCCAGTATAATATAGATAACCGGGTAAAGGGTGATCAGCGAAATAACCAGGAGAAGCAGGAACAGAAGGCTTCGCATTACTTTTGTCTTTTTTGAATATACGGTATGTGTCTTTTCCATATCTGCCTCCTTAAACCACATCATCCAGTTTTCTTGCAAGGTACATGTAAACGGCTGTAATCACGCCGATAATAAGAGCCGCCATAATGCTGAGTACGGTTGCATAACCGATCTGGGGCGTTGTCTGCGAACCGAATATCAGCTTATAAATATAGGTAAACATTACCTCAGATCTGCTGTTTGGTCCTCCATTTGTAAGTACAAGGATCGATTCATAATCCTTCAGTGCCGTAGTTATAGCCAGCATTAAGATAACCTTTAAGACAGGACTCAGCATGGGAAGGGTAATATAAAAGAATGACTGTACCCCATTAGCCCCGTCCATCTTGCAGCTTTCGTATATTTCTTCCGAGATGCTGGAAAGACCTGACATGAACAGTATCATATAGTTTCCGAATCCACCCCATACCGCCACGATGATAATGGAAATCATAACGATGGAGGCGCTTCCAAGCCAGTCAATAGGGGAATGAATCATTCCAAGCTTCTGCAGATAAGCATTCAATACGCCGTTGTATACGGCAAAGATAAATCCGAATATAAGGCTGTAAACGGCGGAGCTTATGACCGTAGGCATGAAAAAAACCCCACGGAAGATTCCGCTTCCCTTGATCTTCTGATTCAGCAATACAGCAAGAAGCAGGGATAAGGGTATGATGATGATTAACTTCATCACAGCATATTCAAAGGTATGAAGAACGCTGCGCCAGAAAACGGCATCCTGAAACATTCTGGTAAAGTTTTTAAATCCTATATAGTAGGCTGTAAATCCGTTATAATCATAGAAAATATATCGGAAAAGCCAGCAGAAAGGATAGATGGATATCACCACCAGCAAAAACACTGCCGGAAGCAGCATGAAAACAGAAGCAAAATCCCCCCTGCTGCCTGCCCGTTTCAATCGCTCCGCAAAGCTTAATTTTTCTTTCATGAGTCGTATCACCTTTCTTTAAAACAGGGGCTGCTTTTAGTTAGTCTAAAAACAGCCCCTCTGCTCTCTGCACTTATTTGTCTAAGTACTCAATAGTTCCTGCATTTGGATGCATCGGGTCAAAGTCCTTGATGATAAGTCTCTTAATCTTGCCCATGCTTACATCATTGTCAAGCGCCTCATTGTATCTCTTGTTTAAATCTTTGATCGCATCATCAGCACTGACATTGCCTAAGATCGCATTCCAAAGAGTTGCTATATAATCATCACCCTGGATAGCCACTGCCGGTACTGCCGGATATACGCTTTCGTAATCCTGTAATTTGAAATCTGCCAGTCTGCCGGTCTTAGAGGAATCGATCGCATCGCTCATATAGCTGGAGATCGGAAGGCAATAGCCGCCCTCTAAGTAGCCCTTTAAGAAATCTTCGCTGGAAAAGAACTTAATAACTTCCCATGCAGCGTCTTTATTCTTGGAAGAAGAAAGCATCATGTACCCCTTCTGAGGCTGAATGGTTAAAGCACCCTTTACTTCTCCGTCAAGAGTCGGAACGGTGGATACTCCCCAGTCAAATTTAGTAACCGGGAACTGGTCGGTAAACACGCCTGCTTCCTGAGATGCATTACCCCAGAGAGCAAATGCACCCTCTGCAAACTGTGCTCTCATGGCGTCAACGCCCTGGGATACGGATCCTGGAAGAACGCTGTTATCTTTAAAGAACTGGTTGCTCTTTTCGATCACCGGTTTGTAACCGTCAAAATTAAATTCGCCATTCTTATAGTCGTAACGGTAGATACCGCTTGTCTCACAGGTTCCTTCAATCCATCTGATGAAGGGAACGCTTGAAGTAAAGGCAACACCGTAGTTTTTCCCACCGCCGTTTTCCGTTACTTTCTTAGCCAGATCAATGACACCATCTAAGGTATTCGGGAATTCGGTAACACCCGCAGCTTCCACCAGAGCCTTGTTGTACTCCATTCTTACACCGCTTCTCATGCCTGTGGGAATCCAGTATACATTGCCGTTGATCATGTCGATTCCTTCATACTGAAGCTTGCTGGCCTCGGTAACCTTCTCATAATCAGCATCTGTAATTCTATCATTTAACGGCTCCAGGATTTTTGCATCTGCAAAGGTCTTTAAATCAAAGCCGCTCTGGCCTGCACTGATCCCTGCAATATCAGGTGCCGTGCCGGAGGAATATGCCATGGAAAGCATATTTGCATAATCGTCTGTTACCACAGTCATCTCTATCTTGATGCCCTTGTCATTGGTCTCATTGAATTCGCTGATCTTCTGATCCACGTACTCGGAGTCATGACGGTCATTGGTCCAGACCTTAATCACGGTTCCCCCTGCTGAAGCGGCTTTTGTGCCCTCCCCTTCTGCCTGATTCTGCGCTGCAGTTGTGCCGGCCGTACCTCCTCCGCCGGAACAGCCGGTCAGTGTTGCAGCAGCCAGGACTCCTGCCATCATAAAACTCAAAGCTCTTTTTTTCATAACTTTCTCCTTTCCAAACTTATCATAACGTATTTGCCTTGATGCTATTATTTTAACCATTTCAAGTTTATTATGACATGGCATTTTCCATGTTTAATGTAACATTTTTAAACATTGTACCGCTGCAGACAGCCAAATGAAAATAAAAGGAGGCATCCCGCAGGCCATTATCCTGCATTTGGGATACCTCTCTTACGCTTCTTATTTTCCTGGAATGCGGATCACCACACTGTTCCTGTAATATGGAATCGTCTGAAAATCCATCTCCGCTTCTCCGTAATAGATTTTCAATCTTGTATAAACATTATGAAGACCGATATGATGGCCGCCCGCCGGTTCATTCCGGTAAATGGTGTCACGGGCTTTATCTATATCAATGCCGCAGCCATTATCAGTAACTTCAATGTAAATCCAGTCTTCTTCCCGGTAAAAACGAACATCAATGGAAGGAATGCACACCGCCTCCCCCCACTTCTCATCCCGAAAGCCATGTTTGATGGAGTTTTCCACCAGGGGCTGTAATATCAATTTGAGAATCCGGTACTCATTAAGCTCCTCCTCTACATAGGACTGGAAGGAAATAGACTTATTGGTCCTGTGGTTCATGATATTGATGTAAGCTTCCACATGGGCGATTTCATTTCTGACCATGATAAGCTCATCCCCATAATTCAAACCAATCCGCATAAAGGTCCCAAGGTTATTGATCATGGATGATGCCACCAGAGTGTGGTTATTCAGCACTTCAAGGTTGATGCCTTCCAGTGTATTGTAAAGCAGATGGGGATTAATCTGTTCTGCCAGAAGCTGTATCTCCAGCTGGTATTTTTCATGCTCATCTTCCTTGATCTGGCTGATTTGGGACTGAATGGTACTGTGCATGGAATTGACCGCTGCATTCAGTTGTCCGATCTCATCATCGTATTTTGTTTCATATGGCTCTTCATATTGATTCTCCTTGATCTGCCGGATGCTCTCCATAAGCCGTTCCAGAGGCGAGGTGATAAACTTAGATAAAAGAGCGGAAAATATCACAGAAAATATCAGACCGGCGCCGCCCATTAAGATGATGAATTGATTCATGGCTGCGATTTTCCTGTTTAAAGATTCTTTGGAAAGAACGCTGATCAGCTGAAGGTCCGAAAAGGGAAGCATCTGGGAATAAACCACATTGTCCGTCAAATCCGCAATCTGGCGGATCTGGGTATCCTTATTATTTCCCTTTACTCCCCGGATAAAATCCTGGCTTTCTAACACCATTCTCATGGACTGGGGATTTTTAATGCTGATGTTATTCCCCCTGGAATCCACCACAAAATAAGAGCGTTCAAAATAATTGGCATTGGATAAGGACAGCCTGCTCTGAAATTTCTGCAGATTTAACAGGACCACCAGTCTGGTGGAAACTTCTTCTCCCTTTGTGGTGATCACCACATTATCACCGGGAATCAGCGTTGATAGGGGAATCACAATGGGAATCACGTCCTGCTGCTGCAAAAAAGGGCTCAGACAGTTAGGAAGCCAGGTAATCTCATCAATGGTTCCATAATCAGCAAGGAAATCGGATAAGTTTTTCTCCGGTCTCACTCCATATGCATAAACCGTATTGCAGGTTCCATCCTTATTGACCATAAACACCGACTCAATCATGCTGTTGCTGCTTATAAGATTGATGAGCTGGACCTGAACCCCTTCCTGGTTTAAATAGTTGTTCTGATCCCGGCCGCTTACTACCACCCTTTGTATGGCAGGGGTGGAAGCAAAGCTGATTACATTGGTAAGCAAGGTATCATACATGTTATTTAAGGATTCCGAAATTACATTCATGGTATCCTGCATCTGCATTTCCACTTCTTCATAATAGAGTTTGTTAAAATAACCCCTTGCAAAAATGCAAATAAAAATTGTCAGCATGATGTCGATGCTGAACATGCAAATCCGGATTTTGGAAGCGATCTTCCTGTCTCCAATAAATTTAAAAACTGTTTCTTTTAACCGTTTTATCATATCTGCCTTTCCAAATTACGGTGTTTTTCCGCTGTTTCTGTTGTAATCCGAAGGAGAGACACCCGTGTTCTGTTTGAATACCCGGTAGAAGGAACGGTAATCGTCGTAGCCGGTTGCAGCGGCCACTTCCGCCACCGGCATATCCGGCATCCGCTCCATAAGTCCCTTGGCATGATCCATTTTGATCCGGATCACATAATCCCTGAAATTAATTCCCGTCTTTAATTTAAAATAGCTGGTAAAATAAACATCACTGAGATTTACGTGCCTTGCCACGTCCTTAGCCAGAATCTTTTCTCCCATATGGGATTTGATATAATACTCCGCCGCCTGAATGATCTGGTTCTTCGGCCCGTTCTCTCCGGATCCCTGCTTTCCCGCACACGCTTCCAGAAAATCCTCCATATAAGCCTTCAGCTCTTCAAAGGTACGTATGGTATTAATGGGGAGGATGACTTCCGCCTGGGAAAATTCTTTGCCGCTACCCAGTTCCTTCTGAATGTCCGTAATCAGATAAATACACATCCCACGGATATAATTGGGCGGAGGCATCGGCACATAAAGAAGCTGGGAAAAATATTCCCGGCAGAATTCCCGTATTTGCTCCGTCCGGTTCATAGCAATCGAATACATCAGATTGTTATAATCCATCTGGTTTGCTGCTGCAGGCGGCGGCGCAGTGCACAAGATGCTCTCATCAAAGATCCTATGATCTGTCTCATAAAAGCTGTAGGACAGGCACATAAGGGCTGTTTTATAGGAATTGGAGCAGTCCGTAAGCGAGGCTCCTTCCTTACCGATTCCGATCGTTAAGTCCATAGTCGAATCCCGGTTCACCCGTTTTAAGCACCGGACCGCAAGGAAACGGTAATTCACAGGCAGATCTCCCGGCTGCATGGTATGGATGATCGTTAAAAGCTCGCTGGAGCTTGAGATAAGAAATTCATATCTGGTTTCCTGAAGTTCTTCGCTCACAATATCCATCAGATAATTGATCTGCTGAAACTCATCCTCTTGTTCCCCGTCTTCTTTCCCCTGAATGGAAAAAACCATGACCCGAAAAGGACTGTCATTTAACTTAAGTTCCAGCCGTCTGATTTCATCCTTAATCTCATCATAGGAATAAAATTCGTTCTTTAACAGTCTCTTTAAGAATTTTTCTTTTGGCTCAGACTTGACATTTAAATAGGCAGAATAAGAATGGATATGGTTGGACTGGAGGATCTCCTCTTTCTGCTGCCTGATCTCCGTCACTAGTTCATCGATCTTAATGGGCTTTAGAAAATAATTCTTAGCCCCCAGCTGAATTGCCTTCTGCGCATATTTAAAATCTCCATATCCGCTTAAAATAATAAAATTGGTATGCAGCTTTTCGTTTTTTACCCGTTCCATCAGCTGCAGCCCATCCATGCCCGGCATGCGGATATCGGTAATGACAATGTCCGGATTGCAGGACTTAATAATCTCATAAGCCTCCCTGCCATCCTCTGCAGTGCCCACGATGGTAATGCCAAACTGCTCCCAGGGAACAACCGTAGACAGCCCATTGCGGATCGTCGCTTCATCGTCCGCAATCAATAGGGTTATATTTTTATTTGCATCCATTATTCTGATTTCCTCCCAAGTACAGCCAAAAGCTTTTGCTCCGCCTCCTGAAACCACTGATCTTCAGGATTCACTAAAAGAATATACTGTATTCTTCCCAAAAGAGAAATAAGATACTGATTCTCCGGAATTCCCGCAGTACTTTTGTTCCTCTCCATATGGGACTTTGCCCCGTATTTCTGGCAGTAAAAAATCTCCTGCCTCAGTTTCCTTCTGTAATCCCGGGAAACCTGCAGTTTCTCATTGACCACGATTCCCGTGACCGCCTGCCTCCCGTTGCGGTATAAGATCCTGGTCTTAGTTTCATTCAGTTCAAACCCCATGGAATTTAAAAAGCCGGATACCTTCCGGATAACCAGGTCCGGATTAAAATCACCGGAAAACGTCATATCATCACAGTACCTGGTATAGGAAATTCCTTTATTTTCGCACCATTTATTTACGGATTCATCAAAATGCTTCATAACCAGGTTGGAAACTGCAGGCGAAGTGGGAGCCCCCTGAGGCAGAAAATCGTTGCAGCAGCATAAGGCAGTCAGCATGGTTCCTACAGCAGGAGGAAAATACCGGACGGGAAAAACGCTATTTAAAATCATTGGAAATGAAATACTGCCGAAAAAGTCTTTGATATCCAGCTTCACCACCACATGTTTTCCTGTATGGACCCTGGCATTGGACACCACTCCTGCACCTTTGTGGTAGGCGGTGGCACAGCTGGGGACCTCATATCCATCCAGGATATGATGCAGGATATTCCTCTGTATTCTCATCAGCATATAATCCGGTACCATGAGACTCCGCTGCTTCCCGTCTCTCTTTGGAATACGGACGGTGCGGTAATGGCGTTCTGTATGGTTGCTGAACGCATAAAGACATGCCATTACCTTCTGGTCCGGCCAGCTGGTATTCCCCAGAAGCCGGAAAGATAATAGCATGTCCCTGCAATACTCCTTTGTGCAGTATTTCCATAAATCTGTCTGATACATCGGCTCCTCCATCGTAGTTATATTCTGAAATTCTTTCTTATTCTTCAAAAAACAACAGAAGCAATACAAACATGATGCCGTAAGATGCGAAGATGTACAAGCCGCAGGCGCAGGCACATGCAATGTGCGGTAGTACTTCGCAGCAGATTATGGCCTTTTCCTATCCCATGAAAATCCCGGCAGCGACTCGCTGCCCGGCCGCAGGCTCATTACTCGCGGAAAAACTATTGCTTCTGCTGTTATGATATTTATTCTAACACAACTCCTCAATATTTACGAGATATGTTTTTTACGATTTCACGGACTATTAAGCCTGGTACAACAAGCGACGCGCACCCGCATAGCGGGTAGTTTATATTTCGCACGCTATGCGGGCCCAACAGAGTCACGACCCATAAAAAATGCGCGGATCAGGACTTTCATACGTCCTGATCCGCGCATTCGATTATGGAATATTACGCCCGTCAGCGGTACGGGAGATTATGATTACCTTAGGCTTCACGATCCCCCTTCTCTCGCCTCATTTATAAAAATCCTGGCCCGTTCCGGATCAATAGGATTTTTCATATCCCCGTTCTTAATCCAGGTGGCAACGGAGACACCGTCAAAATATTTCATCAGTTCACGGATATTTTCTCCGGTGGCTCCCCCTCCGAGAAAAATCGGTGTGTCTTTCACGCGGGGTCTTGCTTCTTTTATCATCTCGATGCTCTCCGCGGCATCCTTTCCGGCCATGAACAGGCCGTCCGCAAATGCCTCATTCACACACTCCCAGGCAGCGTCCCCAATGGGTTTCCTGCCAAGAGGTATTCCGTGCACCTCGTAGACATCCGCATACACCGGCACCGTAGATCCGGTGCGTTTTCTCAGCGCGGCAATATCCACACATTGAGCCTTAAGAATTCCTGCGCTGGTTATGCTTGCTCCTGTATACAAATGCTCCACCCGCACAAAGTCAGCTCCCACTGCATCGGCCACCGAAAGCCCTGCTACCCCATCCCAGTTCATCAAAATTCCCATGATCAGCTCCGGAAAGCGCTTCCGGATTTCATATGAGATTCTTGTCATATACGCAATTGCCTCAGGATTTGATTCCTGTCTGACAGGCATATCATTCATATTCTGCACGATAATACCGTCAAAATGATTCCTGGCAACCATCTCCGTTTCTCTGAGAGCCCTGTCCACAATCTCCCCAATTGCCATATCCCTGTGGCGGTAACTGCCCGGAAGCGGCTCCGGCTGTATCATGGACAATATGATCTTCTCCGTACGGCCAAAACAATTCATCTGATCCTCATCCCTTCTTGACTTATTATAGTTCTCCCCTTAAATTTTTGCTGTATTCCATGCTGATCCCATACATTTGCCCCGAGGGAATAACACCTATCTCCGTAATAAACGCGCGAATCGCCCCGGGTTCCACACCTACTAGCTCCGGTGTCACAAAATCAATGCCTTTCTTATCGATATCATCGTCCCATCCAGCCGTGAGCTTATCTTTTAAGTCATTGTATACCAGGTACTTTCTCCTGCCGGTCACAGGTCTGATATCGAGCTTGATAAAAGGTGTCAGAAAATAGAGAGGAATCTTATAATAGCCGCATATAAGTCCCACAATATCGGAGCCGGTAGTATTAAATCCTGTCCCATCAGGATAAAATGTCTCCGCCCCCATGAATACACCGTCACAATCCCTCAGATAATACATCATAGCGGCTTCCGGTATGAATTTAATCTTATGCCCCGCTTCCTGGCAAGCTCTTACAAAGGGCCTTCCGCCGTCGATCACCCTGCTCTCCGCTATATAGATTTCGTACTGTTTTCCATTTTCCTTCAAGCCGCGAAGGAATTTCTCAACCGTGCTGGAATAATCATAGACAAATATTTTCTGCATCGGCTCCGCCAGTTTGACACCATAGGAGACACACTGCCTGACCGCATCGGCCGCTGTGGCCGCATAACTGTTCTTATCCTCAATCATGCGTTCAGCGGCCGATTCCATATCCATACCTGCATATTCTCGCACATTGTGTATCATCAAAAGGATGGCATTGCTCACAGCCTGACTGGCCTCTCCTCTCGTGGCGATGAAGAATTCCGCCACCGTCAATATCTCATGGATCACCTGGCTTACAGGCCGTTTCTCTTCCTTTCCCCGCAACGCTATGGCCTCTATCATATCGCCAACCATCGCGATGTGATTGCTGGCCCCGAGAACCTTCTGCTCCACAATCGAATCAAACGCTTCTCTCATATTATGAGGGAGTATCTCCCTAACTTCATTCGTCATCAAATTCATTCGATAGATCTCCCCTCTTCCCATCTTGAATTTTTCCGGACACACATCCTGGTGAAACCGCTTTTAGACATAGCCCAGCAGTCCGGCCGCATTCTCGCCAAACAGAAGCCTCCTGTACTCGTCATCCAGATGGAACATATCGAATACATCCAGGGAGCACCTGGTCAGGCGTTCCGGATAGGAGGAGCCGAATACCAGCTTTTTTGCTGGCAGTGATCCGATGGCCTTTTTTAAAATCTGAACCTCATACTGATTGGAGGTTTCCAGTAAAATATTGGAATAATGCGCCGCCAGATCCACGCAGCCGTAGCCGTAGTCAAAGCAGCCCATATGGAGGAAAATAAAGGTAATATCCGGATGTCTCTTTACGTGCCCCAGCCATTGCTGAGGCATGGATCGGGCGCCAATACCTGTAAACACCTTCACCGGGACCCCTTTTTTCTCCGCAACCTGAAGCACCCTGTCTATACCATCACACGTATCAGGATAGTAGCCGTGCTCCACCGACTGAAATTCCAGCATCGCCATCCCCGGAAGCGTCAGAACTTCTGCCGCTTTTTTATCACAGTCCTCCTCCTTGGGATTGATCACCGCACACCCAACCAGACGTCCGGGATGGGCGGATACAAAGCCGGAAATATATCTGCTGCCCTCCTCCACAGTCCAGCCGTCCATCGCCGATACTACCCGGACGTCCACCTTGTTTTTTTCCATATCAAGGAGAAGTTTTTTTTCCTCTTCCTCCTGACAGGACAGATTCCGTTTTATATGAGAATGGATATCCACTATCATGAAAAGACACCTCCTGTTTATCGTTATCCCAGAATTCCGCAGTAAGCACCGACGATTCCCACTATCATCGTGATGAGAATCAGTCTGATCGCAGATATTTTCTTCTTTGATATCAGAAAATACATCAGTCCGGTATAAAGCATCCCCAGAATGCCCGGCATCAGCCCGTCCAGGGTTTCCTGAATGCTCAAAACAGTATCTCCACTCTGATATACAATGGGAATCGAAATGACTACCAGGGCCGGTATAAAGCCCCCGACAATCACATAGGCCGCAATCGCCGCCAGCTCGGAGATCCTGCTGATAAGCCCGCTGGACTGAATCTTCTCCACGAATTTTACACCCTGCTTATAGCCCTGGAATACCCCCAGATAACGCACACCCAGCGAGACAATGGACATGCCGATAATAAAGAATATAGGACCCGCCCATCCAAGGCCCGCTGTGATCAGGGATATGGCGATACCGGCAAGTATAGGTCTGGCAGTACCATTTAACAGAGAATCGCCCAATCCCGCCAGGGGTCCCATCAGCGCCGTCTTCACAGCATTGATGGAATCGGCATCAATGTCCCCCTCCGTTGCGTACCGTTCCTCCATCGCGGCGGCAACACCCACGGGTATTGCCGATGTAATATCGTTGGTTAGAAAGTATTCCATATGCCGCGCATATGCCTCTTTCTTCTCATCGGGATCATCATGGTACTTTTCAATCACAGGCATCATGGCTTCTGTAAAGCCTGCGTTCTGCTGACGTTCATAGTTGTTGGCTCCTCTAATAGTAAGCTGATGTAAAAATACCTTCCATAAATCACGGTTTGTCAGCTTTGCATTATTGTGCTCTGCATTCATATCATTTTCCTCCCTGTCATGCTTTTTCATCTGCAATCTTAAAATAATAGTACATCGCCACACAGATTACGGCCAGCAGCGCCACCCCGATCATATTGATACCCAGATAGGAGGCCACAAAAAATCCCAGAAGAAAGAATGGCCATAATTTCTTCACCTTGATGGAATTGAGCAGCAGCGCAAATCCAACCGCTCCGATCATGCTCCCTCCCACGGAGAGTCCCGTGATCACCTTCTCAGGTATCGCATTGATAATTCCCTGCACATAGGCAGCTCCAAAGTAGATGGCCAGAAATGTGGGGACTCCGTAGAGAATCGCGTTAACCGCCATGGGAAAGACCAGATTATTCGCGACAATCCCTCTTGGATCCAGCCTCTCTGCGGCTTTCTCAACCCGGTGCATAAAGAAAACGTTGATCACTGAATTCTGAAAGGTCTCCGCCATCTGTCCGATAAAGGAAACAGGAAGAGCGGTAGCCACAGCCAGATCGGTTCCGCCGCCGCCCAGGATTGCAATTCCGGTGGCAATAGCTGTACTGATGGTTGGGTTGGGGGGTACCGCAGTTCCCACAAAGATAACCGCCAGGAACATCAGCTCCACCGTAACCCCCACATCAAATCCTGTCTTTACATCCCCCATGATAAGTCCAACCACTGGGCCGACTACTATCGGACGAAAAATATGTGTCTGCGTTGTATGGGAATCAATAAATGCAATCGTCACAAATAATGCCACTAAAAATGCCTGCGTAATTAAGCTCATGTTTTTCTCCCCCTTATTAAGCCAGTTTGTTTTTCTTCAAAAGCTCCAAGACATCCTGGCCGCGGTCACTGGGAATCGCACGCACTTCCAGGGTCACTTTGTTGTCATAGATCTTCTTAATCATCTCCACATCCTCCGGGAACACCCAAAGGTTACCCAGCACCTTTGTCTTGCCCTTCTTCATATTCAGATTACCTACATTAATACTCTCTTTCACAACTCCCGACTCAACCAGTTTAAGAGCCTGCTCCGGTCCTCGCACTAGCAGCAGAACCTTTCCCTTGTCCTCTCCGGACCGAAGATATTCAGCTGCATCATCAAGGCTCAATATCTTCAGGGTGACGGAATCAGGCGTCGCCATCTTAAGCAGGCTCTGCTGAAACTCATCCTTCGCTGCCTTGTCATCTGCCACAACAATCGTCTTTGCATCAGAGTAAGCAATCCACGCCGTGATAATCTGCCCATGAATCAATCTGTCGTCAATACGAAATACACTTACGTCCATTTCTCTTCCTCCTACTATAATCTACTCAAACCGATAGTCGAACCACTCTGCTGCTCAAGATAGGATGTCAACTCCTGCAAACTTACCTCACTACTCTGACTCCTAACAATCGCCTCAACCAATATCGGAAGATTCATTCCATATATTACAGCTACATTGTCATTCTTAAATGAATATCTGGAAACCACATTGAAGGGTGTTCCGCCTTTGATATCGCACAGAATCAGGTACTGGTTGTCCAGCGAAGTATCAGTAATCTTTTCCCCAATCAGCTCGTCCAGCTCATCTGCCCCCATCTCCTCGCCAAAGGTGACAAAGTCCAGGTTATCCTGTTCTCCCATCAGCATCTTTACCGACTGCATCATTCCCTGGGCCATGCCTCCGTGTGAGGTCATCACAATTTTTATCATGCTCTCGTCTCCAATCTCCACAAATATTCTGCGTTCTTCTGGAAGATGTATTCCAGCTTTTCCTCAGAAATATTTAACTCATAGAACTTCTCCACCTCAATATTCACCGGTTTGTAGGGCCAGTCTGTTCCGAAACACACTCTCTGCGGACCCAGCACTTCAATTGACCGAAGCAGAACCTCCACATCCATCTGCCCGGAAGTCTCCACCCACACATTCTTCAAATCCTTGACGGCCTCTATGGTAGAAAGACCGAATTCATAATATCCGATATGGGTGAACAAAAAATCGATCCCCGGAAACCTTCTGGCATATTCAGCCCATGTATATGGGGTGGAAAATGGCGCCGTACCCACATGTGTCTGAACGTGGACACCGTATTTCTCAACCTCAGCCAGAATGTCATTTAAAGCCGGCGTATTATCCGGATAGTATCCGTGTTTCCATGAATGGAACTTAATCCCGTCCATCTTATAATCTCCCAGGCAGCGGTTAACCTCGTCAATGGCATCCGGCGCCTTGGGATTGATAAAGGCATAGCCCTTAATAATATCCGGAAATGCTTTCATAGCTCTGTAAACCAGATCATTCTGCTCCCTCGTGGAAATACCCGATAAGCTGCTGATCCCCACTTTCTCAATACCGTAAGCCTTCAGATCATTCACCAGTTCTTCCGGAGAGTTTTCATCCCCTGAGCTCGTCTTGCCCAGATGAGAATGAATATCATAGATAAGCATGCGACCATCCTCCTGACTCTCTTTAACATATTAAGATTATAACGTTATGACGTTAGTTTAATCAATTTATGGCAGTTTGTCAATAGTTTTTCCAAAATAAATAAAAAAAGAAGATCTCGACCAGAAAATTGACCAAAACAGATCAAAATAATGACGAAATCTTCTTACAAAACCAATAAAGCCCAGGCCAGCCTGTCTCAACCATTGTCAATCCAGCTGCAGCTCTACCTTATATTTATAATATTCAGGATTATAAAACATCTCTACATACTCAAAAGGTATCCTGTCACCCGAATAAGTTACACGTTCCTTATAAAAGACAGCCGTCCGGGCCACAAGTCCCAGTACCTCCAAAATCCGCGAAGATGGAACCTTTACCTCGAGCAGTTCCGTGGCCGTGGTGGGAATGATACCGCCTGACTTAAGAATTGCGTAGAGGGAAACATCCGGGCCAAACTGCCCGGCCTTAAGCTCCAGGCTCGGAAGTCTTTTGATATATGATTTGTGAAGACCCACCACCACTCCCTCACGGTACCGTTTTCTCTCAACATAATACACCGTCTCTCCGGCCTTAAGCTCCAATGACTGTGCCACCTTCTGATCCGGTACCATCTCCTTAAAATCCAGGAGCTCCGAACTGGCATTTTCCCCATACAGCTTTACATCATCCGTAAAGCTGGTCAGCTTCTTCATATCGTAGGCATGCTTTGACTTACAGACAATCGTTCCCTTTTTTCCCCTGTTTTTTTCAACCAGCCCTTCCTGGGCCAGCATTTCGACCGCTCCCCTTACAGTAACTCTGCTAACCCCATATATGCGCTCAAGCTCCGGTTCCGAGGGAATTTTGTCGCCTGTTTTCAGAACGCCACTCTGAATTTTTTTGAGCAGATCCAGATATATCTGATAATGCAGAGGTACCTTTATTTTTTTATCTATCACCGAATCCATGTTGCCACTTGACCTCCTGTACCTTTCTCATACTACACCTAAAACATTATAACCTTATGACGTTATTATATCACCATAACACAAATTTATCAT
This sequence comes from Lacrimispora sphenoides, assembly GCF_900105215.1. NCBI lineage: Bacteria > Bacillati > Bacillota > Clostridia > Lachnospirales > Lachnospiraceae > Lacrimispora > Lacrimispora sphenoides. The sequence continues at coordinate 898,043 of NZ_FOIP01000002.1, read as the reverse complement.
CACCTTTTTTATAACTTTAAAAAAATCAGAAAATTGAAAAGTTAAATTCCACTTCTCTATATGAAAACCCTTTCCTGATAATAATTTGCGTTAAAGCGTCGAAGTTTAACGCGTAAAAGCGTTGACAACTTTCCTGCAATGGATTACAATGGGGAATATATTTGCAAAAGAGAGGACATAAAAAACATGATCATTATTATGAAACCTAACGCTTCTGAGGAAGCTGTTGGTAAAATAAAAGACTTAATCGAATCAAACGGACTTCAGGCTCATTTATCAAAAGGGACGGAAGTGACAATCGTAGGCGTTGTAGGCGATAAGACAAAACTCCAGGGCGCAAACATTGAGATGTTAGAAGGTGTTGACAAGATCGTTGCCGTAACCGAAACCTACAAGCTGGTGAATAAAAAATTTCATCCGGAAGATTCCATTATAACCATTGGAAACGCAAAAATCGGACCCGGCCATCTCACCATAATGGCAGGTCCATGCGCCATAGAAAATCACGATATGGTACTTGAAACTGCTTTTGCAGTAAAAAAAGCAGGCGCCCAGTTCCTGCGCGGCGGAGCCTATAAGCCAAGAACCTCTCCATACGCATTTCAGGGTCTTGAGGAGGAAGGGCTGAAATACATGAAAGAAGCCAGGGAAGCCACCGGGCTTAACATAGTCTGTGAAGTCACAAGCCTGCGGGCTCTTGAAACATCCGTAAAATATGTGGACATGATCCAGATCGGTGCAAGGAATATGCAGAATTTCGAGCTTTTAAAAGAAGCAGGAAAAGCTGGCATCCCGGTTCTGTTAAAGAGAGGCCTGTCCGCTACCATTGATGAATGGCTGAATGCCGCAGAATACATTGCTTCTGAAGGTAATACAAATATCGTGCTTTGCGAACGGGGGATCCGTACCTTCGAGACTGCTACCAGAAACACCCTGGATATCAGTGCCGTACCGGTTATCCGCGCTAAGAGCCACCTACCAATCATCATTGACCCAAGCCACGCCACCGGAGTACGGGCTTATATTGAGCCGATTTCCAAGGCTGCCATAGCAGTAGGTGCTGACGGGATCATCGTGGAAGTTCATCCATGCCCATCCTGCGCTCTGTCCGACGGCCCCCAGTCCCTGACCTTTGAACAGTTTGATAATTTGATCGATGAATTAAAACCTTACGCCAAGCTTGCGGGGAGGACATGTGAATGAGCGATGCCACCATTGCCTTTATCGGGCTTGGTCTCATCGGCGGTTCTATCGCCAGAGGGATCAAGCGTGAAGAACCAGATACAAAAATCATGGCCTACATGCGCACCCGTTCCAGGCTTTTGCAGGCAAAGGAAGACGGGATCGTTGATGTCATCTTAGATGGAGTCGGAGAAGAACTCCGGGAATGCGATCTTATCTTCCTCTGTACTCCTGTGGAGTACAACGCAAAGTATTTGTCAGAAATCCAGCCTTTCTTAAAGCCTGGAGCCATCATTACCGACGTAGGAAGCACCAAGACGGATATCCATGAGGAAGTAAGCCGTCTTGGCATGGAAAGCAGGTTTGTGGGAGGACACCCTATGGCCGGTTCGGAAAAGACCGGATATGAGAACTCCACCGACCATTTGCTTGAGAATGCTTATTATATCATTACCCCTACCCAGGCTTCTTCAGAGGAACAGGTAAGCCGTCTGGTGCGGATCGCAAACATGATCGGCTCCATTCCCCTCGTCCTCAATTATGAAGAGCATGACTTTATCACCGCAGCAATCAGCCATCTGCCCCATATCGTAGCCTCCAGTCTGGTAAACCTTGTAAGGGCTTCCGATAATGAAGAAGGGCTTATGAAACGGCTTGCTGCCGGAGGTTTTAAGGACATTACAAGAATCGCTTCTTCCTCTCCGGAAATGTGGGAACAGATCTGTATGACAAACAACCAGAATCTTTCTGTGATTCTGGAACGCTATATTGCCTCTTTAAGTCAAGTCCTGGGTGAGCTTAAAGCAAATGACAAACAATCGATTTACCAGCTATTTGAAACCTCCAGGGATTACCGCAACTCCTTTTCAGAAAAGGTACCGGGACTCATTGCTCCGGATTATTCCTTCACGGTGGATATGGCTGACGAAGTAGGCGCTATCTCCACCTTATCCGTCATCCTGGCCGCTAAAGGCATCAGCATTAAGAACATCGGCATCAACCACAACCGGGAGCACGGAGAGGGAACTTTAAGGATTGCGTTTTATGACAAAGAAACCATGGACAACGCATGGAAACAGCTGGAACGGTACCACTACGATTTAATTTCAAATTAAAAGAGAGGATTCCTATGAAATTCACAAAAGCCTCCCCTTTAAAGGGCGAAATAACCATACCAGGTGACAAGTCCATCTCTCACCGCAGCGTGATGTTTGGTTCTATTGCAAAAGGAACCACGGAAATCAGCCACTTTCTCCAGGGGGCTGACTGTCTTTCCACCATCTCCTGCTTTAAGAAAATGGGAATTCAGATTGAAAACAACCATGACACTGTCATTGTCCATGGCAATGGACTCCGGGGCTTAAAAAAACCGGAAACAATCTTAGACTGTGGAAACAGCGGAACCACCACACGCCTGATCTCCGGTCTTCTGGCTGCCCAGGATTTTGATGTAACCTTAACCGGTGACGAATCCATTAGGAAACGACCTATGAAGCGCATTATGGAGCCTTTATCCTTAATGGGGGCTGATATAAAGAGCGTAAAGGAAAATGGCTGTGCTCCTCTTTCCATAAGCGGTAAAAAGCTTCACGGCATCCATTATACAAGCCCGGTAGCTTCCGCCCAGATAAAATCCTGCATCCTATTAGCCGGACTGTATGCAGAGGGCGAAACAATGGTGACGGAACCTTATGTATCCAGAAACCATTCGGAAATCATGCTGAACTATTTTGGGGCCAATGTTAAGACAGAAGGAACCACCGCCTGCATCGCTCCCGCCGAAGAACTCTACGGGAATAAGATCGTTGTTCCGGGGGATATCTCTTCTGCTGCTTACTTTATTGCGGCAGGCCTGATGATTCCGGGATCAGAAATACTGATTAAGCATGTCGGAATTAACCCTACCCGGGACGGAATCATACACGTTTGCCAGGATATGGGAGCTGATATCACTCTTTTGGAAGTAAATACGGATTCCGGGGAACCTACTGCGGATATTCTGGTAAAATCAGGCTCTCTGCACGGCATTACTATCGGCGGAGCTATTATCCCTACCCTCATCGATGAGCTTCCCATGATCGCCGCCATGGCCTGCTTAGCAGAGGGTGAAACCATTATTAGGGATGCGGCGGAATTAAAGGTAAAGGAATCCAACCGTATTGAGGTTATGGTGAGGAATTTATCTGCCATGGGAGCCGATGTAGAGGAAACAGAGGATGGCATGATCATCAGAGGCGGAAAGCCTCTTCGCGGTGCTGTCATAGACAGCAAGCTGGATCACCGGATCGCCATGACCTTTGCAGTTGCAGGGCTTTGTGCAGAAGGAGAAACAGAAATCTTAGGCGCAGAATGCGTGAATATCTCTTATCCTGGCTTCTATCAGGATCTGGAGAGATTGATGAAATAAAATAGATCAGCCATACATTTATGTCTGATTACAAAAATGCCGGGAGAACTTAAGTTCAACCCGGTATTTTTATTGATTCTATAAAACTTCGATTTGGCACATCTTCATAGCCTCTAACGAATTTTCATGGCTTTTTACAGTCACACCCGCACAGCAGGAGGAGTCCACCAGCACCGGAGTCTCAGGAAGAAAAGCTTTGACCAGCAGGGCATTGGAAATTACACAGATGTCCGTACATAAACCAACAAGTTCAATGGATTCATATTCTCTTTCTGTCACATATTCTCCAAGCACTGAGCTTCCAAACGTGTTTTTTTCAAAACGTATTCCCTGAAATTCCTTTAAGGAATTATCAAGCTCCCATCCGGCTGTTCCCCTGACACAATGAACGACTGGAAGCTTTTTCCCCTCCTGAGAGTTAAGATAATTCTCCTCGTGGGTATCCAGGGTGAAGATCACTTCATCTCCTGCTGCCTGATATTCCTCTATTTTTCTTTTTACCTTAGGAACAATAGACACCGCCTCGGGCGTTCCCAGGGAGCCGTCGATAAAATCCTTTTGCATATCTACTACGATTAACAACTTTTTCATGGACAAACCTCCGATAATAAATAGTGTTTATAGTTTAACACATTTGCACTCATTAGCATATTATTTTTCTTCACATTTTTGCTGGAATTATTTTTACTTTAATGCCATCTTCGTTTACATCTATATAAGATACAAGGAGGTATAAAATTACGTTCTCTCCGTTCCCACTTACGAAAAGTGAAATTTCCGCAGCAATCAATAAAAAGAAATGTATGGATGGATAGCAATTAATATAGTATAATTTTTCGATAATAATGAAAGTTGATATAAAGATAATTTATATTAGTTTTGATCAGAAAGTAAGGTGATGAAAATGCACAGCAATGTTGCAGCCATGTTTAACGATTGGGAAGAAGCTCTAATATGGTCATGTTTGCAAGGCCATATGGGAAATATTATCTTGGATAATGAAAAAAATCCCTCGTCTGCAATGATTGAAATCGGTGACTTCTGCTTTTTCGCAGGCCAGCCAAATACCGCCCTTTTTCATGATTTAGAAGGAGAAAAGCTGCTCATACCGAAAGATAAGGCTTGGGAAGCACTGATCGAGAATTTTTTTGATGGGCGGGTGAGTAAAATATTTCGCTATGCAATTAAAAAGGAACCAGATGTTTTTGATAAAGCAAGATTGGCTTCTTTTATTAATGGTCTCGATGATTGTTATGAGCTTCGGATGATAGACAGGGAAGTATATGAATTAGCTGGACAGGAAGCATGGTCCGTGGATTTATGTTCTCAGTTTAAAGATTATGCTGACTATCAGCGGCGTGCATTCGGGGTATCAATATTACACAATGGTGAATTGGTGGCAGGTGCTTCCCCCTATGCTGTTTATAATAATGGTATTGAAATAGAGATAGATACAAAACCCGATTATAGAGGCAAGGGACTAGCGACAGTATGCGGCGCCAAATTGATTCTTGAAAGCCTGGAACGAAATGTTTATCCAAGTTGGGATGCTCATGACTTACGTTCTGTAGCTTTAGCGGAAAAACTCGGTTATCACCTTTCTCATCCATATGTAACATATGAACTGATAGGCAGGTAGGCAGACAGGCAATTTCTGACTTTTTCTAATTAACAGTTGACAAATCCATACAGACGTATTAATATACTGTTTAAATGAAACAAAAATAAAACCGTTGAAAAAGAAGAGTAAGCTTTCCAGGCAATATTTCAGAGAGCCGCCGTTGGTGCGAGTGCGGTATAAAGCTGATAGCTGAATGGACTTTTGAGGGCGGCCCCGAACCATTGTTCCAGTAGGGGCTGACGGAGACCACAACCGTTATTTCTCGTGGCATATATGTTAGTATATGAAAAGTGGGCTTTAATAAAGTCAATTTGAGTGGCACCGCGGATTGTATGATTCGTCTCAAGTACGTTTTTTTGCGTACTTGGGACTTTTTTTATTTTCAGGATATCCGTTCCCTCTTCTTGCCAACGGAAACCATCTTAAGGAGGAAATATTATGAAAAAATCGATTAAAACCCTGTTACTGGCTGCTGTGGCAGCTGCCGCACTCTCCGGCTGTTCTTCCAAGGCAGCTCCGGAAAAAACTGCTGATAATAATTCTACAACCCAGGCATCTTCTGGTACTGAGGCTGGAAATGCTGCAGACGGCACATCCTATACCATCGGTGTCGGACAGTTTGCAGAGCACGGTTCCCTTGATAACTGCCGGGAAGGCTTTATACAGGGCCTTGCAGAAGAAGGAATCGAGGAAGGGAAAAACTTAACCGTCATGTATGAAAATGCTCAGGCTGACGGAGGAACCGCAAGCCAGATCGTTAATAACTTCCTTTCCAGAAAAGTGGATTTGATCTGCGGCATCGCTACCCCAATGGCACAGGCTGCCTATAGCGGAGCAAAAAAGGCCAGCGTTCCCGTCATTTTCACAGCAGTTACAGATCCGGTTGCCGCGGCTCTGGCTAATGAGGATGGAACTCCGGTTGGGGAAATCACCGGAACCAGCGATAAGCTTCCAGTGGAAAAACAGCTGGAAATGATCCGCAAGATTCTTCCCGATGCTAAAACCATCGGCATCCTTTACAGCACCAGTGAGGTGAACTCAGAAACAGCAATCAAGGAATATAAAGCCGCAGCCGCTTCCTATGGCTTTGAAATCGTAGAAGGCCCGGTGTCCGCAACTGCTGATATCCCCCTGGCAACTGACAGCATTCTGGAAAAGGTTGACTGCTTAAACAACTTAACGGATAACACCGTAGTAAGCTCTCTTCCACTGATCCTGGATAAGGCCGGAAAGAAGAACATACCAGTATTCGGTAGTGAAGTAGAACAGGTTAAAATCGGCTGTCTGGCTTCCATTGGTCTTGATTATGTGGATTTAGGCAAACAGACCGGTAAAATGGCCGCAAAGGTATTAAAGGGCGAAGCAAAAGCAAGCGAAATAAACTTTGAAGTGATCAAAGAAGCCGCATTCTACGGAAATTCAAAGGTTGCCGAAAACCTGGGAATTACCCTTCCGTCAGAGCTTACCGATTCCGCTGCTGAAATTTTTACAGAGATTGCCCACTAGTAGCAAATCGAGGATTCGCAAACCGCGACCCTACCTGCTTAAGTTAAATACAAGGAATATAATTGGAGGAAGTTAAACCATGTCAATCATACTTGGCGTTTTGGAAGAAGGCCTGGTCTATGCCATTATGGCGCTGGGCGTTTACATCACTTATAAGATTCTGGATTTTCCGGATCTTTCAGTCGATGGAACCTTCCCTTTGGGAGGCGCAATTACCGTTACCATGATCCTGGCCGGAATAAACCCGGTGGCAACGCTATTTATTGCCTTTGCTGTCGGTGCCCTGGCCGGATGCATCACAGGCTTTATACATGTAAAATTAAAGGTACGGGATCTTCTGTCAGGTATCATTGTCATGACTGCCCTCTATTCTGTGAACCTAAGGGTAGCCGGAAAGTCCAATGTCCCATTTTTTAATAATGATTCCATCTTTGAAAACAGTTTTGTAAGCCGCCTGTTTCCCGGGAAGCTTGCAGATATCAGCGTTATGATTATATTAGCGGTCATTGTGGTGATCGTTAAGCTTTTGCTTGATCATTATCTAAAGACCCGCTCCGGCTATTTGTTAAGGGCTGTGGGTGACAATGAAACCCTTGTTACCTCTCTTGCCAAGGACAAAGGCATGGTAAAGATCATCGGCCTTGCCATCGCAAACGGCCTGGCTGCACTGGCCGGTTCCGTATACTGCCAGCAAAAAGGTTTTTTTGAAATCAGTATGGGAACGGGTACCATTGTGATCGGCCTTGCCAATGTAATCATTGGAACAAAGCTGTTTAAACGGGTTGGGTTTGTAAAATCCACCACTGCAGTCATTATCGGATCTATCATTTACAAAGCCTGCGTGTCTTTTGCCATTTATCTTGGAATGGAAGCATCGGATTTAAAACTGATCACATCAGTGCTGTTCCTGGCTATTCTGGTGCTCAGTAACGGCAGGGAAAAGAAGGTGAAACAACATGCTTGAACTTCAAAACATCAATAAATACTACAACCAGGGAACGGTCAATGAGACGTGCCTGTTCCAGAACTTTAATCTCACCATTAAAGACCAGCAGTTCGTATCTGTGGTAGGAAGCAACGGCTCCGGTAAGACTTCCATGTTAAACATCATCTGCGGAAGCATTCCTTTGGACAGCGGTTCTATCCTGGTAGGCAGCGTCGACATCACCAACATGCCGGAATTTAAGCGCCAGCGCCGTATCGGAAGAGTCTACCAGAACCCGGCAATGGGCACATGTCCCAATATGACCATCCTGGAAAATATGGCTCTGGCCGATACCAAGGGAAAGCCTTTTAATCTTCTTCCCGGTACAAACAAGCAGCGGATAACCTATTACAGGGAGCAGCTTCGTTTCCTGGGCCTTGGCTTAGAGGATAAGCTGCATGTAAAGGTGGGCGTTCTTTCCGGCGGTCAGAGGCAGGCTATGGCTCTTCTCATGTCCACCATGACTCCCATTGAATTCCTGATCTTAGATGAGCACACCGCTGCCCTGGATCCCAAAACTGCCGAGAACATCATGGTACTGACAGATAAGATTGTAAAGGAAAAGCATTTGACCACCATTATGGTTACCCATAACCTTCGGTATGCAGTAGAATACGGAAACCGCCTGCTGATGATGCATCAGGGAAATGCCATCATTGATACAGAAGGGGACGAAAAGTCCAATATGGATGTAGAACACATTTTAGATAAATTCAATGAGATCAGCATTGAATGCGGTAATTAGATCATTATAATTATTTCAATAAAAGAAGATCCGGCAAGGTACCTTGCCGGATCTTCTTTTGACTGCCCATTCTTACTTTTCACGCATCCACACAATCATTTCACCCTTGCCCCGGTTATTCCAGCAGCAATAAGGAATCGCTTTAAACGTATCATTCCTATAAGAAGGTCTTTCTTCCTCATAGAGAGAATCGCCTACCCTGGAGTAATCAATGCGCATGCCTTCCAGCCCGGCACACATGGTTCCGCCGAGCAATGATTCGTCAAACTCTTCCTTAGGCGGTACCGAACTGTCCATGATGTCTGATGCCAGATACTTGCCGTTATCCGCTTCCTCAAGACAATACACCATAGGCCCTTTCATCAGGCAGACCTTCCCGATGTTGTCACGAACTCTGGGATTGCATCTTACAAAGCGGAAAGAAACATCAAAAACCACTGTGATCTTATCTCCTGCCTTCCATTTACGTGTCAGATATATGTATCCTTTTTCCAGGCAAATGGCTTCCTTGACACCATTGACACTTAGTTCCGCTTTGCCGGAATAGGACGGTTTCCGGATCCCTACAGTAAACTCCTGCCCGTCTGTTTCCGGAGTAACTTCCAGTACTACATCATCTTTTACCGGATAATCAGAACTGAGTAGAAGCTCCACACGGCCAGAGGACAGGCCGGTTTCAATCCTGCTGCCGATAAATAAGTTCACGTATACAGTATTCTGCTCTGAAGCATACATATAATTGCCCAGGGAAGTAAGGGTCCTTGCAATATTAGGGGGACAGCAGGATACGCCAAACCAAAGCTGCCTTGTGGTCTTTACATGGCGGTAAGTCGGATTTTTCTCTGCAATCTCCGGAACCACCTCTAAAGGATTGACATAAAAGAAATGCTTCCCATCAAGGGCGATTCCCGCCAAAAGTGTGTTGTATAATGCCTTTTCTACTATATCTATATATTTTCCATCCTTTGTGATCCGAAACATCCGGTTGGAAAACATGGCAAGCCCCACTGTGGCGCAGGATTCCGAATAGTTTGAATTGTTCGGCAGATCATAATCCGTGGTAAATCTCTCCCCATAGGATGCAGAACCAATGCTTCCGGTGATGTACATCCGTTTTTCCACAATGTTGTTCCACAGGGTTTCGCATTGTTTTAACAGTTCTTTATCCTGATATTCATAAGCTAAGTCAGCCATAGCGCTGTATAAATAAACTGCCCGCACCGCATGCCCTTCCGCTGTTTCCTGTTCCTTCAAAGGCATATGGGATTGGTTATAATCCAGGTCAAAATCTTTAAATTCCGGAAAGATGAAATTCTGATTCTTGATACAGTCTTCGTTTAAAAAATAACAAGGTCTTTCCCCTCTGGTACGCACAAAAAAATCAGCCAGTTCCAGATATTTTGTCATTTTTGTTACCCGGTAAAGCTTTACCAGAGCCAGCTCTACTTCCGGGTGCCCCGGATAGCCATGGATTTTCTCCTCTTCCCTGCCAAATACCTTACACATGAAATCGGCAAACTTACAAACCACTTGAAGAAATCTCTTCTTGCCCGTTGCTTCATAATATGCCACAGCCGCTTCGATCATATGTCCTGCGGTGTAAAGCTCGTGACCCTCAAACAAGTTAGACCACCGCCTATTGCCTGTAATTGAGTAATACGTATTCAAATATCCATCTTCGCACTGGGCTCTGGCAATTAAATCGATGGCGCTGTCAGCGGCGGCTTCCAGTACCGGATTCTTCTTTTTAGCGAGGGAATAGGCGACGGCTTCCAGCCATTTGGCAACATCCGTATCCTGAAATACCACGCCCTTGTGTTCTCCCTTTTCATCGCCGCAGGCAATTCGGAAATTTCTGATGCAATAGCTTTTTTCGGCCCCTTCTACCCGATCATTGATCAGCTCCCATTGAAAGGGTAATATAACATTATCCACCAGATCAATATACCTGTTCCAGAATGGATCATTAATTATAATGCTTTTTAAATCCACTGTTGTCAACTTACCAGCTTCCATATCTTTTCCTCACTCATCAATTAGTTTTTATTCATAAACCTCAGATTCGTTCCGATTCTTTACCGACTCTCCTTCGATCAGGGCGCAGGGCAGGGTGATGTTTACATCTCCCACACTGGTTCCATGAATGCTTTCCAGCAACAGCTCCATGGAACGGTATCCCATTTCCTGAAGAGGCCTTTCCACCGTGGTGATTCTTGGAGTCACATACTGGACAATATCTCCATTATCAAAACCCGTAACTGAAATATCGTCTGGAATTTTAAGTCCGAGCTCTCTCGCAGCATCATAAACACCCACTGCCATATCGTCGTTCATCGCTACAATCGCAGTTGGAAAGTTCTTTTTATTAAGAAGCTTTCCGGCTGCCTCCTTTCCGTCCCGGTACTTCCAGTTTCCGCAGACAATGTTCTCAGGCTTTAATTCTATCCCTGCCTCGTCCAAGGCTCTCTGAAAGCCTTTAAACCGGAGGGCAGCAGGCTCTGATCCCTTAAGCCCGTTGATCACGCCAAACTCCTTGTGTCCATTGCTTATTAACATCTGTGTCATCTGGTAAACTGTTTTTTCGTTGCTATAGCGGACCGAGGATCCTTCCTCATCCGTATAGCAGTAGCAATATACCACCGGTTTTTTTATATCATGAAGCACATGGCTTATTTTGCGGTCATGCATCCCCACATAAATAATGCCATCCACCTGCATTCCGATTAATACATCCACCGCCTTGTCGATGTCCTTCTGAAAATTTGAAATATGTTCAAACTGGGATTCTATCTTGCTAAGAAGCCTTAAATTGTTTAAGATGGTATTATATCCTCTGGCTTCCGCAATTTCATTGATCCCGTCAATGATATGAGCCGTATGCCAGACGGTAATGTCTTCAACAATCACACCGATCAGGAACGATTCATTTGTCCGAAGACTTTTCGCCAGGATATTGGACCGGTATCCTGTTTCTTTTATGATCTTTTTTACCCGTTTTCTTGTCTCTTCACTTACCTGAGCCGTATTATTGAGTACATATGATACTGTTGCTGCGGATACACCGGCCATAGAAGCAATTTCTTTTAATGTCATGGTAATACTCCTCTTTCCTCTTTTTCCGTTCCTTTATCCATCACTTCATGGCAGCCCATTTCCCTATCCTTTTAAACCGGAAGTTTTGATCCCCTCAACCAGGAATCTGGAACCAAACAGGTAAAGAAGCATCGGGGGCAGAATCATAAGAGATGAAGCTGCCATAATTGACGGCCAGTTAATAACAAATGCATTACCAGAAGTATACATAAATGTCGTCATTAATGCAATGGTCAGCGTTCTCCACTTGTCGCTGTTAATATAGAACACCGGCTGGGTCAGCTCATTCCACCAGAATACACTGGACAGCACGCCAATTGTGGTAAAGGTGGATTTTGACAGAGGCAGCAACACTTTAAAAAACACGCCCAGCTTGCTGCATCCGTCTATGGTTGCTGCTTCATCCAGCTCCTTTGGGATTGACCGGAAAAATTGCCGGAAAAGAAATACATTATAGGGATAAGCAAAAAATGACGGGACGATCATGGGGAGAAGGGAATCAAGCCAGCCGATCTTCCCAAACATAATGTACTGTGGAATAATCAGGGCAATACCCGGAATCATCATCGTTCCCACAATCAATGAAAATATTAAGTTCTTCCCAGGAAATTCCATTCTTGCAAGAGGATAGGCTACAAAGGAAGAGGATATTAAAGTCCCTAAGGTTGTACCTGCCATTAATAGAACAGTATTTCGTACATATAAATAATAGTTGGAATGAAAGAAGATGTAGTTAAAGTTCTCCAGGGTTACATTCTTAGGGATAATATCAGAAGAGGTGGTGAACTCTGTTAAATTTTTAAAACCTCCCGAAAACACCCATATGATCGGAGAAAACATGATAACAGCAACAAGAATCTTAAAAATAAAAATTAGAATCCTGCCTGCCTTTTTCTTTGCCTTTGCTGAATTCATGGCCTCTCCTCCTTAATTTTCGTAGTAGACAAGTTTTTTTGATACTGCAAATATGCCGATCCCAAAGCCACAGGCGATCAGAAACAGAACCACCGACAGAGCACAGGCATATCCGACCTTCATATTGCTGAAAGCTTCCTTATAGATCAAAAGGCTTAAAACCTGGGTCATCCCGTTAGGATCCCCGCTTTCCCCTGTCAATGGATAAAGCAGTGCAAAGGAACCGTTAAGCGCGCTGATGCAGCCCATAACCGCATTAAACAGAACAATGGGGGAGATCATGGGAAGCGTTACGCCGAAAAACTTCCGGAACGGGCTTGCACCGTCAATGTCACACGCTTCATAAAGTTCTCCGGGAACATCATTTAAGCCTGAGCGGAAGATCAGCATCATCTGTCCGGTGTTGTATGTAAACAGGGTAATAAAAAATACAGCAAGATAAATGGTGTGTTTGTCATACAGCCAGTTCACCATGATATTTTTTGCAGTTAGCTGTGAAATTATGGCATTTAAAAGACCTGCCTCTTTTCCGAAAATCGTACGGAATGTATACGCCAGCGCAACCGTCGGTATAACGGAAGGAAGAAAATAACAGAACTGGAATATGCCGTTTAATTTCTGTTTATAATTCAACAGCATAGCAAGAATCACTGCCCAGATCGTAGTAACCACCATCATAACAACCGTAAAAAACAAAGTCACTTTTATGGAATTCCAAAAGGTAGGACTTTGAACCATATTTACGTAATTTGCCAATCCTACAAAATTTGAAATACCGTTTAATTTCCGGTTTGTCAAACTCACTGCAAACATAAAAACGATGGGAAATAAGGTAAAACATATAAATCCTATAAACCATGGGGCACAAAAAGCATATGCAGTCAGATGATTCATAAGCTTCTTTTTATTTATCGGCTTCCTTTTCTCATTTTTCATAGCATTCACGATCCTTTCACTTAAAGGCACAAATGATTTCTCTTTACGGCCGCTTCCCTTCCGCTTTCCGTCTGTTCTGCGGCCGTTCCTGTACCTGGCTTAATTATTTCATCTGGCCTTATGAAAGCTTAATAGCCAATCGTCTCCTTTGCATACTGGGAAGCATTCTTAACCGCATCTTCCGGAGTTTTCTGTCCTAATACCGCTGAGTTAAATTCACTGATCGCATTGTTGGTTACGCCGGATGGCAAGCATGTATATCCAAATACGCCGGCTTTTAAGGAGTCTGTTATGGCATCCCAGTTTTCTATTGTAGTTACGCTCTCCACCTTCCAGTCTCCTTTTTCTGCTATGGATTTGATTGCAGAAGGATTGCCGCTTGCCTTAGAGTTAATGGCCTGCCCTTCCTCTCCCATCAGGTATTCAATTACCTTAAACGCGGAATCCTGATTCTTGCTCTTTGCGTTAATGCTGTAAAAACCGGTATGTAACGTGTTATATTTCAGTTTGTCGGTAGGTATTGAGGCTATATCCCAGTTAAAGGCAAGACCGCTGCCATAAGTTCCGATATTCCAGCTTCCCTGCCAGCTCATAGCCGCTTTTCCGGCTGCAAAAAGATCTGCAGTATCGGAAGAAGGTTCCGGCATGATGCCGTTTTTGACCATCTGTGTCACATCGGAGACAAAAGAAACTGCACCGTCGCCGATCACCATCTGGCCCTTGGCCGGGTCAAAAACCTGATCTCCTGCACCGCCGATCCCTGCCCACCAGGTCTGAGTGTTGGGAAGTGCGCTTCCATATACCTCAGTCGTGCCGTCAGCTGCCTTTTGGGTAAGCTTCTCTGCCGCTGCCTTATAATCTGCATAAGACCAGTCATTCGTCGGGTAGGCAATGCCTGCTGCATCAAACATATCCTGGTTGTAATACAGAATTTCCGTAGCCGCACACCACGGCAAACCATAGGTACCGCCCAGGCCCTCAGACAGCTTTGCTACCGCATCAATAAAATCATCCGTTTTAATTGTGGATTTGGCCAGATAATCATCAAGCGGAATAATTCCTCCTACCTGGGCAAAGTTAGCGATGTCATTTTCCCAGATCACATAGATGTCAACGGAATCATTCCCGGTTGAAACCATCTGGTTCAATTTAGAAGAATAATCACTTTCCGGGATTACTGTCACTTCCACGTCAATACCTGTTGCTTTTTCAGCCTGTAAATACATATTAAGTGCTTCGTCTTTACTCGGCTCATTCCAGACCGCAATGGTTACCTTCTTTCCTGCTTCGGCTGAATCTGTCTTACTGCTTTCCCCTGCCTTTGATTCAGTACTTCCAGCCACAGTCCCTTCCGGCTTTTCTGTTCCCTTGGCGCCGCAGCCGGCTAATGAACCACATGCCACAGCTGTTGACAGAAGCAATGCCAGTAATTTCTTTCTTCCCATAATAAACCCTCCAATAAATTATATTATTTTTTATTTAAACGATTAAATAACTTTTTTAAATTTTGGCTGATTGATATTAATATCTATCAGCCATACATAATCCATTTAATCGTTTAAATTAAATTTCAAAAAAAATATACACTATAATGTACAACTTTAATATATAATCTTTTTATTTATTTGTCAATATTTTAATTATAATTTATCTAATTCTTTTTTTATTAGTCATTTTTTATTTAAAGGTTTAAATTGAAAAGTTGGATTAATGCCCTGCTTCTGTAATTTGTCAATCACAGGACTGAATATGAAAATGAGGCAGGATTTCTGGAAATCCTGCCTCATCTGCCGGTATTACCTTTATTTTATCTGCTCATCTCGCTCTGAGGTCCCTTGTCATTATGGTCTTTTATAACGGTATTGACCTCACTTAAATCCGAAGTAGGAAGATCTCCTGGTATGGTATTCTTTAAAGCTGCGGTTGCATTGCCGTACTGGACTGCCTTCATGCAGTCCCCTCCGCTGCTTAAAAGTCCATAAAGAGCACCTGCAATATAAGCATCTCCACTTCCGATCCGGTCGACAACATCAATGTTGTGGTATGGGTCTTCCTCATAATATTCTTTTCTGGAAGCATCGTAAATCACGGAGCCAAAGGTATGGCTCTTGGGGCTGTGCACAATCCTTTGGGTGGAAGCCACAACGGAAATGGGATATTCCTCCGTAAAGCTCTTCATCATTTCCTTAACGGTCCCTTCCTTCTTAAAGGTCAGTCTGGCCGTTTCTTCTGAGCAGAAGAAAATATCCACATAGGGAAGAATCTCTTCAATGCATGCTCTGGCTTCCTCTCCGGTCCAGAGATTGCCGCGGAAATTCACATCGAAGGAAATGATGGTTCCTGTCTTCTTGAACTTTTTGATCATATCAATGGCTGTCTTCCTGGTATTTTCACACAAAGCCAGGGTGATTCCTGTGGTGTGGAAACAGGTAGTTGCCGTATACATCTCCTCAGGGAACGAAGAGGTGCTGATCTGGACAAAAGAACTGTTCTTTCTGTCGTAAATGACCTTGGGTTTTCTTGGATATGCTCCGTATTCATAATAATATAGCCCAAGTCTTGCGTTCGAGCTGTTATCGTAAACAAAATAGTCATCACTGATTCCATAGGAACGGACTTTGCTCTTTACAAAATTTCCTATATCATTAAACGGAAGCTGGGTAACCACGCCGGTATGAAGCCCTAAAAGAGCCGCGCCTACGGCAACATTAAGTTCTGCCCCGCCCACCTGTTTTTGAAAGGAATCTCCCCGGACAAGCCGTTCCACACCTTCTGGAGACAAGCGTAACAACAATTCTCCAAGGCTCAGTAAATCAAAAGGTCTGTCACTCATCTTGAACTTTCCTCCATAGTTTTTTAAAAGGGGAGTCATTGCCCAATGACTCCCCTTCTCTATTTCTTATCGATTATCTCTGAACACGTCCTGAACCGTCACCGCCAGCCAGAGTATCTACGTCTTCTCTGGTTACCAGGTTAAAGTCTCCAGGAATGGTGTGCTTTAATGCAGATGCTGCAACACCAAACTCCAGAGCACCCTTAAAGTCCTTACCGTCAGCCAGGCCGCAGATTACGCCAGCTGCGAAGGAATCGCCGCCGCCTACACGGTCAACGATAGGGGTAACGCGGTATTTTTTGGAGTGGTAGAACTCACGGGTTGCGCCATCCATGATGCATGCAGACCAGCCGTTATCGGAAGCTGAGTAGCTTTCACGCAGGGAGCTGATCACATATTTGAAGTTAAACTTATCGATCATCTGATTGAAGATGTCTACATAACCCTGTAATTCCAGTTCGCCGGAAGTTACATCGGTGTTGCCTGGCTTAAAGCCAAGTACCTTTTCTGCATCCTCTTCGTTACCGATGCACACATCAACGTACTGCATCAGGTTTGTCATAACTTTCTGAGCCTTCTCAGAAGACCATAATTTCTTACGGAAGTTTAAGTCTACGGAAACGGTTACTCCATGAGCCTTAGCTGCCTTTAAAGCTGCTTCAGTCAGTTCTGCCGCTTCATCGCTTACTGCCGGTGTGATTCCTGTGAAATGGAACCAATCTGCATCCTTAAAAATCTCGTCAAAGTTAAAATTTGCTGCAGTTGCTGTGGCGATGGAGGAATGTGCTCTGTCGTATACAACTGCAGATGCTCTCATGGCTGAACCTGTCTCTAAAAAGTAGATACCAAGTCTTTCGCCGCATTTTGCAATGTGCTTTGTTCCTACGTTGTATTTTCTTAAAGCAGCTACCGCACACTCACCGATGGGGTTCTTCGGAACTGCTGTTACAAATTCAACTTCATGTCCATAGTTTGCTAAGGAAACAGCTACGTTAGCTTCTCCGCCGCCATAGTTTACATCAAACTCATCTGCCTGAATAAATTTCTCATTATTGGGGGTAGATAATCTTAACATGATCTCGCCCATGGTTACAAGTTTTGCCATTTTGTATACTCTCCTAAAATTCTATTATTATTTTTTATAATTAGTTTTTTATTTGCGAGCTGCTGCTACTGCCTCAACAAATTCTTTTGCCTTCGCTGTTACTGCTGCAAAATCACCTGTCTTAGCGCCCTTTGTCAAGCTGCTTCCGGTACCAACAGCATAGGCTCCTGCCTTGATCCACTTATCAACGTTGTCAACGTCAACGCCGCCGGATGGCATGAAGTCACCCTGAGGAAGGGGTCCTTTAAAGGAGCTGATCGCATCCGGTCCCATGATGTTACCTGGGAAGATCTTAATAACGTCACAGCCGCACTCCAATGCGGTAATTGCTTCGGTAGGTGTCATAACGCCTGGAAGCATAGGAACTCTGTAACGGTTGCAAAGCTTGATGGTTTCTACATTTAAGCCTGGGCTTACGACATAATTAGCACCTGCAAGGATTGCTGCTCTTGCTGTTTCCGGGTCAAGAACTGTACCTGCCCCAATAACAACATCTTCATTTTTTCTATATTTTTCAGACATTTTTGCGATGAATTCAATTGGATTTCCTTCATCCATGGTCATTGTGATTTCAATAAAATTGATGCCGCCTGCAATGATGGCGTCTACTACCTTCTCGCCCTGCTCAAAGTCTTTTGCACGAACAACAGCTACAAGACAGTCTTTTTTCATCTTTGATAAAACCTGTTCTTTTTTCATCATCCTTATACTCTCCTTCTTCAATTTCGTATATACGAATTAATTTCATATTTACGATTCCTATACTTGAAATATTAATCGTTTCCATCCATTTTGTCAACAGGTATTCCTTATATTTTTCCAAGAAAGCCTAACAAACGGGAAACCTCCATGCTCTTTTCTGAAACCAGCTTTCCCAAAGCCTCATAATCATTCGAAGGCTTATAAAGACTGGATACGCTGATGGCTCCCAGCACATTGCCATCCCGGTCAAAAACCGGGGCCCCCACACACTGCATATGCTCCTCCATCTCCCTGGCATCAAATGCATAGCCTCTTTCCCTTACCTGCTTCAGTTCTTCCAGAAGCTGCCCTTTGTTTCTGATGGTTCTCTCGGTGTACTGAGTGAATTTCAGCCGGTTGATCATCTGCTCTCTGGCCTCCTCATCGCTGTAGGCGAGAATCACTTTTCCAAGAGAGGTACAATACATGGGATTCTTAGAACCAACGGTGGCTGTGGTTATAATAGGGTTTTCCGGTTCGAACTTACATATGTATACCACATGATGATCCGACGGAATCCCAAAAAATACCGTTTTTCCCACTTCCTTGGAAAATGCCTTGAGCACCGGCTCAATGATTCCGATAAAATCCAGATTATTGGTATAATTAATCCCGATGCGGTAGGCCATTAAGCCTATGGTATAATTCTGCTTTTGTCCCCTTGCTACATTCACCATGCCCATCTCGGCAAGGGTTGTCACAATATCGTAGGCGCTGGTCTTGGGCAGATCCAGCTTTTCACATAGATCGTCCAGAGTCGCTCCCTCCGGTGTTCTGGAGATCAGCTTTAAGATCTCAACGGTTCTTTGAGTCGTTCTGTTTAGTTTCATGGTTTGGCCTCCATTTCTATGTCCTAGTATACTCCGGAAAACCGGAAAAAAGCAAGATGATTTTCGCATATACGAAACATTTGTAAGCGTTTACAAAATGATAGGGATTTTGTTGGTTTATTTACGAAAACAATAAATCAGGGATTGTAATATTTATCATAATTATGTATAATGAACTGGGTATGTAAATACTTACAATTACGGAGGTGATGTTTTTGAATATCTATGATGTTTCCGAACATGCTCACGTATCGATTGCCACCGTTTCCCGCGTTATCAACGGAAATCCCAATGTCAGCGAGAAAACCAGGAAGCGGGTTCTCGCCGTCATGGAAGAGCTGGGTTACACCCCCAATGTATTCGCCAGAAGCCTGGGGCTAAATACGATGAAGACCATTGGAATCATGTGCGCCGATTCTTCCGACCCATGGCTGGCGGAAGCCATCTATTATCTGGAAAAGGAATTACGGGGCAACGGATATGATTCCATTCTCTGCTGCACAGGCTATCTTCCTGAAACCAAGAAGAAGTATCTGGAACTTTTGCGTTCCAAACGGGTGGATGCCATCATCCTGACCGGTTCCCATTATATAGAAGCAAAGCCAAAGGACAATGCCTATCTTCTGGAAGCAGCAAAGAATCTCCCCATTATGCTGGTAAACGGACAGCTGGAGGGGGAGCAGATCTACAGCACGGTCTGTGACGACCACGCCGCAGTTTACGATGCCGCTTTACGGCTTTACCGCTCCGGCCGTTCCTCGGTGCTTTATCTTTATTCCGGAAACTCCTTCAGCAATTTACACAAGCTTTCCGGCTACCGGGACGCGGTAAGAGATGCCGGTTTTATGATCCGGGACGAGCTTATGGTACTCTGCAGCAAGGACTTAGATGCTGCCATGGAACGTCTGGACATGCTTTCCCGTTCCGGAGTCTATTTCGACGCAGTACTGGCTTCCGAGGATATTCTGGCTGTTGGAGCCGTAAAATATGCAGACAAGGCTGGGCTTACGATCCCTAAGGATTTAAGCATCATCGGATACAACAATTCCATTCTTTCCAGATGCACAACTCCGGAAATAACTTCCGTAGACAATAAGGTGGAAGCCATTTGCACCACCACGGTGAATACTTTAATGAAGGTTCTGGAAGAGGGAAACGTACCGGGAAAAACTACCATCACCCCGGAGCTGATAAAACGAGGTACTACTAATTTTTAATTTCACATATTGAAGGAGGACTCTCTATCATGAAACAGTTTATGGACAAGGACTTTTTACTGTCAACCGATTCAGCAAAATCGCTTTATCACACATATGCAGAAAACATGCCTATCGTAGACTATCACTGCCATATCAACCCCCAGGAAATCTATGAAGACCGCAAGTTTGACACCATTACCCAGGTATGGTTAGGCGGCGATCATTACAAATGGCGTCAGATGCGTTCCTGCGGCGTGGATGAAAAATATATTACAGGAGATGCTTCCGACCGTGAGAAATTTCAGAAATGGGCAGAGATTCTTCCGAAGCTGATCGGCAATCCGCTCTACCACTGGAGCCACTTAGAGCTTCAGAGATATTTCGGCTATACCGGCCATTTAAACGGCAATACAGCGGAAGAAGTATGGAATCTGTGCAATCATAAGCTTCAGGAGGATTCCATGAGCGTCCGCAACATCATCAGGCAGTCAAATGTCAAGCTGATCTGTACCACCGACGATCCTGCCGATACCCTGGAATGGCATCAGAAAATTGCAGCTGATAAAACCTTTGAAGGAAAGGTACTTCCTGCCTGGAGACCTGACAAGGCCATGAACATCGAAAAACCGGATTTTGCCGCCTATATGGCAAAATTATCTGATGTCAGCGGTGTGGAAATCAAGGATTTCGCTTCCTTAAAAACCGCTTTAAAGATCCGTATGGAGTATTTCACCAGCCAGGGCTGCGGCGTATCCGACCATGCGCTTGAATATGTTATGTATGCTCCTGCTGATGAGGCCGAGCTTGATACGATCTTTGCAAACGGACTTTCCGGCAAAGCAATCTCTAAAGAAGATGAATTAAAATATAAGACTGCCTTCATGCTGTTCGCAGCAAAGGAATACAACCGCATGGGCTGGGTGATGCAGCTTCATTACGGCTGTAAGCGTGACAACAATGCCATGGCATTTGAAAATCTGGGACCAGACACCGGTTTCGACTGCATAAACAACTACGCTCCTTCCGCACAGATGGCTGATTTCTTAAATGCATTAAGTGCAACCGATGAGATTCCAAAAACCATCATCTACTCCTTAAATCCGAATGATAACGCGTCCATCGGCACAATCCTTGGCTGTTTCCAGAGCAAATTCCCAGGAAAGATCCAGCAGGGTTCTGCATGGTGGTTTAATGATCACAAGACCGGCATGACCGAGCAGATGACATCTCTGGCTAACTTAGGCTGCCTTGGAAACTTCATCGGAATGCTTACCGATTCCAGAAGCTTCTTATCTTATACCAGACACGAATACTTCCGCAGAATCCTCTGCGAGCTGGTCGGCGGCTGGGTAGACAACGGAGAGTATCCGGATGATCAGGATTCTCTGAAAGAAATCATTGAGGGAATTTCCTTTAACAATGCGATAAAGTATTTTAGTTTTGATATTTAATTAAGAAAATGCGTATTGAATGAGAGCTTAATAAAGCCCAATCAATACGCATTTTATGTTCCAGCATCTCTTTATTTTACCTGTTTTTTAGTAAAATATTTTACCTCTTGCAATTTTTCAACGAAAAAAGGGGTTCGATCCTTTCCAAAAAGATCGAACTCCCTTTTTTTATTTTACTGAATCACCTTCACAGGACATTTTGCAGCGCATTTACCGCAATTTGTGCATTTCTCATAATCGATAATTGCAACATTGTTATCCATGTGAATGGCATCAAATTCACACTGCTTTGTACATATCATACAACCAATACAGCCAACTTCACATTTAGCCTTTACATCTTTGCCTCTGTCATGGGAATTACACTGAACCAGATGCTTTGACTTGTATGGAACCAGGTCAATCAGATTGTTAGGACAGGCAGAAACACATTTGCCGCAGGCAACGCATTTCTCCTTATCCACTACTGCAATTCCGTCAACCACATGGATGGCATCAAATTCACAGGCTTTTACGCAAGAGCCGTATCCCATACAGCCATAGACGCAAGCCTTTTCACCGGAGCCGGGAACCACCGACGCCATCCGGCAGTCATCAATTCCGTAATAGTTATACTGAACCTTTGTCTTATCGCAGGTTCCTTTACATTTTACAAATGCAACCTTCTTATCCGTGGAACCGGCCGCAACTCCCATGATTTCGCCGATCTTTTCGGCTACTGCTGCGCCGCCTACCGGACAGGCAGAAACATCCGCCTGGCCCAGTACAATGGCTTTAGCCAGAGCATCACAGCCTGCATATCCGCAGCCGCCACAGTTGTTACCTGGAAGCTCGTTTCGGACAAGAATCTCTTTTTCATCAACTTCTACTTTAAACTTTTCGCTGGCAATTCCCAGGAACACACCGATCAAAATTCCGATGATGCCCACAACGGCTGCCGCAAATATTATACCTGTTACCATTCTTTCGTCTCCTCCTTATTTAATTAATCCGGAAAATCCGAAAAATGCAATTGCCATCAGGCCGGAGGTAATCAGGACAATGGGAGAACCCTTAAAGGAATAGGGAACATCATTGTTTTCGATTCTCTCGCGGACACCTGCCAGCATAACAATGGCAATGGTAAAGCCTACGGAAATACCGACACCGTTGATAACACTTTCCAGAATGTTATATCCCTTCTGCACGTTGGTCAGGGCCACGCCCAGAACCGCACAGTTGGTTGTGATCAAAGGAAGATACACACCCAGCGCCTCATAAAGAGCGGGCATGGATTTCTTTAAAAACATTTCTACAAACTGCACCAGAGCTGCAATAACCAGAATAAATACAATGGTCTGTAAGAATTCCAGATGAAGCCCCACTAAAATACCCTTATAAATGACACTGGTTGCAAATGCTGCAATGGTAATTACGAAAATAACGGCTGCGCCCATACCGGCAGAGGTCTTCACATTTTTGGAAACTCCAAGGAATGGACATAGGCCAAGGAACTGGCTGAGCACTACGTTGTTAACCAATGCGGAGCCAATGGCTATCAATAATAATTCTTTCATCTATCCATCCTCCTATTCATCTTTCCTGGAAGCTGCGGTTTTGGCTTCCGCTTCTTTTTTGGCTGCCTGTGCCTTCTTTGCTGCCAGTACTTCCTCTTCCATCTGCTTCTTCTTGTCCTGAAGGACCTCATGATTGGACATGCAGGAGGAACCGGAACAGGAAGCGCAGTTGCCGCCGCAAGCTAACTTAGACGGAGGAACAGAACCGTTGGTAGCGGAAGGTGCCTTAAACTTATTCTGAAGTGCCGTTAAAACAGACAGCACAAAGAACGCGCCCGGAGCGAGGACGAAAATGGAGATATGAAAATCCTCCGGAATAAAGGTAAATCCAAATATAGCTCCGGAACCTAACAACTCACGGACAAGACCGATGCAGGTAAGAGCGATGGTAAAACCAAGTCCCATACCGATTCCATCAAAGGTAGATTCCATAACACCATTCTTGGAAGCATAAGATTCTGCACGGCCTAAAATAATACAGTTTACAACAATAAGAGGAATGTAAATTCCAAGTGCAGAATACAGGCTTGGTACATAGGCCTGTAAAAGGAGCTGCACAATCGTAACCAGAGTCGCAACGACAACGATGTAAGCCGGAATCCTCACCCGGTCCGGAATGATATTACGAAGGGCAGAAATAAGCATATTAGAAAATAGCAGTACCACGGTTGTGGAAAGCCCCATGCCCACACCGTTCACCGCTGACGTGGTAACAGCCAGAGTCGGGCACATGCCAAGCATCAGGATGAAGGTTGGGTTTTCTTTTACAATACCGTTAAATAAACGTTCCATACATTTCTTGTTCATCTTCCCACCTCCTAACGGTCAATATTGTGCACGTAATACAATGCGGCATTGACTGCATTGGTTACTGCGCTTGATGTAATGGTTGCACCGCTGATGGCATTGATCTCTCCATCACCGGCATTGCCGGATTTCGTAACGGTAAGGGATTCCTGGTTCTTTCCTGCATACTGACCCTTAAATGCCGGTTCCTTTGCCTTTAAGCCAAGACCAGGGGTATCACTGATTGCCAGAAATTCAATGCCGTTAATGGATCCATCTTCTTTGATACCAACGGAAATCTGTACGACTCCGCTGTAACTGTCATCGGAATGAGCGGTAATTACATAACCCAGAACACTCCCGCTTCCATCCACTGCTTTAAAAGCATTGTCCACGCCGACTTTTCCAAAATCCTGGGAAAGCAGTTCTGCGTTGCAGGCTTCTACAGCCGCTTCCATCTTTTCATCCGATGTAAAATCAGCCGCATCCGGAAATACCTTCTTATATGCCGCCAGATTGGCTGCCTCAGTTGCCTTATCAATGGGATCCTTTGTAATCTGATAAGCGCCGCCCAGCAAAAAGCCGGAAATCAGAGTGATCACAAATAAAATCAATGCGTCCTTCATATATCCGCCGTTTTTCATCTTACTTTCCCTCCTTTCCAAATGCTACCGGAATAGAGATCTTCTCAATCAGAGGCACCAGAATGTTGCTGATGATGATGGCATAGGAAACGCCTTCCGCAGAACCGCCGAAAAGACGGAATAATCCGGTCAGCACGCCTAATAGAACGCCGAAAAGGATCTGTCCCTTTGGAGTGATGGGGCTGGTCACATAATCGGTAGCCATGAAGAATGCACCAAAGATAAGACCGCCGCCGCATAAATGAGTCAGCACGAACATGAGATCATGCTGGCCGAAAATAAATACAAATGCTGCAAAAGTGATCAGATAAGCTGCCGGGATCTTTATGGAAATCACTTTTCTGAACAAAAGGTAAGCTGCACCCAAGAGCAGGGCAATCACAGATACCTCACCAATGGTTCCTGAAATTTTCCCGATAAACATGGATGTTATATCAACTGCTTCTCCCGCCTTTAATGCAGCAAGGGGAGTAGCGCCTGAAACCGCGTCACTATATGTAAAGTCAGTCATCTTGCCTGCAAAAGAAATAAGCAGGAAACATCTTGCCGCCAGGGCTGGGTTCATAAAGTTCTGTCCCAGGCCGCCGTAGAGCTGCTTTACCACGATAATGGCAAATACACCGCCCAGAAACGGAATCCATAAAGGAATGGCCGGAGGCATGTTAAGGCCCAGGATCATTCCGGTCACCAAGGCACTACCATCGCTCACGGTAATGGGTTTTCCCATGAGGGATTCAAATACATATTCACTAAGAACACAGGATAATACACTGATCAGCAAAATCAGCGCTGCTTTCACCCCGAACTGATATACACCATACGCAGACGCAGGAATCATGGCAATGGCAACATCCAGCATAATATTCTGTGTTGTAACCTGATCCCTGACATGAGGTGATGATGATACGTTTAACAATTTACTCATGCTTCCTCCTCCTACGCTTTCTTTCTGCTTGCCGCAACTTCTTTGCGCATTTCTTTAAATGCCTGGGTAAGAGGTCTTCTGGCCGGACAAATATATGCACAGCAGCCGCATTCGCAGCATTCCATGCCGTTTAATTTTACAAACCGTTCCAGGTCAGACCGTTCCGCCGCATCCATGATCATCTGCGGAACAATATTGCCCGGGCATACCTTTACGCATCTTCCGCAGCGGATGCAGGCAGTAGGCGCATTACCTGCCACCTCGTCCTTTGTCAGACAAGTAAGGGCAGAGGAAGTCTTTGTGACAGGAATATTAAAGTTAAACAAAGCCTGCCCCATCATAGGACCTCCGGAAATCACCTTTTCCGGTTCCGTCTTAAAGCCGCCGGAAGCCTCTATAAGCTCGGTGTAGCTGGTCCCAGTTCGAACATTATAGTTCTGTGGATTTGCTATGGCATCACCGGTCACCGTAATGATACGGCGGATCAAAGGAATTCCCTTTACAACCGCATTATAAATAGAAATCACCGTATCCACATTGTCTACCATGCAGCCTGCATCTGCCGGAAGCATGGTGGAATTGATCTTTCTTCCTGTTACGGCATAGATCAGAGTACGCTCACCGCCCTGGGGATATTTGGTCTGTAAAGGACAGACAGTAATCCTTGGTTCATCCTTTACAAGCTCTGTCATGAGCTTGATCGCTTCCGGTTTGTTGCTCTCAATTCCGATCACGCCCTTTGCATTGTCAAACAGCTGAAGGATTATATTAAGCCCTTTTATGATGCTCTCCGGCTCCTCCAACATCATCCGGTAATCAGAAGTTAAGTACGGCTCGCACTCCGCACCGTTGACAATGATCGTATCGATCTTTGATTCATCCTTTGGTGTCAGCTTCACATGAGTGGGGAATCCAGCGCCGCCAAGACCTACAACTCCTGCTTCTTTTACAAGATTCCTGATCTCTTCCTTTGATAAGGTCTTTGGATCACGCTCTTTGCCAAATCCCTCCACCGTCTGATACTTCCCGTCGTTTTCAATGATAACAGACGGAACCATAGAGCCGTTGGCAACCATTCTTGGTTCAATGGTTTTTACCGTTCCTGAAACAGAGCTGATCACACATGCAGAAATAAAGCCTCCCGGCTCCCCGATTTTCTGTCCAACCAGCACCTGATCACCTGCCGTAACCAAAGGCTTCGCCGGCGCACCGATATGCTGGGATAAGGGGAACACCATCTCGCCTTTTGGCTGCAGCACTTGTACAGGTTTATTTTCCGACAATTCTTTTCCTTCATAAGGATGAATGCCGCCTTTAAATGTAGCCAGACCCATTTAACTAACCCTCTTTCTCTACAATTCTTTATCTCTCCTGGCAAAATTTCAGCATTTTGCCACCTGAAACAGTATAACATAATTTAGTAACCGAAACAATGCATAAATACATATTGTATACTGTGTTTTATATACAATTTTCCTTATTTACATGAAAAAACCTGGTCTCTGACTTTGTTTTTATGTTAAATAAATAACAATTTTATTATAAGCAGCTCTAGTATGTTTTTGTAAAAATACATTTATTTCTCCATTTTTTTTAAAATTCCTGATTATCAGCCATTTTTCAACAGTATTTTTAATTCTGTACACTATTCCTCGTTAAATTTTTGTTATATTTTTGTTAATTTATAGATATATATAAGGACTCTTCTCCTGGTTTTATTAAGTAATATCATAGTTCTTCCCTTTTATTTATTAGAAATTTTAATAAATAAAAGGAAGCATTGTGATAACGAAATCACGAATGGCTCCGTGACTGCCGTTTTTCCCAATGCTCCCCTTAAGGTATGCAGACCGGAGTTATTGTTTAATCCAGTTCCACTGCCCCGGTATAAAGCTGATAATACCTGCCGTTTTGTTTCAGTAAATCCTCATGATCTCCTCGTTCAATAATCTCACCGTTTTCCAAAACCATAATGGCATTGGCATTGCGCACCGTAGACAGGCGGTGTGCAATCACAAACGTAGTCCGGTTCGCCATGAGGCGGTCCATGCCCCGTTCAATATGCTTTTCCGTTCTGGTATCCACGGAGCTGGTCGCTTCATCAAGAATCAGAACCGGCGCCTTTGAAATCGCTGCCCTGGCGATGTTTAAAAGCTGTCTCTCCCCCTGGCTTAAGTTGGCCCCGTCACCTTCTAACAGCGTATCAAAGCCGGCAGGCAGTCTCATGATAAAGGAATAAGCGGAGGCAGTCTTTGCCGCCTGGGTCACCTCTTCATCCGTTGCATCAAGCCTTCCGTAACGGATGTTTTCCATAACAGTTCCTGTAAATAAATGGGTATCCTGAAGGACCATGGCAATATTATGGCGCAGGTTTTTCCGTTTGATGTGACGGATATCCACTCCGTCAATGGTAATTTCACCGCCCTGAATATCGTAGAAACGGTTCAGAAGATTTGTGATCGTGGTTTTTCCTGCTCCGGTAGAGCCCACAAAGGCGATCTTCTGCCCAGGTTTTGCATAAAGACTTAAATCCTTTAAAATCACTTTGTCTGGGTCATAGCCAAAGGTCACATGGTTTAATTCCACATATCCGTTCATCGGATCAAGCTCTGCCGCATCTTCGTCATCTGCAGGCTCCGGCTCCTCATCCATAACAGCAAATACTCGTTCTGCTCCTGCAAGGGCGGAGAATACATTGGTCACCTGCATGGACATCTCGTTGATCGGACGGCCGAACTGCCTGGAAAAGCTTAAGAATACGGTCAGTCCGCCCACGTCAAAGCCTCGGAGCACACAGAGAAGTCCTCCGATGCATGCAGTCAGAATGTAGTTCAGCTGGCTTAAATTTCCCATGATCGGCATCATCACCCCACCGAAAAACTGTGCATGGATCATGTTGTTCCTTAGATCCTCATTGAGGATTTCGAATTCTTCTTCTGCCACGTCTTCATGGCAGAACACCTTTACAACCTTCTGGCCGCTGATCATTTCTTCAATATATCCGTTTACAGCGCCAAGGGAGCTTTGCTGAGCGGAGAAAAACTTCTGGCTTCTTGACGCCACAAAGCCGCCTACCCTCATCATAACAGGAATCATGATAATGGTCACCAGAGTCAGCCATATATTTGTATATATCATAAGCGCCAGGGTACCTATAATGCTTAAGACTCCGGTAAAAAGCTGGACCAGGGTGTTGCTTAACATCTGACCGATGGTATCCACATCATTGCTGAACCGGCTCATCAGATCACCGGTGTTATTGGTGTCATAAAACCGTACCGGCAGAGTCTGAATTTTGCTGAATAAATCATCCCTGATCTTTTGGAGGGCATTTTGCGCAACCGTAAGCATGATTCTGGATTGGGCATAATTAGCAATAACACCGATGAGAAAAACGGCAGCCATTGCCGCAATGCCTTTTGCAAGTCCTGACACACTCCCCAGCCCGCCTCCGGGAGGTGCGATATATTGATTTATGATGGGTCTTAACATATAAGAACCGGCTAACGTCGCAAGCGTACCGACAATGACACAGACAAACGCCGCTCCCATGTAAAGCTTATATTCATTTAAATAAGACATAAGGCGCCGGATGGTTTCCTTGGCATTTTTCGGAAGTCGGCCCTTGATCTGCCGGCCGCCTCCATTCCCGCCCATGGGCCCATGGTTCTTGACTGGCTGGGAAGACCGGCTATAACGCCTTTTTAAGCTTTTTATTTTCTTTTGCTCATCCATTATGCACCTGCCTCCTTATCCAAATCTCTCTGGGAATAGTAAATTTCCTGATAAGCCTCGCAGGACTCCATCAGCTCTTCATGGGATCCCATACCTACGATCTGACCGTCATCAAGCACGATGATCTTATCCGACCCTTCCACGGATCCGATCCGCTGGGCAATGATGAATTTGGTAGTGTCTTTCAGGGTCGTCTGGAAGCACTGGCGGATACGGGCTTCGGTTGCCGTGTCCACAGCAGAGGTGCTGTCATCTAAAATCAGTATTTTCGGCTTCTTTAAAAGAGCCCTGGCAATGCAAAGTCTTTGCTTCTGACCGCCGGATACATTGGAACCACCCTGGCCCAAATCCGTGTCATATCCATCCTTAAAATTAGAAACAAAGCCATCGGCCTGAGCACTTTCCGCCATGAGGATGATTTCTTCCATGGTGGCATCCTCATCACCCCAGCGGAGGTTTTCTTCAATGGTTCCTGAAAAAAGGACATTCTTCTGTAAAACCATTCCGACACCTTCCCTAAGGTTTCTGATGGAATAATCCCTTACATCAATGCCATCCACCAGAACTTGTCCTTCATCCGCATCGTAAAGGCGGGGGATCATTTGCACGAGTGAAGTCTTTCCGCTTCCAGTAGAACCAATGATTCCAATGGTTTCTCCAGGCTCTGCAGTAAAATTAATGTGTTTTAAGACCATTTCATCCATTCCCTTTACATACTGGAAGGAAACATTACGAAATTCTACCTTACCGTTTGTAACTTGGGCTGATAGTTCAGAAGCATGTTCATCTGTCAAATCGATCTCTGTATCCAAAACCTCTCTGACACGCCTTAAGGACGCCATGGCCCTTGAAGCCTGCAAAAATACCATGGATAACATCATCAGGGACATGAGGATCTGTACGATGTAAGTGGTAAACGCCGTTAAATCACCGACAGGCATCTTACCTGCGATAATGAGATTGCCCCCATACCAGACCACAGCAAGGGTCGTGACATTCATGGCAAGCATCATCACTGGCATACTGATTATAACAATCTTCATGGCATCAAGGCTGCCTTCCTTTAGATCCCGGTTAGTGGCTTGAAATTTCTTTTCCTCAAAATCTTCCCTGACAAAGGATTTAATGACGCGCACATTGGTCAAAGCCTCCTGCACACCGGAGTTTAAGCGGTCGATCTTCTTCTGCATTACCTCAAAGCGCGGAAATGCTGCCTTTAAAATCAAAAAGATACCAAAGACCAGCAAAGGAATCACCACCAGAAGTATCACCATCAGCTGGCGGTTCATCAGATAGGCCATAATAAGGCCGCCGATCAGAAGCCCCGGTGCCCTAAACAGCAGACGCAGGCTCATCATGACCACATTCTGAATCTGCTGGATATCATTGGTCAGCCTGGTAACCAATGACCCTGTGCTGAAATCATCAATATTCTTAAAGGAAAACTGCTGAACTTTATGAAACACATCCTTTCTCAAATCTGTGCTGAAGCAAATAGATGCTTTGGAGGAAAAATAGGATGCTCCGATTCCTCCCGCTGCCATAACAACAGCGATTGCAACCATTCTGCCTCCCATTTTTAAAATGTATTCTACATCTCTTGTGGCAACTCCGTTGTTAATGATCAGGGACGTCAGCCTGGGAAGCATGATCTCGCCAAATACTTCCGTTAACATTAAGAGGGGCGCCAGTATAAAGGCTCCCAGATACGGCCTGATATATTTCCAATATCGTTTCAAGTTATTAATCCTCTCTTTCTTTCGTGTCCTTTTCCAAGGGAAGATGAGATAAATTATCATATACGCGGTCCAGGAATTGCCCCATAGCAGCCATTTCTTCCGCAGAAAAGTCACGGAACATCCGTTCTTCTACATTGTGAAAAAATTCACGGCTATGCTTTACCGTGTGTTTTCCCTTCTCCGTCAGACAAAGCTTATTCATCCGGTTATCCTCCTGATCCACCACCCGGGTGATATAACCACCTTTTTCCAGCTTCTTTACCGATACCGCTATGGTGGCAGTGGAGACATAAAGGCGTTCTGCAATCTCCTTCTGGGATACATTGGAATGATCAGCCAGCATCATAAGAATCTGATGCTGGCTGCGGTATACCCCTGTCTCCTTCAGACGTTCATCCAAAATATACCGGTGCAGCTTCATGATCCTCATATATCTTACCATCACGCCGTGGGCCGGTGAAAAATCTCCCTTCAGTCCCTTATCCCGGAACGGGCACATTGGTTTCATTTGCAAATATTCCCCTTTCTGTTAGCTTCCTAATAATTAGCTAATTAACTATGTAGCAGTATATCACCAATTTTCCCGGTTTGCAACCCGGAAAATTTTGAAAATTTTGTGAATTTTCTTAATATCATAACCTATTTTTAAACTTCCATTCCATGTCCAAAAAACTTTTGTGCCCACTCTGCCTGTAAGATTCTACACCCGTTCTATTCCCCTTGGAATCTCCATGGCATTGGACAGCTTAATCATCTGATCCCTCAGCTCTAAGTACTCTTTGCTGCTCATGTCCTTGATCGGCCTTTGCCTTTCGTATAATTCATGCATTTCCCCATTTTTCATAGAAAAGCTTTCCGGTGTATGATACTGTAATTCAAAAATCTGGCCGTAAGGCGAATATAAGGTGGTGTTAATCCCCTTATAAGGACTCTGCCTGTCAAGCCAGTAATTTTTAATTTCAACCGTATGAAAGCCTGCTTCCCAATAAAGCTCCATGGATATTAAAACCTTCTCCGCAAGCTCTTCTGCTGGAGCTGTATAAGTATATCTCAATATGTCCTTGACCTCGTATGCCTGGCAGCAAGGGTCGTATTTCCTATGAATCTTTTCTAAATAAGAATCCCTGGATTTTATGCGGTTTTCCACACCTGCCATATCCATTCCTGCCCGCCCTGCCATTGCTCTGACCTGTCTTGTAATTTTAGGTTCATACACCGCAGCCCTGATGTAACAGGACATTCCTTTTATCTGAGGCCTGATAACCCCATGATTATACTGCTTTTCAACGGCCAGACGGTTCCGCCATATTTTCTCCCCACGCATTGTACCAAATTTCCTTTGACATTTTTATCATATCATTCAGTATATGCACCATTTCCGGAAATTGTGTCTGTAATATTACCTGACCGGTTAAAATATTCCTGCAGCCGGATATTTATGTAAAAGCGGAGGCCTGAATTTATATACAGGCCCCCGCTTCTATAATCTCTATTCGCAAAAATCTTCAAAATTACGTCCAAAATCACGATCACAATCGCGGTCACGATCACAGTCACGATCACGGTCACGATCACGGTCACGCCGGCAGCAGTGGCACCGTGGATCATTACATCCTGCTCTGAATCCAGCACAGAATGCTCTTCTTCTTTCTTCTTCACATTCATCACGCTCGCGTTCACCTTCACAATCACGATCGCGGAAATTACGACATCTGCAGCATCTGCAACATCCACAGCCGAATCTGCAATTATTTCTACATCCTCCGAAAAAACAGCACATATATAACACCTCTCTTTTTTTAATTGTAATATATTATATGGGATACATAGACAAGGTGTGAAATCTGCCTGTTTCAAAGGTATTCTGGTTTAAAAATCCTGATGTCACTCTGCTCCCGCGGCTGCATTCATGCAAAGTGTTGCCTCCATTTCAACTGCCATAACCCCCATCTTAGAGCAAGAATTTACCGCTCTTTCAAGAAGCCGGTTACCCCTTCCTCATTTCTGCCCGCATCAGCTGTCTGGCAATCTCTTCCATCCTTATATGGGTTTTCTCAAAAAAGTACTTAAAGGATGAACAGAAATAATTCTGGCCAAGTTGGCCGGCCTCATCGATCTGACGGTTCCTGCGACATCCGCCGCGGCATAGATAAGCATAGTTGCAGGTTTTGCACTCTTCTGGCCTATTTAGGGAAGCCTCTACAAACCCGATCTCCAATCCCCTGTTTCCCATCTCCTCAATAGAATCTTCCAGGAAGTTTCCAATTTTATATTCATCCATTACATAGAAATCACAGGGGTAAACAGATCCATCCGCTTCTACTACATGCTGGATGCTACAGCACCCCTTCATATCACATGCTTCCGGCGGATATCCCATCAAAAGGCTGATGTAATTTTCAAACTGACGAATGTATGGCTGTTCTCCCTTCCAAAAATCCAAATACCAAAGGTCAAAGAGAGTTACAAGAAACTCTCCATAAACCTCCGGTGTCAAAGAATACTCCCGGCTGCCCTTAGGTTCTCCAAATGGATCAAGACAAGCGATATACTGCTGATATTTCCAGTTGTTTTTCTTATAAAATTCATAAATTCGAGTAATCCGCTCCGCTGTTCTTCGGTTTACAACCGTAAGGATATTATAATTCACCCCTTTTTTGTCGAACCTCTCAAGGGTCTTCATAATCTCCCCAAAGGATCCTTCACCCACTGAATTCTCCCTGTAGGCGTCATGAGTATACTTAATCCCATCCAGGGACACACCTACCAGGAAATTATTTGCAGCAAAAAACTCTGCCCATTCTTCATCCAGCTTGTAACCATTGGTCTGAATAGAATTCAATATTTTTACGTTTCGTTTGTTATAAATACGCTCAAATTCCAGCAGTTTTTTATAAAAATCAAGACCCACCAAAGTGGGTTCCCCTCCCTGAAATATAAACTCACACTGACGCTCACTATAAGCCAGTACCTTTTTTACGATCTCCTCCAGGGTATCCAAAGACATAAATCCGTAATTTTGCCTCTCCCGTTTCTGCATTTCATCATGATAAAAACAATATTTACATCTTAAATTACAACTTCCGGAGGACGGCTTAATCAGTAACTGTATTGGTGGCATACCTATATCTCCTTATATAACTATACTCCGTATTCTTTTCCAGCAAGGTTTTCCTTACATTCTTTAAATTCATAACATTTACCTTATTCCTCTTTTTACCGCAGTCTGTCTGGTTTTTGTCTGATTATGGTCGTATATTATTATCTTCGTCCAGATTTCTTTATTATACATGACCATATACTGAAAGTGAATTATTATTTTAATAGTGCTTATCCGATTCATCGCCTGGATCAAAGACTTTCAATCTATTCCCGCATTAGGGCAATAAAAAACTACCAGCTAAATATTTTAATAGCTGGTAGTTCGGCTTACATTGACTTTTATTAAAAAAATAACCACCAAAACGGAAATCTTGAGTCAAAGTCTTGTCTCCTATCGAATTCTTCTCTTCGTTCCGATTCTTGTCTTCTGTCAAAATCCATTCTTCTATCGAATTCTTCACGCATACCTCTTCTGTCGAAACCTCTTCTGTCGGAACCTCTTCCGCCTACGCCTCTTCCATCAGAGCCCATTCTGGGATCACCTTGAGAACAATCCATATAAATATTCCTATTTCTATAATTTTATATGATTAATGTATGCAAGGCTATATTGCTATGCCACCTTAAACGAACTATTAATTTCAATTTTTTCGAATAATTTGTTACGAAAAATTTGAAAGCGTAACTACTAATCGTAAGCAGCTTTTGTGGATTCAATTTTGAGGCTTCGTGCTACAATTGAAAGAGGGTTTTTATTTTTTGAGCAACAATATCAGGTGAAATATACGAATTATCAATCTTAATGTAATTATCAAATGGTATTTCTCCGTCATTACTTACTAAACGGTATTTTCCATCATCACCTATTAATCTTTGATTAGAAATATTAATATCCCGTTTCGATGCCTTGTTACGCAATCTATTTTCCGTTGTATTTCTTTCCAAACGTACTTCTCTTGAAGCAACAAGTTCAACATAGTAAAATTCAGTTTTGTATGGTCTGAATATATCTTTTACATGCTCAATATAATCCCAATCGGACTTCTGGTCAAACGCCCACATATAAGTAAACATAAGTCCGTAATTATTAGATGCTGCAAATTCTTCAAAAACCACTTCTCTTAAACGAGAAGTTATTCTTCCATTATAGGAACCAAAAATCTCAATTACCGGCTCAATTGTCATATGATTATGAAACAAACGTAAGTCTGTAATTTTCATCAATTCCTGCCCAACAGTCATTTTTCCTACAGACGCATTTCCAATTATAAATACAACTTTCATAAATTCATTCCCCCCAGCATGAAATAAACAACTTTATTAATAGAATACCATCCTGCTTACCAACTATCAATAGTAAGGTTTCAATGCTGTTCATCTATTGCCCATACTAAGCCAACACTTTTATCTAAGTCATTTCTTTCTGGAATTCTTGGATTAAAAATATCAATATTATTTTCTTCACTTACATGAAATAGTCGCATGTTACCCACTTTCCTTTACACAATAATTTTAAGATTATATTAACGCAAAGACTACTAACTATCAATATTTAACTTTCAATATACAGTAATTCATCAAATCCTGATTTTAATGGGCATTCAAAGCTACTCACATATTTAAATTTTTTATAATATAATATAATATAATATAGTACAAAATTGGGAAATCACTTTAAATATTATCAATTAATGTATCCAATTCCTGAATAGCGGAGGTCTCTATATGAGCCAGATAAATAAATGCGATTACGATGTAAGTTATTGTGAGAAGAAACAAGGAAAACCAACCCGAACTGAGTTAAAATGCGGAAGCCCCAGTTTTGTTGCGTTTCCTAATTTAACCGCTGCAGGCACAACAGTAACAATTGCAACATTGTCGATAGATGCTTCTGAATTTGAGCATCCCCACATCCAACTTTCATTTACTGCAAATGTAAGTACAGATGTAATAGACGGCTTTAGTTTTCAAATTTTCAGACAGTGTTTAGATCCGCCCACACCCATTCCGGTCAGTGAAATTTATTATTATACAAGAGCTGTTGCTACAACAGAAGCTGATTCCATTAATTTTACTGTATGTGACAATGATTTTTGTATAAATGGCTGTTGCAATTATTTTGTCGTAATTACTGTTACTGTTTCTACTGTTTCTGTATCGTATATAAGTAATGCTACACTCAGCGCCATTATTAGCGACAATATCAATAACTGTTAAACTAAGAATTCACATCTCGCGTACAAGCCTGAGTAACCTTCATTTTCGTTACTTGGGCTTTTTTCCCCCACTATTCCCTTCTACATTAATACTTAATTTCATTCTCATATGTATATCAATCTGACGAATTTGATTAATAATCGACCGCTTCCATATTTCATCGTCTGACTTCACTAAAACTATTGTAGACACTGAGCCAATAACTATCGAATTAAATCAAAAAAAAATCCGCCCGGTGCTGGTAACACCGAACGGCTTTATATAGATTTTCTCTTACCATTTGGCAGTTTATTTCCATTGATAAAATGCAAGAACTCTTGCAAACACGAGACTTTCCCGCATTTACAAGAGTTCTATAAGAGTGGAGCAGACGGGAGTTGAACCCGTGTCCAAAAACCAATTCCCTGTTCTTCTACTATCATAGTTAGTTTATTGACATTCCCTCCACCGCCCGGGAACTAACACCCTGACAGCTTCAGTAGCTTCATAATACGACCGCATGCTCAAAGCTTTGCATTCGTCGTTTCTCACATAGTCGATGCCGGGATCTTAAAGTGTGAGTGCCTTAAGGCCGACAAGCTGCATTAAGCAGCTAATGCTAATTCGTTATTGTTAGCGTTTATATTTAGGTTTGCCATTTAACGCATCGCATGCGGATAGCTTCACCAGCTGCATAGCCCCTGTCGAAACCAGTACTGCCCCTGACTGGTACTCTTCTGGAGAGCATTCTCATACTAACATGAAAAAAATCAATTGTCAATACCTGTGCAATTCCTGCTGCTATTATCTTGTGGCAACACTGCCTGAAGATTCACCTTATTCCTTTTTTTGGTTTAAGAATAAAATCTGTTTTAATCAGCAGGAAAAGCACACGCCTGCTGCAGCTTATTTTGCCTGCAAAGCAGCCATTGTAAAATAATTATACGGCTGATTAAAATGAGGCAGGAAGAAAATATCCGTCAGCTTTAACCGGTCGATGGTTACCTGCTCCTGGATCGCAAGAGAGAACATGTGTATTGCCATGGAAATATCATATTCCGAACATAATTGTGCACCCAGAACGATGCGGGTCTTCTTATCGTATACGATCCTGATTTTTACCTTGTAATTGTCTTGTTCAATAAAGGCCGGTTTTTGAGTATCCTCATAATCCACCGCCTCAGCGTCATACCCCAGCTTTTTGGCTTTTGCATAGGTGATTCCTGTTGAAACCATTTTCAGATTCCAGATGCAGATTCCATTGGATCCCTGAACGCCAATGGATTCCAGGGGTGTTCCGCAGACATTATGAGCTGCAACGATTCCGGACCGCACAGCATTGGTTGCCAGAGCAATATAGTTTGTCTTTTGGATGGAATTATCAAAAACAGTGGCACAGTCGCCGATGGCATATACATCCGGCCGGCTGGTCTGCTGCCGTTTGTCAACGAGAAATGCTCCGTTGCAGAACAGTTCAAGATCCTCCTTGCCTAGCTGGTTGTTAGGTTTGAAACCAATTCCCAGTACTACCATATCGGCATGGTATTCATTTTTGTCAGTGACCACTTTTTCCACTTTTCCGTTTCCTTCAAGCTTAGTCACGATTTCGTTATAAACCAGCTGAATGCCATGGCTTGATAAGTTTTCGGACATGATATCCGAAAATTCCTGATCATAATAGCTTGACAGACAGGTGTGCATATTGTCAATCAGGGTAACATTCTTTCCGACACGGCGGAATGCTTCTGCCAGTTCAACGCCGATATACCCTGCCCCTACAACCACAATATCCTTCAAGGAATTGTTATGCAGCTTGTCAATGACATCTTTCGCATTCTGAAATAACTTTACAAATTGAACGTTGTCCAGTTCTTTTCCTTCAATATCTGGTGAAATAGGAAGAGAACCGGTTGCAAGAATCAGTTTATCGTATTCCTGCTGGTATCTCTGGCCATACTTTCCCTCAGCGAAAACAACCTTTTTATCATAATCAATGCGCTCCACTTTGGTTTCCATGTAGACCTTTGCGCCCTTTTTTTCAAAGATATCTTTGCTGCAATAAAACAGGCCTTCAGAGGAATGAATCTGGTCCCCGATCCAAAGAGCCATACCACAGCCCAGAAAACTGATGTTATCATTGGAATCAAATATAACAACTTTGTTGTCTTTATAATTATCTAAGATAGTATTGATTGCAGCTGTCCCTGCATGGTTTGCTCCAATTACTACAATACGTTCCATAAATAGCCTCCTTAAGAATTGTTTTTCTTAATTATAACACATCGTTAAAATAAAAACAATTATTATTATTAAAATCACAAACTTTTTTTAGGCGGACCTTCGCTTACTACAGATCATCCACCAGAGCGCTGCTTTTTGCATATGCCGTGCTTTTCGCTTCAAAAAAATCCGTTTTGATCAGATTGGCATTGCTGTACTGGTTGACCCACAGCATACTTTCCGGCTCCCTGTCATGGCCCTCATAAATCCGCTCCCAGCCAAGGCTTGCACAGCGTAAGTTTCCCAGATACATGATATAGTCTGTAATCATTTCTTTTGTAAGTCCGGGAACCTCATCTCCAATGGCATAGCATCCCCAGGCGATCTCCTGCTCACAACCTTCTCTTATCATACTCCGGTAAACTTCTATCCGTTCTCTGGTAAACAACTCCGGCTCTTCCTTCATCAGTTCCAGAATGATATTGCGGAACAGCCATAAATGAGTGTTCTCATCTCTGTTGATGTAACGAATCTCCTGGGAGGAACCGGTCATTTTATGATTCCGCCCAAGGTTATAGAAAAACATGAATCCGCTGTAAAAATACACACCTTCCAGAATAAAATTAGCCACAACCGCCTTCATAAAAGCAAATGCGCTCTTGTCCTTTTGGAATTCATTATACAGATCCCCGATAAAGGTATTGCGCGCAAGAAGATGAGGGTCGCTCTTCCACTGATAGAGCACCTCATTCCGAGTCTGAGGCTCGCAGATGGTATCCAGCATATAACTGTAACTCTGGCTGTGCACTGCCTCCTGAAAGGTTTGAATGGAAAGACAGAGATTGATCTCATTGGCCGTCACATATTCTCCAAGGGCCGGCAGATTAGCGGTCTGGATGCTGTCCAAAAACACCAGAAAGGATAATATCTTATCATAAGCCCTCCGTTCCTGTGGACTTAATAAGGGATAATCCTTCCTGTCTCTGCTTAGATTAATTTCCTCAGGAATCCAGAAATTATTCATGGCCTGCCGGTACCAGTCGCTGACCCAGGTGTATTTCATATTGTTAAAATCATTGAGGTTCGTAGTGTTGCCGTTGATCATCCGCCGTTTTCTTACCTCAATCTCCCCATCCGGATGAAAAAGGGGTCTTTTTTTTAATTGTTCCATATCGTTTTCTCCGCACTCTCTTGTTTTATTATTCTCAACCGTTTTGTCAGCTGGAGCAGGCCTCGCATTCATCCACTTCCAGGCTTTTGGAACGGACGTAGTAAATGGTTTTCACTCCCTTTTCCCAGGCCAGGATATATAACTCCAGTACCTGACGAAGGGTGTAATCATTGGTTATATAAAGGTTCATGCTCTGGGCCTGGTCCACATGGCGCTGGCGGATTCCCGCCGCCCTTACGGACCATCTCTGATCAATGTAATGAGCATTTTTATATTTCCAGAATGTTTCAGGCGTTAAGTCCGGGGCTACCCGGGGAACCAAGCCGTTCTTTTTTTCCTCAAGATAATACCGGTTCATAACAGGGTCAAGCCCGGCCGTGGTACCGGCGATCATGCTGGTGCTGCTGGTAGGCGCTATGGCAATGAGCCAGCCATTTCTCATGCCATTGGCTGCTACTTTTTCCCGAAGGCCCTTCCACTTCTCTGAAAAATATCCCCGTTTGTCAAAATATGCCCCTGTCTGCCATTCACTTCCTTCATACAGATCATATCTTCCCTTTTCCCCGGCAAAATCACAGCTTGCTTCAATTGCCGCATAATTGATTGCCTCAAACACCTTGTCCGCAAATTCAAGATGCTCCTCTGACTCCCAGGAGATTCCGTTCTTTGCCAGCATGTGATGATATCCGCTTACTCCAAGTCCCACCGGGCGGTAACGGAGGTTGGTGACCTTTGCATAGGGCACGGGGAAAAAATTCAAATCAATGACATTGTCCAAAGCACGTACCGCACTTCTAGTAAGCTCTGTAAGCTCTTTTGTATCCTTAAGATCAATATTCCCCAGGGAAAGACTGGCCAGGTTGCACACAACAAAGTCTCCCGGCTTTGTTACGGTAACCACCACGGTCTCCCCGTCCACTGTCTGTATCTGCTGGTCCACCTGTTCCACCCCGCTCATATTCTGAGCTATTTCCGTACACAGATTGCTGCAGTAAATGATGCCGCTGTGGCTGTTTGGATTGGCTTCATTGACGATATCCCGGTTAAAGGTAAAGGGAGTTCCTGTTTCCACAGCGCTCTTTAATACCAGACGGATGATATCTTTAATAGGAATGATCCGCTTGTGGATACGGCTGTCATTCACACAGTCCAGATATCGTTCCTCCCACTGGGCTCCATAAGAATCCTCCAATGCCCAGCCCTTTATCGTCAGAATCTCATGGGGGCACATTAAATACCAGTCCCCTTCTATGTTCTCTTTTGCCTGCTTCCAAAACAGGTTGGGATAACAGACAGCCGGGAAAACATCATGGGCCTTCATGCGGTCGTCTCCGTTATTGGTCCTGAGTGTTAAAAACTCCGGAAGATCCTTGTGCCAGACATCTAAATAAACCGCTACAGCTCCCTGCCGTACCCCCAGCTGGTCCACTGCCACAGCCGTATCATTGGCCAGCTTGATCCAACGGATCACGCCTCCTGCAGCTCCCTTAAAGCCACGGATCGCACTCCCTGCGGCGCGGACCTTACCGAAATAAAGCCCCATGCCCCCTCCGAACTTACTGACCTTTGCAAAGCTGTCAATGCTCCGGTAAATGCCATCCAGACTGTCCGGTACGGTATCGATAAAACAGGAGGAAAGCTGATGGTAAGGCTTTCTGGCGTTTGAGAGGGTGGGCGTTGCCATGGTGACCTTCAAAGTACTTAGCATATCATAAAACCGTTTTACCCAAGTATCCCGGTCATCCTTTTCCAGCATGGCAAGATGCATGGCAATTCCTAGAAACATTTCCTGTGGTGACTCTAAAGGCGCATTCTGCCGGCTGCGGATCACGTACCGGTTAAGCAGCAATTCCAGCCCAGAATAATTAAACAGATGATTTCTGTTCTGAACCATATAGCTTTCATACCGGTCAATTTCTTCCTTCTTGTAATTCTCCAGAATGTAATCCCCATAAAGCCCATCCTCTGTCAGAAAGCGAATTTTATCATAAAAGCTTCCAATCTTTCTGCGATCCAGCTCTTCCTTTAACCTGGTTTCATAACGCAGCATGGAGAGCCTGGCCCCTATATACTCCCAGTTCGGGGTCTCCTGGGTCGTCAGCTCCACAGCCGCCTGGATGAGCGCCTCAAACCGTTCTCCCAGGCTCATATTTTTCTTACAGAACCCTGTGAATTTTACGGAGAGGTGTTCCAAATCATATGGTGAAAAACCCCAATCCTTCCGGATTCCCTCTAAAACGCCATCAAGCTCCGGCACCTCTTTAAAATATTTCAGAATTTCCTTTTTTCCATCTGTCTTGTCCATTCATAATTCCTGCCATTCCATGTTTTATATTAGTATCAATAACTGTTATTGGATCTCATATGTAAAAATATACCACAACATATAGTTAATTTCAACTACCGATACACAAAATATTCGTTTTCTAATGACTTTTTTCTTTTATCATTTCCAAACAATTGCTAGAAAATTAATTATTAAAAAAACGCTTAAATTCTTACAAAGTAAGATTTCAAGCGTTTTCATTAAGAGGAAAATCTTTATCTTGCACCGCGCACATAAGGCTTCCCAAGGCTTTCCGGCCCATGATTCTTGTGGGCGGAGCCAAGCAGGGCTGCTAATGTAATCAGATAAGGAAGCATGGACAATGCCTGGGAAGGAAGGGGCACTCCCACCGCCTGAAGACGGATCTGCAGCGCATTGGCAGCACCGAACAAAAAAGCAGCTCCCAACATTCCAAAGGGAAGATAACGTCCTAAGATGACAGCCGCCAGAGCGATATATCCTCGTCCTGATGTCATATTTTCCGAAAAATTCCCTACCTGTACCAAGACCAGATAAGCGCCCCCAATTCCGCCCAGAATTCCGTTTAACACCATGGAGATGTATTGGTACCGGTAAACCGGTATCCCGGCTGAATCCGCGGCACGGGGACTTTCACCGATGGCGGCAAAGGAAAGCCCGGTGTTTGTCTTCTTATAAAAAAATGATACTCCCATGACCAGAAAATATATCAGATAAGTTAGAATATCCTGATTAAAAAGAGCATTGCCAATGAGAGGAATGTCGGCAAGCAACGGTATCCGCACTTTTAACAAAGGCTCGATCTGTTGGTAGGACTGTCCGCCGGACATCAGTTTATACAGGAAGCTGGTAACACCAAGTATAAAAATATTAATGGCGATCCCGCTGACCGACTGGTCCTTGGACAGCCTGACTGACAAAACTCCATGAAGCATACTGACAGCCGCTCCCCCTGCCATACCGCAAAGAAGCCCTACAAGAATGCTTCCTGAGAAAAATGTACCTGCAAAGGAGAAAAAAGCGCCGGAAAGCATGACGCCCTCCATTCCGATGTTCAGTATTCCGCACTTTTCCGATATCGTCTCCCCAAGCCCCGCATAGGCAAGAGGTACAGCCATTCGCACTGCTGCCGATAAAAAGGCAGTCAGAAAGCTGGCGGTTAAAATCTGATGCATCATCTATTTCTCCTCCTTTGCTCTCATTTTTCCAGTCAGAAGCTCCCTGCCCAGTATAAGCAGAACGATAAATCCAATGAGAAAATCTACGATCGCAGAGGGAACTCCCATCTGCCTCTGCATGGAGTTTGCCCCAACTTCCAGAGCCGCAAATAAAACAGAAACCAAAAGTACGCCGCCCGGATGGTTAAAGGCCAAAAGAGTTATGAGGATTGCCGTATAGCCGCAGCCACCTGAGATTCCTTCAAGCAGCTTCTTCTGAACTCCCAATACCTCCACAGCTCCCGCAATTCCTGCAAGGCCTCCGCTTAATACCGCTGACAGGATTATGTTCTTCACCACAGAAATGCCGCTGCATGCTGCTGCCCGTTTATTAAAGCCCACCGCTTTGAATTCATAACCTGAGGTCGTCTTTTCCATAAGAAACCATACAAATAACACGGCTCCCAGGGCTATAAAGATGCCCGTATGTACTCTGGTTGGTTTTAAGAAGCGTAAAAGCGTGACAGATGCATCTATCTTTTCAGATTGGGGAATGCTTCCCGCCGGATCCATGAGAAAGGTGCGGACTGCGATGCCCAAAAGGTTCATGGAAATATAGTTAAGCATAATGGTGCATATAATTTCTGATATTCCAAGCTTTGCCTTTAATATGGCTGCTATCAGAGCCCATAAACCGCCAAAGAGAAAGCCGCAGCCAATCGCAAGGATGATCCGAAAAACCCCGGTCACACCAGTGGCATTTAAAGCCACCCAGGCAGACGCAAGAGCTCCTATGTAGAATTGTCCCTCTGCACCGATATTAAAAAAGCCGGTCCGAAACGCCACCGAGCAGCCAAGTCCGGTGAGAATCAAAGGAGTCGCTTTTACAAACACTTCCCCGAATCCGCTCACATTGCCGAAGATTCCATTAAAAAACATCCGGCCTGCCGTAAGAGGATCGGCCCCTGATAAGATGATAAGGATGGCCGCCATTGCAATGGAAAGGAGCGCGATCTCCATGACTTCCATTGCCTTCCATTTTTTCATGTGATTCATGGCCTTCCTCCTATTTCCGTCACTCCGCCCATATAAAGTCCAATTTTAAATACATCCGCTTCTTCCCTGTTAAGAATCCCCATAATCCGACCTTCAAACATCACTGCAATCCGGTCGCTTAAGGAAAGGATCTCATCTAAATCAGCTGAAATGAGCAAAACA
The DNA here is from genome assembly GCF_900105215.1 of Lacrimispora sphenoides. Classification (NCBI taxonomy): domain Bacteria; kingdom Bacillati; phylum Bacillota; class Clostridia; order Lachnospirales; family Lachnospiraceae; genus Lacrimispora; species Lacrimispora sphenoides. Next base: position 853,740 of record NZ_FOIP01000002.1, on the reverse strand, counting down.
CTTTTTCCCTGGTTCTTCTGCCTGATCAAAGTCTGATGTACAAATTCTGTTGCTCCGATGTCCAATCCTCTGGTAGGCTGGCTGGCTACAATAAGCCTGGCCTCTTTCGATATCTCACGGGATAAGATCACCTTCTGCTGATTTCCGCCGCTCATAAGCTTGACCGGCGTCCTGGCCCCGCTTTTTCCCGATGTTCGGATTCCATACTCTTCTATGGCTTCTAAAGCCCGGTTCTCCGACTTTTTATGATCCAGAATCCATTTTTTTGAAAAAGGCAGACGGTTGTAGGTGCGCAGGATCATATTTTCTGTTACCGTCATGTCTACAACCAGACTATCCATGTGACGGTCATCGGATATATAAGAGATGCCACTATGAAAACGCTCTCTCACAGACCGGCTGTCAATTGCTTTCCCGTCAAATGTGATGGTTCCCTCCGTATGCTTACGGATTCCTGTGATAACCTCGGCAAGCTCCTTTTGTCCGTTTCCTTCCACTCCGGCAATTCCAAGGATTTCCCCTTTATAAACCGTAAGACAGATATGATCCAGCGCCTTTTTGCCGGCCCGTTTTTTTGATAAAGAAACGCCTTCAAGGCTTAATGCTGCTTCCTTTGATGCCTTTTTCCTGTTTTCCGTTTTAGGGGAAAGGGGCCTGCCTATCATAAAGGCAGATAATTCCTCCGGCGTGGTATCTGATGTGACCAGATCCTTAACCGCCTTTCCATCCCTTAAAATGGTAACTCTGTCGCTGATCGCCATGATCTCACTTAAGCGATGGGTAATGATGATGATGCCATGGCCTTCAGCCTTTAACCGCCTTAACACATGAAAGAAGTTTTCTGTTTCCTGAGGAGTCAAAACTCCTGTGGGTTCATCTAAAATGAGCAGGTCCGCCTTTCGGTACAGTGCTTTTAAAATCTCCACCCTCTGCTGTTCTCCTACGGAAAGGCTATAAACCGGTTCATCAGGCTTTACAAAAAGGCCGTACTTTTCCGCCAGCAGGCAGATCTCTTCTGAGGCCTGTTTTCTGTTAAGAACCTCTTTCCTGCTGCCAGATCCCAGAATGATATTGTCAAGCACTGTCATCCGGTTTACGAGAGAAAAATGCTGATGGACCATGCCGATACCATGGCTTATGGCATCAGCTGGAGACTTAAACCGGACCGCTTCTCCTTTGTAGAAAATTTCCCCGCCATCAGACTGGTAAATGCCAAATAATATGTTCATCAGCGTAGTCTTCCCGGCTCCGTTCTCCCCAAGTAAGGCATGGATCTCCCCTTTTTCTACGGAGAGGTTGATATCCTCATTGGCATACACTCCGGAAAATGCCTTTGTAATATGTTTCATTTCCAATAATGGCATATGAATACTCCCTATCTGATCTTTGTATCACATGTTACCGTAAATTCTCCGGCTGCAATGGATAATACCTTTTTCTGAATCTCCGCCTTCACCTCATCCGGGACTTTGGCCTCCAGTTCATGGTATGATGCGATGCTCACTGCGCCTTCCTTCATGCCAAGATCATAGATTCCTCCTGCAAAGCTTCCGTCTGCCACCGTCTGAAAGGCTACTTCAATCACATGGGGGATATGGTATACAGAAGAAGAAAGAACCGTTTCCGGAGCCAGTCCATTCTGATCATAGGAATCTCCGGTTGCATAAACCTTTGCTTCCTTTGCCGCATTGATGGCTCCTGTACCGGATTCGTTGGCACAATGGCCGATGACATCAGCTCCATTGTCGATCATAGCCTGGGCAGCTTCTTTTCCCAGAGCCGTATCCGTAAAAGAACCGGTCCATGCAGTCTGGACTTCAATATCAGGTTTTACGGACTTTGCACCATCCTCAAAGCCATTCATGATTTTAACAAGGGAAGAGCCCTGAATGGGTCCTACAAAACCAATTTTATTGCTTTTTGACATTCCTGCTGCAAGCATTCCCATGATGTAACCGCCTTCTTCGCATTTGGTGACATAGGAAGCTACATTGTCAGCGGAAACCTCTCCCTCTGTTACAATGAATTTTGTATCCGGATACTGTTCTGCCACTTCAATGGCAGGATCGCCGAACTCATAGCCGTGGCCGATCACTACGTCAAAGCCATTGGCAGCATAATCGGCAAATGCAGCTTCAATGTCATCAGGAGTCAGATTTTCCGTATAGGCAGTCTCACAGCCATAATCGGATTCCAAAAGCTTTAATCCTTCATAGGCGGACTGGCACCAGCCCATGTCATTGGCCGCACCGGAAAGACAAAGTGCTACCTTCAAAGTTTTAGAGGTCTCAGATGTTTTAGAAGTCTCAGATGTATCAGAAGTATCAGCTGTTTCAGTTGTTTTAGGGGTCTCCGTTTTTGTCTCTGTGTTTTTACTGCATCCGGCTAAGGATGCGGCCGCCATGGAAGCGGTAAGAACCAGGGCTGCCAGTTTTTTTAAGTTTTTCATAATGATTCTCCTCTCTTGTTGTCGATTACGAAGTTGTTAAGGTTTCAATATCCGAATCTGCGTATGAGTGATGTAATTGGAGCTTTGGTTTTCCACAAACTGATCCAGAATGTTAAAATTAATGGTAAGGTCTTCAAATTCCAGATCCGGTCTAGCGTTCCGGATCCGCTCTATGGTAGCTGGAACCGTCTCATAAGAGCCCAGGTGATAGCCGCACAAAAAATCGCCGCCAGGAATTTTACGGATCTGATCCTTTCTTATGGTCTCCGGCAGCGGTTCGCCAGAAGGATATAAATAAGCTCCGAAATATTTCCCTTCTCCCTGATAAAAGGCAATGGTAGGATAAAAATAGAAGGAATTCTGCCGATAGATCATTTCTTCCTCACCAATGGCAAGATAGGCCCTGTCCTCAAAATGGCGGATGGTGATCTCATCCGTGCGGATATTTTCCATTTCTTCTTCAATAAAACGAAGTTTTCTCTGAATGGCCTCATCAATGGAAATCAGCTCCATCCATTGCCTGTGAAGCTCCTCTGAACGCTGCTTTAAGGAATCCAGAGCGGAACCAGCATGCTGTGTGCTCCGCTGCTTTGTAATTTCCTCCAGGGAGTATCCAAGCTTTCGCATGTAGCATATGGTTGCCAGTTCATAAATCTGGTCAAACTCGTATTTTCTCCTGCCGTTTTTTAAGTCCCGCATCCTTGGCTTAAATATGTCTATGCTGTCATAATAATACAGGGTCTGTATATTCAGCCCGAATAGTGATCCCATCTCTCCAATGGATAAAAATTCCTTCAAACCGTTTTCCTCAACTTTCTATGATCAGGCGGCTTATAAAAACGGACGGAATGCCTCGCTTGGTTTTCGTATCACTCTGGTGCAGACCGCCTCTCCCTCAGAAGCCAGCCGTCTCTCGTCCACTCCGGTGATCACACCATCTTTATAAACCACGTTTCCATTAATCATAGTGAGCCATACGTTTCCTGTCAAGCCAACCCTTGCAAGGAGATTTTTAGGATCATGGATTGCTCCTGCAAGCTCCAGAGCTTCTGCATCTACCATAAACAGATCGGCTGCCTTTTCCGGTTCAAGAGAACCAAGTTCCGGTCTTCCCAGTGTCTTTGCTCCATTTACAGTAGCGATTTTTAACATATCATAGGCAGATACACAGCCGCCCCTTTCCTTTGCATGATAAGTCTGCATCAGATAAGCCGAGCGAAGGGCATCAAGAAGATTGGAGCTGTCATTGGTCGCGGATCCGTCACAGCCAAGGCTTATAAGCACTCCTGCCTCCTCCATGGCCTTGATATCAAGAATCGGGAAACCTCCCAGCACAGCCGGCGCAGGACAATGGGAAATTCCGGTTCCTGTTTCAGCAAGCAGCCTGTATTCTTCCGGCAGCACTTCCCAGTTATGGGCATACCAGACGTCTTCTCCGATAAAGCCGATGTCCCTGCACCATTCCAGAGTGCGTTTTCCGTAGCGGGCCTTGATCCCTTCCGTCTCCCCCTCTCCTAAATGGGTGTGCATCCTAACGCCCATGCTTCTGGCTGCGGCAACGGTTTCGGTAAATGTTTCCGGCCTGCAGTTGATCGGCTGGCAGGGCGCCATGACGATCTGCTGCATGGAATAAGGATTGGGATCATGGTAGAGACGGATAAGCCTTTCGCAGTCTTTTATAAATTCATCTGTGGTCTCCAGCATATTATCTGGAATCGAGCTCCCCTCATTCCTTGGAAGCGTGTTACTGCCCCTCCCTGCATGATAACGGATTCCCATAAGATTTGCTGCTTCCATCTGCCGGTCCACCGGATCCTTGCCGGTTTTCTTCGTATAGCAGTACTGGTGGTCAAAGGCGCAGGTGCAGCCGTGCTTGATTAAATCGGCAAAAGCCGTAAGAGTGGAATAATAAATGACATCATTGTCAACGATCTGAAAAATCCGGTAGATCTTATCGATCCAGTCCATGACCGTCAGATTCGGATAATCAATGGTGATCAGATTCCTTACAAAGGTTTGAAAGAAGTGATGATGGGTGTTGATTAGTCCCGGGTATACAAATTTTCCTGATCCGTCAATGACCTGTGCTCCTTCTTCCTCTATCCCAGGGCCTATTGACACAATCTTAGGCCCTTCAATCAGGATATTGGTGTCTTTGTACACATGGTCATTTTCATCGCAGGTTATAATTGCTTTGGCATTCTTTATTAATAATTTTGAAGCCATGTTATCCCTCCATTTTCAGTACGGCTCCATGCCGTCATTTTAAATCGAGGTCATTATATATCCTATAGTTACTATAGGTTCAAGTTTGAAACGTAAATTCATTAATTAAAAAAATTTATAATCATTTTATATTTTTCTTATAAACGATCATTTCATTCTTATACGCCGCCAAAAGCCCCTCCCGATTCTTTTAAATCCAGTTCCCCAAACAGGCTGTCAACCACTGCCCTGTAATCTGCAAGATGCTGGGATTTTCTGATCTTTTTCCCGTATTTTTCGCTGCAGTCGAACATCTGGATCATATAAGCCCACAGCTCCTTCATCTTAAACAGGACATTGCGGTCCCCGGATATGATCTCTTCATATCCTTTCAGGATCTCATCATGAAAGGCTTTCAGCTGCCCCTTTTCCATTTTCTCCCCGTTTTTCATTTCTCCTGCTAGTCCGGGATTGGCCACCATTCCCCTTCCAAGCATGATATGGTCTATGGAAGGAAAAACCGTGGTAAATTCCTTATAATCTTCCGCGGAAAACAAGTTTCCGTTGTAGCACAGGGGGTTTTTGCTTAAAGAGACTGCCTCCTTCATCACCTCCCAATTGGGTTCATTCTTATAGAGATCCTTCTGGACCCTGGGATGGATGATCAGCTCCTCTATCGGATATTTGTTATAAATTTCCATGAGCCTTCCAAATTCCTCCGGGCTGTCCTTTCCGATCCTGGTCTTTACAGAAATTTTCATATCCAAGGCAGAAAAGATCTGATCAAAGAAGATTTGAAGCAGCTCAGGTTCTCCAAGAAAGCCAGATCCCCGGCCCTTAGTAACCACTGTGGGAGAAGGGCAGCCCAGATTTAAATTCACCTCTTTATACCCGAATTGTTTTAGTTCATTTGCCGCCCATATAAAATCTTCCCCCTTATTGGTGAGAATCTGAGGAATCACATGCAATCCTATATTATGCTCCGGCAAAATGTCATTTTTTTCTCTGGATGTAAATTTCCGGTTCTGGGTGGGCACAATAAAAGGAGTCACATATATATCTACCTGATCAAAAAATTTACGGTGAGCGTTACGGTAAATGTAGCCGGTGATCCCCTCCATGGGGGCAAAATAATACTTCATGTTTCAGTCTCCATTTTCTGTTATTTCTATATCGGTACATTTTACCACAATAAGCGACAAATTCATAGAAGGCCATTTACAGAATCTGCCAAAGAGTGTTATAATGTAATGCAAAATGCATTATTCTGGAGGATCGATCATGACACACTTAAAGAACTTACTGCCTGCAGCCGCCAAGGCCCTTTTACTTGCTGTTCTTATTTCTACCACCTCCTCTTCCGTCTCATGGGCAGAAGAAGAAACCGGGCCGGCCTTTGCACCTCCGGTAACCAAGACAATTACACCTGAAATAGGACCGGGCATACGAAGCAACAACTCCAACTTTATCGTAGTCCTGGATCCGGGCCACGGCAAGACAGGCGGGCATTATTCCGGATGCAACTTTGTATATAATGGAGTCACCTATTATGAAGATGAGATCACCATGAAGATCGCTTCCTATACAAAGAAGTATCTGGAACAGTTTTCCAATTATACGGTTTATTTAACAAAGGACAGTGCAGAAGTCACCGTCCCTCTGGATCAGCGGGCCGCCTTTGCCGCCTCTGTGCAGGCAGATCTTTTCGTAAGCCAGCATGTAGATTCGGCTTTGGGAAACGGTACAGTGAAAAATGCTTATGGAGTGAGCTCCATGGCCCCCAGAACCGGCCGCTATAACAACGAACTGGCCCTCCAGTCCCAGGAAGCCGCCAGTACCATCCTAAAGCAGTTAAATAGTCTGGGACTTAACAACCGGGGACTGATTCTCCGGGATTCGGAGAACGGGACCTTATTCCCCGACGGAAGCCAGGCCGATTACTATGCGATTCCCCGTTATTCCCAGATGTATGGAATCAGAGGCTTTATCATTGAACACGGCTTTTTAAACCATACCAGCGACTTGACCCTGTTTTTGTCAACAGAGGAGCAGTATAAGGCACTGGGAGAGGCGGATGCAAAAGGAATTATGGAATATCTGCAAAAAGCAGGTAAATCTACATTTATCCAGACAGCTCCGGCCACTCAAACAGCTCAGAATACCAACAGCCAGAATGAAGGGACTGTTGCTCCACCCTCTGTCTCCGAAAGCAAGGGTCCCGGTGTGAGCTAAGCATTACAGTCAATGACCTGCAAATGAAAGAAAAATGCCAATGGCAGCAAGAACTTCCTGCCCCTCATTTATGAGGGCAGGGGGTTCTTTTTAGTTGGAAAATCTTTTCCTGAAAAAATATCAAGTCCAAATAAAATAAAATTATAATTTTACCGATAATAATCCGGCAGAAATCGAATATCATCATTATTAGAGATCCATTGAAACCGAATAATCACAGACATAAGGCGCAGTGTTAAGAAAGTGTTAAAAAATAACAATCAAATCCATATTTCTTCATAATCATTGGCAAGTTTTTACCTTTTTTTAGTGAATTCATTCATTTATTTGTTGAAAATATATATTAATTGGTACTATAATGAAATCATCAAAATATAAAACTGGAGGTATGAAGTAATGGATGCAATTTATTTTGTATCAATGGGGTCATTGTTGGGGATTATCTTTGCCTGGGTCATGTTCCTTCGTGTTAAAAAACAACCAGAGGGCACCTTAGAAATGGCCCGGATCTCTGAAGCTGTGAGAAAAGGGGCAAATGCCTACTTGAAACGTCAATATTCAGGGGTTGCCATATTTTTCATTGCTGTTTTTTGTATTTTACTTATTATGGCATTTAACGGTTTCCTAAGCTTTTTTACCCCGTTTGCATTTTTAACGGGTGGTTTTTTCTCAGGTCTTTCCGGCTTCATAGGTATGCGCACTGCAACTATGGCCAACTGCAGAACTGCAGAAGGAGCTTCAAAAAGCTTGAACAAAGGACTCCAGGTGGCATTCTCAGCCGGTTCCGTTATGGGCTTTACGGTAGTCGGACTTGGTCTTCTGGATCTTTCTATTTGGTATTTTATTTTAAACGCAGCATTTCAACATCTTCCGGTCGAACAGCGCATTGCGGAAATCACAGCGAATATGCTGACCTTTGGAATGGGTGCTTCCAGTATGGCCCTCTTTGCCAGGGTTGGCGGCGGTATCTTTACCAAGGCAGCAGATGTGGGGGCAGATCTTGTCGGTAAGGTAGAAGCCGGTATTCCAGAAGATGATCCGCGTAATCCGGCTGTTATAGCCGATAATGTAGGTGATAATGTAGGTGACGTAGCCGGAATGGGCGCTGATCTCTACGAATCCTATGTAGGTTCTATTGTATCAACAGCAGCTCTTGCTGTTGCCGCAGGATACGGAATCAAGGGCGTGTCCATACCGATGCTGCTGGCAGCACTGGGTGTTATCGCTTCCGTTATTGGTACCTTTTTTGTCAAGACAGAGGAAGGTGCCTCTCAGAAGAACCTTCTAAAAGCACTTAGAACTGGTACTTATATTAGTGCGGCAATTATTGTTGTTGCAGCGTTTTTTATAATAAAGCTGATGCTTCCCGATCATATGGGACTTTATGCAGCCGTTCTTTCAGGACTAATTGCAGGTGTTTTAATCGGAGCCATTACAGAATATTACACATCAGATACCTATAGCCCAACTAAAAAAATAGCAGAGTCCAGTGAAACCGGAGCCGCAACCGTCATCATCAGCGGATTATCCCTTGGCATGCTTTCTACTGTCGCACCGGTCATCATCGTAAGTATTTCTGTCCTTGTAAGCTACTATTGTTCCGGAGGTGCCAGTGATTTTAACCTCGGACTTTATGGAATCGGTTTATCTGCAGTCGGTATGTTATCCACTTTGGGTATTACACTGGCTACGGATGCTTACGGACCGATCGCTGATAATGCCGGCGGCATTGCTGAGATGACACATATGGATGCTTCCGTAAGACAGAGAACAGACGCTCTGGACTCCCTTGGCAATACCACTGCTGCAACAGGAAAAGGATTTGCCATCGGTTCTGCTGCCCTAACCGCTCTTGCCCTGATTGCTTCTTATGTTGATAAAGTACATCAGATCCAACCGGATCTAAACCTGGATTTAACCATAACCAATCCAAAAGTGCTTGTAGGGTTGTTTATAGGCGGTGTATTACCTTTCTTATTCGCAGCTCTCACCATGGAGGCCGTAGGCAAAGCCGCACAATCCATCGTATTGGAAGTCCGCCGTCAATTTAAGACCATAGCCGGAATTATGGAAGGAAAAGCGGAACCGGATTATGCTTCCTGTGTTGATATGTGTACAAAATCGGCACAAAAACTAATGATTGCACCAGCTCTGATAGCCGTTGTTATTCCCATTGTCATTGGCTTATTATTAGGGCCGGAAGGCGTATGTGCTCTTCTTGCTGGCAATACCGTTACAGGGTTTGTTCTTGCTGTCATGATGGCTAACTCCGGAGGCGCATGGGATAATGCAAAGAAATATATTGAACAGGGCGCACATGGCGGAAAGGGGAGTGACCAGCATAAAGCTGCAGTTGTAGGCGATACGGTAGGTGATCCATTTAAGGATACTTCCGGACCATCGATCAACATTCTCATAAAGCTTACTTCCATGGTTTCCATTGTATTTGCATCACTTGTTCTGGCTTTCCATTTATTATAATAGTTACACACTGATCCGCAAAAAATAAAAAACCTTCAAGCCCGGCAGATCATCTGCCGATAGCTTGAAGGTTTTATTTGCTGGCCAAACGGCTGCAATCTTACTCTTCAACAAACATGTCCTTACCAACTCCGCAAACTGGGCATACCCAATCTTCGGGTAAATCTTCAAATGCAGTACCTGGCTCAATACCAGAGTCTGGATCACCGATTTCAGGATCGTACACATATCCGCATGGCTCACAAACATACTTTCCCATCCCTATCACCTCCTTTAACTTCACTGTGCTTTCTTTATAGCATATTATACCATTTTTATCAATAGATTTATTTCACATGTCCTATTTTTATTTCTCCGAAGACCCTGTTATTTATAAAAAATCTTCTCTCATAGGTGTAAAAATATCTACCAAAATCCCCTTTTCAAGGCAAACGCATCCGTGTACGATGCCATCCTGCTTTAAAAGAGTATCTCCTGCCTCTACGACATTCTTTTCATCACCAATGGTGAACTCAAACTTTCCGCTGGCAACATAGGTAATCTGGGTATGGGGGTGGCTGTGGAGGTTTCCAATAGCCCCCTTCTCAAACTGGTTTTCCACACACATCATTCCATCACAGTATGCCAGAACCTTTCTGACAACGCCTTCGGAAGCCTGAACACCTTCTATATCCTTATTAAATACCCACATCTGATCTTTCTCTGGCTTTTTCATCATGTCTTCTCCTCGCTCCTTTCATTCTATAAGCCTAACTCCAATTCTTCCACACCTCCGGCCGGTATCCAACCGTAGCCAGCCTTCCGTTTCTGACAATGGGAGTTTTCAGTACCTTCTGGTTCTCTAAGACCTTTTCATCTTTATCCTCACCGGCAATGTATCTGATAAGCGCAAGGGCTTCCTGATCCTTGCAAGTTTCATCAAGCATCGCGTCCAGTCCTCCTACCGCCTGCTTGACCCCATTGTACTCGCCTTTGCTCAGCCCTTTTTCTTTCATATCAATAAACTGATATTTGATTCCGCGTTCCTTAAAATAGCGTTGTGCCTTCTTGGTCTCAAAACATTTTCCGGTTCCAAAAATTTGTATGTTCACGGGCCTTGTCCACCTTTCTGGTACTTTCTTTCTGACAGGCCCATTATAACACAGGGAACCCCTGGTTTCAATAACCAGGGGTTCCCCATTTTATAGTATTATTTTACATACCGCTGCAGTGTCTTTCTCACTGCTCCTGGACCTTCTAGCATTTCATAAAGCATGGTTTCAATTTTTCCGGAAAGTCCTGCTTTAACCAAATCAGTTCCAAAAAGAACAGGATTGGACAGGATCTCTTCAAGTCCCTCTTTTCCTTCAGGCTTTTCTCCCAGCCTGATTCCCTTTAACTGTTCTTTTAATTCTGAAAGCATGGGATCACTGCTGATCTCCATGGCATTTCCCTCATCATCCACACCCAGGAGATAACGGAGCCAGCTGGCAATCGCCAGCGGAATTGCGGTTAAGGTCTGCACATCCAGATTTTCATCTGCCAGATAAGCCTTTATGGTCTCTCCAAAACGGATGGGGATCTTCTGGCTGGTATCGGTTGCAATTCTCTGCGGGGCATCGGGAATAAATGGATTTGGCAGACGGTATTCAATAACCTCTTTGATAAAATCCTCAGGGCTTAAGATTCCCGGATCTGTAACCACCGGAAGGCCTTCTTTGTAGCCGATCCGCTCGACAAGGGCTGTTAAGTCCTCATCTCTCATCTCTGCAGCAATGCTGTTATATCCCAACAGACACCCGTATACTGCCAGTGCTGTGTGCAGAGGATTTAAGCAGGTGGTAACCTTCATACGCTCTGTCTTATTTACCGTATCCCGGTCTGTCATGTATACCCCAGCCTTATGAAGTGCCGGACGTCCGTTTGGAAAGCGGTCTTCTACCACTAAATACTGAGGAATTTCAGCATTGACAAATGGGGCAATATATGTGTTTTTGCTGGTGATGATGGGCGCCATATCTTCGATTCCATCTTCCTCCAGTAATTTTTGCACCACTTCAGCTGGCCGCGGAGTGATCTTATCGATCATGGACCAGGGGAAGGAAACCTTGTTTTCATCCTGAACCCAGGAAAGGAAACTCTCGGAAGCATAACCCTTCTTTGTCCATGCTTCAGCGATGGATACGATGCTGTCTCTTAATTTTTCTCCGTTATGGCTGCAATTGTCCATGCTGACCAGTGCCAAAGGTGAACCTCCTGCAAGATACCGTTTAAGAAGAAGGGCTGTCACCACGCTCATAGCATGGGTGGCTTTTTCCGGACCATCTTCCATATCCTTTTCCACAACAGGAAAAAGCTCTCCGCGGAAATTGGCTAGGGCATATCCTTTTTCAGTGATGGTAAAGCTTACCATCTGAAGAGAAGGGTTCTCAAACGTCTGCACCAGATATCCGAAATCTGTTTCATTGCTCACATCAGCTTTTACGCCCCTGGCAACGCTTGCCACTACCTCCCGGTCCATGGTTCCGTCCGGTTTTAAACTGACCATCATGGTCATATTATCAAAGGGGGTATATATTTTATCAATAATATCATAATCAAAGGTATCTGTCGCGATGATTCCGCTTTCCTCAAGACCTTCGTTTAGCAGGCTTTGCTGCAAGACTGCGATGAATCCCCGGAAAATATTCCCTGCTCCAAAATGAATCCATTTCGGCGACTTATCCGTGGTCGACCTCATTTTTTCCCAGTCAAATTCCGGCAGCTTTACAGAAGCCTTTTCCCAGGCTTCCCGGTTTGTTAAACAGGACCGATTCAGTTTCATAAATCCATGCCTCCTATTTTCTTTTTTTATGGGTTTTATCAATGGCTTCCCAAAGACCTAACAGGTAATTTGCTCCAATGGCCCGGTCATACAGACCATATCCAGGACGAGCCTGTTCTCCCCAGATCATGCGGCCGTGATCTGGACGGATATATCCTTCAAAGCCAGATTCATACAAAGCCTCTACGATGGCAAACATATCTAAATCCCCGCAGGAAGAAAGATGAGCCGCTTCATCAAAATCCTTATCCGAAATATGGTGCACATTCCTGATGTGGGCAAAATGAATCCGCTTCCTGTTTCCAAACTCCCGCATCATGGCTGGAATGTCATTGCTTAAATCGCTTCCCAGACTGCCGGTGCATAAGGTCAATCCATTATAGGGATTGCTGTTTAAATCAAGAAATGTCCGGATATTTTCCGCATTGGTAATGACCTTTGGAAGTCCATAAAGAGGCCATGGCGGATCATCTGGATGAATTGCCATCTTAATGTCATACTTCTCCGCATAAGGAACTACCGCATCCAGGAAATATTTCATATTATTCCAATATTGCTCCCGTGTCATGGACTGATAAAACTCAATGTCCTGAGCCATGGCATAAAGCCGCTCCGGCTCCCAGCCTGGAAGAGAATATCCTCTGGCTTTTCCCTCCATGGCCTTTGCCATCTTTTCCGGATTCATCTGTAAAACCTCATCATGGCGGTAAGCCATAACATAGCTTCCGTCGTCTGTCTGATAAGCAAGATCACTACGTGCCCAGTCCATCACAGGCATAAAATTATAGCAGAGACACTTGACCCCAACAAGGCTTAAATGCTCCAGGGTCTTTATATAAGCATCAATATACTCGTCCCTGGTAGAAAGGCCTTTCTTTATGTCTTCATGGATATTGACGCTTTCGATTACCTCCATCTCAAGACCGGCCTCATTGATCTCCTTTTTCAGGGCTTTTAAGGTCTCCAGGGGCCATACTTGTCCCACAGGAACCTTAGGCAGGCAGGTGCCCACACCGGAAACCCCCGGTGTCTGGCGGATCTGGCCAAGGGTCACGCTGTCATCCCCAAAGGGAAACCAACGCATAATCATTTTCATGTTTGAATACCTCCGTTTCCTTACTTCTTATTCCTATCCAAATGCAATTGTTTGTGACTATTAAGTCCTGACATAAGTATATATCTAGTATACTAGTAGTTCAATCAGCACATTTCATAAATATCTTCTTTTTTTTTGTTTATAATGTATAAGTCAATCGTTCTCAATTGCCTGACATCAGATCACAAAAAAGCGGTAATAAGAGAAAGAGGCTTTCCTTCTCTTATTACCGCTTATATTATATTTAAATCATAAAGCCAACATCACAGAAAATACTCCGAATATTCCTTTCGCAAGGCTTCTTCATCGATTTTATATCTGGATAAATGCTTTTCCATCAATCCTTTTGCTTTGCTTCCATCCTTTGCAGCAATGGCTTCCACAATGGCCTGATGGTCGGAAATTGTCTTTAGATCCTTTACTGCAATCAGAGACATGCTGCGTATCCTGTCAAAGTGAATGGTAATGCTGTCCATGAGCTGATAAACCTGGTCCTTGCCGGTTATGTGAAACAGCAGCCGGTGAAATTCATCATCCAGCTTAAGAAGCCGCTCCGGAGAACGATTTTCCAGATAAAACTCCTGAAGCTTCACATTCTCTCTCAACCCCATGACTGCTTCTTCCCCAGCCGTCTTACAAGCCAGTTCCACAACTGCGCATTCCAGGACATTGCGCATAAAAATCGCCTCTTCCACCAGCTTATAATCGATCAAAGCCACTGCGCTTCCCTTTTGAGGATAAATTTCCACGATTTTCACCTTTGACAGCTCAATCAGTGCTTCTCTCACCGGAGTCCGGGATAAATTCATCTCTGAGGACAATTCATTCTCGCTCAGCATACTCCCGGGAACCAGATCAAGATGTATGATATTATCCTTTAACATCCGGAGTGCATATTCCCTTCCTGTCTCTTTGGAATACCGTTCTGTCAGCCGCATATCATGACCTCTTTTCTCAAATTCTGTTCATACTTAGAATAAGCGAAAATAATCTCATTGTCAAGCACTAGTATACAAGTGCGCTGTTTCCAGAAACACCGGCCTCCGGACAATCCTAATATCTCATAGGGATGATTTCCAGATATTCCTTAACCGTAGCACCTGCCAGGAACATATCTATGATCTGCTTTCCTAACGGATTTAAATCATCGGTATAATATTTCATCAGCTCCTGTTTAAAGAAGTCTGTCAGGATTTTTGCTCCGTCGTCATATCCCTGAATGCCTACTTCCTGCTGGGTTTCCGGCCTTAAAAATGCTCTCCTGATGTACTGTCCGTCAATTTTTAAGGAATCAAGGCCAAAGCCAAGAAGCGGACAGCGGGCTTCCACAAGATGCTCCGGTTTAAACTTGGCGCTGCCTCGGCGGGCAATATACTCTCTGGCAACCCACTGGGGCATAAAGCTCACCTCATATGCACCGATGTGCTGGTTGGGGATCAGGACATACCGGGTGTTGGTTGAATTTAAAATCTGGTCAAGCAAAAGGTTTGCCTGGGTCACCTTTTTACCGGTTGCAAAAGGCCAGTAGGATCCTACTCCTTCGCTGGTCATTTCCAGGGAATCGATAATACTTGGATTATTGAATCCTCTTGGGGCTACAAGACGCCATAACCAGGCCAGTGCCGGAGGCAGTATGTGGAGGATACCAAGAATTCCATATGTCGGGTTTTCCTTCGTACATGCCGGGGTCCGTACGCCAAAGCTTCTCACGTCTACTTCCACAGGTGTATCAATGGCTTTGGGAACCAGTCTTCTTGGCAAAACAACACGGGGGTTGGGGCAGGGCTTTCCGTTTTGATCCAGGGTATGTTCCCAAGCCAGACAGGTGGCACCAGGTACTGCCTGCATGTTTAAGAAGATAAGGGGCTCTTCCGGCTGAATCAGTATTTTCTCATATTGGGGAGAGGAACCATAACACTTGATGTTATCAAGGCGCAAGAACCATGCGGATTCCGCATCCTTAACCACCAGCTTTTTGCTGTCATTCTGGATCTTGGGGTGGCATAATGCCATGTCATCTGTCACCGGTATCAGATCACAGGTTTCACTTAATACCAGATAGTTCTTTTCACCTGTAACCGTATTTCTTCCTAATATAGCTCTTCCATCCATTTCCTTATGAATGTCTTCGATCATTTCACTTTTTCCGCCGCCGGAAGCACCTTCGTGCATGATGACGATCTCATTGTCATAAGGAGTGATTACTTTTACCGTAGATGCATGTGCCGTTACCCAGCCTTCTTCTTCTCCAATATTGAGAAGAACTCCGTAGATGCCCTTTTTGGCACTTGGGCCGGGATATAAATTATAGGAATAAACTTCATGAATTTCATCCAGACGGTTATGAACCACGATCTGCTTACCGTCAAAATGGGTATGCCGAAACGGAGGAGCCAGAAATACAACCGCTATTGGATTAAAATCAGAAGAAATCTCGTCAATATTTAAAAATCCCTGCAGATCTGCAAGTCCGGCAGCGAAAAATCCGGCGTTTAAGGGGGCGATCAGGATTGAATCATATCCATACTCAAGTCCGCCTGACTTAAATGGGAAAAAAATCAGCTCCTGCTTTTTCAGCCAGTCAAAGGTTTCCGTTCTCAGGGTTTTAAAATCAGACTGATAAACCTCCTCGTATCTCGGTTTATCTGTTGGTTTATTATCCGCAATCAACAGACAGTCAGGATCACGTCTTCTCATGTAATCGTCCGTATAATTGACTACGACTCCGTTTTTACATTTCGTAGCAGTAGCTTCCAATACCTTGCCTTTTCCTTCTACTTCATATTCAATGTAAAACTCGGTATTTTCGGAATTCCCCATTGCCAGTGTCAGTAAATCTTCCCTGGTCTTTGGAATAACAACACCTTTTGACTCAGTCAATATATCCATTACATACTCGGGTAAATTCATATCACGTAAACATTCCAGCATATTTTCCTCCGTTCCTGCGCAAGCCCTTATGCACATCTGAAGTTCGCGCCAAACATGGGGCAGGCGCAAACCATGTAGTTATAATGATCTTCTTCAACCTCTGTTTCCCAATTTTATTAAGTATTACATAGTTTCTATTTTAATATTCCAGGCATGTGATTGTTCTGTTATTTTTCCAAATGCCCTTTTCAAAATCATGCCGAATACCTTCTTATTTCGTGTTAAAGTATTCTCCTATTCATTCATCGCCTCCTCCCTCGATATATATAAAGCCGATATCCAGTTCATGGATATCGGCTTACTTACAACTTAGAATTAATTCTACTTTGTGACGTCTTCCGGTGTTATTTAGCTGTATATAGCTCTTCCAAATTTCTATCAACCGTAATAACAATGATCTTTTCACCTGTTTTCGTGCTGATATCCGAGTGAGTGCTGATAATGGACACATCCATAACATCTGTTAATATTTTCTCCAGATATTCTCTTCCGCCCTCGAACAGGGAAGTCCGGACTTTCTTAAGCAGCTCAATACCCTGTGTGCTTTCCGTCAGTTTCTTCTCTGAAGGGCTTAAGAATCCTATTAACCTGACTATGATCATATCATTTAATACATAGGTACGGATCGTCTTTGGACCCCTTCCCATATATTCAACTTCAAATTTACTGACAACTTCACTGATTTTAGCTTCCAGCTGACCTTTTGTCATATTACATCACCTGTCAGATACAATATCATGAAAACCTGGGCCTGTCAATGATTTTTTAACCTCATCAAGCAAGCCCCCGAAAGCCCCTTTTTGACAAACTGAGGTAGCAGCTATGCCCGGCATCATTTTTATTATGGATTTTTGATATTATTTATGATAGAATATATAAAATTACTTCTCGGCAATATTGATACCAAACGTAAACCGGGATATAAAGGAGAATAAAAATGCTACTCTGTATTGGCACTGCTCCGTGCAAAGTCTGAAACGGACGAAACTGCACGGAGTAGATTGAATTCGTCCGTTGGACTTTGCACTTTCAATAAATCATAAAGATTTTATTTGAAAAAGGAGCAAAGTCATGTTAAAAAATTTAAAAACAAACATCGGGGAACTTCGTAATTTCCTGATTTTATGGATCACACAGTCATTTTCGGCCTTGGGCAGTGCAATGACCAACTTCGCGCTGGTGATCTGGTCTTATCAGCAGCAGGGGTCGGCTCTCACCACCTCGTTATTGGCCATCTGTTCCTATGCACCCTATGTCCTTTTAAGCATTTTTGCAGGTGCACTGAGTGACCGGTGGAACAAAAAGGCTACGATGCTGCTCAGTGACAGCTTTGCGGCATTGTGTACTGTTTCGGTGCTTATTCTGATGACAACTGGTAAACTCCAGATTTGGCATCTGTATTTAATCAACACCTTGAATGGATTGATGAACACGGTACAGCAGCCTGCATCGGATGTGGCCATCAGCCTGTTGGCCCCGCAAAAGCATTACCAGAAGGTAAGCGGGATGCGTTCCTTATCCAATTCGTTGGTTACCGTACTGACGCCTATGTTGGCTTCCGCCCTGCTTTCTTTTGGAAGCATCCGTCTTGTCATCCTGTTCGATTTAATTACATTTTCCATAGCGTTCCTATCGCTGTTATGCTTTGTTAAAATCCCGCAGGCCACAGAGGGCCGAGGCCTGGAGAGGGAAACGGTATTGCAGTCTGCCAAAAGCGGCTTGCGGTATCTTAAAGATAACCGGGGAATTCTGGATCTGATTCTGTTTTTGGCTGTTATCAATTTTACTGCTTCTATCTTCAATGCCGCCCTGCCCGCTATGGTACTGTCGCGTGCCGGCGGCGGAGAACTGGCCCTTGGCATGATCAACACTGTTACAGGAATTGCAACAATGGTTGGAAGCATTTTGGTTTCTATGCTGCCTCCGCCAAAAAGCCGGGTTCGAGTGATTTGTAATTGCCTGCTTTTTTCCATGAGTACTGAGAACTTTATCCTTGCTTTTGGCAGGAGTACTCCTGTATGGTGTTTTGGCGCAGTCCTTGGCTGGATCTTTATTCCTGTTATGAACGCCAACATGGATGTTCTTTTCCGCACAATGATCCCTATTGAAATGCAGGGCCGCGTCTATTCAGCAAGGAATACCTTACAGTTTTTCACCATTCCCCTGGGATATCTATGCGGCGGTATTTTGGTAGACCGGGTGTTTGAACCGTTTATGGCAGGGCAGACGGCGGGCAGTCTGTGGACCGCACTGTTTGGGACAGGAAAAGGCTCCGGCGCGGCGATGTTATTTTTTGTGATCGGGTTATTGGGTGCATTATCATGTCTGCCCTTTAGGGCGGACAGAAATATTTGGAAACTGGAGGAATAGTTATAATAAATAAAAACAGGGGGTAGTTTATATATGAATAAACCCAAAGTAGCGTTTGTATGTGTCCATAATTCCTGCCGAAGCCAGATAGCCGAAGCTCTTGGCAAGCACCTCGCCTCAGATGCCTTTGAAAGCTATTCTGCCGGGACAGAGACTAAACCGCAAATTAACCAGGACGCAGTGCGGCTTATGAATCGACTTTACGGAATTGATATGGAGCTATCCCAGCATAGCAAGCTCCTATCTGAGATTCCTCCGGTAGATATTGTTGTTACAATGGGCTGTAATGTAAAGTGCCCGCTCCTACCCTGTAAATACCGGGAAGATTGGGGACTTAACGATCCCAGCGGCATGGATGATACCGTATTTTTAGAAACAATAACCCTTATCCGGGATAAAATTTTAAACCTTAGAGATCGTATCCAAAACGAAACTTTATAAAAGGGCTGGCAGGTGCTTTGGCACTTGCCGGCTATTTTATTACATTCCGGCAATCACACGGTTCATGCCTGTGAAAGCTGGTTAAAATTATCTTCAATATATGGTAAGATATTTATATGAAAAAATTGTTTACTCATTTTGAATAACAGGAATTTAATCAATAATTCTAAGGCGGTGATCTTGTGACGAAGGATAAAGTAGATAGTAAATATGACGATTTAATAAGAAAGCTGAAAATTGATTGTAAAAAATGCAGCGGCTTATGCTGTGTTGCTTTGTACTGCACAAAAACAGATGGTTTTCCTGCCAATAAAGAAGCTGGAACCCCATGCAAATATCTGGATTCAGATTTTTGCTGCAAAATTCACTCCAGACTGGCTGACAAAAATTACAAAGGTTGTTTGGCCTATGACTGTTTCGGAGCGGGACAAAGAACGACTCAACTATATTTACCAGATGGAACATGGAAAGCAAATTTTGAACAGAAAGATAAACTCTTTCAGATATTTATGATTGTATATCAGTTACATCAGATGCTATGGTTCCTGGTTGAGGCATTTACTTTGACATCAGATGAACTTCTAAAATCAACGATTGATTTGCTTATCTCCGAGAATGAGCAAATGATACAGCAGCCCATGGATCATATTGCAATGCTGGATCTCTCAGAATACAGATTAAACGTGAATAACGTATTGAAACAGATAAGCACCGATATTTCAACAAATGATACATCAAATCAATTTCACGGTTTAAACTATTTAGGAAAAAATTTTAAGAAAGCAAATCTTGACAGAAAGAATTTCAGTATGTCATTAATGATCGCTGCAGACTTATCAGGATGCAGCTTATGGAAGACTAACTTTTTAGGTGCTGACCTCCGGGACGCAAACATAAAAAATGCCGATTTGAGTAAAAGCATCTTTTTAACACAAATGCAGATTAATTCCGCAATCGGAAATTCGAATACAAAAATCCCCATAAATTTAACACGTCCGGCTACATGGGAAAAATGAGCTGGTTTTTCCGGCATGGTTACGTGGTGAACTTATACCCGATTAGCAAAAATAGTCGAGAAGTTTCTCTCACAGTCAATGTAAGATAAGGAGCATAAGGTGGTGAAAAGATGGAAGAAAAAATCGAGGCTGTCCAGCGGATGCAGGACTATATAGCGGAACACTTATCAGAAACTATCACACTGACTGCTTTATCAAGCGTTTCCTATTATTCGCCATGGTACTCCTATCGTCTGTTCTTGCAGCATACCAACATGACGCCAGCCGATTATATCCGGCGCCTGCGGCTCTCCAAGTCAGCAATCAAGCTGCGAGATGAATCCTGTAAAATTATAGATACTGCTTTGGATCTTGGATTTGGCAGCGTGGATGGCTATCAGCGGGCGTTCTTCCGTGAGTTTGGATGCAATCCCAGGGAGTATGCGAAAAGCCCTGTTCCGCTCTATCTGTTCACACCTTATGGAGTCAAATATCGAACATTTAGAAAGGAGAAACAGATGGAAACTGTAAAAAGTGTATTTGTGCAGGTTATCGAAAAGCCGGAACGAAAGGTACTTATCAAAAGAGGGATAAAAGCTGTCGACTATTTTGCTTATTGCGAGGAGGTTGGCTGTGATGTGTGGGGGCTTTTGCAAAGTATCAAATCCATTAGCGGTGAACCGGTTTGTATGTGGCTGCCCGCAAAATTAATTGCTCCCGGTACCTCGGAGTATGTGCAGGGAGTTGAAGTGCCTGTGACTTATGATGGTGTTGTTCCCGATGGATTTGATGTTATTGCGCTTCCTGCCGTAAAATATCTGATGTTTAAAGGAGAGCCCTTTGCTGAGGAGGAGTACTGTAATGCCATTGAAGATGTGCAGACAGCAATCAGTAAATACGATCCAGCTGTCATTGACGCACAGTGGGATTCATCAAACCCTCGCATCCAGCTTGAGCCTATCGGCACAAGAGGTTACATTGAACTTCTGCCAATCAAATGACAAAAAAGCGACAAAGAAGCACAAGATGGCTTAAATAAGCCGTCTTGTGCTTTTTGTCAAAAGATGAGAATCGACCAGTTATACAGCAGCGGTGTTCCCGCCAAGAGACTCTTAATTTCCCGCTTCTTTTTTAAGTCTGGTCAATACTCTTACCAATATCCCGTCTCATATACTTATTCTCAAAAGATACCCATTCCGCCGCCTGATAGGCATGTTCTCTGGCTTCCCTTAAATCCGCTCCGATTGCCGTCACTCCCAACACTCTTCCGCCATTGGTCACCACTGTACCGCTGCCGTCAAACTTGCTTCCTGCATGAAAGGCAAAATATTTCTCCTGTCCCTTAAATGCTTCCACCCCGGCAATGGGATACCCCTTTTCATACTTCTCCGGATAGCCCTCTGACGCCAATACCACGCAGACCGCCGCATTATCTTCAAACTGCAGGTCTATCTGATCCAGAGTTCCGTCAATACAAGCCTCAAAAACCTCCACGATGTCATTCTTCATCCGAGGAAGCACCACCTGTGTCTCTGGGTCACCAAACCTGGCATTGTATTCCAATACTCTGGGGCCTTTTTCCGTCAGCATCAGTCCAAAGAATATGATACCCTTAAATTCCCGGCCCTCTGCTTTCATGGCATCCACGGTCGCCTGATATATATATTGCCTGCAAAACTTATCCACTTCTTCCGTATAAAACGGACTTGGAGAAAAAGTTCCCATTCCCCCTGTATTAAGACCCTGGTCTCCGTCTTTTGCCCGCTTATGGTCCTGGGCGGATGTCATAATTTTAACAGTCTTTCCATCCACAAAGGAGAGCACCGATACCTCACGGCCCGTCATAAACTCTTCCACCACGATCCGGTCTCCTGCGGAGCCAAACAGTTTATCAAGCATTAAATCCTTTACTCCGAGTTCCGCCTCTTCCCTTGTGCCGCAAATCAGGACTCCCTTTCCCAAAGCCAGGCCGTCAGCCTTTAACACAATGGGCATTGGGGCTGTTTTCACATAACTTAATGCCTCTTCCAGAGAATCAAAGACTTCATATGCCGCTGTGGGAATACCATACTTTTTCATTAAGTCCTTGGAAAATGACTTGGAACCTTCCAGCAAAGCCGCACGTTTTTGCGGGCCGAACACCCTTAGTCCGGCTGCCTCAAACGCATCCACAGCTCCGGCAACCAGAGGATCATCCGGTCCTATGATGGTCAGATCGATTTCCTTTTCCCTAGCAAATGCTACCTGCCTGTCAAAATCCATTACCCCCATATCCACGCATTCTGCAATCTCTGCAATTCCTGCATTTCCAGGGGCGCAATATATTTTATCAACCTTAGGGCTTCTGGAGATTTTCCATGCAATGGCATGCTCACGCCCGCCTCCGCCTATGATCAAAACCTTCATTACGATTCCTCCTGTCCGTATGCAATCATCTGTATGGCCTGGGGAAGGATCAGCCACTCTGCCTCTTCCATGACACGCCGCTGCAAAGTCTCCGGTGTATCTCCTTCCCGGACCTCAACCGCCTTCTGTAAAAGAATCGGCCCCGTATCCATTCCCTCATCTACATAGTGGACCGTAGCACCCGTAACCCTCACCCCACGGGCCAGGGCAGCTTCATGAACCTTAAGCCCATAATATCCCTTTCCGCAAAAAGACGGAATAAGGGATGGATGAACGTTGATGATACGGTTCCTGTACTTTTGTATCATGGATACCGGAATCGCAACCAGATATCCGGCCAGAACGATCAGATCAAGGCAGTACTGGTCAATCTTTGAAAGAAGCGCTTCATAAAAGTCTTCCCTCTCCTGAAAATCCACAGGTGATATGCAGAGAGCCTCAATTCCATGTTTTCTAGCCCTTTCCAGGGCATATGCGTTCTGGTTATTGCTGATGACCACTGTTACCTCTGAATTGGTGATCCTTCCACAATCTATCGCATCTAAGACTGCCTGAAGGTTGGTTCCCCCGCCGGAAACCAATATCCCGATTTTCAGCATAAGGTCACACCCTTCTCTCCTCTTTCCGTATGGCCGATCACATAGGGAACCTCCCCAGCTCCGCGGATTGCTTCCATAGCCGTATCCACATCCGCCGGACTCACTGCAAGAATCATTCCGATTCCCATATTATAGGTATTGTACATGATCTCTTCCTCAATACCGCCTTTATCCACCAGCAGACCAAAGATGGCAGGCACCTGATAGCTGTTCTTTTCAACAACCGCCCGGATACCCTCAGGAAGCATACGGGGAATGTTTTCATAAAAACCGCCTCCGGTGATGTGGCTGCAGGCTTTGATCACTGCTCCGCTATTTTTTACGCTTTTTAATGCATTAACATAAATTTTGGTAGGAGTAATCAGCACTTCGCCAAGGGTTTTTCCCAACTCTTCATAATAGGTATCCAGGCTTTCTTTTGTCATGTCAAACACCTTGCGTACCAGAGAAAAGCCATTGCTGTGAATTCCGGAAGAGGCGATTCCTATGAGCACATCCCCCTCTTTGACATCAGCCCCGGTAATAAGATCCTTCTCATCCACCACACCTACTGCGAAACCGGCCAGATCGTATTCAGCCTCAGGATAAAATCCCGGCATCTCCGCTGTCTCACCGCCGATCAAAGCAGCATTGGCCTGCTTGCAGCCGTTTGCAACTCCGCTGACGATCTCTGCGATTTTTTCCGGGTAATTCCTGCCGCAGGCAATATAATCCAGGAAGAACAAAGGCTCCCCGCCTGCACAGGCGATATCATTGACACACATGGCCACACAGTCGATTCCAACAGTATCGTGCCTGTCCATTAAAAATGCAAGCTTCAGCTTTGTGCCTACCCCGTCGGTTCCTGATACCAGAGTCGGTTTTTCCATGTTTTTAAAGGCTGACATGGAAAATGCCCCGGAAAATCCCCCAAGCCCTCCAAGAACCTCAGGTCTCATGGTTTCCTGCACATGCTTTTTCATTAATTCAACCGATTTATATCCGGCTTCAATGTCCACTCCTGCATTCTTATAATCCATTTTTTCTCCTCGCCTCCGATTTTCTCACTTCTTCATCTGGGTTAAATATTCCTGATAGCCGATCTGATCTAATTTCTCCGCTTTTTCTGCCACCTCGTTTTTTAAGTTTTCCGAGTATTCTTTAAGCCTTCCTAAAAGCGCCTCGTCACTGACCGCTAAAATTTTAGCTGCAAGAATTCCAGCATTGGTCCCTCCGCCAATCGCAACGGTGGCAACTGGAACTCCAGAAGGCATCTGGACGATAGAATAAAGAGAATCCACTCCGCCAAGGTCCGAAGTCTTCATGGGAATGCCGATCACCGGCATTGGGAACAGAGCAGCACACATTCCCGGTAGATGAGCAGCCTTGCCTGCACCAGCAATTATGACCTTTACGCCTCTTGCTTCTGCCGTTTTCGCATATTCGAAAAATATATCCGGTTCCCTGTGGGCGGAGATCACCGTCATCTCAAACTCCACTCCCAATTTTTTCAAAACATCTGCAGCCTGAGCCATAACAGGCATATCAGAATCACTTCCCATAACAATCGATACTTTTGCCATAGTAAATTCTCCTTTATTTTGTTTGATGTGAAGATTCATTATTTACAGTAATACAGTTTATTAGATAAATTAATAATTGAAGCTTATTATTTTATCCTTACTTATTAATTATAATACAAGTTTTTTTCTGCTTCGTCAATGGTTTTCTAAAAATTTTGCCATCGCTCATGGGGAGTACAAGAAGGGCGGGAGAACCGGAAAGATATCTTAATCTCTCCGGTCTCCCGCCTGACTATGTATGTTTAATACTTTCCGCCTCCAAATGAGGGTTCTTCAAAATAAACCGGATCAATGTTAAGGACCGGGACATCATGAGCTTCTCCATAAACCGGCTTTTCTGGCCGGGAATTTCTAGGTTTTGAGGATACCTTTTCCTCCTCGCCCTCATAAAGGTCAAAGCCCTCAACAAGTCCCTTCATAATCTGGGCCTGGCCTGACAGTTCTTCACTTGCCGCAGCACTTTGCTCCGCTGTGGCGGAGTTCGTCTGAACCACGCAGGAAATCTGGTCAATTCCCTGTGCCACCTGATCAACTGCCACCGCCTGCTTGTCAGAGGCCAATGCAATCTCTCCAATTATTGTGTTAATGCGCCTGCTTCCTTCCACGACTGCCTGCATAGCCTTCGCTGTCTCAGCAGTAATCTTAGTTCCGTTTTCCACGGCCTGCATGCTTTCTCCTATGAGAAGCGTGGTGTTCTTTGCTGCTTCTCCGGATTTGCTTGCCAGGTTACGTACTTCATCCGCCACAACTGCAAAGCCTTTTCCGGCTTCGCCGGCACGGGCGGCTTCAACGGCCGCATTCAATGCCAGGATATTGGTCTGGAATGCGATATCCTCAATGGTCTTTATAATCTTTCCAATTTCATTGGACTTATCACTGATCTTCATCATTGCCTGGTTCATTTCCGACATTTTCTCACTGCTTTTCTCCACATTCCTGGTAGATTCCTCTGATGTAGAACGAGCCTCTTTTGCATTTTGGGCGTTGACATTTATCTGATTTGATATATCGCTTATAGCAGCCGCAAGCTCCTGAATGGAAGAAGCCTGTTCCGTTGATCCCTGGGACAATGCCTGGGCACCGGAGGATACCTGCTCCGAACCATTGGCTACCAGATCCGCTGATTGGTTAATGCGGAAAAGGGCTTCGCTTAAATTATTCCTGATTCCGTGCATAGCCATAAGAATAGGCTCATAATCCTGGACATATTGTTCCTGGTGCTTGGAGCTGACCCGGAAATCACCGATTGCCAATGATGTCAGCAAGCTGCTGATATCGTCAATTATATTTCCAATGTTGGAAATGGTAGTCCGCATGCTGTCGGCCAGAACGCCCAGTTCATCCTTTGACTTGTAATTTAACTGGATATGAAGGCTTCCCTTTGACATTTCTTCTGCTGCCTTCTCAATCTCTTTGACCGGCGAAACAATGCTTCTTGTGGTAAAAATCGAAAAGCCCAAGGTGGCTAATACAGCAATGAACTGTAAAGCGACCACTACAATCTGAGTGAATCTCGCCATTTGCTGGGCGGTATTATAATTGCCATCGGCGTTCTCCTCGGCGATGTCACTGATCGTTACCAGCTCCTCCTGAACCTTTATGAAATAAGGGTTTAACGATTCAAAGAATATATCCGCTGCCTGTCTGGTTTTATTATCCCTAGCAAGACCAAACACCTGATCCTTGAAAGGCTGAGCCTCATTTAAGGTATTTTCGATGCTGTCCACCAGGGACTGGTCCCCCTGATAGTTTTCCCTTAAAAATTGCATCTTGTCACGGAACATTTCTAAATCCGCTTCCGCAGCATCAATATAATCCCCGGTAGTCTTTAAATCAAGGCTCATGGTTGCATATCCTACATTTTTAGCTGCAGACTGAATATCACGTCTCATCTCAAGTGTCTTTACATCGATCTGGTGTCCGTTGTTAAAAAAATCTACAAACTTACCGTTATTTTGCCTTAAGCTTATTACGGAGATTGTGGAAACTAATAAGAACAGCACGAGGATAGCTCCAAAAGCAAGTCCAATTCTTTTACCAATCTTTAAATTCTTCACCTTTGTCCTCCATTCACTTTATCTATCCTATATTGTATACGAATGAATCAAGGCGATATAATTTCATATTCCGCCGATTCTTAAACTCAAGGTTGAAAGAAATTTTTCTTTCAACCTTAAACCTTTGTATATCTTATCGGCATGTTCTTTTATTTTATAAGCTTTTTTAATAATATTTAATAAATATTTGCATATTTTTAGTTATTTTAAACAATTAGAGATTTGCCAATGGAATATTTAATTCCTCGGTGCCCTTTAATACAAATCTGCCGTCATCAATAATTAAAATCCTTTTACCGGAAGCCGTGACAGCCTCGATCCTATCCAGTTCCGCATAAGGTATGGTAATATCCGTATGGCAGCTGAAATAGGCCTTTGATACATCTTCTTTCCTGAGAATGGAAACCTCATTATCTCTGGCGATGATCTCCTTCCCATTGGGGTTGTAAACAGGGCTGTCCTCCGCCCAGCTGTAGCAGGTGTCACCCACCGCAAAGTGGGGGCCCATCTTTTCCACAATGAGGATAGGCAGTTTATCGAGAATTCCGAACTTACGGGCCATGGCATAAGCCGTGGTATTGGTTCCTATGGCAAATTCTCCCATGGGAAGGGTATCTTGGTTCTTTAAGATCACCTGTTTTACAAGTGCTTTTCCTTCCTCCTGATCCTCAAAATTGCTGCAGGAATAGTCCTTTATCATACCATTTTCAAAGGTCATGACAAGGTCTTTGAACTGGAAATCCGTAATATATACCGTACTGACAGCCAAAGTTCCTTCTGTTCCTGTAAGTCTTGGGGACGTAAACACCTCTCCAAGGGGAATGTTCACATCAGCCACACAGTTTTCAAACTTTGTTTCCTTATCCCTGTCATTCAACGGGTGAAGGGCTACTTTTAAGTGGGTTTTGTTGTTTCCTTTTCCCGTTACCTCCACGTAATCAGCCTCATCGAGAACATCGATAACCGCCTGCTGGATCGCCTTATATTTCTCATAATCAAGGGTGTTGATGGCAATGGTCTCTTCAAAAATCTTCTCAAAGTCTTCTCCGATTTCCGGTACCGGGAAAGCTATAATCGTAAAGCTGGTCTCATCTCCTGGTACGTATTGATTGAGAATTCTTGAAGTTTCATTAGACATTTCCGCTGAAAGCTTTTCCTGTCTGGCATCCAGACGGTTTGCTTCCGGCTTATTTACCGGTTCAAAGCCTTCTTTTCCAAAGGTTTCCATTACCGCTGGGCCGGCAAATGCTGCTGCCTGTTCTTTGTAGGTTTCATAAGCCACCTTCAAAACAGCTGCTTTCCGGTCTTTAAACGCTTTATTCAGATATAGAGCATCGTCGTACCTATGATCGTAAACATACTGCCTGTTGGGAGATGTGCTGTAGTAACCGTTCTTCCGGCCGGCATTGGTATTGACTGTCCAGACAGCCGCACGGCAAAGGATCACTTGAAGGCCAAGCTTTTCAAAATTCTCCATGGCATACTTCACCATACGTTCAAAGCCCAGTTCATAGCGAATCTGCACCGCTCCCTTTTTCTTTAAATCCCTTCCCATTACCTCAAAGCCTTTGCGGTACCCTTCTGTGTAGGTATCCGCCATAAGACGTACCGTTTCCTCTGGCAGGGAATTTAAGAACTCTGCGGTTTTTAATTCTGATTCGGAAATATACTCGCCAAAGTAATACAAATACCGAAGATCATTTAAATCATTATCCCGGATAATATCCGTTGCAAAGGAAAGCGTCGGGTCAAGCCCTTCTCTGACCCGGAAAGTAACCGTATGATCTGTATAATCGCTGACAAACCAGTAGATCACTTCTTTTATCCGGGAAATCTCAGGGATTTCCTCCTCAAATACGTTGTAAATTTCAATAAGCGTTTCATTTAATATGGTTAGATCCGTAAGTCTCCACTCGTGGACAAAAACAATGTCTCCCCGGATCTCTTTATACAGATACGAAAGAAGCTGGCCATAGCCCTCTCCCAGATTTGATACTGCATACGCCGGATTTGCATAGCTTTCCTCATAATGGCCTGGTAAAATATCCTGGTATAACTTCTGGTTCCATTCTCTTAAAATCTCTAACGAAGCTGCTTTCTGGTCTCCGGACTCAATGAACCGGAGATACTCCCCCATCATGGCGATAAAGGATGCTGTCCTGATAAAATAATCACGATACGGTTCCGGCACGGTCTGTTCCGATGCCATCTGACCGATCCGCTCCATAGACAGATCAAAGCGCTCCTTAATATTCTCATTTTCCTGCTGAAACATCATTTGATAATCCATAATCCTTACCCCTTTATTCCTATAATGATAAGAACTGCCCAAAGAATGATAAGGATCAGACTGATCCCCATTCCTACTTTAGACAGTATGTATTTTTTTTCTCTTTCAAAGAAAGAAAAAACACCATAAACCATTGAAAAAAATGAAATCAACAGGCTGCAGAAGCAAACAGCCGCCACATTAAGCTGTGCCTGTCCTTCCGCCATTACAGAACTGATGATTCCAATCATTCCAAGTACAAGTGCCCCAACCGCAAGTCCCAGGCATAGAAAGCTTCTCTTTGCAAAGGATTTCCTAATATAGGACACTTTTTTCTGCTTTTGCACGCTTTTTCCTCCTTAATCTTACTCTTGTATACTGTACGATTTTGTAAAGGATGTATCCCAGGATACCCCCCAGCGTATTCAGTATCATGTCGTCTACATCAAAGCATCCCACCTTGAACACAAGCTGGATGGTTTCAATGCATAAGCTGAACAGAAAGCTTAACAACGTCGTATTAAACCAGCAGCGGCTCCTGCGGCTGATGATCGGAAGAAAGAAACCACAGGGCATAAAGCCCACGATGTTTCCCACAATGTTCAGCAGAAAGGACTTCATTCCGACCACATGGCGGTAAATAATAAAGCGCCGTATTTCTTTAAACGGGGTTAAGTTGTATGCATATTCCTGCTGAGCATGACTCCCCCTGCCGAAATAATCGGAAAAAAATAAAAAGTATGCCAAAAAGATCAGGTAAAAAATAAAGATTACCCAACCCATCTTCTGCCGTTTTGTCGCATTTCTAATCATAACAGCTCCATCTATATGCGGCGCTAAGGAAAACAAGTTTTCCTTAACTGCCGCAGTATTCGCCTAATGAATATGCAAACATATTCATTCCGCTCATTACTCGCGCAAAAAAGAGAGAGGCTGCTTAAAGCAACACCTTTCAACCAGCATCCTCTCCTATAATAACAGTTAAAATGTAATTTCAGATTTCCTCTTCAACAAGAACGCTCCGTTTATAATTGATATGGTCCCGGCGGCAATTCCAATAACTGTCACTACAATTCCAACACCAATGCTTAAAGCTCCAATATTTCTCATCGTTTTATAAACTCTTTCCATACCAAGTCTCCTTTCCTCTCTCGCCCACGCTCCCTGGGCATTAAGGTATACCCGTAGGGTGTTTCCTCTCTCTCGCCCATGCTCTCTGGGCATAAAAGTATCCCTGGAAGGGATTATTTTATACCATAGACTTCGTAATAAGCGTCAATGGCCTCTTTTATACCATCATTAATAATAACTTTTCCATTATACTCCCTGTTATGCAGATATTCAATAACTTCTGCCATGGAAACGATGGCGGCGGCTTTAAATCCATACTTTTCATGGATCTCATCCAAAGCTCCCTTGTCCCCTTTTCCCTTTTCCATGCGGTTTAAGGAAACCATAAGGCCTAAAATCTCCACATTTCCCTGAGCCTTGATAATGGGGAAGGTCTCTTCAATGGATTTTCCGGAAGTAGTCACATCCTCAATGATCACCACCCGGTCTCCCTCCTTTATGGGGCTTCCGAGGAGGATCCCGGCATCACCGCCATGGTCCTTCTCTTCTTTTCTGTTTGAGCAGTACTTAATTTCCTTTCCATACAACTCATGAAAAGCGATGGCAGTGGTAACGCTTAAGGGGATTCCCTTATAAGCCGGCCCGAACAGAACATCAAAATCATCACCAAAATTATCGTGGATAGCCTTTGCATAGTATTCACCCAGCTTTTTAAGCTGTGCTCCTGTCACATAAGAACCTGCATTCATAAAAAACGGGGATTTTCTTCCGCTTTTCAATGTGAAGTCGCCAAATTTAAGGACATTGCTGTCTACCATGAATTCAATAAATTCCTGCTTATACTGTTCCATATTGTCATTTTCTCCTTATTTCATGCACTTTACAATCTCTTCTATATGTATTGAACTTGATCTACTACACCATTACTACACCATTTAATCATTTAAGCATGTTTCTATTTACCTAACATTCTTAGACAAGAAACAATTGTGTAAGCTGATAGCTTTTCGTAACAAATACAAGATTCTCATAACCTTCCAGCGTTTTTTCCTCAAAGATATTATCCTGTTTCTGCGCTTTCTGCCTCTTTAACGCCATGACAGCTAGGTCAGAGGTATAATTCTTTTTCCATTATTTGTTTTGGTACCTTGCTTCTCAAATAAGTATTTCCCATCTTTACGAAAATAACATATTCTCCAACCCAATTCTTCTTTTATCCGTTTATAGTGAGTAGCGTAAGATCCCTTTGACGAATTTCTGCAACTATTTTTACAAATGCTCAACTATATGTGATACCATTCATTAAGCGTAATAGCGTAATATTCTTTTTGACGACATTGACTTGTTTTTCATCTTCATACTGCTCAGAACGTAGTTTTTTGAATATTTCATTGTTTGTTTTACCATAAATAGTCTGCCTATTGCCAAATCTATTAACAAACTTGGATTGATAAAGTACATCGTCCTAGATATACCTTTTCCAAGTTCTTTCCCTTTGAGTGATTTAACCAATATGTCCTCCTTCCTGCGTAAATTCGGGGAAAGGAATACTGTTAGAACATCCGTCCCTAATTTTACCATACTCAATACGTATTTTCAATTAACAATCATATAAAATTTGATTTAGTAAACCATTTGTCCAACTTACCCTTATGGGCATACAATCTATTGCCAATTTTAATTGTAAACCATTTTCTGGGTCATGCAACCAACTCCTTTGCTTTTGTTGGTTTTATAGATAAATACTCTCTGTTATCAATGTTATATGTTAAATGATAAAAATAGTCGAATAATTTAATAGACATATCCCTTAAAAGTTTTAGAAAATAATATTAACAAACTGGTCGGTCTAAACTGTATTGTAACAATAGCATCAGTTATTATTGGGAAAGGTAAAGCATTATCAATGGTAAAAATAGGCCAGGAGCGATTATACTCCTGGCCTGGGTTTTTCTATGAATACAATAAATCCATTCAAAATAATGCTGTTACCGTACAGCTCCTATCAGATCCCTGATATCTTCTACGTCATATTTCTTCATGTAATCCTCTATGCCTCTGACTACTTCTTCCGCTGCATAAGGATTCCGGAAATTGGCTGTTCCAACGGAAACAGCCGTAGCTCCTGCAAGAATAAATTCTATGGCATCCTCCGCATTCATGATCCCGCCCATACCGATAATGGGAAGTTTCACCGCATTGGCCACCTGATATACCATGCGTACTGCAATGGGCTTAATAGCCGGACCAGATAAGCCTCCTGTTTTATTGGCGACTGCAAAGGTGCGGCGGTTAATGTCAATTTTCATACCGGTTAAGGTGTTAATAAGGGACAGTACATCTGCTCCTCCGGCCTCTGCTGCCTTTGCCATTACCCCTATGTCCGTTACGTTGGGGCTCAGCTTCATGATAACCGGCTGCTTTGCATATTTTTTAACTTCCCTTGTTATGGCCTCTACCGCTTTGGGATCCTGTCCAAAAGCGATTCCTCCCTCTTTCACATTAGGGCAGGAAATGTTGATTTCCAGCATATCCACCGGCTCATCCGCCAACCGCTCCACAACTTCGATATAATCCTCTGTGGTCTTTCCGCATACATTGACAATGATTTTCGTATCGTACTTCTTTAAAAATGGAATATCTCTCTTAATAAAAACTTCCATTCCCGGATTCTGAAGGCCGATGGCATTGATCATGCCTCCGTAGGTTTCCGCGATTCTGGGCGTGGGGTTACCTGGCCATGGCACATTGGCCACGCCTTTTGTAACCACAGCTCCCAAATGATTTAAATCAATCATCTCGCTGTATTCCTCACCGGAACCAAAGGTGCCGGAAGCAGTCATAACCGGATTCTTAAGCTCCACTCCGGCCAGATTCACTTTCGTATTCATCTAAAATTCTACCTCCTCAGCCTTAAATACCGGACCATCCTTACAGATACGCTTATTGTGAACCATGGAATGCTCGTCCACTGACTTACTTTTGCATACACAGGCAAGACAGGCTCCAATGCCGCAGGCCATCTTTTCCTCCAGGGAAAGATAACATTCTATTTCATTATCCAGAGCATAAGCCTTAAGAGCCTTCAGCATGGGGGTAGGACCGCAGGCAAAGATCACATCGCCTTTTAAGCCCTGTTCCCGGATTGCATCTAAAACATTGCCCTTCGTTCCGGTGCTTCCGTCCTCTGTTGCAATATAAGTGTCTCCATATGGACAAAATTCTTCATTTAAAAACAGGGCATCCCGGTATCCAAGTACCACCTGTTTCTCACAAGGCAAATGCTTTGCCAGTTCAAGCATAGGTGGAATTCCGATTCCGCCGCCGATCAAAAATGCCTTTTTCCCTTTTGTACCGGCTTCCAGGGGAAATCCATTGCCCAAAGGTCCCAGGACCTCTACGGAATCACCTTCCTTGTAATGGGAGAACTCTTCCGTTCCGCCCCCTACTACCCGATACACCAGCCTTAAAAGTCCCTTGTCCTTATCTGTCTCGCAAATGCTGATGGGGCGGGGCAAAAGCTTTGCGCCATCCTTTGTATATAGGTCAACAAACTGTCCCGGCTCTGCCTGGGCAGTGATATCCTTTGTTTTAATCCACATACTGTATACATCATCTCCCAGCCGTGTCTGGCTGGCAACCACTGCCATTTCCTTTACCTTTGCCATGCGATCCCCCTATAATACCCTGTTGATGT
Organism: Lacrimispora sphenoides; assembly: GCF_900105215.1. Classification (NCBI taxonomy): domain Bacteria; kingdom Bacillati; phylum Bacillota; class Clostridia; order Lachnospirales; family Lachnospiraceae; genus Lacrimispora; species Lacrimispora sphenoides. The sequence goes on along the minus strand of NZ_FOIP01000002.1, from coordinate 820,076 downwards.
CGGTGACCATGTCAATAACCGCCTGTCTGGAGGCTTCACCGAAATGCTCTTCGCCAAACCGGGCGTAGTTTTCAGATTTATAGGCTGCAATAATTCCCCTGGAGGAGTTTACAATCGCTCCCAGGCCGTCCTCGTTAAAGCATGGCTTTAGATCCTCTGCCGTTCCTCCCTGGGCGCCGTATCCCGGAACCAGGAAATAGGTGTTTGGCATCAGTTTGCGGAGAATCCTGCTCATCTCCGGATAGGTGGCCCCTACAACGGCTCCCACATTGCTGTAAGCGCCATCCATACAGTCTGCTCCCCATTCCACAACCTTTTCTGCAACCAGTTCATACAGCGGCCTTCCGCCAATCAGCTGATCCTGGAATTCTCCGCTGGAAGGATTAGAGGTCTTCACCAGAACGAAAAGTCCCTTGTCTTCTTCCTTGCATACATCCACAAAGGGCTTTACGCCATCGGTCCCCAAATATGGATTGACCGTAAGGAAATCTGTACCGAAAGCAGAAAAACTTTTGTTTCCAACCTTCACCTGCCCGATATGTGCTGTAGCATAAGCGGCTGATGTGGAACCAATATCTCCTCTCTTAGCATCTCCAATGACGAAAAGCCCCTTTTCCTGGCAATAGTTAACAGTCTTTGTATACGCTTTCAAGCCTTCGATGCCAAACTGCTCGTACATGGCAATCTGTGGCTTAACGGATGGGATCAGATCATAAACATGATCAACAATTTCTTTATTGAACTGCCAAATAGCTTCCGCAGCGCCTTCTTTAGTTTCACCGAATTCTTCAAATGCCTTTTTTATAACATGCTCTGGTATATAGTTTAACATGGGGTCCAAACCTACGCAGATTGGGGCTTTTGTTTTCTGAATTTTGTCTATTAACTGCCTGATCATAGCTTCCTCCTTGGATCTCTTTTCCCTTATTTTTTTTTATTCTTACCAATTCTATCATAAGAAAGAACTGGCTTCAAGCCTTTTGCCAAACTGATCGAAAAAATCCTGGTCCCTGTCATAGGGCATAAGATAAAACTGCTTTAAAACATACATACTGATTTTATTTGCCAAGGTCTGATCTCCATCCTCTTCCAGCTTTCTTTCCAGCCGCTTTAATAAGAAATGCCAGTCAGACACAAACTTTTCATACCGCTTTGCATCAGGGGTATCAATCCATTTGCGTACCTTGACCTTTGCCCTGTTTTCCCTCCTGCACTCATGTACCTGGAGAAAATACTGAAATCCCTGCTCATCATAGATCCGCCCTAAGGGAAACAGGCGGCAGATTCCCGGCCGGATGCTATGAATCCCGCATCGCCCTTCCTGGTTTAAAAAGCCGCACTTTTCCTCATTTCCCCCCATTTTTAAGTTTGGAAGCACGATTCCATCCACCACATGAAGTTCCAGCTTCTCTGCCAGCAGTTCCTCCAGAGTACAATTAAGATTTACCGTCAGCCGGAAACAGTCAAGGGGATCCAGGGTAACCGACTGCCCCATCCCCTGACAGCAGGCCGAGCAGCCTTTGCAGTCGCCGCAATCCGCCTTTACCATATCGTTTAAGCTATATAATTTTCCATCTGAGATCTCTTTCCAATCGATTTCCCGTTTCATGAATAGTTTTCCTCAACTTTCTTTTTAGCAAACATGGTTATTCTACCATCTCCTGCCCGTACATTCAATGGGGATTCAATTCTTTATTAAAACTAGCAGCGGCCGGAATGATATGATTTTCCGCTGCAAACGTATGGCAGGGAAAATTATACTTCCCTGCCATACGTTTTACAGAGCTCCATGAAAGCGTTCATAGTTGAAGTCAGATATTTGCTGCGATGATAAATAATATTAAAGTTTCTTTTTAAGCGTGGATTTATTGGTACCCGTTTCACAATGCCTTCGGCTATATCTTTTTCAACGAGAAGATATGGCAGGACGGAAATCCCAATGCCTGAAGAGACACCCTTTACAATCGCCTGTGTGCTGGTACTTTCCCACAGTGGATGTACTGATAATTGTTCCATGGAAAAGTAGCCCTCTAATATCTCACGGCCTGCACTTCCTTTTTCCCTCATCAGCAAATCATAATCTGCAATTTCAGTAAGTGTAATGTGATCTCTTTTGTTCAAAGGGTGGGAAGGAGATACAATCGCACACAAAAAATCTTCCATGAATGGCTCATAAACCATATTCTCCTGCTCTGGAACCGTTTCTATCAAGCCGATATCCACACCATTATCAAGAATATGCTGCTCGATGGCAGCTGAGTTCTTGATGACTGCTTCGATTGTAAGATCTGGAAATAACAGCTGCATTTCCTTTATGATACCGGGTAAAACATGCGTGCCAATGGTTATGCTTGCCCCAATCCTTAAAGTACCGAGAGTTTCCCAATTACGGATTTTCTTTTCCATCTCATCAAATTGTGAAACGATATGAAGCGCATAACTGTAAAATTCGCTTCCGCATTCTGTCGGCAGGATACGTCTTCCGATCCGTTCAAATAAACGGATGCCATAGTATTCTTCAATTTCCTTAATTGCAAGGCTTACGGATGGCTGCGCTAAATGCAATGCGTCTGATGCTTTAGTAATGCCTCCGTTTTGGTATACAGAAACAAAAATTTGAATATGCCGGAGGGTCATGATCTTATCCTTTCAATTCATAATGAAATCATTATATATTTAATAGAATAATACTATTTTACTTAATAATCAACAGTAAATATAATAAATGTAAGGAGGCGAAAAATGAAAACGAAAAAACAAATTTTATTAAAGCTATTTATATCCACCTTGTACTTAAGTGCCTTTACTTTTGGCGGCGGATACGTGATCGTCACTTTGATGAAGAAAAAGTTTGTGGATGAATACCATTGGATCGAAAATGATGAAATGCTGGACTTAATTGCTATTGCCCAGTCAGCCCCTGGTGCCATCGCTGTAAACGGTGCTGTTGTTGTAGGTTATAAGCTGGCTGGAACCGCGGGCACCATAACAGCGATCATTGCAACCATTATTCCGCCATTTGTAGCCATTTCGGCTATTTCTGCTTTTTACACAGCATTTAGAGACAATGCAATGATCAGCCTGATGCTTGAAGGAATGCAGGCGGGAGTTGGGGCCGTGATTGCCTCCGTAGTCTATGAAATGGCGCGGGGCGTTGTACAGGGACATAGTAAAAGTTCAAATCTAATTATGATCGGAGCTTTTATAGCCACTTTCCTCTTAAACGTGAACGTAGTATATGTGGTGCTTGTGTGTATCTTAACAGGAATTCTCCGGACTTGGTTTGAAATGGAGGGAAGGAAAAAATGATTTACTTACAACTTTTTTTGAGTTTTCTCCAGATAGGAGCATTTAGTTTTGGAGGCGGTTATGCTGCCATGCCGCTGATTCAAAGTCAGATCGTATCACATCATAAATGGTTAAGCATGACAGAGTTTACGGATTTGATTACCATATCCCAGATGACGCCAGGTCCCATAGCAGTGAACTCGGCAACCTTTGTAGGCATTAAAATAGCGGGGATTCCCGGTGCAATGGTTGCGACTGCTGGCTGTATTCTTCCTTCCTGCATTATGATTACGCTAATTGCAAAATTCTATTTCAAATACAGAGAAATGACCGTACTTCAGAGAGTATTAAATTCCTTGCGTCCCGCGGTTGTGGCAATGGTAGCGGCTGCCGGTATATCAATTTTGCAATCTGCATTCTGGGGCGGCAATTTATCTGTAAATTTAGCGAATACCCGGTGGAGTTTAATTATTATATTTTGCATATGCATAATCTTACTGCAGAAATTTAAAATGAACCCGATCTGGGTCATGTTACTAGCAGGTGTCATGAAGGTCACTGTTTCTTTGATAGGAGGAGGATTATGAAGCTGATTGTCAGGCAGAAATTAAAAAAATATATTGTTTACGATGAAAACAACAGTGTCATTGGAGAATGGAAACAAAGCTATTTTAAAGGCGCAAAAATGGAATTTCTTGATATGGGCGGAAAGATTTTATATACTGTAAAAAAATGCGGAAATAAAATTAAGATAAAGGGGAATGACGGCTTCATATCTGAATGCCGGTTCCAATATGCTCAGGATGAGAATGGAAACATCGTACAGAAGGGTCTATTCAGGCCACCTATGGCAGAAAAATCAGTGCTGGCTTCCGGCGATATTGTCATAGTACAGGATAAACAGAGAGAGTTCACTATATTTCTAAATGGTATTGAAGCAGGAAAAATGACCCACATGATGTCTTTGCGGAAACAGCTTATAACAGATTCCTATAATATATCAACGGAGCTGTGTTGTATTATCTTTATATTGGGAATTTATATGCTCCATGATGATGACATAGAGATTGTATAATAGCTCACGACTCTCAGAAACAGTTCGATATTTTTCCTGGACCGGTGTCTATTTTGTATGAGTCACAAAATTTTCACAATTCAATTAGCACTCACCCGTTGACAGTGCTAACAATGTGTGTTATATTACATGTAGAACAAATAGCAATGCATCGGATAACCGGTGACATACAAATTTCCAAAAGGAGGAACCCTTTATGTTATTAACAAGAAGAAATAACTTATTTGATGAATTTTTTAATGATCCGTTTTTTACGGATGCATATCACAACAGACAGTCCCTGATGAAAACCGACATTGAGGACAATGGAAACGACTATGTCATTAATATCGAGCTTCCAGGCTATAAAAAAGAGGAAGTGCAGGCCGAATTAAAAGAAGGATATCTGACCATATGTGCAGACTCTGTTTCCGAAAATGAGGGAAAGGACCAGAAAAACTATATCCGCAGGGAACGCTACAGAGGCTCTGTAAAGAGAAGCTTCTATGTAGGCTCCGGCCTGAAACAGGAAGATATCAAGGCATCGTTTGAAAACGGCATCTTGAAGCTTGTTGTTCCGAAGGAAGCTCCAAAACAGATCGAAGAAAACCACTATATCACCATTGAGTAATCCGATACAGACAAAAAGGGAAGGCCCCATATGGAGGACCTTCCCTTTCTTTCTGTATCAGTGAACGATCTTATCAGCATTTTATCAGCATTTATACTCTTTTAAAAATGCCGTAGTCACATATGCCCCGCTTTTATAAGACTTTTTCTCCATGGCTTCCTCTGCTTCCAGTTTCACATTAATCCACATCTCTTCCGCAGTAATGGTTAAATGAGAAAGCATAATCCCGGTGCTGATCTCCCGCATGGATACAAGAGAATATGACGGCAGGAATTCCCTGCAGGAAAACACATAGATTTTGTCATGATAAACGATAAAACGCCAGGGCTGGGTATTCATGGCCGACGGAGCGAGGCGGACAGCCTTTAAAATATTTTTCATGGATTCTCCGGCTTCTTCCTTAAACACGCATAATTCCTTTAAAGGAAGCCGTTTTGCCGTTGCAGGATCCCGGTAAAGCAGGGTCTTTGGATAACCAAAGGCAACAACGATCACCTGCTTCATTCCTGCCGGCCCTGGCTCCGGAACCTTGGTGCTCCCGAGATAACAGGTGCCTAGTCCTTTTCCGGTCATATATAAAAGAACATGCTCAAGCACATATCCTGCATTTGCCAGATACCCTTCCTTTTCCTCAGAATAAAATACCAGATAATAAGGCGCCTCTACCTTCCACAATCCCTTAACAGGCAGATGCTCTTCCATATTTTCACTTATTTCCAGCTTAATCTGAATATCCCCGTGCAGCCTTGGTATATTATCCCCAAAATAAAGGATGTCCTTTAGCAGCTGCTCCGGGACTTGTTCCTTCTTAAACTTCCTGATCGATCTTCTTTTAAATATCATCTGATACAGATTCATACCTGCTCCCCTCTCCTCTATCCAACAACCAGACTTAAATAAGCCGGCTCATTTCCTCCAAAAGCCCGGCAAACACCTGGAGTGCATCCTTCACCGGTTCTGCTGTCCCCATGTCAACGCCGCAGAGCTTTAACAAGTCTATAGGAGTCATAGAATTTCCGCCGCTTAAAAATTCATAATATCCCTTGACCGTCTTCTCTTCTCCCTTAAGAATCCTGCTGCTGATGGCAATGGCAGCCGAAAACCCTGTGGCATACTGGTATACGTAAAATGGTGTGTAAAAATGCGGAATTCTGGACCATTCATAATCGATTTCCTGGTCAACCACCATGTCCGGGCCAAAATATTCCTCATTCAGCCGGTGGTATATTCTGCAAAGAACCTCGGCAGTAAGCACCTCTCCTTCCCCTGCACGGCGATGGGTCTCTGCTTCAAACTCCGCAAACATGGCCTGCCGGTAAAGAGTCCCCCGGAAACTGTCCATAAAATGATTCACAAGGTAAGCCCGTTCCTTTTTATCTGACGTGGTTCCCAATAAATGCCGGATGAGCAGTGCCTCGTTACAAGTAGATGCCACCTCCGCTACAAAGATCTTGTATCCTGCATCTATATAAGTCTGGTTCTTATCGGAAAACCAGCTGTGGAGGGCATGCCCCATCTCATGAGCCAGAGTAAAGACACTGTCAAGAGTTCCGTTAAAGTTTAACAATACATAGGGATGGATCCCGTAAACACCCCAGGAATAAGCGCCGCTCCGCTTTCCTTCATTTTCATATACGTCGATCCACCGGTTATTAAAGCCTTCTCTTAAAAGGGATAAATAGTCCTCTCCCAGTGGCTTAAGGCCTTCTAACACCATGGCCTTGGCTTCCTCAAAAGTATATTTACGTTCTTCCCTTGATACCATGGGCACATATAGGTCATACATATGCAGCTCATCCACTCCAAGGGCCTTCTTTCTTATGGATACATATTCATGGAGACTGGACAGACCCTCATGAACCGCATTTAAGAGATTGTCATACACCTCCTCCGGAATCTCATTCTCCCCAAGGGAATGAGCTCTGGCAGAGGGATAATTTCTTGCCTTTGCGTAAAAAGCCGCCTGTTTCACATTGGAAGAAAAAGTAGCAGCCAGAGTATTGCCAAACTGTCCATAGACGCTGTACAGGGCCTCAAACGCTGATTTTCTTACCCTTCTGTCCTGCTTTTCCATAAGGGCAACATAATTTCCATGGGTGATCCTGACAGGCTGATTCTTTTCATCCATGATTTCAGGAAACTTCACGTCCGCATTATTAAACATATTAAAGATTTCCGAAGGGGCGGAGGTAGCTTCCATGGACTTTGCCAGCAAGGCTTCCATAGGAGCCGACAACGTATGGGCCTTCTTCTTTAAAATAATTTCCAAGGTTCTGTCATAACGTGTAAGCTCGGCCGTATTCTTCCGGTATTGTTCAAGGGTCTCCTCCGTCATTTCCAGGATTTCCGGTATCAAAAATGATGACAGCCCTGCTGCCTCATAGGAAAGGGACCTTGCCCTTGAGGAAAATTCCTGATATCTGGCATTGCCTGTATCCTCATCGGATTTCTGCTTTCCGTATACAAACAGTGTTTCAATCTTTAGGGATATCTCCTCATCAAACTTCAGACAGGAAAAAAGCATCTCGCCTGAATCTGCCAGATGTCCTTCAAATCTTTTATAACCTGAAAGCGAGCGTTCTGTTTCACGGAACAGATCCTCCCATGCACTCTCAGACGGCAGAATATCCGCCAGGTTCCAGGTATCGCAAACCGGTATTTCTTCTCTCTTTTTCAATTAAATCCCTCCACTCCTTCACTTGTGTTTATTCTATCACCCATATTTCAAAGAAACAATCAGCAATATGGAAAATATTTGATTGAATTTATACATTTTATTGTATTATACTATACGAAAACGAAACAGGAGTCCCAAATGAATATTATACGAACGAAAACCCCCAGCGAAACGCAAATCAGTGACTTGCTCCACCTGCAGGATGCCTGCAGAAAGCATGACCATATTTCTCTTACTTTTCCTATGGAAGAAGAATGTATTTTTTTCTTATTATACGAAGAAGACAGCCTCTTATCCGCTCTTTGTGCATTTTTTAATGAAAACGGGGACTATGAATGCTGCGCTTATACCCTTCCGCCAAACAGGCGGTGCGGATATTTCATGATGCTTCTGGAAGAGCTGTTGAAGGAGATGGGAGACAATGATCTGATTTTTCCTGCAGAGGAAACCTGCAAAGATACCGCCCTGACCATTAACGCCATAGGAGCCGATCTTTGGTATCAGGAACATTTAATGGAGCTTACTTCTTCTGATTTTTTGAAAACCGGTCTGGCAAAGAACAACCGTTTTTATGAGACTCTTACGCTCTCCATGACCCGCGATAATAAAGAGGAACCTTCCCTTTGTACCTTTCTGATAGAGGACACCCCTGTGGGCTTCTGTTATCTGGATTTCAGGGGACAGTCTACCTCCTATTTTTACGGGTTTGAAATTACCGAAAATTTACGGAACCAGGGGCTCGGTGGCGCCTGTCTTTCTCTGCTTTTGGAAACCTGCTTTTTAAGGCCCGGCTCTGAAAAGCAAAAAAAGATTTCTCTTCAGGTGTCCGGCCAGAACGGTCCTGCTATGGCCTTATATAAAAAGGCAGGCTTCCAAATTACGGAAAGCCTGTCCTATTATATTTATTAAACATAATTATATATACGGAACACTACTTTATATACGAACTACTATTTTATATCCCGGACCATGCAGTACTGTTTTAAACGAAAACGCTTTTCCACAATACTGAAAACCTCAAAACCGAAATGTTCATAAAATTTTACATTGCTTACATTATGTGTTTCCAGGGAAATCATGAGCTTATTTTTATCTGCGTAGTCAATGGCTTCCCTTAAAAGAAGAGAGGAAATCCCATGATGCTGCATGGCAGGCCGTACAGCCAGATAAATAAGATGCAGCCGTTTCTCCTGGTTAAGACGGTCCGTCCAGCTGGAATTCAAATACTCCCTGCCCTGGAAAAAATTCCAAAATGTTTTTAAAGAAGGGTCCTCCTTGATCAGATAGCCGTCCGTTTTTAAAAGGGCGGCTGCTTCTGCCAGATAGTAATGAAAGGCATTATAAGGCTGAGATTCATCATCCACCACAAGGATCCCGTTAATATCTGGACTGTCAGCATATATTTCGCAAGTCTCTAAAAATTCCTCCATATCACATTCAAATAATTCCGGGAGCAGACGGCTCCTGGTCTTCCCGTCAGGGATCAACCTGCAATAAAGCGGATCACCGGCAAAGCATTCAGTCAGCAGTTCCTTTAATTTCTCCACATCTTCTTTTTTTACCCGGTACAATCGGTCGCTATCCATAATCTTAAACCTCTTCCATTTGCTTTAAACTCCGTACCATTTTTCATGGCGTGCTTCTATTGCTCTTCTTCTTTTGTTCGTTACGTTGTTTGTAATTCCCCCTTCAATATTATATAATATAATACGTAAAAGTTGTACAGTACTTTACTACAGAAAGAGCGGCAAAAAGAGTGTGATCGACATCAAAAAGCACTGAAGCTGCAAAGAGGATCCAGATATAAAAAAGTGAGGAAGCCTGCTGCAGGGCTTTTCCTCACTTTTTCTTTTTGTGTCCTGTTATTCACTCCAGTTATGGTAAGTGGCCTGTACGTCATCCTCCACATCAAGAAGATCCATAATCCGGTTCATCTTCTTAATGGAATCTTCATCCGTAAGTTCCACCCATGTCTGAGGAATCATGGTAACGTCTGCTTCCACCATGGGGATGCCTGCGGCCTCTAATGCCTCTCGCACTGCGCTGAATTCCTCAGGTGCGGTAATTATTTCAAAGCTGTCCTCTTCTTCCGAAAAATCTTCGGCCCCCGCATCCAGGGAAACCATCATCAGTTCATCCGGATCCATCTCACATTCTTCCTTATCAATGATGATCTGGCCCTTTTTATCAAACATAAAGGACACGCAGCCAGGAGTTCCCACATTGCCGCCGCCTTTTGTAAATGCGTTTCTTACGTTTGCTGCAGTCCGGTTCTTGTTGTCTGTCAGCGTATCTACGATAATCGCAACCCCGTTAGGGCCGTATCCTTCGTATGTAATTGTCTCATAATTAACGGAGCCTGCATCGCCAGCTGCTTTTTTAATGCCGCGGTCAATGGTATCGTTTGGCATATTATTGGCTTTTGCCTTTGCGATAATATCACGGAGTTTACTATTGTTTGCAGGGTCTGGTCCGCCTTCTTTCACCGCTACCGCCAATTCTCTTCCGAGGATAGTAAAAACCTTGCCTTTAGCCGCATCGTTTCTCTCTTTTTTGTGTTTAATATTCGCGAACTTCGAATGTCCTGACATTGTTCCAACACTCCTTTTCTTTCTCTACTTCGTCCTTATAATATCTAATAAGTCAACATCTTTTCCATTTTAGCACTATTTTTTTCATCTTGCAAGAAAAATAATGCACAGCTGCCGATTCCCTCTTTTTCCGAGAACAAATGACAGCTGTGCCGATATTACATTTTTATGTCCGAGAATTCCTCACGAGCCTCAATATGTCTAAGCTCCTGTTCTTCCTCATGCTCCTCTTCCGGCAGCTCTTTCCGAACCCGGATGGTATGAATGATCTTATTTTCCACACGAAGGATTTTAAAACAATATCCAAGAATAGACACCTCTGTCTCTTCTCCTTCCTGGGGAATCCGGTCCAGCCTGGAAATCAGCAAGCCGTTGATGGTATCATAGGAGTCATAATCCTCTTCATCAAACTCAATATTCAAGGCCCTTTCCACTTCTTCCAAAGGAGTCATGCCGTTGATTACATAGGAACCGTCATCTGAGGGGACAATGTATTCTTCATCCACATCATATTCATCCATGATATTGCCCACAATCTCTTCCAAAATATCTTCCATCGTCACAATACCCGCTGTCTGACCGTATTCATCTACTACGATTACCATATGGATCTTTCTGGACTGCATTTCCTTAAACAGAGTATCAATATTCCTGGTTTCCGGAATGAAATGAGCTTCTCTGAGAAGCCCTTCGATCTCCCATAGCTGGCGGGATGCATTCCTTTTATTTTCTACAGCAATAAGAGCATCCTTCATATGAAGGATCCCGATAATGTCATCCACATCCTTTTTGTAAATCGGATAACGGGAATTAAATCCCTCTTTCAAGATGAAATTCACTGCCTCCCGAAGAGTAATCTCGCCGTCCAAAGCGACCAGATTCTTTCGGTGGGTCATAATATCTCCGGCTTCCTTATCATTCAGTTCGAAGATGTTTGTAATCATCTCCGCTTCTCTGGCCTCTAAAACGCCCTGTTCATGGCCCTCGTTCACCATGGACATGATGTCTTCTTCCGTAACGTTCTCATTATCTGATGCCATATCGATTCCAAACAGCTTCAGGACAAAGTAAGCCACCACATTTGCCAGCCAGGTAAAGGGAATAAGGGGTATCATGATGAGGGATACTACAGGCAGCATAAGATAACCCCATTTTTCAGGGTTCTCTGCCGCACAGCGTTTTGGAATAATGATACCAAAGCTGATCAAAAGCACGATCAGTACAACAGAAACTAACAACAGACTTAAAAGGGATATCCATTGGCTTGGATAAGCCCCGTCTCTTGTTAAGACGGTCCCAAGCCTTGCTCCCAGCTGCTCTAAAACAAAAGCCCCGGTTACCATACCGATTAAATTTGTGGTGATTTGTATCGTATTTACAAATCTGGTCGGTCTGTTAACTATATGTAACAGCTGACCGGCCTTTTTACTTCCTTCCTCCATCTGATGCTCCAGTTCGCTTGTATTCACGTTTTGGATTGCTGATCCAAACCCATAAAAAATAGCGTCCAATACGATAAAAGCAATAAAAATAATCACGCGTATAAGCGGATTGCCATCGTCCATTCTAAAAATCTACTCCTTTTGTTATTTATCATTCGTATTTTTTCTCGTAACTATTTAAAAATATACCATTTTATCAGCATTCCGTCAATGGTGAACTATGTATCCAGTTCCAGGCTCACCCTTAATGCACAGTCCACTTCCTGCTGAAGTTCATCGTCGATATGACAAATCTTTTCTTTCAGCCTCTGCTTATCAATGGTGCGAAGCTGCTCTAAAAGAATCACCGAATCTTTTATCATATCGCATTTTTTTGTATCCAGCTCCACATGGGTGGGAAGCTTTGCCTTATTCATTCTTGATGTAATTGCCGCACAGATCACAGTAGGGCTATGTTTATTGCCTATGTCGTTCTGTATAATAAGAACCGGACGGATCCCGCCCTGCTCAGAGCCTACTACCGGCCTTAAATCAGCATAATAAATGTCTCCACGTCTGATAATCACACTCTCACACTCCGTCAATTATTTAGGAAGTTCGATTCGCCTATAAGCTCACCGAACGGCTAATCTGCCAAATCCAGGCGGTATATGACCTTTGCCTTCATTCACAAATTATGCCTAAGTCTAGTATTGACCTTCTTTGACTCGAGTATTCACTTAAGTTTTTCCGCCGCATACCTTATCATATGTTTTGGACATGGTGTTTGTTATCAGCCCTTGCAAAACCCTTCATAACAATCGTAGAAATAATCTTTCGTACCTATGACCCTGCCGTTTTCAAGGTAAACCCGGGGCACCCGTTTGCCTATGTCACAGACGATTTCATAATGGAAGCCGCCTCCGACTGCAGCCAGCTCTTCTACCGTAATCTCTTCGCTTCCCTGCCTGCCGATCAAAACCACCTCATCCTCTTCCTCTGCGCCCTTTATTCCGGTCACATCCACCATGAACTGGTCCATGCAAACACGACCTAATATCCTGGCACGCTGCCCCCTTATGAGCACTTCCCCTTTGCCGGAAAGATTTCTTGAATACCCGTCGCCATATCCTACGGGAATCGTCGCGATCGTCATCTCCCGGTCAGCGGTAAAGGTTCCTCCATAGCTTACAGAAGTTCCCGGCTCTATTTTTTTTATGTAAGAAATAAAGCTTTTTAATTCCATCGCAGGCTGAAGCCTGACCGTTTCCCTGTCAACCTCTCCTGACGGATAAATGCCGTAGATGGATATTCCGGCCCGTACTGCATGAAAGTTGGCCCTCTGAAGGTCCAGGATTCCGGCGCTGTTGGAGCAGTGAAGGACAGGGATCGTGATCCCCCTGTCAGAAAGCATGGTTACGAACGTTTGGTACTTTTCTATCTGTTTATCTGTGGCGCTCTTATCCCTTTCATCTGCCTTTGCAAAATGAGTGAACAACCCTTCCACTTCAATTCCCGGAAGGCCGCAGATTTTCACTGCCTCCTCTGCAGCCTCCTCTGTGACCGGATATCCGATCCGGCTCATGCCTGTATCCACCACCAGGTGTATCACTGCCTTTTTTCCCGCCTTTTCCGCCAGAGTGGACAGACGTTCCGCCCGTTTAAGCTGAAATACGGATGAACTGATCCCATATTCTACCAAAAGACTGTATCCTTCATAAGGTACTACGCCAAGGACCAAAATAGGCTTTTTGATTCCGTGTTTTCTTAAAATTACGCCTTCTTCCACGGTGGCAACCGCATATCCCCACACATAAGAATCCATGGCCCAGGCTACCGGAACCGCTCCGTGTCCGTATCCGTCCGATTTTACAACGCCGATTATCCTGGTCCCTTCCTTTAGATTTGCCTTCATGGCCTCCATGTTGTGGCGGATGGCATCTAGATCTACTGTTTCATAAACCCTGCTGTATAATTTCATCACTTTATCACCTCGTTTATTTCTACAGGCATTTGTTCCTTAACGTATTGAATGTATCCCTTCCGCCAGTTCCCTGGCAAGAAGGCTGTGATCTCCCTGCTTCTCTTTTACCATGTCTCCGGCACGGCCATGAAGCCATACACCATAGGCCGCTGCATCAGACTCTTCCAGACCCAGAGCCAGAAGTCCGGCTATGATCCCTGTCAGCACATCTCCTGACCCGGCTTTTGCCATAGCACTGTTGCCGCTTCCATTGACATAGGTTCTCTGATCCTTTAAGGCCCCAATCGTCACCGCGTCCTTTAACACGCAGGTAATACCGAACCGGTCCGCATATTCTCTGGCAGTGGTGATCAGCTGCTTTTGTATGGTTTCCACAGCGCTTCCCGTAAGCCTCGCCATTTCTCCCAAATGAGGAGTCACAATGATGTTTTCCGTGAAATAGCTGGTCAGCTCCGGGTTTGAAGCAATGGTGCCAAGCCCATCTGCATCCAGAACAATGGGGACATAAGCATTCGCAAGGACCTCTTCCACCAGATTCCTAACATAGGCTTCCTGCCCTAGTCCCGGTCCCAGAACAATGGCGGTGGCCCACTCACACTGCTTTACCAAAAGCTTTTTAAATCCTTCTGTCCCTGCTTCTGCATCCCCGGCTTCATAGGTGGTAATGATGGCTTCCGGAAGTCCGGTTTGAAGGATGGTCCGGTTTTCTTCTACTGTGAAAATTTTCACCAGGCCTGCTCCTGTCCGGTAAGCGGCAAGGGCGCTTAAATAGGCAGCCCCGCTCATATTTTTAGATCCGGCCACCACAAGGACCTTTCCAAAGCTCCCTTTATTGGAATAGGCCGGGCGCTTTGGAAGCATTTTCTCATCTTCCGGATCCAGGGTAAAATACTCTGCCTTAAGGCGTTCTAAGCTCTCCTCCGGAAAACCGATGTCAGCTACAATGACCTTTCCGCTGTATTCCTTTCCGGGATAGAGCATAGTTCCCAGCTTTTCATAGCCGAATGTGACGGTTATGTCTGCCTTTAAAGCAATCCCCATGATCTGACCCGTATCCGAATGAATACCCGAAGGAATATCCACGGCCACCGTAAATTTCGGCCGGCAGCGGAGGATTGTCTCCAGGATCTCCCGGTATCTGCCAAGAATCTCCCGGTCCAGACCCACGCCAAAAAGTGCGTCAATGAGAATATCGCAGGTACCCGGAATGAGATCAGAAAATCCTGCCAGATTGACCCCCGTACGTTCCGCGATGGAAACCTGAGTCAGATATTCACTGCTTCCCTTGTCTTTTCCGGCAGCCAGTAAGGCAAAAACCTTATATCCTTTCAAATGCAGCATTCTGGCAGCCGCGACCCCATCCGCTCCATTATTGCCGTTTCCGCATAAAATCCATATCCGGTCCGTTTTCTGCCCATGCTTCATCACTTCTTCTGTAACCGCCAGGGCAGCCCGTTCCATAAGCACCAGAGAGGGAATCCCTATATTCTCTATGGTGTAGCGGTCCACCTGCTTCATCTGTCCTCCTGTAACCAGATATCTCATATATCTCCCACCTTTCCGCTTTCCTGCCCGCGCTTTTGGGGCATAAAGGTCTATAGAAAAACTACCGGCAGCGAAGAGACTTCCCTTCACCTGCCGGCAGGCATGTTACTCCATTATTTCAGATTGTCTGTTTCTTTCTTCCTCACTGTCCTGTATACTGCATACCCGGTAGGATAACCGCATCAGGCTTTCCGATAGATGGACATTCTCAACAACCACATCATCCGGCACGCTTAAATCCGTATGGGCAAAATTCCAGATCGCCTTGATTCCTGCCTTCACAAGGCGGTCTGCAATCTCCGGCGCCTTTGTCTTTGGAATGGTCAGAGCTGCGATCTGGACATCATTATCTTTTACGAACTGCTCCAGATCATCTACGCTGCGGATCTCTATCCCGCGGACCACTAGGCCGATCAGACGCGGATTGATATCAAACATTCCTTTGATGAGGAAGCCCCGCTTTTCAAAGTTTGCATAATTGGCAATTGCCTGTCCTAAATTTCCAGCGCCTATGATAATGATATTATGCTGCCTGTCTATTCCCAATATCTTCCCGATCTCTGCATATAAATACTTTACATTATAACCATAGCCCTGCTGGCCGAATCCGCCGAAATTATTCAAATCCTGGCGGATCTGAGAAGCGGTCACTTTCATTCGTACACTTAAATCATTGGAGGAAATACGTTCCACTCCATCTTCTAGTAATTCGCCCAGATACCGGTAATATCTCGGAAGCCTGGTAATCACTGCTTTGGAAATTTCTTTCTCTGACACTTCTTCACCTTCTTTAACTTAATCTAACTAACATTATTATAACTGCGTGACAAAATAATGTCAAACGGGTTTTATCATTGTATCCTTGAAAAAAGGAAGGACCTATATTATACTATTTCTGTTGCCTTACATTTATACAGGAAGAAAACACCCTTCGAATATACTTATATGCCCTAAAAACAGGCTGGAAAGAGGAAATACCCCAGAGTATACCTTTATGCCATAATACAGGCAGGAAAGAGGAAATGAAACATGATTTTGTCATGCAATAATATAAGCAAAGCATTTGGAAGCAATCAAGTGATCAAGCATGCTTCCTTCCATATAGAAGACCATGAAAAAGCCGCCATTGTAGGAATTAACGGCGCCGGAAAATCCACACTGTTAAAAATCATCATCGGAGAGCTTCCCACCGACGAAGGAGATGTGATTGTTTCCAAGGGGAAATCCATCGGCTATCTGTCGCAGCACCAGGATTTGTCCGGAGAGCGGACTGTTTATGAAGAAGTCCTGGAAACCAAGCGGCCTGTCATGGAAATGGAAGCAAGGATCCGCCAGCTGGAAGTGGATATGAAGCACGCCACGGGCGAGGAGCTGGAATCCATGCTTACCACCTACAGCAGACTCAACCACGAATTTGAGTTGATAAACGGATATGCCTATCAAAGCGAAGTAACAGGAGTACTAAAAGGACTTGGCTTTACGGAAGAAGAATTCCATAAACCTGTCATGTCATTATCCGGCGGCCAGAAGACCCGGGTATCCTTAGGCCGGCTCCTTCTCACCAAGCCAGATATCATCCTGCTTGATGAGCCTACCAACCACTTAGATATGGAATCCATTGCATGGCTGGAAGGATATTTGATCAATTATGACGGCAGTGTAATCATCGTTGCCCATGACCGCTATTTCCTAGACCGGGTGGTCACGAAAATTATGGAACTGGATAACGGCCTTATGACCGTATATCAGGGAAACTACACCGATTACAGCGGAAAGCGGGCCATGATCCGGGAAGCCCAGATGAAAGCATATTTAAACCAGCAGCAGGAAATTAAGCATCAGGAAGAGGTCATTGCCAAATTAAAGTCTTTTAACCGGGAAAAATCCATCAAGCGGGCGGAAAGCCGGGAAAAGATGCTGGATAAAATCGAAGTTCTGGAAAAACCAATGGAAATAAATGATGAGATGCGGATCCGTCTGGAACCCAATATCATCAGCGGAAACGATGTCCTCACGGTCCGCAGGCTGGGAAAAGCCTTTCATCAGAACCGGCTCTTTGAAAACGTTAATTTTGAAATCAAACGGGGAGAGCGGGTAGCAATCATCGGCGGCAACGGAACCGGAAAAACTACCATTCTTAAAATGTTAAACGGTATTTTAGAACCGGATGAAGGAGAAATCTCCTTAGGCTCCAAGGTACATATCGGATATTATGACCAGGAGCATCAGATTCTGAATATGGAAAAGAATCTATTTGATGAACTGCAGGACACCTACCCTTCCATGAACAATACCCAGATCCGTAACATCCTGGCCGCTTTTTTATTTACCGGTGATGATGTATTCAAGCGGGTAAAAGACTTAAGCGGCGGCGAACGTGGCCGGGTATCCCTGGCAAAGCTGATGCTTTCCGAAGCCAATTTCCTCATACTGGATGAGCCTACCAACCACTTGGATATTACCTCCAAAGAAATCCTGGAGGATGCCCTGGTCAACTATACGGGAACCATTCTCTATGTGTCACATGACCGTTATTTCATTAACAAAACCGCAACCAGAATCCTGGATTTAACCAATCAGACTCTGATCAATTACATCGGCAATTATGATTACTATCTGGAAAAGAAAGAGATCATGACCAGCTTGTACACAGCCCCTCTTTCTGCTAAGGCTGCTGCCTCGGAGGAGATCACCGAGACCAAGCTGGACTGGAAGGCGCAAAAGGAAGAGCAGGCCCGTCTTCGTAAACGCCAGAATGAATTAAAGAAAACAGAGGATGAGATCCACAAATTAGAAACCAGAGACGGAGAAATTGATGAACTGCTTGGTAAGGAAGAGATTTTTACCGATGTCTCAAAATTGGTGGAGTTTAATAACGAAAAGGAAACGATCCGGCTGAGGCTGGAAGAGCTGTATGAGCTGTGGGAAGATCTGGCAGAATAAACGTTAGAAAAAGAGGGCTGTCCTTTGTAAAAGGGCAGCTCTATTAAATTTACTCATCTCCTACTTATCTCCTGCCGTGTCAGCATCGTTCCTTTTCGGTTTCACCCCCCAAAAAACAACATTCATCACAACCACAATGAGCGCACACAGGAGCATGGAAACCCAAAAGCCTATGTCAATGCCCATCCATTGAGTTGTACCAAAAAGTTTTAACCAGATATTGGCCCAATTTATCATTGCTCTCCTTTCCTTTAGAGAAGATCACCGTAATACCGTACATATGCCTTCTTCAGGCTCGTAGCCAGTGCCATGTACAATATAATACACGGGATCAGGTACGCAAAGTAGGCGGTTGGCAGCGGCAGGAATCCCAGCGTCCCTCCAAAAGCGGTAAATGGAATAATGGTCAGCACCACAATACCGGCAAAGGTCAGCAGTGTTAACGAGGCGGATGCACGGCTTTGGATGAACGGGAGCTTTGGCGTACGAATCATGTGAATCACCAGGGTCTGGCTCCACATGGATTCTACAAACCAGCCAGCTTGGAACAATGCCACATAATTCGTCTGCATCCGTAACAATTCCGTACCGGAAAAGTGATTTGCCAGGTCGTTATATAAAATTCCATTGGACACAAACAACGGGCAAAAAACAAAGTACATGAACGCATAGGTAGTCCAGTCGAAGATAGAGCTGGTAGGTCCGAGCCACAGCATAAAGCTTCCAACAGAAGACGCATCCCATTTGCGGGGTTCCTTAAGGAACTCCTTATCTACGTTATCCCAGGGGATTGCTGTACAGGATAAGTCATAAATCAGATTAAGAAAGATTAACTGCAGGCTCATCATGGGCAGGAATGGAAGTAACGCTGAGGCAGCAAGCACCGAGAACATGTTGCCAAAGTTTGAAGATGCTGTCATCTTGATATATTTATTCATATTGGCATAGGTCTTACGCCCTTCGATAATCCCTTCCTCCAAAACCATCAGGTCTTTTTCCAAAAGAATAATATCAGCGGACTCCTTTGCAATGTCAACTGCGTTATCCACAGAAATGCCGATATCGGCGGATTTCATTGCGGCCGCATCATTGATTCCGTCACCCATGAAGCCCACGATGTGCCCGCTGTTACGGAGGACGGTGACGATACGGGTCTTCTGATCCGGTGAAAGCTTTGCAAACACAGCGGTTTGTTCCGCCGCCTTTGCCAAAGCAGTATCATCCATTTTGTCAATATCAGAGCCTAACAGCAGGTTATTGACCTTAAGCCCTACCCGTTTGCAGATAAAACGGGTTACCTTGTCATTGTCACCGGTCAGGATTTTGGTAGTAACGCCATACTCCTTGAGAACCCTGATTGCTTCCTGAACCGATTCTTTCGGTGGATCAAGAAAAGCCAGATACCCGATCAGCACCATGTTATGCTCATCTTTTACTCCAAAAGCACCGACTGGAGATGGATTGGTCTTTTGTGCAACAGCGATAACCCGCATCCCATCTTCATTCAGGCGATCTACCGTCTGAAGAATATTAGTTTTAATTTCTTCCGTAAGAGGTTCTACTTTACCCTGATATTCGGCATAAGAACAGATAGAAAGCATCTCCTCTACAGCGCCTTTTGTAACCATCTGGGTCTTGCCGGTTTTATCACTGACCACGGTGGAAAGACGACGGCGGGTGAAATCAAAAGGAATCTCGTCCACCTTTGTGTAGGTTTCAGACAAATCGATCAGTTTTGGGTCGGAGGCTTCTTCTTCCTCTGTTTTGCGGATGATTGCCACATCCATTAGATTCTTGTAGCCTGTCTGAAAATAGCTATTTAAGTAAGCATGGCGAAGCACACGGGTGTCTCTGTTTCCCATTACATCCATAGAATACTCCAATACCACACGCTCTTGAGTCAATGTACCGGTTTTGTCCGTACAAAGAATATCGATCGCTCCAAAATTTTGAATGGAGTTTAAATTCTTTACGATTGTCTTCTTTTTAGACATAGATATGGCACCTTTAGCCAGACAAGTGGTGACAATCATGGGCAGCATTTCAGGAGTCAGGCCGACTGCAATGGAGATACCGAAGAGGAACGCCGCGATCCAGTCGCCTTTGGTGATCCCATTGATGACAAACACAATGGGTACCATAACAAACATAAACCGGATGAGAACCCACGAAACGGCATTCACACCCTTTGTAAAGTTGGTCTCAACGGCTTCACCTGCAACCGAAGAAGCCATGGAGCCAAACAGGGTATCATCGCCGACGGAGATTATAACTGCGGTGGCACTGCCACTGATTACGTTGCTGCCCATAAATGCGATATTGGAATACTCTGTAGCCGTATTTACTTCATCCTTACCAACAGACGCAAACTTTTCCACAGGTTCGCTCTCGCCGGTCAGGGCCGATTGGCTGATAAACAAATCCTTTGCCTCAATCATTCTTACATCCGCAGGTATCATATCACCGGCTGAAAGATGGATGATATCACCGACCACCGCTTCGACAAGAGGAATTTCCTGCTTTTTTTCTTCCTTCCGGTCAACCGTACAGGTTGTGGTAATCATCCCTAAAAGTTTTTCGGCAGCATTGCCGGAGCGGGATTCCTGAACAAAGCGCAACGCGCCAGAAATCATAACCATTGTCATGATAATAATAACCGTAAGTGGATCAGCTTCTTCCGGCGTACCCTGTACCACCGGCAAAATTATATCTGTAATTGTGGATACAATGGCAAGGCAAAACAGAATTGCCGTAAAGGGGTTGACAAACGCCTCCGCCAGCCTTTGAGGCAGTGTTTTTTTCTTTTCCCGTGTCACCTTATTTTCGCCATAGTAACTGCGGCTTGCAATAACTTCTTTTTCAGAAAGACCACCCAGTGAAGCATTGAATTGTTGTAAAACGGTCTCAAGCTCATTAGCTGCAGCGAAAGTAATGGTTTCGTTGGCTCTTTCTCTGCGGGTGAAGCTCTCTGAGATTTTTCTTGCATTCGCTCTTTTCTGTTTCTTGTTCACGAGTCTATTCCTCCTAAATTGCGCCTTGTAAAATTGGAAGCGCCGGACTCTATTTATCTTGCCCCCTTTTATAGTAAATTATGACATTACAGATCAGGGTTCCGGGCAAGATAAAAGCCACAGGACATCAAAGTCCTGCGGCAATATCAAAAAAGCAGTTAAAAGAGAAAATCTCTTTTAACTGCTTTCCATTTTTATTAAACTGCTTACTATGTATACAATATCCTTTTTAATATTTCCGTCACACGGGGCGCCTCTTCTTCCATCTCTCCCCTTGTATAGGAACTCCCTACATACGCTGCCACCAGCTTTCCAAAATAAAACCTCATATCATCGGAATAATAATCTGGGATGTACACAAAATCCTCCACGGAATCCCTGCTCATAATCAGATCCGTAGCATCCTGGCTGTTGCTGCCATAACAGCCGGAGGCATATCCGATGTACTCCCCAAAAGCTGCCGTCAACTCTTCCGCCTGGCAAATTTTGATTTTTTTATAATTCGTATCCAGTTTATAGCATACGTAATAAATGCCGCTATCCGTCATTGGCGCAGAAAAATACTTTTTTCCTGGATAGTAGATGATCTCCCAGCCCTGATCTTTAAACTTCCTGATCCAATCTCTGGGAATATTCTTAGTGGCCTCTGTAATGGCATCTTTTACTTCAGAAGACACGGATGCAGAAGTTTTCTTCCCATCAATACTAATATCGAATTCCTTGTTTCTCTGACCGTTTTCATCCATGTAGAAAAGGCCTATATACTGATTTGCAGCCATCTGTCCGTTATCATAGAAATAATATCGTTTTCCCGCTACGTTTTTATAGCCGGAAGAAGCCATCTCCCCCTTTGTGGAAAACCAGTACCAGCTTCCGTTTTTATCCTGATACCAGCCTTTTTGGGCAGTACCGTCTTCGTTATAATAATGCCACTTCTCTTCGTCGTCGTTGTAGCACCAGCCAAGCTGCAGCTCCCCCGTCTCAGAAAAGCAGTAGTTCATTCCGCCGATCCTTGTCCAATCAGAAACCATATACCCATCATTGTCAAAGTAATACCAATATCCATTTATCTCTTCCCAGCGGTTCTTCTTAAATTCTCCCGCGGCATTGACATATTTCCAGCCGCTTGAGTCTTCCTGCCACTGCCGGTCCGATACTGACGCCTGCTGGCTTTCGCCCTCTTCCTGTATCTTCTCTTCCGCTGCCATGGAAGTCATCATGCTTCCCATGATGAGAATGATACTTGCTGCCGCTATCCATCGTTTCCTCAAGAGTTTTGCACTCCTTCCAGGCCTTCCATTTTTTATAATAAAATATTACTATATTTCCGCAGAAAAGTACAGGTTTCAAATTTAAAGTTTTTATTAACAAGGAAAAGCCCTCCTTCCTATTTTTCCATTTATAGGCTATAATTATAAAATATCAATTTTAAAAAGGGAGGTAATACTTGTGAAATGGAAACGTTTTCTGGCTATGGCCGGAGTAGTACTCATTCTCTCCATGTACCTTATCGCCATAATATCCGCCTTTTCCCATAATCCGGAAGCAAAAAACTGGCTGATGGCCGCTATTTTTTCCTCTGTCGTCGTCCCCGTCTTTCTTTATGCCGCTCAGCTTGTTGCCCGGGTGATCAGACATGATAAAGATGAAACGGATACAGCCGGAAAAAATAAAGAACTGTAAAATAAGCCTTATAATGTCCTGTTGCAGGGAAGTTGTCAATGATATTCGTTCCTGAGTGGAATGATATGAAATGGTCTTAATTAATAAAATTATATGGAATGGAAATGATTTCATATGGAAACGAACAGAATAAAAGTAAAAAGTGAATTTGCACCTTTAAAAAAAGTTGTCTTAACGCAATCCGAATTTATCTTTCCGGCCCGGACAGGAAATTCTAAAGATGATGCATTTCTTTCAGAGGAAAGCCTAGGCCTGCTTGAAGGCGTAGATACAGCAGGAAGGAATTATAAAGAGGTTTTCCCTGAGCGTCAAAGAAAATGGGAAAAAGAACGGGAAAACTTAAAAGAAGTTCTTGAGAAGTATGGAGTTGAAGTCGTTCGTCCCCGGTTGCTGACTGATTACGAGAAAGAAGCCGGCAGGGAATTCGGCTCCTGTAATTTCTTTGTACGTGATCCTTTCTTTACAGTTGGCCCCTCCATTATTGAAGGGTCGTTACGCTTTTTCCATCGTAGGAATGAAGTTTTGCCGATCAGAGATATCCTTGCTAATGAAGCTTACCGCACGGGGGCCTTCTATGTTTCTGTACCAAGACCAGATAGTTCAGAAGGGATTGATGCTGAGCAGGGTCCTTTTTTAGAAGGCGGAGATGTTCTGGTCTTAGATCAAACAGTTTTCGTGGGTAATTCAGGCTTGGCCTCTAATCATAACGGTTATCTATGGCTTCAAACATTTTTATCCCATTTTGGCTATGAAGTGGTGGAGGTTCCGTTAAAACAGGATGTACTGCATTTGGATTGTGCATTAAGCCTTGTAAGAGACGGACTGATGATTATTTGTGAAGAGGCCTTTATAAATGGAATACCGGAAGCTCTAAAGGATTGGGATAAAATCTCTGTCCCTTACAAAGATATCGCCTATTTGGCGGTGAATGGACTTCCAATTAATGAGTCTACGTATATATTAGATCCTCAATTCGAATATATTGCAGAGCAGCTAAAGGCAAGAGGTATAACCGTGGAGTATATTGATTTTGAAATTTCCAGGAGTCTGGGAGGTTCCTTTCGGTGCAGTACACAGCCGCTTGAAAGGGCATAGTGAAAAAGGTGGTTTCACTATATGCAACAACTCATCATATTCCCATTAACTTTCACCACCTGACGATGTACCATGCATGGCGCAACGAATAAAAAGCCGCAGGACTTTAAAATCCTGCAGCTTTTCTCAAAAAACAAGTTCTTTATTCTCTATTTTCCTGTTTATTCCCGTATGATCATTTGCGAAAAATAATTTCATCTCTTCCCGGTCCATTGGAAACCATGGTTATGGGCGTTTCGATTTCTTTCTCTATGAATTCAATATAATTCCTGCAGTTCTCCGGAAGATCCTCGTAATTTTTAACTCCTCTAATCTCACATTTCCAGCCGGGAAGGCTTTTGTATACCGGTTTTGCTTTGTTAAGTTCTACGGTTGTGGGGAAATCTCTGGTAACCTTTCCGTCAATCTCATAGCCCACACATATCTGAAGCTCGTCAAGATATCCCAGCACATCAAGAACGGTGAGGGCAACCTCTGTAGACCCCTGGATCCGGCATCCGTACCTGGACGCAACTGCGTCAAACCAGCCCATACGCCTTGGCCTTCCGGTAGTTGCTCCATATTCGCCGCCGTCTCCTCCGCGCCGTCTCAGTTCATCTGCCTCATCTCCGAATAGTTCGCTGACAAACGCTCCTGCCCCTACTGCACTGGAATAAGCTTTTACCACAGTGGTAATGTTCTTAATCTCATAGGGTGGAATGCCTGCGCCAATGGCGCCGTAGGCCGCAAGTGTTGAGGATGACGTAACCATAGGATATATTCCATGGTCAGGATCCTTTAAAGATCCCAGCTGGCCTTCCAAAAGGATATTCTTACCCGCCTTGATTGCCTCATGAAGGTATTTGGACACATCACACACATATGGCTTCACCATCTCACGGTATTTAAGAAGAGTCTGAAACAGCTCCTGCGGGTCCATGGCCGGCTTGTGATAGAGATGCTCCATTAAAACATTCTTTGTTTCACAAACCCGGTCAACCTTTTCCTTTAAAGATTCTTCGTCAAAAAGCTCACTGACCTGAAATCCGATCTTTGCATATTTATCTGAATAAAATGGAGCAATCCCTGATTTTGTGGAACCAAAAGACTTTTTGCCAAGGCGTTCCTCTTCATACTGGTCAAACAGAATGTGATATGGCATTAAGATCTGGGCACGGTCTGAAACCAGAACGTCAGGCTTTGGAACACCCTTACTTACCAGATCCTCAATTTCCTTTACCAGGAACGGGATATTTAATGCCACACCATTACCGATGACGCTGGTGGTATGATTATAGAAAACGCCTGATGGCAGAAGGTGAAGGGCGAATTTTCCGTAGTTGTTGATGATCGTGTGTCCGGCATTGCTGCCTCCCTGATAACGGATAATGATATCCGATTCCTTTGCCAGCATATCCGTGATCTTACCTTTTCCTTCGTCGCCCCAGTTGGCTCCTACAATTGCTCTTACCATATGATTGCTCCTCCTTCGAGTGAAAAAATGCCTGTTACTTACCTATGATAACTCATGAATACGCATAAGTAAAATTAATATTATTTATATTTGACATAAGTTTAAATTATGTCATCTGTCATCAGTTGTAAAAGGCGCTTACCTGCTGGAGATACGGGCGTTTTGATATCAGTGACAATGGTAAAGTGGCGTTTCGGCATTTCTTCCCGAAACTTAAGCTCAAAAAGACTCCCCTTCTCCAACTCCATCTGTGCAAACCCTGACATCACACAGCCGATTCCAAGATTCCGCATGGCAAACTGAACGATCATGTCACTGGTGGAAAGCTCAAACTCCGGTTCTACCACGATCTCATGGCCTGCCAGATATTCATCCATAAATGTTCTTGTGCTGGTATTCTTTTCAAGAAATATACAAGGCAGTTCCTTTAAAACATCATAATCCAGCTCCTGATCCTTTAAATAACAGAATTTATCTCCCGCCACAAACACGTTCCTGATTTCCTTAACATCGGTCCGCATGACCTCGCTCTTTGCCTCAAAGGGAGTGCTGACCACTCCGAAATCAATCTTGCCGTCATATAAATACCGGAGTGTTTCAGGCGTAGGCCCGTTGGAAACACTTACCTTGATACCAGGATACAGCTCATGGAACTTCTCCAGATAGGGCAGTAAATAAAACTGAAGCGTCATATCACTGGCTCCGATCCGCACCTCGCCCGTATCCAGATCTTTAAGCCTGTTTAACATACTTTCTCCATGCCAGATGTTTTCTAAACCTGATTTTACATATCCGTAAAAAAATTCTCCCTCCCGGGTCAGACGAACCCCTTTGGAGGTCCGCAGAAACAGCTGACTGTCCAGAGCTTTTTCCAGCTGCCTGACAGCCTGACTCACAGCAGGCTGGGATATGCACAGCTTCTCCGCCGCCAAAGTGATGCTTTTAAGCTGGGCCACATAATAAAACACCTTGTAATACTCTAAATTGCTGCTCATGACTACCTCCTGATATGAAAAACAAAGGCAGACCTCTCATAATCTCTGACGTCTGCCTTCAGGCCTTTATACGTGAATCTCTGCTTTCATCCCGAGAAGTTCCCTATTATCTTCAAGAAGAGGCTTAACCACTTCTTCCAGATAAGCAGTCACCTGGGCCGGAGCGCAGCCCACATATCTATTGGGATCCATGCTTTTCTTTAAATCTTCCAAAGAAAGGTTGAAGGAGGGATCTGCTGCAATCAGCTCCAGCAAATTGTTGTCAAGTCCATTGACCTTTACATTCCGGCCTGCTTCCATAGACAGTACCCTGATCCGTTCGTGGAGCTCCTGCCTGTCCCCGCCGGCCTTAACCGCATCCATCATGATATTTTCCGTAGCCATAAAGGGAAGCTCTGCCATCATGTGCTTTTCTATTACCTTGGGATATACCACAAGCCCATCCACAACATTCAGATAAAGATCCAGAATTCCATCAACCGCCAAAAACCCTTCCGGAATGCTTAATCTTTTATTGGCAGAATCATCAAGTGTTCTCTCAAACCACTGGGTAGAAGAAACCAGCATAGGATTCATCACATCTGCCATGACATAATTGGACAGGGAAGCCATCCGTTCGCTTCTCATAGGATTGCGCTTATAAGCCATGGCGGAAGAACCGATCTGACTCTTTTCAAAAGGTTCTTCCACTTCCTTTAAGTGCTGCAAAAGGCGGATATCATTGGAAAATTTATGGGCACTCTGGGCAATGCCTGCTAAAACATTGACCACCCGGCTGTCCACCTTTCTGGAATAGGTCTGGCCGGAAACCGGATAGCAGCCTGCAAATCCCAGCTTCTCAGCAATCATGGAATCTGCCCTTCTCACCTTGTCCATATCGCCGTCAAACAGCTCCAGAAAGCTGGCCTGTGTTCCTGTGGTGCCCTTAGAGCCAAGGAGGCGAATGGAACTTAGGATATAGTCCAGATCTTCTAAATCCATGGTCAGATCGTGAAGCCAAAGCGTAGCTCTTTTTCCTACGGTGGTGGGCTGAGCCGGCTGGAAATGGGTAAAAGCAAGGGTCGGTAAGTCCTTATATGAATCAGCAAACCGGGACAATTCTTCAATCACATTGATGAGTTTCCTGCGGACCAGCTTTAATGCTTCTGTCATGACGATTAAATCGGTATTGTCACCCACATAGCAGGAAGTGGCTCCCAAATGGATGATTCCTTTTGCCTTAGGGCACTGGACGCCATACGCATATACATGAGACATAACATCATGACGGACCTCTTTTTCCCTCTGTATTGCCACATCGTAATTAATCTCATCCTGATGGGCTTTTAATTCCTCTATCTGCTCTTCTGTTATGGGAAGTCCCAGTTCCTTTTCTACCTCCGCAAGGGCAACCCACAGCTTTCTCCATGTCTTAAATTTCCTGTCCGGTGAAAAGATATACTGCATCTCCTTACTTGCATAGCGCTCAGACAGCGGGCTTTGGTATCTATCTGTCATGGTTCTTATATTCCTCCTTGGACTTCATTTACATTCATAGTAACATATTTTTTAATTGATGGGAAGAGAAACCGGGGACCCTCCGGCTGGATAAACCCAGTCATCACGGCGGCCCCCGTCTCTATTAATATCCATTTTTACTCCGTGTATTCTCCACGGATGTCCTCCTTAGGCGGCTCAATGGGATAATCTCCGCTAAAGCATGCGGTACATATCGGAAGTCCTTCTGCCATTTCATTCAACCGTTCAATCTTTAAGTAAGACAGAGAATCCGCTCCCAGAAGATCTCTTATTTCATCAATGGTTCTGTTATGTGCCATCAGCTGATCCTCGTTAGGTATATCGGTTCCGAAATAACAGGGATGGAGAAATGGCGGGGAACTGATCCGGATATGGACCTCCTTTGCCCCTGACTCCCGAAGCATATTGACAATGAGGGCGCTGGTAGTACCACGGACTATGGAATCGTCGATCATGATGACACGCTTCCCCATTACCGCTTCCTTTAACACATTAAGCTTAATTCTGACCGCGGATTCCCGGTTGCTCTGCTTTGGCTTTATAAAGGTCCTGCCTACATAAGAATTCTTTACAAAAGCGGTTCCATAAGGGATTCCGGACTGAAGGGAATATCCCAGTGCAGCGGCGTTGCCTGATTCCGGAACTCCGACCACAAGGTCCGCCTCCACCGGAGAATCCATCGCTAACGCACGGCCGGCGCACATCCTGGAATGATAGACGCTGACACCGTCAAACACGCTGTCCGGCCTGGCAAAATAAATATATTCAAAAATACATCTGGCTTCTTTTGACTTATCCGTAAGGCAAAGACTTGTATCGGAAGCGATCCCCTCCTTTGTAATGGTCACGACTTCCCCGGGGCAAACGTCCCGGACAAACTCTGCACCAAGGGTATCAAGGGCACAGCTTTCCGATACCAGGATATAGGCGTTATCACGTTTTCCAATACACAGAGGCTTAAATCCATAAGGATCCCTGGCTCCGATTATCTTACGGGGACTCATTATGACAAGGGAATAAGCCCCTCTAAGCTTTTTCATGGCATTAACTACAGCAGCCTCAACGGTAGCAGCTTTCACTCTCTCCCTTGCAATATGGTAAGCGATCACCTCTGAATCAATCGTGGTCTGGAAAATGGCTCCGTTATATTCAAGCTCTCGTCTTAACTCCGGTGCATTGACCAGATTGCCGTTATGAGCCATGGCCAATGTTCCTTTCAGATAATTGAGTACAAGCGGCTGGGCATTCTCCCGTGTGCTGCTGCCTGCAGTAGAATAACGAACATGACCTACGCCGATGTCGCCGCGGAGGCCTTCTAAAATTTCCGGTGTAAAGACCTCATTACATAACCCCATTCCCTTATAGGCACTTACCTTTGCCTTAGAACTGCCGGTATCGCTGACCGCGATTCCGCAGCTCTCCTGGCCTCTGTGCTGCAATGCAAGCAATCCATAATAAATGGTGGAAGCAACGTCGCCGCCGTCAAAATCGTACATTCCGAATACGCCGCATTCCTCATGCAGCTCATCCTCAAAATTGAAATTCAATTCGTTATTCATTTGATGTCTTTTCCTCTTTTCTGCCCAAGCCCTCTGGGCATACAGGTATACCCGTAGGGTGATCCTCTTTCCTGCCCGTTTTATTGGGCATAAAGATATACCCGCAGGTATTTCTCTCTATGCTGTTTACCGGATGCCAAGACGGCGGAACACTTCCTCGTATGCGTCCTCTACGCCCCCTAAATCCCTGCGAAAACGGTCCTTATCCAGCTTTTCATGGGTATCCTTATCCCAAAGTCTGCATGTGTCAGGAGAAATCTCGTCAGCCAGAATGACCTGTCCATGATAACGACCGAACTCAATCTTAAAATCAATTAAATCAATGTTTAAACCGTCAAAATATTCTTTCAGAACTTCATTTACTTTAAAGGCATATTCCGTAATTTTGTCGATCTCTTCCTGAGTGGACAGATTAAGGGCCAATGCGTAGTAGTCGTTGATGAACGGGTCGCCCAGATCATCATTTTTATAACTGAATTCAAGAGTCGGACAGGCGAATTTCACGCCTTCTTCCATTCCCATCTTCTTGGCAAAGCTTCCAGCGGAATAGTTTCTGATGATCACCTCAAGGGGAATGATCTCCACTTTCTTCACTGCAGTCTCCCGGTCGTTCAACTCTTCCACCAGATGAGTGAGAACGCCTTTGGCTTCCAGCTTTTTGAAAATAAAGTTGGTCATCCGGTTGTTGACCGCGCCTTTCCCTACAATGGTGCCTTTTTTAAGGCCATTAAATGCTGTGGCATCGTCTTTGTATGAAACAACCAATACATCCGGATCCTCCGTTGTATAAACCTTTTTCGCTTTTCCCTCATACAGCAATTCTCTTTTTTCCACGGTATCCACCTGTCCTTTACTGAATTAATTTATAAGTTTTTCAAATAAAACTACGGTGTTTCAGTAGAAATTATAATACAGTAAAAATAGGATTGCAACTGGTTTTATTATTATAAATACTTATGACCCTTCTATGATTTTGTTTCTCAATCAGGTCCCTGAAGGATCACACGCTCTACTTTTTGCCAGAACTTAACCTTGCCTTCCTTCCAGTCAACAGAAAGCCCCTGTTCTTTTGTCTCCCCGGTTTTCCGGCCCCAAAAGGCTTCAATAAACGATTCCTTATTAACTTTTGCCTCTCTGTAAACAGGAAGAATTTCATGAGGATTACTTGCAAATGTTTCTTCATACGGCAGGATAAATACTGCCGCCTCCAAAAGGATTAGAAGCAGCAAACCTTTTCTCAGACGGATATTTAAGCCTTCCTTGTGAGGAATCGCTTGTTTAAGACTTCTCCACGGCTTCTTCCTTTTATTATTATACCGCTGATATTTAAAATAATCAATTTTCCTTTTCATAGGCGTTTTGCCTCTCTGCCGGGAAGGCTTTTGTTATTATGGCATAGTCTCTGAATATTTGGCCAGAATATGGTCTTTCTGATATATAAAATAGAACCAATGATTAAATACTGCAAGATATGTTTCAACCATATTATATCTTATAATAAAAAAAGCTTCAAGCATAGATTCCATGCCTGAAGCTTTTTTATTGCAAATCTCGTTCTATTATGGTGCTTTTGTGGCTCCTGAAGTAGGCTGGCCATTGCTTTCCCCTGTAATTTTGTCAACCCCTTTTTCTACATCATTAACAACACCGTTAATCACACCAGTGCTCTCATTTGCTCCTGTGCCTGTTGTTTCAGTCATAGTAGTAGTTTCAGTAGTAGATCTGGTTGTTGCCGCTGCAGTTGTCTGGGTTGTTGCACCTGTGGTACCTGCTGAGGTTCCATTATTATTTTTTTTGGTGGTGCCGCAGGCTGTCAGACACATTACTGTCATAATGACAATAAGGGTGATTGCTAAAGGTTTTATTCTTTTCATAATACATTCTCCTTTCATTTTCTACGATTAGTATGTGTAAAGGATGAACGAATTATGGTGGAAGATATTGGAAAATTTATTATTTTATAACATCTTTCATTGTATATAATCCCGGAGCTTTTCCTGCCAGGAATTTTGCCGCAGAAACAGCGCCTTTTGCAAAAATCGCCTTGGAATATGCGGTGTGATGGAAGGTAATGATCTCATCAGTTCCGGAAAAAATTACATCATGTTCCCCGACAATCGTTCCTCCACGGACAGACTGGATCCCGATCTCCTTTTTGTCTCTGGCCTTTCTGGCCTGGCTTCTGTCATAAACATAATGATATTCCTGATCCATGGCCTCATTAATGGAATCCGCCAGGGCAAGAGCCGTTCCGCTTGGGGAATCAAGCTTTTTATTGTGGTGTTTTTCCAGTATTTCAATGTCAAATCCTGAGGCCGCAAGGACCTGGGCTGCCTCTTTTACCAGCTTCATAAGCAGGTTGACGCCAAGAGACATATTGGCAGACCTAAGGACTGCAACATGACTGGAAGCCTCCTCAAGCTTTTTTATCTGTTCGTCCGATAGTCCGGTGGTACAAACTACCACAGGTATTTTTTTCTTAACACTGTAATCAAGAAGGCTGTCTACTGCTTTAGAGGAGGTAAAATCCACGATCACATCCGCCTCTTCCCCGCAGGCTTCCAGCGACGGAAATACCGGATACCGGTTCTGCATGGTATCATGGGGATCAATTCCCGCAACAATGGTTATATTCGTTTCCTCTGCCGCAATCTGGGATACCACCTGACCCATGGCCCCGTTACAGCCGTGCATTATCATCTTAATCATGTAATCCTCTTTTCTTCTATAGGTATATCGTTTACCGATTATAAAATTCCATACGCTTTCAAGGCTTCTCTTAAGCGTTCCTGATTCTTAGGTTCCATCTCAGTAAGAGGCAGACGCATAGGACCTGCAGCCTTTCCCATAAGATTTAGGGCAGCCTTAACCGGAATAGGATTAACCTCACAGAACAAGGCATTGATAAGAGGAATAGCAGCAAGCTGAAGTGCAGCGCTTCGTTTTACATCTCCCTTAAAATAAGACTCACAGATTTCATGGGTCTGGGAAGGCGCAATGTTGGAAAGGACGGAAATAACGCCTTTTCCTCCCAGGGACAGCATGGGGACGATCTGATCGTCATTGCCGGAATATAAATCCACCCGACCGTCCGTAAGGTTCATGATATCCGCTATGGCTGAAAAGTTACCGCTGGCTTCCTTTACCCCTACAATGTTAGTGACATGTAAGCATAAATCCGCTATGGTCTCAGCCGCAATGGTTACCCCGGTTCTTCCAGGGATATTGTAAAGAAGAATGGGGATTTTCACCATATCAGCGACTGCTTTAAAGTGAGCCTTCAGTCCATTCTGAGTTGCCTTATTGTAGTAAGGAGATACGAGAAGAAGCCCGTCAGCACCGTGTTTTTCCGCCTCTTCAGACAGGTAAACAGCCGTTTCCGTGCAATTAGAACCGGTTCCTGCAATGACTGGGATCCGCTTTTTCGTTACCTGGCATACGAATTTGATCACGTCCAAATGTTCCTCATGAGTCATGGTGGACGCCTCGCCTGTTGTGCCACATGCAATGATAGAGTCCGTTCCCAGAGCAATCTGTTCTTCTACCAGTTCCTCCAGCTTCTCATAGTTTACATCTCTGTTTTCCTTAAATGGTGTGACAAGAGCTACACCTGCGCCTTCATAAATTGCCATGATATCTTCCTCCTGATTCTTTTTCATCATACTCAGTAAACTTTCATCCGGCCCATGCGGGTCGTACGCATCCGTAACGGAGCGTTTTTCTTTCACCGGACTTAAACTCTTATGAATTAAAAATAGAGCTGACAACAGGGTCAGCTCTTAAAGTTTAGAATCTGGTAATCTCATCCTTCTTTAAGTAGCTCCCCATCCAAAAAGATGACAGTCATATGGCTCTTAACCATATGCCCAGAACAGGCATGCTCAGGCCATACCGTTCTTCGGCGTTTCTTCCTTCCCCCTGCCCTCATCTGTACCTGATACATCGGACAGGGTACTTATAAGCAACGCAACCTCTACTCTAATATGTATGTTACCATACTATCATTATTATATTGTGTTGTCAACTTTAACATGGTTGATTTCCAGAATACTGTCTACATACGGTTCCATTTCCTTTTGAAAAACCTTACCGGTTAATATGACTTCCATCTCATCAACTTTGGACTGAAGCAGCTTTGCAAGTTCCTCTGCTTCTATGATTTTCTGGTCCAGAAGTCCGAGGATTTCATCCAGGATCAGCATATCGCATTCTCCTGTTGATACGACCTTTCTGGCGAAATTCAGACCGTTGCGGATATTCATCCGCTCCTCTTCCTGCTGTTCTTTAGAAAGGCTTTCAAAAAAGCAATCAGACTTTTCAAACCGGAATATTTTCATCTCAGGTTCCAGGCGTTTCATAATATCAAAAGAATCCCGGCCAGGGCAGCCCTTTAAAAACTGTATCATGATCACAGTTTTGTTTTTTGTCAGAGCTCCGATTCCCATACCCATAGCGGCTGCAGTCTTTCCTTTACCTTCCCCGCATATAACCTGTATCGCACCTTTATTCATCCTTAAGCACCTCATAATAGCTAAAAAGCAATTATTTACATATTATGTTAGAACCTGATTATAGTATCATGATTTTAATACTTTTGCAAGTTTTCTTACCATTTCCTTAATATTTCCCAAGCATTCCGGGAAAATCCGCCCTGCGTTATCGGGCGAAACGGCATGCCTGTAAGGCGTTCCACATATTTATAAATAACAGCGTTTATTCCGCACATTCCAGTTTGCTGACTGATACTTCATAAGCCACTCTTTTTTCACACTCTGTTTCAGTTAACTTTTTGGTGTATTCCCTGCTCTGGACTCTACCCCATACTTTTACTCTTGTTCCTACTGTGAATCCGGAAGCATATCTGGCATTTCTTCCCCAAGCGATGCAGGGTATGTAATCTGATTTCCCGTATGGGCGGTTAACAGCGAGGAGCAGGTCCGCAATTTCCCTTCCCAAAGGTGTTTTTCTGTAAATGGGGGCTTTACATATGTATCCATCCAGAAAAATTTGATTGGTCTTTGTATAATCCGTAAACTCTTCTATAAAATGAACTTCTCTCACAAAGACAGAAAGAACCAGCCGGTTTTTGGTTCCTTCATGACGGTTATAGGAACGGAACTGGCCAATGGCTTCCACCGTTAAGTTTGAGTAATCCCCTTCCACGTCAATAAGACGTTCTGAAATCATGAGCGGTATGATATCTGCCTGTTCACTAAGACGATTTACCGCAACATCCACCATATAGAATCCTTCTCCAAATACTTCATGGCTGAAGGTGAAGCCGGAGACGATCTCTCCGATGACGCTCACTTTGTTGTTTTCAATCATTTTTTCTGACATTGTATTTCCCCTCTTCTTTCACTTATTTGCTAATATGCTTCACAGCTAATATTAAATTTATGTGGGAGAATGCTTTAAAATGATAGAAAACAATCCAAAAATATCGACATATCAGGGCAGAAAGCGCCGGAAAATAAAAGAAGATACTGCTTCTTTGCCGAATTTTCGGCTAACGAAGGCAGTATCCTCCTTTATATTACATTTTACGCCAATTACTTTTTATTAATAGAAGACCTTTTTCTTATGGTAGGGTCTAAAATTTTCTTTCTGATCCGAAGGCTTGAAGGAGTGATTTCCAGAAGTTCATCGATATCAATAAAGTCAAGACACTGTTCCAGGCTCATCTCCCTTGGAGTAGTCAGTTTAAGAGACTCATCTGCACTGGAAGAACGGGTGTTGGTCAGTTTTTTCGTCTTACAAACGTTGATTTCGATGTCTTCTGCCTTTGGATTCTGTCCGATAACCATGCCGGAATAAACCTTTACTCCAGGCCCGATAAACAGGCTTCCCCTTTCCTGGGCGCTAAACAGGCCGTAGGTAATGGATTCTCCTGACTCATAAGCGATCAGGGATCCTGTCTTACGGTAGGATAACTCTCCCTTATAAGTCGCATAGCCGTCAAATGACGTATTCATGATTCCGTTTCCTTTTGTATCCGTCATGAATTCTCCCCGGTAACCGATCAGACCTCTGGAAGGAATTGCAAATTCCAGTCTTGTGTAGCCACCATTGGCAGGGCTCATGCCCTGAAGTTCTCCCTTACGGCTTGTAAGCTTCTGAATGACTGCCCCGGTAAATTCCTCGGGAACGTCAACATAAGCGATCTCCATGGGCTCTAACTTGTGGTTTCTCTCATCATAATGGTACAAAACTTCAGCCTTGCTGACAGCGAATTCAAAGCCTTCTCTTCTCATATTCTCGATCAAAACAGACAGATGAAGCTCCCCGCGGCCGGATACCTTAAAGCAGTCCGGAGAATCGGTCTCTTCCACCCGAAGGCTGACATCCGTATTCAATTCCCTGAATAAGCGCTCTCTGATATGACGGGAGGTGATGTATTTTCCTTCCTGACCGGCAAGAGGGCTGTCATTTACCATGAAATTCATGGCGATCGTTGGCTCTGAGATCTTCTGGAACGGAATCGCCTCCGGTTTTTCCGGAGAGCAAAGGGTATCACCGATGTGGATATCCGCAATTCCGGAAATGGCAACAATGGCACCGATGGTAGCTTCCTGAACCTCCACCTTATTAAGGCCTTCGTATTCATACAGCTTTCCAACTTTAACCTTACGGAATTTATCCTGATCATGATGGTTTACGATCACGCACTCCTGGTTCACTCTGATCCTGCCGTTATCCACCTTGCCCACGCCGATGCGTCCAACGTATTCATTGTAGTCAATAGTACTAATAAGCAGCTGGGTATTTGCATCCGGATCACCTTCCGGAGCCGGTATATGATCAATGATAGTCATAAACAAGGGTGCCATGTCGGTTCCCTGATCATCAAGGTCTTTTTTAGCAAATCCGGTCTTTGCGGAAGCATAGACAAACGGACAGTCCAGCTGTTCTTCGCTGGCGTCAAGGTCCATGAGAAGCTCCAATACTTCTTCCTCTACCTCCATGGGTCTTGCCTCCGGACGGTCAATCTTATTGATGCAGGTTACCACTGAAAGTCCCAGCTCCAATGCCTTCCGAAGCACGAATTTTGTCTGAGGCATAACTCCTTCATATGCATCTACAACCAGGATTACACCGTCTACCATCTTTAAAACACGCTCCACCTCGCCGCCGAAATCCGCATGGCCAGGGGTATCAATGATGTTGATCTTGGTTCCGTTGTAATGAACAGCCGTATTCTTGGATAAAATGGTGATTCCCCGCTCTCTCTCGATATCATTGGAATCCATTACACGCTCCACGACTTCCTGATTCTCGCGGAAAATGCCGCTTTGCTTAAGCAGGGCGTCTACCAGTGTTGTTTTACCATGATCGACGTGGGCAATAATCGCCACATTTCTTACGTCTTCTCTTTTCATCTTCATAAATGTACTCTTCTTTCTCTTCTTTAAACAAAGAATGTACCCCGGCCTCCCGGAGGATATACCGGCCAAAGTACATTTTTATAATACAGGCAATCCTGTTCCCATATCATAAAAAACTAAGGACCAACTCTGCCCTTAGTTTCATTTACCTTATCACGATTATTCAGTATATCATCCTATATTTCATATTGCAAGATTTTTCTTCTTTTTTCGACAGTTTATTAAAACCTTCCTTTTTTATCCTGGAAACAGAATCACCTCTTTATTAAAAATACCGTAGTAGACCTCTCCTGTCAGAAGGAGTCCTGCTCTCCCGCCTGTCACCTCTGTAATATCGGCCCGAAGCTTATCTATGGCCTCATCAGGAACCAGGGCAGTAAGCTCCACCCGGTCTGTGTATTCAGTTCCAAGAGTCGTGATTTCCCGCTGTCCCAGAAGATACTGGATCTTTCCAATTCCGTTATAATCCGTAGTAATAGAAAGCTTCACCGCCGGTTCTGCGGTTAAAGCCGTACAATTCTTTAGCCCTTCCTGCACTGCCTTTGAATAAGCTCTTACCAGGCCTCCTGTTCCAAGAAGAGTCCCTCCAAAGTACCGGGTCACCACTGCACAGAGGTTTACAAGCTTATCACCTTCCAGAACATCCATCATGGGTTTTCCCGCAGTCTGGCTGGGCTCCCCGTCATCACTCAGGCGCTTTTCCTCCCCACCCCTCCCGATAATCCAGGCGTAGCAGTTATGTCTTGCATCCCAATACCTTTTTCTTGTTTCCTCTATAAATGCCAGCGCTTCTTCCTCTGATTCCACAGGTTTTAAATTAGCAATGAACCGGGATTTTTTCTCTGTAATTTCTCCTGTGCCGCCCTGATATAAAATCCTGTAAGACTTTCTCATAAACTTCCTCATTTCTTCTTTTTAACCGATCACCCCCATTATACCCAAAAGTATAAGCCCAGGCAAGCTTCCATGTATATTTTGCCGGATTATCTCCAAAAATGGTAGGTGTTGAATTGCACGACAATTTTTGGTATAATATACCGGTAATGCCTTGCAGGCATACCTTTACACCCAAAAGCGTGTAAAGTGGAAATACCCTGCGGGTATACCTTTATGCCCCAAAAGCATGGGCAGTAAAGTGGAAAGGAGATTTCCTATGAATTATGGCAAACAATCAACAGAAAAAAAGATCAGATCTGCCAATTCAAAAGCAAGGAAATATACCACTAAGGTCTTTCTTGCCTTTTTAAAGAGTCTATTTGTGCTATGCTTATTTGGCAGCATTGTTGTTGCCAGCATCTGTTTCGGCATGGTAAAAGGAATCATAGACAATGCTCCTGACGTAGATATCGCAACCATTGTTCCAAATGAATATGCAACAACAGTCTATGACAGCGCCGGCAACGTCACTGAAACCTTGGTAACTGCAGGTTCTAACCGGGAGGAAGCCAGTTATGAGGAACTTCCGAAGAATCTCGTCAATGCTTTTGTTTCCTATGAAGATTCCCGGTTTTGGGAGCACAATGGAATCGATTTGCGTTCCATACTCCGTGCCGTAAGGGGTGTACTGACAGGAGATTCCACGGCAGGCGGGGGAAGCACCATTACCCAGCAGTTAATTAAAAACAGCGTATTCGGAGGCGGAATGGAAAAAAGCTTCGGGGAACGGCTGGAGCGAAAGCTGCAGGAGTGGTTTTTAGCCGTTAAGCTGGATGAGGCCATGTCCAAGGAACAGATCATAACCAACTATATGAATACCATTAACCTGGGAAGCAATTCCCTGGGAGTTAAGGTGGCTGCCAGAAGATACTTCAATAAGAATATATCGGACTTAACCTTATCAGAATGCGCAGTCCTTGCAGGGATCACCCAGAACCCTTCAAAATTTAACCCGATTACAGGGCAAAAAGCCAATTCGGACAAGCAAAAGGTTATTCTTCAGTATATGCATGACCAGGGATATATCACAAAGCAGGAAGAAGATGAAGCCCTGTCCGATGATGTTTATTCCAGGATCCAGAACGTAGATACCGCCACCAAGGAAACCTCTACCCCATACAGCTATTTTACAGATGAACTGGTGGAGCAGGTCAAAAAAGCCATGAAGGACCAGTTAGGTTATACGGACACCCAGGCCCACAACATGCTTTACAGCGGCGGCTTGTCGATTTATACCACTCAGGATCCTGCGATTCAGGCCATTGTAGACGAAGAAATCAACAATCCTGAAAACTACTCTGCTGCCAGATATTCCGTTGAATACAGGCTGTCTGTTACCCATAAGGATGGAACGACCACCCATTACTCCGAAGAAAATATCAAACGTTATCACAAGGAAAACGGAGATACGGGGTTTGACGGCTTATACAATACCGAAGAGGCAGTCCAGGCCGATATAGACGGATACAAGGCTTATCTTTTAAAAGATGGGGATACCATTTTAGGAGAAAGCCTACACAAGACACTGCAGCCTCAGGCTTCCTTTGTTCTCATGGACCAGAAAAGCGGAGAGGTAAAAGCCATAAGCGGCGGACGGGGGCAAAAAACAGCCAGCTTAACTTTAAACCGGGCCAGCGGCACATACCGTCAGCCAGGTTCAACCTTTAAGATTCTGACAGCCTTTGCACCTGCCATTGATACCTGCGGAGCCACCCTTGGATCTGTTTATTATGATTCCATCTATACGGTGGGCAATAAGACCTTCTCCAACTGGTACAGCTCCGGTTATCAAGGCTACTCCAGCATACGTGATGGAATTATCTATTCCATGAACATCGTGGCAGTCCGCTGCCTGATGGAAACCGTAACGCCTCAGCTTGGTGTGGAATATGCCAAGAATTTTGGAATTAACTCCTTAACCGATACCGATTATAACCCGGCTCTGGCCCTTGGAGGAATCACCACCGGTGTTTCCAACTTAGAACTGACCGGCGCCTTTGCTACCATCGCCAACGGCGGCGTTTACAAAAAGCCCATATTTTTTACCAGAATACTGGATCATGACGGAAAGGTGTTAATTGACAATACGCCGGAAACCCACCGGGTATTAAAGGATTCCACCGCATTCCTTTTAACTGATGCCATGGCAGGTTCCATGGAAAGCAGCAGAAAGTTCTCAAGCTCGGGACCAGGTTCCACCAGCGCTTCTGCTCGCATTCCCGGCATGTCAGGAGCAGGAAAAAGCGGTACCACCTCTGCAAACAATGATATCTGGTTCGTAGGCTACACCCCTTATTATACCGCTGGTATCTGGGCCGGCTGCGACGACAACCAGAAACTGACGAAACAAAACGGAGGCACCTCCTTCCACAAACCCATATGGCGGAAGATCATGACCAGAGTCCATGAAGGAATGTCTGATCCTGGCTTTCAGGTGCCTGACAGCGTAGAAACCGCTCAGATCTGCCGTAAATCCGGCAAACTGGCAGTCTCAGGCGTCTGTAACAACGACCCCAGAGGCAATGCGGTATACACAGAATATTTTGCTAAAGGTACGGTTCCCACCGACGTATGCAACAATCATGTACGTGCAACGGTCTGCTCCGTATCCCACCGTTTGCCAACTCCTTACTGTCCGGAACGGACCACCGCCATATTCATGGCAATTCCTGCGGGAGAAGAAGGAGCAACGGATGACTCCAAATTCGCAATGCCAGGTTATTGCACCATTCATTCTGCAAACTCCATTATCCTTCCTCCGGGAGATAATCTGGATTCACCAAGCGGTCTTCCGCAGCAGTATGGACCTGGGCATACACCTCAGAATCCTGGCGGCACAACGCAGATTCCTCCCTGGGGAGGCTATTAAGAAAAACATAAGGGTGCCTTAAAAACCAAATTGGTTTTTAAGGCACCCTTTTTGTAACGGAACTATGTTCCTTCCTGATCGTATCAGCTCTTCATTTTAGGCTTAAATAAAATGGATCCCAGATAACCGAAGATCAGAGCTCCGGAGATTCCTACAGCGCTTGCAGTAAATCCCCCTTTAAAGATTCCTAAGAATCCATCCTCTCCCATGCTCTTTGAAACACCTTTCCATAAGGTGTTTCCAAAGCCAAGAAGAGGAACCGTTGCCCCGGCTCCGGCCCAGTCAGCGAAGGGCTGGTAGATACCAATCGCGCCAAGGATGCTTCCGGTTACTACCAGAAGTACCATGATTCGTCCGGGCATCAGTTTTGTATTATCCATTAATATCTGCACCAGGGCGCAGATCGCTCCTCCTACTAAAAATGCTTTCAAGTATTCCATGGATGTCTCCTTTCTTTTAACTGTTAATGTGTTTGACCATGCCATTCATAATTTGGCGAAAATGCATCGCCAAATTATGAATGCGGGCTGCGCCCTATAGAAATATTTGTACTGTTTGTGCTTAGTGAGCAAGCTCCCACACACAAACAGTACAAATATTTCTGCATGGCTATAGGTTTCCCATATTTTCGATCACAACTGCATGGGCAATCCCAGGGATCGTCTCACCTTCGTTAAAGCTCACTGTAGAAAGGAGGGCGCCGGTGGGCACGAACAGGACTCGTTTCCACGTACCGCTTTGAACTTTAGGAAGGATATAGGAGCAAAGGGTGGAAGCCGCACATCCACAGCCGCTTCCTCCTGCATGAGTATCCTGGTCTTCGCTGTTAAATATCTCGATCCCACAATCCGTGTGGATCTTTTCTAAGTCATGTCCTTTATTCTTCATAAAATCAAGCAGGATCGTCCGGCCGACCTGGCCTAAATCTCCTGTAATGATTTTGTCATAATAGGATTCATCCACCTGAAAATCATCAAAATTCTGCTGAATGGTATGGAAGGCGGCAGGAGCCATGGCAGCCCCCATATTCATGGAGTCTTTGATGCCCATATCCACCATGCGTCCGGTAGTGATTCCGGTGATGGCTGCGATTCCTTCTTTTCTGTACTTGGTGAGTACCACCGCACCGCAGCCGGTGACAGTCCAAGAGGAGGAAAACGGCCTCTGGTTTCCATATCCCAGCGGGAAACGGAATTGCTTTTCAGCCGTTGCAAAATGACTGGAAGCCATGGCCATGACTTTATCCGCATAGCCCCCTGCTACGGTCATAGCCCCCAGATTGAGAGCTTCTCCCATGGTGGAACAGGCTCCGAACAAACCGAATAAGGGAATTTCCAAATCTACCGTTCCAAAGGAAGTGGCGATCAGCTGGCCCAGTAAGTCTCCTGCAAATAAATATCGAATGTCCTTTTTCCGGATATCTCCCTTTTCAATGGCCAGATCAGCTGTCTGTTTTTGAAGGGCACTTTCTGCCTTTTCCCAGTTGTCCGACCCAAACATGTCATCCTGCTCTACTACATCGAACAAACTTCCCAAGGGACCCTGGCCTTCTTTTTTACCGACTATGGAAGCCATGCTTTCGATAATCGGAGGTTCTTCAAATCTAATACTTGCTTTTCCTATCTGCATTTTCTCTCTCCATTTCTCTGACCGGTTCATTCCTACAGCATTTGAAAGGCCTTTAATACATAGGCGATGATTCCAAGGATCCAGGAGCTTAATATCCCGTATAATATGACAGGACCGGCAATGGTAAAGATTTTACAACCGATACCGAACACCTGGCCCTCTGCCTTAAATTCCACAGCCGGAGCCACAACGGAATTGGCAAAACCCGTGATCGGCACCAAAGCTCCTGCTCCGCCAAACTTTGTAATCTTAGGGTAAATATTAAGTCCGGTCAGGATGACAGTGGCTGCAATCAGAACCAGAGTGGTCCAGGCAGAGGCCGCTTCCTTTTCCAGACCTGTATTCATGAATAAAGTTGTAGTATACTGGCCAAGGGCGCATATGATTCCCCCCACCAGGAAAGCCTTTATAATCCCCGGCCACTTTTTGTGCACCGGAGTCACCTGTTTTACATAAGCCTCATAAGCTTTTTTGTTTATTTCCATTATTTTCCTCCTTCTCGTCCATACAATCCTTTTCCTGATGCTACTGTCCGAAATTCGCTGTAAAATAGATCAGAGAACCGATCAATTTACCAAGCCCCAGGGAAAGGATCAAATATTGCAGACCAACAGCCAGATGAATTCTTCGGCCGATGACTGGCAGGGCTTTCAAGGTCTCCGCAAGGGACATGACAAGGATTCCCACAAAGATTCCAACGGAAAGTCCATATATTCCAAGAGCCAGATTTCCGCCAAACCCTATGGGAATTTTATAAATATCCCATACATTCCCAAGCACACCGCCAAGAATGATGACCGATTCAAAGAGCAATATGTGCTTTTTCGTGTTGGTCGCTCCGATCAATCTTGGAAATACACCAATAATTACCAAAAAAGCAAAAACGCCGGCTGCTATAATGCCGCCAGCGCTGAGCCCAATAAAAACAAGAAATACTTCTCTAAGAAACATCAATATCCGACTCCTTTCTTCCATCGTTCTGGATCAGGGTCTTACTGATATTGTCTTCGTAAAGCCGCATTTCCACCTCCAGCGGAGTTGGATCGGTATTGATCTTGTATTTTGCGAAATGATTGAAGAATCCCACAATTCCAATAGTCAGTCCAACGGAATAACTGACCTCCAGAATCGTGAATCCGCTTGACTCCTGCTTCATGATGATCCGGTAAATTTCCTTAAAAACGTCCGTAACACTGGCATCATTATTAAAGGTCATAATGGCAAAGGATGCACCGCAGAAACATACGATGCAGACAAAAATGGTTTTGATCCACTGCCAGACCCACATGGGTGATTTGGGCTTATGGTAGTCTATAATAAAGTCTACCTCCCCCACATTATTGATCTGAAGAGTCGAATCCATTTCCATCAGTTTCTGGATTACATCCAGAGTTTTTTCTATATACCGCTTGTTACGGTCCAAATGGATGGTCTTGATCCTAAGGGCTTTACACTTATTCATGATGGCCGTATCGTCGCAATAAACATCTGCCACATCCTTTAACTGGATATTCTTATGCCGCACCTCTGTAATCTGGCTGATATTCAAATAAACGGTCTTGCTCATGAAACCATCATCTCCCATCCCGGAATGGCTTCTACAAGCGTCCCTTCTTTTTCTGTTCCATCCGGCATAACCGCAATCATATACCAGATAGCAGCGGCTACTGCAATCAGGCATAACACAAGAAGCGCCATGACAAGCTTATGTTTTATGGATTCCATACGTGCTCACATCCTTTTCTCTGGTTTTCAAAGCTAGTATGAGCCGTATAAAATATTTTATTCTACAATTTTTCCCGCATCTGTTTTAAAATCTTTTTTTCCAGTCTGGAAACCTGAACCTGAGATATTCCAAGCTTTGCGGCAATTTGACTTTGAGTCTCATTATAATAATAACGCCTGATAATAATTTCTCTGTCCTTATCGGAAAGCGCCGTTAAAAGTTCCCGAAGCACCATGCGGTTTAATAGTTCTTCCTGGGCGGAACTTTCCTCTTCAATTTTATCAATGAGTAAAATGCTGTTTTCGTCATTTTTGTTAACAGACCGGTATAAGGATTCCACTTCCGCGCCCGCCTCAATGGATGCTGCCACTTCTTCTTTGCTGGCCCCTATTTCTCCTGCAATTTCTTCCAACGTAGGTTCTCTTCCAAAACGATACACTAACTCTTCCCTGACGTTTTTCACTTTAAGCCCCATTTCCTTAATGGAGCGGCTGACCTTGATCATTCCGTCATCTCTTAAAAAGCGTTTGATCTCTCCTGTTATCATGGGCACCGCATAAGTGGAAAATTTCACCTCATAGGATAAGTCAAATTTATCAATGGCTTTCATTAAGCCAATGCTGCCGA
The DNA here is from genome assembly GCF_900105215.1 of Lacrimispora sphenoides. NCBI lineage: Bacteria > Bacillati > Bacillota > Clostridia > Lachnospirales > Lachnospiraceae > Lacrimispora > Lacrimispora sphenoides. Next base: position 775,456 of record NZ_FOIP01000002.1, on the reverse strand, counting down.
TTTGAAACAAATCCTCAGGTTCATAACCACGCCCTGTAAATCTGCGTACAATGCTCCAAACCAGCCCGAAATTGTCGGTCACAAGCCGGTCCCTTGCCGCTTTATCTCCTTCGTGAGCCATTTCTATCAATCTCATGGTCTCATCCATAAGGCTCACCCGTTAATCTTCTTTGTCATGGTTACGGCAGTACCCTCTCCAGGAGCCGACTTTACTTCCACCTGATCCATAAACGCTTCCATAAAGGAAAATCCCATGCCCGACCGTTCTCCATCCGGATCCGTGGTGTACATAGGCTCCATAGCCAGCTTGATATCGGGGATACCGATACCCGTATCTCTGACGGTTACGGCAATTTCCTGGCCATCAATCTCCACTTCCAGGTAAATAATTCCTCCGTTCCCCTGATATCCATGGATGACTGCATTTGTGACTGCCTCCGACACGGCTGTTTTTACATCATCCACCTCTTCCAGGGTGGGGTTCAACCTTGCCATAAAAACTGCCACTGCCACTCTGGCAAATTCCTCGTTCTTTGACAGGGCTTCCAATTCCATTTTCAGAATTTCTGGTTTATTCTGTTCTGACATACGTTCCTCCTCAACCTGTGACTGCTGCTTCCTTAGAGTCATATAATTTCATTAATTTTAATATCCCCCCTATTTTAAGAATGCGGAGAGCCTGGGGGCCTGCACCGTAGATGGCTATGGTCCCCCCGCTTAAAGCCATCTGCTTATACCTGTTCAGTAAAATACCAATTCCCGAGGAATCCATGAACCTGGTCCTTGAAAAATCAAAAACAATGCGCCTGATATAGTTCTCGGAAAGGATTAAATCGGTTTCGTATTTAAGCCCTGAACAGTTATGATGATCCAACTCCTCCGGCAGATGGACGATCAGTGTCTGCCCTTCTGCTTCATATGTAAAGTATGGTTGATTCATATGCAATACTCCTCCATTCCTTATTGTCTGTCCGTAATACCAAAAAGAGCACCACCCGGCCGCCGGAAACGTACCGGGAAAATGAAAAAAAGACACCACAAAAAAATCGTTCTTCTGTAGTGTCTTTCATTTGCTAAAAAAACAAAGGAAGTTCGATTCACTTTCGTTCATCGAACGACTAATTTACTAAACTCAGGCTGCACTTTGCTTGCCTTCACTAAGTAAATTATGTCAAAAACCTCGCTCTGATTTTGCCTTAGCAGATAGTTCTTCATCTTTGCTGTTATTTATAATGTCGGAGAACAGCCCGTTGGCCTGCTCCTTCTGGTCCATTCCCTTATAGATGACCGCCGTCTTAAATTTGGCCTGCCAGCTGGCTGGTTTTAAATCAATACATTTTAAGTAATAAGCAAGTGCAGTCTGGGCATCAGCTGCTTCCATCGCCTTGTCCCCAAAGCCTTCTAAAATCGGACAGCCATTTTCCGCCATATCCTTCCTTATCTCACCTACGATTGTCTGGACATCTGCGGAAGCGATGAGATCCGGGTTAAGCCCGGCATAAATCCGCACTGCAGCCGGAAAATCATCCTTCTTATATGCCTGAAGGATCCCGATCACGGCCTGATACTGGGCCAGAACACTGTCTGAATCACTGGTGAGAGAGGCTAAAGAAGCCTCTGCAGTCTTTTTTTCTGCTTCTATGGATTCCAGCTGTGCCGTAAGACCGTCTGCTTTTTGGTTGGCCTGGCTTAACTGCTCGCTGTATTTTAGTATCTCCTGATTATGGAGCTCATTTATGGATTTAGTATTCGCCGGCATTACCAGAAAAAAGACCACTGCAGCCCCAAGTAAAAGCCCTGCAAGAATATTCCATACCGCCTGATCCTTGGTATTCTCCCGATAGCTTGGAGGGATGATCACATCGTCATCTTCCATCTGCCTGTGGGAAAGTACATTCTTCAGCTTTCTTTTTTCCGGCTCCCGCTCACTTTTTCCAGTTCCGGCCGTATCCTTGACTAAGGACTTGTAGTAAAGCGCCTTTGGATGATTGCGGTCGATCTGTAATACCTTGTAAACGGCTTTACCAGCCTTCTGATAATCCTCTCTGGCTATGCAAAGGAGTGCCAGCAAAAGCTGGGCCTTTACATAGTTAGGCTTGCTTTCCACAACCTTAATGAGCTGCAGAATCGCCAGATCCTCACTGCCGCTTTGGGCGTAAATCAAGGCCTGGTTGAATCTTCTCACTGCACGCCGCTCCGTCTCCATGATACCTGATTTTCTCTGTATCTCACCGAGGTAGTTATCCGCCTGGTTTCCTTCTGGTTGGAAGTTCATGCTGATTACCCATTGAACAAGAGCTTCGCCCACTTCTCCGACCTCATAATAGATCAGACCCAAAAGGTTCCTTGCATCTGTCATATACTTGTTAAAATGGAGGCTTTTTTTCAGACATTCGGAAGCTCCTGACAAGTCCCTGAGCTTTGCCCGTTCCAGCCCCATATTGTAATAGCTGTTTGCGATTACCCGGGTTTTTCTTTCATAATCCATATTTTAACCGCCTATTCCTTGTTGATTTCTTTTATAAGATCCATCATCAGGTCATTCATATCCGTCAAATCACTCCTTACAATGGCATCTTCAATGGCATCAACCTCCAGGCTTGGCCTGTAACTGTTAATCTCAGCTTCAAAATCAATCATATCCGTTCCTCCTTAAAACCGCTTTTATCTCCCCCATCAGGTAAAGTGAACCTACACAAAACAGCAGATGCTCTTCATCCCTTTTATGAAGCATGTATAAAACCGCCTCTTCCACTGTCTGAAATCCTTCCACACCGCAGCCGCAGGCACTTTGAAACTCTTTAAGCAGGACCTCCGTTTCCAGTCCTCTTTCTGAATGAATGTGAGCCACTGCCACTTGATCAAGGGGCAGCGTGCCTGCAATCTCCTTTATCATTTTATCATGATCCTTATCGGAAACTGACGAAAACAAAAGATCAGCCCGTTTCTTCCTTGCCTCACAAAGGCCTGCTGCAGCCTTTAAAAAGGCTTTAATACCACCCGGATTATGGGCTCCGTCCAGATATACTCCAGGCAGCACTTCTTCCATTCTTCCCGGCCAGTACATGTGAGCGATTCCTTCCTTCATCTGCGACCGGCTGATCTCTAAGTCCATGACCTCCTTAAGCCCTGCCGCTTCAAGAGCCTTAAACGCAAGGAAGGCATTCATCACCTGATATTCAGCTACGGTCGGAACAGTAACTTCAATAAAATCGCTTTCCGTTTTATAAAATCTTGCCTTGCAGCCCTGATCTTCATATCCGGTTATCTCATATCCCTGCCTGTCCACTTCACAGAAAGGGGAACCAAGCTCCTCTGCCCTGCTGCGGATGACCTGGGAAGCCTGTCCATCGTTTCCATCAAAGACGACTGTCACACCTTTTTTTATAATTCCAGCCTTTTCCCATGCAATTTTTTCAATCGTATCTCCCAGATATTCTGTATGATCCAGGCTGATGGAGGTAATCACCGATACCAGGGGAGACTTAATAACATTGGTCGTGTCAAACCTTCCTCCAAGGCCGGTTTCCAAAATTACAATATCCACTTCTGTCTTATGGAACATGTCCATTGCCATATAAAACAGAAACTCAAAATAAGACGGATGGCAATATCCTTTCTCCATCATATTCTCCGATAGCATTCGGACGGTCTCATAGCTTTCTTCAAAAACCTTTTCCGATACCATCTCTCCGTTTATGCAGAAACGTTCCCTGGTTTCAATCAGATGAGGGGAGGTAAAGGTCCCCACCCTGCAGCCTGCTTTCTTTAAAATAGACTGTAAAAATGCACATACCGACCCTTTTCCATTGGTACCTGCTACATGAAAAATTTTCATCCCTTCATCCGGTTCCCCCATCTCACAGAGGTACTTCCGGATATCTTCCAGAGAATTTTTCTTTCTGGTCCACATAGGAATCCGGCCCAGATATTCTTCTGCCGTTTCGTCAATCTTCATCGTTAGAGTACCAGCTTCCATATGAATTTCAGACCTGATTTTCATGATGAACGCAAGCCTTAGGGGGCTTACATTCAGAAAACCGGCAGCCCGATAGCCATAAAACAAATCGGACTATCTAATTTATTATAATATATGTCCGTCAATATGCAACCCATTTCTTTCGCAAAAAGCCCTTTATTTCTACAACTGCCCTTTTCATATACCTTAAGTTTACAGAAATACAAAAAGAGAGCAAAGCCCTCTGAAACACTTTTAAGCATCTCAAAGGATCCTGCTCCCTGCATTCGTTTCTTTCGATCAATTCCTGGAAAGACTATATACCGCAATATGCGATGGCCTCGATTTCAACCAGAGCGTTCTTAGGAAGAGCTGCCACTTCATATGCGGCTCTTGCCGGGCATTCTCCTTCAAAGAAGGATGCATAAACTTCGTTCATTGCTCCAAACTCACTGATATTCTTTAATAAAACGGTTGTCTTAACCACGTTAGCCATGGATAAGCCTTCGCTTTCCAGAATGGACTTGATGTTTGTCAATGACTGCTTTGTCTGGGATACGATATCCTCACCTGCAAATTCACCGGTAGCAGGGTTAATAGGAAGCTGTCCTGATATAAATACGTAATCGCCCCCGCGTACGCCCTGAGAATATGGGCCGATTGCTGCCGGCGCTTTTTCTGTTGCTAATACTTTTTTCATAATGATGTGTCTCCTTTCGTTCATTTCTCTGATAATTCTAGATTAGCACACATTCCACAAAAGTCAAGAAACTTTTTAAGGTATTCTTAAAAAATTTTAGTCCTTTAAATCCTTTTCCCCCTTGTCATCTGGTATTGAATACTATATAATATGATATGATAAAGGGGATCATCCCTCATGTGCGGCAGCGGGCGTACAGAAGGTCGGCGCCCTGTGAGTATGCCTTTATGCCAAGTCATGGGCAGGAAAGAGGAAAACATATGAAGACCAACGACGAAAGAATGCAGGACATCCTGAAGCATCTGGAATCCTTAGACCATATCAGGCCGGAAACCATTCCCAATATTGATCTGTACATGGATCAGGTCACCACCTTCATGGATGAGCATTTAAAAGACACCAAACGCTATCCAGAGGACAAAGTCCTGACCAAAACCATGATCAATAATTATGCCAAGAACAATCTTCTTCCGGCTCCTAATAAAAAGAAATATTCCAGAGAACATATTCTGCTGCTAATATTTATATATTACTTTAAAAATCTGCTCTCTTTTCATGACATTGAGCAGCTCTTTAAGCCTATTACGGAAAACCACTTTAATTCTTCGGAAGGGATTCCTTTGGAGGATATCTACCGGGAAATTTTCTCCCAGGTAGAAGGCGGTATTGACCGTATCAAGGAGGATATCCTTCAAAAATACGAGCACGCCGGTAAAACCTTTGAAGACAAAGGGCTCCAGAAAGATGATCTGGAATATCTCCGCCTCTTTTCCTGGATCTGTGAGCTTTCCTTTGATGTGTACTTAAAGAAGCAGATTATTGAGCAGATCATTGATGATTTAAGAGAAACCGAGCCCATAAACATAAAAAAGAAAAAATGACAGATGAAAACAGGGGCAAGTATCGGTACCCGGCTTGTCCCTGTTTTTATCAATCTTCTCTCTTTTCTTCTTCCAAACGCTTAAACACCATATCATATCCATCGTTCCCATAATTTAAGGAGCGGTTCACACGACTGATGGTCGCAGTGGACGCCCCCGTCTTTTCCGCGATCTCCAGATAAGTACGGCCCTCTCTTAACATCTTTGCAACCTCATATCTTTGGGATAAGCTTAGCAATTCATTGACTGTGCATACATCCTCAAAAAAAGTATAGCATTCCTCTGATGATTTCAAGGTTAGAATAGCTTCAAACAGATGATCTACCGCATCTGTCTTAATCTTTTTATTCATAATATCGTTCAATCCCCTTTTTATTGTTTTTTCCCTTAGTAGCATTTTAACATACTAAAGTTGTAAAGTCCACCCTTCGCGGACATCATGAAAGCATAAATTTTTCTATAACATGAGCCACTCCGTCATCATTATTGGAAAGGGTCACATAATCAGCTGCCTTCTTCACCGGGAGAACTGCATTGTCCATTGCAACGCCAAGGCCTGCATACTGGATCATGGACAAATCATTGTAACCGTCTCCGCAGGCAATCATCTCATCCTTGCTCATGCCAAGCTTTAAAAGCAGACGTTCCAGACTTGCCGCCTTGTCCACTCCTTTCGGGAGTATCTCCAAAAAATAGGGTTCTGAACGGTAAACGCTGTAATCCCGCCCTAAGGCCGCCTTTACCTTTGGCTCTACCATTGCAAGATAGTCGCCTTCATCAAGCATCATGAATTTAACAACCGGAAACTGTACATAAGCCTCCATATCCTGGATTTCTTTTACTTCCAGCTTATTGACAGCCGCTTCCTTTTCTACATATTCATCCCTGGCATTGGGAGTGACGATCAAATCATCCTCATAGGTTAGGATGTTCACTCCATGGTCCTCTGCCATGCGGATAATCCTGGAATTTGAGGACACCGGCAATTCCCTTGCAAAAACCGTTTCTCCGGTTCTGCAGTCAATGATGCGCCCTCCGTTAAAGGACAGGATGTATCCTCCTGACTTATGAAGCTCCAATTCCTTGGCAAGGGGCATCACCCCGTAAGTGGGCCGTCCGGAAGCCAGTACAATAATTCCGCCCTGTCGTTTTAATTCAAAAAGTGCCTCTTTGGTCCTGGGTGTGATCTCCTTATTCCGATTGGTCAGCGTCCCATCCAAATCCAGCACAATCATCCGATAGTCCATTGAATTTCTCCTGTTTTGTAAATTTTACTATAGCAGTATAACACAGTTTCTCCTCTTATTCCATCTTAAAATACAGAAAAATATAAATGTCTGGAACCGCAGCCTGGCCCCCCTCATACAATGCCAATAGGAGATACTAAGAAAGGGAGAACGATATGAAAAAGGCAATCGCTTTACTACTGGTTGCATTCATGCTGGCCGCCTCCCTGACAAGCTGCAGAATCTCGGCCAGAAAGCATATTAGACCGCTTTTTTATAAGGTATCCGGTACGTTTACGGTAATATAAAAAATTTTCATAAGACAAAGTACCTTCCCATATTCTCATAATAAAATGTAGTATTAAGATTTCCCTAAGGAGGATTTTATGAGAAAAGCCTATCACTTTTTTCTGGCGGCCATACTCACCGGAGCTTCTTTACTTAGCCTGACTGCCTGCGGCCCAAAAGCAAAGGCATCAGAATTAACTCCGGTCACACTAAATGAAGTTGCCCATTCTATCTTCTACGCTCCCCAGTATTCAGCCATTGAACTGGGATATTTTGAGGATGAAGGCATTAACTTAACCTTAGTCAACGGAGCCGGCGCCGACAAGGTTATGACTGCTCTGATATCAGGCGATGCCGATATCGGATTTATGGGTTCCGAGGCCAGCATCTATACTTACGCGAACGGTTCGAAAGACTATGCTGTCAACTTCGCCCAACTGACCCAGAGAGCCGGAAACTTTCTTGTAGGAAGAGATAATCAGCCTAACTTTAAATGGACGGATCTTAAAGGCAAAAAGGTACTTGGCGGAAGAGCCGGAGGAATGCCGCAAATGGTATTTGAGTATATCCTGAAAAAAAATGGCATCGACCCTGTTACGGACTTATCCATTGACCAGAGTCTAAACTTTGGCCTGACTGCTGCGGCATTTACCAGCAATGACGCAGACTATACCGTGGAATTTGAACCATTTGCCACAGGGCTTGAAAAAGAAGGCAGCGGACACGTTGTAGCTTCTCTTGGCGTTGATTCCGGATATATTCCTTACACTGCCTACAGCGCAAAGAAAAGCTATCTGGAAAAGAATCCGGAAACCATCCAGAAATTCACCAATGCAATCCAAAAAGGCCTGGAATATGTTAATTCCCATTCTTCGGAAGAAATTGCAAAGGTGATCCAGCCCCAGTTCAAAGAAACCGACGTAGCGACGATTGCAACCATTATTGAACGGTATAAAGCACAGGATACCTGGAAAAAGGATACGATTTTTGCAAAAGACAGCTTTGAGCTTTTGGAAAACATCCTGGAAGAATCCGGACAATTAAAGGATCGGGTACCTTATGAGGAACTTGTAACGACCACTTATTCAGAAAAAGCAGCAAAGTAAACCCCACCCTTTTTTAACGTATCTGGTGATATAATAAAATATACAGGGCCGCATCTACTGCGGTCCTGTATATTTTATACCCAAAAACAGATGATGCTCAAAACGCAATATTGAAGCAGGATTCGAAGGAATCCCACCCCAACGATTGATTCAGCATTCCTGCCGTCCAGTCAGACGATCGTTGCTTCAAACGGCGATACCGGCAGTCCCTGGGCTGCGTACAGATTCGCAGCCACCGGATTGTTTGACCATGCATAGCGTACTCCGGTAACTGTCTTTCCTTTTTGGACATTCAAAGTAACCGTCCCCCCCTGGGTCCGGACATTGATGTAATCTGAGATCCATTCACCTGATATGCAGACTTCAAACCCGCCCGGTTTGCCGTCTGATACATTGAATCCTCTCCCCCCATGATTAAAGTGAAGTATGATCTCATCACCCTTCCTTTCAGCATGGGAGAATACAGGGGACAGCCACTCTCCCGGCTCATGGTATGCAATCTCATACGCCGCCATGGCCATTCTCTCTCCTACCGTCTTCTTATCTGTTGGATGCAGGTCATTATACTCGCCGCAATCGATGGTAACCACCATAGCGCTGTTTGGAAGCTTTGCAAGGCTCTGCTGCATATTTCGAAAACGTACCCAGTTCCCTGCATCTTCAAGATCATAATTCGGTAACTGTACGTAAATAACAGGAAACTTTCCCATATGCCATTTCCGTCTGTAATCCTCGATCATGCGCCCAAAATACTGAGGATAGGAATGGTCGTCGTCTGCATTGCTCTCTCCCTGATACCAGCACATACCGCAGATAGGAAAATCATGAAGAGGCGCTATCATTGACTGGTACATACCCATGGGCTTTCTCTCAAAAAAGGTCGGTGGTATAAGAGCTTCCGCATATGCGCCGCTCTTATACGTCCAGCCTTCAGAGATAGACAACGTTTCTCCTGTTTCAAAAATCATTTGATAAGACTTCCCTTTGGTAAAGTCCAGCCGCCCGGCCACCGCGATCGCGCGTATCGTGATCTCATGGTCCCCTTCGGTAAGTCCCTCCAGGTGATATTCCCTGGGCGGGTACCGATATGTGGTATTACCGATGCGCTGCCCGTCAACGTAAGTGTAGTCCGCATCTTTGATGGTTCCAAGGGAGAGACGAAGCGGTTTGCCTGAAAGTTCAGGAGGGATTGTCACAGTCTTTTTAAACCAGAAAGAGCCTGGTTTTTCAAAATCTTCATTTGCATAGAAATCATCAGTAAGGCTGACTGTTTTCCATGTATCCCGGAAACCGGAATTCAGCCAGTCTTCTAAAATCCCCGCATCCGCCTCATCTAATTTCTTATACCACGAGGAAGCCCCCAGTTCATCTTCTTTTTGTATATTCCTGACATATTCATCTGATTTGCACTTGTCAGCTGCTTTTGCTTTACCGGAAAAAACCGCAAGCGCTTTTCTGCTCATCCATGCCTCTATAGGCGTACCGCCCACTGCAGTAAGTATAAGGCCTATGGGTACCGGATATCTTTCCCGCAATTTTGCCCCGAAGAAATATCCCGCTGCTGAAAAATAAGAAGCACACTCCAAAGAATAACTTTCCCATGTTCCTCCTGACAGTTCATCTTCAGGAGCTTTGAAATCCCATTTGATCGGGACAGTGAACTGCCGGATAAGCGGATCTCCGTCTTCACGATACTCCGTTGGGAAGCGATACCTTACCCTCTGCATAGGCAGCTGCATATTCGACTGACCGGACATAAGCCAGACATCTCCTATATAGATATCAGAAAATTCTTTTCTCTCACCAGCGCATATAACGGAAATAGAATATGGCCCCCCTGCCTGCATAGGCATAAACAAAAGCTTCCAGTTTCCGTCTTCATCGGTCAAGGTCTCTTCTATAAAATCGGCACCCCCATCTTCCTTTGAGAATATTGTCACTACCCGCGCTCCCGCATCTGCTGTACCTCTTACGGGAATAAACTCATTTCTCTGCAAAACCGCATGATCTGAAATGTACGGGGTGACACGAAAGCCGCTCATCCTTTCACTCCAGAACTGGTCACTCCCTCTACAAAATACTTCTGGCAGCAGAAAAACAGGATCAGTGCAGGAAGCAGAGCCAGGAACGACATCGCCAGGATCTGATTCCATTCCACAATACCGCTGCTTTGATCGATTGACATCTTAAGAGCCAGTGACACGGGATATTTCGCAAGGCTAGTCACATAAATCAGGGGGCCTAAGAAATCGTTGAAACTCCATACGAACTGAAAGATCGTACAGCTTATCAGTGCCGGTTTCAATGCAGGGAGCAGTATCATCGTCAAGATTCCAAATGAGTTGCAGCCGTCAATCGTCGCCGCCTCATCTAAATACGTCGGTATGGAACGCATAAACTGGATCAGCATAAATACGAAGAACGGTTCGTTGGCAAATACGGTTGGTGCTACCAAAGGTACATATGTATTTAAAAGTCCAAGGTTTTTCCATAAAATATACAGCGGTATCCTGGTTACGACTGACGGTAAAAACATTGTCGCCATAAGTATGGAGAAACATATCTTTTTTAGCGGGAAATTGAATCTGGCAAATCCATACGCCACCAGTGTACTTGATATCAGACAAAACAATATCTTAGGTATCACAAAACTGAATGTGTTTAGAAAAAACGTAGTAAACGTAAATTTCGTTCTTGTTTTCCAGCCATTGATATAAGGCGTAAAGTCTATTTTGCTCGGTATGAAATTTATTGACGTAAATATCTCATTGTTCGTCTTAAATGTAGCTCCCACAAGCCAGATGATGGGATAAATCATAACGAGGGCCACTGCCGTAAGTAAGGTATATCTGAAAGCAGCATTAATCATGTACTTTCTTCTTCTGCGTCTTTCGACTTCGCTGATCAAAATTGTCCGTGCCATGTTATTCCCCCTTATCCGAATAAAATACCCAGCGATCCTGGGTAGCAAATAACACTACCGTAACAGATACGATGATGAGAAACAGTACCCAGCTGGCGGCGCTTGCGTAACCCATATTGAAAAGCTGGAAAGCATTGTCATATATGAACATAGAGGTAAGGTAAGTGGAATTTAAAGGGCCTTTCTTCGTGATAAGGTAAGGTCCGTTGAATTCCTGGAAAGCATTGACCAACTGCATGACCAAATTGAAGAAAATTGTAGGTGTGATCAACGGAATCGTGATCTTAAAAAACGAATATGACTTCGTAGCTCCGTCCACACTTGCAGCCTCGTAGAGATCCTGAGGCACATCTTTAAGAGCCGCCAGGAATATCAGCATGGCGGAACCGAACTGCCAGACTTTTAAAAGTACAATAACAGCCATAGCTCCGGATGCGGAAGACAGCCATTTTACAGGACTCACACCGAATATACCAAGAAAATGGTTAACAAATCCATCTTGCTGGAATAAAAATCGCCATAATACGGCAACCGCCACGTTTCCGCCCAGAAGGGAGGGAACATAGTATGCCGTCCGGTAGAAATTAATAGCCTTTAATTTAAAATTCAGGATAAACGCAATAAAAAGTGCAAATGCAAGCTGCAAAGGCACTGTAATTACTGTATATTTCAGCGTCTGCCTCAGCGTGCCTAAAAAGTCTTTATCTTTAAATAGCTTTGCATAGTTGGCAAATCCTATGAAATTGGGTTCTCTGACCAGGTTGTAATCCGTAAAGCTGATAAAAAGTGCATTAATAAACGGATACAACGTAAGAAAAACCATTCCAATTATCCAGGGGAGAATATACAAAAGCCCGATCTTGCTGTTTTTCAAAAAAATTCCTCCTAGCTAATAATGATATAGCCACTAAGAGCTATATAGTTAATAAGTTCCTATATCAGATTTGACGTTTTTTGGCCGCCGCAGGCGGTGAAAGGATCCAGCTTATATAAAGTGAATCCTTCACCTGCTTTCCGGCAGACTGACACTGAGGAATGTGGCAGCTTTATTTCAATTATTTCCCATATTCTGCTTTCAGCTTTGCAACCTGAGCGGATGCTTCATCATAGAATGCCTGAGCCGCTTCATCTACGGTACTTGCACCCAATTCATATTTCTCATAATTGCTTTCATAAGAACTTGTAAATACGGCATCTTCAAAGATAGGGGAGTTATTGATAACTTCTGCTTCATCTGTAAAGTCATAAGCCTGCTTTACGGCTCCCGTGATCTGACCGTCAGCTTCAAGTGTGGCTTTTGCAGATTTTGATGCCACCATACCTCTCTTTGAACCCATAAGCTTGGTGCCTTCCGGATCATTTAAAATATACTGCAGGAATTCTGCCGCTTCTTTTGGGTGCTTGGAGTTCTTTGAGATAGCAAATGTCAGTGACGGTTTTGCCATGGTACCTTTAAATACCGCTCCGTCAATCGTTGGAAGGGGTGCTACAATAAGCTCGTCTCCTTTATCTGCAAGTGTCTGTGCATTGGAAGCGATTCCACCTGTCCACTCAAGTACTCCCAAATATCCGCCGTCAATAAATTTTGCATTCTGGGCAATGGATACAGGGTCATTTCCTACATTTTCAAGGTAATCCTGTCTGGAACAGAATACATGAAGATCTGCCAGTTCCTTATACCAGGTCATAGCTTCCTTGTAGTCCTCTACCGTATAATTCATATTCAGATTTTCATCGAATTCACCCTTACCGGTCTTCTGCTGCAGATAATAAACGGCTGCAAAACGGAATGTCGGGCTTACGATCAGATAAGCGTTTGGATTCTGTTCCGTAATAGCTTTAGCAGCTTCCTTGTACGCTTCGAATGTAGACGGAATTTCATTGATACCGGCTCTCTCAAATGCGGATTTGTTCAAATAAACGCCCAGAGTATTTTGTCCGTAAGGAATGGCCTGCATCACACCGCCGGTCTTTCCTGTCTCTAAAAATCCTGCATCATACTGTGAAAAGTCAATGATATCCGCAACCTTGTCTAAATCATAGAAACCGGTACCGTCCGGACTGTATTTGATAAGCCACGGATAGTTGACAGTCATGATATCAGCTTCCGTACCGCCCGCATAACGGGTAGCAAAAGTCTCTTCCAGGTTACCGAAGCCGGAAGGCTCGCCTGTCACTTCGATTGCGCCTGCATGAGCTGCGTTGAATGCATCAATGGCTTCCTGAGTCGCCTGATGGCGGTCATCATTGCCCCACCAGGAAAAGCTTAACTTGGCCAGTTCACCAGCCGGTGCCGCATCTGATTTAGCCTCTCCGCCGTTGCCTGATGCTACCGTAGTAGCCGGTGCAGTGTTTCCTCCGTTGCTTCCACATCCGGTGAAGCTGACTGTTGCCGTTAAAACTGCTGCAAGTAAGGCTGAACTTTTCTTCCATTTTTTCATAATACTAATTCCTTCCTTTTCTTTTTTATTTGCAGGGTCTGTAAAACCCTATACCACCAATTCTTACGATGCCTGGTAATACATAATACAGCTGATATTTTTAATCATAGATCATTCTGCCATGGGCATCAGGAATTCCTGACTTACGGTAGAAATAGGTATTGATCTGATCCCGCCAATTGATTGCATTTTCTTTTTGTTTCTTAAGACGTTCTCTCACATTCCTATAGCATTCTTCATCTAAAAGCGGTTCCAGACTCTCCCAAACTTCCTCGTACTGCTCTACTTTCTCCACTCCCGCAAAATGTGTGTCATATATATGCTGTATAACAGTCTTTCCTGAGCGAAGGATATGGGTATACGGCACATGATGGAAAAACAGCAAAAGCTCATCCGGACAGGTAGATAAATCTTCATATTCTCTGAATCTGTCATCGGAGTACTGCCTTGTATATCCGGTACCGTTTGCGACCGAACGTTCTCTTCCTACGCCGTTGCGGTCCGCATAATGATAGGTCCCCCATCTGTCATATTCGTATCCGTCTATGTCCACTCCGTAGTGGATCGTCGGTTTGCACATAAATCCAACTGCCAGAGGACAGGTATAGTCTTCATATACATCTCTGGAGGTGGTAAGGATCTCCATGATCTTTACGGCCTCGTCCCGCGGAAGATCAAAGGTTAAATTTACCCATTCTCCGGCTATGGCTTCAGAACTGAGTGAATTGTCCCATACAAGCCTGCCGTATCCATAGAGATTTGCCTGAGCGAGCTTGTTGCCTGTCCAGTTTGTGTCCATTCCTACACTTCCAACCGCCGCTATTCCTGACAGTTTGGGATCCGGGGAGTTCCTTTTGATCTCATTCCTGATATAAGCATCTTTCCCGTAGCGGGTGTCAAAATCCAAAGTTTCCTTCCACATAGGGATCAGATAACAAATATCAACCTGATGCCCTGTGTATTCCTGGGTGATCTGGAATTCCAGTATTTGATTTGTCTTTTTAAGTGCCCCAAATAATGGAGAATTAGGCTCTCTGATCTGAAAATCTATGGGACCATTTTTAATCTGAAGGATAACATTGTCCTCGAACTTTCCGTCGTGCTCCATAAATATATCATAGGCAGCCATGGCGCGGTCAAGGGTTCTGTCTCTCCAATCCTGCCCACAGTTGTATACAAAACACCTCCAGATAATGATGCCTCCTAGGGGTTTTATCGCCCGTGCCAGCATATTCGCACCATCTTCGTGGGTCCTGTTATAGGTAAATGGACCAGGCTCCCCCTCTGAATCCGCTTTCACGATGAAACCGCCAAACCGGGGAATCTCTTTGTATATTTCAGCAGCCACTTTCTCCCACCATGCAGCAACTTCCGGTACAAGAGGATCCGCTGTGTCAAGCCCGCCTACCACGATGGGAGCTGCAAAGTTGATGGCAAGAAAAGTTCTGATACCGTATTCGCCAAACACATCAGCGATCTTTCTGATTTCTTTCAGATTTTCGTCTTTTATGAAGAAGGTCTCTTTTTTATGTACATTTACATTGTTGATTGAAATGGCATTGATCCCTGTACTTGCAAGCAATCTTGCATAAGAGCGGACGATCTCCATATCTCCTCTAAAATTGTTACTATCATAATAAATTGACTCTCCCGCATAACCGCGCTCAATGGAACCGTCGAAATTGTCCCAGTGGTTTATCATGCGTATGCTCTGATCCGGTCTGTTCTTAAAGGGAAGCGTACCTTTTGTGATCAGAATACGGTGCAGACTGAATACTCCATAAAGAAGACCTGTCTCCGTAGATGCTGTTATTTCGTAGCCTGTCTCTGTCTTTCCTATCTCATATCCATCATTGCCGTCATCACCTGCAAGTGATAACACCAAAGAGGATCCCGGTTCATCCGATGGTTCTGCACCTTCAAACAGCAGTGGCAGCTCTCTTTCTATTGTTTTCAATACAATGCTGTCTTTTTTATCTTTGATATGATAACCGGATATATCCGGCTGATGTACTTTCTTATTCAGCCAGCACAGATCCCTTGTTTTTGTAATCAATTCAGTTCCTCCTGATTTCCGCTGCCAGCGTTCTGTTTCGCTGCAAGGAAATTCTTTCCGTTTTCAATTATTCCGTTTTTCTTATACAAAAGACTGTCCCTGTCCAGAGGCAAACGGACCGTCGATTTCGTAAATCCGGATTCATAGATCGCCGTAATAACTTCAAGAGCCAGGCGGCCATCTGCACTGTCTTCCGGATGGTTCTCACCTTTTTCTATAAAGCGGATCGCCCGCTCTATCTGTGCCTCATGCTTCGTTCTATCCGACTCTGGAATTGCTTCCCGTACTTTCTCAAGCTCTGCTGCTGCATCCGGGTCGTCTACGGGGAATCCTGTGTCAGTAGAACGGCTGCTCGTGATCTGATAGGGGGATGAGATACCCGCTTTTTCACACTGGAAGGCAAGTCTTTGATACTGGCCATGTGTCACCAGGTTTACTGCAAAGGTCACTACTGCTCCGCTTTTATAGGTGAGTATTGCAGCTGACAGATCTTCTGTCTCAGCATTATCATGTGCAACATTTGTCAGAACAGCCGTTACAGTCTCAGGAGGGCCCATGATCCAGTTAAGTAAGTCTATCTGGTGTACGCCGTGATTAATGATACAGCCCCCGCCTTCCTTCTCCCAGGTGCCTCTCCACCAAAGATCATAATAACTGTGACCGCGGTACCAGAATGACTCCACCTGGCCAAAGAGCACTCTGCCTGCAACTTTACTCTCTATCAGTGTCTTTAATATCTGATTATCTTTCGTGAAACGGTTCTGGCATACGACTCCCAGATAAGCGCCAGTCTCCTTTTGGACCTCTATCATTTCGTCGCATTCCGCCAGTGATAAGGCCATGGGCTTTTCCACCAGTACATGCTTCCCTGCCCGCATACATGCTATAGAAACAGGCAAATGGGTGAACGGCGGGGTGCACACACTTACAAGATCGATATCCGTTCTTTTAAGCATCTCGTTATAATCCCCATAGACCTCCGCTGCATCCAGACCATACTTCTCTTTCAGACTTTGCGCTTTCTCGGGAAAGATATCACAAAGCGCAGCCACTTGACATCTGTCCGAAAGTGCAAGGTATGCCTTAAGATGAGTTTCTGCAATAACGCCCGTTCCGATGATACCTACCATAATAATTCCTTTCTTGAAACAGTTTCATTGGGTCTGTCAGCATTTTGATTAAATAAACGTTTATTATGCTTTACATTTTAGCCATATCCTCCAATTATGTGAATGTAATATTAAAATACCATTTGTAATTTTTAAATATATTTTTTGCTTTGTATTCTCTATTGCACATTTTTACCGGACAAGATATACTAAATATACTAAAAAATCCTGCATCAGTAACAGCCACTGTATTTTTTCTAAAAAAGTCACAATAAAAAATGGGAGGCGCAGCTTATGGAAGTGAATTTTGATAACATGATTCCCGATCTGCACTACTACATTCACAGAAAATGTACTGCGAGTTGGAAGATCGATCCGGATTACATATCTTTCATCGACATCACATATGTCATAGCGGGAAAAGCCAGATATTTCATAGACGGGACAGAATATATCGTCCGGAAAGGTGATCTGATCTGCATACCCAAGGGCACCCACAGAGCAGCGGTCAGTGTACCGGAGGATCTGATGGAATGTTACTCCACAAACCTCTTTCTCACAGATCAAAAAGGCAACGATATCACCCTGCCCATTGACCTCATCAGCCATATAGGCAATGTTCCCCAGCTCATATCATGCTTTCATGAGATCCATGAAGAATGGCTGAAGCGTGAGTTCGGCTACAAATTAAAGGTGCGGGCCAGCATGTGTCTGATTCTATACCATATACTGGATCTCCTTATCAATGAAAACCGGATCAGCAGTAAGGACATCCGCATCATCAACAGCATCCGCTATATGAGCACTCATTTTGCAGAAGATGTAAGCATCGATACCATGGCCAGTCTGTTTCATATTCATCCGGTGTACTACGGAAATCTGTTTAAAAAAGCGCTGGGCATGACATTCAAACAGTACCTGATCTCTCTGCGGCTGAACCATGCGGAAAACATACTGAGGAGTGGTGAGGCCAACGTAGGCGATGCAGCTCTGCAAAGCGGATTTTCCGATATTTATTATTTCTCAAAACTATTTAAAGAAAAAAAGGGAATCCCGCCTTCAAAACTGCTCCCGCCGGAGAGGAAGAAACATATAGAGATATTCAAATAAGGAGGAGATTCCGTATGAAGAAGAAAGCACTGATTATCGGAGGAAGCGGAGGCCTAAGCGGCCGTCTGGCTGCACTTGCAAAAGATGAATATGAAGTTTGGGCGGTTACCAGAGGACAACGGCCCTTAGGGGACGGGATCCATCTTTTAAAAGCCGACCGAAACGATACTGAAAATTTCCGGAAAACGATTTTAGAAGCGGATACAAACTGGGATATCGTCTTTGACTGCATTTGCATGAATGAAAGACACGCCTTACAGGATTTAGATGTATTACCCGGGATAACGAAACGTCTGGTCGTGATTTCCACGGATTCCGTGTATGATCCCTTAAGAAAAGACACGCCGCAGAACGAAGACGGATATTTCGTCGAGGAAGAAGGCGAACCCGAAGCACTCACCTATGCAGGCAACAAACGCCGTATGGAACATATCTTTATCAACAACTTCAGCACCTCCTTAGTGGTTACATTATTCCGCCCCGGGCATATCTACGGACCTGGTTTTCTCATAGGGTGTTACCCGGAGCATAGCAGGCAGAAGGAATTGCCCCAGCTCATCCTGGACCGGGAGCCCATATCTCTTGTTGGCGGCGGAATCTATCTCACGCAACCAATATTTGTGGACGATCTGGCAAACTCCATGCTCGACTGTGCAGAAAGGCAAGGCGCTTTTAACCGTATTTTCTGTATCGGGGGACCAAAAGCAGTGGAAAACCGCAGATATTACGAGATCATTGGACAGCTGCTTGACAGGGACTTGACTATAAAGGAGATCCCCCTGACTGGATACCTTGAAGATCACCCGGAGTACAGCGGCCATCTGTGCCATCGGATCTATGATCTGTCTGCCCTGCGGGAAGCGGGTGTACGGCTGCCCGATACACCCCTAGAGACAGGATTAAACTTACACTTAAAATCACTCGGTTATCTTTAACACTCATTCTGAACGAAACCTGGAGGTATTTATATGTATTACAAACAGTATGGAAACACCGATATGAAAGTCTCCGCCATCGGCATGGGCTGTATGCGGTATGACTCCGATGATGTCAAATCAGGTAATTTTGAAAAATGCGCGGAAGTTGCGTTGTATGCCCATGAAAAAGGCATCAACTACTTTGACACTGCTCCTTTTTACTGTGACGATAAGAGCGAGATCATCACAGGTATGGCCTTATCACAGCTGCCCAGAGACAGCTACTATATTTCTTCAAAGACCAACTTAGGCACCGTAGGCGGCAGCTACACAGAAGCAGATTTCCGAAGGAGACTGGAAACCACATTAAGCCGGTTAAAGGTGGATTATCTTGATTTTTATCATCTGTGGTGCGTATTGAATCTGGATTCTTTTTCCAATCAGGTGGAAATCCTTTATTCATTCTTTGAGAAAGCCAAATCAGAAGGACTGATCCGCAATATCGTGTTTTCATCCCATATGCAGGGCAACGAGCTCGAAACTGCCGTAGCTTCCAATCTATTTAAGGGAATGCTCATTGGATACAATGCACTCAACTACCGTTTCCGCCAGACCGGCATTAAAGCCGCCTATGACAATGGTATGGGCGTCGTAGTCATGAATCCCTTAGGAGGCGGTCTTATACCGGGAAATCCAGATACATTCCGCTATCTGACAGAAGGAACAGACCTTACCGTGGCACAGTCAGCCTTAAACTTTGTGGCATCCCACAAAGAGATTACAATCACTCTCGCAGGCTGTACCACAAAGGAACATGTCGATGATGCCGTGAAAGCCGTGGAAAACTTAGCCGAGCGCCCCGCTGCTGAAATCTATGAAGAATATGAAAATAAGGGCATGATCAGCAACGACCTCTGCACCGGCTGCGCTTACTGCAAGCATTGTCCAAAAGATATCGATATCCCCAAATTCATGGATGCCTACAACATGAAGCTGCTGGGAAATGATATGTATGATCGCCTGAAAGGCCATTGGCAGATATCAAAAGACTCTGCCGGAGACTGTATCAAATGCGGCAAATGCGAGAAGCTGTGCACACAGCATCTGCCCATAATAAATAGACTGGCTGAGATAGCAGGATAAAAAACCGGCAGCCTGCCATGCAGGCTGCCGGTTAGTTTATCGGTCCACTGTTAAATAACTAACGCTGATTCAACAGAGCATCAGGAATTCACCACATTCACCGGTGTCTTTTCTAGAAAAGCACGCAGATTTTCGGTTGCTATGTTCATCAACCGCTCACGGCTCTCTTTCGGTGCCCAGCTGATATGTGGGGTGATCAGACAGTTTTTAGCATTCAGTAAGGGATTGGCGCCCCTGATCGGCTCGGAAGAAACCACGTCCAATCCTGCGGCATAGACCTTACCGGTATTTAATGCCTCCGTAAGGTCTTGCTCGACGATCAGGGGGCCGCGGCTGTTATTAATAAGGATAACTCCATCTTTCATTTTAGCAATGGTATCTTTATTAATGATGCCCTCCGTTTCCGGAAGCAATGGGCAGTGAAGAAAAATCACATCGGATGAAGCAAGCAGTTCATCCAGTTTTACATAGTCGGCAATGGCCCGTCCTGACTCTGATTCTTGACCGCCATAGGCCAAAACCCTCATATTCATAGCCTTGGCAATGGCACCAGTTGCCTGTCCGATTTTTCCAAAACCAATGATCCCCGCCGTCTTGCCTGACAACTCAATGAGAGGATAATCCCAGAAGCACCAGTCCGCATTATTTTCCCAGCGCCCCTCATACACTGCATTGCTGTGATGAGCCACATGATGGCAGATCTCAAGGAGCAGTGCAAATGCAAACTGTGCCACTGATGCCGTACCGTAAGCCGGGATGTTGGTAACCGTTACTCCCTTTTCCTTCGCTGCTTTCACGTCTACAACATTATATCCGGTTGCCAGGACCCCCACATAGCGAATGCCAGGACAGGCGTTCAGTACTTCAGCACTTATGGGAGTTTTGTTTACGATGACAGCCTCTGCATCACCGATCCGTTCTATAATGGTCTCTACAGGAGTCCTGTCATAAACAGTCAGTTCCCCTAGCGCCTCAAAGCCGCTCCAGCTTAAATCTCCCGGATTTTCCGTATACCCATCTAACACAACTATTTTCATGACAGTTCCTCCTTAATCTTCTAACAATGCAGCTTTTTTTCAAATACTAAGGGTAACAGCCGCTTCTTCATTCTTTTAGATTTTATCATCTTCTATCTCATTTTTCCACTTCTTATGAATAGGTGAATCTATTAGTTTTTCCTACAGTACTCTACGGCGAAAGGGGTTTTCCACATGGAGCCGGAAGTAGCAAAATAAATCCCATCTTTTTTAATCCTTCAATCAGTGCTATAATAGGAAATGCAGGGCCTTCTTACTGTGACCCTGTAATTTTATGCAATGATTGGAGTGATACCTATGAATATCGTATTATTAGAATCCCTGGGCATTCCGGACAGCCTTTTGAATGAATACGCAAAACCGCTGACGGAAGCCGGCCACTGCTTCACCTCTCATCCGAAGGATACGGACCCTGAAGTCCAGATCCAACGGGCAAAACTGGCAGATGTCATCATGATTGCCAACATGCCTCTTTCCGGGCAGGTAATATCTGCCTGTGAGAATTTAAAATTCATAGATGTTGCATTTACAGGGGTTGATCACGTAGACCTGGAAGCAGCAAAAACAAAAGGGATCAAAGTCAGCAATGCAGCCGGATACTCCACCGAGGCCGTTGCAGAGCTTACGATCTGCCTCATGCTCTCCCTGCTTCGCAATGTTCCCCAGGTGGAAACCCGGTGCAGAGAAGGGAAAACCAAAGATGGCCTGGTAGGCTGTGAAATCATGGGTAAAACCGTAGGGATCATAGGCGCCGGCGCTATCGGTACAAGAACTGCAGAACTCTGTTCCGCCTTTGGTTGTAAGGTTCTGGGATACAAACGGCACCTGACTGGAGACGAGCCTTCATTTATTGAATTCGTATCCCTTGACGAGTTATTATCCCGTTCTGACATTGTAAGCCTCCATTGTCCTTTAAACGATGAATCCCGCCATTTAATAAACCGGGACACCATTGCAAAAATGAAAAAGGGCGCATACTTAATCAATGCCGCAAGAGGGCCTGTAGTAGATTCTGAAGCCTTGGCTGAAGCGTTAAATAACGGTTACCTTTCCGGTGCTGGAATCGATGTCTTTGAAACTGAACCTCCCCTTGATCAGGATCATCCACTTCTTAAAAGCAAGAATACCATCGTTACCCCACACGTGGCATTTGCCTCAGTACAGTCCATGGATGCCAGGGCAAAAATTGTCTTTGACAACATCAAAAACTGGATGGAAGGCTGCCAGTCTAACATCATTCTTTAAAATTGAAGCCGAGTAAAAAATATGGTAATTTTTGTCTCATTTGTATAAAAAATACTTGTAATTCAGAATCTTCGTGCTATAATTTAGACATGGGGATATAGCTCAGCTGGGAGAGCGATGCGTTCGCAACGCATAGGTCACGAGTTCGAGTCTCGCTATCTCCATGTGACGGAAGTATAGCTCAGCTGGGATGAGCGTTCGCCTCACACGCGAAAGGTCATGGGTTCGAGCCCCATTACTTCCAGTATCATAAGAAATGCAAAAACACCGGAATCCCTTGTAAATACGAGGTTTCCCGGTGTTTTTGTTTTGTATAAAACGGCAAGCAAATGCCACAAAAATATGTGTTTTGCCATTAAATGCAACACGAAATGCAACACGAAATTATTAGAGTCCAGAAATATACTCTGGGAGTTTCAGCCGTTTAATATTAGCTAAGTTAATAAAATTTTCGATACATAAATCTCCTACATTATCTTCTCTTAAGATTTTACAGAGTACATTAAGATAAAATGTACGGATAATAAATGCTATGATGGTTTGTCAGCAAATCAGTTTAGATGCGAGGCTGTGATCGGCGGTATACTATATGGGTTTAAGCTGATCTTCTACGCATTGGAAAACAAATGGGTTATAATAGTTTAATGAAATATGGCGGGCCCGGAATACCGAATACCCGCCTATGTCTTTGACTTTCTATCGCAACTGCTTAAACCAGTTATTGCGTAAGATTATTGAGATACATTATTATCTACGCCATGATGTTATGAACATGTAAGATTAGCATATAATAGTATTAATAAGATCATTTGAGGGAATCCATGGTCATACACGTTGTCCAACCCGGTGATACCATAAAATCAATATCAGATTATTATAAAATCCCAGTAGACAGATTAATATTGGAAAACGGAATTACAAACCCTGGCAATTTAGCAATAGGCCAAACTATTGTGATTGTCCAACCGGAAACACTCTACACCGTCCAGGCCGGCGATACTTTGGAGAGTATTGCTGCGCAGCATGGTGTTACGTCAATGGAAATATTAAGAAATAATCCCTATCTTTCCGATAGAGAAATTTTGTACGTCGGCGAATCCATAGTTATAAGCTATCAAACGAATAAAACAAGAACTATTGCCACTAGCGGTTATATCTTTCCTTATATAGATATATCTGTTTTAAAGAAAACACTTCCTTTTTTATCTTATCTGACCATATATAATTATAGGGCTACAAGTGAAGGAGAAATTGTCTCCAGTGCTGACGACACTGAACTTATCCAGCTGGCTAAAACTTATGGTACTGCACCCATGATGTTTGTTTCCACTATGACGGGAGAGGGAATAATTAGCCGTGAAGTGGCCTTTGAAATTTTAAGTAATCCTTCACTGCAGGATCGCTTGATTGATAATGCTCTTCAAATACTGAAAACGAAAGGTTTTTATGGTATAAACATATATACGGAAGCCATCACCTATGGTAACATAAATATCTATGCAGAATTTTTGGAAAGGGCCGCTGCAATATTTCATTCAGACGGTTTCAGGGTAGTAATTACCATAACGCCTGCTACAAATATTAATACCCCTAACATTAGCTTTGAAAAAATCGACTATTCAAAATTATCTAAATTTGTAGATGGAATCATGTTTTCTTCTTATGATTGGGCAAGGACTTACAGCTATCCAAATGCAATTTTTCCGGTTAATATTTTAAGAGAGTTGTTAGATTACATGGTTAGTATAATGCCCCCTGAAAAAATTTTACTTGGAGTTACTGCTTTAGGATATGATTGGACACTTCCTTATGTTCCCGGCGCCACAGAAGCTACTGTAATATCATATGACAGTGCAGTACTAATTGCTGCGAATAATGGTATACCAATACAATTTAATGAAGCAGCACAGTCACCCTACTTCTACTATACGGATAGTGATGGGAATCTACATGTAGTGTGGACTAAAGATGCAAGAAGCTTTGATGCAAGGGCAAAACTGGTGGAAGAATATAATCTCCAGGGCTTATCTCTTTGGACCGTTATGAAATTTGATGCACAAATGTGGTTTGTTATTAATACTCAATACTACATCCAGAAGTTTTAAATGTCCATGTAGGCAAATTGCAAAATACTTTTTAAGGCGGGACCGGAATTTGGATACCCGCCATTTAATTTAAAACACTTACGTTTACAATTTATCTCTTAAACTCACCTTTATTAGATTTATTTGAATATAAATTTTAAGCTTCTTCACCGATAGGATCTTCAATCAAGGTGGCCACTCTAAAGTCATGAAAGTGACCATCGCTTACTTCTGTTACTGATTCCAGAAAATGAACATGTCTGCCCCCACCAACAGGAATTGCAAGCGATGTTTTGCCACGAAATTCATGAAAATGATTTTCATAAAAATCTGTTCTAAATTTCACTTCATGAAAGTGGTTCTTACCAGCAGGAATTGCTTCACCTGAAACCGTAGCAAAACGATGATTATGGGGATCTTCTTCGCGTTCTGCTATCTGTACGCTGCCTTGAACTTCATGAACGTGTGACTGCCGCTTATGATCTTTGTCGCAACGATCTTTGTCGCAACGATCTCTGTTACAACGATCTTTGTCGCAACGATCTTTGTCGCAACGATCTCTGTTACAACGATCTCTGTCGCAACGATCTCTGTCGCAACGATCTCTGTCGCAACGATCTCTGTCGCAATCATTATCGCAGTCGTTATCAAAATTACAGCCGCAGCCGAAATTACAACATCTATTAAACCCGCATCCAAAACATCTATTAAACCCGCATCCAAAATTACAGCCACAATGTCTATTAAAGCAACACATATATTATATACCCTCCTTAGCTAAGATTGTACTATAATGTATGAGCTAAATAGACAAGGTGTGTTTATAGCATTAAACTAAACCCTCTAATAGTCCCCACACTTCCACGCAATAAAAAAGCCATGGATCAGGGCTTGTAAAAGTATTAGAAGAATTAAAAGAAGAAGTATTAGAATCTATAGAAAGAAAATCAGATGATGAAAAAAGGGAAATACTGAGAAAAAAATTTGATATTGATTGGGACATTCCTAGATGTGGTGATCATAGACCATGTAAAAATTAGTATGCTCAAGTTTTCACTTACTGCAGCACAAGAGAGTTAGAGAAAGAATTAAATTTTTTCTTATTCTTAATCAACCTTTAAATTCTTTATTATACAATTGTATTTAAGGATTAGTAATCTTTCTATATAATAGTGCTTGAGGTTTCCCGGGTCATTTGCCGGGGGAATTCTTTTGTTTTATCGAGTAAAGGTTGAATTGTATCCAAGTTGAATTTTCCGCAGGCAGATTGCAAATGCTTTTAAAAGCGGGCCCGGAATACCGAAGCCCGCTCTTATCGTTAACTATCTTTCAAACTCGCCACATGTTTTCTTTCCGACTGCATTTTCTGCAGCCGTCTTTAAAGTTTTTCCAGTAGGCTTTTTTATTTCTTATTTTTACCAGTCACGTTCATGTTCGCATTCACATTCGCGTTCATGTTCGCATTCACATTCGCGTTCACGTTTGCATTCACATTCGCACTTGGGTTCGCATTCCCATTTGATTTTGCATTCGCATTCACATTTAGGTTCGCATTCGCATTTACGTTTCTTTTCGTATTCGCGTTTTGGCTTGCATTCACATTCGCGTTTTGGTTCGCACTTTTCAAAACTTTTACATCTACATTTAAAAGCATCACTACTCATATACTTTCACTCCTTTCATATCGTACTACACAATATTATATGGGACAAATAAGTGGGGTGTGAATTTTGAGAATGTGTAGAAAAAAGGCCCCAGTTCAGATCGCCGGAGCCCACTTTGTTGGAGTTATATATAACAATAATTGCCTTGTACAATTTATTGTATGCAGCAATTTAAAATAGTTACTTACGCTATCATCGTCTACTCTGCCAATCCCGGATACATACAAGGCACATTCCAACGGCTGCCCGGCTCTTGGTTCAAAGTAATAATCCTTCCCATCAATAACCTGCCAATTAGTGACTGCGTATCCGTCCTTGTTGAAATAATATTTATGGCCGTTGATGATCTGCCAGCAGGATTTATAGTACGTAGTCTTAGAAGCTGCGTACCACCAGCCATTCTTGTCCTTATTCCAACCAAACGTATATTCGACAGGAGCTTCCAGAGCCGCCTTAAAGCTGTCCAAGGTATGCCGTGTGTGATTGTAGACGTAAGGGTTCGGGCAAATCTTTCCTGTTACATAATGATGACGGATCACCCGGTCCGCAGGTACGTTATATTTCTCTATCAATGCCTTTATCAGCTCGATCGCTGCCTGTACCGTAACAAGAACAGAATATCACCAGTCCGTTGGTGGATAATCAATAAATCATAGAAATGAGGTTTTTAATATGAATAAAAAAGATACATTTATTCTTTCTCCAATTGGTATTGCTCCACCATGCATCTTTGAGATATTTATATTTCAGTGTTTTCGGTTTGCAGATTGGAGAAATGACTTAAGTCAAGAAATTCAATTTCGGATATTATGGGGCTCATTGGCTATTGTAATCTTTTTTGTTTTATATTATGTTTCCATTTTTATTTGGGTAAAAAAATACTATACAGAAGAAAACAAAACAAAACAACTTCTAAAAATCAGTTTATTTGCTATTCTAGGCTTTTTGTCATTTGCTATTAATTATTATTTGTAGTAAGTTACTTATAAAGCAACGCAAATGACTTAATCAGTATTATAAAAGATAATAGAGTGGTTCCTAGTAAGGCGGGCGTGGAAAGATGCCCGCCTTTTGCGTCATTTATTCTGTGATCATGAATATTGCAGTGCTCCATCCTATTTGAAAGGTAATGGTCCCTCCATTATCCCCAATGTCTACACCTGCAGCAACCAAGCCAAAGATCTGATCTATTGTTCACAAATGCTCCTTCCTGCCTCACGGGCATAAAAAAAGAGCCAGTAGACTCCGGTTAATTGCTTATTTGGTTTTATAAATAGTAATCGTGCGCTTACCCATTCCTTTGGTAAATAATAAAAGTACCAGCTAAATGTGGTTAGCTAATACTCTTATTGATATATCATGAATTCTTTTTAATGTATATTTTTAATGCTTTTATTACCAGATATAACACATATATACCCATTCCTATACCAGCAACGATTAAGAGTAAGACGATTAAATTCACAACACTTAAAATAGCCATCTATTCGTACCTCCTTATAAAGTAATTTAATAAAAGCAACAATATTATAATACCATAACGAAATCGTTTTTACTATATTTTTACTTTCTTAAAAGAAATCGGTAATTCGCCTGCTCATCTACTATATAGTAATTTTGATAACTTAGATTGATGTAACGGCTCCGATTGGTCGGACCTACGGTAATTAATAATCTTATTCTGCAGTTTAAGGTAATATAATTTTTATTAACCCTAAACCACCAAGTATTGATAATATTGAACCTAAATATCTAAATTTAATTATTGACTGTTCCAAGTAGATCGAATATATATTTGTATCCATGTTACCACCATTCATTTGCATAATGCCTGACATATTATAAGCACCCAGCTCAGTACTACCAATTAGTATTGCTATGCCGATTATGAATATTGCTCCAAATAGTGCCAATATCAAATTCTTATTCACCTTATGTTCCTCCAATAATTTTTTTCGTCTTACCAAACTCAATAATAAGAATTCGACAAATGTTTTCTGATGAAGCGAATTATGAATGATAAATCTCATTTATCGATCAACTATTCAACCTGGTTATTGACTTTCTAGTACAACGATACGCTATCACAGCCTTTATTTTTCACATCTGCTCCTCCGTAAAACCTTTTAAGTCCAAACATCGGAACCATTCTTACTTCAAAACAATATAGAATACCACTTTCATCACGTTTTCCACTTACTTGGTAAATTGTACTTACTGGTAAACCATTCTTACCTGAATTTAATTTATCCTTTTTTATATTTTTCTTTAGTTGTCTCTTATTCACCCTAGTCTCCTCGCTGCTCTTTGTTCAAGTCCCTAGATCAGTTAAATAATATCAATGAAACCTCCAAAATCTCCTAATATTGATACTACAATTATATATCACCTGTATGGACATTGCTATCCTTTTCATTAGATTTTCATTGTTTTCCACCTACCTCGTCTTCCGATCTTTGTATAATAATGACTGAAACCCTGTAATAACTTGCAATTTTATGTCGTATTTTCAGACATTAACAGTTAATCCACAATTATTTCCACAACATTGTGGATAAGTGTCATTTTCTATATAATAAGTTAATCAAGAAAACGCCCATCGTACAAATTCCGACAGGCGTTTTCAAAAAGGAGGCACAGTATGTACAAATCACTATGGATTATTATGTCGTAGTCATTTAGACCATTACACCTTTAAGATATAAATCTTCGACATGTCCTGTGACTATCTTCGATATCTTTTTATAAAATTATATTTACATTCTCCACTCGACTATATCTTCCATGCTTTTACGCGGCCGCGGCCTGGGGCATTCATCTAGATGTCCAAATGACATAGCTGCGACCAGGGTACCTTCTGTACCTAACCACCTGCTCAATTCCTCATAGGCAAAGTAAATATCGCAAATCCATAAACTTCCCAAACCTAATTCTGTAGCTGTAAGTGTCATGTTTTCCATGGCGGCACCTATGGATTGAGCATTGCAGATTTCATAGATTCTATCTTCCTCATTAAGGCTATCCGATAATTCAATACCCAGAGGATTGGTTACAAATACTGTTATCGGATCTTGTTTCATAATTTCCAGAGTATATTCAGCCGCCGCCAAATGTTGCCTGCTGTTAGGAAGCAGGGATACGCCTTCTCTCTCTCGTAATAGACCTTGTTTCATTGACAAAAGCATTTCATTTTTTGATTGACCGCTAACAACAGTAAATTTCCAGGGTTGTCTATTCTTTGACGACGGCGCAAGCCTTCCTGCATTTAAAATCTCTTCAACCATTTCTTTTGGTATTGCTGTTTCTTTAAACTTTCGAATGCTGCGCCTATTAGATATCGATTTTATCATTTAATTCTCCTAACTCAACTGAGAAATCCGCTTTACAGTGTATCATAAACTTTACTAACCATCAATTTTCAATTCTGCAGCCTTCGAATAACGTTCATAATGGCTATCTTAATTTTTTGCTGAAATATAGATTTAAGTCATCATCGTTGCAATAAGTTTTATGCGGTTCTGCTATTTTATCTTTATACCATACACCTTTTCCATCGGGTATGTAACCTCGCTTATGGTACATTCTTTGAGCGCTGCCATATCCGCTGTGTAAGCCTACACCAAGATAAACGGTATCCGAATATTCTGAAGCAATTTTTTCAGCAGCGTCCATAAGTTTAGAACCTATTCCATAGCAACGGTATTTTTCTAATACACCAAAATCAACAATTTCACAATATCCCATCTTTGCAAAAGAGCCCCATAAAGCATTGATATATACATTGATATATCCAGCAACGTTACCTTTATATTCCGCAACAAGTGCAATGGATTTACCAGCAGCATTATCCGCCAACCTCTTCAAATACTTCTCTTCATTTGCCTGCCACCCTTGTGCTATTTCTTCCTTACAAATAACTTTAGGGTCGGATTCAATCATTGTTCTTATTAGAACCTCTTCATCTAAGTAATAAACCATACCTGCTCCTCCCATTATAGAATTAATAAGTAATTCAAACTCTTGCTACAGTATAATTTTATCTAAAAAACCGCGAACTATCAATATATAGTTTAAAATTAGATAACATTAAACCAGGACTGTAAAAGTATTACATAGGCAACGACAGTGCCCCATCGTTTCCCGGTTCCCGCAAAAAAGCAAAAAACACCGGATTTCCTTGTAATTACAAGAATTCCCGGTGTTTTTTCATGAACATTAAAATATTTCTTGCCGAGGCACTTTTATCGCAATTAGTATTTACCCAATTTCATATGTCCTGCAAGTTCTGTTTTTGATCTTTGTTTAATTACCCATGCTTCATCCTTTGCCTGGGTGAAAGCGGATACACATTTAGGATCTAAATTATCCTCAATTCCTTCCTTGCTTAATGAGATGATTTTTTCTGCTAACGTGATGATTTCCATATGAATGGCATTGGTACGGTCAGAACGATATATTTTCTCCGCATCTTCTTCACTAAGCTCTTCGAATTTCTCAGCACCCATTTTACACTTTGGACATTTTTCCGGTGCAGCCTCTCCTTCATAAACATAGCCACATACTGTACATCTAAATAACTTCATAATAATATACCTCCTTAGTTAAAGATAATTTTAATACCTAATGAATATTATATTACCTGCTTTGCTATATTTGTCAATCTATTATAGATATTTTATCATTTTATTTTATAATTTCTGCTAATTCCTCTGCCAAACCGGTCCCCTTTTTCAGCCCCTTCCTTAGTATCTGCAAGGGTTCTGCTATTTATGGAATACTGGGATAATCCTGCCGCCGGCAATCGGCAGGATAGACAAGCACATTGTCAAAATCTTTATCAGATCCAGGATAAAACAAACCTCTATGCTGCTCATAATAGCACTCCTGCTGCATAATATAAAACAAATGCTCCTTTTGAATCAGACCTGGAGGCTGAAATTTGGAAAAAGTTCTGGACAATGACTACTATGACCTTATGATCAACAATGTTTCAATCCCCATGTATGATACCGGGGACAACATTACTACGCTGAATTTCAGGAACTCTTTAGTTCATATTCTTAAGACAAACTCAGATCCCTGCAACCTGGGCGTTTATCCTTATCACAACTTTCCGACTCTCTATGCGCCGACTTCCACTATCAGCATTGAAAAATCAGGAATCGGCACGGTTCAGAGAAATCCTTTTTTAGGCCTGTTTGGGCAGGGAATCATCGTTGGAGTCATAGATACCGGGATTGATTACCAGCATCAGGCCTTTCTATATAATGATGACACCACCAGAATCCTTTCCATCTGGGACCAATCCATACAGAACGGTCCTATTCCTGAGGGTTTCACATTTGGTACTGAATATAGAAAGGAAATTATCAATCTGGCCCTGAAATCAGATAACCCCTTATCCATTGTACCTTCCGTCGACACCAACGGCCATGGCACATCAATTGCCAGCGTAATCGCCGGCAAACCAAATGCCGAAGGTACCTTTTCCGGCATTGTTCCGGAATCCGAACTGGTGGTTGTAAAGCTGAAAGACGCAAAACAAAATCTAAAGGAAATCTTTTTTGTACCGAATGACACCGTGTGTTTTCAGGAATCCGATATAATACTTGGAATACGCTATTTAATTTCCTTTGCGCAAAGTGTAAGCCGTCCTGTGGTTATATGCATCGCCCTTGGCAGCAGCAGCGGCGGGCATGACGGCAGCGGCGCGCTCAGTAATTACCTAAACTACCTGGGAAGACTTCCCGGCATCGGCCTTTCTGTTTCAGCAGGGAATGAAGGAAATGATCGCAGGCATTACTTTAACA
The DNA here is from genome assembly GCF_900105215.1 of Lacrimispora sphenoides. Taxonomy (NCBI): domain Bacteria; kingdom Bacillati; phylum Bacillota; class Clostridia; order Lachnospirales; family Lachnospiraceae; genus Lacrimispora; species Lacrimispora sphenoides. Next base: position 743,758 of record NZ_FOIP01000002.1, on the reverse strand, counting down.
ACACAAAAGAGCCGCCCTTTTACAATGACTTTGAATTACGCGTAGGAGAAAGGGATAAAATGTTTTCCATGGAAATATGGCCTTACGCTCTTGGACGGTTCGCCGTTGATATTTCCACGCCAAACCGGGAATCCACTCAGCTGATTTATCCCACCATTGGATCCTGCAGAATGTTTAACTTCATTTTTACCCCAAGTGTGCTCTGGGTGAATAATTTTATATTTGAAGAGGAAACCGGGGACCAGCTCATATTGCTGCGTTTTAGGGATGCCCTTCCCGGAGTCTGGAGCATCCGGATTCAAAGCATTGATAATGAGCCCATATCCTTTCACTCCTGGCTGCCTTCCGGAAATCTTCTTTCAAATGAAACCTTTTTTCTTAACCCGAATCCGGATACCACTATAACGTCTCCCGGCAATGGTCTCCATCAGCTGACGGTCACTGCCTATAACCAGTTTAATGACAGCATACTCTTAGAATCAAGCAGAGGCTATACAAGAAGCGGGCAGGTCAAACCAGATATCGCCGCCCCTGGCTACGAGCTTCCTTGTGCCCTCCCCAGGAATCAGTATGGATCCATTACCGGAACAGGGGCTGCAGCCGCACATACGGCCGGCGCCATTGCCATGATCCTGGAATGGGGCATTTCCAGAGGAAATTATACTTCCATGACCGGATACGATGTCAACCGACTGATTATAAGAGGGGGCCGGCGGGAAGGGGCTAATGTTTTTCCAAACAACATATGGGGATATGGCCAGTTGGATGTAAACAATCTGTTTCGCAGGCTTACCAATGTATAATCTGTCTGCCAGGGCCGGCATAAGTCAGCCTCTGTATTCCGGATCACGAAATAAACCATCGGGCAAGATCCGGCAGTTTGATACGCATAAGGGTGCCCCCTTCTTTGAAAACCATAGTTCAGGGACACCCTTTAAGATTCGGATTTTATGCGTCGCTCAATCCATTAAGGATATGTTATATTTAAACTTCCTGTAAAACTTCCATATAATAACAGCAGGCATACTAAAAAACAGATACAGAGTGGACAACCCACCTATGATTGCATAAACAACAATCAATAAAATAATAACGGCATTCATATATCACCCCTCCTTTTCTGTCTCCATTTTAGTGAAAATTACCAATAAAAGGAATAGGAAAATGATAATCTTAACACCATCTTAACAACTTGCCATCGGAACAAATCCCATAAAAGGAGTCGGGCATTGCCGTTGACAATCCACATGGCACTCCTTTATAATAAAGTCAGCTTGTATTGACAATATAAGCTGACGATTGATAAGTTACTCTACGAAAGGAATGATAAATATGGCGGAAGTGACAATGTGTCAAAGCTGTGGTTTACCTTTTAACAAAGAACACTCTCATTTCATTGCAACAGAGCCTGACGGAAGCAGAAGCATTTATTGCACGAATTGTTATAAAGACGGTAAATTTATTGAGCCTGATCTAACGATAGAAGAAATGACTGAGATGATTGTACCTGTCTTAGGGAGATCCATAGGCGAGGAAGAAGCAAGAAAAGAAATAACAGCTGTGCTGCCAATTCTTAAACGTTGGGAGAAATCATAAACTGACAAGGAAAGTGATCCCTGTTGGTTATCATTTTCCTAATAAGACTGCGCATCAAAAAACTGCTGATTTAGTCTACATTGACAGTCAGCAGTTTTTTCAATATCCCATCAATATTCCATGAGACCGATTGTCATAAATAATCTAGCTAACATTTTTTTCTTTCATTCATAATCCACTTGCCACAAATCCAAAATCTCTGTATAGTAAATCTGAGGTGATAAATCATGCGCGTAGTTACAAGAATAAGAATCGGTAAAGATAAAATTTTTATTGGCAAAGGCGTAAAAGAAATGTTAGATGCCATTGAGCTGTATAAATCCATAAAAAAAGCAACAGAACAAACAGGAATTTCCTATCCAAAAGCCATTCGAATGATTCGGACTCTGGAAGAAGAACTGGGATTTCCTGTTGTTATTTCTGAAAAGGGCGGAAATGAACGGGGAGGAACACGTTTAACCGAAAAAGGCAAAGAAGTTCTTGAAACGTATCGAAGGATTGAGAAAGCCGTGGAAGAATATGCGGAAAATCTGGTTGAACAGGAATTCCGTTTTTAATAGAAGGGCTTAATATTACCAAAACGTATAATTTTTCAGCCGCTGCGCATACTCAACTCGTGAGGTGATCATATGAAACTTTTGAGTCTCTTCGAGATTATTTTTCGGTGCGCTTTATTTGCGTTGGCAGTTTATCATGTTTTCAAACGGGAATATAAGTTAATGAAATCCGTTATCTTAGTATTTGCATTGTCCTTCTTACCGGAACTTTTAAATGCAGTATTTAAAATAAGAATTGACGGCTTCAGCATCTTCGTGTATTTTACCATCATATTCATGGCACTATACCTGGGGAGCTCATATCATTTTTATGATAAATATAAATGGTGGGACCGGGCAATCCATTTCCTGTCCGGCGTTGGGTTTGCTGGCTTTGGAATTGCATTTGCCGGTACAGGCTCCGGCATTATGAAATTGGTGATCCTGTTGTTTGGTTTTACTTTTTCCGTAACACTTCATGTAATTTGGGAAGTGCTTGAATATATAAGCGACTGTATCACTCATGGGAATGCGCAGCGCTGGCAAAAGTTCCATACTTCGAATAACCATGTATCTGAAAAAGCACTTCAGCCTGCCGGACTTGTGGATACGATGAATGATGCAATCTGCTGCATAACCGGAGCCGGCCTTTCCATTCTTGTCTGGTGGTTTTTTATTTAATTTTTTTCTGTACCTCCCTTTCAAGCAGTGTCTGCCGGGAAGGGAGGTTATATTATGCTTCTGAATATTTTTTCTAAAAAGCCTCATAATACTTATAAAACGAATTGAGGTGATTCTATATGCCAAACAGAAATGTAATTCCGGAAGCAAGGGAGGCTCTTGACCGGTTTAAGTATGAAATCGCCGAAGAAACCGGCTTCCCTATAAAAAGTAATGATTATAGCAAAATGACATCTTATCAATATGGTTATATGGTTAAAAAGATGATTGAAGAGCAGGAAAAACAGATAATGGAAAGATCTTAGTGCAAAGAGGTTTAAAGATGGGAAATTATACAAGCGGTGCAGAATTGCCGGTAGGCCTTGGTTTGGCGCTGGAAGAATATAAAGCAATGGATTATTTTTTCTCCTTACCCACCCAGGCGCAGCAGCAAATCATCGATCATACTCAAACGGTACAGTCCAGAGAAGAAATGCTTTCTTATGTACAGTCTATCGTAGCATCAAAATAAAAGAAACAAATCTCCAATAAAAAAACAGTCACTCTTGTAAAAGGGCAAATGCCCTTACAGGAGTGACTGTTTTTTATAAATATCAATGATAAATAATAGACTCTGACAAGAGGCGTATACTACCGGAGTTCATCTCTCCAAAATGCCACTCTCTTCTCATTAATTTCCTTTATCTTCTCAGGATCCACTTTAAAGTTTCTCCTGATATCCATTAATCCATTGACTTCCTGCTGCACATCCGTAACCTGGGTGTAGCAATAGCCGCATACATACGGGATCTCCTTAATGGCAGTCGTAATACTCTCAAACCTATTTAAAAACTCCTCTTTTGTATTAACCTTATTCCCATACCCCCAGCCCTCTTTGTCGCTGTCAAACGCGATGCCGCCAAACTCACTGATCATCACCGGCTGGCCCTTGTAAGAAAAGCCATTGGCAAAAGCTGATTTAGATGTGGAGTGGTAAACCTCTGCCGCCAAAATCTCATCCTTATATTCTGTATAACGCTTTTTGAGCACCTCCCCCTTCTCCTCGTAGTCATGCAGGGTGATGATATCGGAAACCGTATGCTCCCAGCCATCATTTACAATTACCGGACGGTTTTTGTCAATGCTTTTCGACAGGTGATAAATCCCTTCGGTAAAATGCTGCTCACTCCTGTTCGTCTCGACCCGGGGAATCCCCCAGGATTCATTTAACGGAGTCCATGTAATAATAGAAGGATGATTATAATTCTGTTTAACAATATCAAGCCATTCCCTCGTAAACAGTTCCACTGCGCGGTCGGAATAAACATAAGCGGCAGGCGCCTCACTCCAGACCAGCATCCCCTTAACGTCACACCAGTAGAGAAACCTTTCATCCTCTATCTTCTGATGCTTCCTCAAACCGTTGTACCCCAGGGCATGAATTTTATCAATATCTTCGATCAGTGCTTCCTCATCCGGCGGTGTTAAATGGGTTTCTTCCCAATACCCCTGATCAAGTATCAGTCTCTGATATAATGGTGCCCCGTTTAAAAGAATGTTTGGACCATCGATCCGGATCTCACGCATTCCAAAATAGGACCCAACCTCGTCACACACCTCTCCATCATAAAGGGTACGGAAGCAGATATCATAAAGCCGGGGCTCCGCCGGGGTCCATGTACATATCCCCCATGGGTTATTTGCCTCGGCTGCTTCCAGGTCAATGAAAGCCTTTGTGGGATTTTTCCCTATGCCGGTCAGCGTCTTTATCACAAACCTGCCACCAAAACTGACAGCTGCCTCTACCTCCAGCCTTCTCCCATCAAGGGGATTTGGACAGTCCACGGTATATTCCAGCTCTAGCCCGCCTGACTGTAAATTGGGCGTCATTTTTACCGAGTTTAAGCTGATGTCCGGTACATACTCCATCCATACAGTTTTCCAGATTCCTGTCGTCTGCACATACCAGCAGCCAAAATTTTCAGAAATCCAACGCTGCTTTCCCCTTGGCTGCTGGGGATCCATATGATCCTCGGCTTTTACGACTACAAGGTTCTCTCCATCCTTTACAAGGTTTGTGATATCAAAGGAAAAACGGGAATATCCGCCTTCATGCATACCGGCCAATTGCCCATTGATCCATACCTTCGTCAGGAAGTCGCTTCCCTCGAAATGTAGAAACAGCTTATTACCCGATAATTTTTCTTTCTCCGCCTGGAATCTGCGGCCATACCACACATAATGGTGTACCCCTTCGTCATGGATATTACTTTTCTTTGTTTCATAAGTAAAGGGTACGCATATCTCTTTTTCCGTATGGAAACCCTCATACCAGCACTTAACTTCTCCTGTATTGTCATCATCAAAATCGAAGTCCCAAACACCGTTTAAATTGATCCAGTCCCTACGGACAAACTGTGGTCTTGGATAGTCTTTCTGATAGCATAGCATGTAATAATTCTCCTTTCCTCTTTCCAGCCTGTTCATCCCTTAACGCCGGACATCGTGATTCCCTGCACGATCTGTTTTTCAAATATAAGATAAATGATGATGGCAGGGATGGATGCGATCATATTAGCCGTCATCGGTTTCACATAATCCACGGTATAGGTTCCGGCAAAAATGGGAATACCCACAGGCAATGTAAATTTACTGCTGTCCATGGCGCAGAGAAGAGGCCACAGATAATTATTCCAGCTTCCGATAAATGCGAAAATGCTGATGGTAGAAATCACTGCCTTTGATAAGGGCATGATGATCCGGGCAAAAATCATAATTTCTCCAGCTCCGTCGATCCTTGCGGCTTCGATGAGGGAATCCGGAAGGCCCTTAAAAAACGTCACCATGATAATCAGATTCATGGATACCGCCACGGACGGAAAAAGCAATCCTGCGTATGTATCAATCAGCTTTAATCCATTGGCAGTAATAAACAGCGGCACAATAGTCGCTTCCCCCGGTACCATGAGTCCTAACAAAAAGTAAATATACAGCTTATTTCTCCCCATAAACTTAATTTTTGCCAGAGCATAGGCTGCCATGGCGGAAAACAGGACTGTTAAAACTGTAACAAGCACAGCAACGATCACAGAATTCAACAACCACTTGGCAACATCGGAACCGATGATCAGATCCAGATAATTCCGAAATGTATAAGGGGGCGTAAACCAGCTGCCCACGCTTATGATCTGCTTTCCCTCATACTGCAGGGATACGAAAAAGGCCCAGATCACAGGTGCCAGAAAAATGACGGCCAGTCCTGCGGATAAAAGAGTCAACGCAATGCTCCCTGCTTTTACTTTCTTACGCTTCATCTTCCTTTTCCCCCTTCCTCTGAACCGCCTTCTGAATAAGCGTACATACGATCAGAATGGCAAACAGCACATAGGACATGGCCGCAGCATAGCCCATATTGTTCTTCGTAAATCCTGTCTCATAAATATATTGAATCAAGGGTTTTGTACTTCCTGCCGGCCCTCCTGCCGTGATTAACTGGATCTGGCCGAACACCTTGAAGCTGGCGATGATCTGCAGCATGACGATTAAGTAAGTGGTTGGCTTTAATAAGGGCAGAACAACGGAAAACAACTGCTGCCATTTCGCCGCTCCATCGATTTCAGCTGCCTCGTAAATCTCCGGTGAAATATCCTGCAGAGCCGATAAATATAATAGCATGGAAAATCCCACGGTCCACCATACGGTCATCATCGTTACTACCGCCCATGCATGATTTGTGTCAATAAGCCACTGGATTTCCGATCCGGGACCTAAAATTCCGGTCAGATGCAGAACTCCGTTTACAAAACCCATATAGGGTGCAAACATATATTTTGCAATAAAGGACGCAACAGAAACGGATATAATACTTGGAAGATAATATGCGACCCTTAACCCCCGCCTGATTTTCACCGGCCTGTTGGCAAACAGCGCCAGTATCAAAGCCATAACCACCAGAAAAGGTACGGAAAGGATGACAAAGATAATCGTATGTTCCAGTGCGTCAACAAACTTCTGATCCGATAAAAATTTAGTATAATTATCTAGTCCTACAAATTTTACCTTGCCCATTAAGGACCACTTATGCAGGCTCACATACAGCCCCTGAATCACCGGCCATATGGTAAAAACCGTATATAAGACCAAAAAAGGCAGGCACAATCCCAGGCCTGTAGCCATATCTCTTATTTTTCTGCTTCTGCTCAAATTACTGTCCTCCCTAACCATGCAATCCTTTTTACAAAGAGGGGAGAACGATTCCCCCCTCTGTTTCATTAAAAGTTACGGAAGGTTTGACTCAAGCTCATCATATAGGGCATCAATTCCGGAGGCAGCATCTCCCTTTCCGGTCCAGATGGTATCCAGGCTGTCGATCATCCCTTTCTTCATTCCGTTGAAGGTAGATACCTTTGCCGGAAGGACTGCCTTCTCCACCTCAGACATGTAGCTGCTTCTGTATGGAAGTGCCTTATAGGCGTCACTTGCAAGAACCTCCTTGCATGCCGGAATCTGGCCGGAGCCTGCCCAGGTCACGCCGCCTTTCATGGATGCTGCTACCATGAATTCTACCGCTGCTTTGCTGTCGGCTTCATTCCTTGAATTCTTTGTAGGAAGAATGAAGGTATGGGAATCAGCCCAGCAGTTATCGGTATCAAAAAGCTTGGGGAATGCCATGGGGACAAAGCTTAAGTTATCCGTCTGCTCAAAAGCACCTACTGCCCAGGTTCCGCCGATGCAGATTCCCGCTTTTCCGGTCTGGAAGAATTTCTGGTGGTCATCAATGCCTTCAGCAACGTAACCCTTGTCATACAGTCCCTTTACAAATTCCGCCGCTTTTACTGCCTTATCCTTATCAAGGGTAACTTTCTTGCCGTCATCGCTGACGATAGGGGTTCCTCCCATCTGGAAATAGGTTGCCCACCACAGACGGTACGGATCGTCTCCGTTATTGGTAATAGCAATGGTTGTGCCATCTTCCGGGATCACAGCCTTGATCTTATCACAAACGGCATAAAAGTCATCCGCGCTCTTAATATCAACGCTTCCTGCCGCATTCAAGGTCACGCCGGCCTTTTCCAATATCTCTTTGTTGAAATACATGATCTCTGCATGGGTGTCCAAAGGTACCGCATAGACTTCTCCGTCAAAAGTCACGGCATCAATGGAGGCCTGTGAATAATTCTGGCTTAAATCGATCCCCAGCTCGTCTAGATAGGAAGTGATCGGCTGTACCACACCGTCTTCCACCAGCTGAGGAAGAGAAGATGCGTGGGAAATGCCGATATCCGGCCCTTTTCCGGCAGCAACAGCTGTCTGGAGCTTTGTATAATAATCCGCCCATACCAGCATGATGGACTGTACCTGTTTCGTCGGGTTTGTGCCGTTGTACTCCTCAATCATCTTGGTCATAAAACCGCCGTCACCGCCGCTGAACAGAGACCACATGACCAGCTTGTTGGCATCCACTGCCACCTGCTCCGGATTGTTAACCGTTCCGTCGTCATTAACATTCTTTGTTTCTTCCGCAGCTGCTGCCGACGTTTCTCCACCGGAAGTTTCCTTGCTCTCCTGGGCCCCCTGTGCCCCCTGGGTACCCGCAGTTGTCTGCGTTGATGCGCTGCTTCCGCATCCTGACATTGCCGCCATAACCAGTGCCGCTGCGCCTAATGCAGCCATCCATTTTTTGCCCTTTCTCATAATTACCTCCTTGTCTTGTTTAGTTGCCTCGCAAACCATAAAACAGTCTGTCGTATTTTGTCCAATAAAAGCTTGGCTAACAACAGTATTACTGTTTCAATAAATCAACAATACACCTTTTCGTTGTGTTAGTCAATATATTATACTCTATTTTATTTTATATTTTGTATATTTTATCTATTTACAACAGTATTACTGTTTTATTATTTATTTCTATCATTTAGAAAAATAGAATCCCTGTTATAACACATCGTTTTCTTCTCCCATGCGTAAGGCAGCAAAAAAACAACCGCCCGGAAAATATGCATATTTTCCAAACAGTTGTCTTATCTATCCCCATATATCATCAATATTCGATTTCCATAATAATATCCTGGGCATAATCGCCGAAGGTCTTACCAAAAAGATTAAAGCCGCCCTCATATTTTGCATCCTTACGATTCCCGATGGTCATGCTGATAAAGGCGTTCTCCGACAGCCCGATGTCATTGATTCTGACTTTGGAGGCCCGCTCTCCATTGATATAGCTTCCGTCTCCCTTAATCTCCCATTTTACCAAAAGACCGTATTGGGTAGAACCATTAGGCCATAGGGAGGGAGTAAGTCTCCCTCTTCTGGATCCGAAATCCCCCGGACAGCACCAGGTGGCACATTCCACACCGTTTATCCACATAGTAATGTCGGACTTCCAGTCCTCCGCATACCCAGGCGCTTCCGAGCATATCTCCATGGAAAAGGACAGCCGTACAGGCCGTTTTCCTGAAGGAAGCTGATTGGGGAACCGGTATTCCACATGGCCTTTGGAGGTCCACAAAAGACCGGCCTCCATCCGTTCCGGCAGATAAAAGCTGTATACCTTATCCTCCATTCCCACCACTCCAGAAGGAGTATATAAGCCGCAGGTAGGAGAAATACTGCAGTCCACAAATGCGCCCACCGGCATATCGACGCTTAACACCTCATTGATCTGGCTGCTTCTGGGCAGAAAGCAAAGATTGGCATAATCCTGTTTCCGGCTGCATACCTTCATGGTTCCATGGCTCCCCGGCTGTTCTTCCATGCGGATCAAATCCGCCGCCTCAAGAAGTTTCAGATGGAAAGCAGCACTGGACTGGGGAAGTTCAAGAGCTTCCGCGATCTGGCTGATTGAATAATTGTCCTGGTATAACAGCTTTATGATCTCCAGCCGGACAGGTGACGAGATCGCCTTACCAAACTCACAGATCTCTTTGATATTTTCCAGAGTATACTCCTTTATTTTTGCCATGACCCTCTCTCCTTTTACTCTTTTTTGCGCCTCAGGCGCGCAAAGACTTTCCCCATATTTGATATTTATCATACATTACTTCCGGTAACACTGTCAATCCCGGCCATTCTTTTGTGCCTATATTTTCCTTTATTGGAAAATTATTATCTTAACGAAAAATAAACTTTAAATAGAAAAAATATTGCTGTTTTATATTAAATTTTATGATAAAATAAAAAAAGTTTCCTCATTAATAAATAGGGCCGTAATGTTATCAAATCTGGTTGTATGGCATTTATTTTCTTTGATGATGAAAGAATAATAAAAAAAGGAATCCTATGGAATGATAGGACTGGTTAAACTATGGAACCGAAATTAGAAAAGAAATATGGCCTTTTTACAGCCATTGCAATGGTTGTAGGCATCGTCATCGGAAGCGGTGTATTTTTTAAGGCGGAAAAGATCCTTACGGCAACCGGCGGTAATTTAAAGGAGGGCATCCTGGCGTGGGTGATCGGAGGTATCATAATGATTTCCTGTGCTTACACGTTTTCTGTCATGGCTACCAAATATCAGTTTATCAATGGTGTGGTAGATTACGCAGAAGCAACAATGGGGAAAACGTATGCTTATTATGTCGGCTGGTTTATGGCAGCGATTTATTATCCCACAATTACCTCTGTACTTGCATGGGTCTCCGCCCGATATACCTGCGTAATCTTTGGCTTTTCCATTACAGGCGGAGAATGTATGACCATAGCCTGCCTTTATCTGGTTTCAAGCTTTACAATGAATGCTTTATCTCCTGTACTGGCAGGAAAATTCCAGGTAAGCACTACGGTTATCAAACTGATTCCCCTATTCTTAATGGCAGTTGTCGGAACGTTTGCAGGACTTCGAAGCGGTATGACCATGTATAATTTCACCCACTACGTATCCCAAAGCACTACCAACGGGTTGTTTACGGCTGTTGTCGCAGCAAGCTTTGCCTACGAAGGCTGGATTATTGCAACCTGCATTAACGCAGAATTAAAAAATGCAAAGAAAAATCTTCCTTTGGCTTTGATTGCAGGTACTTTTATTACTATGTCTGTTTACATCCTGTATTATATCGGTTTGGCAGGAACGATTAAAAATGAGGTGATGATGGCTGGTGGCGAAACCGGTGCCAAACTGGCATTCCAAACAGTTTTCACCTCGGCAGGCGGTTCCCTTTTATTTGTATTCGTCATCATATCATGCCTGGGGACTTTAAACGGGCTGATGCTTGGCTGCACACGTGGAATTTATTCTATCGCTGCAAGAGGCCTTGGTCCTAAGCCCAGAGTGTTCAGCCAGGTGGATCCGGCGACTAATATGCCTGTTAATTCCGCAATTATGGGGTTATTTCTTTGCAGCCTCTGGTTATTTTATTTTTATGGGGCAAACTTAACCGACAACTGGTTTGGGTTCTTCAGCTTTGATTCTTCAGAATTACCCATTATTACAATTTACGCCCTGTACATTCCTATTTTTATTATGTTCATGAAAAAAGGGAAAGAGCTTAATTTTTTCAACAGGTTCCTTATGCCCTGCATATCCCTTGCAGGTTGTATATTTATGATTGCTGCCGCCTGGTTTGCCCACGGAATTGCTGCAATCGCATATCTGGTTGTGTTTTTTGTTATTATGGCATTTGGCGCTGTGCTTTTGCATAGTACGAAACAGCCAGCGAACGAGATTTAACAAAATATAAAAATAATACTACTAACCTGGCGGCCGCTTTTTGTAAAGAAAAGCGGCTTGCTGTTTATAATATTCCTTTACAAATTTGCTTTGCAGATATACAATATATCGAAATATGATATGAATGTTTGGAGGGAAAAATCATGCAAAGGGAGAATATTCGGTTACGAAGAGAAAAAGCATCCGATTACCGGACCGTTGAAGAATTGACACGGGAAGCGTTCTGGAATCATTATGTACCGGGCTGTAATGAGCACTATTTGGTGCATATGATGCGGGAATCAGAATCATTTATAAAAGAACTGGACATCGTCGCCACTGAAAATGAAAAGCTTGTCGGAAACATCATGTATACAAAGGCAAATATACAGTGTGATAACGGGGAGATATATCCGGTTACCAGCTTTGGTCCAATTTCAGTTTTTCCTGAGCTTCAAGGGCAGGGAATCGGAACCTTACTCATCGAACACACCAAAAAGCTTGCAAGGAATTTGGGCCACAAGGCAATTTTAATTTATGGTGACCCCTCCTATTACAGTAGATTTGGTTTTGTTCCGGCTGAAACATACAAAATTGGTACTTCTGACAATATGTATGCCGCTCCATTACTGGCTTTTGAACTGACTGAGGGGGCATTGTCCGATTGCTCCGGCCGTTTCTTCGAGGACCCGATATTTGATATTGACGAAGCAAAAGCAAAAGAATTTGACAAAAGTTTTCCATACAAAGAACTACAAGATTCTTCCCCATCGCAGGAACGATTTCTTCAGCTGGTTAAAATGCGGACACCAAGATTATGAGCATTTTTAAGCAGTAAGTTCTCCTGGTACACTGTAATTCTACTTAATTACCAATAATAATGTATATACATGATTTCATATCAAAGGAGACTTTTATGAAAGATAGAAAGCGTAAAGTTAAGACTGTTACTTTAGCATATTTCTCTGGAACAGGAGGCACAAAAGCCATTGTATCCTGCTTTGAAACCCAGTTTATAAAATCGGGAATACATGTAAATGTAATTGATATATCTTGCTGCAATACATATCATGAGGAAAAAGCACCGGATCTTCTGATCATCTTCTCTCCTGTATACGCCTTCAGGCTGGCTTCTATCGTGGAACACTGGATAAAGAATCTGCCCAAAGCACAGAATATGCCTGCCGCAGTTATCTCAGTTTCCGGCGGGGGTGAAATCTCACCCAATACCGCCTGCCGCGTTCACGGTAAGCGTTTGCTGGCAAAAAAGGGATATCATATAATCTATGAAAAAATGTTTGTTATGCCGTCTAATTATGCTTCTCAGGCGGATTACCAGTTAAATCTCCAATTGCTTAATGTCATTCCGCTAAAAGTAACCCAGGCCATCACAGAGATTTTATCAGGTAAAATACACCTTACAAAGACCCGGGTTCTTGATTATTTTTTTGCATTTATAGGCAAAGCAGAGCACTTTGGTGCAAAAATCTTCGGCTTATCTATCCATGCCTCAAAAGAATGTACCCAATGTGGTCTATGTGCAAAAAAATGTCCAGCTAATAACATTAAGATCCAGAACGGCGTCCCAAAGTTTGGATCTAATTGCATGTGGTGTTTGAAATGCATCTATGATTGTCCCCATCAGGCCCTTTCACCGGGAGTTTTTAAGTCCTCGGTTTTAAAAGACGGCTATAACTTAACAGAAATGAGTGAGAAGGCGAAAACACAATTAGACCCAGAATATCAGCCCTCTGGAAGTATACTCTGGCAGGGAGTTATCGATTACTTAAAAAATTAGCTTTCTGAAAACATACAATAAGCGGGGTGCCGCTTCATAGCTGGTTCACAGCTGCGAAGCGGCACCCTCTTTATGAATCACCGTCATGCTTATTTCCCGTTTTGTAATCGTCTCTAGCCCAGTTTGGAGCATTGACCGGACCGGCCTTGTCATTTCCATTTTTCGCAGCACCCTGGATTTCCGGCACATGGGCCTGCTCATTTTTTGGTCGATGCATTTTCTCATGATTCTCCGTTCCATGATTGTTTGAATCATAAGGACTCGGTCTTCTCATACCTGCTTTTGCCATAATGATACCTCCTATCTGTCGATAGTTTTTGTATTTCCCCGGAAACTATGCAGATTAAATCATGAAATGACAGGCAATTACTTTTTTAACTTCTTATGTTCCTTTACAAACTCTTTCGACTATCCTATATCTTCTAACAATCTGTATCCAACTCCCATTTCTGTAATGATGTATTGAGGATTCGCCGTATCTTTTTCAATTTTCCTTCTCAGGTTTGCAACATTTACCCGAAGGGCTTTGCTTTTGTTCACATAAGGCCCCCAAAGTTCACGGCAAAGAAATTCATGTGTCAATACAGTGCCTGCATTCAAAGAGAGAAGAACGATAATCCGATATTCAATAGGGGTTAAATGTACCGCTTCTCCGGCTACCGTAACGATTCTCTTATCATAATCAATATATAAATCCGCCGATTGAAATGGCTGATTTAAAATGCTGTTCTTTATTTTCGATATATGCCCTCTTCGTAGAGCAGTTCCGATTCTTGCCACAAGAATTGCATTGTTGAAAGGTTTTGTAATATAGTCATCTGCACCGCTGTCAAGAGCAGATACAATGCACTTCTCATCATTCCTTGCCGAAATAATTATCACAGGAACCATACTCCAGCTTCTGATCGACTTAAGTACTTCCATGCCATCCATATCCGGCAGTCCCAAATCCAACAAAATTAAATCTGGGCAATGGGATGATGCAAAGGAAATGGCTTCTTGCCCATTGACGGCTTTCAATACCCTATAGCCTTGTAATTCCAATTTTACAGAAATAAATTCGATGATTGCGTCTTCATCCTCTACTATCATAATAACGTGTTTATTTTCCATAGCAACACCTTTCTATAAACTGCATTCTTTGAGCCGCAGGCGCAAACAATCTTTAAAAATCATTACTATTCATCAAACGGTAACGTAAACGCAAATTGTGCTCCGCCTTCCGGCCGATTATTTGCTTGTATTTCTCCTCCATGGGCTCCGATTATGGTTTTACAAATGGAGAGCCCGATTCCCAAATTTCGTCTTGAATCTTTATATGGGTTCTCCTGCGTAATCGTAAAGTTAAATAGCATAGGAAGAATCTTTGGATCTATTCCCGGACCTGTATCTGTTATGATAAAACGCACAAAATCACCCTCTTCTTTTACCTCTAACGTCACATCCGATCTCCGGCCCCCTGCATGTCTTTGTGTATTTTCCAGAATATTAGTAAGGACTTGAGAGATCAGCATAATATCCATGGGAAGTAAAATCACATTATCAGGCTGATTAATCGTAATTTTAGTATTAGGAAAGCGCTTGTGAAAAGTTAAGACGGCCCCTTCTATCACCTCTTCAACGATTTCTTCGGATTTATCAATCACCATATCATTATTCTGAATTTTTGTAATGGACAATATGTTTTCAATCATGTTTAAAAGCCATTGGGAATCATTTTGTATCCCTTCTACCAGTTTGGCCCGTACTTCATAAGGAACTTTATCCCCCTCTTCCAGTAAAGTAGAGCTGGCACCTATAATACCGGTAAGCGGGGTTCTTAAATCGTGAGATATACTCCTTAAAAAGCTGTTCTTTACTTTTTCCGTTTCCATCATTACCTTAGTTTCCTGCTGCTCTGACATAAGCCGGTACATTCTAAGTGCCTGAGCCGTTTGCTCCGCAATTAATTCCAGAAACATCTTTTGCTTCTTGTTCAAATCCTTCTCACTAAAAGAAAAAGCAAATACTCCATAAGTAATGTTCTGAGTCATGATAGGCAAAAAATAGCCATAGTCTTTATCCTCCACAGCCTCCTGCTTATCCGAAGCAAGCCTTACGAAGTTGAATACTTCCTCTCTCTTAAAAAATTCAATCCCAACATCTTCTTCTTCATATAAGAAGTAAGGAGTCAGCTTTCCATTAGGTTTGATATCTTCAAAAAAAGCTACAGAATGCATTAACTCATCCTTTAAGTAATCCATCGAGTACCTTATAATCGTATCAAGATCCCTTGTAGAAAGAAGCTTCCGGTTAATACTGTATAGCAGTTCAGCATGCTGACACTTCTGCCTTGCCTGTTCCGCCTGTTTCTTAATGCTGGTTGTAATAATGCTGCTTGTTAAAACAACTAGCAGCAGTACAATAAGAGTTACCGGAAAGTTCACAGTAAAACTAAAACCAAATCTTGGAGAAGTTATGAGAAAATCATAAGTAAATACCCCTATAACTGCTGATGATACTCCATAAATATATCCTTCTGTAACAGCTGTAATAATAAATATTGCCATAGCCATAACAATATTTATATTCTGATATCCAAAATTATTACGGTAAAGAACTTCGCAGATAAGTAATGTACCGCAAAGAATGCAGAAAGAGAAAATAATATTTTTAGCCCTTTTCTTATTCACTTCAAGTCACCCTACACTTTTTCATATGTTATTAAAAAATCTTTTCCTGCCTCATTTGGCAGTGCTCGTTGCTTATATGACTAGTATACCATTGTTTTAGCTATTTTAGCTATCATTAATTTATTATCCGAACATGGAAATAAAAATTCCTGCTATAATTGCTGAACCTATGGTACTTGCAACAATAGGTCCCATTGCATGCATTAAAAGATGGTTTGTCGGATCGTATTCGTGACCTAATCTTTGTGATATTCTGGCAGCCATTGGCATCGCAGATACTCCTGCATTTCCAATGAGGGGATTTACTTTTCCTCCTGTCAATTTGCATAAAATTTTAGCTACCAGTACTCCTCCTGCGGTCCCCATGATAAATGCAAAAAGACCTAAGATAATAATAAAAACTGTTTTAATATTTAATACCCTCCCAGCGGTTGCACTTCCTCCAATGGATAAACCAATTAATAAGGTAAGAAGATTCAGTAAATCGCCCTCAAGCATTCTGACTAACCTTTCTGCCACACCGCTCTCTCTGATAAGATTGCCAAGCATCAGCATTGATATTAATGTAGCAGCGGAGGGTACAAAGATTAGAACTAACAAAGTAGTTGCAATAGGAAAAAGAATTCTCTTTTTCCTGGACACCTCTTTCGGAATAGGCATAATTACCATTCTTTCTTTTTGAGTGGTGAGTGCTCTCATGATCGGCGGCTGAATAAGAGGAACTAAAGCCATATAGGAATACGCTGCGATCGTGATTGTGGGAAGCAGATGACTTGCCAGCTGCTTTGTGATATAAATAGAAGTCGGACCGTCTGAACTTCCTATTACTCCGATGGCTGCCGCTTCCTGCATGGTGAAGTTCACAAAACCGGGAACAAAATAAGAAATTATATGTCCTAAACCTAAAGCTCCAAACATCGCCGCAAAAATACCAACCTGACCTCCAAGACCAATTAATGCTGTCTTAGGTGATGATATTAAAGGACTGAAATCTGTCATTGCACCAATGCAGATAAAAATCATGGGAGGATAAATACCAAGCTCAATGCCCTTATATAAATAATAAATCAGTCCTCCTTCATCATAAGAGGACAGACCCGCATTCGGTATATTGGCAATGAGCATTCCAAATGCCAATGGAAGAAGAAGCAGGGGCTCATATCTTTTTTCAACCGCCATATATGCAAGGGCAAGCGCCAAAATTATCATTATTATTTCCGATATAGTTAAATTGCTTATTATGTAAGTAATATAATTAATAACGATCATCTCCTAATTGTTTGTATTATTACACGATTGTGCGCCTATTAAAGTTAATAATTATATCTATAATTGGGTTTTCTTTAAATATTTTATATTAAATGGTTTTGGTAGATAAGAAATAATCATCTTTCTCGGGGAATTGATTGCAAAACTACAATTTTCTAACATAGTTTTCTCCTTTTTTATCATTATTTTATTTATTTGTATTAATTATAAAAGAAATATGTATAAAGAAGATGTTAAGAAAATCTGAGATACCTAATAATCCCCCTGTCTCCTACATCACCTTCGTGTTGGCAAAAGAAAAAGTCAGTACAATGCCATAGGCAATATACTGACTTTTAGAATTAGATGTTTAAACAAACCTGACAATTTCATCAAGTGACTTGCGGGTTTTCTTCCGTACCGACTGATCAACAGGATATCCAGCTGCAATTAACCCGCAGATATGCTTTTCCAACGGAATATCCAGCAGCTTAGCAACTTTTTCTCTATCAAACATTCCCAATATACAAGTACCGATTCCCTGTGATTCGGCTTCTAGGCAAAGATAAGCCATTGCTGCTCCAATATCCCCGGGAGCAAAATACTGGCTGTCCACAAGGCTTTTTACATGAGGCATTAAATTTGCGTGTTCTTCAACCACAACAAAGAACGCCCGTGCTTTAGAAGCAAATCCATTCCCCAACTGCTGTGCAGTTTCCGCTATCTTTTCCATAAGTTCCGGATTTTCGACTACCACAAAGCTCCAGGGCTGACCATTACAGCCGGAAGGTGCCAGGTGGGCCGCCTCAACACATTTAACCAGCTTTTCATGTTCTATTGACTGATCTTTAAAATTTCTGCAGCTTTGCCTGCGAAGGCATAAATCCATAAAATCTTCCATTCTAATTGCTCCTTTCTAAGAAAGCCTTCTATAAGGCAGAATAAATATTTTAATCTTGTTTTAAAGGGATCACCATATTCCAGGTGTTTTCCGCATCAAAAAAGCTTTCTGTCCCGTCGCTCGTTGCAAAGAACATATGGGTTGCCGTACCGTTTTCAAATAAGATAAAGGGACGATCTAAATTACCCATCTGGCGAACTTTTCCATCATCCCATAACACCTGGCGGGAATAGATCCGTTCTCCCATGTTAAGAGTCCAATCAAGTCCGTTCTTGGAATAGCCATGGACCCCTCCATATTTTTCACCGCATATGTTTCCATGCATGTCTTTTGCAATCATCTGATAGTAAGGACCTTCCTTCCAGATAAACGGGTCCTCAATCTCTATGGATTCATCTACAAATAATGGTCTTTCCTGCATCACTTGATATGGTCCGGAAACTTCCTTTGCCATTGCCACTCCGATAGTCATCTGTCCATACGTATCTCCTGTATATGGCATCGGTTTATATGACCTCGCTTTGAAAAGCAGAACGACCGAACCATCTTCTTCTATGCATGGTGCCGGATTCGATGTCAGGAAATTGTCAAAATGTCCTGGCCTGGTTGGAAGTATCGGGCTATCATAACGTGTCCATGGTCCAAAGATGTTTTTTGCAGTTGCAATTCCAACTCTTTTATTCGCACGGGCTACAATCGAACGATAGTCGTTGTGGACCAACCGCTCTCCCTCTTTTAAATCCGGAAATGGATGGGTGGAACCTGTATAATACAATACGTATGTATCTCCACATTTTATAATTTGAGGATTATGTGTCATCCTCCCATCCCAATACTCGGCTCCTCTGGCCGGGAGTATTACCTCTTCAAACTGATATGGTCCCTCCGGCGTATCGGAACTGGCACGTACAATTTCCGACAGGGAAAGCCAGCCCGGATGCATCGGCTGTGATTTTGGCCAGCGCGATGCAAACATATGATACCGGTTATCTTCCCCTTTGATCACAGATCCACACCATACCCAGTATCCTTCCATCCGAAAGCCTCCGCCAACTGGAGCCGGAAGCATTCTTTTTGTTAAATCACTTGGATTTCCCATCAACATTTTCCTCTACTAAATAATCAACGTCAGACAAAAACTGTACTATAAGACAATCAGTACAGTTTTTACCAGTTGCTTCTATTTTATTATATCATCCCATACTGCATTTATTAAGTAAAATTTCTATTATTTTACAACTCCTTTTTGCAGCATGATATTGGCATACAAGGCCTGTTCCCCTGTTGCGATTACAGCATAGGCTTTCTTCGCCTCCCGATAAAAATCAAAACGCTCCAGATACCCTGTTGCTTCCTCACCAAGTCCCTCTTTTTGCTTCATTATCCGTTTATAATCTTCCCAGATCGGAACTTCCGTCTGATCGCCTTCCACCACTTTCATTAAGTGTACCGGTTGTTCTACATAGCGGTCAAGAGGAAA
This sequence comes from Lacrimispora sphenoides, assembly GCF_900105215.1. Taxonomy (NCBI): domain Bacteria; kingdom Bacillati; phylum Bacillota; class Clostridia; order Lachnospirales; family Lachnospiraceae; genus Lacrimispora; species Lacrimispora sphenoides. Next base: position 724,223 of record NZ_FOIP01000002.1, on the reverse strand, counting down.
TACTGACAGCACGGCTTCCAGAATATCCGGGACGGAATGCCCATCCATACGAATCACATTCCCGTCTTTTCCAACTGATTCAGCGGGAAAATTACCGTCAGCAATCACAAGCACGTCTCCATGCCCCATCTCACACAATACCTTCAGAAGTTCCGGCGACAAAACCGGAGGAATTCCTTTCAGCATACCTGCCTCCCCATTTATTTATTATATTTTTTGTAACCAGGATGTCTTCCTGTTACTCCGTAGCCTTCTCTCATGGAAATCAGCCGGTCGATATTCTCCTCGGAAATTTCCTTTGCTCCGCCTAACAAATGGGCATTCAGGCTGATTTTTGCAAACAGTTCCAGGGTTTCCATCCGGTAATAAGCAGTGAGCAAGTCAGCTCCTACCACCAGAGCACCGTGATTTTGCAGCAATACGGCATCATGATTTTCCAGATACGGTGCAATCGCATCCGGCACTTCATATGTGGATGGAGTTCCATAAGGGGTGACCGGTACGGAGCCTAATGCAATTATGGTCTCAATCATGGAGTATTCGTCCAGGGATTTGCCGGCCACTGCATATCCTGTTGCTACCGGTGGATGGGCATGTAAAACGGCCCCTACATCCTCTCTCTCTTTATAACAGCGCAGATGCATTTTTATCTCAGAAGACGGGCGAAATCCATCAATTCCTTCTAAAACATTTCCATTCTCATCAATGCGAAGCAGCCTTTCCGGCGTAATGAAGCTTTTGCTGATGCCGGTAGGCGTCACTAGGAAGCTCTCATCATCCAGTTTAACTGAAACATTTCCATCATTGGCTGCCACCCAGCCTAACTGCCACATCTTGTGGCAGATATCACAAATTTGCTCTTTTAATTCTTTATATTGGCTATCTATCATCGTTCTTCCTTTCTTAGAGATTCCCGCGGTACCACTGATACGCCTCTTCCCACCGTTCTGTATGCTTTGGTTCATATAGGATCGGCTCCACAGATTCCGCCAGTACCTTTCTTGCTTGCTGCAAATCCGCAAACTCATGATCCGCTATATACTGGACCATCACATTACCAAATGCAGTTGCTTCTATTGGGCCGGCAACCACCGTGCAGTTACAGGCGTCAGCAGTCATCTGGCAAAGCAGCCTGCTCTGAGCGCCTCCTCCCACAAGATAAATCATGGAATATGTTTTTCCCGTACACTCTTCAATTTCATCCAGAGCTTTCCTATAGGCCATAGCCAGACTTTGGTTTATGCAGCAAATGATTTCCCCTTCTGTCTCCGGTACCGGCTGACCGGTCTTTCTGCAAAAACTGCGAATCCGTTCTGGTACATCACCCGGCGGTAGAAACTCCGGAGCCTCCGGCGTAATAAAACTTTTTAATATCTCAGCCTTAGAAGCCATCTCCTCCAACCCGGCAAAATCGTAGTTCTTTCCTTCCCGGAGCCACTGTCTCTGGCTTTCCTGTACCAGCCAAAGTCCAATGATATTTTTAAGGAACGAATACTTTCCCTCCACCCCAAGCTCATTTGTTATGTTATATTTCAGCGACTTTTCGCTGATTACTGGTGAATCAAGTTCTGTTCCCAGAATGGACCAGGTCCCGCAGCTTAGAAAGATATAATCTTTCTCCTGTGTCGGAATTGCTGCCATAGCGCTCTGTGTATCATGGCCGGCGACTGCAATGACATTCGCCGGCAGTATTCCAAGCTCTTCGCAGATCGAGCTGCTTACTTTTCCGCTTACGGATCCCCAAGGCACCAGGGGTGTGAACAATCTTTCCGGCAGATTAAGCCGCTTTATCACTTCCCATGACCATTGTTTTTCCCTCATATCAAAAAGCTGGGTTGTTGATGCGATGGAGCATTCACTATTTTTCTCCCCTGAAAGAAAATAGCGGAATAAATCCGGCATAAGTAAAAGGGTGTCTGCTTGCTTAAGGAGTTCGGGCGAATCCGCATTATAAGCCAGGAGCTGAAACGCCGTGTTGATTTCCATGAACTGATTACCCGTAATCTCATAAAATCTTTTTTTATCGATCATCTGCTCACTTTTTTTAAGATAACCTTCCGTACGGTTATCCCGGTAATGGACCGGATTGCCCAAGAGCCTTCCCTTAGAATCAAGAAGGCCATAATCCACACCCCATGTATCAATTCCGATACTGCCAAATCCGCCATAGCTTTTGGCCTTTAAAAGTCCATGTTTTATCTCATAAAACAATCGGGGAAAATCCCAGTACATCGTATCCCCCATAGTAACCGGATCATTTGAAAAACGATGGATCGTTTCTAATGTGATTCGTTTGCCATCATATCTCCCTGCCATGACCCGCCCGCTGGACGCTCCAAGATCCGCTGCCAATACTTGTTTTTGAGTCATAATTTCCCCCATCTTATTTATAAAGAGGACCGTATGTCTGGCATGCCCGGTAATCCTGCCCCTCTTTATCCATACCAAAAGCATTCCATGCGGCCGGTCGAAAGATCTTTTCTTCCGGAACATTATGCAAGCTGACAGGAATTCTTAATATGGAACACAAGGTGATCAGGTCAGCTCCCACATGTCCATAACTGATTGCCCCATGATTTGCGCCCCAGTTATTCATCAGGTCATAAGCACTTGCAAATGCACCCTGGCCTGTGATAATCGGAGTAAACCAGGTACAAGGCCATGTATAATCGGTTCTCTTCCAAAGAACATCCGACACTTCCTCCGGCAGATGAACCGTATACCCCTCTGCAATCTGCAGAGATGGCCCAAGGCCTTTGACCAGGTTTAAACGGATCATGGTCACTGGCATCTCACAGTCAGTAAGAAAACGGGAAGAAAATCCGCCGCCTCTAAAATATCCGAAATCAGCCTGATTCCATGTGGTCGCTTCCAATATCTGTTTTTGGTCTTCTTCCGTCACCTCAAACCAAGGCTTTATCATGCGGTTTCCGCTTTTATCCACAGCCTTTCCACTGGCATCCAGACAAGCGGCCCCGGAATTTATTAAGTGCAGGAACCCACCGGCTTCTTTTGAACGTCCCTCCAGGTTATAATCTGTGACACGTTTTATGGCTGCTTCACTCCAGTAGGTACGAACATCTGCAAAAATCTGTGCCCGATTGGTAAGAAGTTTTAAGAATAGCATACCGATCCCATTTAAAACATCATTTTCTGTAGCCAATATGTATGGTTCCCTGGCGCCATTCCAATCAAAGGAACTATTAAGCATGGCCTCGGCAAAGTCGCCATTGGGATAGAAATCCGTCCACTGGCGCTGTCCCTGAAATCCTGCAGCAATTGCATTGTGGCCTAAGGATTCTTCTTCGAAGCCTTTTTCCAGATTCGGATTGCCATTCATCAGATCCTTGATAATGCACATCATCTTTACTACAAATTCCCAGTCTTTCTCTGTTTCTTCCTGACTCTTTTGTACCGCTTCCGGGTTTTTGTCAAAGCCTATCACACAATTTTTCTTTGTCCATGCCATCGCCCTGTCAAATTCTTCTTTATCATAAATGCCTTCTGTCATCCTCCGGATGATTTCCACTTCATCCACAGATTCAACTCTCATGCCTAAGTATTCTTCTATGAAAGATGGATCAATGATGGATCCGCCGATTCCCATACAGATAGAACCAATCTGGAGATAGGATTTTCCTCTCATGGTAGCCACTGCCACGGCTGCACGGCCGAAACGGAGCAGCTTTTCTTTCACATCCTCAGGTATCCCTGTTTCATCGGCGTCCTGCACATCATGTCCATAAATCCCAAAAGCAGGAAGGCCTTTCTGAGCATGAGTCGCCAGCACCGAAGCCAAATATACAGCACCCGGACGCTCTGTTCCATTAAGTCCCCATACCCCTTTGATGGTTTTCGTGTCCATATCCATTGTCTCTGCCCCATAACACCAGCATGGGGTCACCGTCAGGGTAATATCCACACCTGCCCTGCGGAATTTATCCGCGCAAGCGGCTGCTTCGCCCACACCACCAATGGTGGTATCTGCAATCACTACGTTTACAGGATCCCCGTTGGAATAACAAATGTTACTTTGGAACAACTCTGCCGCTGCCTTAGCCATATTCATGGTCTGGTCTTCCAGCGATTCCCTTACTTTCAAGTATCCTCTTCTTCCATCAATCACAGGCCGAATACCTATCACCGGGTAGCCTCCAATTAATCTGCTCACTGCCATATTCCTTCCTCCTTCTATTTGCGTTAGAAAACGATTATTTCTAACTGTAGTGTATCATATTGGGCCCGATGATTCTTGGCTGATATTTGCAAAAAGTATGATAATATTCATATGTTTATCTAAAATATCATTGATTTTTTAATTCTGTTGGTATTATAATATCAAAAGATATTACTGTTTGCTTACTGCATACCAATTATAACTATTGACCTTCACTCAACTCCAGATCGAAAGAGGTGAAAGCCATGCAATATATTAAATATAAAGAAAACAAAAGTCACGGTACATCTGAATTTCCTGTTGGCTATTACTATGTGAATCATCTGCATCCGCAATATACAATGCCCTATCACTGGCATGAAGAGCTGGAACTTATTCATATTATAGAAGGGGAGTTCGAGGTGACGATTGATGAGAATAGCCGGCTCGCCCTGCCTGGAGATATCCTCATCGTCAACAGCGGCTGTCTGCACGGAGGCATACCTCATGACTGTACTTATGAGTGCATTGTTTTCCCCTGCAGCCTCCTGTTGGGGAAATCCTTTGCTTCTCCCTTTTTGGACAAATTAAATAGATTTGAACTGAGATTAGATGAGTACTATCCATATGATCCAAAGAATAAAATCTATTCCCTCATGGAAGATTCCTTTCAGATTATGGGGTGTATAACGGCCAGACAAGAGTTAATTGCCGTTGGGTTATTAAATCAGATCATAGGGTTTATCTATTCTGAAAACCGCTATGTCATCCCTGACCAGGCGGAACGTTCCAAGCACAAGAACATTTACCTTTTAAAAAATGTATTGGATTATATTGATCATAATTACTCCTATAAAATAGAACTGAATGATTTAGCAAAAATTGCCGGAATGTCTCCTAAATATTTCTGCCGTTTCTTCTTCGAAATGACTTCCCGGACACCTATCGATTATGTAAATTATTATCGCATTGAACGGGCCTGCTATCAGCTGATAACCACCAATGACTCCATAACAGAAATCTCCCTTTCCTGCGGATTTAACGATATCAGTTATTTCATTAAGACTTTCAAGAAATACAAAGGGAAATCACCCAGACAGTATTTTAAGGAACTTATGCCATAACTACAAAACCTGCGGACCGAATCTAAAAACGGTCATTATACACTGGATTCATACCATGCATAATGACCGTTAAACTAAGAAATTAACTCGCAAGAGCGTTCGGAATAGCCACTGTTCGTAGCTGTCTATCTTACTGGAATATACAAATCCACTTCAGAGTCCGGATGATCATATCCTAGGAAGCGATCATCATAAAGCTCGAAGTCCTCCCGCCAGTCTAATTCTTCTTTTGTGGTGAGAAACCATGTGCTCCAGATGTAGTCAAAGGTCTGAGGCAGCATCCGCAGAGTACCTCGGTGTGTAAAAACCGCATAGCGTCCCCCAGGGATTACCTTCTGTACAAAGGGTTCGGTTAGTCCCTCAAAAGACGATACTTCCGTTCCCGCTACTTCGGTGAAAAGGATATCGTCATTCATGGTGTACAGCGTATTTTCTGCACATGCCTCGCAGATACCGAAGGATCTCCCGCCTGGGATTCGGTTGGGAATTTGTCGATATAGAGAATTAGCCCTATCCCATAGTTCTCGCAGACGGTTGTCTCGCAAGGTGGTTTTTCCCCGAATCCCCGCGACCTTGATCTCCAACAGTTCAACGATCCGCGGATGGACAGTCACATTACGGGCCAGATGATCCAACAATCCTGTATCCAAACGTTCCTTACCGCCGATGAAGATGTCCAGACGGTTTTGACGATAGCTCTGAGGACTGACCTTATAGATTGCTTTAAATGCACGGCTAAAAGCTTCCGGAGAATCAAAACCGTATTCAATCGCAATATCTATAATTTTAAGATCGGTATAGAGAAGCTTCTTTGATGCGTCAGCCAAACGGCGCTTCTTGATGTAGCTGCCTATACTTTCACCCAGGATCGCTGTGAATTGTCGATTTAGATGATAATAAGAATATCCGGCAGCCTTTGCCACCTCCTCGACCATGATATTGTATCCCAGATGGTTTTCAATGTATATAACCGCCTGCTCCAATGATTTTCGATAATTCACAGCAATCCTCCTTCCGATTTTAAGTCAGCGGCTGCCAATCGTAAGTGCCTGGTGTCGCTTTCTCCAAATTGATCTCCACAGCTTGCATACCATCTTCTAATGGTTTGTTAATATCATAGGTATGCCAGCCATTTTCGGATCGGCCACCCCAGCAAAGGTTAATGATACCATCTGATGGCGAAATCACCATGCTCTTAGTGGTTCCGAAATACTCTTCAAAGTAATGACAGCATAGGCCTTCCGGATACTTAGCCAACAGCATTTCCTTGAGCTGTGCTTGCGTTATTTCGCTTTTATGTGCAATCTTTTTTTCGATATATTCGTATCGTCTTGCTGAATGCGCCATCACCTGTGGTTCCATCGACTGAAGATCTGGAAAAAGTGCATGGTTTGTAGCATACAGCATCTGCTCTTGGGAATCTGGATTAATCTGCTTGACAGCAGTGCGGCCATCCATCGTTTCTACCAGAGCGGCATTGCCTGCCTTATCTAGTAGAAGCATGTTGAGGTTGTAGGCGATGGGCATCCCTTCCAGATATTCGAGTGATTCCATTACGTCCTTACAATTTTCCAGCAGAGCGCGGGTAACCGCCCAAAACTGGAGACCTTTAAACTTCGGTGATCGCATATATGGAAGAGCCCCTACCGGAAAGCCACAGGAACTCATCGTGACGGCGAGGCCGTGTTCGTTAAAGCCATCATCCCGTCCGAAGTGGAGTACGCTGGTACCCATATGCGAGTATTTTCCTGTCACGCTGGTTTTAATCAGACAGAAATCCTCAGCTTCGTGACTGAACTCATAGTTGCGGGCGAGCAGGGGTTTCCTCTCGGCAGTACGGCTTGGCAGCAGTGCAATATGACTGCACCGGGGTAGCAGAAAGGTCATTCCGTAAAAAAACACCTGCTCAGGTTTTACCTTCAGCGCATCAGCAAAACCGCAAAGCTCTTCTGTGAGACCGGGACACCAGCGGTCAAAAAGTTTTGCCGCCTCCTCAGCCTGCTTTAGTCCAAAGTCCTCCATTCCGGCAGTATGTGTTGCTTGCAGCTGCGGAATTGCAGCGGTCAATTTTCCAAACTGATATCCAATTTCATAGCTTGTACCGACAAGTTCTGCGGTATAGGTTTGTATTTTTAGCATAGTATTGATTCCTCCTTGTATTCGTTTTCTTTAGTTTACCGAAACAATGGAGGGGCTGCATGATATTTTCTGCTGTTTTGCAATGTGTTTTCTGATAAACCATTATACCATAGTGGAGTTTGAAAACAAAGCAATACACTTACAGCATTAATAAAAGGTACATCTTCTTAACAGAAAATGTACCTTCATTATTGATCCTAAATTTTTACCAGGTGACCTTCCTATTTAATAAATATAGCTAAAATTCCTGAAACGAATCACCTGCGAGGCAGCGCATGAATCGCTCCGCCAATACAATCCTCAAGCGCTTCCCCTACGGATTCATTATAGGTAGGATGAGCCCGCATAGCTTTTAAAATCTGCTCTGCAGTAAGTTTATTGGTTATGGCAGTTCCCATCTCTCCAATCATATCCGTAGCCCTGGCGCACATCATCTGTGCTCCCAGCAATGCGCCCGTTTCCTTATCTGTTACAACTTTAACAAAGCCTCTCTCTTCCTTTGTTATAAAGGATTTACAGTTGGCATGGGTTAAGGTTTTCCCGGTAACGGTCTCAATTCCTTTCCCTTTTGCTTCCTCTTCTGTTATACCGACGCATGCAATTTCAGGATCCGTATAAACACATGACGGGATAACCGACAGATCGATGGACGGCTCTCTCCCGTTCATAAGTTCCACAGCACAGATGCCCTGGGAGCTTGCAGCGTGGGCCAGCTGGATGCCTCCGATCACGTCTCCGATCGCAAACACACCCGGCATACTTGTTTCAAAGTTTTCCTTTACCACAATCCTGCCCCGGTTCATTTCCAGCAGGGCCTCTTCCTCCAGCAGTCCGTCCGTATTGGGAATGCGTCCGGTGGCAGAAAGCAGGTATGGCGTCTTTATGACCTCAATCTTTTCTTTGTCTTTTGCCATCTCCCCATAGGTGCAGATAAAATCCCTGCCCTCTTTTTCAATTTTCCGGACAAATGCTCTGGTATGAATGTCAACGCCTCTCTTTTTCAAAATCAGCTTTAAATTCTGTGAGATTTCTTTATCCAGACCGGGCAGAAGTCTATCTTCCGCCTCCAGCAAGGTGACCTTGGAGCCAAAGGAAGCGAATACAGTGGCAAACTCCACCCCAATGACTCCTCCGCCTATAATAATCAGGTTTTCCGGTACATGATCAAGCTGAAACAACTCATCGCTGGTCATGACACCGGGAAGACGGATTCCTTCTATAGGCAAAATGGCTGGTTTCGATCCTGTTGCCAGCAGGATATGTTTTGCCTGAAGGAGTTCTTCCCCTTCCTCTGTCTTGACCCTGACCTTTCCATCCTTGGTCAGTGTTCCTGTCCCGTGTATCCGATCAATTTTATTTCCCTTAAGAAGCTGTTCCACACCAAGTCTGAGACTTTCGGAAGTTTCATTTTTATAGGACATCACTTTTCCATAATCACAACTCACCTCTTTTGAGATGATTCCGAATCTCTCTCCTGTCAGGACCTCCTGATATAATTTAGCAGCATGCAGCATGGCCTTTGCAGGAACGCAGCCGCGGTTTAAGCAGGTACCGCCCACTTCCCGGTTTTCGATCACAGCCGTCTTCATTCCAAGCTTTGCAGCCTTAATCGCTGCTACATATCCTCCGGGGCCTGCACCAATAACTAGCAGATCATATCGTTCTTCCATCCTATCCCTCCCTGGTCTCTATAATTCTGCAGCAGCAAAAAACTCTTTTAAGTCTATTATCATGGCCGACTGGGCCTGGGTTTCTGCGGGCACCTGATCCAGCTTATTGCAGATATCTTCATTCTCATATCTGCTTCCCTTTATATACCCGGGGATCCGGTCCATAAGATCCGGTTCCATGGAATCGGAAAACAACTGCAGATCCTGTATGATCCCGCTGTTCACCTGAATCTGCCAGATTACATTTCCCCAGACAAAACGCTTGGACAGTTCGTACTGAAAATCCATGTTGCGCCCGTACAGCCAATCCCAGGAAGAAAATTTCTTTCTTCCCTCAGACAATGCTTCCTGGTCTAAATCCTCCTGCCTGCAGAATACCGCCTTACGTCCATAAGTTTCCTCAAATGCTTCCAGAAGCTTTTCCTTTAGCATATCAATGGTTAAATCAGCCCGGTATTCCGAAAGATTGGTTACTCTGGATCTGACGGAATCCACTCCTTTTAATGCCAGCTTATCCTTTGAAACCTGCAGGTATTTAGAAAGCTTCTCCATATCTGCATGAACCAGCAGGGTCCCATGATGATAGCATTTCTCCCCTCTGGTATAAAAGGCATTGCCGGAAAACTTCCTGTCTGATACGGTGATATCATTTCGTCCGGACTTTTCTGCATGTATTCCCAGTTTCTTGACCCCATTCAAAATGACCTCAAGCTGTTTATCCAGATCATAATGTTTCTTATTAACAAGAAACGTAAAATTTAAATTGCCAAGGTCATGGAATACGGCGCCGCCTCCTGAAAGCCTTCTCACCAAGTGACCGCCATCCTGCTCCAGTTCCCGGATCCTGCATTCCTTCCATGGATTCTGGTTTTTACCGATTACAACGGTATTTTCATTCTGCCAAAGATATAGGATACAGGTGTCCCGCCCTGCTGTTTCTAATAAATACTCCTCAATTGCAAGATTCAGATACGGGTCATGGCTGCTTCCGTCTATATATTTAATTTCCTGTATCATCTTTATCCGTTTCCTTATCTGAGAAGTCGTACTTTAACTTTGGATTTCTGGCTGCTCTTACTTCATCAAGTCTGGTGACCGGTGTATGGATGGGTGCCTGATGTAGAGTTTCCGGATGAGTCATTGCAGTTTCATGGAGGCTGCGCAATACAGATATCACTTCATCCAAGGTTTCTTTTGACTCTGTTTCCGTAGGTTCTGCCATTAAAGCTTCTGGTACGATCAGTGGGAAATACATGGTCGGTGGATGGATCCCATGGTCCAAAAGTCCTTTTGCTATGTCCATGGCTGATACACCGGTTTCTTTTTTAAGCCTTGCCAGGCTCATGACAAATTCGTGCATACAGGGTCCCTGGTATGCCATATCATAAACATCCTTTAATTGCGCCATCATATAATTGGCGTTTAATACGGCATGCTTTGAGGCTTCCGGAACGCCTTCCTTTCCAAGCATAAATAAATATGTCATGGCTCTGACCACAATTAAAAAATTACCATAAAAGCTTTTCACCTGTCCGATGGTACTTGCAGGATGATGAAACGTATATCCCTTATCTTCCTCCACCATACTGCCCGGTAAAAATTCAGCCAGAAGATCCTTGCAGCCAACTGGTCCGCTGCCCGGGCCTCCGCCTCCGTGAGGAGTAGAGAATGTCTTGTGGAGATTTAAATGGACCACATCAAATCCCATGTCACCTGGTCTAATCATACCCATAACGGCGTTTAAGTTAGCTCCGTCATAGTAGTTAAGTCCTCCGGCTTCATGAACGATTTTTGTAATCTCCAGTATGTTTTTATCAAAAAGTCCTAATGTATTGGGATTGGTTAACATCAGTCCGGCCGTATCTTCCCCGACCGCTTTTTTTAATTCCTCCAAATCCACTCCGCCGTCTTCTGCAGACGGGATACTAATTACGGAATAGCCCACCATTGTCGCACTGGCAGGATTGGTTCCATGAGCGGAATCCGGTACTATGATCTTTGTTCTTTTATTGTCGCCGCGGCTTTCGTGATATGCTTTTATCAGCAAAAGTCCGGTAAATTCCCCGTGAGCTCCTGCTGCCGGCTGAAAGGTCATACGGTTCATTCCAGTAATCTCACATAAGTACTTCTCTGCTGTCTTTAATACTTCCATGCAGCCCTGCACCGTATGCTCCGGCTGCAACGGATGAATCTGCTTAAAGCCAGGAAGACCCGCTATGTCTTCATTGATCTTGGGATTATATTTCATGGTGCAGGAACCCAAAGGATAAAAGCCGTCATTGACACCATATGCCTTTTTTGCTGTTTCTGTATAATGCCTGCTTATATCATTTTCAGACACTTGGGGAAGATTCAGGCTCTTTTTTCTAAGGCTGCCTTCTTCCGGCAGGCTCACCGGCACATCACATTCCGGCAGAATGCTCATCTTTCTTCCTTCCTGTCCTTTTTCAAATATCAGCATAACCTTACACCTCCTTCAGAATGCCAATGACACGGTCAATGTCATCCTTTGCATTCATTTCCGTGCAGCACCATAAGATCTGTCCGGCTCTTTCACCGGTTAAGGGATAGCCCCCAAGAATTCCATGTTCTTCCAGTATCCCCAGCACCTGTTCCGCCGGGATTTTTGAAGTGGTCACAAATTCATGGAAGAATTCTCCGCAGTTTACAACCGGATATCCGATTGCTTCCAATTGCTTAGCCATATAATGGGCTTTTGACATACACTGTATGGCAGTCTGTTTCAGTCCTTCTGCTCCCATAGCAGATAAATAGACTGTCACTGCCAATGCGCAAAGTGCCTGGTTTGAGCAGATGTTGCTTAATGCTTTTTCTCTCCGGATATGCTGTTCCCTTGCCTGAAGGGTCAGGACATATCCTGTTTTTCCATTGGAATCAACAGTTTCCCCGACGATCCTTCCCGGAAGCTTTCTGATCAGTTCTTTCGTACATGACATGAAACCGATATACGGTCCGCCGAATGCCAACGGCAGTCCAAGGGGCTGCCCCTCTCCCACTGCAATATCAGCACCGTATTCTGCCGGTGTCTTAATGATTCCCAGGGAAATAGGATTCACGCCCATAATATAGCGTGCATTGGCTTCCCTGGTTATGTTGCCGATCTCTTCTGCCGGTTCCAGACTTCCGTAATAATTTGGATGCTGAATGTAGACACACGCGGCCTGGCTATCCAGATGTTCTTTCAGAAAATCCAGATCTGTTATGCCGTCTTTCTCGGGAATAACCGTCAGTTCCATCCCATTTCCAAAACAATAGGTCTTTATGGTTTCCATCACCTGAGGATGAACCGCTGCAGAAACAAAGGCCCTGTTTTTCTTTCTGTCTCTGCACATTGCTACCGCTTCTGCCGCCGCTGACGCACCGTCATACACGGAGGCATTGGCAGTGTCCATTCCGGTGAGCTCACAGATCATCGTCTGGTATTCAAATATGGATTGTAAAATACCCTGGCTGATTTCCGCCTGATATGGGGTATAAGCCGTGTACAGGGTTTCCTTGGATAAAACGCTTTTCACAATGGAGGGAATATAGTGTCTATAAGCACCTGCCCCCCGGAACATGACAGGAAATACCGTATTCTTTGCTGCGATGTCTTCCATCTTCTTACATACTTCCATTTCAGACATTCCACCGGGAAGATTCAATCCTTCCTTTAAAATAACTTCCTGGGGAAGCTGCCCAAAAAGGTCTTCTACGCTATTAATACCGATCGCTGACAGCATTTCTTTTCTGTCTTGATCAGTTACCGGTACAAATGAACCCATATGCAGATCTCCTTTATTCGATTTCATTTTTTACAAATTCTTCGTACTCTCCAGGACTTAAGAATTCTTCTTTATCCGTGATATCGGTTATCCTTGCAAACCAGGCTTCATAAGGAGCTTCGTTGATCTTTTCCGGTGCATCAAGAAGTTCTTCATTGATTTCCGATACAACTCCGGTTACCGGGCAATATACATCTGAAACAGCTTTTACTGATTCCACATCGGCAAATACTTCACCGGCTGTCGTCTCGTCGTCTTCTTCCGGAAGATTGACGAAAACAAGTTCTCCCAATGACTGCTGGGCATGATCCGTAAGCCCGACCAAAGCTGTTGTTTCATCTTCAAACTTCACCCATTCATGTGTTTTAGTGTAAACCAGATCCCCTAATACTTTCATAATTAATTCTCCTTTTCCTTGTGGATTATTTTGATTTTTTATAAAATGGAAGGGTAACCACTTCCGCTTCTACTTCTCTTCCCCGGACGATTACCGTTACCTTCGTACCTGCTTTTGTATATTCTTTATCCAGGATAGCCATGGCTGCCGGATAGCCCAGATATGGGCAATGGGTTCCCGATGTTGTAAAACCTGCCTTCTTCCCGTCTGCAAGAACCTCTTCCTGTTCCCGGATGATTCCCCGTCCGGTTACCCTTAGGCCTACTCGTTTTCTTGTGAGAGAATCTTTATTCGGCAAATGGCTTTTTCCGATAAAGTCTTCCTTCTGCATCTTCACTGCAAACCCAAGACCGATTTCCACCGGATTTATATCATCGTTCATTTCATGTCCGTATAACGGCATGCCGGCCTCCAGCCTCAGAGTGTCTCTGGCCCCCAGCCCGCAGGGGATCAGTTCATATTCCCTGCCAGCTTCCATGAGCGTTTCCCACATTGTCTCAGCATATGCATTGTCTAAATATAGCTCAAAACCATCCTCCCCTGTATAACCGGTTCTGGATACCATACATGTAATTCCGGCCACTTTTCCATCAAAAATTGCATGGTAGTATTTTTCAGGAATATCAGTGGTCAGTTTCATAAGTATTTCCTGTGATCTGGGACCCTGCAGAGCGATTTGTGTGATTTTATCAGAAATGTCTTCAAACACCACTTCTCCTAATTTATGTTCCAGCATCCACTGGTAATCCTTTTCTTTATTGGACGCATTAACAACGATAAAATACTCCTCTTCTTTTTTCTTATAAACGATCAGATCGTCCACCGTTCCCCCGTGCTCATTGCACATGGGACTGTATCTTGCCTGTCCGATCTCCATATCGGTAAAATCATTGGTCAGCAGCCGATTAAGATTCATAAGTGCATCTTTCCCCTTACAGATGATCTCCCCCATGTGGGAAACATCAAAAAGCCCTGCCCTTGTTCTTACTGCCATATGCTCCTTTATGATCCCCTCTTCATACTGGATGGGAAGAAGATACCCGGCAAAAGGGACCATCTTGCCGTGATACTTCAGATGCATTTCATAAAGCGGTGTTTTTAGTTCCATGTTTTAATCCTCCTTAAATATTTTATATGATAATATAGGAACATCATCCGTTTATATGCACAAAAAAAGGCAGAAAGAAATATTCCTATAGGATATTCCTGTCTGCCTCTGTCCTTTTACCTGAAAGATTAACTTCGTCGGTACATAAATGTTCTCCAGAGTTACGTCCGAATCCGATCCTTTTGCCTGAGAGTTTCTGCCTTCCCCTTCGGCGGCACAGGTTTGTGCTCTCTCTCTGATTCATCATCCGTTATTTATTATTGATATTATCAGAGTATTTTGGCACTGTCAATCATTTTTTACACAACCTTTTAGAATGTTTCTGACAACTATGATGCTGTCTTTCATATGCCTCCAAACGGCCTCTTAAATCATCTTTTTTTGTTAAAATCATAACAAGGAAAATGGTGTACTCGATGTTATTGTAGCACAGGCAAATGATTATAGACAGAATATAAATTAGAGGTATAATGTGTTATATTAGGATTAAAATGAAAACCCCTTAAAGGAGGAAAAATAAGCATGCAGCTGCTTGAAATTGTTTTAATGCTTATTATTTATGATATCTATTATTTTAGCTATTTCAAACATATGTTTCCGGCAAAAAGAGACCATTTGTTTTTTTATGCGGCCGCAGTTTTCATCAATATCAGCATTACTTTACCGGCCTATCTGTTTCTGGATCATCGGATCGCAGTCTTATTTATAATGGGTTCGATTATGTTAGACTTAATTCTGCTGTTTCGTGTAAACCGGGTACAGATTATTTATGCCGGCAGCGTCTACATGTTTTCTATCTATAGCAGCAGAGGGATTGTCTGTTCGATCTATTCGATGGTTCTGCATACCAGCATCCAGGATGTCCTGCAGAACGATAAATATTATAATGCGGTAACAGCGTTAGCCGTACTACTATCTATACTAAGCATCACGTTTGTCCGAAAGATAATTGTTCCGGATAACAAGGCCAGGTATGCATTTAATAATAATGAGCAGCTTGGTTTTACCGTCGTCTGCCTGATTAGCCAATTGTTTTTTCTTATGTTTATTAACGACGGACGCTATTATAATGAAATCAAATCAACCTGGTATTCTGCTTTATATTTGGGAGCCAGCATTATAAGTAAGCTATGTATGCAATTTGTTTTTCACCATACTGCCAAGGTGGTAGAATTACTTGAATACGAGCTGCATACCCGCAAGCTGCAGGAGCAGCTATCCAGACAAATGCGGCATTATCAGGCGTACCGTAAGTTTACGGAAAGCTACCGCATATTCCGCCATGATTATAAGAACATGATGACTTCCGTTAAAGTCTTAATGAACAACAATGAATATGAGAAAGCGGCACGTATGTTAGATGATATCCAAGATACGATGCAAAGGGAGGTACTTATTCATAAAACTTATTCTGATAATATCCTGCTGGATGCCATCCTGCAGGACGCAGCCAATGCCTGCGGGGAAAAGAGCATCCGTTTTTCAGCACATGCACTTCTTCCTAAAGATGTACGGATGTCAGAGCTGGACATTGTCCGTATTTTTTCAAACTCAATCGATAATGCCATAGAAGCCTGCAGTAAAATATCAGATAAAGAACGCTTTATTGAAATCGCAGGCGCCGGAAGCCGGGAGTGGGCGACAATTGAGATAGCTAATTCTTTTAACGGCAAACTGTCCCTATCAGGAGGAGAACCGGCAACTACAAAGGAAGATAAGGAGATCCATGGATTTGGACTGCGAATTATAAAGGATACGGTTGAAGGCCTTGGAGGTCTGGTAATAACGGATCCGGATCAGGAAAAAAGAATATTTAAAATCAGGATCTGTATTCCCAGAAGCTCATTTTGAGATATGACTTTGTAAATTTAAGCCCACGACAGCTGATGGTTTCCGAGAATATTTGGAATTTTTATTATTGTACATAAAACTGTCAGCAGCGGCGATTGCAGCCTCCACACTATCAAACATGGTAAAATCTACGATTCCATAACTAAAGGATAATGAGTGGCCGGTACCGTTCTTAGCCTTTGCTTTTAAATCTTCCTGTATATTACTAATTACTGCATCAGCGTTCATAACATCGCATGCAAACAGAATAAGAAATTCATCGCCACCCCACCGGCAAACCATATCCTCCTTGCGGATGCGCCTGGAAATGGCGCGGGCAACCGTGTTAATTGCCTCATCGCCTGCAGCATGTATTTGTTTTTTTATGTTCTGAATTTATATTTGCCGCCCTGAAAAGTTTTCGTAATAAAAAGGTGCTCAAACAGAACCAATATCCATTCAAGCACCCCTTATATTTTGTAGAATTGTGTTTTACTTCTTTGCAGCTTTCTTCTATAAGCCGCCGTTACCATATTTGAGTACCTTATTCATAGTTTACCGCACAGACAACTGGTAACATTAATTAAGATTATTTCATGGATAGTGCCTTATCAATTGCGTCTTGAATAATTTGATGACAGCACTTACCCAGTGGATTATTCTTCTGGCACTGTGCAGCGTTCATTGCTCCGGTGAGCTTTAAAACCTCCTCCATACTATCAGCACCATCTGCCAGAACAGCATGTATGACTTGTTCCTCTGTAACTTGACTACAGTAACATGCATATTTAGGATTTGCATCTTTCTTAAACCATATTGGTACTTTTATTTGCTGTTTATTGAATCCAATGTTAGATTCTTTGTTGTAATAAGTAATATCACAGTCCTCATTCAGGCATAAAAAATAATCCTTATCACCGATCAGCCCTGTTAATTCGTCAAGTATCAAATGCTTTACTGTGATGTTTTTAACAAGGGCACCTTCTTTCCCGCATACCGGACACAAATGATTAGTTTCCGTATTACAGGAATTCTTTTCCGAATGACAGCAGCTGCAATTAATTAGAGTTTTCTCTCCCATGATTTATATTTCTCTCCTACATTCATATTCTATTTTATTTTCTTTTCTCCCAACACCGCCGTTATAATAATTCGGAATATTTCCGGCCTTCTAATTTCCATACGCTGCCGCTTTTCCGCTATTTATGTACGGCATTAACTTTTATACCACACATTGTACCATTTATTTTGATAAAAGTGTATTTATTAAATTTTCACAATAATAATCTTATGATATTTCATGTAATTAATATTTGAATATATAAGTTCTTTAATATCAAAAAAATAGCATAATAATTACTTTATTATATAAATAGGTAATATTTAGTCTTTCAGTATATGCTTATATAAAGTCTGGTTTAACACTCTATCGATCATGCACAATACAATTTTCTGGTTGATATGGAAACTAGTTAAAGAATGAGACTTATAGCGGAATGGCATACTAAAAAAAGTAATATACGAAAAGGAGGCAAATCATGAGTAAAGATAATTCAAAAAAAAGTACTAAGAATCATAAAAAGGAAGATGGTACTTTTCATTCAAAACATATTAATCATAATCCACAAGCAGAAAGCGCTCGTGCTGTATTCGGTTTAAAGGCAGATAATTCGAAAGATAAAGAATCTTAGACAATATCATTGAAATATTTCGTAAAGTAAATTTAAACGGTAAAGGAGTTAACTTATGAACAAAATTCATTATGATATATCAGGCATACAGAATTCGGAGATTAAAACACAGCTTAAAAATGCATTAGATAAAGTAGACGGAATTTCTATGGTCAATATTGATGCAGCAAGAGGTTCCATAGAAGTTGGATATAATCAATCAACGGACGAAAATTCTATTAAATCTTGTATTGAAAATGTTGGTTGCACTATAATGAGACAATCTGATGAATTCTAGAAATTGAGTATATGAAATAAGAGTAGGGAGAGAAAAAGTCCCTATTCTTTTTTTGTTACAATGAACCTAAATTCTGAAATAACAAAAAACTATGTATTGTAACTATTGCAATTTTATATTACAATTTAAATAGTACACTGTACAATTTTAAACCCAGGGAGGCATAGCCATGGATTCACCGATCAGCCGGCATGATAAATATATCTATTCAAAAGACCGTATCGTACTGACGCAGCAGGAACTGAACTTGCCGGGTATACGGCTGTTTGCCATGCACAATATCCACAACACGATCTTTCCTCTTATCCCGCATTATCATGAGAATGCGTTTGAATTTACCTTTATATCCAAGGGAAGCTTTTCCTTTCATATGCAGGAGTCTGAATGTGAAGTATCCGGTGGAAATATCTTTATTTCTTTTCCTGGCGAAGTCCACGGCACAAAAGAAATCCCCGTTTCCCTGAATGAGCAGTACCGGCTTCAGGTCGATATCAGCGATCCAAAAAAACTGTTATTTTTAAATGAGGAAACTGCAAAACAATTGATCCAAGATTTAAAAAACATAAAGAGACATATCATATCCACGGATATCAAGGAAACCCGTCCCCTGCTAGATAAAGCCTTTGAGCTGGCCCTGTCCGAAGGAAGCCACCTGCTCATTGCCGGATATCTGATTATCTTCTTCCAGTTAATGATCGCGGCCTCCAAAGAGGACAGATATTATCTGACCCATGATATCGAAGCAGCAGTCCAGTATGTGGAAGATCACGTCACGGAAGAATTATCACTGCATACCCTGGCTGGAATCTGTAATCTGTCCGTCTCACAGTTTAAACAGAAATTCAGGCGGATTGTAGGCATCTCTCCGCGGAATTATATCAATAAGAAAAAAATTAACTTTTCAAAAATGCTGCTTCTCAAGGATATCCCTGTAACAGAGGTGGCCATGCAGTTGAATTTTAATACCAGCAGCTATTTCTCAACTGTTTTTAAAAAATATACAACGATGACTCCCAGCGAATACATTCAAGCAAAACTGCGTAATAAGGAAACTGAATAGTGAATTGGGAAGATACTGCTGCGTGGTCTCGCCTGTAATCACTACATTTGGAGTGACTTCCCCATCTGACTCATAACCATTTCATAATACCGGCCTTTCTCGTTCATCAGACTTTGGTGATTTCCATTTTCCAGGATCTGCCCTTCACCAATTACCATGATGTGGTCCGCATCGCGGATTGTTGAAAGACGATGGGCTATCAAAAAGCTGGTCCGGTTCTGCATGAGTCTGACCAAGGCCTTTTGTATCTCCTTTTCCGTCTTGGTATCAACACTGCTTGTTGCTTCATCAAGGATCAAAATTGGGCTGTCACATAGAACGGCTCTTGCAATGGATATCAGCTGTCTCTGTCCCTGACTTAAATTATCGGTAGCTGCGGAGACATTCGTCTCATAACCTTTCGGAAGTTTATCGATAAAATCGTGGGCATGGGCAATTTTAGCCGCTTGGATCACTTCTTCCTCCGTGGCATCATTCTTAGAGTAACGGATATTGTCCATGATCGTTCCGCTAAAGAGACTGGTATCCTGAAGCACAACGGAGAAGCATCTTCTTAAATTGTCCCGTTTGATATGGGTAATAGGTACCTTATCAATCATGATTTCACCGCCATCCGCATCATAAAACCTTGTTAAAAGATTGACAATTGTTGTTTTACCAGCACCTGTTTCTCCGACTAATGCAATGACCTCTCCTGGATTTACGTGAAAACTTATGTTTTTTAGAATCGGCTTTGTTTTATCATAAGAAAAACACACATTATGAAAGGAAACTTCTCCGACCGGATGTTGGATCTCAACCGCATCCATATGATCTTCAGTTTCTTCCTCATGATCCAATATTTCAAAAACCCGCTCGGCTCCTGCCAGTGCAGATTGTATCGTATTAAACATTCCTGCCACCGAATTAAGCGGTTGTGCAAACTGCTTTGAATAACTTAAAAAGCTCACTACCGTACCTACTTTCAGGCCATAGCTTACCGATAAGATACCACCTAAGATTGCAACAACAGCAAATACAAAATTATTAATGACATTCATTAATGGCATCATATACCCGGACCAAACCTGGGCTTTACTGCTGCTTTCACATAAGCGCTCGTTGATTTCTTTAAACTGCTGAATAATATCCTCTTGTCTATCAAAGGCTTTCACCATTTTTAAACCAAGAATGTTCTCCTCGATGACACCGTTTAGTGCTCCAAGGCTTCTCTGCTGTGCCAAAAAATAAACACGGCTTTTGGTGGCAATTGTTTTTGTCAATAAGGAAACTAACGGCACGCACAGCAGAACCATAAAGGTAAGCGGCAGGTTCAAACGGATCATGACTGCCAGAGAACCCACCAGGGTTAAGATGCTGGAGATCAGTTGTGTTGTTGTCTGCGCAATGGTGGAACTGATATTGTCCACGTCATTTGTAATTCTGCTCATGGTATCCCCATGAGACCGAGTGTCGTAAAATTCAAGGGGAAGCTTCTGCATTTTCTCAAAGAATTCTGTACGAAGCGTAAAAACCAGCTTCTGGGAGATCCGCAGCATCATTACACCATTAATTAAATTAAGCAGCCAGTTGATCAGATAGAAACTTAATATGATGATAAGAAGTGAAACCAGCTTGGCGGAGTCCACACTCCTGTTCGTGATATCAAAGGTATTGAAGGTTTTACCCACATAATATGGAATCGCTACTGATATCAAGGAAGAGAGGATGGTCAGAAGGATTGCCACAAATATGGTCTTCCCCCACCGCATATAGATTTTAACAATCCGAAGCAGCGTTCCTTTTGCATTCTTGGGTTTTGCAGTCGGAGCAAAACGATTCCTTCCGCCTCCCGGACGCTGACTCATCGTCGGTACTTTTGGCTGTTGCTGACTGTATTTTTCTGCCATACGTTATGCCTCCCTACCGCTTTCAATCTGTGTGTGATAGATATCCTGGTAAACTTCACAGGACTCCAGTAATTCTTTATGAGTGCCAAAACCCACCTTCCGGCCATTCTCCATAACCAGAATTTTATCCGCAGACATGGCAGTTCCGCAGCGTTGTGTGATCATAATCACAGTCTGTTTTAATTCTTTATCCTTAAGACCTTCCCGTACCTTTGCCTCGGTAACGGCATCAAGCGCACTGGTCGCGTCATCTAAAATCAGTATAGAAGCATTTTTCAGGATCCCTCTGGCGATGGAAAGACGCTGCTTCTGCCCTCCGGATAAATTAACTCCGCCGCTTCCAAGAATACTATCATAACCATCAGGCATCTGCATGATAAAGTCTGCCTGTGCTTTATCGGCAGCCTGCCGCAGCTCATTAATGGCGGCGTGTTTATCCCCCCATTTAAGATTATCCGCTACTGATCCCGAAAACAGCACCGGTTTCTGCGGAACCACCGCTACATTACTTCGGACTTCATCCGCACCCAGCATTTTAATCTCGTAATCGTCCAGAATTATTTTTCCGCTGTCCACATCATAAAAACGAAGCAGAAGCCAGGTAATCGTTGATTTTCCGCTCCCGGTGGGGCCGATAATCGCAAGGCTTTCCCCGCTGTTTACAGAGAAAGAAAGATCTTTGATTGCCGGAATCCCGCTGCCGTTTGGATAGGCGAAGGTAACATTTTCAAAGGTGATTTTCCCACTCAGTTTTCTATTTTCATAACTTCTTAAACAATCTTCTTCACAGTCAAAAACTTCACCAATCCGGGCCGTAGAAGCTTTGGTACGGACGAACATGGTAAATACATTCGTTATCATAATCAGAGAGGAAAGTATCTGTGCCATATAGATTGTAAACGCCGTAATATCCCCTGTATTCGCAAGGTCCATTGTAAATAGTCTGCTGCCAATATAAATCACAACAGCTGTTCCGATTCCCACAGCCAATGTTAAAAGAGGTGAGATGACTGTAATGACCATTTGGGTGGAGATTCCTTTCTGCATTAAATTCTCGTTGGCCTCTTCAAATTTATCTTTTTCCTTTCCAAAAGTACCAAATGCTTTGACGAGCCGCACACCGATCAAGTATTCCTGTACCTTTGAATTAACCTGATCCATAGCCTTTTGCAGCTGGTAGAATCTTGAATAGCTGATTTTCATGCTAAAATAAATTAATATGGTAACAACAGCTACTACTCCATATATGATGAGACTGAGCCGGATATTGAGCAGGCTTGCCAGTACCATGCTGCCGATACAGACAACAGGAGCCTTAAGGAAAATACGCATCATTCCATTTACAAATTGTATAATTTGAGAGGTATCATTTGTCATCCTGGTTATGAGCGAACCGCTTTCAATCTTATCTGCACTTACTTCCGAAAAAAACATGATTTTCTCAAATAAGTCTGCCCGTAAATCCGCTCCCATTCTTTGAGAAACATGACTTGCCAAAATATTTCGCGCTACAGCAAAGCAAGCGCCTATCAAAGTTACAAGGAGCATCAGCATGCCCCAGTGATAAACCCCTGTCAGAGAGCCTTTTTCAATTCCGCTGTTTACGATATGTGACATCAGCGTCGGTCCAAGCAAATCGCAGACCGCTTCCAGCGTCACGCACAAAACGGCTATGAAAAACGGCTTTTTATATCTTCTGAAATATTTGCTATAAAGTTTCATCATTCTCCTCTGCTTCCAATATAATCTTATTCCTGAAATCATTGCCAAATGTGATAAAATATAGTATATCACGCAAGATGCCGAAAGTTAATAATTTCAGAGTTTTTCTTTTGCAGTCTATTGATTTTTGAAATCCGCTCCGGTATTTGATGAGGTTAAACAAAGTTGACAACTTAATTTGCTGTCTGTCCCTGCATTTTTTTATTTTCTAAATATTTCCATCATATTTTTTTGGATTATGCTCATAATAACATTGTGTTCAAAAACACATCATTATAGACGGAGGTGTCAAGCTATGGATGGCAATGCGGAAATAACAGTTTAGCTGTTAGCGATGTGTTGTTAACAGCTTAACCCTAAGTACGAAAAATGTCCCAAAATTTAATTTTGGGGCATTTTTCTTTTTATCTTACATTCCACCAAATTTATCATAAACACTTACTATGTACAACAAAAAAAATACGCCCTGGGCCAAACTGGCCGCAGGACGTTTCAATAAGAACCTGATCAATTGTTTTTTTCTATTTGCAAATGCTGTTTATGCGCTCCGGAGTTATTTCACCGTAATACTTCTCCTTAATCTGACCATCTTTGATCCAGACGAAACAGGGAGTACTCTCAACATCAAGTCGTTTTGCAATGCCATCTGATTTATAAACGTCGATGCAGGATACCCGGATATCGCTGTGATCCTGTTCAAACTCTTTGAAAACCGGCAGCAGTTCTCTAGCTTGAGGGTCGATTGCATTATATATGTATACCAGTGAAGATTTTCCTTCATTCATAATCTGCTTTTCAAATATTTCACATTCCGATACATATTTTTCTGCGCCGTATCCGGCAACGGCACCGTCTCCTACCGCTGTTGCAACCTGCTTTAAGTATTTGTCCCGTACATCTCCCACTGCAAATACTCCGGGGATGTTTGTCTCCATCCGTTCATTTGTTAACAGATAACCGCCTCGGTTCATGTCCAGGATATCACGGAATATTTCTGTATTTGGCAGATAGCCGATAAAAAGGAAACAGCTGTCCACGTGAACGGGAACTTTTTCCTCTGTTTTCACATTTTTTAACACAACTGTGTTCAGTCTTTCGTCTCCTTCAAAGCTGTCTACAACCGTATTCCAGATAAATTCCATTTTCGGATTTGCCAGTGCCTGTGCCTTTGCAATCTCGTTGCAGTCCATTTTGCCATTCTCATGCATAACAGATACCAAAACTTTATCTGCAAATTTAGTTAAAAATATCCCTTCTTCAATGGCTGCATCTCCGCTTCCGATGACCATAACAGTCTTTCCGGTGTTTGCCGCTGCGTCACAGGTGGCACAGAAAGAGATTCCTTTGTCATAAAGATATAAATCCTCATTTTTTGCACCGGTCAAACGTGGCTTGCCGCCGCTTCCGACAATTACAACCTTTGCCTGGTAAATGGTACGAAACGTCTCTACCTGCTTGATATCTCCTTGCAGAGATACGGATTTTACATCAGTTAATTTAAACTCCACACCGAACTTTTTAGCCTGTTTATGAAATAATTCCATCAGTCCAAGGCCTGTCGCCCCATCCGGAAAACCGGGATAGTTCTCTATTTCATTGGTATATGTGGCAAGCCCGCCTACCAAAGTTTTTTCTATGATCAATGTTTTCAGCTTGGCTCTGCCGCAATATATTCCTGCAGTTAAGCCGGCTGCTCCGCCCCCTATAATTACAACGTCATATGATTCTGTTTTTTTAGTCATTGCAACCTGTTCCTCTCTGAATATTCTTATATTTTTATAGGGGCAATCAAATATGATCGCCCCATGATTACAAATTACATAAAATATTTGGCTAATAATTTGCTTCCCAGAAAAGCTCCTACCAGCAGAAACGCACCGAATACCCATCCGGATAAGGAAAAGGATGAAATTGCGGTAAATAACGCTCCTATATTACAACCATTTGCAAGTCTTGCTCCATAGCCCATTAACAAACCACCAAGAATAGCCGCTATTACCTGACGTAAAGACTTGATCTTCTTGATCTTAAACTGTGATGCAAATAACGTTGCCGCAAAAGCACCCAGTACAATGCCCAGATTGCGGATGGAAGCACCGTCTGCCAGAAAGCTGGTATTTAGTTCCTTCTGCATCTTTTCTGAGGCATAATATACCCAGCCGCTTGCGTCACCGCCAAGAGCCTTGTAGATCCAGGTGCCCCAGTTGGCAAATGCGCTTGTTACGCCCCAGCCGCTGCCAAGAGCTGCAAAATGGGCAATTTGAAATACTGCAAGCAATACAGCACCGGCCACGTATGTTAAGGGTTCTTTTAACAGCTTTTTGTAAATGGGATGATCGCCAAGCTTAATAAAAAATTGTTTCAATTTATTCACCTGCTTTCACGGAAGTTATCTACTTCGTCTTCTCGATGACAATTTCCCATTCTCCATCATCTACTTCTTCAATTTCTACGTTATGTCCCTGTTTTCTTGCCCACTCAGGAATATTCTTCATTGCGCAGCTGTGATCGATGGATACAGCCAGAACGTCTCCTACGGATAACTCATTGATTTTTTTCTCAGTTTTCATAAGCGGGACTGGACAAGCCTCTCCCAGACAATCTAATGTAAATTCAGCCATTTTATATCTCCTTTAATTTTAAATTATTTTATTCTGCACTTCCCATTTTCTTTTCCTGCCATTTGACAGCCGCTATGTATAACAGCACAATGATCAATCCCTGTACAACGATTGCACCAAACCAGCCAAACACGTCCGGTAAAAAGATCTTCGGAGCATTTGTATTGAATTTGCTCCAGAAGTTCATATCATGTGCACCCCAGAAAGAGCCTGCTATGAAAAATACCAAAGACAGCATTTGCATGGTAAAGCCCTCTCCAACGCGCATCAAGGTTCCGGATGCACAGCCGCCGGCAATGACCATTCCGATTCCAAACAGAACCGCACCAACAGCCAAGGGTAAACCGATAGGCGCTACGCCAACCATGTTGAGATTGGAATCCGCATTTGCCAATACACCGGCATACTTAATTGCCCAGAAACCAACGCTGCCAACTGCAACTGCAACCAGTACTGCTCTTGTAACAGATGTGCTTCCTGTTATGCATGGATCACGGAATGCTGCCGTAAAGCAGAAACGTGAACGCTGCAGGATATACCCGAATGCAATACCGAATCCCCAATAAACAGGCAGCTTATTGCTCCCTCCTGCCAAATAAGATCCAAAAGCAATAATCAGGATTGTAACCAGAATTGCGTATGGGATCTGGCTTTTTTTCGGTTTTCTTGGCTTACGCACTCTTTCCCCACCAACTTTTGAGTTAACCTCTGACACGTAAATCCCCCTTTCTTAAAAATAGTATTTGTTAATATTATAACAAAATCACAATTCAAATTATACCATACTTATCAGAATCCGGTTAACCAAGAATCTGATATGTCATAAGATTTACTTATAACCCATTATTTTATCACACTAGCCACACCGAATTATATTTGCTATAATAAAAGAACAAAAAAAGAACTGTTAAGTTTTTAACAGCTCGAACGACTGATTCATAGTTAAATTCAGAAAGGCGGGGTAATATGAACATTCATAACCTGAAAATGTTTATAAAAATAGTGGAATCCGGCAGCATATCAAAAACTGCCGAACAGATGAATATCAGCCAGTCCGCATTAAGCCAGCAGCTGCGAGTCATGGAACAGGAATTCAGTGCGCGGCTTTTTGAACGGAACTATCAAGGTGTGATTCCGACTAACATCGGTATGATTGTTTATAACCGCGCTCTTGAGATTTTATCGTCCTATGACAGAATGCTGGTTGATATCACCAACGCACAGAATCAAAATAAAACCGTACATATCCTCGCTTCTCCCTGTGTATATTCCTATGCCCTGCCATGCACGTTCTACCATGTAAAAAACAAGTATCCGGAATATATCCTTAATATGGAGATGATGTCCAGCAGAATCATAGAGGAAAAAATATCAAAAGGCGTTGCTGATATGGGAATCATCATAGGCAAGCCAAAGGATAAAAATCTATCTGCCAAAAAAGTATTTACCGATCGTGTTTTTCTGGTTGCAGGAGAAAAAATGAAGGTTCCTGCCCAGTTAGACTGCCAGGATCTTTATCATTATCCACTGCTGATGCTGGTAAAAGCCCAAAAAACAAGGCAGGTACTGGATAAAATGCTGAACAAAAACGGAGTCTGCATCAATCAGCTGCATATCCCTTATGCTCTTGAATCCACGGAATCCATTAAGCTGTCTGCGATTAATGGTTTCGGGCTTGCTTTTCTTCCCTACATGGCGATCAAAAAGGAACTATACAATAAACAGCTCCGCATTGTTGAATGTCCATGCCTGGAGTTTGATAATGAATATTATTCCATAAAAAATGCCGGCAGTGTTCCTCTCAATTATGAATCGTCTAAACTTATTAAGTATATGGAAGCGATATTAAAAGAAACTATTTGTTAACAGAAATGGTGACTTCCCATACACCGTTAATGACTTCTTCCGCATCATATTTCAAATGATTGGCAATGCAAAACGATTTAATATTAGAAATTGTGCAGCTATGATCCGTAACCAACATGCATTCCTCACCTTTTTTTATGGAATCCATAACATTTTTTAGTCTCAAGACAGGTACCGGACACATATCACCAAGGCAATCAATTTTAACCATAAGCGCTCCTTCTGCACATTCCTATACCTTCACAGGCTGCTGTGCTTAAGATCTAACAAAAAATAGGGGACAGATTCATTCTATCTAAAATATTGCCGACTATCAATAGGGAACTTTCAATATATCCTGCAATAAAAAAAGCTGCCGCTATATAGATTTCTCATCTATTTAGCAACAGCTTCTTTTTATCCCCTGTCTTCCTGCTATCCAATGCTGGTAAAAAGCAGGCTATAATTGTCCCAGACGGTACAGAGCTAGTGCATAGATCTTAGCATTGGTCATTAAGTCTTCCACACTCATCCACTCATTGGGATTGTGACTGATGCCTTTCTGACCCGGGAAACTTGGGCCAAAGGGGACAATTCCCGGCATGGCTTTGGCATAAGTGCCGCCTGTGGTGGTTACAGGGGTACCATCCTGGCCTGTGACCAGTTCATAGCTCTCCTGCATGGCCTTAACCATAGGAGTGTCTTTGGGAAATACCACCGGGTCATAATTCTGTACGAGTTCGGCATTAAGCCCCTCTGCCCCGGCCTTAATGCAGATGCGATTCATGATTACCTCTATGGTAGCGCCGCCCGGATAGCTTAATGTCACATCAAAAGCCGCCTGTTTCCCCCCGCAGAGACTGTCCGGAGCTACACTCAGCTTATATCCCCGCATCTCCATCATGCCATATTCCTCATGGCTAAAATCAATCCCCAACCGGTCGCCTGTATTCCTGGTTCCGATAAAATATTTGTTTACAAAATCAAAGAATGTCTCCAACTGGTCCATACTGCCTGTAACCCGCACCACAGCTCTTCCCCGCTCGCTGTAAACCACCGGATACTTGCAGTCCGGTGTAAATCCATAAAGGGGCGATCTCTCCTTTGAGAGATAATACTTCAGATCCTCAAATCCGGATTCTTCGTCGCATCCGAAGATGATGCGCACTGGATTCTTAAGAGCAAGTCCTGCCTCTTTAATGGCTGCCAGGCCATAGAGGCATGCCATGATTGGTCCTTTATTGTCCAGCACTCCTCTGCTGTAGATGACTCCGTTTTCCAGATAGCCGTTAAAAGGCGGCTGCCTCCAGCCTTCTCCTGCCGGAACCACATCCACATGACCGATGGCGCAGACATAGTCTTCTCCCACGCCATACTGGGCATATCCCATATATTGATCCAGGTTCACGGTGTCAAATCCCAGCTGACCGCTGATATCCAGGGCGCATTCCAATGCATGCTTCACACCATTGCCAAAGGGAGCCCCATCACAGGCCTCCCTTTCCACACTGTCAATGCGTACCAGCTCCTGGACACTGCTGATGAACCGGTCCTTTAACCGGTCCACGCAATCCAGGATCTTCTTATCTGATTCATTTTCAATCGTTCCATATCCCATATCTTATTCCTCTATGGGCGCCATACGCGTCTTCATATAATTTTCCATCCATTCCTCAGAGGCTTTCTTATAAGTGCAGCGGCCGCCCTCCCCGCGGGTTACCAGGTAAACCGTGGGTTCCAGCTCCTCCGTAACCACTGCGAAAGAAAATCCCTCAATATTTGTGGCAACACCCCACTCCCCCTTAGGATTCATGGCAATGAGGGATATGTCACCGGCTTCGCCCCGACGTTCCCGAAGTTCCCCATCCAGACGGTTCACCGCTGTCTCACAGGCTTCCTGAGGATGCATTCCTTCTCCCATAAGCCGGACGATCTCATAAGAAATGCAGCCTTTCATCAGATCTTCCCCCAGGCCGGTGGCGCTGGCAGCTCCTTTCTTGCTGTCGGCATAGAAGCCGGAACCGGATATAGGAGAATCGCCTACCCGGCCCTTTTTCTTCATGAACAGGCCGCTGGTTGAGGTGGCTGCCGTCATCTTGCCGTTCCCATCCAGGCAGGCCATACCCACGGTGTCATGGCCGGAATAAGGTTTAAGCTCCTTAGCTGCTGCCTTGGCCGCCATCTCCTTTACCCGATTCCTGTAATGTGCCCTGGCTCTGTCTGTCAACATATTCTTGCGCTCAAAACCTTCCTTGTGGGCAAATTTCTCAGCCCCCTCAGCCACCAGCATGCTGTTGACTTTCTCCCGGCTTAAGCGTCTGGCAATGGACACCGGATTGGCAAAGTCCCTGATAGCAGCCACAGCTCCTATATCCAGTGTGTTGCCATCCATATAGGCGGCGTCCATTTCCACTTCCATTTCCTCATTAGGCAGTCCGCCGTAGCCCACGGATTTATAATAAGGGAAGTCCTCCACCTGACGGATGGCCAACTCGATGGCATCTCCTGCGTCGCCGCATTCCTTTAGCATCTCAGCTCCCTTTGCAATCCCTTCTACGGCCATACGCCAGGTTGCTATTATCCCCCACATGGCAAAGGCCTCCTTTTATTTAAAACAGAATTCATGAATCAGATCTGAAGTGTCCGCACCGTCGGCCAGGGCCCTGGCCAGAGTGCACATATTTCTTAAGGCATCATTAAGGCCCAGACCGCCCTTTTTCGGTGTCTCCACAATCGATACTTTATCCTTATAAGCTGCAATGGTATCCGCATTCTCCACAGACATGGCTGCAAATGCCTTTGCCTTGGTGGTGGAGTTGATATCGCAGGCCACTTTGGCGCACATCTGCGCGTAGTCCGCATAGTTAAAGGCTGGCCCGCACATTACCACATCCGGCTGCAGCTTGTTCACCATGGCACAAAGCTTGCGGCTGACCTCCTTAGGATCAGCAAGGTAAGTGCCATTGCCACAGCACAGGCAGGCCATGATGTGTCCGTCCACCTGTTTTAAGAAAGGTTCCATCATAATTGCTGGTCCGATGGGCTCTTTTTTCCCTGTAAGGGGAACCATGGTGTCGTCCTTGGTTCCAAGTCCTGACTGAATCTGGTCATATATCATAATAAGCTTCATACCGTACACCTCTTTTTATAGATCATCAAAAGAAAGATCGTTAAGATCAATATCGTCATCATCGGTTTTCTCAGTTTTCCTGGACTCTTCTTCCATGTACTGTTTATCCATCATCTTGATGAACGGCATATAGATGAATACGCCCAGAACAAGAAGAATGAACTGAAGCACGGCGCCCTGCCAACCAGTTGCAAGGAATCCGGAGAGGATCACAGGCATGGTCCACGGGATTGCTACACCAGAGCACAGAGGAACCAGGCCGATGCTCATGCAGAAGTAGGAAATTACAATGTTGATGGTGGGCACCAGCATGAAAGGAATGAGTATCATTGGGTTCAGTAAGATGGGAAGGCCGAACACAATGGGTTCATTAATTCCGAACAGGCCAGGGATAAATGCCAGTTTCCCTAACTCCTTAATACGCTTGGAGCGGCAGAAAAATAGCATTGCAATCAGCAGCGACAACGTGGAGCCGCAGCCGCCAAACGTGGCAAACAGATCCTGGAACTGCTGGGATATAATATTTGGCAGCGGCTGGCCTGCCTGGAATGCAGCCAGGTTCTCCGCAGACAAGGTTTGAAGGATGGGATTGAATACCGCGCCTACCACGGAACCGCCGTTTACTCCGAAGAACCAGAAGAGATGGAGGAAGATATAAGCGATTACCATAGCCGGAAGGGTGTTGCCCAGCTTAAGGAGAGGAGTCTGCAGGATGGTGAACACAAAGTTGAATGCATTATCATATGGAGTCATGGCAAAAATAATGTTTATGATGAAGAACACCATCACGGAAATTCCGGCAGGAATCAGGGCAGAGAAAGACTTTGCTACTGTAGGAGGAACACCGTCAGGCATCTTGATGATCCACCCTTTTTTATTGACCCACGCGTAGATGTGCACAGATAAGAATGCTACAATAATTCCTACGAAGATTCCCTTGGAACCCACCCAGCCCAGTGGAATGCCGGATACAGCAGTATCATTTACCATGATCTTATAAGGCATGATCAAGAACCAGCATACCAGTGATACGGCAGCGCCGAACAGCTTATCTACCTTCATCTGCTCGGAAAAGGAATAGCCGATTCCAACGACTGCCAGCATTGCCATGATTGAGAACGTGGCATCGGTTGGCTTGGCAAAGTAGGCATCCCAGTTCTCCCCAAAGAACCTTGCCCAGAAATTTGTCCACCCGGGAATCGGGAAATTGGCAATGAGCAGGAAAAAGGAACCCACGATTAACAGCGGCATGGACAGCAGGAAGCCGTCACGAATTGCAATAAGATACTTGTTCTTTCCGATTCGCTCTGCCAAAGGCATGAGTATTGACTCTAATTTACTTAACATATTGTTATTCCCCCGTTTTTATTTGTTTTTGCTATTATGGAAGTTCTGCTTTTATAGCCTTATTTGGAAGCTTTTAAAAGTTTTATTGCTGATTTAAGGACCTTCTCACCATTCATCATGCCGTAATCGGTCTGGTCAATGACCTGAATCGGGATTCCTTTGCTTCCGAACTTTTCCACAATCTCACCATAACGGTACTTGACCTGGGGTCCCAAAAGGATCACATCCGGATGCTTTTCATCGATGATCTGTCCAATCTTGCCATCCGGGAAAGCTTCCACTTCAATGGGAAGGTTATGCTCGTTGGCTACGCTCTGCATCTTGCTTGCCAGCATGCTGGTTGACATACCTGCACTGCAGAATAAATACACTCGTTTCATTGTAAAATCCTCCTTGCTATTTGCTTTTTTTATTTCCATTATTTACTCCCCAACTTCTCTTCCAGCTCTACGATCCTCCTGTAGCTGGCAATCATCTCTTCTGCGATGATTTTGAATCCTTCCGCGCTCATAAGCTGGTCTTCCGCATGGATCAGAATCAGGGAACCGCCCACCGGCTCACCCTGGGCCTCTTTCTGGATCAGTTCAAAGTGTGCCTCATGTCCTGCCAGAAACATATCCTGACCGGCTTTCATGCATTCCCCGGCACCACCGAAATCCCCATGCTTTGCTTTCTGGATCGCCTCAATATAGCTGGACCTTGCTCCGCCTACATTGGATATGATTTTAAAGCAAATGGTCTCTAATCCCTCTAACATATTGCTGCCTCCTGAATGTGTTGATGATATGCAAAATGCAGCAAAACCGTTTTGTTTGCTGCATCTTAACTTAAGCTGCCTTAATTAATTATAATTATAAGGCTTATATTCACTTTTTTCCTTAAAGGCATTTCCTAGCTCTTAGGAAATTCACTCCATGATCCGGTCGATAAATTCCTCATATCCGCAGGGAGCCGCCAATTTTGCCAGCTCCTCAGGCTGATTCACGATGTTGGATATCCAGTCAAAGAAGATCTTAATCATCCTGGCATCCCCTATATTGATGGCAAACAGCATCACCAGCCGCACCTCAAAGACACCCCATTTCACTGGATTCTTAAGCTGGGCCACCGCAATGGTGGAATTCCCGGCAAAGGCTCCGAACGCATGGGGAATCGCAAATGTATTCACAAAGGAGGTTGGGGACATCTGCTCCCTCTTTAATACCACATCAGTAAACTCCGGATCCACAATCCCATCCTGTACCAGACCAGAGCACAGCATGCGGATAATTTCCTCCGGGTTTGTACAGTTCACCTCTGTATGGTAATGTTCCCGACGGATTAAGCTGCCGATGTGGGAGGAGAATTCCAGCCGGAATCCTTTCTTATCCAGCCGGTTGATGGCTTGGAGAATCCTGGACTCTGTCTCGGAATCCACGAATAAGTTAATGGAGACGGTCTCTACGTTCAACCTATGTTCCAGGGGAAATGTACTGAGCAGAAGATCCGGATCCAGAGAAGACACTACCTCCTCTTCAAAATAACCAAAGACCTTCACCACTTCCATCCTCTCACGAAACATATCGGAAATTTTCTTCACGCACATATCAGAAAAAGACTGGTTATGAGGTAAGATCATTACGGCATGATATTTTCTTTCTGTTTTCATACGCTCACTGGCGGCTCCCAGATGAAGGGCGATATAGCAGCTCTCTGCATCGGATATGGGAGTATTAAGCCTATCTTCCAGAAATTCCACCACGTAGATGCCCATCTCGAAGACCAGAGGGTATTTGCGCTTGATCTCTTCCACAAACACATCCTCCATACGGACCTGGTTCCTGACACGCTCTACCAGGCCGTGGATGTGCATCTTAAGGCCGGCAACAAGATCCCCATCCTGCCGGAAATCCAGCCCGAACAGAGTGTATATCTGCTCCAGGGCCTCGCCTACCAGCTTCCTGGTACTCAACCACCTGCCGCCGAAATTCACGTAATCGTCGGTATAATTGGAAGCTTTTCTGCCCATGACGACCAGAGCGAACATCCCCACTTCTCCCTCATGGATCTTTATATGCAGGCGATTGGAAATGCGGTCAAAAAAGTCCTTTGAAATCTGGTACTCGATGGTATCCTCTAACCCCTGTATCTCCTCTTCCATACTGATGTAGTTGGCGCAGTTCATTCTCTCAATGCTGGTGCCGGCGTGCAGGATCAGCATGGGAAACATGGATTCATGAATGGAATAATCGTATTCCTTCAGTACATCCACGAATATGTCCTTTACCTCAATTAAGTTGAAGCTTTTGTATAGATTGGCCAGCATATTTAAGTTGAGGAAATTCTCCTGTACCTCGGCCATCAGTAAATCCCTGTAAAACCGCCGTTTACCGGCCTCATCCCCCTTTAAGGATATGCATTCCTTATTGCGGACCAGCCTTAAACCGGGATAGGGCTCCAGCATCTTGCGTATACGCTTTAAGTCATTGTCAATGGAGGCTCCGCTGACATAGATCTGGCTCTGGAGAAGGGTAAGGTTCAGTTCCTTCACCTCGAATAACAGCTTCTGAATCATATATGCGCAGCGGGCACCCGGAGTCTGGGGAATATCCGTCCCCCTGGATTCTTTTGGCGGCAAAGGCGACAGACTGGCATTTTCACAGATTCGGTAACCCCGCCGCACATTCGACTCTATGGGAGGCGGGGTCATGTTTCTGTTAATGGATTCTACATCAGAGCGTATGGTACGGTCCGACACCTGCAGTAGAACAGCCAGGCGTCGGCTGGTTATCCAGTCTCCCAGCTCTGATAATATGGTAAGCAGCTGCTCCTGTCTTTGATTCTGCATGTCAAAATACTCCCTTTCTTGCTTTGTTCTTCCGTAAAATCCCTTGTTTAGAGGATGCAGAATGCAAATACCGTCCATGGATTTGCGTAATCCAGCAGAACATGTTCATACTCAGGAAGATGACCGATCACGTTCTTGCGGCCGTCATTTGGCATGTCTTTGGTAACGATTTGCAGTTCTCCCTTATATTTGGGATAGCCATCATTTAATATAACCACATCGCCGGGTTTTAAGTCTCTGGTATTGGCGGCAGGAATTGACCGGTCTGCAAAAGTGACTCTTGGGCCGGAGGAACGGATCATATAGTCGTTCAAATCACCTCTTACCACATGACGGAGTTCATAATCCAGGATCTGGTGCTCGGTCTGAGTCAGTTCTTTCTCCAATTGAATACCAAAGGTCAGAATGCTGGTATTTAAGTCGGCGCAAGCCTTGAGTTCCTCATCAGTAGCATAGGCATTGGCGATAAGCACATCATCTATCATACCGGTAGCAAGCAGATGGCGCACCTGAAAATCAATCGGAAGGCCACGGTGCAACTCCAGAGTACACAGTCCTTCGTTTACAGGCCAAGGACCGTATGCTCCTGGCGCGTTGCTGGACACAAAGGCTGCTACCTTAAGCCCAAGTGATTTCATCTTATCATTACAGGTATTAAATTGTTTAAGGCTCAATCCTGTATACTTCTGCGGATAAAAATTGTGGCAGGTAATCAGCTTGTCACGATCCGGATGGTGGTCTATGACATTCTCCACATACGCCAGCTTGGTGCTTGCATTGAGCTCTATCTTAAGCCCCTGGGAGTTATAAGTCATAAGACTTTCTTTCATACCGTCAAAACCTTCGTCCAGACGGATGCCATCCACATGCATTTCCTGAAATACGGATAAGTTCTCGTAGGAGATTCCCAGCCGGGAGAATACGGCAGGGCTCACATCCGGTATGACCTCCATACCGCAGGCGTGAGCTTCATCCGCCAGTCTCCGAAAACGGCCGATTACCTCTTCCCTGCTTTCCTCCACGCTTAAGAGGCAGGTAAAGATTCTCTTATACCCCAATTTCCCTGCCTTTCTGATATAATCCATGTCCTTTTCTTCGGTAGAATGTTCCGGATAAACGGAAATACCCAATTTTGCCATAAGTTTAACCCCTCTCTTATATTTAACCATCCGGTACAAACGTACCGGATGGTTCTTTGATATTAACTATAGTCCGTCAAGAAAGAGTCTGGAGGTAAATCTATTTCCTAATTGCTAGGAAATATCATGTTTCTGTTATAAATTGGTCTGAAGAAACTCTTTAAGGAAATCGATTGCCTTGTTTTCATCCTGTCCCTCTATAATAAACTCCAGGCATTCTCCATGGCGTGCTCCCAGACTTATGAGTGAGAGTACATTCTTACAGTCCGCTGTGCCTTTCCTGCTTTTAAGGGTTATACGGCTCTCGTATTCCGATGCCGCCTTGCTCAGCCTCAAAGCATTGATGGCGTGAAGCCCCTGCTTGTCCGATACAATGTATTCATAACTAATCATCTCATCATCACCCTTTACGATTCATGCGAAAACGACGAGCCAATGTCAGAACGGCATGACACTGGCGGTTGCAGTAGGTTGACTCCCGCTATTTTAGCAGGAGAGAAATCCTCTCCATATTTTAACATACAATCCATAATTATCCACAGTGAAATTATACAGATTTTGTCAC
The DNA here is from genome assembly GCF_900105215.1 of Lacrimispora sphenoides. NCBI lineage: Bacteria > Bacillati > Bacillota > Clostridia > Lachnospirales > Lachnospiraceae > Lacrimispora > Lacrimispora sphenoides. Next base: position 687,901 of record NZ_FOIP01000002.1, on the reverse strand, counting down.
CACAGCTTAATTGCATGAAGTGAATAATTGGGGAATTGTATAATTAGAAAAAGCGTATTGCCTATTGCTTAGACTTTACGCTTTATATATGATTCAATCCAATTGGTTATGATATATGTTGTGATTCTTTAATAAAGCCTCATTCTACAATCAATAAAACCCCCGCATCAACTTCTGTAATCTGCTCCATACTCTCCGGATCATACACCATGAATACAGCAGTAGCGGTATGCTCCCCGGCTTCTGGTACCTGTTCCAGATCTACATAAGCATTTCGCTCTCCCGGCTTCAGTATATCTGAACAAAACAATTCTTCCCCCGTGTCATCCAGAATTAATTTCACCTTTACATACTGCTCATTCTCTGTTGGATTTCCGATCATCAAATTGCAGCGTTTGCCTCCCCTTGATACCTTTGGACTGGCATTCACCTGGATCATAAAATAAGAAGGTTCCTTTTGGTCTTCATTTTGACCCGGGCCATGGGTTGGGAGTACATATTCTCCATCCTTTGCATCCTCTGCAAACTGATAAGCACTCTCCCTGCTGCCACTTTGTGAACAGCCGGCGGTGAGCAGGGAAGCAAGGGTAATTAACAGCCCGGCTATTATGGCTTTCATATTTTTATTCAATGATCTTATCAACGATTTCAACGCTCTCAATCACCACGTCTTTCTTCGGCTTTCGTTCTTCAGCCGATACCTTTACCTGGGTAATTGCTTCTGCTACATTCAGTCCCTCTACAATCTGGCCAAATACCGTATGACCATAATCCAGCCCCCAGGCACCTCCGACCTGGCTGTACCGCGCTGCGACAGGTGCATACTTTTCCTCATATTCACTTGGTATGCCATCGGTTGCAATGGCCTGAATTTCTTCATTTAAATCGTCCTCAAATTTTTGAATTTCTTCTTTACTCAGCTCTTTTTCCTTGCCAAGCTCTTCCAATTCTTTCAGACGCAGATTCATCAGGTCATTCATATAGCAGTTAGCCGGAATAATCCGGTCATCTTCCGGGATTTCCTCTCTTACAAGCAGATAAAACTGGCTCAAGTTACTGTTGCGGGTATTGCCCCCGTCTCCGGCCATTGCTACCGCACCTTTAAAATGATACAGTCCATTGTCAACCTCATCTTCAAACGGATCCCCCCAAAGACTTCTCTCCTCTGCTTCCGGATCTCCCGGTTTTCCGCCCTGGGTCAGCTCCCCACGCTTTGCATAATAAAATAGACTGCCATTGTAGTATCCTTCTTTTGCTAAACCGCTAAAATTCTCTACAGCTTTGGGAGCCTGTTCCGGGTACAGCAGAATGGTAACATCTCCAGCCGTTGTATGGAGAATTGCGTAAGGTCCATTGGATTCTACTAACTGCGGATTCTCTGCCGGTTCTGCTTTAATGGGAAAACTGTCTGCAATATCCGGAGATACTTCTGCATAGCTCTGTTTCTTTACGCAGCCGGTGACCAGCACAGCAGTCAGGCCCGCCAAACATACCAGTGGAATTATCTTACTCTTATTTCTCATTCTGTTCTTCCTCCATATCACTTAAAACTCCATATACTACATATCTGGCATTGTTATATTCATAGGAGCATGTACAAAGTGCCAATATTCGATCAATTTCTTCTACTGCAACCGGACTTTTAAACGTCGAAGAAACTAAAAGCTTTTTTAACCATCTCTCCCGCGCATCTGCACTTTCAAATTTTAATGGAAATGACCCTTTTTGACCATCCAGTACCTCTCCGGCAAATAAATCTACCCGGTAATCCTGATCCGGAGTATACAAATATAGAACAGGATGCTCCTCATAATAACTTTGTGTCTTATAACCAGAAAGAGAGGAGAACATCCGCCCTCCTCTGATATGATGACCATACAGAACGGTCACATCATCCTGAAACTCTTTCTGGTTTTGGCTCTCCATGAAGATGGAGCCTATGATACTTCTCTCACCATCCGCTGTATGATTCAGATAATAATCATTATCTGTTCCCTGTACAACAGGATAATCAATATCAGATCCCGGCGACCAGATCCAGCCTGCAATATCCGGATTCCATTGTAACAAGGTCTTAAAATCCGGCCTTTTTCTTGTATATGTATTCGCGGCCGTAATATCTTTATTACCATCCATCACAGCATCGGATTCCCGGAAAGCCCTCTCTCTTATCTGGTTATATACCTGCTCTGCTAAAACCCTGGGTTTCATCTCCTGATAAAAATTCCAGCCGCAAAAAACAGCTCCTGCCAGACATGATAAAGTCAGCCCCAAAAATAATAATCGTTTTTTCTTCATTCTAATATCCTAATTAAGTACATTCACCTGAATCTTTACCTGAACCTGCCCGATATCATCCAATGACTCCGGATCGGTCGCAATGACCTGTGCAGTACAAGCGTAGTTTCCAGCCGGAAGATTTTGCTTTAATTTTATCTTATCAATATACTGTCCCGGTTTTATACCCTGACTCTCGTACAACACTTCATTTGTGTCATCTCTGCGTATCACCACACGACAGTAATAACGGTTCTCTGGAATATTCTCCAATCCAATAGAACCTTCACTTTTTGCATCATTGAAAATCGCTTTTGCATTCATGGATACATTAAACATACCTTCTTCCACAACAGAGTTTAGAATCCCCTGAACTTCTGTAGGTGTTTTTCCCTGCAAAGAACCATCCTGAGCCAACCTGTCAAACCAGTATTTGGTTGTCGCATCCATCACCTGATTGTGTGTATACCACCAATATCCACCACCGGCACCGGCAATGATAAGCAATAGCAGGATCAGAAGAAGGGCCTTTTTCTTGCCCTTCTTCCCTCCTTTTTCATTGTTTACCTTACCAGCTGCCAGGGCTTTTTCCGCGGTTTTCTCTTGAATATTTTGTGTTTCATTCATTTCTTCCAACGCTAAAACCCTCTCTTTCGACTGTGTTAAGGAGTCCTTCTGGACGGGACAATCTCTACTTTATATTTTAACAGATATTTTGCTCTGGCATTGATTACACCGGTGTCAGAAGTTCCGTCCATGTATTTTTGTACTTCGGTCTTGGTAGATCCTTCAATCGGGAAAGAGGCATCCATAAACTTATCCACAAACCCATTACCTACGGCTCCGACAAAGGTAAAGTTACCAGACGTCTGCGTTTTCAATGTTCCAAGCACAATCGGTGCTGCGGTAACTGTTGATTCTGCATAGTGCTGTAACGAGGTCTCTGAGATATCAAATCCCGTACCGCCGATGGCATCATCCAGGCCTTTTACAGCAAGGTATAAATCATTCTCAGCTGTTGTTACCGCCGCACTGGCGGTCAGATTCATCAAATAAGCCGGGTCAGTTGTAATACCTGCCTCTATCGTCTTATTCTCAAATTCGCTAATCGATACTTTCGCATCATAGATACCCTTGTTTTTAATCGTATATTCCGGTGCAGTAAATAGATCCATACCTGCAGAAGAATCATTAACACTCATTAATTTGTTCGTACTGTCATAAGAACCTCTCCGACGAACGACTAGGTAAATATCAGCCGGTACTTCAACTTTTAAAACTTCCCAATCCTGTAATTCGAGAACATCCGGGTTGCTTTCAGCTTCTACCAGGAATAAGTTCTCCGGTACCGTACTTCCCAAGCGGAAATGCTCATGCTCCGCATCTGCATTGGGATTATAAGCCGAACTGCTGGTAAACTGTACCACATCTCTGCCTTTTACCGCATGATCCATATCGATATCAAAGATCTGATTCTTCGGTATTTCCACCGCCGTCTGAATCACGTGGTCAGTTCCCCAGACCGGATTTGCTGCTGTTCCGGTATTCACAGAGGTCAGGTAGAATGTATTCTGATGACCAGCCAGTTTTTCCGGAGCACTAACAATCGTAAAGGTTCCGTCCTGATATGCCACAGACCCTTTTGCAGCCTTGTTATTCTCAAACAAAGTACCGTCAACCGTCGTCGTGCCGCTGTTAAAGATGGCACCGCCATTCTGGCCATTAAGGTCAGTTTCCAGATCATAGGTATTGTTATTATTATAAAGGGTTACATTCAACAGAAGGCTCAAAGCTCCGCCTTTTTCAACGGTTATTAACGGTGCCTTTGCTTCACCATTCCGGCTTACGACCGCACCGATCGGAAGATCGATACTGGTCTTTGGTTCACTGTGTCCGTCAAAGTATACGTTCGCACTGAACTGGGCGGTTGCACCATCCTTGACATTCAGCAATACACCGGTATAGTCCTCCACATCATATTCCGCCGCTGCTCCGGCCACCGGATCCTGAACTGCAAAATCCGGCTGTATATATCGGACAATGTTAATCTTATTGGTACTTCCAAGCATAACAGTACCACCTGTGCCGATATAAGACTGTCCCGTCACCTGGATATCACTGTTTACCTGAATGGAGCCGACTACATAAATCGTATTTCCTCCCCGGGTTTTTAATAACTCAAAAGCTCTTGCCAACGTTTTTACAGGAAACTTCGGAGTCGAACCGGCATACCGGTCTCCCTGGTCATCGATACCGTTTGTACCGTCAATATAGACGGCGACCGGCACCTGCAGCTCCAGGATATGCGGATATCCGCTGCGGTTTGACAGACAGAAGAAATCTTTTACCCGCTCTTCCAGCAGGAAATAACCGGCATCATTGACTGTTGCGTTGATTCCAACCTGGTAATGAACCATATCTCTGCCCATATACGAATCTCTCACCATAACATGAAAATTATTTTGTATTGGAGTACCATATACATCTACGGTCAGATAACGGCTGGTATCATGGTTTGCCTCTTTGGTTCCGAATCCCTCCAGGAATACACTTCCGCCAAAGTTCGTATAACGGCTGAAATGCAGGTATCCATTGCTGTATACATCCGTACCTCCGGAAACCACTTGATCGCCTAATGCAAGGTTGGAGAATTCAGTATACTCAAGAATGCAGGTTCCATCATCCAGCAGCTCAATACCAGCGCTGCTGCCTTCCATAATATCAGAATCATTTAAGTGGCCGACGATATATTCCGGTCCATTTTTATTTTTAGTATTGAAATTATTAATAAATAACGTTGCGGTAGGAACACCATTGCTCACGCCCTCCGCGCGGTAACATCTCAGCACACCGCTTCCTTTTACGGTAATCAGTGGGGACTGAGCCACTACGGCCGGTGCAACTAAGGTTGGATTAATGCTATCACTGCTGATTGAATGGCCATCCAGATAAATACCGCTTAAAGTCAGTTTACCGCCATTGCCGATATAGAACAGACTGTCAAGTAATGTTTCATTGCTGTATCCATCATAAACAGGATCAGCAGCATCATACCCTTTTGGCTGAGAATATCGCTTGAAATATACCTGGCCCCGGATATTAACAGTCTCACCCGGATCCTTATAGTATCCTTCATAGTGGGAGGATCCGTTGCTATTGTAAACCTTAATATTCATCAGTTGAATATCGGATGGTTCACTGGTTCCATCAGTAATGTCCAAAGTATCTACAATATAAATCAGGACACCATTGGTACCTGCCTGGTTTCCAATTGCCTCAAAGGTACGTTTTAATGTTTTAAACGCCTTTTCCGGAGTTGTACCATCATGACTTGGATCATCTGACCCACTTTGGCCATCTAAATAAATTACTCTTCTCAGACTCAATTCCAGAATGGAAGCATTGGAACTGTTGTTTACAATATCATACAATGCATTGATAGCATCATCAAATGAATAATATTTCAGTTGTGTCTCACCCGGCACGGTACCGTCCTTATATCGAATCAATGGACGGCCATTGTAGTCATTGCTGACAGAAATCTGTAATGCGGTTGAAGGCACATAGGAAGCCTCCGGCTGTATATACGCCGATGTTGTATCAGCTGTACCATTTAAATATACTTTACCGGATATTACCGGTGAACCAGACAGATACAGTTGTCCGAAGGACGATGGATTGATTTCATTTGCATGGAGATAAATTGCACTTCCATAAGTTGCATTATTACCTTTTATCTCGCCGCCATTGATTGTCAGGATTCCGCGTTCGGCTACCTGAAAAGCACCGCCTTTTGAATCCAGGTTATCCACAAATCCATCTTCGGCAATATAGTTGCCGCTGTTGTTGTTATTCGAGAAGACTGCACCGCTTTCTACTGTTACACTGATCCCGGTAGGAATATTCACCAGACTGTCACCATTGCTTACCGTACTGTCTATACTTCTGCGTCCCTGAATCGTGATATCTTTCAATGTCAGGTTATAGTCCGGCTGAATCAGACAACCGTAATATGCCCGCTCAAGCTCCGGTGTCTCAGTACCATCGCTTTCATAAACAGCAAATCCGGTATAACGGCACATATAAGCAGTTTCCGGTAATGTCCACACATTTTCACTGCTTGTATTAATTGCCTTACCGCATACATAAATCACATAATGTTCAGTGGTACCGTGAGTCGTTAATACTCCCACACTCTTGGCTTTGGTAAAGCTTTTTACGGCCTGGCTCGGCTTTAATCCGGTGTTCGTATCTTTCCCGTTTACCGAATCAAGATAAATTGCCTTCATCAGAATTAAACATTGTTCTTCTTTTACCCCGCTTACATTTCCGGCAAGGTTACTAGTTCTTCCCCGATCCAGTACATACGGATTCGACCGTACATCAAAATATGGGAGATAGGAACCAACGTTTGTTACCTTATTACCATCTGGCTCTACGACTACACTGCCTTTTCTAAAGTAGCTGGTTCCCTGATTTAAGTATACATGGTAGGAACGTCCGGTCTGATAAATATGATCACTTACTTTAATGGCACTTAAGGTTTGGTATAAATAAATACTGTCTCTGATATCCGCTCCACCGCCATACAGTTCAAAGCCCCTCTGCATAACAAAAATTGGCGAGTATTTATTGATAGACTGCTGTCCAGATGCATTTGTCGTATTTCCGCTGATCTGCCCGCCGGAGAAAATCATCTGGGAAGAACTGTTAATACCCTGATGGAAAATTGCACTGCCGCATCCACCTTCATTTCCACGGATAATTCCGCCGCTGATTGTCACAGCACCGTCATAATTTACGATCGCACCTGCTGCCCCAGGATTTGTATCTCTTGAAACAACCTTGTTATTCTCGATCAGACCGCCCCTCATCTCCATACCACTGGGAGCGGAAGTAGTGCTGTGTATATAAATCGTTCCGATACGGGCACTGGTACCTTGTGCATTTGGAGCATTTAGTTCATTATTTATTATCTGCCCCGATTTCATTATTAAATTACCCGGATAAGCAGTACTGACCCCCTGAACCATTACCGCAGAGGCAAAGTAGTAACTACTGAAACTAAGGCTTGTTTGTCTTACTATATTCCGAATAGTTCCGCCGCTTATCTCAAGAGTACCGCCATAAACCTTCACCCCTAATGCGGAGGTATTGCTATAGGTGGTCGTTACTGCCTTGTTGTTCTGCAATACTGCGCCTTCTCCAAGGACAGCAGTCCTTCCTCTGCCAACCATCAGCAATTGATCATTCACGGCTGTTGTCAATACAATACCATTGGCTGAGCCGCCGTCTATTGTGATATTTTTAAACGTAACGGTAGATGCATAAACCGTACTGGTACTATCGTACAACGTAATCAGTATACCGCCATACCCTTCATAACGGGTTACCAGCGGCTGCCATCTTTGCCCACTCAAAGAATTCGTTACGAATCCGCCGGGCTCAAATGACCAGTCTTCATCCTCTGCCAGTACATTAACGGTTGAAGTACAGATAATAATATTCGCTCCGGTCGTGTAATAACCGCCGCCCTGCAGCAGTTCTCTGGCACGTTTAAAGGTTTTGACCGCTGTAGATGGAGTGTTGCCAGAGTTGGCATCATTTCCGCTGCCTGACAGATAAACATTATTTTCTCCCAGCAGCACAAGGTTTGGTGACAGCTCGACGATCGGCCGCATGGCTGCCATTCCATCAGCACCGGCCTTATGGAAATATGCCAGCTGGCTTCCCGCACCCGTAAGATCTGTAATACCAACCATATCCGGCTGAACCACTGTCTTACCGGCAAAACCTTCAACCAGATGCAAATCATACTTTGGCGCCTGGCCGGTCGCAGCATGGGTCATTGTAATTGGTTTGGTACTGTTGTTCATATAAATCAGACCCTTAACCGTGCTTCTTCCATCCAACTCAATGTATCCATAATTATCAATTACCCGGGCCACATAAGAGCTTGATGCATAAGGACTGTCACTGATCTTCACCAGTGCTTCCCCCTTAAGCCGCAAGGTTGCGTCATCCCCTAAGTAGACCGCATCTGTATTTCCCTGAATAGACGGTGTAGAAAAGCTTCCATCATCCTTAATTCCATTTAATTCAATAATGACTTCATTGTGATAGCTTGTTGTGGAGTCGCCGATCGTTGCTGCATAAACACCGCCGCCTTTGTTATCACAAATAGAAGCAGAACCATTTAAGGTAATTCTAGCTGTTCCGGCCCGATGATAGGAGGCAGTTGTTGAACGTGTCAGGTAAATCCCCGAACTTGCTGTGCTGCCATTATTAACACTGGTGCCATTTCCGGATATTTTTGCAGTTCCGTTCATTGTCACCTGAATCGGACCGTTGGCATATATTCCGGCTCCCTGATTTCCGGAATCAGCATCAGTGTTGCTGTAATAATCACTGCCGCCGATCATTGCATTGTCATTTAAAGTGATTTTTTGGTACCCAGTGCTTTCTGACCAGTTGTTCTGAGTATGGACCAATTGAATTCCTGAACTGGAGTTACCGGATATTCTGGAGTCACCAAACATTTCTACGTTCACCTGTGATGCCCCATAGGAAGTACTTCCAGTCACTGTCGCTTCGGCGATCCCCATATTATTCTGTTCAATCGCTGCATGGTCTTCCATCTGAATGTTAATTGGACTGCTATTAACCTGATAAAAGTAAATACCATAGGTGGTTTTATAAATCCTGCTGTAATCTTTCATCAGAATATTAGCTGTTGATGTGGTGCTGCTGCGTCCAGTCAAATATATTCCGTCTGTTCCACCAGTAATCATAGCCTTCTTTCCCATTGAAACAGTGCTGTTTTCTGCCGCCCCAAGGTAAATGCCATGGCTCATATCCGTAATCGAAACTGATTCTTCTTCGGATCCGTCAGCTTCCATATTCAGTAAAATCATTACATCTTTTGCATTAGAACTGCTTGTAATAATCCCACAGGTAAGACTCATAACATTCGGATTACCAGTAATTCTTGAATTGTTTAACAATTCAATCTTCGGCGATATTCCGTTGTTCACAGAGATTCCATAAAACCAATAGGATGTTCCTGTGGCTGTACTATCAAGTATGATCGCTGCATGATCCTGCATCTTTACCGATGCCGTTGTCGTACTCGTGGGGGCCAGATAGATACCATAGGTCGTGGTGTTGCGATACCCTCCATAAGTAATGTTAGCCCGGTCTGACATCGTAAGAGAAAAATTGGCACACCCATAAATGCCATATTGCCAATATGCACCCTCCAGCGTTGCAATGCTGGCATCTGCTGACATATTAATTGTTGAATCACTACCGGAAATATAGACAACACCGCTCACGGCGTTACCGACTTCTAATCTTGCGTTCTCCTTCATTTGAATGGTGGTATTGGCATAAGTGGAATAAATCAGATAGCTATTCAGCAGTGTGGAACCCGGTCCCTGCATGATAGCACTGTTACCTTCCATAGATACGGAGACATTCGTTCCTCCCATCCATATAGCATAGCCGGAAAAGCTGGCAACCTTTTCAACTGTATTATCTGTGATTATCTTTGCCTCTCCCAGCATCGACATTTTGGCTGAACCATACAACCTGACCGTATACTGTGACTGGTTATTATATAGCTGCTTATTCACTTCACCAATTTCGCCGCTAAGTGTTACTTCTCCATAAATGTCCAGTGCACTGAAGTAATTATTCCTGATCATCGAATCTCCGGTCAGAGTCACTAAAGTGCCTGCAGAGCCATAGATCACCGGGCTGTATGAACTCTGATCAGCAAGAACGACTGTATCCGCCATGCCATCAATAATCAGCCTTCCTGTAGTAAATGACACTGTATTGCTGCCATTACCTACTTTAATCATCGGCTGCCGCACAAAAGAAGCAAACCGGCGTACCTGCGGCTCATATACCTGGGTTCCATTACGTTCTTCCGCAATCGCATAATATTCATTTACATCGGTATACAGCGGATCCTCATAATTAAGTTCCCAGGATTCATTGGCATTAATATCCACCTGACCGCAAATGTAGATAAATGGTGCAAAGCCTTCCCTTTCTTCCTCCGGAAGGTTACTGTCATGAATAGCAGTCTCGTTTATCCTATTTTGTAAAACCTCTTTTGCTCTATCAAACGTTGCAACCGCATCAGCCGGAGAGGTACCCCCATTGCTGTCATTTCCGCCGGTTCCATCACTTTTATATCCGGCCAAATACACACCCTGGCCGACAATAATGACATTCGTTCTGGTGGTGTTAACTGCATCTCTAAATCCGCCAAGTTCGCTTCTTCTTGGCAGCTCACCACCGCGAAAATGATCTAAGTTGCCCATTGCACTCAACAATGCGGGATATTGCCTATTTACCTGAGTCGCAGCAGATAGATCAGCATTTGGTTCCATCATTGCCCGGGTCGCAGCATTTCCCAATGGTTTCAGTACTACACTGCCGGATTGAAACACCTCACTGTTTAAATCAATCGGAAAGGCACCATAAGCCGTATTATCATCTAGCGGCGCTGCAAGTACTGTCAGGAAAGAGCTTCCTGAATTTAAAAAGATAACATCGGGATTGGCTCCATCTTTCCTATCAGCGGTCACCTTACTGAAATCAAAATTCTTACTGTAGGTACTGGTTGATGTATCATCAATATAGATATTGTATACGCCCTCCACCTGTTTTGATGGAACTGGCTGCTTAAAATAACCTTTGAAAATATCAATGTATGCATAACCGCTTAAATAGAAGTTGCTTCCCTGTACAGCCGCACTGTTCTGGATCGGGCCGGCAATATCCATCATAAATGAGTAACCAGTTGTAATAGCAATCCCGCCGCCATAGTCCGCATGGTTATCCTTTATTTCAAATTTTCCATCTTCCGTTTCAGACAGATACACATAAGCACTGGTACTTGACGTGTAAATACCGCCGCCCCTATTGGTCGCAGTATTGTCTGTAATGGAAGAGTCCTTCATATAATAACGTCCGCTGCTAATTGCCAGTGCAGCGCCATCCCCTGCCCGATTGTCAGAGATCATCATGTTCCTGAAATAAGAGTAAGAGGTTGAGCTGGTGGAATAGATTCCTCCGCCCTGTGTAACCGCCTCATTGTTACTGATCCGTACATTCTCAGCATGCCAGCTGCCGCCGCTGTGAGTGACACCGCCGCCATAAGTACCGTAGCTTCCCGTATTGGTGATTTTATTGCCGCTGATTTCAATTGCTCCCGGAGTGGTTGCCATCATATAAGTGTGGGAAGAAGCAGCAGAAGCACCACCTATGTAAAGTCCGCCGGTACTCACTGTTGCAGAGTTATTAATAATCTTAGTTCCATCTTCCAGAGTAAGAGTCCCATATCCATAGAAGTAAATACCTCCGGTATCTCCATAACTGCTGGCACGAGATGATCTCGCTTCATTTCCCTCTATAATGGTTTCTTTTAAGGTTAAAGCAATATCCTTTCCGGAGCTTCCGTATGCATAGATTCCTCCGCCGCGTCCGGCTCTGTTATTAGAAACCGTTGTATCTGTTATCGTAAGGGTATTGCCGCCGGCAAGATATATACCGCCGCCCTGGTTATAATTGTAAATATCAGAGTCAGTATAGTACTCATATCCCGTTTGATTCGTAGTTATTGTACTTCCGGTGATTGTATGACTGTTTGTACCGGCGTCAATATAGATACCTACACCTCTTACGTAGCCATATGTGGTAAATGCACCATGGTTCCCATTCACTAACCCGGCATTCATCGCAAGCTTACCATCAGCCCCTATATAAATTCCGACTCCTAAATTAACATTCGTATAACTTTTGTATACTCCGCCAGCTTCATTATCAGATATGGCCGCATGATCAATATTCAGGCTGCCATTCGTATAAATACCGGTACCATAAGCAAAATATGATTTATTGTTACTGATTACCGTATCTTCCTGTTCCCCGTTCCCATCACCGATGTTTACGATTGTACCTGTATCCGCAAATATACCGACCCCTTTTGAAAACAGTACGGTGCTATTTGTGCCTGAAATTTGATAAGTCAGTATGCTGTTACCTGTGATCTTTCCCTTATTCATAATAAAGGAGGTCCCTGCATCCACAAGATAAACACCGGCGCCATATTGATAGGTCTGGTTTCCGGTAATGGTACCGCCGTTCATAGTAAACCTGGCGCCATCGCTTAAAACCACACCGCCTCCGGCCTTATGAGTGGTTATTCCGGCAGTATAATAATCTGCACGGTAAGAGTTGTTCTTCTGAATAAAACCATTGTTCATCTCAACTGTGGTACCGCTTCCGGCAGCAACCACACCCTGCTCCCGGTTCTCAATCGAACCAGTCCAGCCCGCTTCCATCACAAAGCGGCTGCCTCCGGTAACCGTTACGTGGTTACCCAGGGTGAGAGCTTTCTGATCAAAACCGGTACTCTTAAGGCGGGTTCCGTTCAGGGTAGTCTCTCCCCTTAAGTTCAGGGTTCCGCCTGCCTCTACCTTAATCGTAACACTGTCAGTATCATCCACCATATTACGGATAAAAACGTCACGTATGCTTAAAACACCGCTTCCAGTTACTTTGATCAAAGTCTTTGGAGCTTCGTGACGCGGCACATTGGCGCTTCCCTCTCCCTGACTTGCAATTTTATCAATATGAGATACAACTTCTGTCTTAACATCAGTACCTCTTGCGTAGTCATAACGGGATTCCAGCTCCCATTCCGGTTCACTGGCAGAGTCTACGGTCACAGTATTACAGATATAAATTACCTCCGGCATCGGATAGTCGGCTTCAATTTTATCTAATGTCATACCGGCTGCATCCTGTCTGGCCTGCAGACTCTTGGTCATTTCATCCTGCCAGATCGCTCTTGCTCTGGCCCAGGTTTTCACCGGATAGTCGCAGGATGCACCGTAATTTCTGTCATCGCCATCCACACCGTCAATATAAATTCCATCGAAGTAATAAATTGCATAAAGTTCAATATTCTGAGCATTTACAATACTGTCATCCTCGGCCGTATCCTGCCGCAGTGACCAGTCAATACTTGAAAGACCGCCATTTGCCACAGACCGGTTGGTACTGTGCAGCTTTATCCGGCCAAGCAGCGCCTGGCCTACGGAATCTGCTTTTGCAATCGGGTCTGCATCATCGGTAATTGATGATGCCAAATCTCCGCCAGGTATCACAACATCTACATACCGGTAAGCTACGTTCTTATTAATACCGCCAAAGAATATTCTTAAATCACCATCATGGATAGAATCCACACTGCATACCTGTACCGGATGATTCGCTAAATCAAGAAAAGCATTTATCTGAATATATCCCTTTTCTTCTGTCCTGACATTCTTTTCGATAATAAGGTCTCCCTCATTTACCAGGATCGTCTGAGCTTCGGTCTCATTGCCGCTATTATCATACATTCCGCCAAGGTAAAGATTTTCTACAATCAAGGTCTTGTTTTCCGGTACGATGATTGCCGGCTGTGAAGTAGAATTCCATGTGCCAAGAGGAGTTATCAATGAAGCTTCGGCAGAAGCCAGGTAAAACTCTCCGTCCGAAAGCTGCTCCAGATATTCACCGGCGTTATCATCCCCCAAATTCAGGGATCGCATGGCTACAACCATTCCATTGGACTTCTTAGCCTCCTCGGCTGCTGCACTCCAGGTTTTAAGCGGAGCACGTGGGTTTGATCCATCATATAAAACATCATCGCCTGCCGGATAAATCTCCCCATCAATGGTCATAGCAGCTCCCGGATTCCAGTAAATAACCTTTGCTTCACCCAAAGAACGGCTTGCAATCAGAGTCTTGCTGGTCAAAGTATCTGCCTCAAAGGCAAAGGACCGGGACATGATTTTATTTTCTGAACCCGTATCTCTTAACTGAGCAGCTGCCTCAGTCTCGACCTCCAGGTTCCATTTATCAGATTCTGCCAGAGTAAAATAGCCTAAAAACTCTTCATCAGTTGCATCATCCGCATAAAGGGTTGTCACCAGTTCACGTGATTCTGCCTTGCCATCATCCCGTAATTCCAGAAGATATTCGCCGCTGCCACCGTCAAATCCTTCCATCAACTCGATAATCGGATCTCTCCATGTACTGGCGGACATCTTATCTACTATCAGTTCAACATTATCTTCATCGGTGTCCAAAACATAATTATCAATATCAAAGGCCGCTTCTCCTGCCGCCTTTGCTTGACTGGCGGTTGAAGCCAGCGGTTGCAGCGTAAGTGTTTTCTCAATTCGTTCGTTTTCTGCTGCTGCCGTATTATCTGTATCCGCAGCATTGGAAGGAGATGCCGTATCTTCTTTCCACTCTATATCTTCCTGCTCACTGCAGTAATCCATTACAACACAGCCATTAATATTGACATTCTGTCCCATTTGAAGGACACCGCCCCGTACATAAACCAACTCTGTCTCATCAGGATCATGATCCGGATCTTCTGCCTCAAGCAGAACATTCGTCAATGTTAATTGTCCGCCATTCACATAAAACAACGCGTCACTTTCATAAGGACGTTCCGGCCAGGATGCTATGCGGATATTCCCTGCATTTAATACATACAGTTCTCCGTCTGCCACCTCCATCGGATTCATTGCATAAATAGTAATGTCCGATGGATCCAGTCCTTCTTTCTCCATCAGATCTTTTGCGCGCTCAATTGCCTTTTTAAGAGTTTTTACAGGCTTTGCAGGACTCAACCCATTGGCAGAATCTTTTCCCATTTTTGCCCTGGATGGAGTTGCATTGGACACGGTTGCTGCTGCATTCGATGCGGTTGCCAGTTCTGCAGGCAGCTGACCACCCGGATTCCAATAAATTGCATAACCATCGTCCTCCAAAGGTTCTAACGGCAATGTTTCCTTAATACGGCCGCCTCCACCCTCAATTGGTTCTAATGGCAATGTTTCTTCTATACGGTCTGTTCCATCTTCCATTGGTTCTAAAGGCAGAGTTTCCTCAATGCGGTCTGTTCCATCTTCCATTGTTTCTGACGGCTGAGTTTCCTCCACACGGTCTGCTCCATCTTCAACTGTTTCCGACGGCTGAGTTTCCTCCACTCGGTCTGTTCCTTCTTCAACTGTTTCTGACGGCTGAGTTTCCTCCACGCGGTCTGCTCCATCTTCAGTTATATCTGAAGATGGCATTTCCTCGATCCGTGCATAATCCATTGATGTGGTTTCTGCCAGAATCATAAGTTCCTGAGTGGGAAAGATCATAAGGAAGCACAAAAGGAACGCTGTAAATCTTTTGAATTGTGTCATTCTAATCTCTCCTTTTCGTTTTTTTGCTCTCATTATCCAACTTTGACAATTTCCAGATTGCTCCCCCTGCAAGCAGAAAGAATATTAAGCCATATGCCCAATAAATAAGAGCTCCTTCCACTCCGGTTTTGGGAATTCCTCCCACGTAGCCCAATGGAGGCGTATTATCCGGAATATCAGAAGGGAGCTTATCTAAAGGTGGGCCTCCGGGAAGGTTTCCCCCCGGAACAGTTTTATCAAGTACTGTATCTTTGTCATCACCACCATCACCATCTTCGCCGTTCTTCTTCTGATACAATTTTATGGTAATCGTCTCAGGAACCTTATCCCCCTTCAATAGATAGCTCCCGTTGTAGGGGTAAGGAAGCCATCCGGCTTTATAAACCCGGTACTGAATATTATTATCGTTTAGATACACTAACGTACCATTAAACGTATAGTTCTCATCGTTCTTAATAAACTGGTCACTGTCCGATACAGAAGAGGCCATGTTATATGCCACATCCAACTCATAAATACCGGCACTATCCGTTAAACCAAACAAAACATAACGGTTCAGACTCGGAATAAAGATTTCCACTGACACCCCTTCAATCGGATTATTATTGTCTCTGTCCAAGACCTGAAAACGTAATTTCCCCATATAATCAACAACCACACCTGCAACAATATCGGTCCGCCCATTTCTTTTTGGTACTGTTCCTCCTCCCAGACTATTATCATCTGCCCAGACAGGAAAACAGACAAACAGAAACAACAGGTTACATATCAGCCATGATAAAAGGAATCTCTTTCTGCCCATAATATCCACCTCCGTTCTACTACAATGTATTTATGGGTAAGGTTCACGGCTCCAGCCGTATCAACTTGCAGCCGTTCGGTTTATACAGGCTGAACTGCTGTACTTTCTTGCAAATCTTATCCGTTTTCTCATGACGATTTATTCGCAGATTTAATAATTACGACTACTTTCCATGCTGTCTCGCCTGCATATTCTTCACCTTGTGTATAAAAACTCCAAACTGCAGTGCAAGGATAAAACCCTTGTTTAAGACCGCCGGTCAAGTGAATTTCTTCTATGTAATATCCAGGCTCAATCAAACCGGATTCATAAATTACTTCTCCGGTTGCATCCCTTACAATCCTTAATGTACAGCTAAAATTATTCTTACTGTCGTTTGCAATCCTGGCTTCTCCGGGTTCATCAGAATGATCAAAATAAATCTGACGTTCCAAAGAAACATATTTCATATTTTTGACCAGTTCCTGGTTTCTCAAATCTCTTACAATTGCATCATCTTCACCTTCAGCAAGCTCCTGTTTCCATTCAAGTTCTGATTTGGCATATTCTTTACGGGTCTGCTGATTACTGAACATTTTCTGTAAGCCCATGCCTACAAAAAATGATCCGGCCAGCAGGCAGATAACCGCTAAGAACATGAAGCAACTGCGAATTTTGTTGTTATTTAATTTCATTTATAAAAAAGACCATCCATCACATGAAGTACAATTTTTACATTTGCTTCCGAGATCTTATCCTCAGTCTCATCCAAAGAGTATGTGGTAAAGTGTGCTGTCGCCTGATAATCCCCGGCCTGAAGCGTTTTATTTAACTCGATATATTCAATATAAAATCCTGGGTCTATCAGTCCCGACTGATAAATAATATCTCCAGTGTCATCCAGCCTGATATCTACCTGGAAAGAATAATGGTTTGCTGCTATATTTTCGATTGCAATCCGACCTTTCTTTCCTCCATTTTCAAATACCGGACCGGCCGCGATTCCGATATCCACCATACCTTCTGCTACCTTGGTACTTAAAATATCCACGATTTCCTGGTCTGTCTTACCCGGAAGCATACCACCCAAAGCCAGCGCATCTCTTGTTAAACGGCTTAAATTATTGTCTCTGGTCATCTGGTAATAGATACCTGATCCAACTCCAATCAGAAGCAACAGGAGAATAATAATGATCCATAATAACTTACTTTTTTTCTTTTCTTTTTGCACTGTCATCTTTCCAGTCCTTTACTTTCTTTCTATTTACAAATAACTTACGGCGTTACTTCCGGAAGTTCACCCGGTATCACCTGCCAAAAAATCGCTCCGACTTTTAACGACTCTTCAACCTGCGAATATTCGCTCTGCATTCCGCCTACTTTGACGCCTACATTGACGTATGTTTCTGAAGGTACATTTGCCGTTCCCGCCGCAGTATATCCATTTGTCAGTACATCTTCCGGTGCGTTCAAAGCAATTTTATCTGCATACCAAAATACATCCTTAAGCTCCGTACTGCTGTCTTCATAACTTATTGTCACCTGGCCGGGATCAGAAAATGCAACATGATCCATCAGCATCTGATACTCTTTAAAATTCGTCTGTGACGATGCTCCATCCCATGTAGGGTCATATCCTACCGCCTTCCAGTAATGCGTCTTACCTTCATCACTGTCATCGCCGGCAATAAAAGGCTTTAACTCAACCGGCAATCCCTCTCTAGGTGGATTCTCTTCTTCCAGATGCTCTTCTCTTACATCAGTTGAGTAATTCAGGATTGGGATTGTATGTTCCGAAAACGTCTGCAATTCATACTCAGCGGTTATTCCTGCTCCGGAATCGGAAGGTACGCTGACATGTACTTTTACATTCGGCACAAGTAAGTTTCCATTCTCGACTGACACCGGATATGTATCACTGCTGTCAACACTTCCACGCACAACAAATCCATATGCCAAAGGTACGGTTACCGATATCCTTGCTTCTGATGGTATCTGAGTTACACTCAACCACACATTGGACGTCGGGCCTTCGCTTGCTAACGCAGAAAAGCGCAGGCAGGCCGTACATACAAATCCAACTGCGGTAAGTTTAACTATATATTTTTTCCATCGTTTCATAGGATTCATTTATTTTCCTCTTTTCCATTCTGGCTGTTTCCGGAAATCTCTTGCAAATAAACTGTCCTGCCCCCTGCTGTTTATTTGCAACAAATCTCCGGAGAATCTCCGAAAGGAGATTCTCTGGGGATTATAACTAATCATCCTGGCGTTTATAAACTGTCCTCAAATTTAATTAAGGCTGAAGGTAATCCTCGGTAGGTGCAGTGTCAACATCATTCTGCATCTCTACACTGATCGTCCATACGATGTTACCAATCTTTGCAGACTCTTCTACCTGCTTATACTCGCCCTTTTTTCCACCTACAAGTACATCAAACTTTGCATGGTGAGTCTCTCCAACAATTGCATAATCATCACTGTCTACGTTAGAGTAGCTTGAATCACCTAATGGGTCTGTGTTAGGTGCTGCCAGATTAATACCGGTTCCAGCCATCTGGAGTCCGCCGTTTGCCACTGTATCAAAATTGTTACCATCAACGCTTATATTGTACTTCTTAAAATCATTCAATCCGGTATTGCTGCTGGTTGTATGCGTCCAGTATTTTCTGGATGCGTCATCCCCTTCATTCTTGATGTTTCCATTGATCTTAACAGCCAGACCTTCTCTTTCTCCTGAAGTATTCTTGAAGGTAGAATAGTTTGTAAATGGCAGCTTTCCTTCAACAGTAAGATTTCCTTCTGTCTGCAGGTTATAAACTGCACCTTGCCCGTTATTTGACGGAGTGGTTACGTCTACCTTTACATTTGGAAGATAAATATCTCCGTTTGCGCTGGTCACAGGACTGTTATCACTTACTGTAGTCGTACCTTTTACTACGAATGCAAACAGTGTCGGAACTTCTACTTTTACTTTTGCATCCATATCTTCGATAATAACACCTGCCCATACATCAGTGCCGGTTGATGCAGGAACAGCTCCTCCTGGATCTGCCATTGCTGGTATCACCATGCTTGTTGCCATTACGCCTGCTAATAATGTTGTTATGAGTCTCTTCTTCATCTTTCATTCTCTCCTTTTTGATAATTAAAGTTATATGATAAAAAGAACAATAACCTTTCTATCCAACGGTGATCATTGGAAAGTCCACCTGATTCTCAGGCCTTTCCTGATTGTTTACGGATCTGCTGTCATCTGCCTGCCAGTAAACCTGATTCCTGACCGAAAAATCCGGCGGTGTACAAAGAAACACCTTTACCTGAAAAGTTAATTCCTTTTCTTCACCCGGAAGGATACTCTCCAGCATCCAGGTTATATACTGCTGTCCGTCGACAACTCCATATATCCCATCGTCTTCCACGGAAACAAAACTGGTATGCTCCGGAAGGTAATCCCGGATACGCACATCCTTAATCTCTTCCTCGCTGTCATTGGGAAGTACCATTCTATATGTAAGTATCTCATTGGGAAGTACCCGGGACTGCATTCCATGGCTGGCAGCTACTTCTGCACCAAAGGAAATATTGATATCCATTGCCTCACCGGATCCCCCAGCATCTCCAGCTGATTGCTCATTTTGTGAATGCTGTTCCTGGGCCTGAGATCCTTCTGACTGCGGATCTGTCGCTTTCTCAATCTCTGTTGAGCTTTCCGGAATCGTTTCCGGACTTGTTGTTTCTTTTGCTAAAGTAGTTTTTTCTCTATCTGAACCAGAATTCCCTCCTGAGCCATAATCTTTTGTCGGATTATGTGTCTCTGGCGTTGTTTCCTCTGCAGTTGTCTCTTCCTTTGTTGTCTCCTGCGGACTACTTTCCTCCGCTGTTGTTGCTTCCTCTGTTGTCTCCTGGGGACTACTCTCTTCTGTAGTTGTTTCTTCCTCTGTTGTTTCCTGCGGACTACTCTCCTCCGCTGTTGTTTCTTCCTCTGTTGTCTCCTGCGGACTGCTCTCCTCCGCTGTTGTTTCTTCCTCTGTTGTTTCCTGAGGACTGCTTTCCTCCGCAGTCGTTTCTTCCTCAGGAACAAGCACCGCTGGAATCGGTTCTTCATATCCCGGTAAATCAAATATAATGCAGGTCGGTTCGCTTACCGGAACAAAACCACTATCATACCAATATGTAATTGTAATACTGGAATACATGCTTACTTCTTCTTTAAACTCTGTATAGAGAATGACATTGCCGTCCTCAGTGTAACAAAGCATTACATCTCCTACATGGACTCCGCCGGTTAGAACTAACTCTTCCCAGAATTCACTATCCAGGGAAAGTCCTTCAATCCGTCCAAGATTCCATGTTACGCTGTCTCCTTCGCCCAATCCATAAGCTTGTGGATATATCGTCACTTTTAATTGGTGTTTAACAGCAGTATTGGGTTTGATTTTCTGATTTTTCTTTAAGGTAATATTCCAATTATTACTGTCAACAATAGCAACTCCATTCAATGAAACCTGAAACCATGTAGGAATAATTGCATTCTCATTGTCTGCTTCCTGTTCCAGTAGTTCCTGCAAACTCAGTTGGCCCGGAAGCCCTGTAGATAACGGCGCCGCCAATACACTCGTCGCTCTTGAAGGCGTTGCCAGTGTGCTGGCTCTTACTCCCTTTGCTTTTACACCAAACACACTTTCAATGCGCCTCGTCCCTGCGAAGGAGGCTGACGAAACAACAGCGATCAAGGCTACTATCAAACCCGCACTTGCATATAGCTTGGCAAGCCATTCAATTCTCTTCCGGTTTTTAACCATATCTTCACCTCTGTTTCACACGATCAACATTGTGCTACTACTACACCTTCACTGACTTCTTCGTTCACAACATCGCCTAAACCATCCAGATCTTTGACCTTTCGGTTACTGCCTATAATGATGTAGAGAGCAACCGGAATGCTGCATACTAAAATAATCAGTTCAATAATATTACTTACTGAAATAAGTCATCACCTCCTCTTAAGTGCTTTTGCACTTTCTCTTTTGTACCAGTTAAAAACTAAACTATTGTACCAAAGAGCTGCTATCGTACACCCCCAGACTCCTCCAATCGATGCGGATAATACAAAATCCATCCGATTGATACCAGGCTCATCTTCCTGAGCAGGATCAGAATCCGGAGACGTAAGCTCAATTCTGACTGTCCGTACCTCACCACGATGGCAGCCCTGACACTCTCTCCGCTCAATCCTTATCCCTGATTCCGGTCTTTCTTCCATCACTTTCCAGTCTCCATAATGATGACCGGTCGCCGGCAGATGTTCTATATAAGTATAACCGCACAAGGTACACACATTTTCAACTAGACCTTCTGAATCTTCTGAGTTCAGTTTTAATATATGGCTTTCAAATTCATGCTGCTGACCACCGGTGCAGGCAGGATGCGTATCAGCATACCCGACTCCACAACATAGGATAGTTAAAAACAGCGTACATAGCAACATAAGAAGCTTTTCTCTTACTTGCAATTACCTGCCCCCCCATCCTATCTTTTTAATAACCAGATAATTGTAAATATTTCATCCGCATATGTATTTTGGTTATTTCCTTTATTTTGATTAACAATTCCGTTCAACATTACATTAACCTATCTTTCCCAACTTGTGTTGATTCTTGGATAAACAGCAGTCTATTCGCTCCAAACTACACTACGTTTCTCGTTTCAGCGTATTCTTCCATTTCCCGTTTTAACTCTGCGTAATAGTATCTCCCTACCGGCAGCCTCTCTCCCGTATCTAATACTATTTCTTTAAAAGAAATAGTTCCGATATGAGATTTTGCTACCACGTAAGACTTATGGATTCTGACAAAACCATAATCCTTTAACCTTAATTCAATTTTTCCAATGGTCGAATAGAAGCTAAACTGGTCACTACCGTAATAAACGGTCACTATCCGTTTTGTGACTTCAAAGTAATGAATCTTTTTAATCTCAATCTTTCGGAATTCACCAGCCCCTGTACACATAATATATTCCGTTTGCTTTTCTTGTACTGATTTTACCGCTCGCATAAAAATATCTTCGAATTTTTCTACCGTTGTTTCTCCTTTCACAACATAATGCAATGCTTTAACATCAAATGCCGTGGTGTAAAAATCTTTAGAAACTGTAAAAAACACAATTTCACTGATACACCCTTGACTTCTCAGCTTTCTGGCGACCTCATCCCCCTGAATCCCATTCATTCTCATATCTAGATAAATAATGTCTGGGTAACTTTTGTGATCCCCTTGTAAGCGGAACAGCAGTTCTTCACCTTTGTGATATAAGGAAAACACCACATCAACTTGATGAATTGACGCTAACAGTTCCAACTGTTTTTTACATTGTTCCAGTTCTTTTTCATTATCATCACAAATTGCGATAATCACGATTTATCCTCCTCTTTAAGTCAAGCACCAATTAATAAGCACCTGCATTTAATTTTTCTGCAACTATTGTTCTGAAATTGCCTTTATTCGTTTATATCCCCACTAATATAGGCAACAGTTATTCTACAATATGGGCAGTGACTAGATTTCGTAGGATAACATGAACATATGTCCCCTCTTAAGATGTTCCGAATCACACAATCCTTTGTAACCTATAAGCTCACCCAAATCGTAGTATCAAACTTATCCAGATAAGCATATAAAAAACTCAGTTTTCCTGGAAGCACATGTATTTAATTTGAGTTCTCATGTACTAAATCAGTTTCAAGAAGCGATAAATCATAATTAATTGCATGAAAAAGTTGGATAAGGTTTTTATACCTTATCCTCTACTTTTGGTCACTATATCGTGATGAAACTTAAATTATGCTTGTTTTTTCTAACCACTTGACGATCTTTACCGGTATTTAAAATTGTAAGGATCAGCAGAAATTCAAATATCATCAGCCATCTGAGTCTTTAAGTTATAAGCTATCCTGTCTTTTTAAATAACCTGATAGTTATAAACATTTTATCTGTATGTAGATCTTGGTTATTTCTCATATTTCAATAAACATTTTTTCAGCATTACTTTACTTCTTTTTTTTTAATCTGTAATAAATAATTGATAAACAGCAGTCTTTTTGTTCCAAACTACACCACTGTTCCCGCTTGCGCATATGTCTCCATTTCCCGTTTCAAATCTGCGTAATAGTATCTCCCCACTGGCAGCACCTCCCCCGTATCCAATGTTATTTTTTTAAATGAAAAATTCCTAATATGAGAGATTGCTGCCACATAAGACTTATGGACTCTTACAAAACCATGATCCTTTAACCTTAATTCAATTTTTCCTATTGTTGAATAAAAATGAAACCGGTCATTGTCGTAATAAACGGTCACAACCCGTTTTACAATTCGGCCCTGATGGATAACACTTCGCCATTTTGATTTTTTCTAGATAAGAATATTAAAAAATAGATTTTACTGGAATTATATTGTTCCCAAATTGTGTTTTTTTGTACTCAAATTGTGTTTTTTGTTCTTGATTTGAATTTATATGTATTATCCAATTACGGGATATATAAATCCCATGATAAATAAAACGGCCATCAGCATTGAGCTGCTGCTCAAACAAAAATGCCCGTCACCTCCCAGCAGGAGTTAGACAGAGAAGATTGTGGCATGTAAAATGGAGAAGTGTGACAGGCAGATAAACGCGCAAAAAGGGTACTACAAAAACACAAAAACAGCTATATAATGACCTGAGGATACTCTCTTTTTCTAAAAAAAAGAGAACGGTTACTAAGCCGTTCTCCATTTTTACATTATCAGATGATAAAGTAAGATATTCATACTATTAAAGATTACAAATCAACGGATCAAGATCTATGCAGCAGGTTCAAACTGGCTGTTGTAAAGTTCCGCATAGAAGCCTCCCTTTTCTAACAGTTCCTTATGATTGCCACTTTCGATAATGTCCCCATCTTTCATGACCAGAATCAGGTCGGCATTTTTGATGGTGGACAGGCGGTGTGCGATGACAAAGGATGTGCGTCCTACCGTCAGCTTATCCATAGCTTCCTGAATCAAGATTTCGGTGCGTGTGTCCACAGAACTTGTTGCTTCGTCCAGAATCAGCATGGGAGCGTTTTGGATCATCGCTCTGGCAATCGTAACAAGCTGTTTCTGCCCCTGTGAAAGACTTGCCCTGTCATTTAACAATGTGTCATACCCTTGCGGCAAGGTTCTAATAAAATGATGAAGACCTACTGCCTTGCAAGCAGCAATCACCTGTTCATCTGTCACCTCCGGCTTGCTATAAATAATATTTTCCTTGATGGTGCCTTCAAAAAGCCATGTATCCTGCAATACCATACAAAATTGCTCATGGACATTCTCTCTTGGCACCTGGCTGATTGGAATGCCATCCAGCAATATTTCTCCACCGTCCAGTTCATAAAAACGCATCAGCAGATTGACCATTGTTGTTTTTCCTGCACCGGTCGGTCCCACAATGGCTATCTTCTGACCGGCTTTAATTTGAGCTGAAAAGTCATTGATAATCGTTTTTTCCTGGGTATATCCAAACTTCACATGACGGAATTCCACATCACCTTTCACATTGGTGAGCTTCTTTGCTTTTTGACTCTCGTCAGACAGCTCTTCCTCATCAAAGAACTCAAACACGCGCTCACTGGCAGCAGCGGTTCTTTGCAGGTTCTGGAATGCCTGAGCAATTTGTGAAAGCGGTTGGGTAAACAAACGGATATACAGCATAAAAGCAACGATCACGCCAAAACTGATGGTTCCGTTCATAGCCAGCGCCGCACCTACCACACAGACGGCCACATATCCAAAGTTACCGATAAACGTCATAAGCGGCATCATCAATCCGGACATAAACTGGCTCTTCCAGCCGCTGTTATACAGGCTCTCGTTCACATTCTCAAAAAAACATCTGGCCTCTTTTCCGCCGTTATAAGCCTTCACCACATTATGGCCGGAATAAACTTCTTCAATATGACCATTAGCGACACCCAGATCTTCTTGCTGCTGAACGAAATATTTCTGCGATTTTGACATGATAACACCCATGATAATAAATCCCAAAACACTCGAACCCACAGCAGTCAATGCCATAATCCAGTTATTGTAGAACATCATAATTGCTGTACCCACAAGCATGGTTACTGATGTAACCAGATTTCCGATGCTTTGGTTCATGGTCTGACCGATGGTATCCACATCATTGGTCACCCTGCTGAGAATATCACCATAGCTTACCCGGTCAAAATATTTCAAAGGCAGCTTATTGATTTTTTGTGATATACCGGTACGCATATTTTTGCTGATTTTTTGTGTTACAGTTGCCATCATAAAACTTTGAATAAAGTTGAGGAGCGCTGAACCTGTGTATAATGCCACCAACAGTAATGCAATGCTTTTTATTATACCAAAATCAATTGCACCCGCGACCGGAACACCATTGATCAACGAAGGTAATCCTTTTGAGATCTCGTTGGTCATATCTTTCAGTTTATCCGGACCGATGATTTGCAGCACTGTTCCGATTGACGCCATAACAAGAGCGAGAATCACTACAGGCATATAATTTTTACAATAGGCAATCAGTTTTCCCCATGTCCTTTTAAAATCTTTTGGCTTTTCAACAGCCCCCTGTCCCATAGGACCTCCGGCTATCGGCTTTCTGTTCGTTCTTTGTTCACTCATGATACAAGCTCCTCCTCACTTAACTGACTCATGGCAATTTGCCTGTATACCTCACAGTCCTGAAGCAGATCCTTGTGTTTTCCTTTGCCCACAACTCTGCCTTCGTCCAGTACGATTATCTGATCAGCATCCATAATCGTGCCGATACGCTGTGCCACAATCATACTGGTCACACCTGCTGTTTCTTTTTTCAATACATTACGCAAAATCCGATCCGTCTTATAATCCAATGCTGAAAAGGAATCATCAAATATATAGATTTCCGGCTTTCGACAGACCGCGCGGGCAATGGCAAGCCGCTGTTTCTGCCCGCCGGACACATTGGTACCGCCCTGGGCAATGTCTGCTTCATAGCCACCCTCCATACGCTCAACAAAATCCGTTCCCTGTGCAATTGCAACAGCTTTTTTGATTTCGTGCTCAGAAAATCCATTGCCACCATTATCTCCGTATGCCACATTGGACGAAACCGACCCCTTGAATAGAACCGCTTTCTGGGGCACGTAACCAATTTTATTGTGGAGTGCCTCCTGTGTATACTCCTTAATATTCACACCGTCAATCAGGATTTCTCCTTCTGTCGCATCAAAAAAGCGCGGCACAAGGTTTATCAGTGTTGATTTACCACTTCCTGTGGAGCCGATAAATGCAATCGTTTCCCCCTGCTTTACCGTAAAGTTCACATCCTCCAGCACATAATCCGCCGCATCCGGATATTTGAAGCCCACATGTTGAAACGTAACCTCACCTTTCAAACCAGGGACTCCATTTGTATGGCTGCCATCAAGGATTGTAGGCTCGGTGTCCAGCACTTCATTGATTCGCTTAGCGGAAACACTGGCACGGGGAAGCATGATGAAAATCATGACCAACATCAAAAATGACATAACAACCTGCATCGCATAGCTGGAGAAGACGACCATGTTAGAAAACAGCGTCAGTTTATCCGTCATCTGCGCCGCATTAATTAAGTAGGCGCCAATCCAATAGATGGAAAGGGACAGTCCACTCATAATCATGTTCATGACCGGCATCATAATTGCCGTAGCACGGCTTGTATACAACTGGGTACCGGTTAATTCCTCATTCGCTTCTTCAAACTTCTTTTCTTGATAATCCTCGGCATTATAAGCTCTTACCACACGAAGTCCTGTCAGATTTTCACGAGTAACCCGGTTCATGTTATCTGTTAAGGCTTGCATTTTCTTAAATTTCGGTATCACAAAAATCATGATAATACCAATCATAACAACCAAAATTGCAACCGCCGCGCCTGTGGCGAGTGACCATTCAAAACCCTTTCCAGCGATTTTGGTAATTGCCCATACAGCCATAATCGGAGCTTTTATAATCAGCATTAATCCCATGGTAATCAAAGTCTGAATCTGTGTAATATCGTTTGTTGAACGGGTGATTAAGCTGTCCGTGGAAAAGCGGTTGATTTCCTCCATGGAAAAGGATTCCACTTTATTAAAAAGCAGACTGCGCAGACGTTTAGAAAATGCGGCGGCAATCCGTGCCGCAAAATAACCAACAATAACAGCACTTGCCAAACTGCCGAGTGTGCAGAGAAGCATTTTACCCCCAGCAAGCCAAATTTCACTCATCGCACTACCGGGCGTTTGTACTAACATGGTTATTTCTGACATGTAATCCGGTGATTTTAAATCCAGCCATACCTGGACCATCACAAATATCAAGCTAAATAAAGCCATCAGCCATTCTTTGGGCTTGAGATATTTAAATATTCTAATCATAGAAAAAGCCTCCTTGTTATTAGTGTTCACATTGAACGCTGTTAGTTATGTGGTCCTAAAATGCAGACCTCGTTTGGTCTGCATTTTTATCTCACTATCTTTATTCCCCGGTTTCGATTATTCTATTCAAAAGGATCTGGCATCGTGCGCTGGGCGATCTCAAAGAACCGCGTGGAGAGACGTACAAATTCTCTTGCGTCTTTTTCACCCATCACAGTTAATACTTGAATCAAATGATTTTGCATTCGCTGCATGTTTGCCCGAATCCGTTCACGACCTTCTTCCGTAATCGTAACCAAAATAAAGCGTCTGTTCGTGGTGTCGATTTCACGGTGAATCTGCCCTTTCTTTTCGAGGGTACGGAGTGCCGCAGAGATTCTGGCCGTACTGCTGTTCAGCGCCTCACTCAATTCAGATGGCGATGCAGGTGATTCTTTCGTATAAAGATATCTTAAAATGAAAATTTCGCCTTTTCCAGAACGATTAAATTCATCCATGACTTTTCCACGGGACATCAGCTCACCCAATGAATCGACCAATTCTTCTATACTACTCAATCTATTCACCTCCACCTTTCAAACAGGTATTAGTATTCATAACTAACACTGTTAATAGTGTATACTATTGCGCAAACATTGTCAAGAAAATTTTTCACATCTAAAATACCCACTGGATAGCCACTGCGCTCCCCTTATTTCATATTGCGCATTTACCTTCTTTACCCAACTTCCAATTTTTTTTGCAGAACTATGATAAATCTCCTAATGGATTACGCCTATATCCTGTTATTCTTAACATAAAGCTCGACAACAAAAAATCAAAAGGAGGATATATATTATGACTTTCGGCAATGTCTTTATTTTAATCACCGTATTGGTTGGTGCCGTTCTCTTGAACCAATTGATTCAGCACCGAAAGGGCGCCCGCAGAGAAGCCGCGCTACAGCGCACCAAAGAAATCGAAAAAGCACATTGGCGGCATGTGCTTCGAAATTATGATTTTGTTTTTGCTGATGACATGGAAGATAACACAAGTGAAAACTGTAAAGCTGTGTCTTAAAATCACCTTATATCTCCGGAAGACAGCGATATACATACCTTTTCTACGTACCTCATTATAGGAAGCTGTCCGGTATAATTTTGAAAATTTTAATTTTTCCTCTGTTGCTTCTTGGTTCGCTTGCTGTTGCCAAAAAGCGACAAACAAAAGCTTTAAGATATACTTTCCCGTCACTTCCCAGGTTGTGCTCCTCTTCCTAAGCAATTCTATATTGTGTATATTTTATCAAAACCACCCTATTTTCACTATCAAAACACGCCATCTGACATTAGTTAAGAGACAACAATATGATAACGTAATTAAAAGGCACATCCTCTCAGCTTAAGATGTGCCTTTCATTATTTATCCTTACTTTTTATCAAGTGTTCCGTCCCTGTAAGTTAGAATTAAAGCCGTGAAATTCGCCTGCCCATTCAAAGCCCTTCTTCGCTGTAATGACGGCGATAACCTCATTGATTACCGCTGCGGCCGCAATCGTGCCTTGAATGATTTTTGCGCACTCCGGCGCGGGAGCCGCTAAAACAGAAACAGCGATTCCTGTAAATACCAGCGAAACACCGGAATGAGGTAAAAGCGTAAAACCAAGATATTTCTGCACGGTATCAGGAAGACCGGTTGCTTTCGCACCGAGACGTGCCCCGTAATACTTTCCAAGTGCGCGTGAGACAATATAGATAAAAGTAAACAGTCCTGCACCGAGAATCGCATGATAATCCAGCGGTGCACCGAGATTCAAAATCACAATAACCATGGAACCACTGAGAAACGGATTGAAATCACGGACAATCTGCTCCAGACGTTCTTCAGTTACCAGGTTGGAAAAGGCTGCCGAAAATGCCATCCCCATCAGCATAAAATTGAGTAACGGAGACCTCATCAGATAGGTATTACAGACAAAGCCAATGAACGCAGTCACCAGGATCAGCCCAATGAGGATAAAGAGAGTCAGCGGTTTGGAGCGTTCCTTTTTTAACAGCAATCCTGCGGGCAGACCAGTGACAGTGCCAATCAGCAGCGGCAGGAAAATCATTACTGGAATCATGTAAATCGGCATATTGCCACCAGTAACTTTTCTTGCAACAATGGCGATTGTGGTAAAAAATACGATCACCCCGACCATGTCGTCCAGTGCTGCCATGGGAATCAGCGTTTTGGTTACAGGGCCATCGGTATGAAATTCCCGCACGATGGAGAGTGCAGGTGCAGGTGCCGTGGCCAGCGCGATGCCGCCAAAAATAAATGCCAGATAAATCGGAATGCCGCTGACGGCAAAGATGATTGTGAAAACAGCAGACACCAAGATGAACGTGCCGAGGGACTGGGTCAACGTGGTGATGATCAAGGCTTTACCGTATTCTTTCATACGGCTCCAGACAAGTTCTGTGCCAATCATCAGGCCGACGGCGCACTCCAACACATGAACGATTGCCTGATACTTTACGCCGTCCATAAGGGCTTGCGGTATCAGCTTCAGTGCATGGGGACCTAAAATCATTCCGGCGATAAGCCAGCCGAGAATAGAGGGGAGCTTTAATTTGGAAACCAGCTTGCCCATAAAAAAGGCAAGAACAATGGCGGCAATCCACCGGAGTAAGAGCATTATCATTTTTCATTTCCTCTTTCTACAATGCCATAAAGCATAAAATCAAGCAGTTTCGTAAGATTGGTTTCATGTGCAGTCATGCGGTCTGAAAAAGACATATTACGGCAGGCTGGGCTGCTGAAATAGCCGTTAAACATATTTTGCATGATGGCAAAATAGGCCATGGCTTCCTCACGGGTAACGCCCTGCCGCAACTTAAGAGAATCCAGAATTTTTTGATACAATTCAGCATTTAATTGGTCAAATTCCTGCCGTAAACCCGTAAGCTGATCACACAATGCCTCCGGCGGCTGGAAAATCGTTTCAAAAAATAGACGAGTTTCCTGCTCATGCTCATGAAAGAACCGCAGTCGGGCGTCCATATACTTCTGTAAGTCACTTCCGATATCGGCAGCTCTTAGATATTCCGTTAAAGTGGAAAAACACTGCCCAACGCAGGCAAGATAGATGGCATCTTTATTCTTAAAATTGTGATAAAGCAAACCTTTGGGAATTCCAGCGCTGCAAATATTATTTAGCGATGCTCCTGCATAACCGTTCGCACCGAATTCTTCCATCGCTGCTGCTAATATTTTTTGCTTGGTTCGTTCGGTTTTCTCTTCTTTTTTCATTTCAACCTCCTGAAAGTATTATTGACCGCTTGGTCTATTATACACAAAATAGACCATTAAGTCAATAATATAGTATTGAAACAACACAATCATTAATTAATGAACCAAAGAAGTTTTATTCCCAGAAGGAAAATATCTGATTCTTGCCGGGAAAGGGGGGCTATCTATCGTTTATAAAAAGCAAAAGGACTAAACCACGATGGTTCAAGTCCTTTTACTTTAATATTCGATGAGTAAATACTTTTATAACGACGCCTCATGAAGTTTTTTCTTGAATTGTTGATAAATATCTATTTCTTCATGGCAGCTCATATACCCCAGTTTGATTGCCGGCTTTGTTTTCCCATGAAAATCGCTGCCCATTGTTTTCAGTAAATGAAATTTTTCAGCCTGCTTACTGTAAAAAGCAACCATGCTTTCATCATGATAACTACTGTATACTTCCATCCCATCAATACCACAAGAAACAATGCCTTCCAGAATCTTCTGATCCTGCCCGATATTAATCCCTGGGTGAGCAAGAACAGCTATACCTCTTGCTTTTCTAATCAATTGTATGGCTTCGTTCAGCCCAAGAAACTGAATAGGTACATAAGCCGGCTTCCCTTGGGAGCAAAAGTCCCAATAAAAATTCACATAAGGATTATCACTACGCTTCCCGTTCTTTCGATATGGTTCCAGAAGAGGATTGTTCTGATTTCTTTTATCTTCCAGAGCAACTTCAGCAATCATTTCACCTGTCACTACACCTTCTATGGCAAGATCCAAAACTGCTTCTATTACAAGATGAATACCTAAATCCTGCACTAGATGTATTAGTTTTGAAGAAGCATCTTGTTCTTTCTTTAAGATATCCATTTCATTTTTTTCAAATTCAGGTACTGTTGGATCAATCCCATATCCCAAAAGATGCAGATTAACGCCTTCAAATTGACAGTCAAGCTCAATAGCACGAATAAATTCGATCCCTAATTCATTTGCTGATTTCTGAGCATCTTCGATCCCTCGTACGGAATTGTGGTCAGCTAATGCAACCGTTTTTAAACCATGTTGTTTACACAGCTGCATGAGTTGTGATGGCGAGTATTCCCCATCGTTGCTAATATTGGAATGCATATGTAAATCTAACTGATTAGACATTTCAAGCCCTCCTTGCTACGATTTTATTAATTTTCTCACTGCTAACAAACATCGTTATGAGTAACACCATAATAAATATGGGATAGAACTGTATCCCCACCACACTTGATAATACCCCGATTGCTGGTGGCACCAGCATCGTTCCAATGTAAGCAAACGCCATTTGCACACCCATCAGTTTACTTGAATTGTTTTTGCCAAAACGGACCGGCGTTTCATGCAACATAGAAGGATAAATAGGTGCACATCCCATTCCAATCAGAATAAATCCCAGTAAGTTGACATATTGATTGGAAATCAGTAATAAGACAGCCCCAATACCAATGATAAATTGACCACCTCGAATCAACATAGGATTACTCCACTTGGCAGTAATAAACCCATTGACTAACCTGCCTATGGTGATGCCAAGGTAAAATACGGATATCCAACCCGCGGCAACATCAGAAGAAACACCTTTTGCCTGCACCAGATAACTGGCGCCCCATAAACCGGTGGTAGCCTCTAATGCACAATAACAAAAGAAACCAAGAAGTGCTGAGCGTATCCCCGGCATTTGAAATACATACTGGCTTTGATTTTCTTCAATTATACTTTCTTCCCGACCTTTACCAAACAATCTCCAAAGCGGCAATGAAACCAGCAAAATAATCACTAAAAAAATCTGAATAATTGCAACAGAAAAATAACCCTTTTGCCACGACCCGTTATGGGAAATGGCAACTGACATAATAGCGGGACCAGCAGTTGCACCAATTCCCCAGAAACAATGAAGCCAACTCATATGTCTAACCGAAAAATGCAAAGCCACAAAATTATTTAAAGCAGCATCTACGGCCCCTGCTCCTAGTCCTAATGGAATTGCCATCAGACATAACCATACATAGCTTTGGCTAAAGGAAAAACCCAGCAAAGCCATGGCTGTTATAAATACACTGATTAATGTGAGTTTGCCAGTACCAAGTTTTTGAATCAGTTTCCCACTCAGAATACTTGAGATTATGGTTCCCCCGGATATAATCATGGAGATTAATCCTGCCCCGGCCATTGGCAGGGATAAATCAGCCCGGACCGTTGGCCATGCAGCGCCAAGCATAGAATCAGGAAGCCCCAAGCTGATAAATGCAATATAGATAATAATCAATAATAATGTCGTCATGGTATCTCCTACCTTATCGTTGCCATTTTGGTTCCAATGGTTTTAATGAGATTTGTTTAATGCCCTCTGCAAAATCTTTGCCAAAGTCACTTGATACAATAATGTCAGGCATTACTTCTGACTTGATTGTTTTTTTACAGTCCTCTATAATGAGATCAATCGCTACTTCGGCGAAATTTTCTCTGTAAATGACGAGGATATCTGGATTTAAAAGGCAGGTGAACGTAATGATTAATTTCTTAAGTGCCACTGAAATATTTTCTGAAACATATGCTGGATTATTCCAATCAAATCCATCCGGAAGAAATTTAGCTTCGCCAGCAAAGCCATCTTTTCCTTTATACATATCACCGTTGATAAAAACACCTGCACCTAAAGGATATTTCTCTGGAATATAAACGCCAACCACGTTTTTATCGTCACATTGATTAGAAGTACAATATCCTAGAACAGCTGCGTTAACATCATTTTCAAAGACTACAGGAATTTGAAATTGGTTTCTCAAATGTTCCACAAGGGATTTCCCTTCAAGAGATATATAATCACTGACCTCCATCTTCCCTCTGATTTCCTGCCCTGGCATACCAATGCCGATCAATTTAATGTTAGGATACTTTTTCAGCATTTTCTCGATTATCAGATCAAAACTACGTTCAGATATTTCATCTAAGACAATCTCGCTGCCTTCAATCACTTCCCCATATAGATTAACAACGGCAACATGGGTTAAATCCTTCATTTCATACTCATTTGTATAAATGACTAATGCCATACTGTATTCCTCATTAAAGGAATAGATGACTGCTGGTCTGCCGCCACTGGACACTTCCAGCTCATCAAGAAGTATCTCTCCATCTCTCAAAAGCACTTCAACAAGTGAATTAATTGTTACCACGCTTAATCCTGTCAAATTTGCCAACTGAGGCTTTGTTGCTTTTTTATTTTCTTTTAATACCCGTCTAACCGTATCTAAATTAATTTGTTTCATTAAATTTACATTCCCTACTGCCATACTGCCCTCCCTTATTAAAGGCACTTTATAAAGTATCTTTACTTTATCAGAAATTCAGCTGGTAGTCAAGGTAATTATATAGAAATTCTGTTCCTGCATTAGCTGCCTTTGCCTTAGAAAGGGTCTGTCTTTTACTATCGTTTGCAACTGCTCAATCTAAATGTTCCTTAATACGTTCTTATCGGGTGCCTGTATGGCGATCCCTTTTCTTTTATATGATTTAATACTCCCCTTATGTCATCTATCATTAGTGGTGTAAATTAAATCCCACAGTTTCATCACCATTTTTCGTATCTCACAATTTCATCCATCGATTTTCTAGGCCGCTGTTTTGGTACCTCGGCCCCATATCCAATCGTAATGATTCCGCACACATACTTATCATCCGGAATGCTCAGAATAGGTCTGACCACATCTTGCTCAAACCAGGCCGTCCAACAGGTCGCTAGTCCCTGATGTTCTGCTTCAAGCAATATATGTTCTATCGCAATTGCTGTATCCCGGATAATTTGTTTAAGCTCTGTTTCAGAGCTTCCCTATAAGATAAAAATAAAATAAAATAAAGTAAAGGTACATTTTCATCTGAAAACGTACCTTCTTACCTCCCAATCATTCAGATAACTGAGCGAGACTCATTTATCTGCGTTGTTTAATGATACACGCTTAAACCATTGGATGCAATTACTTCTCTATACCAATAAAAACTATCTTTTTTCATTCGTTTTAAAGTGCCGCAGCCAAAATCATCCCGGTCCACGTATATGTAACCATAGCGCTTGCTCATTTCTCCGATAGTTGCGCTGACCAGGTCAATGGGACCCCAGGTGATATAGCCAAATAGATCTACCCCATCTAAATCAACTGCGTCCATTGCTGCTCTGATATGCGCTTTCAGATAATCGATGCGGTATTGGTCATGGATCTTCCCATCCGGCGAAATCTCATCTTTAGCGCCAAAGCCGTTCTCAACAATCAGCAGCGGCTTTTGGTAACGGTCATACAGTTCATTAAGTGTAATTCTTAAACCGATGGGATCAATGCCCCACCCCCATTGATCAGTTTATGATAATACTTATTGACAAGCTCTTCAATTTCGATAACCATAGTTACATTCCTCCTTTGGATCAGATGGGCCATGATTATATTATACTATGCGTCGGAGGTATTACAACTAAAATATAGGAACTGGAAGCGGAATCGGAAGAACTGAAATCACAGTACTTCATTTATTCGTTACGCAGATTCCGGCTTCCCACCTATGTAAAAAAGCGTTATAATAAGGCTATCTCATGAAAAGGAGCCAGCAGATGATTTCTATTCTGAATTGCGGTTATGAATCCAGACATCAAAAACCATTTCACATGCTTCGCCCGGAAGGCTCTTCCGACTATACCCTTCTTGTAGTCAAATCCGAAGCCTTTTTTGAATACAACCATACTAATAGGAATCTCCCCGCCAATACGGTGATTCTTTATGACAAATATGCTTATGTCCATTACGGCTGCCGCACACCGGATTATAACGATGACTGGATCCACTTTGATCTGGGTGAAAAAGATCTTCCTTTTTTTATGGATTTAAAAATCCCATTCCAGACGCCGGTTACTTTATCTGATGCAGGGCAGCTTTCCGAATACAGCAGGCTGATCGTAATGGAAAAGCATTCCTCTCACCCTTTCCGGGTGCAGATTCTGGATTCCCTTATGAGGACTCTCCTTTTCACCCTCGCTTCCCAGATCCATGAAAAACCGGATAAAGCGTCTTCTCATAAATATTATGGGATCATGAACAGCCTTCGGGTATCGATTTTAAATACCCCTCACAGCAAATGGACCATAGATACCATGTCCCAGTCGGTCCACATGAGCCCCTCTTACTTTCAGCATCTTTATAAGGAGCTTTTCGGAACCTCCTGCATGCAGGATGTGATATCCGCCCGTTTAAAAAACGCCTGTTTCTATCTGCGGACCACGGAAATGTCCATCCAGTCCCTGGCAGGCTTTTGCGGATACGAAAGTGAATTTCACTTTATGCGGCAGTTCAAGAAATATAAAAACATGACTCCCAGTCAGTACCGCTCCCATTACAGGAACGTATCACCATAGGAAAAAATCCTGGCCTTTCAACTTAAACAAAGCCTCCATAAAGAAATAGTCCCCGTAAATAATAGGAAATTCATGTTCCTGGCTATGATAGGAACCGGTTCCCTTTTGGAGAATGGAATCATTTTCTTCCGTAAAAACACAGTGATTCTCATACAAAGCCCTTAACAGCTTTTCCGCTGCCTTGAAATACATATCCTGCTCCAGTTCCCCTGCCCGTCTGC
The DNA here is from genome assembly GCF_900105215.1 of Lacrimispora sphenoides. Lineage (NCBI taxonomy): Bacteria > Bacillati > Bacillota > Clostridia > Lachnospirales > Lachnospiraceae > Lacrimispora > Lacrimispora sphenoides. Next base: position 651,210 of record NZ_FOIP01000002.1, on the reverse strand, counting down.
CTATCTCGATCAACCCGCAGGCTGCAATGGCTGCCGCCGTATCATCACACCATGCAGGCTCCTTTGGCTGGCGAAAGTCCACCGGTATGATGCCGTCTTCCGGAATGGCTGCCATAAAATAATGGGCGATCTTTTTTGCAGTATCAAGGTATTCCTGTTTCCCGGTATGGTAAAAGCTCATAAGAAATCCATAAAGCCCCCATGCCTGGCCTCTTGTCCAGGAAGATCCTGTCTCATAGCCCTGTCCCCCGTAATCCCTTACCCGTTCTCCTGTAAAAGGATCAAACTCCACAATATGGCGTACTGAGCCATCCCCTCTTACAAAATGCTCCATCACCGTGTCCGCATGGAGCATGGCAATCTGTTTGAACCTGGGATCTTTTGTTTCCTCACTAGCCCAGTAAAGCAGAGGAATATTAAAGAGACAGTCAATAATCGCCCAGCCTCTTGTATCATCACTGTTTCCCGGTTTATCATTCCAGGCCCGTATAAAACGGCCGATGGGATTAAACCGCCCTGCTAACAGACTTGCGGCGTGAAGCCCTCTTTTTCTGGATTCCGGATTCCCGGTGAGACGGTAATCTGCCACAGCCGTCGGAAGGTACATAAAGCCAACATCGTGATGAAGGCCATAATAATCCTCAAAGCACTGATCCAGCTTTTCCTCTGAAATCCGGGCAATCTCCATATACCGTTCCTTACCGGTCTTATGATACATCTGCCACATCATGCCGCCCCAAAAACCATTACACCACCAGCTGATCCCATTATCTCCTGCTAATTCACTGCCTTTGCTCCGATCGTCATGAACGCCATTTACCGTGGTATAGGGAATTTTGTTTTTTGATTTTTCACTGACCCACTCCATCTTTTCCATGACCTTTAAAACAGCCTGGTCGATCCATGAACTTTCCTGTTCTTTACACATAAGCTTTTCTTTCCTTTCCATTTCAGAATATTATATTTTTGTGTCTGTATAGTATAATCTGTTATCTTTATACCCAAAGCAACGCAGCTTTACAATGTACGTTTCAGTTTAATACTGACTTATCCTGCTTTCTTATACATATCTAATTAAAGCTTAATCAGAGTGGCCCATCTACTGCTCGAAACTGCCTATAACTCCCCCATACTCAACTGGCTAAAACCCATAAAAAAAGGAGCTGTCCATATGACAACTCCTTCTTTCATAAAAATAAATCAATTTTCCTTATTGTCTTCTTTTATCCCGTCCGCTTCTTCTCCCGGACGTTCAAATTCTTTCCGCAGCAGCTTTTTCACAGACCATCCCACAAGCAATACCCCTACCACAAGGAATATGACCAGCGCTGTCATTTGAACCAGATTACGGACACCGAAAGACATGGAAAGCTCCGGTATCATCTGGAATCCAAGGTAAATCAGATAGCCTCCGCCCACAAGCCGCAGGGCCAGGGTGCTCTGAGACGGATTGGAGGAACCTCTTTTCTCACTCATTCGCATTCTCCTTTGATATAAATTTCACAGATTCCCTTTCAACGGCCTCCGAATCAAAGAGGTAATTCCCATCAAAGCATGGATTCTCTATTAGCTTTATCATATGTTCCATTCCCAGGGCCTCCATGGGATGGGGATTCCAGACAACAGGTTTGCCACCTCATCATGGACTCGGCAATGTATGGTGTGTTGATATCACCAGCATGTATGGAACAATCAGCTTTGGTAAGTTCAGCTATAACAGGCTCTCGCAACAGACCATGAGTATCGGATAAGATTGCAATCTGCTTCATGAAATTCTCTTTCTTAATTGTAATTTTGTTAATGATCTCAGTGCTTATAAACAATGATACTGTCAGACAGGATTATATAATTAACCCAACGGCTGAGTAAAGTCCTATTTATCCGTTATTCATTCATCAGACGAAAGGAACACCGTAGTTTCGAATATCTGCCCATCTATGCTAATTATTTCATCAATGGGAATCACTATGCCATCAGACATAACGACGACCCGTTCATATTTGTCTATCTTTTTGGCCGCACTGACAGCAGTAACATAGGTGCCGCCATTCTTCTTCCCATCCGGCTGAAAGTAAGTGATGGCAATTTCGGGTTGCTCTTTAAGCCGGTCTGCTATGATTTGAAGCTTATTGCTCAAAGCGTCCTTCATGGATTCGTCCAATTCTACCCTCTCATCAGTCAGCCTTGCAGTTTCTTTAATGGCGGCATCATAGCCGGTTAGTGCAGCGAAAGGGGAAAACTGAGCTGCCCGGTCAATGGCTGCCATATGGGGGTGAGTCGTAGAGACATGGTGGGGTAGATCGATGATATCGTCATATGCCTTCGTCATGCCTTGTGTCCTCCTATCTGCTTATTACGGTCTAATGTGGTAGCGCCTTCCTCCAGATTCATACCCTTTAGGATGGCGTTTTTTCCATATTTCTTTTTTATCTCCAGCATAGCTTTCTGCATACTTTTTTCACGTGCAAGCTCGGCTTCTTCCTCTTCTTTTTTTGCCTGGACAGCACTGTAATCCGTAAAGAGATCAAGCTGTTCAAAGTTATCTGATTTTTGAACGGTTTCCTCATCCACAACATGATTTGCTGTGATGTTGACTCTCCTGACAAGGAGGTTTTTGTCAACAATGCGCTCAAACAACTCCGTGACAGCATCCATGATCAATTTTGTAGAGGAGGTCTGTCTGCCAAGGTTTGCCGTACCATGCGCAGATTTCGGAACGGCACGTCCGTAGTGGTCGGTGGTAACCGCACCGTGGTATGAGTTCTTGATCTTCGGGTTTTTCAGATTTTCAATATCATATCCGACTGTCAAAACAAGCTGGTCGGTCACAAGCTTTTTATCTACCAAATCAAGTACCAGCAGATCGGTCATTTCCCATACAATCAGCTTTGCTTTATCAAAGGTATAGGCGCTTTGCAATACTTGTCCCGATCCAATACTGTTTGTGCTTGGTTTATACGCTTTAATATCGGCAATCGTGCATGGCTCCCACCCCCATGCATGGTCTATCAACAACTCCGCATTGATTCCGAACAATTTATACAATAAATCTTCTTTATAATATTCGTTGGACTTACCTATCGAGCATCTTGCAATATCTCCCATGGTAAAGAGGCCTTGTTCCTCCAGCTTCTTAGCATATCCCCTGCCAACACGCCAAAAGTCGGTTAAAGGCCGATGTGACCACAGCAGGCGTCGGTAGCTTATTTCGTCTAATTCTGCTATCTGAACCCCGTTTTGATCCACCGGAATACGCTTTGCCTGAATATCCATAGCAATCTTGCAAAGGTACAAGTTTGTGCCAATTCCCGCTGATGCTGTAATACCGGTCGTTTTAAGAACCTCCAGAATCATGTTTGTGACAAGCTCACGGGCCGAAAGATTGTAGGTGTTCAGATAATCGGTGGCATCGATGAATACCTCATCAATAGAATAGACATGAATATCTTCGGGCGCGATGTACTTTAAGTAGATATTGTAAATCCGTGTGCTGTACTCGATATAATGCGCCATTCTCGGTGGAGCAATAATATAGTCTAACGAAATACCCGGTGAGGATTTCAATTCCGTATCACTGAAAGAGGCACCGGAAAATGCTCGTTCCGGTGCTTCACGCAGCCGTACCGCATTTACTTCCCTGACCCTCTGTACGACCTCAAACAGCCTCGCCCTACCGGGAATCCCATATGCTTTGAGGGAGGGAGATACGGCAAGACAAATGGTTTTTTCGGTGCGGCTTGCATCAGCGACAACAAGATTCGTAGTCAACGGATCAAGCCCTCGTTCCATACACTCGACCGAAGCGTAGAAGGATTTTAAATCGATTGCAAAATAGGTTCTGTTCTTCATGTTTATTCTCCGGCCGCCTCCTTAACTTTATCATTTAAGACTATGTCTCTATCATAGTATGTACAACCGCAGCTTCAAAAGCTCCATATCAGTATAATTTTTTATATTGAATCTGTATTGATTATAACATAACACCTTTCATTTTTCGATGTTAAATTGGGGGAAGATAAAACTGATAAGACTGTCCCTGGATGTTCAAACAGGCCTGTTTTGTGTAAATAAAACAGGCCTGCCCTTTTCGTCTTATACCTAATTATACGTTTACTTAGTCACATCGGAATTATCTATGCTATCAAACAAATTTTCAATGGAGTTGTTCATAAAGGCAACAAGAGAAGTTATTTCAGCTTCTAAATCGCCCCAGCAATCTTCACATTCGCCCATATAGGCATTTCGAGCTATTTCAAGCAGCACAGCAAGATTTTGCGGAAGTCTGGGAATTGCCCATTCTGCTGCCATATCTTTTGAACAAATTTCGCCGGTGGCTATTGTAAACCACATTCTGGCTAATGTTAAAAGAACATTGCGTTCATCGCCTTTTACACCAGCAATCAAATTCGGTAAAGAACATCTGATTGCCTTTTGGATGTCATTCATTGATATGGGCTCTATTACTTCAATCGCTTCCGGTCCTTTCAACGATAAACTATGGCTTCTTGCCTGCCACAAGAGTATTGCCACGTCAGGGTCATAACATGCTTGAGGAATATCTCCTGCCTCCATTTGCTCCCTTAGCCATTCTCCATACATGAATTCACATTTAGGTGGAAACTGCCAGGGAATAATATCATCTTGATTGATTATAGTAACTTCAAGCGGCCTATTTAAATTTTTACATCCAATTTTGCCGGATAAAAGCATTAGGCGCTTAGTTAATTCATTTCTTGTTGCTTCTGTCAAATCTTGATTAACAATCATCAAAATGTCAACATCACTGTTAATGTGCAGGCCTCCAAGTATCGCTGAACCATACAGATATATTCCTATTATCTGATTTTCAAATAGATCTTCGATTGCTTCCGCTACCTGAAGGGCTTGATTTGGAACACTTTTAAGATTTATACTATTTGCCATATAAATTTCCTCCTTCAATCCCCAAATTGCCTGTATGGCATAATGCTAATCTATTTTCCAAGTCATTGCAGCTATCAGATATACCTTAAGTTTTTTACCAATACCTATTCCACGTCCCGTCGTAAAGCCTTGACTTGCTCCAGATCAGGACTGCATAAAGCTTCAAGATGGGTTATGACATTTTTTATATAGCAAATATTTTTATCTCTTCATTTGGGTAAATTGCATTTGGATCTGGTCCATATTGCATGAATATTTCCTCCTAACATCTTATCCTTGTTGACCGTTTTTCTGCTGCATACAATGTACTGTTACTTCAAATGATTCATTACCAGGCATTGCACCTGAACATGTTTCAGTGGTTTCAAACCCCATCGAGTTATATAATTGCAGTGCCGGACTGTTTCCAGCTAAAACTTCCAACTCAATTGGCCGCTGTACAGTGCTGTTCATTACATGCATTATTAAACTCTTTCCGACTCCCCTGCGCATCGACTCCGGAGACACATAGAGCCATGCAATTTCACTCTCTGAATATCCGACATATTATATTTCCTCCTTCACCCTGCTTTAAAATGTACCTTGATGTCAAAATAATTAATCAACTTTGCGTAGCTTTTCTATTCCAGTTAAATCGTTATTGACTTTATAGGTTCTAATCACCGCGCCTCCATCTAATTTTTAATGTTTTTTATTTGCATACCGACTGCAAATTTTTCAAGTCCTGCTTTCTTATAATACGGAACTAAGCTATCTTCGCAGAAAAGCTGCATATGTAAATTATTTTTAAGACTATGCGTTATCAATCTTTTACTTATTTCTGTTCCGATTCCCCGATTTCTAAAATTAGAATCAACACCTAACCCACATAAATAGGCATTAATAATCCCGTCTGAAACAATCCTGCCTGTTGCAACAAGTTTATCTCCACTGTACACATAAATAGAATACCAGCTTTGCATCATTGCAATTAACAACTGTTCGGGGGACAGCTCTAAAAAATCATTCCAGCCAAGATCCTCATAAAGAACATATAAATCTTCTTTTGCCGGGAACCTTGTTGTATATCTCAACTCCATACACTGCCTCCTATTATATAAACCATACATTCAAAAAACGTTTAGCCACTGGGCTGATTAAAAATCTAGGCCATAGCATTTTATTGCGCTGGTTTCCTTTTATCGTTTTGAGTAATGAAACACAGCAATTCCATCGCTAATGGTGTATTTATCAAGATGAAGCTGTATTGTCGGATTGTTTCCTAAAAACAGAGGGCGTCCCTTTCCAAGTATCGTCGGAATGATTCCCACAATATACTCATCAATAGCATTGGCCTTAACAAAGTGATCTACCAGACCGCCGCCTCCAAACAGAAATATATTTTTACCATTGTCCTTTTCCTTTTCAAATAAGCTGACAATATCGCCTCGGATAAAACGGATATTCCCCTCATCTTCTTTCTCTTCACTTGTAGCTACATAAACCGTTTTTGTTGGATACTCTTTCGCAAAACCCTGATCATAGCAGTTTTTGCCCATAACAATAATTTCTATGCCCGCAAGAAACTCTTCAAATTCACTTCTTTCTGCTGTATCAATAGAGGTATCGCCTTGTCCAACAATCCAGTCAAAGCCTCCGTTTTCATCAGCAATATATCCGTCAATGCTGATGGCTAAGTTCATAATAATTTTTCCACTCATTGTATCTACTCCTTTTGCATCGTGTGTTGGCACAGTGGATTCGGAACCGGGTCTAGCCACAGGTAGACACCCATATAATCCTGTAAGTGTTACTTTTCAATTCCATTTATATAATCTGCCATAAAATTTAGTACTTCCGTGAAAATAGCTTTTTTATCCTCGGAAAATGCCTTTTCTACTGCAGCCAGTACAGAATCCGCTTTTGTACTTTGGCTGCTCTGCTTTACTCTATCGGATAATGAGATGTAAAAGAACCGCTTATCTTGTGTAGACTGGACTTTTTGAATAAGCCCCAACTCTTCCAGCTCATTTACCTTTTGAGTCACGGCAGGACGGGAAAGTCCCAATGTTTCTGCCAGTTCGCTGACCGTCGTTTTTTCTCTGTGTCCAATGATAAACAAATGCAGAATATTGATATAACTGGTTTCTTTGCCCCAATCGCTATGTTTCATTTCGTTATATTGATCCATGTCGATAGCCCGCATGAATCGCTCAAATGCTTCTCTCAAGAATACCTCCAAATATAATAGTTTCAAATACAAAACTATTATATCACTCATAAAAAAAATCATCAAGTAGTTTCGTTTTTGAAACTACCATTCAAAGAACTTAACAAATATAACTCCAGCAACCATCAAAACGCCCAAAGTGATCCAGGTGTTTTGGCGGCTACCTGCTTCGCCACAATTATGCTATGTAAATAAAAAGAGTGTGCGAATAGCCCCTACTCTTTTCATAAAAAGATTGGGCAGTATTCCAACACAAAAAGCTTCTGTTTTGCTTATAGATACTGCCTCGTAAATTTTCATCATACCATGAATAAATTAGAATAAATAATAGTTTGGGTATACGGACTATTTCCACTATTTGCCTTTTTATTTATTTTGCCAATCAGCCGGATAAGTCACATAGATAAATCTTGCCTTTCCTTCAACGGAAAACTGAATCCTTGATCCACTTGGAATCAAAATCAATTCTCCTGCATTGGCAGTTATACGACGGCCATCTATGATAATAGTTAAAGTTCCTTCGATGATATAATCAATTTCATCATACCCTAACGTCCAATCGAAGGTAGTATTTTCCATTACCATTAGTCCACAACCTAGTCTGGGACTTTCAGAAAGTGACACTAAATCCTTTGTATACACTTTATGATTCGGGTTGCCTGTGTCCAATCGGTCTTCTTCACTTACAGAAAACAGTGGCAACGAAATGGACATTACACCACTAGAGTCAACATGCCTCTTTGAAGAATCATTTAACTTATTGCTGTATTCTTCCATTATAATACTACGAACTAGCTTTTCAATTTCTGATCTGTCTATATTCAACATCTTACCTCCATCCGTACTTAAATCTCCATCGTATTCTCTTTATTCAATCCTAAATACACGTTTAGATAAAAATATGGCAACAAAAATAGCAGAAATACCACCGACTAGCTTGCCAATAATCATTGGAGTAATCAACTCTGGGGCAACACCGGCTGTAAATCCTAAATGGTCACCAAATGTAAAAGATGCTGAAACTGCAAAAGCGATATTAATCACCTTTCCACGTTTATCCATATCTTTTACTGTTTGGAACATGGCAATATTATTTGCAAGAGATGCAATAAGACCTGCTGCTGCAATATCATTCATTCCTAACAGATGGCCTAGTTTCATCAATGGTTTCTTGAATATCTTCGTGATCAAGAATACCAATCCATAAGCACCAGCTAAAGTAATGGCAATACCACCAACTGTCTGGAATCCAACTTCAAGGGTATCTTGATTTTCAAATACTTTGATACCTAATAGTAAGTCTAATCCTCCAATTGCCAACCCAATAGCTCCAACAGCCACTATTACTTTCCCAAATACATTGAACCCTTTAATCATACCTTCAGGGATTTTAAATAGTCCAATTGAAATTAAAATCGCCACAACTATGATAGGTATTAAATTCATAAAGACTTTAACGATTGGCATACCCATCATGATTCCTGAAACTAATGCTCCAATTGGAATCGTCACAATCCCACATAATACTCCTTGTGCCAGATACTTTGTATCTTCGTTACTGATAATCCCCAATCCAACTGGGATTGTAAATACAAGTGTTGCTCCCATCATGGCACCTAAAATACCACCTGAGAAAAGAACAATTAATGGGTCAGAAGTCATTTGTTGCGCCAAGAAAAACCCACCCATATCATTTGCTAATAGAGTTCCTGCAAACATTGCCGGATCTGCTCCTAACACTTTGTAAACAGGAACAATGATAGGACTTAGCCAGTCCGATAACTTCGGTGCTAAAACAATGATACCAGCCATTGAAAGTGCTAAGGAACCCATAGCCAGTATACCTTCTTCAAATTGTTTACCTAAACCAGTTTTATTGCCCAGTGAACGGTCGATTGCACCTATGACCATTATAATTACCATAAGCCAAATTATAATCTCATTAATACTCATTCATTTCACTCCATTCAGTTTTTATCATTCCTTTGGATAGTCCACAGTGTCTATAATACCGACAATAACCATATCAACAGGAATACTTTTACCATCAAAAGATAGACGGCCAGAGCTGCCAGTCGTAATCAGTACAGATTCTCCAATGCCCGCACCTACATGATCAACTGCAACAACCAAAGCAGGATCAGCCTCATGTTCGTTTCGTTGTTTTTCAATAAGCAGGAACTTTAAACCATTTAACTTTTCATCCTTGCGAGTAGCCCATAAGCTGCCAACAACTTTTCCAATGAACATAGCATGCTCCTTTCTATACGATCTCAACACCTAAATCTCGTAAATAATCCCTGGCCAATGCTGTAACAATGATGTTCCTATCTGTTTCAAAGATGTCTCCTGCATGTAAGTTCAGTTTTCGCACTTTTGCTATGGTAAGAAGCTCTTTCCTATCACTCTTATTAGTTATATCTTTTACTTCCTGATTGATCGTTTCATTTATCTTTTCAAAATGCTTTAACGGAAGTATAGAAGCACCATATCTTACCAATTGGTTTTTATAATTCTCAAGGACCTGCAGCAATGCTCGCGGGGCCACATGCTGACTTGCATGAAGTTCCATTCCTTCTTCTAAGAAAAAAACTTTCTTCTTATTTAATAAACGTTGAAAAATAATAACTTCATCTTCTGTTTGAGGAAGTCCCAGTGCAATGCGGTTCATATTTAAAATAGTTAGTTCAGTAACGATTACTATATCCGTATCAGATTCATCTTTTACAGAAGCTATTTCATAGCCTCTATTTTCATAGTAAGTCCGAATACTTGAATATTCTTTCCCTAAAAAAACAACGGTCTTTCTATGTTCTTCCTTCTGCAAACGTTGTATGATAATATCAGTGATTTTTTGCACTATTATCTCATTATTGTCCATCCATATCACCTCTTAACAATACACCCACGAACACCCTTACTATGACCACAAGCATTTGCTTCATCATAATCAATGTGCATATAAGTCTCAAACTTGGGACTTATTCTCACCATAACATCCTCAAATATAAGTGGTCTTTTACTAAACACTTGAACAGATACTCTCTCTTGATCTTTAACACCTAACTTTACAGCATCTGTATCTTTTACATGAATATGGCGTTTTGCAACTATAACACCTCTATCTAAAACAATAGTCTTAGAGCCTTTCCTCACAATAATCCCTGGAGTGTTATCAATATTACCACTTAATTGAACTGGCGCATTTACACCTAGCGAACGTGCATCTGTTAATGAAACCTCCACTTGACAGTTTTTTCGCTCTGGTCCAAGAATTATAACATCGTGAATCGTGCCTTTAGGTCCTTCAATACTCACTCGTTCTTCTGATGCAAATTCGCCTGGCTGAGATAAATACTTCGTTGGGTGTAATTGATACCCCGCACCAAAGAGGGTATCGATTGCCTCCCGATCCAGATGGATATGGCGTCCACTTGCTTCAATTTCAAAAGATTGATCCATTACTTCTTGTATACGAGAGACAACTGTATCTACAATTGTATCAATACTATAATTAGTCATATTATCACCCCTATTTTACTGAATTTTCTTTCATCTGCACCATCAGAATCCAACAATAATCCTTCAAAGTAGTTGCAATCGAAATGCATTTTATATAATCCTCAAGTTTCAGGCCTTCCTTCATTTCTTTCGCAATAAAATGTTCTAATTCTTGTAAATATGCATGTAACTCAAATAAAGCAATGACACATTCTTCATCTTTATAGGTTGGAATAAAGGAACCTTCTGGATATTTACTGTCAATGTATGGCCTTTTGTCTTCCAATAACTTTTCAATTTCCTGTACCAGATCTAACCTGTATGAAGCTAAAGTCTCCATTGTTATTGTCTTGACTACCATTAGAATAGTATTTAAAGCATCTGCCAGCTCCGTATTTCCTATACAGTGACTTTTCTTTTGTAAAGTCACTATATGGCTTATTGTAATATTAATTTTAATTCCAAATTGATAAGTTAAGTGACTTTTCCACATAACTTGTCCATTTCCATTGATATATATTAAAACATCTTGGATATTTTTTGCATTTGGGGGTTCCTTTGCTTGCAACTGGGTCATCGGGAATACTGCTTCTTGAGTCTTAGTCTCAGATGCTTCTGGTATTTTCATATATTCAATCGTGATATCCTTTAAATATTCTTTTGCAGAAGGTGTAATCACAGTCCCAGGTTCTAAAATTAAGACTTTTGTTTCTTTTAAGTTCGTCGTACGTAGCAGTCTTTTTATTTTACTTTCCGTTAAAATGGCCATTAGTACTCACTTCCCCTCGATAAAGTAAAGGCTGGGCATATCCTTTTATTATGCCTCAGCCTCACTTTAAATCTTGCAACTTTAAGCGTTCATCATGAGTTCGAAGCCTGTGAATCGTATTTTGGCAGGATTACATCTACTTCCATATGTGGACGTGGAATTACATGAACAGATATTAATTCACCAACTGCTTCTGCAGCTGCAGCTCCAGCATCTGTTGCGGCTTTAACAGCTCCTACATCCCCACGAACCATAACCGTTACCAGTCCGCCACCTACTTGTTCTTTTCCAATTAACGTTACATTTGCTGCTTTAACCATTGCATCTGCTGCCTCTACTGCAGCTACCAATCCTTTTGTTTCAATCATTCCTAATGCGTTTGTATTAGCCATTGTATCTTCCTCCTAGATTATATTTTTATTTTGTTATTAATGATTGTGCTGCTCTTTGCTTATTTTAGCTTTTGCAGAACACGTTCTACGAGTAAATCGATTAATTGATCCTTATTAAGTCCCAAGTCTTCAACAGCTTTCTCACTAACATCTCCAAATTTATCTTCTCCACGTATTTCATCTAATGTCCTAACGCCATATACAACCCGGCGAAGATTAAATAAATTCTGTGGGCCAACATTGTCAGAAGTAGAACTACCTCCTACAGCTCCACAACCTAGCGTCAAGGCAGGTCTAAGGTTAGTCGTTGCTCCGATTCCGCCTAATGTAGCCGAACAGTTTATAAGTAGTCGGGAAACCGGTACTTTTAAGGCAAAATCTTCTGTAATTTTATTGTTTGCTGTGTGAATAACCATCGTGTGTCCTGCGCCTTCAAAGTTTAAAATCTTGATGCTTAAATCACGGGCTTCTTCCCAGGTATTTACCGTATAGAAGGCTAAAATTGGTGATAATTTTTCTCTTGAATACGGTGCAAGATCACCAACACGTGTTTCTTCGGCAATAAGAACTTTTGCATCTTCTGGTACAGAAATACCAGCTAATTCAGCAACAACCTGCGCCGTCCTTCCAACGATCTTAGGATTCATTGTACCGTTTGGTCTTAGAATATACTTTTCAAGTTTCAGTGCATCATTTTTTGATAAGAAATAACCACCTTGTTTCTTGAATTCCGAAATCACTTTTTCTCTACTGATTTCTTCAACAATAATCGACTGTTCCGATGCACAAATTGTACCATTATCAAATGTCTTAGATTCAAGAATAAGCGCAACTGCTTTCTGGATATCTGCACTACGTTCTATAAATGCAGGTCCATTCCCTGGCCCTACTCCAATTGCCGGTGTTCCAGAGGAATATGCTGCACGTACCATTGCAGAGCCACCAGTAGCAAGAATCAAATTTGTATTTTCATTTTTCATTAATTCATTAGTTGCCTGTGTTGTAACTGTTGTAATTACACTAATAGCACCATCTGGTAAACCAACGCTTTTTCCTGCTTCATTTATGATGCGAACTGTTTCCTTGATACAATTTAATGCACTTGGATGAGGTGAAAATACAATCGCATTCCCTGCCTTAATGCTTATTAGTGCCTTATAGATCACTGTTGATGTCGGATTTGTTGAAGGAATAAGGCCTGCCACGACTCCAACAGGAACAGCTACTTCCATATATTTTGCTTCTATATTGTTTGTGATTATACCTACTGTCTTCATATCTTTTATCGAATTTAATAAATCTCTTGATGCAAAGGCATTTTTAAGGACCTTGTCCTGCCATTTTCCAAACCCGGTTTCTTCTTGTGCCATTTTAGCCAGCTTTAAACGATTGTCAAAAGCTGCTTTTGCCATAGCCTTACAAATAGTGTCGATTTCTTCTTGAGATAACTTGGCTATTTCTATTTGCGCTTCTTTTGCTTTCTTCAGTAAATCCCTGGTTTCTTGAACTGAAACAAGATCTTTATCAATCAATCCCATTATGCTTAACTCCTTTATCCAGCAATGTTTCAATAAGCACTGCTTTGTTAGCAGATTTAATTTCTGACTTCTTTATGGTAGAAAGATTTGATTTATATGCAAGTGAACGTAAATCGGTCACTCTCATTTTTTCCAGCCGTTCTTTATCAAAGGATGAATCTACATCTTTCTCTATTACTTCTACAATCAGTTGATTTGATTCATTTGATTCATTTGATTCATTTGTATCATTTGTTTCCGAAGGATTACCTTCCTTTTTACCAAATGATTTCATCAACATCTGCTCAACTTGGTCATCCAAGCGTGGGATAACATGACTACTGATAAGACAATTCTTATCTGCCACAGCAACTTCACCTGCCTTAATCGCTGCTTTGACTGCCGCAATATCTCCAATAATATGAATTGTTGTCAATCCTCCACGGATTGTTTCACTTCCAAGTAGAATTACATTTGCCTCCTTTACAGCTGCATCTGCTGCCAGGATTGCTCCTAATTTTCCACGTACTTCAATTAAACCTAAAGCTTTAGCCATATGAATGCCGCCTAGTAACTAGTTGGGTTGTCAGCAACAGCTTCTACAGCTTTAGCAAATGATTCACATGCTGATCTACAAGCAGATTGAGACCCTGTTAGTAATGCTCCTGCAAAGTTTGTTTCAGATGGCGGCCCATAAAATACACTCATTTTTACATCAGCAGCTTTCAAAGCCGAATCGATAGCCACCATTGCTTCAAGCGGTGGTGCTATTAAATAAGCAATGGCTTCTCCTTCTGTCACATTAGCTCCTTTCGAAAGATAAGAGCCAGTTCTCGATACACAATGGGCAAAATAAATGATTGAGTTATCATCATTAGCACTATAAAAGCTAGCTTCGTTATTTATTACCTCAATCGCACGATCCAGGCCACTTCGTACCTCTGCCGGACTTGGACCAGCTAAAATACCGATAACTTCTCCTGCTAATTTTGTAGAAGCATTCGCTGCTCCGGCATACATACTTCTTGCATATACAACTGCTACATCAGATGCCTTCGTTGCTTCATCTAATGCCACATAGGTTACATCATCAGAATCAGAAGTAATAATTCCTAGACTTTTTTGATTTGATGCTAATTTTAATTCCTTTGCCAATCCATCATCAACATTGGGAATGATTTTTACGCTTAGAACATTTGCACCTAATCGTTCGTTTTTCATTAGGAAACCTCCTTTTAAATCAAACGGTTTTTATTTTTCTTTCAAATCTAGCCCAGACACTTTTTTATCTAACATTCTCTTGATAATTTCAGCAATATATGCTCCAGCTTCAACTGCCGGGGTTCCTTGTCTGTGAATATTGGAAACGACTGTCCTTCTTGCTTCTGGCATACCAACGGTTGGTTTATATGCGATATACGCACTCATAGATTCTGCAGTAACAAGACCTGGTCTTTCTCCAATAAAAAGACAGACGACTTCAGCTCCTGTTGCTTCACCAATTGGATCCATAGCTGGGACGCGGCAATGTTTTATAAAAACAACCTGTCCAAAGTCAAGTCCAAACATCTTGAGTCCTTGTTGTAAAGAAGGTAAAACATCTCTGATATTTGCCTCTATTGCTGCTGAACTTAAACCATCACCAACGATAACTTGAACTTTCTGATTTGGTTTCACCGCATTTTTTATTGTATTTATTGCTTCATTTGAAAACTTACGGCCCAAGTCCGGACGAGTAACATATTCGTCTTTATCCTTGCATTCTGTAGCAACCTCTACAAATCCCATCTCTTTAATTAGATCTTCATTCACATAGGAGAATACAGCATCTTGGGCAGCAGCATGGTCAGCACGGAATCGAAGACTAGGCTCCGTTAAATATCTTGTACCTGTCCTCCACAATCCCAGGCGAGCTGGTGTATAGGATTTCATTTTTAAATAACCCTCTTTATCTGCTGCATTTGGAACTAAAAATTGCTTGCGTATGTCTACTTCTGTAATATCTGGTATAAATCCCTCTTCCACTACACAGGACTTTGCAGATTGCTTGGTGCTTACAGTTGCCTCTTTTGATGGACCATTTGTAACTGGCGGCACTTCATTTACCATTTCATTTAAAATCGATTTAATCATTTCTTTTAAGTTTAATTCGTCCATTAGTTATCCCTCCTCTGCTTCAAAAATACAGATGCATCGCCAGCTTTAGAAGTTAAATGTCCATTATCGCTGAACCCCATTTTTTCTAACCATTGGTCAAATTCTTTTATTGTTCGTTTGTTTAATAATTCTCTAATGGAAGCACCTTCTTGGTACCCTGTGGTTTGATAATTCAACATAATATCATCACCATTTGGAATAGACATAATAAAGTTTACACCAGCTGTTGCAAGTAAAACTGTTAAGTTCTCAGCATCATTTTGATCTGCCTTCATATGGTTCGTGTAACAAACATCGCACCCCATAGAAATACCAGTTAATTTACCCATAAAATGATCCTCCAGACCTGCACGGATCACCTGCTTGGAGTCATACAAATACTCTGGTCCAATAAATCCAACAACTGTATTAACAAGGAATGGATCAAAATACTTTGCAAATCCATAACATCTGGCTTCCATCGTCAGCTGATCTACACCATTATGAGCATCAGATGAAAGCTCAGAACCTTGTCCTGTCTCAAAGTACATAACATTCGGACCAACTGCCGTACCTAGCTTCAAAGCCATGTCCTTTGCTTCTGAAAGCATCTTTGCCGTAATTCCAAAAGCTGTATTTCCTTTTTCAGATCCTGCAATCGATTGGAATACCAATCCTGTTGGTGCTCCTTGTTCCATTGCTTCCATCTGAGTCGCTACGTGAGCTAAAACAACATGTTGTGTTGGTATTTCCCACTCGTTAATAAAATCATTGAATTTATGAAGAATACGCTTTACACTTTCTGTTGTGTCGTCTACTGGGTTTAGACCTATGACTGCATCACCAGATCCCATAGATAGACCTTCCATAACGGAAGCCATGATACCATCCACATTGTCAGTCGTATGATTTGGCTGCAGACGGGTTGAAAAAGTTCCAGGGATACCAATTGTCGTATTTGCAGTCTTAGTTACTATGATTTTCTGAGCACCTACTATCAAATCCAGGTTGGACATAATTTTAGCAACTGCTGCAACCATTTCAGAAGTTAAACCATTTGATATACGATGAATGTCATAGTTTGTCGTATTGCAATCTAAAATCCATTCTCTTAATTCAGCCACTGTCCAATTTTTAATCTTTTCATAAGTTCTAAGATTCACATGATCAATAATAATGCGTGTTACCTCATCCTTTTCATATGGCACAGCAGGGTTGTTAAATAAATCTGAAAGCGTTAAATGTGATAAGACAACTTTAGCTGCGACTCTTTCTTCCGCGCTGCCTGCTGCAACTCCAGCTAATTTATCCCCCGATTTTTCTTCATTTGCCTTCCCCATAACTTCCATTACAGATGAAAATTGATAGGTTTTGCCAAAAAGTTTTGTTTTTAAAATCATTGTGCAACTCCTTTTATCATTAATTAAATACTAATGTCTTTACGATTACTGGTAAAACAGAGCCTTCTGCAATCGGCATTCCGATATCGATATAATCTCCATTTCGTACATGAACACTATCAATGCATACAAAAGGATAATCCTTTGGAAGATGTGCATAAAGGCTATGTCCTAATGCCTTAGCCATGTCTTCTTTTACTATAATAACAAGTGGCAATTTCTCCTTAATCAACAAATCTAAACCTTTTATCATTTCTTTAGCCAGGCCTTGAATAAACTGGAAGGAAGGGCTATGTGCACCTTCTATCCCTAAACCAATCGTTTGTACTTCTCCATCCACCATAAACCATTTTACTTTTTCTTCAATAATATTCCCTAAATTCCCACTATTATTGGCACTTTCATCATCTTTCGATAATTGTAAGATAGGGATATTCTTAAGTGGAAGTATTTCCTCTTTATAGGTGATTGTACTTCCAGAAACATCAGTGGTGTGCGATCCTGCTCCTACTACAGTTGCACGAATAGTTTCTACAGTTGGAATCAACTTAAGGGCAGTCATAAGGAGGGAACCACTTATTTTCTTACCTAACAAAAGTCCAATATCACCATATTTAAATGGATTTTGTAAATTTTCTTTTGTAATACCATCTGCTACGCCACCCGAAAATGAAATACATTTCATTTGAAGCTTTGTGTTCAATGCTTTGTTGGTTATCAACAAGTCAAAATAAGGACTCTTATTCCCTAATCCAATGCTATTTTCCAGTACTTGTACAAATATATCTAAGAGTTTATCTAATTCCTTAAGATTTATCTTTTCATCTAGGTGAATATCTAAAGCTTCTCTTTGAATGATCTCCTTCACTTTGGGTGAAATATAACGAATGATTTCATTTGTGTCCACCTTTATCAAGCGGCCTCCAATATCAAAGCAAGCCGTATCCTCAACATCTCCATCGTTAAATACTACTAGATTTGTTGTCCCCCCTCCTATATCAAAGTTTACCGCCGTTGTGTATTGGCTTTCTGAATAGGAATAAGTCCCTGCCCCTTTACCAGCGATAATACTCTCTAAATCAGGACCAGCCGTTGCCACAACAAAATCTCCAGCAAAACCACTTAAAGCTTTAGCAACTGCCTGGGAATTCTCCTTTCGAACTGTTTCCCCAGTTATAATGACAGCCCCGGTCTGAATATCTGCTTTTGTAATACCTGCTTTTTTGTATTGCTGCTCTACAAATGCCTTTATACCATCGGAATCAATTAGATTGTTTTCTAATATAGGAGTAAAGATAATATCACTCTTAAATATCACCTTTTTATCCTTAATGGAAACCCTTGGAATTGTAAAAACTGATGCTATATTTTCAATTGAAAGCTCTGATAAAATTAATTGTGTTGTTGATGTTCCAATATCGATACCAACGCTTAATAACGTTTCAGTCATCTTATCTACTCCCTTTGAATATGTTTCATTAAGTGCTAGATAAAGGTACAACTGTAAAATCTAAAAGACTTTCCATGGTTTTTAAAATGTTTTCTAAAGCAATCTTAACCGAGGAAACATCCCCAATGATAACCACTGCACCTGAAAACCTGTCAACAAAACCAATTTCAACTTCAGCGGCTTTTGTTGCTATATCAACAACGATAATCGCTGCTTCACTTGGTGTTATCGTTAAAATACCGACTGCTTCATTTCCAGATTGTGCTATCCCAATCTTTTGATATAATTCTGTATCAGGTTTTGCAATAACATGTGCAACGGTGATTTGTTTACCAGGAACATATTCCTGTATAATTCTCTCATTTACAGCCAAGTAATCACCTCATTTAATCATAATTTATATAAATGATTTCCCTAGAACGCTAATTATATCCTCTTTCGTTGGAACGATAGGGTTTGTTGCTGTACAACGATCTGCAAGAGCAGCTTCTGCTATTACATTTTTATCTGATTCAAATTGATCCTTGTTCACCCCCCATTCAGAAAGACTCTTTGGAATTGAAAGTGCCTTTTCAAGTGCAAGGATTGCGTTAACTAAACTTCGTACACCCATTTGTGGATTTCCAGCATTTAATCCTAAGAATTTAGCTATTTTAGAATAACGACTTGCAACAGGGGTAGTATTTTTACTGTAGTTTCCTTCAATAATTCCTGCATTATAACGAATAATATTTGGCAATAAGATACCATTTATTCTTCCATGTGGAATATGCCAACGTGCTCCTGCTGCATGTGCTATGCCATGGTTTAACCCAAGTGATGCTATATTAAAAGCCATTCCTGCCATTGTTGATGCTATATGCATTTTTTCACGTGCTACTTTATCATTTCCATCTTTATAAGCTCTCTCTAAATAAGTGAATACATAGCATATGGCTTTTTCACTTAAGGCATCAGAGATATCATTGGCTTTAGTAGAAACATAAGCTTCTATCGCGTGAGTAAGAACATCAATACCCGTATCAGCAGTTTGCTTTGGTGGTAAACCTGCAACAAGACCAGAATCTAAAATAGCCTCATCTGGCAATATTTGATCCGTAACCAAAGGATATTTTGTTCCCTTTTCAGCGTCAGTGATAATCGAAAAATTCGTAACCTCTGAACCTGTTCCACTTGTTGTAGGGATCGTGACAAATCGTATCCCACGAAATCTATCCGTCAATTTGCCAAAATAGAGCATAGCTTTTGCTGCATCAATCGCAGAGCCACCGCCTATTGCTAATAAAATCGTGGCTGAAAAACCTTTGCTGGATTCTAACCCGGCAACAATGTTATCAATTGGGGGATCTGGAATAACTTCAGAAAACACCATTGTTTCAGTGCTGCTATCAATATAACTTTTAATATGTGAAAGTAACTCTGATGAAGCAATAAAAGAATCTGTTACTATCAAAATCTTTTCATTCTTAAAATCTGACAATCGTTTCAAGCTATCTTCACCAACGTACAATGTTGTTCCAAATCTTATTTCTTGCATAGCATACTCCTCCTTTCTAATTTTATAAATCTTCTTTTTTCAAATCTATATGGAATACCTTTCCACTTCTTTCATAAAGCACATCTTCTATGCCTTCATTTACATTCGCAACACGTGCTACGGAAAAAAAGTAATCTGATAAGCGATTAACAAATATCAAAACTTCTTCATTCATATCATTCGTCCATTGGAATGTTACTATTTCTCTTTCTGCCCTCCTGGCAATGGTTCTGCAAATATGCAAAATACTTGCTGCTTGAGAGCCACCTGGCAAAATAAAAGACTCCACTTCTGGAGGAATATCTACATGTGCATCAATACACGTTTCAATCCACTTTGTTAAAGCAGATGTAACTCGGTATGTTCCTTTTCCATTCGGCGTTGCTAAATCATTTCCACAATCAAACAAACACTGCTGGATCTGTGCTAATTCCTTTTTCAAAGAATCATTGTTTTTTATAAGTGTAATAGCATAACCTACAAAACTATTTAATTCGTCAATTGTTCCATATGCGTTAATACGTTCACTATCTTTTGCTAATTGCATGCCACCGATTATCCTAGTGTATCCTTTATCACCTGTCCTAGTATAAATTTGCAATTTATTATTCCTCCTTAGAAAGATAGGCTATCAACTCTGCTACTCCTTTATCTTCAACAGCAGAGAGACGAAAAATTTTCTCAACACCAGCTAACTCTAATCTTTTCTCAGCGTTTATAATAGCCTCTTCGTTTGATGCTAGATCTATCTTTGTAATTATTCCTATACATGGTTTTGTAAAGTTTTGTGCAAAATAGGGCGAAAATGTCTGGCTAAGTTCTGTCACGCTACAGATGAATCCAATGATATCTGAACTAGCAGCCATCATTTGTAACGCACTATAGAATCTTCTATGCAAAACAAACTCGCCTGGTGTGTCAATCATCTGAGAATAGAACTCAACTGCTTGTGTCTTTTTATATTTAATCATCTCTCCTTGAATCCTTTGGCAAAGGGTGGTTTTCCCACTTCCAACTGATCCAATTAACATAATTTTCTTCATTTTCTATACCTACCTATTATGTTCTTGTTACTTTGGGGACAGAAAACTGCATAAATTCGCTTAAATAAATAACAACCTGTTCTATAGCAGATTGTACAGCTGCCACATCCCCCAGGATAAATACAGACCCACTGAACCTATCAACAAATCCTATTTTAATAGGTGCAGTCTTTTTAGCTATATCTACAGCGATGATTGCAACCTCTGGTGGGGTTATGGTTAAAATACCAATTGCATGATACTTTTCTTCATTCAAGCCTAATTTCTCAAAGATTCGATCATCGGGATTTGCAATAATATGTGCTAATGTCACTTGTTTACCTGGTACCGATTCAAATATCTTTCTTTCTAATACATTCATATAGCCCCTCATTTCATAGTGAAAGCACAACACACATTATATTCTTTGCTTTTATTGCCATATTATGTACTTTATTAACAAATTCTAGTCTCTTATAATTTTTTTATTTTTATTTCACTATAGTCAACTTAAAATGCAGAAAAAAGCGCCTTCTGATTTCCGTTGAAATCAAAAGGCGCTGCATAAAATTTATTCTATTTACGAAATATTTATAGAGTTACAGTTCTCTGGCAAGCTCGTATGAATTCCAGATGGAATACATAATATTATGTACCTTCTGGGAATCTCCAATATTGTGGACAGGTATATCCAAATCCTTCAGTTCATCATAAAGTGAATGATTTTCACGGTAGCCGATGGCTGAAATAACCGTATCCACCGGGAATGAACGTTCTCCTTCCGGGGTTTCTGCAGTCACCTTACCCCCCTCTATACTCTTCACAGTACTGCTTGTAAAGACGTCCACCTCATGGAATGCCAGCAGATCCACAAGCATATCGTGATTCATATGCGGAAGCGCACCGTGACCGCCCAGAATGTCTTTCAGCATTTCGACAACTGTAACCTTGGAACCGTTCTGTGCAAGCCATAGAGCTGTTTCGCATCCAACCAATCCACCGCCGATCACAACGACATTTTTTCCTGCCTCTGCTTTTCCAAGAAGGATATCATCTGCGGTAGTCGCAAAAGTCTCCGATCCAAACTTGCTCTGAATCGGCTTCGAACCGGTTGCCGTAATGATTTCATCCGGCTTGAAATTGGAGATATTATCTGCAGTGATCTCACAGTTCATCTTGACTTCCACATTCAGAAGCTCAAGCTGTCTCTGATACCACTTAACAAGGGCTCTGTCATAGCGTTTGAAATGAGGAACACTTCCCGGAATCAAATTTCCTCCAAGGCTTCCGCTCTTTTCACATAGAGTAACGCGGTGTCCCCTTTCGGCCAGCACTCTTGCTGCTTCCATTCCTGCTATTCCGCCTCCAATAACAAGAACATGCTTCTTCTTATTGGCCGGTACGAGTCCGTAAATTTTTTCTCTGCCGCAGGCCGGATTCACGGCACAGCTCACAGGGGCGTTTGAAATTCTGCCCAGGCAGCCTTCATGGCAGCCGAGGCACGGTCTGATTTCATCTAGCCTTCCCGTTCTAACCTTTTCCGGATAATACGGATCAGTCAAAAGCTGTCTTCCAAGTCCGATGATATCGCAGGAATCGCCGAGGGCTTCTATTGCCATCTCCGGATTTTCCATTCTTCCGGCCAAAATAACAGGGACATCTACGTTCTGCTTTACAAGTCTGCCGAATTCACGGTACATTCCATCTTCAAAATACATCGGCGGATGATTCCAATACCAGGAATCATAGGTTCCCGCATCCACGTTCAATGCGTCATAGCCTGCTGCCACCAGAATTTTAGCAGCTTCGATTCCTTCTTCGATATCCTTACCAGCTTCTTCATAATTTTCTCCCGGCAAACCGCCGCGGCGGATTCCCTTCATGCAGCTTTTCAGACTGTAGCGAAGGCTGACAGGGAAGTCAGGTCCGCAGGCTGCTTTGATACCTTTCACAATATCCGTTGCAACCCTCAGCCGGTTTTCCAACGAGCCGCCATATTCGTCCGTTCTGCGGTTGAAAAGGGCGATGGCAAACTGATCCAGGAGATACCCTTCATGAACCGCATGGATCTCTACGCCGTCAAAGCCAGCTTTTTTCGCAACCGCTGCGGACATGACGAATTTCTGAATCAAGTTCTTGATTTCTTCTATCGTCATTTCCCGGTGCTTGATTCGGGGATCAAATCTGTTTTCATTCTCTGACGGCGCGATAAACTTGGTAGCAAATCCGGGCAGCGCACTTCTCCCAAGACCTCCGGTAAGCTGAAGAAAAATCTTTGTGCCGTATGCATGGATTCTTTCATTCATCTGATACGCTTCATGAATAAAAGCCAGTGGATTCTGAGTCGGACATGGGAGACCCGGTTTGACCAAACCTTCAATTTCCAGATCCACACTACAGATTCCAGTAATAATCAATCCGATTCCGCCCTTGGCCCGTTCCACATAATACTCCTGCAGCCTTTGATTCATAGCTCCCAGTGCATCGGCATATCCGACAGGGCCCATTGGTGCCATGGACAATTTGTTTTTTATTTGTACGTTCCCGATATATGCAGGCTCAAAAAGCTCTTTGAATTTTGTACTCATGTGTTTCCTCCATTTCTCTCCATTAAAATACTGTTACAGCGCCATCTTCCGCGACTTCCACCGTCTGCCCATCCTGAACCGACTCCAGGAAGCGATCACCCAGCCCATCAACCGTAACGATCTTTGTGTTTTCCCAAATATCCGCCAGCAGAACACCCGAGATCGCCAGGGACTCGGCTGTTGCTGAAAACAGCATTGCTTTCGGCTGAATCCCCATAGCTGCGACGGTCTGAATCAGCATACCCGCCGTAGTGGAACCGATCACCTGTGGAATGCAGAGGATGGCTCCGGAGAGATCCTTCTGAAACAGGTCCGGATTGTTCTGGTCAGTACACAGTGTCTGTTTACCGTTTGATACCAGCGCCCCCATATAGGATGAAAGCACATTGAATCCCTTTTTGGACACCATAGCGTTTCCCCTGACCTGTCCCGGTATGACTGCTCTTCCCTGAAATTTATCCATTGCTAAAAACCTCCCTTTACAACAAGATTTACAAGCTCCTGGTCGTCTACGTACCGTGCTGAGGAATAAGTTCTCAGTTTATTTGAATTTGTAATAATTGGTTTTTTTGCACAAAGCGGATTTGACATATACATCAGAGGACAGATGTGAGACACCTTCACTCCCGTTTTCATAAGCCGGTCATAATACTCTGTCCCTCTGAATCTTGCGATTACATCGGGTGCACTGGTTATGATGGTATCCACCAGGATTTTATCCTGTCCGCTCTCCCTGAGGGCCTGTTCAAAAATTTCGGTCCATTCTGTCAGCTGGTTGAAGGATGCATGGGGACATCCGATAAATGCCCTGTCAGGTTTTGCGTTCATATCTGCCCATAGAACCGGATAGGAGCTTACCACTCTCTGAAGCTCCGCGTCATCGATGACATAAACGGACGCATTCTCTCTGATCAGTTCTTCTCCGTATTTTTTCGCCTCCGGTGTCAGGTTTTCCGCATGGTAAAGCGCTACCGCACCGTTTGATGCAGTTGCTGCTCCCATATCCTTTAAGTAGTCCTTTACCGCCGGAGTCAATTCAGTTCCGAGAAACTGATCCAAGCCTTTTATGTATGGTACCTTTTCCACTACCTTCATTCCGATGGCGCTTCCCAGAATCTGTGGACGAGGAATTTGGGTTGTTTTCAGTTCTATGATCCAGTCAGCATTTCTTCCTTCATCGGTCAGGAAACCGAATTTCGGCGTCTTTCCGATAATTCCGCTGAAGAATTCCATAACGCCAGAGGTCCTGTTTGTTCGGGCTCCCAGTACAGAGTTGGCATAAACCACCGCCGAGGATTCCGCCCAGGCCAGATTGTCTCCGAAATTCGGAGTGTTGCCCACCTCATCAAAATAACAGGCGCAGGTATAGGCATTTTCATCCTTCATTCCAAGCTTCACCAGCATGCTCTCGTATTCCTGCTGGGTGCCGTATAACAGTTGATACATCTCCTTCTCCTGCTGGTTAGCCGGCACATTCTCGTAATCAAGAGGCTGGGGATCCGCCGTAAAAGGCAGCTTGGTCCTGATTCCGGCATCAATCATCTCTTTCATAATTCTTGATAGAGGCTTCAGGGCCGGCATTCCAAAGGAACACACAAGATGCACAGGCCCATCTAAAGGTACAAGGCATTCCGCGTCATACATTTCTCCGTACCTTACAAGTGTTTCCATTGTTTTTTGCAGAATATCTCCGTGTTTGCCATTGAGTATATCCTGCTCTTCGTTTGTTAACTTCATAATCTTCTTCTCCTTTCATTTATTTTGTTTTCAACAAGCATTTTTAACCGAACGCTGTTATGTTAATATTAGCACTTTGTTATTCTTTTGTCAATTAGGTCCAATGAGTTCACCTTGCAATTTTTTTAAAAAAAGTTTATGATTATAAAAACTGTATCTAATTGGAGCAAAATCATTTATGGCAAGAAAGAAAAGAGACGAGCAGGCCGCCCAGACAAAAAATAACATCATAAGGGTCGCCTTAAATTTAATTCAAAAAAAAGGGTATCACAACATGAGCATCCGGCAGCTATGCCAGGAAGCTGGTATCTCTACGGGAGCGTTTTACCATCATTTTAGTTCCAAGGAAGAGATGATCAACAAGGGCTTTGCCCTGTACGACGATGCTTTGGATCTTCTGCTGCAGCGCTATGAATTCCACAATCCCGTTGAAGACATAAAATTTATATTATTACACCAGACAAAATTTGTTATGGAAGAGTCAGCCAACCTGACAAAAGAGCTGTATATCGCTCAGTTATCAACAGATGTGAAATATTCCGTAAAACCGGTAAGAAAGTACTATCAGACAGTAGAAGAACTGGCGGAAAAAGCGTTAGAGAAAGGTATGATTCATACCGATATGACGGTGCATGAGCTCACATCCTTTCTGATCCGAATCAACCGGGGCGTGATTATTGACTGGTGTCTCAACGATTATTCCTATGATCTGATGAAACAGGCAGAAAAGGATCTGATATTCGTTCTGGACAAGCTGACAGCTCCTTTATCCATCTAACACGACCATCAAAGAACGATCCCCATGCTGAACAAAATATAATTTTAAAATGAGCCAGAAACTAACAGGGAGTTAGTTTCTGGCTCACTTTTTGAAACAAATCAAATTGAACATTCCAATCTAATACTTCAGAGGTTGATCATCATCAAATAAAAGTGGTTTTTCCTTCAACAGCCCTATGACCCAATCTGCCATAGGCTTCACTTCGACAACATAGGAAACAGCATCTCCAATTTTTACTTCCTTAGCAATCCCCATATGTATCATTGGAATAAGTAGCTTGTCATAATTCTTTGACACATCTCCACGAGTAGAATAATGACCACGATAATCAATTTCATGGACATCTTTGTCTCCATATAAAAGTTTTATTTTTTTTGATTGTGGGTTGATACGATCAGGAATATTCAGCCATTCTTCAATACTGTGAATAAATGTGTTGGTCTTAAGTGTCGCACCCAAAAATAACAATTGTGCTTCCTCATCGTAAAGTCCGCCGAAACAACCATTTCGAGGACAAGGTGTATAAACATCTCTGTCACGCAGAACATATGCTTGTGCTCTGCTTCCCATGGCTGTCACCGAATGGGTAGGATGCATCGAGCGAATAGCCCCTGCTTTTTTCATAAAAAGATTGGGCAGTATTCCTACACAGGCTGGTTCTGTTTTGGGGTCATAGATACCGTCTTTTAAATTTTTGTCAGACCATGAATGGGTTGGAAATAGTAATAGTCCGTCTTTCATATATTCGATAAAAGCATCCAGAACCGAATCACCTCCACCTTCTACCACTCCAATCGCTTTCATAGAAGAATGGATGAGCAAAGTTCCATTTTTTCTAATTCCTGTTTGTTCAATATCTTTCATTATAGAGTTTTTCGTATGCATATGAGGTCCTTTCTCCTTCCAGAATTTCTTTATTATAATCATGGAATCAAACTTCCATTTCTTTTATTTCCATATTGGCTCTGTTCTTATATATCTCCGCTCCTATTTTTAAAAGAAGTTGGGAATTCTATGTATAATTTTTCTATCAACTTGTCAACAGATCTATATAAATAATGATATAATATCAGATATATATAAGCTATGCAACAAGATATAGTTATAATGATGATAAACAAATCTTAAACTAACAAAACGCAATCATCTGTGTATGTTTTATTGACAAATTTCACTATAATACATATAATTGTGCCGTAGGAGGTGTTGGAATGGAAAAACTTATATATACCTGCAGCATTGAAAACAATAGATATTCCATCTCTGTATTTGTTAAATAAATTTCTATCAACGGATAACTTTATATTATGAAAATATATAGTGGTAGAAATTATTTTATCCCAATACAGAAAGGTCTATAATAATATGAATCATAATGTAGTTAGCAGATTAAATTTGTCAAGAGTAAGTAAAGCAGTAGGTAATTATACTCACGTAACAAAAATAGAGCCTAATGCAGCATTTTACACATTTTCTGGTCAAATTGGAGCAGATTTGGACGGTAATCTTCCTGAAGAATTTAATCAACAAGTAGACAATACATTTTTAAATATATCAAATCTATTAAAGAGTATCGATTTAACACCGGATAGTGTTATTAAGGTTAATATATGGTCAACGGAACAAATTGACTGGGATTACTTTGATAAAGTATATGATGACTTTTTTGGTAAGCCTTATCCTTCAATGACTGTTGCCTATGTAAATGCCTTAGGGTTAGAAGAGATAAAATTAGAAATTGAAATATGGGCAGCAAAATAATTTTATTTCATACTCCCAGATGAAAATATTTTATAATAAAAAATGTCCTCGCTGTTCTAAAAACAGTGAGGACATTTTCCATGCTGGTAAAAGCATCAAAAAATGGTGATCCATGTAAAGCTACGGAATGAGGTGGAAAAGTAAATCAAATCATGATACAATTTAACCACCGAAAACAATACCATTGTTTTTTAGTTTATGCAGTGGGTAATGGCAAATAATGAATCGATTGTCACTGCAGGCAAGGAGAAAATGCAATGAAAGAAATGCGTAAAAAAAGAGCGATAGCCACGGAACCGAAAAATACGTTCGGAGGTGATAATAAATAGAATAGGAGCTTTTTTTATGAACAATATTCCAAACCCAAATACGGTTTTTCCAAATAAATACAAAACATCATGTTTCTTAAAAAACGTGATTACTGCCCCCAATATTTTTGTTGGGGATTACACCTATTATGATGACCCAGTTGACCCGACTGCGTTTGAACGCAGCAATGTATTATTTAACTGGCCGGAATTTGGAGACAGCTTATATATCGGCAAGTTTTGTTCAATTGCCAGCGGCGTGCAATTTATCATGGGCAGTGCCAATCATCGCATAAGCAGTATCAGCACTTATCCATTTAATGTTTTTGGTGGTGCATGGGCAGAAAATACCCCGCCTCATCTCTCTCAACTTCCTTTCAAGGGAGACACCATGATCGGCAACGATGTGTGGATAGGGCGGGATAGTGTCATCATGCCCGGCGTGAAAATTGGTGATGGGGCGATTATTGCTGCTTATTCCGTGGTAGTGAAAGACATAGAACCCTATACCGTCGCGGGCGGCAACCCAGCCAGGCCAATTAAAAAACGCTTTGACGAAGAACTCATTGAATTGCTGCTTAAGCTCCAATGGTGGGACTTTGAACCTGAAAAATTGTTTGCTTTCATGCCAATACTTTGCGATGATGATTTGGAATTGGTACGGCAAAAACTAAAACAAACGTTAGAGCGATAATATAGCCCCATTATTGGGCAAAGACGAACCTTAATCAAGAGGGCGAAGCAACGAATGCTTCGCCCTCTTTGAATGCTGGGGCATGTTTATTTATTCTTTGAAGCCTGGAACTCATCCATCTGCTTCTGCACCTCTGCCACATATTCATCAATGCCTGCCTTTTTCAGTGCCTCCAAAGCCTTGGGATACTCTGTGTCAAAATCCACGAATCCGTAGAGAATCGGTGCCATCTGCTTTCCTGCCACCTCTTTGATTGCAGTTTCAATTACCTTTACCTTTTCGTTATTGAAGCGGAAGCCAAGCATATTGGAGGTGACTGCCTTATCGTCCCAGCTTTCATAAGTATCGATGTAGCTCTGGTCAATATCGGGTGCAAATAACTGATAATTCTTGTTACGGAACATCCATTCATAGAAGAACTCATCATTTACCAGCTTTTTAATTCTTCCGTCAACGATATCATAATCTTTCCCCTTCACGCCGTATAAAGCCATCAGGTAATTATCCTGTGAAGAGTAGAGCCAGTCAATAAATTTCACTGCACCTTCCGGATTGGGTGCCGTCTGTGGTATGCAAAGGACTTCGCCGCCGGTGGCTATGATATAGCGGGGTTCCTCCGGTTTCAGGATATAGTTCTTTAATCTGGCATCAGGAGCATTTGCCTTCACGCTGCTGATAATCTCATTTTCTTTGCCAAGAGAACCCTCTACCCATAAGTATAAGCCGGTCTGCATACGGGAATCCCTCTCATTGTATTTGGTCGTTAAATCATCGGAATATAAGCCTTCATGATACATCTGGCGGTTATACTGTGCAACCTTCTTGAACGCATCGGTTTCATAGTAATCATAAACCTTATTTGTGGTATCACCATATACAACGGCATCTTCATTGGCGCACCAGGTAAGCTGCTCATCGGCAAAATATCTGGTCAGGGGTTTAAAGATGGGGTCTGCAGGCCCTTTCATTTCCGGATACAATTTTTTTGCCTTTTCTGCAAATAATTTCAAATCCTCTGTTGTCTTAATCTCCGTCATACCACAGGCTTCCAGAATATCCTGGCGGACACATACCATCTGGAACATTCCGGAGGAAGGTGCATAAGCGGAGGGGATCCCATAAACCTCTCCGTTAATGGTAGCACCCTTTAACTGTTCTTCAGGAAGCACCTTCAACAAATTCTGGCCATATTTGTCAATTAAATCATTCAGAACAGAAGCCTGTTTTTTATTCACAATGGTGGCAAGATCGGGAAGTCCGTCCCAATACAGGTCGATGGGTTCCTGGGCTGCCAGCATGATATCTTTTTGTTCCCAATACTGGTCCCATGGAGTATAAACCATTTCCACCTTAATGCCTAAATCCTCTTTCATTTTCTCAGCAAACTCATTACTCATAAATTCTGACATTCTATCACTTTCATCACCGGGATAAAGAATCGTTACGGTTTCGGTATTCGTGCCTTCTTTCGATTTACCCTTGCTGCTGCATCCCCCAAGTAAACCGATTGCCATGATAACGGCAGTTGTCAGTATAAATAGTCTTTTCATTACAATACCCTCCTTTTGGTTTATGTTAAGCCTTTCTCCTGGCCTACCAATGATTTTTATTACAGGGTTTATTCCTTAACTGCACCAGTCATAATACCCTGTACGAAATATTTTTGTACAAAGGGATATAAGAAGATAATCGGGCCTATGGTTATAACCGTAACTGCCATTTTCATCGTTTCAGAGGGCAGTGTGATTCCCGCGGCAGCGCCGGAAGGAACACGCCCCGAACTAATGGCATTTACATTTGAAAGAATTGTGTAGAGGTAATACTGGAGAGGAAACAAATCCTTGTCATTAATAAAAATCAGGGCATTCCACCAGTCATTCCAGTATTGCAGGGCATACATAAGGCCTACGGTAAGCACTGCCGTTTTACTGAGGGGAAGTGCAATCCTCCAATAAATCAGCATATAACTTGCTCCATCAATTTTAGCTGCCTCGTATAAGGAAGGCGAAATGCTTGAAAAATAGGTTCTCATAAGGAACATGTTCCAGACACTGAAAATAGAAGGAAGAATCAATGCCAGAATGTTATTCTTTAATCCGTAGTAATTCACACAAACCACATACCAGGGAATGAGTCCCGCTGAAAATACAATGGTGAAGTTACATAAAAAGGCAATGACATTACGGTACTTTAAGCTCTTAATCGATAACGCGAAGGCAATCATACTGGTAATGATCATAGCTCCAACGGTTCCGGCAACCGTAACAAAAATGGTGACTCCGTAAGACTTTAAAATCCTCATACCACTGTTTGCAAAAATATAAATGTATGTATTAAGGGTAAATTTCTGCGGAATAGCAGAATAACCATGCATGACGATTTCACGTTCCGAGGACAGGGACACACCTAAGGTAAGAATAAGGGGATACAGACAAAGCAGCCCGAATAAGCCTATAAATAAATAAGCAAGGATCGTTACCAGGTGATCGCCGAATGATTTGCTTTTTCTCATTAAAATAATCCCTCCCCGTCATTATATTTTTTTGCTAACCGGTTGGCAACGGATACCAGAATCAGGCCCATCACCGACTGGAACAGTCCAATTGCGGTTGCATAGGAAAAGCCCAGGGTTCTCATGCTTTGATACACATAAGTGTCAATTACGGTTACCGCATCAATCAATACCGGATTGTTGCCTACAATACCGTAGATCATGCCGAAATCACCGTAGAAAATACGTCCGATACTCATAAGGGTCAGTACAACGGCCGTCGGTTTCAGCATCGGAATGGTGAGATACAAAATTCTCTGGAACTTGTTTGCACCATCCACTTTTGCAGCCTCGTATAAGGAACCGTCGAAAGTCGCCATGGCCGCCATGTAAATGATGGAGCTGTATCCGCTCCACTTCCACATACTGGCGGTAATTATGATCCCCTTCCAATACTTTGGTTCCGCATACCACTTTACCGGTTCCATTCCCAATGATCGCAGCATATTGTTGATAACGCCCACATCGGTGGAAAAAAATCCGTAGATAATCGTACCTACTACGACCCAGGAAAGGAAATACGGAAAAAACATAAAGCTTTGTGTCAGTTTCTTAAAGAGCTCGCTCCTGATTTCATTGAAAAATATGGAAATACTGATTGGAACAATCAGACCCAGTACGATTCCAAAGAAATTGATAAACAGTGTGTTATAAGTTACCCGCCAGCCCATGCTGCTCTCGGAAAAGAAATACTTGAAGTTATTTAAGCCTACAAACTTGCTTCCGAAGATACCATCCATTACATTGAAATCGGTAAATGCCATCCAGGTTCCTGCAAAAGGAATGTAGCAAAACATAACCAGTACAATCAGAGCAGGCATACACATAAGATACAGGCCTTTGTTTCTTTTTATTTCACGCAGGAATTCTTTTATCCGGTCTTCTTTAGGCCCCGGTGCTTCCTTTTGAATTCTTTTTGATTTCATCACTCTTCACCACTCTTTTCCGTTTTTTAAGAGTTTCGCAGCCGGCTTTTTAATGCATCCACATCAATTATTTCGCCGGTAATTCTGGATTGCTCTGCCGCATATGCCATCACATGGCTTTCCACTGACTGGGTTATGGAGGATCTGCTGTTGTTGCTGTGTGTTTCCATCTGACTGACAAAATCATCCACCAGGGCCACATCTCCTCCTCCATGGCCTCCCTGGGGCTGACCGGTATGAATGATTTTCTGCTCAAAACCATCAATTGCATTGGAGGCAAATTTTGTAACCTCAATCTGGTTCAGACTGTCATCCCCTCTGATTTCCCCATTTTCGCACATAACCTTGATCGTCCGGCTAATTTTATTCGTAAATCCGCTTAAATTAAAGCTGACTGTTACGTCATTCTTAAATTCGATTAATACTACCTGATTGTCGCATACGTCGTTGTCACAGCGGTATACACAACGTCCATAGGGGCCTTCAGCCAAAGCTTTGTTTACCCCCTCTTCCGTCTGGTCCTGGGTAAGAACCGTAGCCGGCCAGCTTCCCATAATCGGCAGGTAGGCCTTGCGGGCATCAAAGCGGCAGTCTCCGGCAGCCTTACAGGTCAGGCAACGTTCGGAGCTGCCCTTTGGAGCACTCTCTTCTTTAAAGTATTTTAAACTGCCAAAAGAAACTATTTTTTTCGCCTCACTGCCCACCAGCCAGGCAAGGATATCCATGTCATGGCAGGATTTTTGCATCACCAGGGGACTGGATAAATCACTTCTTCTCCAATTTCCTCTGACAAAGGAATGGGCAATGTGGTAATTACCTACATTCTCATTATGCTGGATGGTAATTACCTTCCCCAGCTCTCCGCTGTCGATAATTTCCTTAATCGCCGCAAAAAAATTCGTATATCTGAGTACATGGCATACAATAACCTTACAGCCCTTCTGATTTGCCTTATCCTGAATCATAAGACATTCCTTTGGATTGGGAGATATGGGCTTTTCAAGAAGAATATCATATCCAAGCTCCAGAGCAGCCAGAACCTGTTGGCAATGGTCCTGGTCCATGGATGCAATGATAACGGCATCGGCAATCCTGCCCCTCCGGTAAAAATCCTCTATATTTTTAAACTGCATTTCAGACGGAATACCGAAATTTTCCGCCGCAGCTGATCTTCTTTCATCCTCCGGCTCCACCACCGCTACAATATCTGCCTTTTTTGTTTCATAGGCCTGTTTGGAATAAATCATTCCCCGCTGTCCTGCACCAACCAATGCAATTTTCAATTTTCTTTCCTCCTGCTATTATTTTCTGTCGTCCATCCAATCAATCGGGAAGCTGCGGATCCTCCAGCGGATAATAGCCATCGGGATAGAAATCATCCCAGGCATGTGCCAAATCCACCGCTGTGTCTTTACACACCTCCACCGTTCCCAGCCTGTAATAACCGTCCTTTTTCTCCATCTGGATATCCAGCTCCATGGGGCTTTCATCAGCAAAGAAAATCCCAACTGACAAACCGTATTCACCAATAGGCAGTATCGGTAAGGAAATAATCTCATTGTGGGTAATATCCCCAACTTTCCAGGCACCTTTGTCAATGTTTAAGACAAATTCCTGCTCCTCCCCTCCCCTTTCCAGACGAAGCCTTAAGCTGTAATCCAGATAACAAGGCGCACTGCCCCTATTTACAAACCAAAAGCGGAGGGGAAGTGCTCCCTTTGATGCGATCTTCTTTGGATATGTCAATCTTCTTATGGAAAAGTCATACCCTACATCCATGAGGCGGCTGGAGAGACCGGCAGGCCATCGCAGGCCTTCCCGGCGGATATTCTCTCCAGGGCTCTCCTCTTCTATTTGAAGCAGTACCGGCATCCGCTGCCAGGTATTTTGAAGCCGGTACCCGGCAAATTTTTCGCAGCAGCTGATCCAGTTATCTTCGCTGCAATTTACAATAAGGCCAAAAGGGTATTCATGATCCTTTAGATACTGCAGCAAGTCCTCCTGCTCAAGACTAACCAATAACGGAATGCCCTCAAAGGCTTCCAGATAAGCATCCCAGATTCCCTGGCTGCTATCTTCCGTAGAAACCGCAACACCAATAAGCTTTTCATTGTTCAGGGCGCTTGCAACTCTGCGGATTAAGTGTTTAAAGCTTTCCTCTTGGCCCTTCTTTAGCCAGGCCGGAAAGCCCTGTTTTATGGAAAGGACCGGATTATGAACCTCTGCAAGTGCTTCTTTTAACCGGTTTAGGTTATATTTACCCCGATGAGGCTCCAGCTCCTCCCAGGTGAGTTCAACCATCCGGTACTGCCCTCTGCCAGGATTAACTGTGGCCTTAGAAAGGTGCAGCGGCCGTATTTTATAAGTTTCATAGGGACTATAATGTTCCAGTGCATATTTTCCCATGGGCAGCTCCTCCTTATTTTAAATGGCTGTCAGCAATTTGTCTGAAGCGTGCAATGTCATCCTGTGTGATATAAGGCATTTGATCCGTTTGATCCGCTTCTTCCTTTAGAACCACCATACTCAGGTTATTAAAGCACGCTCCTGTTGCCATATAGGCAGCAGCCGCTTTTTGCAGGGAGGTCTTAAGCTCCACCTTTGTTTCATCGGCTTTCCAGTCACCAAATACCTCATATCGAAGCATGGCATCTCCCTCTTTAATCGGATATAGATAAAATTGACGCTGGACCTTTATAATATTGCTGGTATCATGATCAAGCACCAGAGACAGTCTTGAATCATACAGCCAGCTTTCACTCCAAAAGCCTTTGACCGGCAGTTCCGGAAAATAAGTCTTGTAAAACTCCAGCGCCAGCACCATGGAATTCTTAAGCCTCTCAGGGTTATATCCCGGACCGGAAGGCACATGAAGCGCCAGAAGCATATCCCCCTGGGTTAAGGCTTCCTCCCATTCCTTCTTTAACAGCGTTACGGGATCCCTCTCCACAAAGCCCATGGGATTGATGGGATTTGCAGTAATCTCCTCCTCCGTCTCCTGCCAGAGGGAAAGAAAGGCTCCTGCTTTATCATAAACTCCGTTTATTCCATTAAACTGCCCGTCTCTGCGGAATTCCTCTCCGCCATGTTTTAGGGCGGTTACCTTCCCGGAAACCTTATTCCGGTACATGGTAAATGTATCGCCAAAGCGGCAAGGAATAAACAGGAACCGGTCCATAAGAAAGATGGAGCAGGTATAAAAATTCATATCCCAGGGAAAATCACTTACGCTCACATCATCCCGAACCAGCTTCTCTAATTGGGACTTTATAGGCTGGAAAGGAATATCCCGATAATAATGCTCCGGAACGCCCCGTTCCTTTAAAAGCTTTATGGAAGGAACCACACAGGCCAGCAGAAGGAGGAAGGAATAAAGTTCTCCGTACTCTGCCATACACACAGGAGTCATATTTTTATAGTTATCCACGTCACATCGGTTTCTTGCAGAGCACATATCCCATACCAGGAATTTGGAGAAATGAAACAGTCTCGGGTCCCCTTCCACTGCTTCTGCCGCTTTTGTCAGTAGCCTTTGCTTTTTCTCCGGAAGGTTGAATTTTTCAAATATTTCCTTTAAAAATCTTCTTTCTATAAAATGGCTGTCCTCTACCCCGGGATAGCCGGCATAGAATTGCTCCAGCCCCTCAGGCAGATTGTCAAAGCCGCAATAATCCACACATTCTTTGAATCCATACGATAAATGTCCCATGCTCATCCCTCTATTCTACGATTATTTTTCCGAAACAATAGTAACCGTCTTTTAAACCTTCAATTGCCAGTTTTATATTTCCAAGCTCCGGTATCCCGGTTTCAATTCCTATTTCCAGAGAATACTCACCGGCCATTCCTTCCAGGGCGAACTCTTCTTCCCAAAGGATATCCATATCCGGCAGCCAGTTTCTGATATCCGTTTTACTGGTAAGTCTGATGACTTCTTTCTCATTTTTCAGGCGGACTACCAGGGGATACCTATGATATATAGGAGCAACACCAGTATTGGCCCACAATCCTCTGATTCGGAAGCCTTCTCCTTTTTTTACCACCGGATGATACGTGAGCTTTCTTAATTCAAAGCGGTATCCCATTGTATTGAGCCACCTTTTAACACTCTCCTTCCATGTCTCAGGGACGGTAGTGCCCTTGCTGTTAAAGGAAGAGATATGCCACTTTAAGGATTCATCCACAATATAATCGATATCCCAGCCCTGGAGGTACCAGTCATTCATGTGCCAGCAGGCTTCAAATACCACCGGTGCCTTTTTCCATGCATCCTCCATTTCAAAGTTACAGATATTTTCCGGATAAAAATCCAGCATATGGGACCATTCTTCCTGATGGAAGCCTCCCATATCCCCCAGGCAATCCACCCGAAATCCTATATTTTCCTTTCTCTCACGGATCATCTTTACCGACTTTGGATCATGGAGAAGGGCCTGCAGCGGGGTTATTTAAAATTGTCGATATAAGCTCCTACCATCTGCCTGATACTTTCCTCATCAAGAAACTCGGTGCCTCCGCCTTCGCCCCAGGCTCCTACCAGTGCCATATCCACTGAGCTTATTACCGGATGTCCGTCAAAATGTTCTGCAAATTCCGCAATAAACTTAGACCAGTAAGTGACATAGGGGGAATGCAGGGGGTCAACTCTCCAAAAGGGAAATTCCGGTTCCTCCCGGCATTCCCTTCGAAACCAATCCGGGATATCGTCCTCTTCTGCCAATGCATAGGGAGAGCAGCGTACAATTGCCGTACAGCCCAATGCTTTTGCCTCCTCCAGCTTTTTCTCAAGGATATCCCACCGGTATCTGCCCTTTTCAGCCTCCAAATCTCTCCACCGGACTCCACAGTAGGTAATCCTGCTGTCGGGATGATTTGAGGTTCTGCTGCTATCGGTAAATTTGTATTTTTCCACCGGATTGCCCCGGTTATCATGTATTGACCCTGCCGGTTCCATCAAACCCGGAGCTGCAATAAAGCCAATCCCCGGATTATCAAGGAGTTCGTCAGTTATTTTAGGATATGTAACATAGGTATCACTCATAGGCTTATCTCCTTAGGCTGTATAATTTGTTTGAAACAAGAGGCAGCCGCTGCTTTTATACTGTTCTGCCAGCTCCTGCAGTCTGACAGTATCACAGCAGAAGTACTCCGATAAACACTGATAGCAGTGTAACGTCCCGATTTGCTTTCCCAACAGCTTAAGGTTAAGCGCAATCTCGTTATTGCTTAATTCCTTTGCACACTTATGGCAGCGGATACTTTTCATCCCAACACTCCCTTTCTGTTTGCTGCTCTGCATCGATAATTCTGTTAAAACTAGTCAGGTTCTTTTTATTATTGCTTTCTTTTTTGTTACTTTTTGTTACGTTTGTTTACTAAACTTTATAGCTGGATTATAACATTTGCCCTGCCCTGTGTAAATACTATTTTTAAAATAATTATGAAAAAAATTATAAAATATTTTACAAATAACGTTCCTTATCATGAAAAGGTTTGTTGTTCTCATACCTTTTATTTCATAAGTTTTTATGGAAATATTCCGGGATACTGTCATAGAAATCCTCAAACTGGAGTGATTTTTCCATAAATGCCACTTAGCGGCTGGAAAATTAAGTATTGACAAAATCAGTGAAACATTATTATAATTTAACTGTATGTAATATACGCAGTTTACGTAAACATACTAAACAAAAATTTCACAAGCTGTGATTAAGGGGGCAAACTAATTTGAGCACAATCAGAGACGTAGCCAATCTGGCAAAGGTGTCAATAGCTACTGTATCACGGGTATTAAATAACGATACCCAATACAAAATGACCGACGAAACCCGGGCACGGGTATGGAAGGCTGTTACAGATTTGAACTATACAGTAAAATCCCCCGCAAACTCTTCCTCCGGTGACAATAAAGCCCATTCAGGCAATGCACTTGTAAAAATAGGCTGTGTCCTAAGCGTAACGAAAAATAAATATAACGACCCTTATTTTATGTCCATCTTGTCCGGCGTAGAAGAACAGCTTCAAAACAACGGATATGAACTTACCTTTATAAAGACCGGTGCCGAGCTGGAGGATAAAAAGGCCTTATACAACGCCTTTGGCAATCCGGTCTCTGGTCTGATTCTGATGGAATCACTCAACAGTGAAATCTACCAGTTCATACGAAATCAGGTTCCAAACATTGTCGGAATCGATACCTGGTGGGAGGATATCGACAATGTAGGTTATGACCATTACAGGGTAGCAAGTGTGGCAGTGCAGCACTTAATTGACAAGGGGCATAAAAAGATAGGCTTTATCGGCGGCAGCGGTATGAGCGGCGATATAAAATCCAGCCAGAGGTACCGGGGCTATTACGCCTCCCTGCACGCTGCCGGCCTGCCGGTAAATTCTGACTGGGTTATTGATTGCGCCTGGGATGAGAACCTTTGCATGGAAAAGGTCAACCAGCTCTATCAGAAAGAAGATTCTCCCACCGCTTTCTTTGTAGCCAGTGATTTAATGGCCATGGCCGCCTTAAGCAGCCTGTATAAAATGGGAATAGCCGTACCGGACAAAGTAGCAGTAATCGGGCTGTCCAATATCGAAATATCCAAATATTCCAATCCTCCTCTGACCACAATTGAAATCCCTACAAAGGAAATCGGCATGGTTGCAGTTGATCTGCTCCTTGCAAGGATTAACGGGTATCAGCTTCTCCCCAGGAAAGTAATTCTTCCTACCAGCCTTGTTCTGCGCAACTCTACTTGAAGTCCTATGGGAATCCGGCATTATCATGGAATTCTGTCTATTAAAAAGCCATAGGAAGATAATTACTATCTTCCTATGGCTTTGGAATATTTTACAGGCAGCCAGGCACACGATCATTGGGAGGAGTAAGATAATATCTATGAGATATGTAAAAAATATTGTAATTTCGGTTTTCTGCGGTATATGTCTAATTGGATGTGATCCCGCAGTAGGCACCCCCTATGCATCGTCAAGGATTGTTCCTGCAGATAATGTGCTGCACGTTTCAACCAATGGCGATGATAAAACCGCCGACGGCAGTGATACGCACCCTTTTACTACCATTCCAGACGCGCTTGCAGCCGTAAAGCCCGGCATGACTATTTCCATCCACGCAGGTACGTATCAACCGTTCGAGGTGAATGCCCAGTGTTCGGGGACAGAGATGGCTCCGGTAACCATCCGCGCAGCCGAAGGAGAGAAACCTGTCATTCAGAGCACGAACGATATTGGCATTCATTTGATAAACGTTGACAATTTCGTAATTTCCGGCCTGGAGGTTGTAGGGGGCACCCATGGGATCTATTATGAAAGTACACCGGATCAGGGGGAAAAAGCACTTGAAAATATCATCATTCAAAATTGCGTAGTCCATGACATAAACGGCACCCACGGAATCTGTGTTTATGCCGCCAACTACAAGGCGCCGGTCAAAAACATCACGATGGAAAACTGCGAGGTTTTTGACTGCCGCTGCGATTCCAGCGAGTCCACTGTTTTCAACGGCAACATAGACGGCTTCACAATCCGCAATAATCAGATTCACAATAACAATAATATCGGCATCGACATGATCGGATTTGAGGGTACTGCCAAACACAGAGATGACTATAAAGGCAATCCCTATGATGTGGATTATGCCCGTAACGGCAAGTGCTACGGTAATGTGGTTTATGCAATCAGCACTCTTGGAAATAATGCCTATCTGGAAGGTACGGGTTACAGCCTCTGTGCCGGAGGCATCTATGTGGATGGGGGCCAGAACATCGAAATTTACAATAACTTCATCTTCAGCTGCGACATTGGCATTGAGGTTGCAACGGAACATAGCCCCAAGGACAATCCATTGTTTCACGTATCGGGTGTAGAGGTGCACGATAACATCATAGCAAACTGTCAGGGATATTGCGGGCTGGCTTTTGGCGGTTATGATGCAGATCTTGGACGGACTGAGGATTGCATTTTCCGCAATAATACCTTTATCGATAATCCCGTGCAGATGGTTGTACAGCGCAGTGCCCGTAATCAGATTCATCATAATCTGTTCGTCGGCGGTGAGGTCGGAATCGAATACAATACAGACTGTGCCGAAACGGATTTAGTTAACGATTTTGGTGAAAACTTTTTCTGTATGTATGGCGAAACAAACGTTTTGCTCTCAAACAAACGTTTTGGGAATTCCCTGATCTTCCCGCAGGAAATGCAGGAGCTGCAGAGGATAATGGAGAATAGGGAAAATGCGCTAAGCGGCTTGCGTTCCAACGTGGACGGATTTGGTTCTGCCTTTGTACCAAATGAAGCGATGATATCCCTCTATAAGTCGTATCTCAATAATACGTGCAAGTGAATTTTAAAAGCGAAAGAGAAACCTTCCGGTTTCTCTTCCGCTTTTATTTTTAAATTCCTTTGACAAATTCCAGCACCTGCCGGTATATTCCCATCTCATCCAACTGATATTTCTGCAATAATTCCTTTGCTGGTCCAGACTCTCCGAACACATCCTGAATTCCTATTTTCTTCACCGGCACCGGGTACTCTTTGCACACAGCATCACAGACAGCGCTTCCCAGTCCGCCGATAACTGAATGCTCTTCAATCGTAACAAGCTTCCCGGTCTCCTTCGCCGCCCTGCAGACAAGCTCCTCATCTAACGGCTTGATGGTATGGATATTGATGACTCTTGCAGAGATCCCATCGGATTCCAGCCTTTTTGCTGCGGCAAGGGTTTCCGACACTTCAAGCCCGGTGGCAATCAGGGTCACATCCGTTCCCTCTCGCAGCACAATGCCCTTTCCCAGTTCAAACGTGTAATCCGGCGTGTCGTTAATGACAGGAACTGCCAGACGTCCAAACCGCATATAAACCGGTCCATCATGTTCCACTGCTGCCCTTACCGCTGCTTTCGCCTCTATGTCATCTGATGGGCAGAGCACAACCATCCCAGGGATTGTCCTCATAAGGGCAATGTCCTCGTTGCACTGATGGGTGGCGCCATCCTCACCGACAGAGATACCTGCATGGGTAGCCCCGATTTTCACATTCAGGTGCGGATAACCGATGGAATTCCTGACCTGTTCAAAGGCCCTGCCTGCTGCAAACATGGCAAAGGTACTTGCAAACGGTATCTTGCCGGCAGCAGCAAGACCGGCGGCAATTCCCATCATATTGCATTCTGCAATCCCGCAGTCCACATGGCGCTCCGGAAATGCCTTTTTAAAGACTCCGGTCTTTGTCGCTGCCGCCAGGTC
The DNA here is from genome assembly GCF_900105215.1 of Lacrimispora sphenoides. Classification (NCBI taxonomy): domain Bacteria; kingdom Bacillati; phylum Bacillota; class Clostridia; order Lachnospirales; family Lachnospiraceae; genus Lacrimispora; species Lacrimispora sphenoides. The sequence goes on along the minus strand of NZ_FOIP01000002.1, from coordinate 609,751 downwards.
TGCATCCAATACGATGATTTTGTCATTTATCTGTCCCAGTTCCACCAGGGCATTGCCATAGCTTTCCCTGGTGGCAATCTTCTTTGCAGTCATTTCCTTTATCTCCGGCATAGCGCTTCACCTGCTTTCTCCAAATCTGCCATCGCAATTTCATATTGAGCGTCATCGGGCGCCGTCCCATGCCATGCCACAGAGCCCTCCATGAATGAAACGCCCTTGCCTTTTATGGTTTTTGCAACAATGGCTGTCGGCATCCCTTTCGTCTGCTTTGCTTCCTCAAACGCGCATTCGATCTGTGCAAAATCATGCCCGTCAATATTGATGACATGGAAATTAAACGCCTCAAACTTTTTATCAATCGGATAGGGAGAGCAGACATCATCTATGGGGCCATCAATCTGAAGCCCGTTATTATCAATAATAACCACTAGATTATCCAGCTTTCTATGGCCGGCAAACATTGCTGCCTCCCAGACCTGGCCCTCTTCTATCTCACCATCGCCAAGGAGCGTATACACGCGGAAAGGTTCTTTGCTGAGTTTTGCAGAAAGCGCCATCCCCACTGCTGCAGAGATCCCCTGTCCCAAAGAGCCGCTGGACATATCCACACCCGGAATATGCTTTCTGTCCGGATGCCCCTGTAAATAGGAGCCGGTATGGCGCAGGGTCTTTAAATCCTCCACCGGAAAAAATCCCCGGTTTGCTAAGGTTGAATAATATCCCGGCGCCACATGACCTTTGGAAAGAACAAACCGGTCCCGGTCTTCTTTTGCCGGATATTCCGGGTCAATATTCATCTCCCTGAAATAGAGCCAGGTGAATAGATCTGCTGCTGACAGCGAGCCGCCGGGGTGACCGGATTTTGCGCTATGTACTGCCGTCACAATCCCTTTGCGGATTTCATTTGCCACTTTTTCTAATTCCAGATAATTCCCCATCTTCTCTCTCCTCCCAGCTTACTCTCCAAAGACAGCACGATAATCCGCCTGGAATTTTTCAATTCCCTGATCAGTCAGCGGATGTTTTGTCATCTGCTCCAATACACCGTATGGAACCGTGGCGATATCCGCCCCTGCAAGTGCACAGTCAATCACATGAATCGGATTCCTCACACTGGCGGCAATGATCTCCGTTTCAATCCCTGAGATACGGAATATATCAGCAATCATTCTGATTAAGTCCATTCCTGGCTGAGAGATATCATCGAGACGCCCCAGAAATGGGGATACATAAGTAGCACCCGCGCGTGCTGCTAAAAGTGCCTGGTTCGCACTGAAAATCAGAGTCACATTGGTTTTGATTCCCTCTGCAGTCAAAACCTTCACCGCTTTTAAGCCTTCGACAGTCATTGGAATTTTAACAACCATGTTGGGATGGATTGCCGCAATTTCGCGCCCTTCTTCGATCATTCCTTTGGCATCTGTCGTCGTAGCTTTTACTTCCCCGCTGATTGGTCCGTCTACAATTGAAGTGATCTCCTTGATTACTTCCACAAAATCTCTGCCTTCCTTTGCAATCAGTGACGGGTTCGTCGTTACCCCGCAGATAATCCCCATATCATTTACCTTTTTGATATCCTCTACCTTTGCTGTGTCAACAAAAAATTTCATTTTCTTTCCCCTTTCATTGGCCTTAATATTATTTTCATTTTATGTATTAATTCATTTAATTAATATATCCTATTAAACAATAACATTTTTTGCAAAATTGTCAATAGGTTATTTGTATTTTCATATCTTTTCTTTCTGAATCGGCAAACAAAAAAACAGCACCAAAGTCATCTTTCGCGCAAACGTTCCATGACCTTAATGCTGCTTCAGCATAATTCAATATTCAGTTCTATATAAACTGTCCCGGACTGTCAAAGACCCTGTCAATCGCCACGATCGCCGCACCGGTCAGGATGGGATCCCCCTGGTATGCACTGATGGAAAGCGTAAGCTCGTCCCAGACATCCGGCAAGATTCCCTTTTGCACCGTCTCCCGCACAGTCTGTTCCATTAATTCCGGATTCGGACGTGCCATATCATCACCGATAATAATCCGGTCCGGGTTAATCACATTGATAATGTTTATGATCCCGATGCCAAGGCTCTCGCATGCCCTGCGGTAATGCTCTGTATCGGTTGTATCACCGTTTCTGATCTGCTGCTCCAAATCCTCAAAATTACAGCCTTCCATACCGGCACGCTCCCCATACACCGCTTTTACAAGTTCCAGTGAAGAGGCATAGCGTTCCAGGCAGCCCCTGTTTCCGCAGGCACATGGTTTCCCATTTCTGTCTATCGTCATATGTCCAATCTCACCTGCCGTCCCCAGCGCCCCTTCGTAGATTCTGCCATTCATCACAATTCCTGCGCCAATCCCCTGACCGGCGGCAATGTAAACAAGAATGTCATCATGATAGGCCTCCTTCAAATCCCACATATGGGCATAGGCTCCGGCATTGGCGTTGTGTTCCAGGAACACCGGGATATCCATCTCCCGGTCAAAAAACGCCTTCAACTCGATATCTTTCCATATATCCGCACCCGTTATTAACGCAATACGGCTTTTTTTCGCTATAAATGGTCCTGGCACTGCAAGCCCCGCGGCCAGCACAGAGTCCTTTCCATACTGCTGAATCAACAGGCGCATCCGCCCCACAATCTGATTTAAGATTTCTTCCGCACCGGGCTGCTCATCCGGCTCAAAATCCACGCGCTCTTTCACAATCTGCTTGCCTGTCAAATCAAATAGTCCCACGCTGTAATGCTTTCTCGCAAGCCGCACGCCGATGACACGGTAGCCGTCAGGATTGATGGACACTCCAATCGACCGGCGCCCTTTGCTGCCATTTAAGAAACCAACCTCCTTAACGATTCCCCAGTTTAAGAAATCTTTCATGATGTTAGTCACAGTCGCCTGTTTAAGCCCCGTAAGTGCTGCAAGATGCGCTCTGGAGCATACGCCTTCTCTTCTTAAACTTTTCAAAAGGAGAGACCGATTCATCTCCTGTGTCACGTCCTGGTTAATTCCCCGGTTCTGATTCATTTCCGTCTTCCTCGCCGCTCTATAATATGCATCAGATATAGTTTCTGTCAGCTTTTCATATTATATCATGTTTTTTTAACAAACGTCAAATAATCGTTTTTCTTTCTATTTTCCCAATAAAAACTGCTGCAGGCATAAACAAATCAACCCGCAGCAGTTCTCTTTATCTTAAATTACTCCCTTTATAAATAATGGATACAGTCTTTGTATTCTTCAAAAATCTTATTGTTGATCTCGTCTCCCCCATCCGCATTTGCACTGTGAAGGACAGGCGGCTGAATTCCTCTTTCAGCCAGAATTTCAGCAGCCCTGACGGAAATGCCATTGACAATGGATGCTCCGATTACCGTGGATGTGGCTCCTGCCTTTTCGTGGATTCCTTTGATTTCAACACAGCCGTCCCCAAACTCTCCCCCATTGTCTATGCAGATGTCACACAGTTCAAAAAGTCTTTTTCCGCTGCTGTGGCGGGAAGTGTTCTTCTCAGAATATGCCAGATTGGTAATTCCGATGACGGTCATATTCATGGCTTTGGCTTCCAGAGCCATTTCCACAATTCCTGCATTCCTTCCGGAAACTGAATGAATGAGAATCACATCTCCATCTTTTGCACTGGACTCTTCAAGAAGAGCCTTTGACTGGCCTTCCAGCCTTTCAAATCTGCTTGTCAGAGTAACCGGGCGGACATTGAGCATAAGAGATGGATTAAACAGAGGATTGATCACTGCCAGGCCTCCGGCACGGTAAAACATTTCCTCTGATAGAATAGCTCCATGGGAGCAGCCAAACACATAGATGGAACGCTTTTGCCCGATTGCATCTGCAAGGCACTTTGCAGCGGCTTCCATAGCCTCTCCCTGGCTTTCCTGTACGGAATCCAGAATCCGTTCAATGTTATTAAAATAAGTCTTAATACCGTTCATGAATCACCTCTCCTTTGCTTTTTCGATGAGAGAAACCATTCGGTCCAAAACATATTCGATGACTTTACGGCCTTTCTCCTCTGTTGCATCTTTTGCATTCCCCATAACCGCGGTCTCAGTAAATTCACTCCACCGGATAGGCGTTACGTCTATGAGCTCAGGTACCAGCGGGGTTTCATTGACAGCTTTAGACATGTCCACATGTTCCTTGCACAGATACAGCATATAAGAAGTTTCAATTTCATCTGCATGGAAAAATCCGCCGTGAAAATTGCCTGCTCCCATCACTTCTCCCAGAATTTCTCCTGCGCCGGGGTAGGTGAAATACAGGATCTTAAAGTCCGGTCTTTCTTTCAAAGCCTTCCTGGCTGCCTCTTTTATGGCACCGTTATTTCCCAGATGGGTATTGATCACAACAGCCATACGGAATCCATTACGTTCTGTTTCCAACAGGATTTCACAGAGCAGCTGTGTTAACAGCTCATTGCTGATACTGACGGATCCTTTCATTTCTCCCAGACTCCAAACCTGGGTGTAATGAATCACAGGAAGAATCAGGGAAGGAACCCGCTCAGAAAGCTTTTCACACAGCTTTTCAGCAAGAAAGGAATCCGTACCTATGGGCAGGTGTGGGCCATGGACTTCCACAGTTCCTAAGGGGAGCAGTGCGATATCATGGGTTGGAATTAAGTCTCTGATTGATACCCCATCCAGTTCATTCATTTTATTGTTCATTTTCTCCCCTCCTATCGAAAGGAAAAGCATCGTTTGGGGTTGTCTGCCAGGAATTTATCTGCCAAAGTCCTTCCATCTAAGCCTGATGCATCTGCTTCCTCTATGAATCTGGGAATCCACTTGTCTAATATAAATTTCAAACCGATTCCGTAGCTGTAATTCCTGTAATAGGATTTTCTGGCAAGATCATGGCTGATCAAAAGGTGATCTTCATATCCTCTTTTACACAGCTCCAAAATTACATGAATCCTTGCAGACTCCGGTGCATATTTTATTTTCCCAAGTCCGTCAAAGCTTAAAAATCCTCCGTGGGACAAAATCTTCTCATAATAATATAAATCCAGGTTCCGGTCCATATGCCCAAAGGAAACGCGGCTGATGTCCACCTTTTCCCTCTCCAGAATCTCAATCTGCTCCAGCGCCATGGTTCCTGCTTCTGTATGAAGATGAACAGGGGCCTTGGTCTCATGATGGGCTGCTGCGATCGCAACAATGGTCTTGACCTCTAAGGGATTAATGCTGTTATAGCCCGTACCGGTTTTTACCTGCCCTGCTTTATAAGGGGTTCCTTCCAACCCTACTTCGACTTCACGGATTACGTGATCCGTTAGCTGATCAACGGTTGCCTGTTCCATCCACTCCTGATAAGTATGATAATTTCCTACAATAGGAATTAAATGCTCCGGCAGCTTTGCAGCCCATAAAAAGGACTTGTTAAACCCTGCGGTTGCAATGATTTGAATATCCAGCTCTTTCGCCAGTTCTGCAACTCCGGAAACATTTCTTCCATAATCAATGGCGGTGGCATCCACTATTGTACGGCCGCCTAATTCTTTAAAATCCTGCATATCCCCTTTTGTTTTTTCAGGATCATCAAGAAGCAGGTCATCTGCATTTCTCTCCTTCCAATAAGGCGGTACGCATAACAAATGTTCATGGGAATAGGTAATTCCCATTTCCACCGGTGAAATATCACCGAAAATCGTTCTGACAAAACTCATGATAAATCCTCCTGTCTGTCCGTGAATTCTACGGGAAAGCATAGCCGTAAGTTTTTTGAAAAACTCCGGCTATGCAGGTAAAATCATATTTTTTTAGAATAAGAAGCCGGCAATGAACCGGATAATCGGCCCAATGATAAACATATCGGAATCAGCAGCCCACATAACTACATCTGGAACAGTCGTTGGTGCCAGGAACGTAACCATGACATACTGGCCGATTGCAATGATTGTTGCCGTAATAACACCTGCAAACAGTGCTCCTCTGATTCCACCTGTTTTATTGCCAAAAACTCCTGCTGTTCCAGCATGGAAGAAAATAGCAATCATAGTGGGAACAAACACATAACCTACGGTATTTCCTAAAACTACAAGCCAGATTAAGCTTGCCACAAATGCTCCAAGGAATCCGATAATAACCGCATTGGGCGCATAGGGATAAACAATGGGTGCATCAAGGGCAGGTATTGCACCTGGAACGATTTTCGTAGCAATTCCCTTAAAAGCAGGTACCATTTCACCAATAAACATGCGGACTCCGAAAAGTACCACCGCAATACCGCCTGCAAATTGTAAACTGGTTAATATGGAGTATATGATAAAGCTTGTATCTCCTGAGGTTACAAGAATTTCTCTGGCACCCTCTGTATTTTTGATCATAAGAAGGATGGTACCAATGATGAACAAAACTGCCATCGTAATTCCGGTAACAATGTTGGAATCCCTTAAAAATCCCCATTTATCAGAGATAACCAGGTCTTCTGTGCTCTTGTCCTTATTTCCCACAAATTTGCCTGCCACTGCACCTAAAAATGCAACAGAAGCTGATGTATGTCCCAGTGCCACACTGTCATTTCCCGTGATTTTTCTTAAGAAAGGCTGTGTCAAAGCAGGCTGTAATGTCCAGTAAACGCCCAATACAATTGATAAAAATACAGTTACTGCAAATGTATTTGCATTGATATTCTGATCAAAAATGATTCCTGCAAAAATAAGAGAAGTCCAGAACATCATATGACCAGTTAAATAGATATACTTAAATTTTGTAATCCGTGCCAGAAGTACATTGATCAGAAATCCAAATGTCATTGAAAGGGTAACTACGGTACCGAATCTTTGAACAAAATCATTCTGTCCCATATATTTGCCAAGACTCTGTGCTTCCAGTCCAAACACCTCAGCCCACATAGGCTGGAAAACGTTCAGAGAGGAAACCACAATTCCTGAACCAATTCCGATAATCTGAAAACCGATAATCGCTTTAATCGTTCCCTGAACCGTCTGGCTGAATGACTTCTTTTGGAGAATCAACCCCAACATAACGATAATTCCTAATAAAAAGCCGGCATTCCCAAAAATATTAGTTGCAATCCAATTTACTACTGCCATACCTAAACCTCCTCCGTTTGTAATTAGAAAACATGGTTCTCCTTTAACACTCTTTTAATTTCTTCTTTGTCGATAAAATTTTCAAGAATAATTACTTTTCCCCTTGGATTTTGAAGTGACTGTGCAATTTCTTTTGTTGTAACAATGAAATCACACGCTTCGCCGCTTGCTGCAGAAGCATCGCTGTGTTCCACCTCCGCTTTCACTCCCTCTGCCTTAAACACATCCTCAATATTCATCCGAAGGATAAGAGAGGACCCCATACCCAATCCACAAACTGCTAATACTTTCATCATTTTCGTCTCCTTTGCTTAATTATTGTTTATGATTGACATGACCTCATCAGCTGTCACGCACTGATACAACCTGTCTATCACATGTTCCTTTCCTAAAAGTCCGGCTATTTTCGTCATAAACTCAAGATGTTCATCATCGCTGCTGGTTGCAAGTGCCATAATCAGCTTCACCGGATCGTTGCTGCTTCCAAAAGAAACCGGATTTTCAAGGGTAATTAAGGATATTCCGGATTGAATGACTCCATCCTCCGGCCTTGCATGAGGCATTGCAAAACCAGGTGCAATGGCAAAATAAGGGCCGTTCTTTTCGAAGTTTTTCAGCATCGCATCAATATACTCTTTCCTGATATACCCCTGATGAAGAAGCACCTGCCCGGCTTTTATAATCCCCTCCTGTGCGTCAGAGGCATCAAGCCTTAATGCTATACATTTTTCATTGATAATACTCATTTCATTCACCTACTTTAATTTTTTTATATAATCCAATAGCTGGCTTGGTGTTTCCACCTTTTTTTTATAGTCCAGGAAGGACTGGTTCTCGCTTAATTCCATGAGAGCCGTCAGTGCTGTTGTATAATCATTGCCTGCAACATTACAGAAACTGATAACCGTATCAATCTCTTTCCCATTATCAAATACTACCGGCTTTTTTAGTGTAATCAGGCTGAATGCGGTCTTTTTCACATTATTCTTATTTCTGGCGTGAGGCAGGGCAATTCCATTGCCTATGGTGATATAAGAACCGAACTCTTTGATATTATTGATCATATCTTCCACATAAGACTGCAAAACACAATCCGTCCCTACCAGAAGACCGCCAGCCGCATCAATGGCTTCCTGCCAGTTTTTATAAGTTTGATTGACAAGGATCCTGCATTCTGGCAGATACTTTAATAAAATCTCATATTTAGAATGTTTCAAATCTCTGATTCCATTTAATTCCTTTAGTGCTTTTTCTAAACGGGGACGATTGGTTATCACTGCATTCTGCTCTATTAACTGCATCAGCGTGGATAAATCATTGCCCACGCGGACCATTCCTGCTTTTATCAAAGCTTCTGCATCCTGCTCTGTAAGCAGCGGATTCACCTCCACCACATTGCTGACTGTATTTATCTTTACAGGGACAGTTGATACGAATAAATCGATATTCTTATTATCCGCATAAGTGTCCAGCCTATAATAAGGAATTACATCTTCGATCAACACATCAAACTTCTGCATGATTTTATTTTTCACCATTTGGGCGGTTCCAAAGCCCAAACCACAGATAAGAACAATCCTGCGGACCCGTTTCTTCTGTTTGTGGACCTGGGAAATGATATTCTCTATCAACAAGGTGAAATATCCGATATCATCTTGTGAAAATTTCTTTTCCAGATAATTTTCAAGCCCTTCTAAACTGCTCTCAACATCATGAAATGCCTCCCCGTATTCTTCTTTTATGTCCTGAAGAATTGGATTCTGAATATAAATGTTTCTCCTTACTCTCTCCACCGCTGCATAGAAATGGTTGTAGAGCATATCCAATGCTTCGTTTAAGCTGTATTCATTTATCAGTGACCCAAAAGACTGGTTTGTGTATTTCTGCAGCAAATCAGAAACCAGACGATGGATCCAGATCATACTTCCAATTAGCAGATATTGGTCTTTTTCATTGCTTTCTATGGAATAACCTTTGTTTAAAACAATGACAAATTTAAAAAATTCTTCACAGGGCAGTTTGATCTTTAAATGTTTCTCACAGGAACTGCTGATGACTTCTGCCAGCTTTCTCCCTTCCAATCCTACGTATTCCTTTGCATCTGCTGAAACGTAATACCCGCTTCCTGTTCTGTAAAATACCAGAATCAGGTTCAGAACTGCCAGTATATAAATTTCATCATTCTGAATCACCGGCAAATATTCCCATATAGAGGATAGTAAAACCTCCGCTTTCTGTTCTGATTGATACTGGTTAAAAACCGCTTCGATCCATTCTCTTAAATAAGGATTGCAGTTGCGGATTGCAAGCTTCCTGTGTTTACTGTCCTGATTTGACAGGCCGCAGTATTTATAAAGAATATCCATGAGTGCTGAACGGATTACCGTTTCACTTCCATTTAACTCAATCCCCATTCTCTTATGGTTTACAAGTTCCAGACCGTATTTCCCGCATTCTTCCTTAACTACTGCAAGGGATTTCTTTACCGTAGATTTACTCACAGCCAAATAGTCTGTAATTTCATCAATTGTATAGTGTAAATCAGCAAGATACCGGAAGAAAATAGTTTCACAGCGGTCTTCCTTCGAAAGGTAATACTGTTCTTTTGTAATATGATCCATAGTAAACTTCATGGATAGAGGGGCATTTTTTAGATAGCATCTCTTGTTGCCAAGTACGAAACAGGCCTGTTGGGAGTTTTCTTTCAGAAAACTATTGATTAAGTCGACTGCATATTTAAAAGAACGTTCCGTATATCCAAATCTCTCAATTAACTCTCTGTAAATAAACCCATCCTTCGATGAATTTACCAAATATAGAAGTTCGATTTCGCGCTTTCCGATTTGAAACATAGCTTAACTCCATTCTTTTAATAACCACTAGTTAATTTTATAATATAGGATAGTAATTTTAATGTAAAGGTCATCCTTGTGCTGTGTTTTTTACATCAAATACCCCAAATAAAATATCGTATTCCTCACTTTTTTGGCAATTTTACCCTGAATGATCAGTAACACCAAGATTCAATGATGACTTCCCCTGGTGCCGGCCTGCTATATATTGTTGGCAATGCGTCGATATTTTATGTTTGCGTCTTAGAGTAACTGGAGTTTGCTTATCCATGAATCAAAGAATTGAATGAAAGGACAATAGAGTACATTGGAATTTTTATATTGATAGTTAGCGTTCTTAAGAGTAATATGGTATAAAAAAGAAAGAAGGAATAAGATGATTACAATATTCAATCGAAAAGAGCTGATCAGCACTTATGACATGAAAAAGCAGGTAGAAGTTCGTGATTTACTGAATCAATTTAAAATCCCTTATTCTATCAATGTGATTAATAGAAAAAGCCCATCGTTATTTGGTGCCGGTTCCAGAGCAAGAACAGGAACGTTTGGTGAAAATTTGAAGTTGGAATATCAATATATTATTTTTGTCAGAAAGACGGATTATGAAAAGGCATATGCCGTTATAAATGGAAAAATCAAATAATGCATTATAAAACTGACAACAATCAATAATAAGCCAGTGGCAAAACAAGATGCCGTAATCTGCTGCGAGGTACTTCCGTACATTGCAGCCGGCAGCCGATTACGCTAATGCATAATTACTTTAAAGTATAGCAAAAGCGGCCCCAGGTGTTTTTTAAATTGCACTTAGAGCCGTTTTTATGAATATATCAATAGCAAAGAATGATTACCTATTATTCAGATATTTACATATGTTATCAATGGTTATATCTTTTTCATCTATATCTTCGGTTATATCCTCAATTAAATCCTTTGCCAGAAGATATTCTTTTTTAATCCGTTTTTCGTCCAGAGATATTACTGCTTGAGTAATTCCGGTATCAGAGACAGACGATGAATTTATTTTCAAACTTTTTGTTTCAATTTCTTTTAACTCTTTTTAATCTTGATTTAAATATCTTATTTTACTCTCACAAAAGAGACGATAGGGAATAGTTCTACCGTCTTTTTACATCGAAACAATTCTTTCATCTTAACCGTACCGACCTTGGGTACCGAATAATACTAAGCAAACACACACGATTGACAGTTAATCCCCGTAAGTCTCTCTATGTAATATCGAGTATTAATAATAAACCACATTTGGGTACTGAATCTCATAATCGTCCAAATAGATAACCCCTGGAGATCATACTCTTCTACCAATCCTGCTCTTGTGTCAAAACTTCTTGCATCTTTAAACCATACTAAATGCAGAGATTCATCACTATCCGTATAGAAGAAATAAGGTGACTGTGCTTCTACATTAAATTGTATTGTTATACCATTTTCCGCTGCTATTTCTATCGCACGATCATAACTTATAGCAGCGGCTTCTGTGACGCCAGGAACATAAGGAAGTATCCAATCATAACCTAGAGTGGTGATTCCGAATAAAATTTTTTCAGGGGGAATAATTCTAACTGCATAATCTAACAATTCTCTTAAAACATTAACCGGGAATATTGAATTTGGATAGCTATATGACAATGCCCAATCATAAGATGAGAATATAATTCCATCTACTGATTCAGTTAATTTTCCATAATCTATTTTTTCAAAACTGACATTTGGAGCCTCAATATTCGCAATAGGCGTAATCGTAATCAGTATCTTATAACCCTCTGAATGAAATTTTTCAGAGGCTCTTCTCAAATATTCTGCAAAGCTATTTAAGTTCTCATAAGTGATGTTTTCAGCATATATATTAATACCACAAAAACCTTTCGCTTTCATTATGTTAAGAGCGTTATCAATAACACGATCCTGCACAGAAGGATCATTTAAAATATGATTGGTCACTTCCGGGGCGACTAATCCATCTTCCGATAAAGTGGAAACAAACATCAGGGGTGCAACACCATAAGTTTTAGCTAGATTGACAAGTTCAGTATCGTCCGCTTTGAAGATAATTTTTCCTTCAGTTGTAAACCTATAATTGAATATAGACAGAAAAGTTAAAAAAGGAAGTGTTTTTATTAAAATAGGTTTATCTATATAAGAAAAGGCATAGCCAATAGTTGTAATTGTTCTTGTTCTATTCGTTTGATAACTTATAACTATCGTTTCACCTTCGTACAAAAATTCTCTGTCGGAAAGATATGGATTGTTTCTTAATAACTCCATTGTCGTAGTATCATGCTGCTTTGCAATGCTCTCCAAGGTATCACCGGCCTTAACCGTATAAAGTGTTTCAGGCTGAACAATCACAATCGTTTGGCCTACTGCCAGGTTGCCAGGGTTTGTTAATCCGTTTTCCAATATTAATCTGTCAACAGGGATGTTATGATAATCTGATATTGAATAGATGGTATCACCGGGTTGGACAACATGTATGATCATGGCTTACCTCGCTGATCTTATTAATTCTATTATATGCCGCACCTACGTGTTCATAACTTTATGTCATAAATTGCCATAGTTATCCACCGTTTGACTTTGTAAGGTTTACTTTTCACTATCTGATTGTATCCTATTGTATTTCACTAACAATATTCTAAAATAATAAATCAATATTGCATATCAAAGCCTTCTGCCAACCGGACCGCATAAGTTTCTCCGGCCTTCTCTAATGTCGGAAGCATATAGCCTTCGTTATAGCGAATTACCGGAAGCCTGTCATAAGCCCTCATGCTCATATGCTTCAAAGTTTCCTCCATACTGTGCAGGCATTCTACTGCTCCCAGACCGGTACCTCCGGCACAGGCTACAAGAAGACATCTTTTGCCTGCTAAATATTTATTGTGTGCGGTCTCACATCTGCGCAGACGATCCAAGAATGCTTTCATACACTCGGTAATGTCATGCCAATAAACGGCTGATACAATTACAATGCCGTCTGCCTGAACCAGCTTTTCATAGGCAGCTGCAAAATCATCATTTATAATACACTCACCTTTTGTTCTGCAAATTCCCCAGCCTTTTCCACAGGCTTTGCAATGCTCCATTTTCATTTGATTCAGATGAATTTCTTCTGCTTCAAAACCTGCGTTTTTAATTCCTGTAATCACCCTATCTTTTGCAGCTGCTGTAAGTCCATTTTTATTAGGGGATGACCATACTACTATAATTGCCATAATCACATGCCTCCTTATAATCCGCGTCCAAGCTCATATGCCTGGTTCGGGTAATCCGTATTCTCAATATCAGACCGGCGGCGACAATCGTAAGCCAGAATCTTACCGCAGTCCTGCCAGCCAAGGTATTTGAGCGTAGTTTCGTAGGTTGCAGTAATACCATGTAATACCCACTCCTCTGGATATGCTGCAGTCACAATCAAAATCGCCTTTTTCCCCGTCCCTCGGATAAGGTTATTAATCCCATGATAACGGTCTATTGCCGCTTTCAACTGCGCGGAAACATTGTGATAATAAAGGGGTGTCACATAGGCTACCAGATCAGCTTCTATCAGTTTGGGGTAAAGTTCCAGCATATCATCCCGAAAAACGCAAGGATTCTTTCCATACTGACATTTGTCACAGCCAATACAGGGGTGAATCTTCTTAAAAGCAGTATCAAAGCGGAAAACCTCATGGCCTGCTTCAACAGTTCCTTTCATAAAATTCTCCGCCATTAATGCCGATGTACCATCCTTATGAGGACTTCCGGTTAAAACAACTATTTTCATACCTTTTAACCTCCATTGACTTTTTATACTCATTTTATCATTAACATAATGCATCAACAAGTACGCACCTTTAGTACATATACTCTACTTTAGTATAGTAACTACACCCAAGCATGCTAAAAAACAGGAAGGACCTCATATCATGTTCCTTCCTGTTTTTTTGCTTCTATCCTCCGATTCTGGATTCCAACCCAATCTTCAATGCATATTGGTGATATTCCTCTAAATCTTCTTCATGAAGCATTTTATCAGTCATCTGGTAAACTCTTCCCAATTTCTCGTATTTCGCTTTTCCAAGTGTGTGATAAGGAAGAAGGTTTACGCGTTTAACTCCCAGTTGCTGTAAGTATTCCAAAGTCTTTTTTATTAATGCGGAATCAAAGTTGAATCCAGGAATAATCGGCATGCGCACCGTTAACTTATCTGGACACATCTCTACCAGATATATCAGGTTATCTTTAATCTGTCTCCCATTTCCTCCTGTAACCCTTTTAAGCACTTCGTCATCCAGATGTTTAAAATCGTAGAGAAAATGGTCGATATAGGGTTCCGCAGTCTGCAGGGCTTTTAAAGAATAATTCCCTGTAGTTTCTACTGCCGTATTCAATCCCCTTTCCTTACTTGCTTTGAGAATGGCGATCAGCCCCTCCAGCTGTACAAAGGGCTCCCCTCCGCTGACCGTGATTCCCCCGCCGTCGGAATTATCATAGTAATCCTTATCCTTCATCACTTCTTCCATGATGAAATCCAGTTCCATATCTTTTCCAAAAAATTCAATTGCATTCTGCATACAATTTTTCTCACAGGCCAGGCAATCGGTACATAAGTTCCTGTTATAATGGAACGTTCCGTTGTCATCAAAGGTAATAGCCTTAGTCCCGCATCCCTTTTCGCATGAACGGCACCCGATACACTTCGACTCGTTGTATAACAGTTCCGGATAAGATGTCTGTGTCTCTGGATTGGCGCACCATGGACAGTACAGGGGGCATCCTTTTAAGAAAACGGTGGTACGGATTCCCGGCCCGTCATGGGTCGCAAAGCGTTCAATATTGGTCACTCTAATCATACAATGCCCTGCTCAGCAATTCTTCCTGGATATCCTTTGTCAGATTCACAAAGACCGCACTGTAACCGGCCACCCGTACAATTAAATCCGGATAATTCTCTGGATTCTTTTGTGCATCCTCAAGAACGCCATAGTCCACCACCGTTACCATGAGCTGGCAGCCCCCTTTCTTAAAGTATGTATCAAACAGCATCTTAACTTTTTTTCTGTCTTTATTGAACATACGGGGCGTAAATTTGATATTCTGCACGCTTCCCCCATGATATTTTGCCTGGAACTTAACCAGGGAATTCAAGCAGGCGGTAGGCCCGTTTTTAGCCGCTCCGCCCTGGGGATTATTAGCTGGATTCAAATAAACACCTGTTTTCCTTCCGTCCAGGCTGGCAGATGTCCCATGGCCCCAATCTGTATTTGTCTGGTTATTTGAAATAACAATCAGAAAATATCCCATGCCATAATCAATCCCCTTCTGGCGGATCCCTTTGGCTACAAATTCAAATAAATCATTTGCGAGATTATCGCATTCCGTTTTGTCATTGCCGTATTTATCCTGATCCAATAAATCTTTTCGAATCCTCTCATATCCTTCAAAATTGGCAAGCTGTGCCTGGTGCAATTCACTGAGACTATATTTTTTATCGATATACACCAGCTTTTTAATCGCCCAGAGTGAATCGCTGGAATTGATGTTACCGTATGTTTCATTGGTTCCGCCAAGGATTTCCACTCCTCCATCCAGCCCTGCTTTCCCTCTATTGATACAATCATCCATTAAAACGGAAGTAAACAGAAAGGAGACTTTTTCATTCATGATCTCGTAAGAACGGTATTGAGCCTGTATGCTTAAATCAAAGTAATAATTCAACAACTCCTTATATTTATCAAACAGTTCGTCATAGGTTTTGAACTGGGAACATTCCGGAATCTCCACGGGTCCGCTTTTTCTTTTCCCGTCCGTAGGGTCTATTCCGCCGTTTAAGGTAATATTAAGGATTTTTAAAAGGTTCAGTAAAATATTCGGTGTCCCTACGCTCTTACCCTGAATGACAAATTCACCGCATCCAAATGGAACGTACTGTTCAGCGATCTCCCGATTCACACGCATGGAATACATAACAGCAGGTACATTCACATCATCATTGTATAAAGTCGGGTAAGTAGCACCGCTTCCGATACAATCATAGGCCATATCCATTATGTACTCTGGGGTATCCTTGCTAAAGCGCAGGGTAAACTGGGGTTCTACATAACGAGTGTCCTTACACACCCTCATACAGATACGGGCAAATGTATCTGCTTCTTTCGGATGTTCCCGACCTACACCGCCTACTATAATACGCCCGTTAACCGTGGTACGCCTGTTCTCAATCATCTTCCACAAGGATTTCAGATACCGGTAAGACTCTTCTTCATCAATCAAGCCATGATCCAGATCATGCTGTAAAAATGGTCCCAGCACGTCATCCAGCCGCCCATAGTTAATTACTCCGGCACAAAGAGCGTAAATCCAAAACAACTGCAAAGCCTGGTGGAACGTGCGGGGTTTGTTCTTCTTAATATACCGCAAATCATTTTCCATTAGTTCCAAATCTTTCAAACGGGACTGGTCTGCACCGGTTCTTGCTTCTCTCACCAGCTCCATCTGACGTTCCATTACCTCCTGCAAAAGACAAAGGCTTTCATAACTGCATTCCAGGAATTCATTCTGTTCTTTTGAACGGATCAGTTCTTTTAAGCCTTCCACTCCATATTCCATCAGCTTTTTATAATTCAACATCATACCCGACAACCTGGCTGTTGCCATCAGAGGATAGGAGCAATCAATAAACCTTCCCACGGTATCCTCTGTCAATACCTCCTGACAGTAAATTGCTTTCGTATCGTGTTCCTGCCAGTAATCGTAAAGCGTATCAACTCTTGCTTTTTCTTCTTCGGTCGACAGCGTTTCTTTAAATGCCCTCAGCTTATGGAATACGCAGTAATGGCCTACGCCTCCGATACTTGTTACGCTGCCAAAACCAATGGGCAAAAAATCAAGTCTGCCTGCCAGCAGATCATCACTTTCAATCGAACGGAAGAGAACCGGGTATATTGCTTTCAGGCAATTAATCTCTCTTCTCGCCTTATCCAGTCCCTCACTGTTTCTATGCGCCTCTGTATAGGCTTCCATAATAGACAACTGCTCCCGCGGTGTTTTTTCACTGGGAATTGGGATTGACACCTCTACGTTCTGAGCGCCGTCAATGTTAATTTTCTTTTTCACTGCAGAATCTCCTCCTCTATCGAATATTACTTGAAAAATCACTTATGTTCTTTAGCTTTCCTCTTACTGCCCCGTTCTGCAGTCCTGTTCCGGTTCTGCACTTTTAGTAAAAAAAAGAGGGCGCTTAACTGCGTCCCCTTTTCTTCCAATGTATTCTAACTGAGACAAACGGTAAAATTATCCGGTGCCTCACCTGTGTCAGGGAGACGATTGACATACACGTTTGTAAAATCCTCCAGACTTGCCCATGAGAACATTGCCTTAATATGATACTTGGAGTCATCGATCAGGAGATGATTGTTCTGGCTCTTCTTCATGATCTCCTTTTTCATCGTCCCAATCTCCATGTCGAAAATGTAAACCTCGCCGCTTTCCATATTAACCCCATTGGTACTGAAAAAAGAATGGTCAAAATTAAAATTCCGAATCATATCCACAGCCATGGATCCTGTACTCAGATCATAATCTGGCGAAAAACGACCACCCAGCAGATAGATATCCCCTTTGTACGTAATGGGAATCTTTTTGATTAAGTAAATGCTTGGAGTTACAATCTTTACATGGTGCGCAAGCAGCTGCGGCAGCAGGTAAACAGGGGTGGTGCCGGAGTCCACATAAACGCAGTCCCCGTCCTTTACATTCGTGACAGCCCGCTGGCAGACAATCTCCTTTGCCTCGGCACACAGACTCTCCTTGTTCACGGTAGGAACTTCGTTGAATACCGTCAGTGTAGAAGAAACCTCTCTGCACATAGCTCCACCCCGCTCCCTGCTGACCAGCCCCTGTTCCTCCAGTTCAATCAAATCCCGGGTTACCGTGGATTTTGACACATTTAACTGTTCCATCAGTTCCTTTATGGTTACAAAAGACTGTTCTTTTACGATACTCATGATATGATAAAGCCTTTGCTGTGATAGCATAACGTCACCTCCTTCGCCATTATCATATCAGAGGAGGAAATCATATGTCAATCTATCATTCTTTCGATCGATCTTAACCGGTGCAATGCCTCTGTTCCGGTTATCCTTGCCGCAGTTGATACAATTAGTTTCGTTTTAATTTAAGACGCTTTAAAGTTATACAGACAATTGCAGTCACCACAGTTCCCGCAGCCATACAGATCAGCCCCATAAACGGCTTGTTCACTGCTCCCAGGATCAGCACAATTGGGCCGCCATGAGCAACAGAATCTGTAATGCCGAATAAGAATCCCATCGTACATGCCACTACGGATCCAATCATATTGGCCGGAATGACGGCCAGCGGATCGCCCGCAGCAAACGGGATAGCTCCCTCGGAAATTCCCACCAGGCCCATGGCAAGAGCCGCCTTTCCGTTGGCAGTTTCCTCAGGAAGAAACAGCTGGTGCTTACGGTCTAAGAATGTAGCCAGCGCCATGCCTAACGGTGCAACCGGAATCGCCATAGCCTGAGCTCCCATAAACTGAGGCTGTCCTTCGGCAATTAAACCAACCGAGAACATGAATGCCACCTTGCCAAAGGGACCGCCCATGTCAAAGCCCTGCATCAGACCGATTGTAATACCAAGCAAAATCATACTTCCGGCGGACATGCTTTCCAGCATGGCGTAAAGAGCCGTCATCAGTGACGAAATGGGTGCTCCGATAATAAATATAAATACAAATGCGATAAACAAAGATCCAATAATAGGAATAATCATGATCGGAACCAACGGCCTGATCATCTCCGGCCAACGAAATTTCTTCATCCACCTTACAAAGTATCCGGTCAGAAAACCAGCCACAATGGCTCCGATAAAGCCGGTTCCGGCTGACGCTCCGTAAAAAGAACCGTTGTTGGCGATCCAGCCGCCAATCATGCCAGGAGCCAGAGCCGCCCTGTCACCGATAGCAAATGCTATGTAGCCGGCGAGAATCGGGATCATCAATGTAAATCCGGCGCTTCCCACTGCAGAAATCTGATTCCAGAAGCTGCCTTCGGGGATCACAAGACCCTGGGGTGTGGGTTTTCCTCCCACTGCCAGTGCAACTGCAATCAGCAGGCCACCGATTACCACAAACGGGATCATAAAGGAGACTCCGTTCATCAACGCTTTGTACAGCATCTTTCCACTAAGCGCACCGGCAGGTTCCTCCGCCTTCCCACTGGCTGCCTGCTGAACACGCTCTGTGGACCTCCCGCCAAAAACCGGGGCCTTTCCATCCAGAACCTTTCTGATCAGCTCCGTCGGATGGTCGATTCCTTCCTTTACGGTGGTGGTAACTACCTGTTTTCCCCGGAAACGTTCCATATCCGTCTCCTTGTCGCTTGCAATGATTATCCCCTCAGCTCGTTCAATCTCTTCCCTGGTGGGAACATTTTCCGTGCCGATGGAACCGTTTGTTTCCACCTTTATGGATACGCCCATCTCCTCAGCAGCTTTTGCCAACGCTTTCGCCGCCAGATACGTATGTGCTACTCCTACCGTACAGCCGGTCACCCCGATTAAAAACCGTTCAGACCCTTTGTTCTCTGTCCGCACCTCCTCTGTGCAAAGTGCCGCCAGAATATCTTCCGGCCGTTTTGCCTCCTTTAGATATTCCAGGCAATCACAATCCAGCAAACGGGAAGTAATACCGCTTAACAGTGTAATATGCGTGTCGTCCGCATTGTTTGGCATAGCGATGAGAAAGATGATATGGCTGACCGGGCTCCCCTCTTCGAACCGGATTCCCCGTTTGGATATTCCAATTGCCACCGCCGGTCTCAGTACTGCATCCGATTTTCCGTGAGGCAATGCCACTCCGTTCTCCAGATTTGTGGGTACCTGTGCCTCTCGTTCCAATACATTCTGAATATAGATGGCTTTATCCTTCAGTACATGTTCCTTATAGAGAAGTTCCGCCAACTCCTCTATCGCCGCATTCTTATCCCCTGCCTGCATGTTAACTTTGATCAGCTTAGGCGAGAGAAACTTTGTTATATCCCCCATTTTGATTCCTCCTGATTATAATAATTTTCTGCGGTTTCGTATCTTTCTATGTATCATGTTCCGGCTCCACCCATTCAATACTGCTGTTCGTACCTCCTTTACACTGATTCAGGTGCTACTTCCCCGCCGTATTCAATAAATCAACTATAGCACCATTTTGATTTATTGTCAATCATTTTGATTCATATTGATTCATTTCAATTCTTTATGATTCACACTCATAGAGATTCTCTTTTTTTCTGCAAAAAAATAAAGAACGGTTACCACGCCGTTCTCTATTTTTACTCTGTAAGATGTAAGCAGTCTGATCTCTTTTTTGTCCCTGTATCTAAACGCGGCTTATGCCAGTATAATAATCCTGGTCTCATAAGGTTTTTTGTCTGCAGGGTACCATGCACATTCTGTTTCCGGATTTCCGGACAGGGCCTCATTGATATGTTTCAGATTCTGATTTCTTTATAAAACAAAAGGCGCTGCATAAAATTGATACTATTTACTATAGCTTAAGCTTATAAATACGATATACATATCTCACAATACTTCTATTTATATTTTTTTATTCATAAACACAAGGGTTGAATCAGTTTCATATCCATTTTTATTGTAAAATCCTTCAGTCCTTGGGTCTTTCAACGTGAGTAAGTTAATATTTTCTATCCCTCTTCTCTTAACATCCTGTTGAAGCAAAGACAGCATTTTTGTTCCTAGCCCCATTCTGCTAAAATCTACAGAAATTACAAAATCCTGTATATGAAATTCTTTAACTCCTAAATAGGAGATTATGTATCCCATTAAAAATCCAACTATATTTCCATCTTGTCGAGCTTCATATCCTAGAGCCATCGGATTCTGAAGATAATCATTTATCCTCATACCAGCCATATCCAATGTCCACGTTTCATTCCAAGGTTTCAAACGAAAAGACTTTACATATAGTTCTAAGATTTCTTCTGAAACATTTCCTTGAATAATTTTTAATTCCATAATAAACCTCCCCTCATTGTAAAATATTATAAATATTTTTTTCCTATACTAAATCCTCTGCCTCTTACCTCATTAACATGGCTAATAATAACAAAGGCCTCTTCGTCTATTTCATGAATCAGCTTTTCAAATTTAGATAAATCATTATTAGAAATAACCGTTAGTAAAATATCCATCTCTCTTTCCAGATATCCTGATTTACTATGCAAAAGCGTGACTCCTCTATCAAATTTCGAAATTATTGCATCTTTTATTTCCGATGATTTGCCGCTTATTACTTTTATCTGTATTTTATTTGTACCAAGTATAAGAAGTTTATCTAAAACGATGGAATAAATCATAACTAAAACAATGCCATAAAGAATTTTATTTTTATCACTAAAAGCTACCTGCAGAGCAAGTATGATACAGTCGCCTACGTATAAACTGACAGATACTGGAATATGCATATATTTGTTCAAAATTAAAGGCGGTATACTCATTCCTCCAGTACTTGCCCCAACTCTGATTACAAGAGCAATCGCACTTCCTATACAAATTCCTCCAAATATTGTACATAAAAAAATGTCATCTGTAATTACAAAATTTGCGAACAGTTTTTGCAGTACTTCTAAAGATAATGGAAAGAATAATGTACTGATCAGTGTAGTTAACGCGAATTTTTTTCCCAAAACAAACAATCCTATCATAAACATAATTACATTAAAAACTAATACAATACTTGATATAGGTAATTTTGTATAATGATTAACAGCAATTGCAATCCCAGTAGTTCCTCCGGTAATCAAACCTGAAGGCATAATAAAAAACACAATTCCTACCGCATAAATAAAATTCCCTAATATGATCGTTAAAATTTCCAATACTAATCTTCCCTTTTTCATCCTATCCTCCAAAAAAAAACACGTTTGCTAAGATTTTCCCTAGCAAACGTGGATCAAGGCATATGCCTAATATCTAAAAATTTATTTTTTATAATAATAACATAATCACTTTAAAAACTCAACAACAATCGTATACTTTTTTAATAAGATCATCTATGATGAACAGATACCCGATGAACTCATTTTACTCTCAATCGTTTTTGATATTTTGTAATACATTTTCAAGATGGCTTACCACTGCTGCTTTTGCCTTTTCTTTATCTCTTTCCTTAAGAGCTTGAATGATCTCACAATGTTCTTTATATATTTCCTGTCTGCGGTTTGTATTCTTAGTTGTATGGGTAACAACCTCATCAATGATATCATAATAGGAATCAATAAAATTCATAAATATCGCATTATGGGAAAGCTCTGCAAGACGATAGTGAAAATAGTGATCGATGGAACGCGCTCCTTTTTTCTTGTCTGTTTCTGAAATCAAATCATATAATTCTACAATCTCTTCATCCGATGCAGTTTCAATGATTTTCTCCACAGTCCTTTGTTCCAAGCATATACGCATTTCAATTAAATCGCTGTAAGTACCTTCTTTTAGTGTAATTCCCGCAGGAACATTCAAAATTTCCGAAATATTCGGATTAACAAATGTACCCTCTTTCGGCTTTCTACAGATATAATTTCTTGCTTGTAATATCGTTAGGGCTTCTCTTAGAATTCCTCTGCTTACGCAGAATTCATCAGCCAGATCAAGTTCATTTGGTAATTTATCTCCAGGTTTTAAAGTACCGTCTTTTATCTGTTCCATTATAACCCGTACAACTTTATCTGATAGTCTTTCATTCTCAATTGGAGCAAAACCCATATTGATACCTCGCTTTATCTCTAACTTAACATTTAAAAGGTCTAACACATTAATTATACCTGAATTAATAGATAAGTCAACGAATTGCGTCGACCTCTTCCTTGTCAGGAGTGGAACTGGCCGCTAAATCTCCATAATTTCAAAATCACCAAATAATGTTCTCCCCATGCCAATGGAACCACAGCCAAACATGCCGTACCGGAAGCTGTCATCCTTCATCTCTATTATTTTCTCATCATCAATGGACAAGGTAATCATATCACCAACCGCTTCCAGAGTTAGTTTATAAGCAGTACCAAGTTTCCAGGCAAAATCAGTTTCTATCATTTTTTTATAACCAAAATCATTTTTATAAATTGCGGCTTTACCCTCTTCTGAAAATCCGGCAATATATCCACGCATTGCACCTTGAGCACGGATTTGTAACAGGTGGCTTTCCCCATTGATCGGAGTAACCGGTACTGTCACCCTTACATCTTTTGAAAAATAATTACCGGCATAGGCAAAGGCCGGCTCACACCTCATTAGAGACAGCTTATCTCCGTCCTTTCCCCAGGCTCCATGATTGACAGAAAATGGGGTAATTGTACCAAATTCATTTCGCTGCTTTGCAATTTTAACTGTATACTTACTTTTACCTGTAATAAAAAATTCGTCTAAGTATAAGAATCCCAGGGTTTTGGCTTTTGCAATGGAATAACCTTCCATTACAATACCTACTTCATCAATTAAATCCCCGTCTACCTCCGGTATCACAAAGGTCACGTCAATCCATTCCCCCTGCACTAATTTAATATATCCCTGTAAATGCTCTTTTTTATCGCTCATAGAACGAACATAAGGCGCTATCCCAAGTGTTTCCCAGCCATTCCACTGATCCAGATAAAGCTTCATAGATACTGTCTGGCCCGGATATACCGTAGGCGTAAATACCGGCATATAACGCTCATCAGAAAATTCTTCCCGGCGGTAAAAAGGTTTATAGAACAGCTTACATTGATTTCCGCGTGTCATCCGATCGACTAATATCTTTAACGAACCGTTTCCTTTATATGCTACATCAGTGGAATGGCTTGCAGTACAATAAAATGAATTAGATACCCGCATATTATGAGTAGATCCCGGAAGTTCAAAATCAAAATGAACTTCTCCTTCTTTTATACTATCAAGCAGAGAGACCGGAGCTTCTTCCTCAGCCAGTCTGTAACCCAGCAGAGCAACCTCTTTCGCGTAAGTAGGTACATCCAGATTGTTTAAATAACCGGAAATTCCAGATAGAATAATGCCATCATTCATTGGCTTACGATACTTTTTCGGCAGTCCTTCGATCCCACACATAACACCCAGCACGGTTCCTACATTACCTGCATTACAGTCTGTATCCCAGCCGCACATGGTGGCAATTTCAACGGTCCTTGCAAAATCTCCATTCCCATATACCATGGATAATGCACATACACCTGCGTTAGGTATAATATGGCAGACACCGCCGTATTTATCATATCCCCAATCACGCACCAGCATGTTATAACAATCCCGCCAATTATTGTTTTTTTTATAAAAATCAAGGACTTCATTAACAACCTTTGCATATATGCTATGACCAGGGATTTGTGACAGCCCCACTTGAATAATTTCATGGATATCCTGGCACCGAAAGGCATTGGCAATACATGCACAGAAGAAACGGGCACCATAAATTCCTTCTCCATCATGGGACACACTGGCGGCACTCTGCCCGAATTCTGCTGCTTTGTCCGGCTGGCACGGATTTACCAGTCCCCAGGTATCAATAAATATCTGGCCTCCGATCTGTTCAGCAAGTAATTGGCCATTTTGATTCATGGACCCGGATTGCGGTGCAGGAATACCTTGCTTTAAGTTTAAGTATGCAGTATGCTCCGTACTGATACCATAGCCGCCCCACCAGAACATGCTGACACCCTCACGGGCATAATTCAGCCATGCCCTGGCAACATCCTGGGGTTTTAAATTACCGTCTTTTGCATCATCATATAAAGCCCGAAGAAAATAAACCGGCCCATTCACATCATCATCTGCAGCAAAATTTTTATAGTCCTTTACATAATCCGTAATTTCGCCATATGTATTTAAAATACGTTCATAAGTCCATATGGTCGGCTCTACAGGAGCCCCTAAACGAATACCAATATTCATCCCCAGAAATCCGGAATATACCTTTTCCAAATATTTATCAGGTATCATATTCTCATTCTCCTTTGATAACTATGACCTGTCTGTCAATCAGACAGACAGGCCATATGATATTATTTAATTAAGGCTGCTAATTTGGCTGCGCGGTCAAAGATATCAATTCCTTTTGTAAAACCTAAACAGGTTCCGGAAGGATATCTGGTTTTTTGCAGCCACTTCTCCGGTATGCCTTTTGCACCGTATTTTGCTCCAAGAACAGCCCCTGCTACAGCTCCAATGGTATCAGCATCCCGTCCAAAATTACCGGCGAGAATCAAACCTGACTTAAAACTGTCATGTTCTAATTTTAAGCACCCAAATACTTCCGGCAGCGCCTCTGCCACCGTAGAACGGTGTGTGGAGAATAATTCATAATGCAATGGCATCCAGGCATCTGCAATATCACCTTTTGCATCATCTACAATTTTAAAGGCACGTAATAATGTTTCCCTGAACCAGGACCCTTCCGGTGCAGTTTTTAAAACAGCGTCTAAAATTTCGTCCATGGAAGCATCAACCATTGCCAAGGATACTGCAACAGCAACGGCCTGTGCTCCCCAGACACCATCCATATGATGGCTTACGCTGGCATCAATTTCCGCCAGTCTGGCTGCTCTTTCCGGATCACCTGCGCATAGGATACCAATTGGGCCGCTTCTCATCGCAGCACCATCGCTTAAATAGTAAGCATTGAACCTTCCTGATTCCGGCGGACGCATGCCTCTCCGCAGATTATTGCATGCTTCCACTTCGCTGACACCGCCACGTTTCAGCTCATCTTCTGTTGCCACATGTCTTAACCACATATTTACTACATCTTCTGAGGTAAAATCACCGCCGGCTTCAATCATAGTTTCAGCCGTCAAAAGGGCAAATTCCGTATCGTCCGTACTCCAGGAAGAACCCTTATTAAAATCTGTAGTTATTCCATAATCTCTTTGGTTTTCCGGGCTTCTTGCAGCATCCCCGAAGGAGTCACCGATCGCCAAACCACCGAGTGAACCGATTGCTTTATCCAGAGCAACTTCTTTATTTTGAATCAGATATTCTCTTGTTAACATCATACATTCCTTTCTTCTCTTGATTATTTCAATATCGTGTTCGCATATTCTGTAATTTCTGCTCCGCCTAACGCATTCCAATCTGCAACAAATAGATCGAAATCATCAATGGAACGGTTACCGCTTATTACATCCGCTGCAAATTCTATGTAAAGTGCCTGACTTGCATCCCAGTTTGTTGCATATTCATCCGGTATAACAAATGCATTGTCAAAAGAAGAATAGGTATTGACCATATCTAAAGATTTAAGGGCTGCTTCGCTAAAATACGGAGTCTTACTTGATATGGGCGCATCAAAATTTGCAATTGATTCATGGAAACGAGGCCACCATTCCGATATTTTATCGGTTAATACAATTTCATTATTCTCTATATTGTATTCTTCACCTTCGTAACCCAATTTATCGAGAAGCTGACCTTCCTTACCGGCCATATACTCTAATACTGCAAAAGCAACATCCTTATTTTCAGAATATTTGCTGATTGCCCAGCCGCGGGATTCCTTACTGACATCACCTGGAGTATATCCTTGTGCTGCACCTTTTGCCGGCGGAAGAATAACCAGCTTAGCATTTTCACCATTTTGTGTTACCATCTTATTATTGTAAACATTAACGACACTGCCTTGGGTTCCGCTTACAACTCCAACTTCGCCATTATAAAAGGCACTTTCTTTTGTATCCCACTTTTTTGTCAGCCATTCATTATCCAATAAGCCCTCTTTATAAAGCTCTGCATAAAATGCCAATTTTTCTTTTTCTGCATTTGTAACTTTACTGTAAACAAACTTTTCACCTTCTTTTATCCAGGTTGCCTTAACCCCAAAGGCCAGGTTAAATACGGTATCCAGCTCGGATATATCTCCGGGAACAGTAAATGCTGCTTTTAAATTGTTGTTCTCTTTTAATTCCTGGAAGAATGCTTTATAATTGTCCGTAGAAGGATTATCCAAAAGTGCTTTACTTGATTTTGCTGCATCAAACCAGTCTTGTCTCACAACCGGAACCTTTATTCTATCCGGTGACAACCATAAAAGATATGGATAGTTCGCTAATCTTTCCTTGTTAAATGGCTGCATTAATGCTTTAACATTCGTTGAATTATTGACATATTGAGTCAAGTCTTCCAAGATTCCCTGGGTAATGGCAAATTGATAATCGCCGCCCTGGAAATACATCAGATCCGGAATTTCACCGCTTTGAAGCAGCAGACTCATACTTTCTGAATAAGTACCATCAGAGATCGGTGCCAGTTCAATATGTACTTCCCGGCCAAGCTCTTTTGATACACCGCTGCTTACTGCCTCCAGAAATTTTACGGAAACTTCATCATCTGCTGATAAATCCTTTATTACTGCCTTAATTGTTACAGATGATGAATCATTCGTGCTATCCTGTGTGCTCTGTACATTGGAACCGGAATCAATCTTTTTTCCGCAGCCAGCCAGGGACAGTATTGCCATTCCCATAACTAATAAATATGAAATTGTTTTTTTCATTGCATACCCTCCATATAATCAATATAATTTTTTCTATGCCTTCCCGCAAAGCAAACGATTATCTACTCTTTCACACCTCCTGACATAACACCATTCGTATAGTATTTAAGAATAATAGGATATAATAATAAAATTGGTACAACAGCCACTACAATGGTTGCAGCTTTTAAGGAAGCGTTATCCAGTTGCGCAATATTATTATTCGCTAAAATATTGGATGCACCGACAATTACCTGTGAATCTGAATTAACAACAAATTGTCTTAAAAGCACCTGTAAAACAGTATGATTTTTGCTGGTTAAAAAGATACTGGATTTAAAAAATTCATTCCAGCGGAACACCGCATAAAACATTCCTACCGTAATTAATGGGATTCTGCATAAAGGAATCATGATCTTAAATAAAATGTTATAATGCCCAGCTCCATCAATTCTTGCAGCTTCCTGAATGGAAGCCGGAACCTCTTCCATAAATCTCATTAATATGATCAGATAATAGACATTTACACTTCTGTAAATAACCATGGAAAACAGATTATCCAATAAATGAATATTTTTCATCAAAAAATATTCCTGTACAATACCCGGCTCAAATATCATCATAATAATAAAGAAGTACATAAAGACCTTTTTACCAACCAGGCCCGGCCTTGTTAAAACATAAGCCGCACTGGATGTCAATATAATATTTAAACACACGCCGGCAACCGTAATAAATAATGAGTTCAGTATACTTCTGATTACAATAGGCTGTCCTAAAATAACCTGATAATTAACCGTGGTAAATCCTTTGGGCAGTATATCATATCCTTTCAGGCCATGAACTAAATCCGGTTGTGAAAGAGATCTTGCCAGGATATTCAATAATGGAACTAACATACATAAAGCTAAAAGCATCATAATAAAGCCGCATAGAAGTTTACCAATTGATATTTTCTTTCTTATTTTCATACCTTTCCTCCTACCATGCACCCTTACCAGTCAGCTTTTTAGAAAACAGATGGGTAGAAACAATTAAGAGTGTACCGATTACACCTTTAAATAGATTCGCTGCTGTTGCCAAGGAATACTGGGAATTTTGCAGACCAATCCGATAAACATAGGTGTCTATGATATCAATCTTAGAATTAACTGCAGCATTGGTAAAGTTCAGCACCTGATCCAGACCTGCATTCATAAAGAAACCGATATTCAAAATTAAAACAGTAACCATTGTTACAGCCAAAGCCGGCAAAACGATACTTCCAACAATCTGAAAGCGGTTAGCCCCATCTATTTTTGCTGCTTCATATAGAGTTGGATCAATCCCCATAATTGCCGTTAAATATACAATAGAATCCCACCCAATGGATCTCCAGGATTCTGATGCCAGCAGAACCCATCTTATTGAACCTTTGCTTGTTAACAAATTTACTTTTTCAAAACCTAAACCGGTCAAAACGCTGTTTAGAATCCCGGTAGAAGGGGATAAAAATTCGAACCATATTCCCGCTATTACAACCCAGGAAAGGAAATGCGGCAGATAAGAAATCACCTGTACACTCTTTCGAAAAGGACCTGCCTTGAATTCATTTAACATAATTGCAAAAATGATAGGCATCGGAAAAAACAGGAATATCTTCATCGCACTGATAATCAAAGTGTTTTCCAGTATCTGAAAAAATACCGGAGTCGAAAATAACTTTTTAAAATATGTAAATCCTACAAATACATTATCACCTTTAATCCGGTAATCATAAAAGGCCAATTTCATACCAATGATCGGAATCACATGGAATACAAAGAAATATATTAAAGTGGGCAGTAAGGTAAGATATAATAACCTATCCCGCCAGATGCGCTTTAACTTTGATTGTGCCCCCCCGGCTTTTTGTTTTGCCATCACCCGACACTCCCTTTCTAAATGCTGACTATTAATTCACTTAAAGGTGCATGTTGTTGTGCCCCATAAACATCGGTATCGTAACAAGTACCTGATGATATTTTTCTCGCAAATGTAATCTTAAACCCCAATGCCTTGTCATAAAAAACAATTTGCGTGATTTTATCCTCAGTTAACCGGTATAGATTGCAAATCGTAGTTTTATTAATAATATTACTGTCTTTTATTTTTTGATATATTACCGGATCATCAAAAAGAACATCCAGAGTAATCTCAAAAGGTCCACTATTCTTTGAACGTATTACTTTCGCGCAATCATATAAACAGCATTCCGCCATTTTTATCTCCTCCTTTCCATTACATATCAGGGTATTCAATGGGAAACATCTGACAACTATCTTCCACTTCCATTAAGTGATAAACAGAAAATTCATATACTGGACCAAATGAAATATCACTTGGCGCGAATGGGAAAGCCAGATTTCCGGCAGTTGATTTTCTTCCGATATAACCATAATGAAGTAAACTGGATCGAAGCGAACCGCATACTGCATCAGCAAGTTCCTGGGACTTTGCAATTACCTCAAAAACGATTCCGACTTCGTGGGGTAATTCTTTCGAAGGTTCCAGCTCTCCCATTACACCATTCATTCCATAATTAATAAAGTGAATCGTATAATCTTCCTCCGGTATATCCGAATAATAAGTTCTGACTTGTTCTTCTGCAAGTCTCTCTATTTCCTCTAACCGTGATATCATAAGAGAATCTCTTACACCCGCTACCACAAAGGTTCTGTAGGCAACTTTCATGGCTCCCTCTAATTTAATACAGTAAGGATTCGATTGTTCAATCCTGCTTCCGGTTACAAATACACTCTTTTCATCAACCTGTTTAAATTCACAATCTTTTAAATTTAAGGTTATTCCCGGACCATGAAGGATATATGGATGATCTTTTTCATAAAATGTATGGGCTGCCACAGAAAGAGGCGTGCAAATTCTATCATCAGATAATGGTGTAATCAAAAATCCTTCCTCTGTTATGGTTCCAAGCATGCAGTCTTTCGTAGTTCCCGGTACGGCACAAAGGGCTGCACACTCAAGAATCTTACCAGCATGATATCCATAGCTCAGCGGAAATCCGTGATACACGGCTACTGCCGCAAAGGGAGATGGGTCATAAGCTCTTCCGCAGATTATGATATCAGCTCCCGATTCTAATGCTTTTACAATCGGTTCATGCCCCATCTGAGCCACAATACCATTGGTTAATTCCAGCCGTTCTTCCGTCAACTCTTTTACAGAAAGACCCAACGGCTGAACTTTGCCATTATGTAACTTTTCTTTTACCGCTTCCTTAGGAATATCCGCCCATATGATCGCTACCTTTTGTGATTGCAATGCTTGTTCCTTAAGAATTTCTTTTATAATATTCCAGGTCCATTCAACATGAACTCTTCCCCCGCTTCCTCCGGCTGACCCGATGATTACCGGGATCCCAGCTTTTGCCCCCTCCGTAATCATGATTTCCAAGTCTTTTTTACAGGCTTTTTCACTTACAATTGCTACTCCGGCACCTAATTTATGCGGTCCTGCATCAGTACTTCCCGCATCAACAACAATCGCATCCGGTTTATAAGACATTCCTTTTAAAAAAGAGGATTTGGGATATCCATAACCAAGGATTCCACAGGGTGCCAGTATTTTTATTTCCTTTTTCATATGACCTCCAGAATTCAATGTACTATTAAAGCTCATAAGTTTATTAATCTAATTGTTTAACAATTAAATTATAGCACAATTATCCATCAAGTCAATAATTTTTAATGATTTAATATTCAAATTTACCAATCAAACTTTTCTGCCATATCATTAAATATTTTTTCACCGTTCATCATCCCATAGTCTTTCATATAAATAACCTCAACAGGAATATCCGGGTACTTTTTCATTATGGTATCCTTCATATATCCTACCTGAGGCCCAAGCAAAATTACATCACTCCCCGGGGCTGCCGACTGCAAACTATGAACAGAATAGGCTTCGCACTCTGTACCTGCATAGCCTTTCTTTTCTGATGCTGTGATAATTTTCTTGCACAGCATACTGCTTGACATACCGCCAGCACAGGCAAGTGTTATTTTAAGTTTTTTCATATTTCTGCTCCTTTTCTTCTCTTTGATTTTATTTCTATTATATCAGTACCCTCAGGCCCTTTCAATTTTTCCAGCAAGCTTGCAGTAATAACTTATTATCACGTCAATCACGCCCCGCCTCGTAAAGCTTCCACGCAACCATATCCGGCCTTGTGAGAGTATCCGTAAAGTGGTCCCCATCGCCGACAATAAGGCGGAACTGACCAAGCCGTGCCGACATATGTGGATTCCAGCCGTAGCCTTCTCCTTGCGGCAATGCATTGTCTTGGAAAAAGTACACATAGCTTTTGGATATAGACAACCCATAGAATGCTTTAAGGTCCAGCTTTTCGAAAAGCGGTCCAGCCGGCTCCGGAGTGACGCGGGCATACAGCCATCCGGCTTCTTCTAAGGTAGCCGTATTGACAAACAAATCTCGAAATAGTGGAAATGGAAGCATAATCGTATCATCCGTTGATTCCGCCCGGAGCTGCTCGAAACCCTGTCGTGTTTTTGGGGGGACCTCGTCGGCAACCGACTCTCCATCTTCCAATACGAATGCATCCCAGAATATGAGGCGCTTAATGCGGTCTGGTACCTGTTCTGCAACCTTTTGGATGACACTTCCACCGAAGCTGTGCCCAACCAGAACGAAATCACTCAGATTCCGTTTTGTTATAAAATCAACGACTGACTTTGTTATCATCTCATGAGTAACATCTTTATTCGAGTCCTTACCATGGCCTGCGTATTCTGGCGTAAATACTGTATGCCCTTGAATACACAGCACTGCTGCTACGCCATCCCAGAAGTGAGCATCAGCCCAAGAGCCATGTACAAGCACGTAAGTAAGCCGTTGCTGTGCTGGTAAAAGATATTTTTCATCCGATTCGAGAGCACCCTTGCTCCTAAGCCATCGTCCTTCAGAATAAGGGGAATTATAATAATCATAAGGCATAACCCTATCATCGTGATAAGTAAATGGGTGAATTTCTTGGGGGTAAGGAAACATGTATAAGACAACTCCTTTCATTTAGTAGCAATGTAGTAACTTATCAATTATCTTATAATATGTAAAGCACCTGCCTTAGTGAGTATAATTTTCTACAGGCACAAAAATATGCTCTCTTCTAAGTGACAAGCTTTATTATTTCACTTGTCAACCTGGAAGAGAGCATATGAGATTTCATAACAGTCCATCTATACAGTCAATCGGATATTGGCAATCCGCGACCCTACTTGATGAAGTTAAATTTACTCCGCCAAAGCCTTAATCTCCTGATACTTCTTATGATCCGTATATAATTCTCCGGTATATGGATTTCTCTTTGTCTTATACATTCTGTAAATCATATAGACAAAGACTCCGATATTTGCGAGGAGAGCCAGCAAACTCATAACAAACAAAAAAGTAGTATCCGGTGATACACCTGCCACCGGTTGGATTCCTGTTCCGGTCAATACCGTATACCCGTCAGGGGAAAGCATTCCTTCCCGTATCGCTGCTTCTGCAATAGCTTTACTGGATCGGGAATGCACCAGAAAACTGCTGGCATCCTGAAATACCGGAAACGTCTGGGCAAACATACACCATAGTGCCAGTGTCTGGGCACGATGCTGCAGCCATGCTCCCTTGCCCACTGTAAATGCACAAATTGTGGGGGCCAGTAAAAGTGCTAATCCGCAATACCATGCATGAGTCGGAAGGCAGTTATAGGTATAAGCGAAATTCCATAAATCATAGGCGATAATCCAGAACCACATCATATCAGGCCAAAGCATATCCTGGCTTTTATCCTTACTGGTCTTCTTTCGAATACAGATTCCAAACCAGCCTGTAATGGTCACAATATTTAAGAGACCTGCAATCCCGTTCATGACATTCCATGAACCACCGATATAGTACTGGACCTGGTTGTTCATAAACTCCATAACCGGTGTCGCATACTGGCTTACTTCAAAATCACGGATACAGGCTTCCAGGATATTGATCGCCAGAATTAACGGCGGGAAACACAACGCAATTTTATTATGCTGCAGCTTTTTGATATGACGGATACACCAAAAGCCAATACACCCCGCCGTAGAGGAGTAAACCTTTGCCAGATGAAACCAGTCCATATAAGAAGTATCCTTTAACGTCGTCAGCCATAAAACTGTTAAAACAACCGGAAGCACAACAAAGCAGCCAAACCCCACCCACTTAAAACGACGGCTCAATTCATTTGCGGCAAACAACGATATAAACACCCCAAGCCATACCAGTAAAACCAATATTGTAGGAACACTTTCTGAAAACACAAACATACCCATTCCTCCTTGTTTCACACGCTTCAATTTCCTTCATATTAAATTCATGAGAACGTTCTGGCATTCACCTTTGACTTTTAAATTGCGGCTCCTTCTTCCACAGTCTCCGCCGCTTCTTCGTTAGAATCCTTTAGTTACACACGATTTCCTTAATTATCATGTCGTCGCCTTCCAGGATTTCCATATCCATACTGCCGCAGCCAGGGCAATTTAAATCACTGTAAACGGCATTAAATACCCTGCCGCAGCCTTTACATTTAACAATACCGGGAATGACGATAAGTTCCAGTTCTGTTTTTTCCATAAAAGTCTTATAGGAGGCAGCAGGCCAGCTTTGCTCTAAGTATCTGGGCACGATACCGGAAAGCTCGCCAACTTCGATGACAAGCTTGCGGACCTCTGTTATATTCTGCTCCTTTACGATACGCTCAATGGTGTGGACCATAGAGTTTAATACACCAAGCTCATGCATTGTTGCCTCTCCTTTTCTTGTTAGCTTCTTCTGCCAACGCTTTCTTTGAGGGTGGTTGCAGCAATCTTTCCGGTACGAACAATGGCGTTGGCGGCAATCTTGACAGGAAGCTTTTCATAGGTATTTGGAACCGTGTTATAGGTTCGCTCTAAATGAATTGCATCAAATTTGCATTTGGTAGTACACATGCCGCAGCCAATACACATATAACTGTCGATTTCTACCGCACCGCAGCCAAGGCAGCGTTCCGTTTCTTTCTTTAACTGTTCCTCGGTGAAGGTCATACGTTCATCATAGAAGCTGCCTTTTTTCTCAGGAGAATGGCCTGGTCTCTGGCGGGGAGTCGTATCAAAATCCTGTAATCCGATAGCAACGTTATTTTTATCAAAAGCATGGTATTCCCGGCGGTCACGGCCAAAGACAAGAGACTGTCCCGGCTGTACATAACGGTGAATAGAGATTGCACCTTCTTTTCCGGCTGCAATGGCATGGATCGCAAATTGGGGTCCGGTAAAACAGTCACCGCCAACAAAAACGTCCGGTTCCGAAGTCTGTAAGGTCAGACTGTCAGCTTTGGCAGTACCGCCGCGTCTAAGCTCAACCTTACTTTCTGAGAGAAGTCCGCCCCACTCAATAGTCTGGCCAATGGAAAGCAGTACGGTATCAGCTTCCACAGTAATGGTATCATTTTCATCGTACTTTGGAGCGAAACGTTGGCCTTCATCGAATACACTGATGCAGCGCTTAAATTCTACACCGGTAACCTTTCCATCTTCTGTCAAGATGCGCTTAGGGCCCCAGCCATTATGAAAGGAAACTTTATCTTCCTCAGCCTCTGCAATCTCATCCGGTAATGCCGGCATTTCACTGGGACTTTCCAGACAGTAAAGATTGACAGCAGCAGCTCCCTGTCTTACCCCTGTACGGGCTACATCAATTGCTACATTTCCGCCGCCGATCACAACTACATTTCCGGAAAGCTCTGCCTTTCTTCCAAGGTTTACATTGCGAAGGAAATCAACGCCTGAGATAACACCGTTAGCTTCCTCCCCTTCAATGCCAAGACTTCTGCCCCCCTGTGCGCCGATTGCCAGATAGAAGGCTTCGTAACCTTCTTTCCGAAGTTCATTAAGAGTAATATCTTTTCCGACTTCAATTCCGGTTTTAAAGGCAACACCCATTTCACGCAGAACATCTATTTCAGCATTAAGAACCTCCTTTTCCAGGCGGAAGGAGGGAATACCAAGGGTAAGCATACCGCCAAGTTTTTCTTCCTTTTCAAATACGGTTACCTGATAACCATCAATTGCCAGGTAATATGCACAGGAAAGACCGGAAGGACCGGAGCCGACCACTGCGATTTTATTTCCAAGGTGATAACGCATAGGCGGGATATAGCGGATCGAACCATCCAGCTCTTTATCCGCAATAAACTTTTTGATTTCATCGATGGAAACCGGTTCATCGATATCTCCGCGGGTGCACTCGCTTTCACAGCTATGAGGACAGATGCGTCCGCAGACAGCAGGGAAAGGATTTTCTTTCTTTATCAGCTCTAATGCTTCATGGTAGCGGCCGGAAGCAGCAAGCTTTATGTAACCCTGTACGGAAATATGAGCCGGACAGGCAGTTTTACAAGGAGATGTACCTTCTTCTGTAACATCTTTACGGTTCTCACGGTAATCCACATTCCAGTTGTTTTCTCTCCAGACATGGTCACGTGCGGTAGGTTCAGCCTTTATGGCAACAGGCGTCTTGGAACAGAGTTTTTGGCCAAGTTTTAAAGCATTAACCGGACAATTTTCCACACACTGTCCGCAGGCTACACAGTTTTCCTTTTTTACCTTGGCAGTAAAGTTAGAACGTATGGAATCCGGAGTATTAAAAAGGGTTGCAAGACGCAGGGAGAAGCAGGAGCAGCCACAACAGTTGCAGATTGCCGCTGATTCACCAAGTCCGTCGGTATGGGGCATTTCATGCATCAGGCCATTATTTTCTGCAAATTTAATAATTTCTTTTGCTTCTTCCCGTGATATCTGGCGGCCTCTGCCTGTTTTTATGTAATATTCGGCACCTTCACCCATCTGGATACAGATGTCTTTTTCCAAATGGCCGCAGCCCTCATCCAGTACACGGCGTGACTGGCGGCAGGAGCAGTCAGATACCGTGAACGTATCATATTTATCCAGGTAATAAGAGAGACGTTCCCAGGGCTTTGTACCAGGGATATCCTTGATGGCCTCTTCGACTGGAATGACACGCATCATTGCCATTCCTTGAGGGAATTTTGCTGCCATAGGCGCAAGACGCAGTCTGGTATATTCTTCGAAGGCTTTGCCGATTTCAGGATGTTCATTAAGCTGTTCACGGTTATTTACCATCATTTCTAACATACCGGGGGCAAATATATTCACAAAAAACCGCTCTTTATGATCTTCCTTATCCTTCCATACTTTGGCGACTCCTGTGTAGGCCAGCTGCTCTAAGAGGGCCTTTGTCTCTTTTTTACTCTTTCCGGAGCGCTTGGCAACATACTCGAAGGTTCGGGGTTTACGCAGCCCGATAATCATAGCAATATCAGCCATGTCATCTGTTACGACACAGTTTAGAGCGTAGTATTCGGGAGAATTTTCATCGATTTTGTTCATGGCTCCGGCTATACCGCCTACCATCTTCGCCAGTCTTACAATCTTAGGTCTTAATTCACTCATAATTTCCTTTCCCGCGCTTGTTTTGCGCATTTGAAGTTTATGAATACCTTTTTATGATAGTTATGCTTTTATTATTCACACCAGGATTTTACTGCATTGCTTAACCAGTCGGTCCATTCCTTTATACCTTCATCTTTTAAAGCACAGATGGGAATGATCACAGCGTTGGGATTACGAAGTCTAATATTAGCTTTGCATTTTTCCATATCAAAATTAAAATACGGCATTACATCCATCTTGTTAATCAGTATCACATCGCAAATAGAAAACATCAGCGGATATTTAAGAGGTTTATCATCTCCTTCCGGGACGGAGAGGATCATCGCATTTTTTACTGCACCGGTGTCAAATTCTGCAGGACAGACCAGGTTGCCTACATTTTCTAATATTACAAGGTCAAGTCCTTCTGTATCAAGTCCCTCTAATCCCTGGCGGGTCATTTCCGCATCCAGATGGCACATACCACCGGTATGCAGCTGGATAGCCTTTGCACCAGTTTGCTGAATGGTACGGGCATCCACGTCAGAATCAATATCCGCTTCCATAACACCAATGTTAAAGTCGTTCTTTAGGGCATTAATCGTACGTGTCAGAGTCGTGGTCTTCCCGGCTCCGGGACTGGACATCAGATTAAGAAGAAAAACCTTCTTTTCCTTTAATTCTTCACGAAGCTTTCCGGCTTGTATGTTGTTGTCAGCAAAGACACTTGTTTTTATCTCAAGAACTTTAAAATCTTCCATGTGTCAAGCTCCTTTCTTTATATTCTCTTTTCTGTCATCTGTTGGCTTTAAATCACTTTTTGG
This sequence comes from Lacrimispora sphenoides, assembly GCF_900105215.1. Lineage (NCBI taxonomy): Bacteria > Bacillati > Bacillota > Clostridia > Lachnospirales > Lachnospiraceae > Lacrimispora > Lacrimispora sphenoides. Next base: position 571,931 of record NZ_FOIP01000002.1, on the reverse strand, counting down.
AATTTTCCTTTTTTCAGAGGTCTTTCAACCGTCAGGAAGAAGGAATATTTTCCTAAGTGCTCTGGTTCAGCCAGGTGAATCGCTTAGTTTATTTTTTAACAATATTATTATAAAATATTCTATGGAAACTAGCAATATTGTAAAAAATTATTGTCACTATGACTTATTTATTTGTTGAATTTTTGTAAGAATGTATGATAAAATGGTATTGATTTCTGGTATGGCCAGAACCAGAACAAGGGGGGGAAACGATGGAATTTCAGAAACTTAGCGCTTTGAGCCTAAAAGAAATGTTTATTTGTCAGATTCGGGACATGATTTTATCAGGGCATATCCCTGTTGGAAGTAAATTACCTCCTGAAAGGGAGATTGCGAGGCAGATGCAGGTTAGCCGTGCAGTGGTTAACAGTGGGTTCGCAGAACTTGAAAAACAGGGTTTTTTGGAAGTGCATCCAAGGCAGGGGGTATTTGTAGCAGATTACGGCAAGAACGGAAATATCAATACCTTAAATGCCATTATGGAATATCACGGAGATACACTTGGGCAAGCAGAAATTTACTCAATTCTTGAAGTACGCCGGGCATTGGAACATCTGGCAACGGATTCGATTATAAAGAATTCAACGAATGAGGATATTCTTGGATTAGAAGGATTATTAGTGGAAGTTGCTGATGCAACTTCGATTGAAGAAACGGTCTCAGCCACCTTTTCTTTTCATCACAGACTTTCCGTTATCAGTGGAAACAGTATTATACCTTTAATTTACATATCTTTTAAACCTGTTGTAACACAGCTTTGGAAGCGCTTTTGTCTGCGTTACGGGAAAGAGGCACTATACGATAGCGTACTTTGTTTATATAAATGCCTAAAAGAGCGTGATGCAGAGGCCGCAAGAAGATGTACCGATAAACAGCTGGATGAGGCCTTGGAAGGTGGGCATCAGATATATTGAGCGAATACAATAAGAGGGTTCGGAAAAGGATCCACTTTTAAAATTAAAGCAATTGTTCTATTGCTCCTTTCTAGAAAACAAAAAAGCCGGACAATTGAAGTGCATCTTGTACTCCGATTCTCCGGCTTATAGATTGATTTTATATTTTTATATACCCTCAAAGCGGTGCCGATGGTTACAATCTTTGAACGGTCTGCCGTTAAATCCTGCAGTAAGGCGCCAGAGCCACCTGCTATTGAGATGACTTTTTTCCAAAACGGCCAATTAAGCATTTTCTCAATTATTTTGACTGGTAGAGATATCTATTATTGTACGCCTTTTTTCAGGCGCACCACATTCCAACTATGTCTTCCGAATACAGTTGAAAAGTTACCATTTTCCAGTCTGGAAGCATTGGAACTCGTTGGCTTTACTGTATCAGGAGCTGTCTCCGTATTCTCTGCTTTCATGTCATCATGAGTCAGCACCAGATGATCTTTCACCTGATACCCCTCAAACTGCCGTAAATCACATGCAGCTTCCACATCTTCCTCCAGATCCTTATTCACCGCAAAGATCGTAAGTGTCTCCAACTCCTGATCCCAGATGCATACGCTGTCCAGTATGGACACGGTTCCGTAAGTCCTGCTCTCATATACCGGCGCCTTAATCTGAGTCAATAGAACAGTTCCTTTTCCATAGACGGAAGCATGCATGTAAGGATAGAATATGGTCTGACGCCATGCGCCTGTATCCGACGTCATGATCGGAGCGATTACATTCACCAGTTGGGCCATGCACGCGATCTTCACTCTGTCCGCATGTCTTAAAAGGGTAATCAACATGCTGCCCACTAAAAGTGCATCTTCAAAGTTATATACATCCTCAAGCTGATGGGGCGCCTTATCCCATGGTTTGATCCGTTTATCCTGCTCGTTGCTGTGATACCAAACATTCCACTCGTCAAATGATAAGTTAATCTCCTTCTTCCCATGTTTTTTCGCCTTCACCGCGTCGCAGATAGATACGACTCCTGATATAAAATCATCCATCCCCTTCGAGCAGGCAAGGAAATCTGATGTATCATTGCTGCGGTTCCCGTAATACTGATGCAGAGAAAGATAGTCCACTTCGTCGTAGCACTCGTTTAAAACCTGATATTCCCATTCACCAAACGTAGGCATCATCAGACCGGAGCTACCGCAAGCCACTGTCTCGATATTCGGATCCAGCCATTTCATCATCCGCGCGGTTTCTGAAGCGATCCGACCGTACTCCTCTGCTGTTTTGTGGCCCATCTGCCACTTTCCGTCCATTTCATTGCCCAGGCACCATACCTTGATGTTGTGTGGTTTCACATAGCCATGTGCCTTACGCAATTCGCTGTAATAAGTACCGCCCTCAAAGTTACAGTACTCCAGAAGATTCTTCGCATCCGCCGGACCTCTTGTACCGAGGTTGACTGCCATCATGATATCACTTCCGGCCATTCGAGACCAGTCTGCAAATTCATTTAAACCAAACTGATTTGTTTCGACCACCTGCCAGGCCAGTTCCGTCCTTGCCGGTCGCTGTTCCTTAGGCCCCACGCTGTCCTCCCAGCAAAAACCAGATACAAAATTACCCCCCGGATAGCGTACGATCGGCACCTCCAGCTCCTTTACCAGTTCCAGAGTATCCTTTCGAAATCCCTGCTCATCAGAATTTACGTTTCCCTCCTGATAGATTCCGCCGTAGATAGCTCGTCCCAAATGTTCAATGAAAGAACCGAATATCCTCTGATCAACGCTGCCTGTCAGAAAATACTTATCGATTATGATCTCTGCTTTTTTCATTCTTATATTCTCCTATTTAATTAAGCTCCATACTGAAGATCAAGATACCTTAAAATAATCAAACGAGGCAAAACCGCCTGTTTCTTTCGTCGCATAGCTAAACAAAGCGAAGCGATAGCCCACAAAATGTGTTAATCTGTATGACATATTCAATTGTCTGCCAATCTCACTCCATCTGCTGCCGTCTAAGCTATAATAAAAATCAGCAGTGTCAGCCATGTCACGTAAATCAAAGTCGATGCGAAGATATATTTCTCTCTGGTTTAAAGGTATGCTTTCTACTATTAACTCTGGCTTTCCCGGCTCATATCGCGTATTAGCTGGCTCAAACGGTTCAGGTTTTGCCATTGCCATAATGACCTTCGCTCCATCATCCGCCATCATAACTCCCACATACCCATACTGATCTTGAAAAGCACTCAAACCTGCAAAATCACCATTCATCATATTTGATGTATCAATCAAAACCTTACCAGAGCAGATAGGGCCAAAGGTTCGTTGTGTCAATGTATTACGGGCATCGGATATATTGTGACAAAGCGTACCATTCGTCAATTTGAGCCATCCTGGTCTTTCGCTCAGCGACCAGTATCTGTCATCGCAATTATGATTCCACTGCCACTGGAGAGATAACGATGTTTGATGATTAAAATCATCAGATTTAACGATATTAAGGCAGTTGAAATTTTCCGAATTTACAGTGTTTATATTGGGCAGCTTTCCATAGGCCTCAAACACCGGCCAACCCTCTTCCCAGATAAACGGGACAAGAACCGGAATCCTGCCAACCGAACCATGATCCTGAAACATCAGGGAATACCATTCTCCACTCCCGGTATCAAAAATCCCTCCCTGTGCAACCCCCTTATTGTGAAATCCCATATCATTTTCGAAAATTACTTTTCCCTCATACTCACCATCAATTCTATCTGAGCGATAACATATTTGAATTCTCCTTCCCGTAGACCGAGGGGCTGAAGGCCATGCTATCAAGAAAATATAGTACATTCCATTCCGTTTATATAGGTGAGAGCCTTCGGCCGGAAGGCCGCCTTCTCCTCCCACGTCAGCTTTAAGAATAATCACCTTGTCCATGCCTTTAGGTTTAATAGCCTTTGCATCGGTGGTTAATTCAATGACCCGGATCGTTCCACCCCCGAACACCATATAAACCTTACCGTCTTCATCAAAAAGCAGAGACATATCATGGTAAATACCCTCAAGCGTGTACCTGTCCCATTTATTGCTTTCTATATTTTTAGTCTGGAATATATATGTTTTATTCGAATTGTATGCCGTGAATGCAACATAAAAAGTATGATTAGCATACCTCAAACAGCTCGCCCATGATCCTCTGCCATAATCATGTTTTCCATTTTTCAAAGTCATTTCATCGCTGTTTTCCAGAATATCATAAACATAACTTACAATTTCCCAATGAACCAGATCCTTTGATCTCATAATTGGACAGCCTGGTGTAAAGTGCATGGTAGTGCTGGTCATATAATATGTATCATCAACCCGGATCACATCCGGATCCGGGATATCAGTCCACCAGATATGCGTTTCCCTTTTATCTTCTATCGTTTCGCCATATTTCTGCATCCCCTGCTCCTTTCACTCTCATTATTCTAAAGTGAATGAATTTAAGCTGATTCCACCCTCGCCTTTAAATTCGTAAAATAAAGCTTGAACTCCATCCGGAATCATGATATCAGCAGAATTTACCACCCAGACGTTTGAATAACCTACCGGAATTTTCCCTAAGGTTTCCCCATCCCACAAAATTTTCACTTCAAAATACCCGTTTCCATAACCTCTCGTTTTAAGAGAAATCCTTGTGATACCCTTGCATTCAAAGTACTTAAATCCTGCTATTGTGGAATCCTGCATATTGGCGATATATCCCATTTCTTCATCACCATCCCGTCCATCCTGCGTGATTCTGGGATATTTCCCATCAATCCAGCCAGCATGATGAAGCAGATGGTCGTTTTTCATCGATTTAGAGAACAAATTACAGGCAATATATGCAAAGTACTCCCCCTTTCCAATTAAAGGGCCGCCATTTAAACCGCACGATGTCATTTCAACTTGCTCAATTGAGCCGTCCTCCTTAATCCGAACTGGTTCGGCACAGCCCTGGCGGCTGAAATTGGTTCCATTTGTATGTCTATGATAAAAAATATACCACTGCCCAAGTACTTCTACCATGCCGCCATGATTATTCCCAGGAACATACGTGTGCATCCCGGCCGGTTTCCGGTAAGTAATATTCTCATCACAATTGCTCACAATCGCGCCCCGATAAGTAAAGTCTTTTGTGGGACACATACTCGTTGCATAGCATAATTCATGCATCTGTCTCGAAGAATAGACAAAATAATAAGTATCTCCATGCTTTCTGATAGATGGTGCTTCAAAGAACTCATGTCCTTCAAACCCTGTCCCGCTGCCATAGCAATTTCCAGGAACTATTATTACAGGCTCCTCAATCATTGTCAGCATATCTGGCGCAAGTACTGTCGCCATAGCGCCTTTGCGCGATTTATCTCCAGGGCCGCAAAAACCAGTATACAAGTAGACTTTATCACCCTCCGCTAAAACTGCCGGGTCAAATTGCGGCTGATCATTGGTTCTCTCTCCTAGTCGTGTTCCATCTATATCACGTACATACCCATAAAAGCCGTATTTTCCGGCAGGGGTATCACTTACCGCCACCGAAACAATCGGAACTTTATCTAAAACATAATATAGATAATATTTCCCATCCGGTCCTCTGACTACATCAGGCGCATACAGACACATGCTGCCATCTGCATTTAAAGGATCATTTGTCATTTCATAAATAACACCCTCATACCTCCAATCGCTCAAGTCATCTACCGGAGCAGAATAACATACATAATCATTTAAGCAATATGCAAAACCATTGAATCGATCATGTGAACCGTACACATATACTCGTTCCTCAAACACATGTGGTTCGCCGTCGGGAACATATTCCCATGACGGCAGATAGGGATTAAACACCTGTTTTTTCATTTCGCATTCACCAGCCTTTTCCTTCTTACCCCTTAACTCCACCTAATACTATTCCTTTCACAAAATATTTTTGCAGGAAAGGATATACCACAACAATGGGCAGGGAGCCTAAAAATATTTGTGCAGATCGCAGGGTTCGGTCCGATATCGTTGCCATCTGCTGAATTTCTTCTCTCGTCATCATGCTGAATGAGCGCTGAACCGCAATGGTTTGTATGTAAGTCTGTAGTGGATAATTATCTGGATTGTTCATGAGAATCAAGCCATCAAACCAACTGTTCCAGTTTGCCACCAGCGAGAATAGCAGGAGTGTTGCAAGCGCAGGTTTTGACAAAGGCACATATATTGTCCAAAGGGTGCGCCAATGCCCGGCTCCATCAATAAATGCCGCCTCTGCAAGTTCTCTGGGAACTTCACGAAAAAAGTTAAGTAATAGAATAACACTGAAGACAGGTACGGCGCCGGGAAGGATCAATGCCCAAATACTATCCAAAAGACCGAATTGTCTTATTACCATGTACCATGGAATTAACCCGGCATTAAAAATCATTGTAATAAAAAAGAACCAAGCATAAACTGTTCTGAATCGAAAGCTTCCCTTCGGCTGAGATAACGGATACGCCGCCGTAATCGTAAGTAAAATGCTTAAGCCTCCACCCAAGATAATTCGTGTAACTGAGACTCTCATTGAGCGCCAAAAAGCAGGACGCTTTGCAACAAATGTGTATGAATTTGTCGTAAAATCCTTAGGCCATAATGATACATCTCCGGCGGCGGCCGCTGCGCTGGAACTGAATGAAACAGCAGCGACATGGACAAGCGGTATCACGCAGATCAAAGCCAGCATGACCAGGATAGCAGTATTCAATACCGGAAACCACTTAAATTTCTTATTCCTTTTCATATACGATTCCTTTCCTAAAACAACTGATAGTCTGCAAACTTAATAGCAAACCAGTATGAAACCGAAATTAAAGTCAGCGAAATAACTGATTTAAACAGACCTACCGCAGTAGCAACTCCAAATTGTGCCTCTAACATACCAATCCGGTAAACAAACGTATCAATAATATCTCCACTTGCATACACCGGTGGACTATACAGGTTGAACACCTGGTCGAATCCGGCATTCAGTACATTTCCAAGACTTAATACCATTAATAGAACAATAACCATTCGCATACCTGGAAGGGTAATATGCCATATTTGCTTCCAACGGTTTGCCCCGTCAACCTGTGCTGCTTCATACAAGCTTAGATCAATACCTGTTATTGCTGCCAAATATACAATCGTTCCATATCCAAATGACTTCCATGTCTCAGTTACTATTAAAGTAAATGGGAACCATTTATTATCACCCAGAAAGAATATCGGCTGACCACCGAAAGCTTTTACAACATGATTAATCAGTCCGTCCCCGGGAGCGAGTATATCTATAAATATACCCCCTAATACCACCCATGATAAAAAGTGGGGTAAGTAAATAGCCGTCTGAATACCTTTTTTCAATGAATTATTTTTTACTTCATTAATGAGAATCGCAACTACAATCGGGATCAAAAGTCCGAAAATTATCTTCATTATGGCAATAAAAAGAGTATTCCAAAGTACGCTTATGAAATTTGGCAATCTGAACAGATAAATAAAGTTGTCAAATCCAATCCATTTCTGGTCACCAAATAGTCCTTTGGCAGGCACAAACTTCTGGAACGCAATAACAATCCCTCCCATCGGTAAATAACTGAAACAAATGAGCATTATCACACTGGGTAAAATCATCAAATGCAATGGCAGTTCCCGCATTCGTCCATGTTTCATAAAAATAATCCTCTCTTTCCTGTTTGAATAAAAACGAGAGGAAAAGTTTTTGTTAAACCTCTCCTCTCGTAAAATATTTTCTAGTTTTTAATGGATTGATACCATTCATTAACTTCCTTTGTCATCTGAGCCCCGCCAAGAGCATTCCAGTTTTCAACGAACTTATCAAACTCATCTATGGAAACATCACCCATGATAATCCGGACAAACATCTCCAGTTCCATCGTACGCAGAGAAGATTGTTTATCTACCATAGTCGGCGTAGGTGCACCTACAAACTCTTCTCTCATCACCTGACCATTTTCAATATATCCATTCAGCGCATTAAAGACTCCAGTTGGTCCATATATTTTCTCCCAGCCCCACTGAGAAGTATCACCGCCATAGTAAGCTTCCAGATTTCCTTGAATTACAGCTGGTTCACCTTTCAGAATACTCATATCCCCCAGCTTGCGTGCTTTTTGAATCTCATTAAATGCCTCAAGGTTCTTATTGGTTGGAGCCGGTGCAACCGGTGAGAACTTCCAAACACCTACAGCTCCATTTTCAGCCGGCATATAATAATAATCAAATTCATTGTTCTCACCCCAGTTTTTCTCAAGGTGCAGATTAATCAATTTAACTACGGCTTCAGGATTCGCATAATCTTTGCGGACAGCATAATACCATTGAGTACGGAACTTCTGCGGAACTTTAGGTAATGTATCATCAATTGATACGATAGGATAGCCAACCCAGTCCGCTTCCGGATCATTTTGATAGTTGCTGATCAGCGGATACATCGGATTCCATTGCTCACCAAAATTAATACCCAATTTCCCTGCTGCTATCATCTCTGCAACCTTGGCGCCGTCTTTGATTCCAAATTCCGGATCAATTTCGCCGGCCGCATACATTTCAGCTAAAGCCCGTAAAGCTTCCTTTGTTTCCGGCAATACACTTCCCCAGGCTAAAGTTCCTTCATCTGTTTTCACCCACATATTCGGATAAGAATGATATCCTGCAAAAAAACCTTCTGTACCCATGGCACCGCTATATAAATTTTTTGTGATTGCCATTGCGTAGGTATCGTCTTTGCCATTTCCATCGGGGTCAAGCGTGGTGAATGCTTTCGCAATTTTCAATAAATCCTGCATGGTCTTGGGTGGTTCCAGGTTAAGCTTATCCAGCCAATCCTGACGAAGCCATAGATATTGTGTACTTTCCACTGATGCATCTGCATAAGGCACAGCCATTAAACGCTCATTAAAAGTAGCAGATTCCAGGATTCCAGGGCCTTCTGAATTATAAACTTCCTTCGTCAGCTTACTGGCATACTTGTCATAATACACTGTCATATCTGCGATCATATCTGATTCTGCCAATTGTTTCAGCTGTGTTCGATTTACGATCAGTACATCCGGTAAGTCTCCGGATGCAATAGTAACATTTAACTTCTGTGTATAAGCATCATCATTGAGACCACCTCTTACAGTCCAGGCATAGCTAATGTCAATGCCTAAATCCTTTGAATACAAATCCAACCATCTGTTGCTTTCAATTGTTTCGCCTGGAGTTTTCGGCAGTATGTTGTCATTCAGATCATTATCTACTGTACGGGCAAACGTCATTTTAACAGATGGATCATATTTTCCAAATGGATCCCCATCTTCTGCTGCAACAGAGCTGTTTTTTTCAACAGCAGAGCCTGTTTCACTTGATCCGCTTGCAGAAGACGATGAAACCGCCGAACGATTGCCTCCGCAGGCAGTCAGCAGCAAGCCGCCAATCAATACAGCAGATATACCTGTGCTTATAATACGTTTTCTCATATAACCCTCCTCATTTTATACTTTATAACCAATTTCTTTTCATATTATAAACACATTTTTTGTCATTTTCTACAACCATCTTTTGATTTACTTAACTTTTTTTTACCATAAAAAACTTATGCCTTTACATATTTTTACATCTATTACTTATTTTTAGTTTTTCAGCCTTTTCATTGCAATAAATGAGTCCCGGTATTCCTGAGGCGAGATCCCCTCTGCTTTTTTAAAAAAGCGAGTAAATGAGGCTGCTGTGTCGTATCCCACCTTCTTTGCAATTTCATATATCTTTTCATGAGGATTTTCAAGTAATTCTTTAGCTTTTTTTATTCGGGAATTTTCTATAAAACTGGAAAGCTTATGACCGGTCGTCTGATGATAAAGCCGCGAAAGGTATGAAGGATTCAAATAAGTCTTTTCAGACAAACTGGTCAGTGATAAATCTTCAGACAAATGATTTTCGATATGCCGCCGCACAAAATCGATTGTATCATTTGTCCTTTTGCTCTGTTCTTCTTTTTGCATGTCAAAAAGTATATGAGACAATTCAAAAAGATGCTCTGCCGCCTCTTTCCAGGTAGTGTATTTTTCGCCGTTATACAGCCTGTTTAAATTTTGGGATTCAGAAAACCGTGGTGCCAGCTGGAATCGATTTACACAGGAAAGAAAGAATGTTATGATCGTCTGATATGCCTCTAATGCGATCACATCATTTTTATCCTGTATTTCACCAAGAGGTTCGAGCCATCTTCGCAGAGAATCATAGTAATCCTGTTCCTCTCCGGTCTCTATGGAATGATGCAGATTACTCAAGTCTTTGCGGTACAGCAATCCCTGCAATAAGGTGGTCGCGGTATTAGAATTGCCCCCAAAAGACGGAATAAATGTCTGTCTCTGCTTCCGAAACTCCCTTTCATCAATGATTGTTTCCATGTCATGCCCAACTTGATAATTGAGTAAATCAATGAGGGATACATATTTCTCTGCAACTTCCTCCCATTTACATGGTTTTTCTGCTAAAGCAAAACTTACAGGAGCATTCAGCCTTTCCCGGCAGGCTGACTGAACCATTTCCAAAGTCCCTTTTAAAAAGACACTCATACTGTCATATGGATTGTCCGGATATGATTGTATTTTATGGGGCTGAGCAAAAACAGCTATTTTTTCGTCCTTAAGCGGTACTACCAAGCTGTTGATATGCATGGCAAAGTATCTGACGATCAGCTGCTTTATGGAATACATAATCTGGTTTTTCTCCCAAAAGTCTACCGTTTTAGGCAAAATCAATATTTCGCCTAAAATCAGCATCACAGGCTCGTCTGCCTTTAGATGTATAAAGAGCCTTTCAAATTCTTCCGCATTAATCTTTAACGAATTATCATTATTAAGTAGTGCATAAAAATACTTCTGGCAAAATAAATCCTGAGCAAGATTTATTTGGTCCTTGGCATTTTGTATCAATTCATTTGTCTGATTTTCATCTTTTAACTCCTGTACTACACGTTCAACTGTTTTTATGATCTTGCCATATCCCTCGGTCTTCAATATGTATCTTACATTGCTATATTGAATTGCCTTATATGCATAGTTAAATTCACTATGCCCTGTAAGGAAAATCACACGGCACCATGGCCAGCGTTTCTTGATTTCATCCAGCAGCTGAAGACCATCGATTTCCGGCATATTTATATCTGTCAAAGCAATATCAATTCTCGTGCGTCCCAGCCACTGTATCGCTTCTTCGCCAGAATATGCTTTATAAACATCCAGTTCCAAATTTTCAAGACTCGAAAAGATGTCATACAACCCATTAACGATAATCTCCTCATCATCTGCGATTAAAAGTCGATACATTTTACTCCCCCCTAAGCCCTAAAATTAGTTCTACTCCAAGTCCTCCCAACAGACTTCGCTTAAGTAACACTCTGCTAACTTCATCGTACTGCAATTGTAAACGTCTGTTAATGTTAAACAATGCTGTTACTTCTGCGTCATCAGATTGTGATGTCAACATTCTTTGCAGCTCTGAAAGTTTTTCATCTGTCAAACTGGTTCCATTATCTTCAACAATAATATGTAGTCTTCCATTATCACTTTCAAAAGAGATGGATATGATTCGATCTTTCATTCTCTTTTCCACCGCATGTTCAAAAGCGTTCTCGATCAAGGGCTGTATAATGAGCCGGGGAACGGGATAATGTGCAAATTCCTTTGGGCAGGAACTGAATTCAACCTTAAGATTCTTTGTAAAACGCATGGACAGAATACTGGTATAAGTACGTGCATGTTCAACTTCTTCATTAAGAGGGATAATATCTGCGGCATTCCTGGTAAGATAGCGGTAATATTCACCCAGATGATTGGTAAACTCTATCAGATTTTCATCCCCCATCTGAGCCATAGTATTGATAATGAAAAAACTGTTATATAGAAAATGCGGCTTGATTTGTGCCTGCAGCTGCTTTAATTCGGCACGTTGGGTCAATATTTTCTGCTTATAGGCCTGATCGATTAACATATTTAAGCTATCAACCATTTTGTTGAATCTGGTATACAGATAGGCGAATTCCTTAGATCTAACGTCATTTGTATCTAAACTTATCTGCAGGTTCCCTTTTTCTACCTGCCGGAAAACCTCTACCAATTTTTTAATAGGTTTATTTATAAAGCGGTTCATGGATAATGTGAAGATTATAATTACTGTTATTGATACCATGATGAATACCCATATCCAGCTGGTAAAATTTCGCATCGGTGTAAATACCAAATTTTCCGGCAAATATCTGAGTAATAGCATATTTAGATACTCTGACTTCGCATACACGGAATAGCAATGATAATCTTCTATTTTACTAAGATTAGTGCCACTTTTATCAACAATACTAAGATCACCCAATATCTCATGGAACTGCAGAGGCTTCCCCGTATTGGCCATGGCGATTTCATTCGAGTTTGTAAGATCGATCAAAAACGATCCACTATCGGGATAAATATTAAACTGCTCCAAATCTTCCTTAAATACATCTTGATCCAACTCTATCTCTATGACATAGTTACTGTTTGGGCCTGTATTGTCCGAAGGATAGACTGTTGTAAGATATAAACCATCTTCATATCTGATGATTTGGGCTCCCCTCAGCCCTGCAGCGGTCCTTGTACGTTCATATACCATGTTATCTAAATCATCCACTCCCCTGGAAGATGAGATCGTTTTATCGATTGAAAACACATGGGCGCTGACATTTTTTACATAGCTGCTGCTATACGCAATTGTTATAAGACGTGCCTGAAGCTGTCTCATATTGCTGACTATATCATAATCACTCATAATGCTATACTGGACTGCGAGACGGTTAAGGTGCTCATCATTTAAGCAAGTGTATTGCAATATTTTAAGCCGTTCAATTTCTTTTTCCAGCTGGCTTAAATAAAATTCAATCTGAGCAGTTGATGATTTTGACAGCTCTTCACGTACCGTGTTGGCTCCCCAATTGCGGATATAAATTCCAAGTATAAAAATTGGAGCTATAACTATTAAAAAGATAGTTATTATTTTCTTGAAAAGACTGATATTGGGCTTATGAACTAATGAATGCATATTTCCCCTCCCTGGTATGGCGTTTTTACGTTGCCTCTGAAAGATATCTATAATCCATGCTTTTTTAAGCATATCAGGTAAGGTTCTTTTTAACAATCACATATTCTTCTTTTTTACCTGTGTTCCACAGCCAATCTATTAAGGAAATAATATGAATTAATTCACATCTTCGGCATACAATTGTTATAACAATATATAAGGGCATAATTATGGACCGAATAAAAAAATATAGAAATATTCTAAAAAATATTATATTGATCATTACATACAGCCTATTATCTATTTCCATAATAAAAAGTATATATAAAATCCATACGACCACTTCCGTACAACCTGCTGATGGGATTTTAGTTCCGATTATAATGTATCATCAAGTAAAAAACAGTGGTTTTGGCAATGATGTCATTAGTCCCAATGAATTTGAAAGTGATTTAAAGTATTTAAAAGAAAATGATTACAATACTATAACAATGACGCAATTAATAGAATATGTTCATGATAAAAAGGAATTACCCCCGAATCCAGTCATTCTTTCTTTTGATGACGGGTATCTTAGTACCTATTTAAATGTTTATCCTCTGGCAAAAGAATATAATATGAAAATAGTTTTATCTGTAATTGGAAAAAGCGTCGATGATTTTTCAAAAGTATGCGATGAAAATATTGAATATTCTCATGTAACATGGGATGAAATAAAAGAAATGCAGCAATCTGGACTTGTTGAAATACAAAGCCATTCCTACAATTTACATAAAATTTCTAAAGGACGCTATGGATGCTGCCAAATGGATAATGAATCATTAGAGAACTATGAAGAATTCTTATCGAATGATTTAAATAAGCTGCAGGAAGAAATTTTGTCTGTTACAGGTAATAGTCCAAATACGTTTACCTATCCATATGGCAGATATAACGATAAAATAGAAACTATCATTAAAAATCTGGGTTTTAAAGCGACCCTGACTTGTAAATTCGGGGTGAATGTGATAGATAACGATCCCGATACTTTATACAGTCTAAAGAGAATACGTCGAGCCCATAATCAGAGCATTCAAAAAATGTTAAAAGAAGGAATGGAAACTGTGAAAAATAATAAGTAAATGTACAGTAACCAGAAGGCCAACTATTTTAGCTTATAACATCAAAAAAAGAAAGGTACATTATCATAAATGAAAATGTACCTTTCTTTATGCGCATATATTCATCAAGTGTATAATGATGTATTAATACTATTAAGCGGTAGATTTATACACATTAGAAATATTTTTAGAAATTCTCTATTATCCCCACCGCAAAAGAACATACATTCGGCCAAAATATTGGTGTGGAAGTTGCGGGCTTGCGGAAGAAATAAATTGTCAAAGACAGCCAAAGTGGTTTGAACAGTATTATGATAGGCAGGAATAATGGAAGTATTGGGGATCGGAACTAATAAAAAAAGAATTGATAGTGATATAAAAAGAGGCAAAACATACCCTATTACCTGCATGGCTTGGTATTCCCCTAGCCGCCCGCCGCGTCCGATGCTTTTTAAATTTGAGGGCGAGGATTGCATTTTAAAGACTACAACCGATCTTAAAATAAATTATACTGATTATAAATGCTATGATGGTGAGCATGTTAAGAATTACAAGTGTGACGCGGTAATCGGCGGCATTTAATTTGGATTCAAGCTTATTTTTACATCTTGAACTGCCAATAGGTTATGGTTGTGTCGTCTACTCTCCCATTGTTTTATTGAATATTCATAGCTCGTATTTATCTGTACTGAATCTAGCTGTGGCAAACATTATCGGTAATAATGGCGCTGAGTGTTGCACTACCGATAAGAGGACTGACATTAAACGTAACTACAACCAGATAGGTGCAGCAGTCATTCATACAGGAATCACAATCACATACATTAAAATTAAAGGTATCAGTTACCGTTGTAGCAACTGTTCTGGAATATTCATATATTCCGCTAACTGGAATAGGGGACTTACCTGTACACTCTTTAAAGATTTGAAATCTATAGTTGCCTGCTACACCTATAACAATATTCGCAGTAAATGACAGTAGGATGCAAGGATTCTCAAATCCCGAAAGATTAACCTGTAATTCGGCAATCGTACGCGTTATATCCACTCCGGTTAAATTAGGAAATGCAACAAATCCTGGACTTCCGCATCTTAATGCAGTTGCGTTTGATTTTTCTTGTTTCTCACAACAACAGTCATCACAGCAGTATTCACATTCACTGTCATGATTCATATAAAAACCTCCATTGTTTAGGAATTATATTTAATTTGAAGAAAATTGAATAAATTTACCTAATTTTTATACATTATTATATTACGATAATTTTAAAATTGTGAGTGGACCCGAATGGTTGGCCATTTAAATGACATCCTTATGAATAATCAGGGTTAAAAGTCCTATTCCTACATTGAATAATGTGATCGACGAACTGCAGTAACCCAGTTGAATAAACCCCGTACAACCATCGTTATCAGAGCATTTTGCTTCCTATAATGGTTGTACAGGGCCAAGCACCTGATATATAGTAATATATTACTAATAAATATTCTGATTTTCTCTGAACTGCCTCCACACATTCTCAAAGAAGTTATCATCTTCAGGAATCGTTCTTACCTTTCTCCATTCAAATTGAACCTTCCCATTTCTATATGAAGCTTCCTGTATCAAATCTGCACTGCCGCCGTCATCAAGGCAGAATGTAAATTCTTCCGGCAGCCTTGGATCTGGCTTTTGTCCGCTAAGATCCGTGTAAAGAGCGCTGCCTCTGCTCCTTCCTTGATGATCTACATAATCTTTCATAGCAGAGAGATACACAAACTGGCTGATAAGCATATCTCTCAGCCGAAAGGCGCGCCAGAGTTCCTTCCCGTCTTCCACCCAGGCGAAATCACCCAAATGCGAAAGTTCCTCTTGAACCTCCTTTATGGCCAGTTCAATCTTTTCGGGATTCCGTATGGCCGCTCCGAACCGACTCATGCGGACGGCTGCTCGGTTCCAAAGCTCTCTCACTGCGATTCGACCTTCTTTTTTCCCCGTAACCTGGGATACCATCTTTTCCGCATCATATACCGCTTTTCCGGCAATATCTTTAAAACTTTCGCCCGTATTATCAGGCTCTCCATGTCTCCTGGCTGCTATGTACTGCGCAGCTCTTGATGAGCCGACCTGGCCGGAATTCAAAGCGCTTCCGCCCGGGCGATAGACACCATGGCTACCGCAAACCTCGCCGGCTGCAAAAAGTCCCTCCACATCCGTATGCCACCATGCATCAGCTGCTAAACCTCCATTATTGTGCTGAGCACACACTGCAATCTCAAGAGGCTCTGTCCTTAAATCTACTCCTCTTCCAAGATAAAATTCCACCGCCGGCATATTCATATGGCTTAATCTCTCGATCGGTGTCCCATAACATGCACCTGCCCTGTTTAAATATTCAAAGGCCTCCTGATCCAGATTTTCAAAATTCACCGGTTCCTTACCGGGATTCTCGCGAAAATCAAGAAATATCCGTCTGCCTCTGCTTCTTTCAATATATACCAGAATATCAATGATCGAACTTCCTCCTGAAAGCTTTCTTACGTCAAAAGGCCATTGATATCCTTTTAAAAAAATACTGCTGAGCATAGCATCCCGGTTTTCAAAGAAATCCGATAAAAACTCACGCTCATCATTTCCACTTTCATCCGTAGAAAAGAAACGGGGAAGCGCTTGCATATAGGTTCCCGATACGTTCCACCGCGGATGAATGGACGCTATCCCATACTGCCATTCTGTCAGATTTTTCCCTTTGGCCCCCGCCTCAAATGCAAGACCGCTGGATCCATAATGTCCGGCCGGATACACGCTGTCCGCATACATCCCGGCCGGCCCGCCGGTGGCAAACACAATATTTTTACAGGAAAAAAGTACAAATCGTCTTTCTTCATCATCCGGGCAGCTCAAATCCAGACAAAGAAGTCCATACACCCTTTCTTCGTCGGAAAGAATCTTAATTACCTGCATCCTGTCAAAAATCTTAATATTCTTTTCCCTGACTGCCTGTTCCAGGCACTCTGTCATCTGTTTTGAAGTGTATGGGCCTACACTTGTGGCACGGCACCTGGGATCGTGGTCCGTCTTGTAGCCAACGAATTCCCCCCACCTGTTCTGGGGGAAGTTCACGCCGAGGTTAACAAGCTTTAGAAAACATCTGGCAGATAATGACGCTTCACACAAGGCAATGTCGCCGTCCATACACTGGCCGCTGAACAGCGTCTCTGCCATATCTCCCACGCTGTCAGGATCGTTTCCGCAAAGCGTCAGCTTATAATAGGTCTGTTTATCAGAACCGGTGTTGCGGGAGGTTCCCGCTCCCACATGATCGGTCACAATCGCAATATCCTTCTGGCCTAAAGCCCATAGCTGATCTGCCGCATTAAATCCGGCTGCTCCGGTTCCCACGACAACCGTGTTCATCTGATACAACTGTACTTTATTAAACATCTGTAGTTTCATCTAGTCCGCCTTTCTTTACAGAATTAATGGGGCTGCTGCCGATTTCACATTCTGCAGCAGCCCCATTCACATGGTTTTATCAGGCTTATTATAACCTCTGGATATGAAAGCCTCCATCTACATCAATATAATTTCCGGTTGTATAGAGGAATTTATCACTGCAGAAAACGCTGACCGCATTGGCCACGTCCTCCGGCATCCCCCACCTGGTAATCGGGAATGCGCCCCGCTCAATAAGTGTGTCATACTTTCCCTGCACCGTACTGGTCATATCCGTAGCAATCACTCCCGGGCGGATCTCATGGACAAAAATGCTTTCTCCTGCAAGACGGTCCGCGTAAAGGGTTGTCAGCATAGATATGCCTGCTTTAGAAACACAGTACTCTCCGCGGTTTGTACTGGATACAACGGCAGAGCAGGATGAAATATTGATGATGGTTCCCCGCTTTTTCCCTTCTACGGGCTGTTTCAGCATCTGGTTTGCAACTGCCTGTGTCAGAAACATATTTCCTTTTGTATTGATGCCTACAACACGGTCAAAGCTTTCTTCTGACATCTCCAGCAAATCCGCCCTTACATTTGGGGCAACACCTGCATTATTGATAAGTACGTTAACAGCACCATATCTCTCCACCGTTTTTCTGACAAGATTCTCTCTGTCTTTGGAATCACCAATATTTCCTTGGACATATGTATATTCAATCCCGGCAGCTTTAAGCATGCTCATATTTTCCTGATTTTTATCTTCGGCAGAAGTAGCCATGATGACCACATTGTAGCCGTCAAGGCCCAACTGATAAGCAATGGCAAATCCAATGCCGCGGCTTCCTCCTGTTACAATCGCTGTTTTTTTCACTTTCTCTTTCACCTTTCATCTGTTCGCCCATGCTTTTTGGGCATAAAGGTATACCCGCAGGGTGTTTCTCTTAAATCGTGTCTCTAAGGATGTAAAAGGACCTTAATACTGCCCGATTTCCTATCAAGGCAAGTTTCAAGAGCTTTCTGAATATCATCAAGAGGAAAATGATGGGTGATCAGAAGTTCAAGGTCTAATTCTCTGGCAACTTTAAGTGCAATCGGGAAATCCCAGCAGTATCCCTGAGCACCCTGGATTTTAATTTCATGGGTGACAAATCTACTTGCAGGAATATTGATCTGCGGATTCTCAAAGATTCCAATAACAGTGGCCAGGCCATTTTTCTTTAACGTCATCATCGCTTGTAAAAAAGATGCTTCAAGGCCAACACATTCGAAACTCTTATCAACGCCCTTTCCATTTGTAATTCGACGTATCTCGTCCTCCAGATCTGTTTTTCCCGAATTTACCGTTATAGTAGCGCCCAGCTTTTTCGCTGCTGCAAGCCTTTCATCAGAAAAATCCGCAATAATAACTTCGGCAGCTCCGCTCTTTTTGCATATGGACGCAATCAGCATTCCTATCGCACCTGCTCCGATAACAAGAACTGTCTCTCCAAGGCGGATATCTGCGCGGCGTACCGCATGGGTTGCCACGCTCAAGGGTTCAATCAGGGCACCTGTATCATAAGTCAGGTATTCAGGAAGCTTATACACATACGGCTCATTGACCAGAATATAGTCAGCCATGGCTCCGTCGCCATTTCTGTATGTAAACGATATATTCTCACAATATCCGTAATCTCCATGACAACAGGCATCGCATGTTCCGCAGACAATACAAGGTTCCACCGTTACCCGGTCTCCTATAGATACATTGGTAACGTCTTCTCCAATCTCAACCACATCTCCCGAAAATTCATGCCCAATGGTCATAGGAAGGGGGGCAGAAGGGTGTTTCCCTTTAAAAATATGGATATCACTGCCGCAAATGGCACTTGATTTAATCTTTATCAGAACCTGTCCCTTTTTCGGAGGCTGAATATCCCTTTTCCCGATGATTGCTTTCATGGGCTCGGTTACTTTCCCAATTCTGCTGGTTTTTACACTCACTTTTTTTAAGTCCTCCTTCATTGGAAACTTTTCTCACGCATGGAAGCTTCCTCTCTGTACTCCTTATAAAAGCCCGCGTAGATTTCACTGTCTTTGATGACGCAGCCGGTTCTTCCATGGTCTCTCATAATCTGAGTGCATTTTGAACAGGTGACGCAGCACTGCTTCGGATCCATTTCTCCTTTCAGCAGAATATCGCGGGGGGCATCCGGATATGCAAAGCCTGAGCGCCCCAGACCCACAAATTTACAGCTTCCGTCGGCCAGGTTCGCCGCACCTGCATAAGAAAGGAACTGCCTCAGCCATGTATAACCATTTCCCACAACAGGCACATCACCTGCTGCTTTCTGAATCTGCCGTGTGAACTCAAACAGACGGTCCATGCTTTCAAGGGGATGTTCATCCGGAGTGGGGACTCCCATGCTGGATAAGTCGAAAGGCCTTGTTACCTGAGGATAAATATAATAGGGATTTCCCGCAGAATTGCTTAAAAGATCAACGCCCTCTTCCACCAGCATCTGTACAAGAGCCATAGGCTCTGTGGGATCAAACTTCCACATGTCTTTCTGATCACAGCCGAAGCCATAGGGATAAGGATGAGCGTCAAATACATTGAAACGGCAGGCTATAATAAAGTCATCGCCCACAGCTTCCCGGACGGCACGGATTGTCTGGCGAAGAAACCGGCTCCTGTTTTCAAAGCTTCCGCCGTATTTTCCCTCTCTTGTGTGGCTGGCAATCAACTCACTCAAAAGATATCGGTGGCAATTCTTTATATCCACACCGTCAAAACCTGCTTCCTTTGCCAAAACCGCACTTTCCACATAATGAGCTGTTAAATTGTCCAGATATTCATCGGTCGCGACAGGTGCATCTGCCGCAAGCCCGACTCTCGGATCCAGAATAGGGTCATGCTGGGGAACAATAGGCGCTCCCTTATGGCCTTCCGGTCTGGAATAGCGGCCGGAGTGTGTTAACTGTAAAATATTCAGTGGTTTTTTTCCATTGCGGGCAACTGCCGACTGATTGCACCGCTCAACAACTGCCTTAAACTGCGGCATATTCTCCTTAGTAAGCATCATCTGGAGCGGATTGGCCCGTCCTTCCACGACAACCGCACAGGCCTCCCACCAAAGTAATCCCGCTCCACCTTCCGCAAACCTCTTATACCTTCTTTCAACAAGCTCAGAAGGAGAACCATCGGGATTTGAATCACAACCTTCCATTGGAAGAATTGCAATTGCATTGGGTGCAATCCGTTTTCCTACCTTTACCTCGGCACGAAGCGGAGATAAATCTTCGCTGAATTTTATATTCACACCAAGAGAATTTACTTTTTCTACAACCTCATTCAATGTCTTAAAATTAAACTTTTCATGTGATGCCATTGTTCAGTCATCTCCTTATTATTAATGCCAGTCATGCTGCTTCATATAGAGGATTCCAGATTCGGCAATCTCATCCGCACTCTTTTGCGGCTGAACCCAACCAGCGTCAAAGCCGCCGGGCGCAAATGTTTCCATTGTGATATGCCCTTTATAATCGTATTTTTGCATCAACACCCATAAATCCTTCCACGGAAAGAATCCCTGGCCCGGAACTCCTCTGTTATTTGAGCAGGCATGAAAATGATACATTTTTTCTTCCTTCAGCACGGCTTCAAACGCATCCGTGATGCTGTCTTCCTCTATTCCGGCCTGATATGTATCAAAATGTACCCCTACGTTTTCCTCTCCAATATCGGAAACAAGCTTTAACGCCTGAGCTGCTGTATTGACAACGCTGGTCCGATACCGGTTTAAAGGTTCAAGAGCAAGCCGCACACCGCATTCTTTTGCTATAGCAGAAACTTTACGGATACCCGTTACTGCAAGCTCCCACTCTCTTTTATCATCATCCTCAGAAAGCCGGTGTTTCTTCCCTCCCCCTGTATAAAGAGGGCCGGCAAATACTTTTGCGGAAACTGCTTCCGCCGATTTTAAACATTCCGTCATATATTTTATTGTGTTCTTTCGGATCGTATCATCAAAATTGGAAAGATCACGCCCAACTCCAAGTGCGGCGCAAAGGCTCACTTCCATATCCAGGGAACGGATTTCCTCCACAAGTTTCTTCGGAATCTCAGGAACAGTCATGGGAAGTTCCACTGCCGTAAATCCCATCTTAAAGGCTTTTTCAGACAATCCTACACATTTAAGTCCCAGTTCATTCTCCCAATTCCAAAGATTAATTCCCCAGTGGTTGCTCATATATATCTCCTATCTTGTTGAAGCCCGTATAATTAAATCTGTCTCCAACAGCTCTTTTAACGGCTGGGGGAGCACTCCCTTCTCATCTTTATATTGAATTTGATGAATCAGATTATTGGTCGCTCTTACACCTATATCATAAAATGGCTGTGCCACAGTGGAAAGCGGCGGCTCCACCATCCCTGAAAGGGTTACATTGTCAAAGCTGAGTACAGAGACGTCTTCCGGAATACGGATCCCCATCTCATGAAGGGCATGAAGAATAACAAATGCCTTCGGGTCGCTGGTCGCAAAAATCGCATCCGGCCTGTCTTCCGAGTTCATCAAAGCCTGTGTCATGCTGTAGAAGCTGCTGCTTCCTGTAGCCTCCCTCATAACCAGGTTTTCATTATAAGGGATGTTATGATCTTCAAGTGCCGCCCGGTAACCCCGATGACGCTCATTATACAAATAGAGGTTCTCCCGCCCCAGAGCCAAAGCAATTTTTTTATGTCCGGATCCGATCAGGTAACGGACTGCATTATAGGCCGCTTTAAAGTTATCAATGGCAACAATATCTATTTTTCCCTCGTCCTTGGCATAAAAGCGGTTTATAAGCACAAGGGGGAATCCTTCTGTGCGGAGGTTTCTTATATGGATAGAGTTTGGAAGCATGGAGCCTACAATAAACCCATCCACCAGACGTGATTTCATTGTAGAAATATAGTCTTTTTCAACACCGCTGTTCTCGTCGGTATTGCATAGAATTACTGTGTAATTTTTTTGTCTTGCCGCATCTTCGACCCCCCGCGTAATCATGGGAAAAATAAGGTTCTGGATATCCGGAAGCATAAGGACTATGGTATTGGTCCTGCCCATTTTCAGACCTTTTGCCATGACGTTGGGGCTGTAGCCTGTTTTCTGGATGGCGTCCATGACACGCATCCTTGTGTCATCACTTACATAACTTTTTCCACTTAAAACTCTCGATACGGTTGTCGCTGAAACACCTGCCAATTCTGCAACCACTTTAATATTTGTCATTCCAATCACCTCAATATGTGAATTCCATAATATGGATTCTTTTCCCTAATTTTATCACACATTGTCAGAATATACACGAAAATTCAGCATAGTCGTTTAATTGCATTCAGTCTTCCCAAAATACGGTTGCTCCACGGTGTGCTGAGGTACAATTTTTGCGGTAAAGATTTAACCACCCCTTAGCCGGTTTATGAACGGGTTCGAAACATTTTCTTCTGTCAGCAAATTCCGCTTCCGTCACATCTACCGTCAGCATTCTCGCCTCAACATCGATATAAATCATATCTCCGTCTTTGATCAAAGCCAGGTTTCCGCCTTCATAAGCCTCCGGACTCACATGACCGATTGCGAGACCTCCGGTTGCTCCCGAAAATCTGCCGTCCGATACAAGGGCAAGCCGGCTGCCAAGTCCTTTTCCGAGAACAGCTGCCATAAATGTCTCCATATGGGGCATTCCCGGGCTGCCCTTCGGTCCTTCATACCGGATGATTACAACATCGCCGGCCACAATTTCATCCCTTAAAATCGCATTCCAGGCATCGTCCTGAGAATCGTAGCACTTGGCCCGTCCAGAAAATTTCCATGCCGCCGGATCTACCGCACTGAATTTGACAATCGCACTGTCCGTTCCGATATTGCCGTGAAGAACGGCAAGTCCACCCTGTTCATGGATGGGATTTTCCACAGAATGAATCACATCCATATCCTTATTTTCAGCAAGTTCCGCCTTATTGCCGATGGTGCCGAACATACCGCCCGCTGCCGTATCGATTTTCCCCGCTTTGGCAAGTTCCTTCACAACAGCCCCAAGCCCTCCGGCCGCATCAAATTCTTCCATTGTATAAGTTGGATGGTTGGGATAAATGGTGCTGATAACGGGCACTTCACGGCTGATTCTATCAAAGGTTTCAGGGACAATATCGCATTTTACCTGACGTGCAAGTGCCGGGATGTGAAGCAGGCTGTTGGTAGAACCTCCCGTTGCCATCATATAGCGTACGACGTTCTCAAAGCTCTTTTGTTCTATAAAATCACTTGGCCGTCTTTCTTCCTTTACTGCCTCCACAATCTTTTCAGCCGCTTCCCTTGCCATCTCATGCCACCGGGGGGTCTGGCTGCGGACACTTGCATTACCGTGAGGAGAAAGGCCAAGAACTTCGGCCATGGCGCACATGGTATTCGCCGTTCCCATAAAGGGACAGGCTCCCGGAGTCGGGCAGGCATTTCTCACGATTCCTTTGTAATCCTCTTCGCTCATATCACCCGCAATGTAGGCTGCATAAGCCTGCTTTGTATGGGTCAGAGTCAGCATTTTCCCCTTATAATGACCTGCAGCCATGTATCCGCCTGTAAACATAACGGTTGGAATATCCACCCTCAAAGCGCCCATGATCATACCCGGAACAACTTTGTCACAGGTTGCCATGATAATCATGCCTTCCAGCATGTTTAATTCTGCAACCGTCTCCACTTCACTCGATACCAGATCTCTGGCCGGAAGCGTGTAACGGTCCCCCGGTGTATTGGAGCAAATTCCGTCACAGACACCGGTGATAGGAAGTTCCAGTGCAAGTCCACCGGCTTTATAGATTTCCTCCTTCATCTCTGCGATGACATCTTTAAAGGGGAAATGTCCCGGATTCATTTCATTCCATGAGTTTACCAGGCCGATTATAGGTCTGGCCGCATCCTCAGGCGATATTCCCATCGCATAAAGCAGTGTATTGCGATGATCCATAGACTCTTCATTCCACTGACGTATCATCTTTTCTCCTCCTGTCATTATCCCTAAATTGATACTTAATGACGCTGTATCAACCTCCCAGATAAGCTTTCCTTACAACATCAGACTTCATCAGTTCTTCACCTGTTCCGCAGATGTTTACCATACCGTTTTCAAGAACATATGCTTTATCACAGATCGAAAGCGCTTTTCTCGCATTCTGCTCAACAAGCAGCACGGTAATTCCGGAATCCCGGATCTCCTTAATTAAATCATATACCTGGTTTACAATAATTGGCGCAAGTCCAAGGCTGGGTTCATCAAGCAGCAAAATCCTGGGATGCTCCATAAGTCCTCTGCTGATAGCCAGCATCTGCTGCTCGCCGCCCGAGAGAGTTCCGGCAAACTGGTGCTCTCTTTCTTTCAGAATAGGGAAACGCTTAAACTGCTCTTCGATATCTTTTTCCAGCTGTTTTCTATGATGTAAATACCCGCCGACCAGCAGGTTATCACGAATGGTAAGGCCTGAGAAGGTTTTACGTCCCTCCGGCACGTGTACAATTCCTTTCGCAACGATTTTGTTAGACTTGGAAGGTATTGCCTCCCCCAGGAATTCGATGGTTCCTTCGACCGGTTTCACCAGACCGGAGATGGTCCGCAGGAGGGAGGTCTTTCCTGCTCCATTGGAACCGATGATACTGACAATCTGCCCTTCATCCGCTTCCACATGGACCTTTTTCAGTGCCCTGACATGACCATAGGTGACGCTTAAATCCATTACTTTCAGCATTGCCATGTGTTATCCCTCCTCCTTTCCAAGATACGCCTCAATTACTTCAGGATTTCTCTGTATTTCTGCAGGGGTACCCACTGCAATCGTCTTTCCGAAGTTCTGGACATGAATGATGTGTGAAATGGTCATAACCAGCTCCAGCCTGTGTTCTATCAAAAGAATTGCGAATCCAATATCTTTGGAAAGTCTTGAAATCAACTCCGTCAATTCCTGGACCTCTGTAGGATTCAGTCCGGCAGCCGGCTCATCTAAGAGCAGTACCTTTGGATTACACGTCAGCGCCCTTGCGATCTCAATACGGCGCTGCATGCCATAGGCCAGGTTTTCCGGCCGTTCATTCTTATAGTCAGCCATCCCCACCATTTCCAGGTAATGTTCGCAAAGTTCAATTCCTCTCTTTTCCTCGCTTTTGCGTTTCGGTGTTGGAAAAAGGCCTCCGATTATGGAATACTTCGACTGGGGATCAAATGCGCACATAACATTCTGCAATACGGTAAGTCCCTTAAATAAGCGGATATTCTGAAAGGTGCGTCCCATTCCTTCTCTCGTAACGAGATATTGTTCTTTTCTGGTTACATCCTTCCCATCCAGCATCACAGTTCCCTGATCCGCCGTGTATACATTGGATATAACATTGAAAATAGTTGTTTTTCCGGCTCCGTTTGGTCCTATAATTCCATGGATCTCTCCTGCATCTGCACGGATAGAAAAATCCTGAATAGCCTTTACACCGCCAAAGCTTTTATAAATATTCTTAACCTCCAGCAAGCTCATCAGTCTTCCTCCTTCTGCAGCTTTACCCGGCCTTTTCTTCTTAACAAATCTGCAAGCTCATACTCACCTAAAAGTCCCGAAGGTTTAAAGTTGATAATTAACAATACCAGGATTGCATAAATAATGCTTCTGTAATTTGCAAGCCCTCTTAACACTTCCGGGAGACCGCTTAAGATCGTGGCCCCCAGGATTGATCCTGTCAGGCTGTTCACGCCTCCGAAGAAAACCATGATTACCCAGTCGGCGCTCTTCTTCCAGCCGAAAATGCTGGGATCCACGTATGTAATATAGAAAGCATACAGGCAGCCACTGAAGGAGGTAAGGGCAACGCTCAATAGGAACGATGTGATTTTGATTTTTGGGACATTGATTCCCATGGCCTTGGCCGCAAGCTCATCTCCCCGGATCGCAATGCACTGGCGTCCGTATTTGCTGTTTTTAAACCAGTTTACCAGCAGGATTGCAATGACTGCAAACGTGAATGCCATCAGCGTTGTGGTTTTTTTCGGAATACCGATGAAACCGGAAGCGCCGCCTGTAAGCTTTGTCGTTCTGTTTAACAGAGCGGTAATCGCCTCTCCAAATCCAAGTGTAACCAGGGATATGTAATCCCGCCTTAACCTCACGGTTGGAATACCCACCACAAAGCCAATACCAACCGCGATTATAACAGCCGCGATACAGGCAAGGGGAAACGGGACACCCAGTTTTACGACAAAAATACCGGATACATAAGCTCCAACTGCCATGAATGCCGCCTGCCCAAGGCTGAACATTCCCGTAAGTCCTGTCAGAACATACACGCCCGCAACTGCTACAAGCGTAATACATATCTGCGTGAAAATATTCATGTATAATATCATTGTGAGTACCCCCTATGCCTTTTCCTGAATATTGCTGCCGGCAATTCCGCTTGGGCGGAGTAACAAAAATACAAGCATAATAAGGAAAATAAATACCGGGGTGTATCCCGAACCCACAGTACTGATTAACAGTGTCTCAAGCAGCCCGAGAAGCACGGCTCCGATGATCGCGCCCGGCAGACTTCCCAGACCTCCGATTACCGAAGCAATAAATCCTTTTACTACCAGGCCGCCCAGAGTCGGATACAATGTGTAGTTAATGCCCAGAAATACACCTGCAAGTCCGGCAAGAGCACCTGAAACCACAAACGCAAACTGAATAATCCGTGTAGCATCAATACCCATCAGGTTCGCAGTATCCCTGTCAAAACTGACGCTTCGGAGTGCCCTGCCGATTCTGGTTTTCTGAATAATATAGGCCAGTACAAGGAGTGCAACAGCGCTGGTGCAGAACATCAGGAGATCTGATGTAGAAACAACAACCGACCCAAACTTAATTGCCGCCTTTTTAAAGAACTGAGGATAGCTGTAAAAATTTGCCCCAACTTTCAAGGTAACAAGTCCTTCATACAGCGTTCCTAATGTAATAGAGGAAACGAAAAAGTATACGGAAGAGCTGTTACGCTGTATTATACGGCGAAATGCCACAAATTCTCCAATCAGTGCAATGCAGCCGCCCGTTACTATCGCAACCAGAATTGTCGGAATCAACCCCAGTCCTTTGGAAGCTACCAAAAAGTATCCAACAAACGCACACAGCGTCATGGTAGCACCATGAGAAAAATTTGAAAACTTTAAAACATTAAATATCAATGAAAAGCCTGTCGCAATCAGCGCGTAGACAGATCCCGTCGCAAGGCCGTTGATTATAATCTGCAGTGACATGATATGCCTCCATCCATTTTAAAAGCTTTAGTTATCTGAGCTGAATCTTTCCAACATTTTTGGTGTTGTTCCTTCATAGGTAAACATAACCATATCAAGACCGGTAGTCATATGAGTATTTGGATCAATGGAGATATTTCCGGTAAGGCCTTTAAAATCCTTTACATTTTCAATCGCAGTACGAAGAGCAGCAGGGTCATCTGTTCCTGTTTCTTCCAGACACTTAACTGCAATTTTAACGATGTCATATCCAAGGAAAAATTTGTTGGTAGCTTCTACCCCTGTTTTTTCTTTAACCGCTGCAATCATTTTCTGAAGCTCCGGCTCCGTGTCATCCACATTGTTAATGCAGTATACGCCATCACTGCTACCGCCAAGCATAGTGTTGAAAGGCGGACATGCATCCAGGCCGCAGATGATTGCGCCTTCATATCCCAGCGCACGTGCTGCCGTAACAATGTTTACAAGATCCTTGGTGTAGTTTGGTGCATAGATGGCATCAACATTTGCATTCACGATAGGGGACAGTAAGGTTTTAAAGTCTGTATCGTTTGCATTATAAGCAACCTGCTGTTTCCCATCAACCGTACCGCCGTTTTCAGTAATTGTGGAAATGAAAGGATCTTTCAAAGAAAGCGAGTAGGCATTACTTTCATTATAAATAACGCCGAAGGTCTTAAAGCCGTTCTTCATAGCGTACTTTGCCATAATGGCTCCCTGCTGGATCGCATTGGGCTGAAAACAGAACATGTTCTTATATGGAGTGCCATCCGCCTTAAGCTGTGCGCTGGGATCCATGGCAAGGCCCATAACCGGAACTTCATACTGCTCCGAGGTTTCCTTAATAGCCAGAGCGATATTTGCAACTGGCGGTCCTACGATAAGGGAAACCTTGTCAGAAGTAACCGCTTTTGTATATGCGTTAATAGCTTCTGTTACATCCGCCTTGGTATCATAGGTGTTCATAACAAGCTTTTTCCCTTTTACTCCGCCATTCTCATTGATTTCATCCACGGCCCACTGCGCTCCTGCCTGCACCATCTGGCCAAGGCTGGAAGTAGCGCCCGTAATGTCCTGGAGACATCCGATTAAGATTTCTCCATCCGTTGCCGTTCCCCCCGCTTTGGTTTCTGTTCCTGATGATGCTGCATTTGCAGCGGTGGTTGAAGGCGTCTGGGAACTTCCGCATGCCGCCAGATTGAATGTCATCAGACCCGCACAAATAATTGCTATTGCTTTTTTCATATACACTTCTCCTTTTCTCTTTTGAAAGAATAAGCACCCCTTGTCAGATACTTTCCTCCGTTTTTTCGTGATACTTTGACAGTTTCCCTTTTAACCATCAATATGTTATCGTTTTCATACTGATTTTTAAAAAATTTAAAGAGTATTTTTCGCTATTTCGCTCAAATATCACTCTTTAAATTCAAAAACATCATACATCTTTTTTATATTTATGTCAATATATACAAAAAAACTTTTTTAAAATATTTATTTAGTATATGAAAAGGTTGTCATATACAGCGTTTTTTATGCCTTTTTGTTGACAACGATAAAGATGTGAGTATAATTTAGATAATCAGGATTAATAAAACACTATAAATTATCGTAATTAAGGAGTATTCAACTATGAATGAAATTCTGAATAGGATTCATAAAATCGGCATTATGCCGGTTGCAGTACTTGATGATGTAAAAAACGCGGTTCCTCTTGCAGAGGCTCTCTGCGGCGGGGGGATTCACTGTGTAGAAATTCCCCTCTCCACCAACGCAGCCGAAGAATCCATTCGCATAATGACAGAACGGTTTCCCCAAATGCTGATCGGAGCCGGCGACATTCTGACAGCCGCACAGGCCAGCCTCGCAGTTAATGCAGGAGCAAAATTTATCGTTAGTCCGGAGTTCTCATCATCTGTTGTAAAATATTGTATCGACAGGGCCATACCAGTAATACCGGGTGTTTCCACTCCGGACGATGTTGAAACGGCAATTTCATTTGGGCTTGACGCTGTAAAAGTTTCCTCTGCCGGACAGGATAGGGGCCTCCATATGAACCAGACCACGTATTCATCCTATAATCACATAAACTTCATTCCGGCTGACGGCATTAATGAGAAAAACAGCAATTCCTATCCGGCTTTCGATAATATTCTGGCCTGCAACTTTATGGTGGAACAGGAATTGATTCAAGCAGGGGAATTTGAAAAAATACACGAGCTGACAGCGAAGGCCATCCAGACTATGCTGGGTTTCGAATTCACCCATATTGGAATAAACCTCAGTACCGATGAGGAAGCAGAAAAAACAGCGGGAATATTTGAGGCAATGTTCGGATTTCAAAAAAGATCAGGAGCCGGTTCCATATTTGCCGGAACTGCCATTGAATGTATGAAACCTCCTTACTTCGGTACGAAAGGTCATATCGCTATCGCCACCAACTCCATTGTCCGTGCAAAAAATTATTTTGAAACAGCAGGTTATAAGTTCAATGAAGCTTCTGCAAAATTCAATCATGATAAAATGATTGTAATCTATTTTGAAGAGGAAGTCGGAGGCTTTGCTGTTCACATTCTTCAGCGGTGATTTGAACTGACAGAATTTGTTTCGAAATTAAAAGGAGGGATACCGATAGCTGAAAATATACCTTTCATCATTTGTCTTTGCTTCTTACCAAGTGTCCAGTCTCTATAAGATAAAATGAAAGCCGCAAGCATTCATGCCTGCGGCCTATAAATGGAGATAGTAGGTATTCCTTTCTTTTTCGAAGGTACTATTTTTTGCACTAATCCGTCCGGGTTACTCTCCAGATGACCCCCGTATTCGGAATAAACACATCCGGGTTCCCCTGAATATTCAGTCCGGTATCTACGATATACATTGCCCCGTCAGGACCGAATAACAGATGGACCGGTCTCTCAAGACCTCCTCCGTTTGACAAAGAGGACGGAAACCCAGTTCGATTGATAGCAAACGTGCTGATGGTCCTGGATTTCATATCGATTTTGGATATTCTGTGTCCTGCATTCGCATAAGATATGGTATCGCCGACCTGGGTGTGTATGGTGCTGCCATATTCAGCGATGTACACATCCCCGTAGGGACCGAATTTGGGATTATAGTTAAATTCAAACCCTCTTATGGAGGAATTGGGCGGAAAAGTCACGTAGGGCCTTGGGGGAATATTGGGCTGATTTTTAAAGAGAAGAGAAGGCTGTACACCTCCACTAGGCGTAAAACGCGGCGAGTTTACGGGTTCGCCTCCGGAATAATCCGGCCATCCATACCACAAATTAGGTGTAATATAATAAAAATCATCTGTAGCATTCTCGATGGGCCTACTTCCCACTGCCTGATAACCGTTATTGACCGCATACAACTGACCGCTGTAGTCAAATCTTAGGTAAGAAGGATTTCTGAATCCCCATGCGACCTGTTCTAAGTTGGAGCCGTCAAGATTTGCCCTTAGAATACTTCCCGACGCCTTGATATACCGCTTTCTGATCTCGTACTCTATATTGGGAATGCCATAGGGAGAAAAAGCCCCCGTTAAAGCGATATCATCGGGCAAGCCTTCTGTCAGTATGTTATTTGTTGCGAAGTTTTGTCCATAAAGCATGGTGTAATCTCCTGTGTAATCACACAGAAGAGGAGAAACTGTCACCCACTCATTGTCATTCCCAACAACACCGCTGTTAGTCACCGTTCCTTGTCCGAAATACATCTTATTATCCGGAGAAAAGGTAACCGGGCTGTTATAGTTATCGCCGTTGCTGGGCAGCCCCATAATGATATTCTGCCTTGTACCATCTTTGTATATCTTTGTGATAAATCCTCTGTGCGATACGTAGATCACACCGTTTAAATAATTAATCCCTGATATGGGGGTAATAAAATCATCTGCGATCGTTTCAAACTGACCATTGATCATCTGCAATATCCGGGGATTTCCGGAAGCCAAACCGGAATCAGCCACCAGGATCTCCCCGTTTTCATTAAAAACCATCCCAATCGGAGAATTCAGACTTTTTATAAATACTTCTATCTGATAACCTGTGACAATATAAATATCAGATGGATTCAAATACCTTTCCGTAAAACCATTGTCTTCATTGCAGGAGCTGATTTTTCTCCCATTACTATTATAGAACATTGGCTTTTTCCAGGAAATTTTTTATTACATTATATTCATGATTGTTAAAATTATACAGTTATGGGAAATAATGCAGCAAGCTTATTCCATTGAATTATATAAAGCTGTGAATCAGGTCCTTGAGCACGCTTTCCTCTGTTTTTTGTTCTATCAGTGGCAGTCCGTCTTTTAAAAGCCTGTTTTTTCTATGGAACTCCATTTTTTCTTCCCGATAGAGGATGCCGGTGGGAATTTTTTCACTGACTTCCATCGACATTTTAATGGCTTCCAGCCGATCCGTCGGGTCATAATCGTCTCCAAGAGGCGCCGCCATGTTTTTATAATAGGCAAAGGTATTGATTTTGTTGAAGCTGATGCAAGGCTGCAGGATATCCACAAACGCATACCCTGGATAAAGGATAGCCTCCTTCATGATCCTCACCAGCTGCTTTGAATCACCGCTGAAGCCTCTCGCAACAAATCCCGCTCCCGAAGCAATGGCCAGGAGCACTGGATTTAAGGGCGTATTTCTGTTGCCATCGGTCTGAACTCCCGTAATGAGTCCTTCACCGCTGGTGGGTGATGCCTGCCCCTTGGTAAGGCCGTATATCTGATTGTCATGAACAAAATGTGCGATATTGACATTCCTTCTTATGTTGTGAATAAAGTGGTTGCCTCCTTCGCCGTAAGAGTCCCCGTCTCCGGAATTTACTATGACAGTGAGCTCTTCATTAGCTATCTTGGCGGCAACTGCAGCCGGAAGTGCCCTTCCGTGAAGCCCGCAGAAGCTGTTGGCGCTTAAATACTGAGGCGTTTTCGCTGCCTGACCGATTCCTGCCACCATCAACACTTTATTTGGCTCTATGCCCAGCTCCTCCAACGCCGTTTTCAGGCTGTTTAATATGGAGAAATTTCCGCACCCCGGACACCAGGCTGTTTCATAAGTTGTGAATTTATCCATCTACTTGGAACCTCCTTTCAACACCTGCTTTGCAATTTCTTCTCCGGATATCTGTCTGCCGTCATATTTCAAGATGCTTTTATGGCATTCTATACCTGTCTGCTCCCTTATGAGAGAGGCCAGCTGGCCCGTGGCATTCTGTTCCACGTTGATTAAGATCCTGCCCTTTGCATAGATGTTCAGTTTTTCCTGAGGAAGGGGATAAATATCTCCAAATACCAAAGCTCCATATCTTCCATCCCCATTTTTATTCAGCAGGGATACGGCCTCCCTGATGGGACCATAGGTAGACCCCCAGCCTAGGAGAAGGGTTTCGCACTGCTCTTCTCCCATAAACTCCGGCTCCGACAGCTCCTGGATAAGGCCCTTTAATTTTCTCATCCTCTTATCCACCATTTGATTCCTGACTTCTGCCAATTCCGTTATCCAGCCTCTTTCATCATGCTCATCACTGTCAGCGGCCACAAGATGGCTGGTCAGTCCCGGGATAAGCCTGGGAGAGATACCGTCCTCCGTTATCCTGTAACGCAGATACTCCCCTTCCGCTTCACTGGCATGGCTGACCAGTTCCAGCCCGGATGTGTCAAAGGGCTTTACACAAGCCGTTGTATCTCCCAGATATTGATCACTGAGCAGTATGACTGGTATCTGGTATTTTTCAGCCAGGTTCAGCGCCCGGAAAGTCTGATAAAAAGCATCCTCATGATTTCTCAAAGCTATGACCAGCCTGGGGAATTCCCCCTGTGATGCAGAAATAACGAACTTTAAATCGCTTTGCTCTGTTCTTGTGGGGAGACCGGTCGCCGGGCCGGGCCTCTGCACATCCACGGCCACCAGCGGAATCTCCGCAATGCCGGAGAATCCCAGCGCTTCTACCTTTAAGCAGAAGCCGCCTCCGCTGGTCCCGGTCATGGCCCTTGCTCCCGCAAAGGAAGCGCCCAATGCCATATTGACCGCGGCGATCTCATCTTCCGCCTGCTCCACCACGATCCCAGCCTCATATCCAACAGAAGCCAGATATTCCAAAACAGCCGTGGAAGGAGACATGGGGTAAGCGGAATAAAACTTAAGCCCACCAGCCACCGCACCAAGTCCCAGGGCCTTGCTGCCCGAAATGAGCATGTAATCCTTATATCCGCCATCCAGATGCTTAAATTTCGCTTCAACGGCTGTGTAGCCTGCTTCAACCGCCTTTACATTGACCTCAAGGAACTCTTTCTTCATGACACCGGCCATGACTTCACCTGCATATGTAAATGGCTCGCCAAAGAGCTTCAATACCGCGCCCACCGCCACGCTGCCGGAAGCCTTCATATTCCCCAGTTCTTTCGCTATTTTATTCATGGGAAGCTTAATGATTCTGGAATCCTCATCCGGATAAGCAAAGCTGCTGTCACATAATATAAATCCTTTGGCCGTCAGTTTATGCTTATGCAAATCAATGGTTTCCTCATTTAAGGCTACAATCCCATCCAAAACATCGCTGTGTGAGGTTATTTCCTCCGTCCCGAAGCGAAGCAGGGAAAAATTGTGCCCGCCGCGCACGCGGGACATGAAATCTCTGGTGGTATAGATATAATATCCGGAATGCTTCAGCAGCTTTTCCAGAATTGCGACCGTGGTGTCAATGCCCTGCCCGGCAGCACCACCAATCAGAATATTATACATAGACTTTCCTCCTTTTGAATTTTGACTAATTATATCTTATTTTTGCAATATTATCAATATTCCTCTTGATATACTCGAAATATTTACATTTAATTTGTTAATTTTTTATTTATTCCAACAAAATATTTTATAATTCATAATTAGCAGACTAATCAATGGACCAGCTTGGATGAATTTCCTTTTATTTTGCAGAATCATCGGGCTTCAACCGCTTTTCGTATTCCGAATACATAACCCCTACTTTTATTTCCGATGATAAAAAGGCACATCCTCGTAGTTTAAGATGTTCCTTTCATTCTTTGTCGTTAATTTAAATCAAGTATCCGTCCTTAAAAGTAAAAAAACGCAAGTTTTTATACCTGCGGCTTATCTTAAAAGTGGGGATAGTGGGATCAGAACCCATGAGCAAACATTAGTGCAAAAGCCTGTAAGTACCGGAATTCCTTTTAAATACGAGGTTTTCCGGTACTTTAATCTTGTAGATTAGAGCAGCAAAGTGCTCTAAAAACAATACATTTACATCACGATGCAACACGAGATACAACACATTTCGTACTTTTCTACTAATTCCAAATTTTAAGCATTTTTTGTATTTAAGCATTTCCTACTATTTACAGACATTGCAGTCATTATCTACTATAAGCGCGGAAAGTGAAGCATGATTAATAGAAGTAACGCCTACTGTAACAATACTTGCAACCCTTATGACAACGCTATATGTGCAGCATTCATCATCACAGATATCACAGTCACAAACAAAGAATGAAAATGTGTCACTATCAGTAATGGCTAATGACCGTGAAAACGTCCAAATAGGTCCGATGGGAAAAGGTGTCACTATACGTTTGCAACGCTTGAATATATGAAACTCAAGTATGAGAGCTGCATCCGTAGTTGCAATCTCACTTGTAAATTCAAGTTTAATACAAGGTTTTTTAAAATCTTTAATATTAACGTTAACTGTAGCAAGAGTAAAGCGGGTATCGGCTCTAGTATTAACTGGAAGCACTAAAGACCCTGAATTACCACACTTTAACATTGTCCTATTTGGTTTAAGTTTCTTTTGATGGGTTTCGCACTTAAAATGTCGTTCACATTCTTGGAATTCATCACTATCACATTCACAATCTTGAATATAGCAATCACTCATAAAGCTACCTCCTAATATATAGACAGACAAAATAATATTTGTACCAACCGATATTCCATTATATTATTAAAAAAGGAGTATGCTACACTTTAGAAGGTACAATCTATTTATGGGCCCCAAATACCGGATACCCGTCTATACAAAATGCTTTGCCAAACCCGGATACTGCAGTAGGACCACTATTCTCATAAGTGACATTCCTATTGTTCCATGAGTCTTTCACATTTGTCTAACAAATATATTTCATAGGAACTATTGAAAATAAGGAGGATTAGTGCTAGCATACAATAATCAGGACCAATGGCTTCACATTAGCAGAAAGAAGTACTTGATGTTGTCTGCCACCAAATCCTGCACAATTTTGCAGCTTCGCAATCAGCTTAAGGAATATTTAATTTGACATACCTAATTCTTTCTTGTAGAATACCCATATCAAAAGGGAGTAGTTTGCACTGAATAGGTGTTTGCGATAGCATCAATACGATTATAATCAACGCTTTTAAAGCATACTATAATCTGCATCGCAACGAAGTAACAAGACTTTTGTTGTAATGTTTATGTTACAGCAGGGGTTTTTTTTTGACTTTTTTACAAAAAAGCAAAATACAGCAAAGGGGATATCATGGAATTATCATCAAAACACTCTGACATTTCAAAATTAACACTTGGAGGAACTCTGGTAACATTAGGAGTCGTATACGGGGATATCGGTACTTCTCCGCTTTATGTTATGAAATCCGTTATTTTCGGGAATGGGGGAATCCAACATGTTTCAGAAAATTTTATTCTGGGAACCTTATCTCTGGTATTCTGGACTCTCACGATTTTAACAAGCATAAAATATGTTTGTATTACACTAAAGGCAGACAACAATGGAGAAGGTGGCATCTTCTCACTTTTTACACTTGTCAGAAGCCGTTCCAGGTGGTTGATCATACCTGCCATGATCGGAGGTTCTGCACTGCTAGCTGATGGAATGCTGACACCGGCAGTAACCGTTACATCAGCCGTCGAGGGACTTAAATTGCTCCCAGTATTTCAAGATCTTTTTGGCAATAGCCAGAAAAATATTGTTTTACTTGTTATTTTCATAATCTGCGTCCTGTTTTTTATCCAGCATATAGGCACTGAATTTATTGGGAAACTGTTTGGTCCCATTATGTTTTTATGGTTCTGCAGCCTGGCTTTTTTTGGTATTATCAATTTAGTGGAAAATCCATTCCTGCTGCGCGCATTGTCCCCTCATTATGCAATCAATATCCTGTTCAGCGACGATAACAAGCTTGGCTTTTTTATTCTGGGAAGCATATTTTTATGTTCTACCGGAGCAGAAGCACTCTACTCTGATATGGGACATGTAGGCAGAAAAAACATCTACTTTACATGGCCATTTGTCAAAATATGTTTATTGCTGAACTATTTTGGACAGGGTGCATGG
Source organism: Lacrimispora sphenoides (assembly GCF_900105215.1). Taxonomy (NCBI): domain Bacteria; kingdom Bacillati; phylum Bacillota; class Clostridia; order Lachnospirales; family Lachnospiraceae; genus Lacrimispora; species Lacrimispora sphenoides. Next base: position 534,756 of record NZ_FOIP01000002.1, on the reverse strand, counting down.
ATTTTATCTGCAAAAAATAATCCTGCTCATGCCTTAATAGAAGATATCAATCCTTTTTATCAGATGATCCCTCATGGTATGCTGATATATGGTATCGTAATTTCTACTTTTGCCGCTATTATCGCATCACAAGCTTTGATTTCAGGTTCCTTTACTCTTGTATCGGAAGCAATCAAGCTGAATCTGTTTCCAAAACTTCACACGTTATATCCTTCCCATTTAAAGGGCCAGCTTTACATTCCTGCAATCAACCGGATTTTATGCTTTGTCTGTATCGGAATCGTTCTTTACTTTCAAAGTTCCGAGAAAATGGAGTCCGCGTATGGTCTTGCCATAACAGTTACCATGCTTATGACAACCATTCTGTTATTTAACTATATGCTGAAGAAAAAAACACCCATTGTGCTTGCGGTCATCATGCTTGTTTTCTTTATGAGTTTTGAAGTTTCTTTCTTCCTGGCAAACGTTCTTAAATTTTTCCATGGTGGATTTGTTGCTGTCATTATTGCAGTTACCATCTTATTTGTTATGTATCTCTGGGACAGGTCTCATATTATAAAGATGCGCTACGTGGAGTATGTACCGATTAAAAACTACATTCCGCAGCTAAGCCAGCTATGCGCTGATCCAGAAGTTCCAAAATACGCCAGCAACCTTGTATGCTTAAGTAACTGTTCTAATCCAAAGGAAATCGAACGTAAAATCATGTACTTCCTTTTAGATAAACGCCCCAAAAAAGCGGACGTCTACTGGTTTGTAAACGTTTCCGTAACAGATGAACCTTATCAGGCTGAATATGCGGTTGAAAACTTTAATACGTCCAATATTATGAAAATAGATTTAAAACTTGGATTCCGTATCGACCAGAGTCTGAATGTTTTTTTAAGGCAAATATCAACAGATATGGTAAAGAACAAGGAAATAGAACCACAGACCAGCACATACTCCATTTTGCCTAACCGCAGCCTGGGAGATTTCCGATTTGTGTTTATTCAGGAAATCCTTTCCCATGAATCCGCTTTATCCGCCTGGGACTCTCTTCTGTTAAGAACCAAGTTCTTCATACAGAAATTTACCGCATCCCCAACGAACTGGTTTGGACTTGATACCAGTGATGTTTATATTGAAAAGGTTCCGATGTTTCTTGGGCATTCAGATCACGTTGTCTTAAAAAGAAACGATGGGAAAAAGAGTTAATAAGATAAAAAGTTAAGGACTTCTATGAAAATCAATTCATAGGAGTCTTTTTTTTGTAACCACCGCACAGATACATAATCTAGCATAGTGCGGTAGCCTTAATATTTACAATATGTCAAAATTTAATCATTCTTTAAAAGAAAACTTAAATTCACCACCTGAATTTCCTACAAAGGCAATTGTACGACTTATCCAGATGGAGCAATGCTTCATGCGGGCTCAATTCCTATTCATAATGATCTTATTCAGTTAGCACCTAAAATTGAATATCTTGTACGAGCGGGTTTTTCCAAGAGAGACTCTCAAATGGCAATGCTTACAATGAGCCAATTTACTTTAGGATGTGTAGTGGAAGAACAAGCACGAAATAATAGAGATGTATTAAAATCATCACCAGTAGAGAAGTTTAAAGAATCTCAAAGTGATACAGATATGGATTCGTTGACTTCTGATGTGATAAATATATCTGAAAACGGTGCACAGGATACTTTTAAATTCGGACTAAATATCATCATTAGTGGACAGAGAAATATAATGATACAATAAGGAACTATTTGTATTTAAGGATTCTTGGCACTTTCTCTAAGCTCTTAATATAGTCCCTGATAAGTAAAAGACATGGCAAACAGAATACGCATAAAAAAGCCCTCCAAACCCGCAAGTCTGGAGGGCTTATATGGTATCACCTAAGTTAATCGTAATACTCAGCCGTTGGCAGCGTTACTGCCCATAGTGTAATACTAAGTCATTCTGAATATGAACCCAAAAATTCCGGAAAGGGAACTGATCTGAAAAGTATGCTTCTACTTTTGTCTTATAGCTACCATCCATTACCCTATTAACATGGAAGGTAGGCCATTGAGCTAAATAGCGCATTTCATCTCTTGAAAATGTTTTATCCGGTAAAATCAGATGCAACATCAACATGACAAATATAAATAAAAGCGGAATTACACGTACGATACTCTGTAAAGCAGCAGAAGTTTTTTTTCTATTTATTCGCATTGCAATCCTCCAGATTAAAATCGAAAATAAATAAATGGGTTATAGGTTGAGGCAACCATATATACGGTTGAAAAGAACATTAGTATACAATAATATGCGTTAATAGCTAAACTATAAATATTACAATGATTATCTCTAAAATACAATGACACTTTTTTAGGCCATGGAGTAGCGGCAATTATACCAACAATAAATAAAATAGCATAAGCTTTCAGCTCCACAATTGCTTGGCTGTTAATAAGCGCATTGCCTCTCACTCCAAACATGCTCATCAGAAAATTTAACGCATCCGGCAGATTTGTAAATTCAAAAAACACCCAGCCTATCACAACAAATAGCAATGAGTATATATGGCAGACAGCTTTTGGCCATCGTACCATTCTCTTCTGTAAAAACAATTTTTCTATAAATATTAAAGCCCCAAAATACATTCCCCATAAAACGAAATTCCAGCTTGCACCATGCCAGAGCCCTGTAAGAAACCATACGATAAACAGGTTTCGTATCAGTTTCCACTTACCTGCGCGGCTCCCACCAAGAGGAATATATACATATTCCTTAAACCATGACCCAAGGGAGATATGCCACCTCCGCCAAAATTCCGAGATACTTTGCGAAATATATGGATACTGGAAGTTTTCTTTGAAATGGAAGCCAAACATTTTTCCCAACCCTATGGCCATATCTGAGTACCCGCTAAAATCGAAATAAATCTGCAGTGTAAATGCAATAATCCCTGTCCATGCCATGAGTACTGAAATTTCTGTACCGGGCATGACTTTTACTTCGGACCATAGCAGACCTATATTATTGGCAAGAAGCACCTTTTTCGCCAAACCACAAAGGAAGCGTCGCATCCCGGATATGAATTCTTTAAAATTCACACTCCTGTCAGCTAACTGTACTTCAATGTCTGCATAGTTCACAATAGGCCCGGCTACTAGTTGCGGGAACATTGTAATATAAAGAGCAAAAAGATTTAGACTTTTCTGCGATTTTATTTTCCCCCTGTATACATCAATCACGTAGGATAGAGCTTGAAAAGTATAAAACGAAATCCCTATAGGAAGTGCTGGTATTACTATATTTAAATTCCAGCCACTAATGGAGGCTATTGTACTTATTAACATGCCTAAGTATTTAAAATATGCGAGACAGCCTAAATTAAACACCAGACTTATTATTAATAAAAGCTTCCGTTTTTGTCTGCTGGTATTATTATTGTCTAAAAAAGAACCTATGCAATAATTAATCATTATGGAGTTACACATCAATAACACATAGACTGGCTCTCCCCATGCATAGAAAAACAGACTTGCTACAAGCAGTACAATATTCCTCAATTGCTTTCCTAAAGAATAATATAAAATAACTGTGACCGGTAAAAATGCAAATGTAAAAAAAAGACTGCTGAAAACCATATTTCCCCCCCTCTATAATAATTCAGAGAGTTTATTCAGCCACAACTGATAAAATTCTTTCTTGAAATGAACACCGTCTTCAGCAAACAAATCTGAGTTTTCCTTTGCCAATGCTCCTATGTCTACATAATTTACTGATAACTCGTCTGCTAAATCCTTTAAAAGTTCGTTATATTCCTCTATTCTTTCATAGCGAGATTCTAGTTCTAATGCCTCCTGTGTGACAGGCGTTATAGATTGGATATAAATCTTACTGTCGGGCGATTCTTCTTTAATCTTATTGATGAACTTCGTTAAATCATTTCTGAATAATTCTTTAGGATCATCCACAGGCATAAGCATATCATCCGAGCCCAGCATAATGAAGACGTTATCTGGTTTCTTTTCAGCTAAATCATCCATATACTCTTCATAGATATAACCTGCTGTAGCTCCTGCCCCAGCCATCACAGATTCGTTCGGTAGGATTTCATAAACAGCAAAACCCTCGGTAATGGAATCTCCCATAAACACACTGCTCTTAAACTGATTTGTAGCATCCTTTTCAGCCGTTTTATTCCCGCAGGCAACCGTGCCTATCAGAAGAATGCCTATCATGAAACACATCATTAATTTTTTCATATAAATACCTCTTTTCTTTATTTGACACATAGATATTACATCAGCCAAGTGCAGAACAGGTGCAGATGAGATAAATCTCAGATATTATTTTTGCAGAAAAACAGCCATGAAGTATCCTTCATAGCTGTTTTGCTAGTAATTATTATTATTCATTTCTTATAATTGGATCGGCAGTGAAAAGAAAAAGCAGACGCCATCTTTTGTATTTTCCACACCATACGCTGCTTGATGAAGCTCCAGTATTTCCTTGGATATGGAAAGTCCGAGCCCCGTGCCTGATTTAGATGTCCGTGACTCTAAACTGTTGAATTGGTCCCATATCTTTTTTTTATCTTCCTCTGAAATCGGGTTCCCTTGATTTTCCACACTGATTTCTGCTGTCTGTCCGTTGTCATTTACGGTAATTATGATTGCATGTCCATTATCAGTATGCCGGATTGCATTACTGAGAAAATTAGTAATAACACGACTGATTAGCCCTTTATGCCCTACTACCATCTGAGAACTAAATCTCAATGTAAGAGAGAGATTTTTCTCCTGTATTTGTCCAGCCAGCGACCTGCATACTTCTGTAATCACTTTATCTATTTCAAAAGGAGCCATTTCAGGCTTATAGGTGCCAGATTCAAACTTAGCCAGATCCAGCATATTAACAACCAGCATATCCATTCGTTGTATTTCGTCTTCCATTGCCTGAAAGTAATGTTCCCTTTTTTCGGCTGCAATTCCGTCTCTTAAAATAGATAGGCAACTTTTCATAACAGCAAGAGGCGTTTTCAACTCATGAGATACCCCTGCAATAAATTCCTTCCGTGTGTTTTCCAGCTGCTTCTCTTTATCTAGGTCCTGTTTCAGCTGACCAATATATGATTCCATCTGGTTCGATAGGTAATTGATATTTTGGGATAGTTGACCAATTTCATCGGCGGAACGCACCGGCAGCTTTTCCGTAAAATCCATGTTTGCTATTTTCCCTGTAATCTTGTTGATGAATATCAGCGGTTTAGCCAGCCACTTAGAAAAAACAAATGCCAAAAGAATAACGCATAGAACAGTAAATCCAAAAAAGTAAGGATAGAATTGTCGAATAACCGATATTGCTTCGCCTACCGGCTGAAGAGAGGTCATGGCAAAAATATATTCCGTCACCCCATTTTCAACAACCGGTTTGATAATTATCTTGTATTCTGCAAAATTTTCTGTTGCACTATGCTCTTCCGTATGCTGAAGGGGTTTCGCATCATCAGCCAGAAGCCTGGCTTGAAATTCTTTTATCTGTTCCAGAAAATACTGTTCATTGTAGGGAAACTGAATATCCAGCGCACGTTCCGGAAATACAGCTTTCGCTATTGTACCCCTTAATATACCGACTGCAAGGTGACTATAAGCCTTATCAGCATCAGGGCCATGTAGCTTATTTGCAATGCTCATATTTAGAACTCCGATTAAATCAGTCTGTATATTGTAAGGTATCGTTTCACCTGCTATATTAACGGTATCAATAACCACCTCATCACCGACTTCTAATAACGAGAGTACATCGGAAGAATAGTCTCCTTGAAATGAGTACATTGGGATTCGCAAATTATCCTGGGATTCATTATCCAGTTTCACTTCGATATAGTAATTTTCCACATCACAGATACGTCCATATTTATCTAATTTTGTTATCCATATATGGTTATTCTTATAAAATTCTCCTGATGCTGCTTCCGTTCTTTTTTTCGCTGCCGTATCTGTGTATTCGCTCATGTACATTTTAAGAGAATCTGACTTCTCATTAACGTAATATTTCTCAAAGAAGTAATTTTGAGCGATACCTATGAATAAAAGCATTGTGGAGAATAGCATAGTTGTTAACAAAAACCATTTAAAAACAATACTTTTTTTCATAGCTGTTCCTCTTCGAATTTATATCCCGAACGGATAACCGTAACAATGCAGCTGCCTCTGCTGCCTAACTTTGCACGCAGATTTCTGATATGGCTGTTCACTATCTTTTCATCACCATAAAAATCATAACCCCATACTTTAGCGATCAGTTGCTCTCTGGTAATTACAATCCCTTTATTTTGCATTAAGTAAGAGAGAATTTCAAATTCTGTATGTGTCAGATTAATTGTAATGCCATCTACAGAAACAAGTCTTGATCCCATATTTATGACAATACCGCCAGATGATATCAGCATTCCATCTATAGTACCTGAGTATTTTTCAAGAAAGCGTTTCACTTTTGCCATTAAAACACGGGGACTATATGGTTTGATCAGATAATCATCCGCTCCCAACTCATATCCTAAAAGAGAGTCGTCCTCATCTGAACGAGCGGTTAAAATGATGATCGGGATACTGGAATTTTTCCGTATTCTTCGGCATACTGACCAACCGTCAACCTTTGGCAGAACAATGTCTAAGATAACTAAATCAACAGAATTTGATTGAAACAGCTCTAAAGCTTTTTCACCATCTGCAGCCTCTAATACCTGATATCCATCCTCAATCAGATAGTCGATTATCACTTCGCGTAAAATATCTTCATCTTCAACAACCAATATTTTATTCATTATATAGCCTCCATAACATCTAAAGTATAGGCGCTGCATTTTGATAAACAAAACCCTTCTTCGCTCGTACAGCGTATGTCCGATTCAAGACTCTCTTTGACTACACACTTTTTAAGTAACACCACTAATTTTATATTATCAGTAATTAGAATTTTGTTTCCCATTTTCGATGCCTCCCTCCGAATTATTTACACATTTATCCTCTTTTTTTCTTTTTGCATCTGTAGGCTTTTCTGCATTTTCGGTATTGCCCTGGCATGTCCAAATCGGATTGCTCCGACGATTCGTTTTTCTTCGCAGAGCTTTTGAATTCTGCGTTCAGAAATTCCCCATTTACCAGCTACTTGCCGGACGGAAATATAATCAAGCATATTCGTCTCCATATTGAATATATCTTTTAGTATATACGGAGAAACGAATAAAATCAAACAAACTTTAAAATATACATTATGTCACTGTCACCCCATTAAGTTAAATGCATTCGGTATCGTTGAAACCAGAACTGGCAGCAGCACCTATGTTGTCTAATATACGAAAAGTCGCCATTTTCCCGATTCGGAAACGGCGACTTTACTATTTTTAATGAATGCATCCAAATTCTTGATATGTCTTCATTGCTTATATGAGGTATGCAACATCCATAGCACTTCTGGTTGCTGAACGCATGTTTCCAACCTTAACACTATCGCCAATTTGGTAAACTGGAATTCCTGCAGTACCTAAGCTGTCAATGATTTCTCTGCCATATGGACGACTGCCGACTGCCGAGATAATTAAGTCTGCCCGAACCACCGCTTCCTTTCCTTCAGCAGTTTCAAACATAACCTCGTTGTCAGCAATTTCCGTTACCAAAACCCCTGTTTCAATCCGTATATTTTCTCGCAGATATGCTTCTAAAAATTCCCGGTGCATTGGTTCTTCATCTGTACATATCACATTTGATTTTTCAAGAATTGTAATCTTATAACCTTTCTTGTGCAGAAAATGTGCCGTTTCACAGCCAACCATACCTCCACCGATGATCACAGCTATCTTTCCCCGTAAAAGCATTTCTTCATTACCACCTAAAATATCCCATGCTGTGGTAACCTTTTCTTTGCCCATAATCGGAGGTTTCACGGGCCTTGCTCCTGTTGCAATAACAATCGCATCAACAGCAATAGAATTTAGCATTTTGGCATCTGTCTCTGCATTTAACTTTACTTTTATGCAAAGCCGTTTAATCTCCTGCTGATACCAATGCAATGCCTTCTGAATTACTTCTTTATGGGGCGCCATACCTGCCAATATCATTTGCCCTCCCAGTTTGTCGGTTCTTTCTGTGATTGTCACATCATGACCTCTTTTAGCAGCAATAATTGCCGTCTGCATACCCGCAATACCACCACCGACAATCATTACCTTTTTACGAATACCGGCAGCTGGCACATTGTGTTCGCTGTATTGATGCTCATAACCAGTATATGGATTTATTGCACAACGCAGATTTCCATGTCGAAATAATTGATCTATGCAGCCATCATTGCAATTCAGACAAGGTCGAATTTGCTCTTCTTGACCATACTCAAGTTTTCTAACCCAGAATGGATCACATAGTAGCTGGCGACCAATGCAAATAAGATCGGTTTTCTCTTGTTCTATCACTTCATTACAGAAAGATGGGGAGCGAAATTTTCCGACTGCCGCCACTTTTGCTGTTGTCATGGCTTCTTTGACCGGAGTAGCCATATATAACCGACCGCCTTCGTCCTGCCATTGGCTCTCTGTATCCATGCATTGACTTTTGAAAAAGCCCATAGTGGCGTTTATCATATCAGCACCTGCCGTTTCACATAGACGGGCCACCTCAACCCCTTCTTCAATACTTAACCCATTAGAAATCTCTAAATCTTTGATAGCAAGACGAACACTGATCATAAAATTGCCAGGACACCTCTTTTTTATTCCAGAAATAATTTCTGTCAATATGCGTGCCCTATTTTTCAGTGCTCCACCATACTCGTCCGTTCGATGATTATATTCAGGCGTTAAGAATTCATTGATCAGGTATGTTGAGGAAGCATGTACTTCGACGCCATCTAAGCCAGCCTTATAGAGCATTTCTGCAGCAAAGATATGTTTTTCGATGATCTCGTTTATTTCATCATGTGACATTTCTCTGGCCTTAAACCAAAGGTCGCCATCATACCCCGAAGGCGACATAGAAAGTTCTCCATTGTTATATTCCGGGTCTGAAAGAAAACCACCATGATGAATCTGTGCAATAATCTTTGTGTCATAGCTATGTACAGACTCCGCCAACCGACGCCAATCCGGCATTACGGAATTGCTGTTCACCTTTGGCTGACGCTCAACGATCAAACCATGGGGAAAATCTACTGCTGAACATTCTGTTATGATTAATCCAACACCCCCTCGTGCTCGTTCTGTGTAATAGGCAATGGAATTGGGGCTAAGTGTTCCGTCAGCATTCGCCAGGTTATTCGCCATCGGCGGCATGATAAAACGATTTTTTAATGTAATTGAGCCAACCTGAATTGGCTCAAATAATTTCCTATATTCAGTCATCTTTTCTCCCTTCAGATCGATTAAGTTAAATATGTACAATTCCGTTAACGTTTTGTGATTTCATTATAACTACCCTCCAAACTACTTGCAAGAACGCACTTTTATGATATATACTGACATAAATGATAGATAGGGGGAATAATTTTGAAACGGAAACCAGAACATTATCGTTGCGCTGTTGAAGCTACCATGGACTTAATCGGTGGAAAATATAAATCGCTTATATTATGGTATTTGAATGATAACAAAATTTTGAGATTTAATGAATTATCACGTTATATTCCTGATGCAACGCCAAAAATGCTGACCCTACAGTTGCGTAACCTTGAACAAGATGGCTTGATTGAGCGAAAAGTTTATCCCGAAGTGCCACCTAAAGTAGAATACACACTTACAAGCTTTGGCAAAAGCCTTTTTCCAATTTTGAATGCTATGGATAACTGGGGGCTTAAATACCTGGATGATAACGGTATTATTATTGGCTAAAATTTATAATGGATTTAATGCCTTGACGAAAAAAGCCGCCAGTCGGCTGGAGAATGCCTCTTTTTTAATCACATATCTGAAATTTTCCGGTCAGCACAACTTTTTTAATATTGAAAGGTACATTTTCATAGCTGAAAATGTACCTTTCAATATTTGTCCTTGATATTTACCAAGTGTCCCGTACCTATAAATAAAATTAAAGCCACAAGCTTTTGATATGCCCCCTGTCAAGTCAATGTCATTAAGTTAAGAAGAGCTAAACGCTTACACCTACAATACAAAATGTAGGATAAGCGTTTTTTCTTGTGCACACATATAAAAATTTTGAAAAAACACTTGACAAGAATACAAAAGTCTGTAGCCAAGCCTTGAAAGACATTTTTTCAAGGAGGCAAAGTAATGGAACCTAAAAAGATCAAGAAAATATTATCCGATATAATCCAATTTATGTCACATAACCCCGCAGATTTCGTGAAAAGAGTTGATGTTGACTTCACACGAAACCGGAAATTATCCTTCGAAACAGTACTGAAGATGTTGATAGGAATGGGTGGAAACAACTTATGCAAGGAGTTGTTTGAGTGGTTCAATTATTCTGAGTCTACGGCATCTGTTTCAGCCTTTTGCCAGCAAAGAGACAAGGTTTCTTCCTCAGCGCTAGAATACATTTTCAAAAATATGGTTGCTCAATGTGACGAACATGTTTTATTCAAGGGATATCGTCTTATGGCAGTTGACGGCTCAGATTTGAGGTTACCCGTTAACCCGAATGATAAATATTCCTTTATTAGGAATGATGAGAATACAAAAGGATATAATCTTCTGCATCTTGATGCAATGTATGATCTATTACAACATATTTATGTGGAGGCTTCTGTTCAAAGCAAACGAGGAATGAACGAGCATAAAGCACTCATATCAATGAACGACCAATCCAACATTCAAGGAAAAGTAATCGTAATAGCAGATAGAGGATATGAGTCCTTTAATAATATCGCACATTTCCAAGAAAAGCATTGGAATTACATAATAAGATCCAAGGAATCATACGGGATTAAGATTAATCTTCCAACGGATAAAGAGTTTGACATTGAAACAATTATCACTCTTACCAGAAGACAAACAAAAGAATCTAAGGAATTGATGAGGGTAGATCCGTATAGATATCGTTGGATCCAACAACACACAACATTTGATTACTTACACCCAAGAGAAAATAAGCTATATGATTTACCTATCAGGATTGTTCGCTTTAAGATTTCTGAGAATTCCTATGAAACACTCTTTACTAATTTACCAGCAGATGATTTTCCGGCAGAAACGTTAAAGCTCTTGTATAAAATGAGATGGGATATTGAAACGTCTTTTCGGGAGCTAAAGTATAATATTGGCTTGGCTAGTATTCATAGCAAGAAATATGATTTGATACTTCAAGAAATTTTCTCGAAACTGATTATGTATAATTTTTCTGCATTGATAGCATATCAGATAAAAACGCCTCCAAACAAAAGAATTAACTTCTCAAATGCAGTAAACTTTTGTCGTCAGTATTACAACGGGAAGATAACTGAAAAGATTTTGCTTGCATTGATACCAAAGTACTTATCTTCTATACGTCCTGATAGGATATATAAAAGATATCAAAACATAAAAAACGCAATTGGATTTGTATACCGGATTTCCTAGCCGCTACTAATGGAATACGAATTTGCAGATGATCATAAATGCTCATCTGTTTTTGGCATGCGCTTTTACACAAAAATGGCGAACTCATAATTGAATTCGCCACCTACTTCATAATCTTATCTATTGACTTTCTTCTTAACTTAATGACATTGCCTGTCAAGTAGACAGGATAAATATCTAAAATGAAGTGCTTAAAAACGGTCACACATATTTGTGTGGACGTTTTTCTATGCACACCATTTCTCTTTATATTTCTCAATTCGTTTGTTTTCAGGAATCGGATATTCCTTTGGCCTTTCGGAAGATAGCGCTTCGGTTCTTACCTCCAGCGGTGTTTTACAATGATATCTATCTTGAGGACGCTCTTTTCTATAAAACCTTATATAATCCTTTATTGCATATCTCAATGATTCTTCATCCATGATTTCATACATTTGGTACATCTCTGTTTTAATGATACCCCAAAAGCCTTCTGTAGGACCATTATCAATACAGTGACCAACTCTGGACATTGATTGTTCCTTTTCCTGAACTTTTAGTTTCTTTTGGAATACTTTGCTTGTATATTGAAAGCCTCTATCACTATGAAAAATAGGTTTTGCATGGGGATTTGAAGAGATTGCTTTATCAAATGTTTTAAATACCAAATTATTATCATTCCTGCTGCTGATTACATACGAAACAGGATACCTGTCATACAGATCTATGATTGCACTTAAATACAACTTCTTTTTCTCTCCCGGAACTTTGAATTCGGTTACATCTGTTGTCCACTTTTCATTTGGCGCTGTTGCATAGAAATCTCTATTAAGCTTATTCTCAGATGTTGTTTCAGGTGTAGTTGAATTATATTTCTTCTTTTTCTTTCTGATGACTGAATGTATACTCAACTTCTTCATAATCCTGTGTACTCTGTTTTGGCTATAGTTGGTATGATTGAAGTTATTAATCCATGAAGTCATTCTGCGATAGCCCAGGATATGACGAAAGCGTTCATCGTATTCTTTGATAAGTTCTGCAAGCTTAATATTACCTAATTCCTGTTCCGGAGTCTCACGATGTAACCATTTATAATAAGCCGCCCGGGATATTCCAAGCTGTTTGCACATCCATTCGATGCTCCATTTCTTTGTTTCATAAAATATCCAACAGCTAAATATTTTGGTTCATAGCGCAGTTTTCCAAGTCTCACATCCTTTCGAATTCTTTCACTTTTTTTAACAATTCAACTACCATATCTTTTTCTTCAAGTTGGCGTTTGAGCCTGAGATTTTCCCGGCGCAAACGTTCTAATTCACCTATCTCATCATCGGTCTTATGACGACCACGTTTATCTGATAATCCCTCTTCTCCATTCGCATCGTACTTTTTCACCCACGAATAGACCTGACTGTATGAAACATCATAGATGCTTGCAGATTCTTTATAATCACGATTATGCTTAAGACAGTATTCAACGATTTCTTTGCGTTCTTCAATGGATGTTCTTCTTCTTGCTACTGCCATATAGACCTCCTTTTTAGGATCATAATCCTTAAGTTCTCTATTGGCATTATAACGCTTTATCCAGTTTCTGAGTACCGCTCTGGAAGATATATTGTATTTAGCAACGATATCATCTACACTTCCTTCACCTGATAAAACAGCTTCAACACACATAGTTTTAAAATCAGATGAATAGGAAGTGTTACCTGATTTGTGAGCGAATGCTGCAATTCCATAAATCCTATATTTTGAAATCCATTCTCTTAAGGTTTTACTTCCAATGCTATATTTAGCAGATATATAATCGTAGGAACCAACTCCATCAAGATACTCCTGTGAAACCTTTGCACGGAATTCAGGAGTGTGTGGTGATTTTGCCATAAAATAATGCTCCATAAGTAGATTTTGGTTATTTACCATATCTACTTATGGAGGATCATATCACTTATTAGCCTGTGGTTCATTTTCTTTTGTATGTACAGCATGTATAAATTTATAAAATAAATTATTCACGGAGCAAAACTGATTATGAAAACAAATGAAACACAGATAAAAGATGTTGAATTACAAAAGAAGAAAATTCGTGAGCGATATAAAGGCATTGATCCAGTTGAGCTCGAAGTTATTCCTGCCGCACCACAAGAAAGCTTTGATGCATGGTTCAGCCCCTAAAACGTAGCATAGCAAAACATATGATGAACCGTACCCTTCTAATATTTTCTTTGCTTAGTTCCAAGTCACAGTCATCTTAACCTTTCCAGGATACTTGCAGAGGGAGAGGCGAATCCCCCTCCACCAATCCAGTTTAACATACTCTAAGTCGCTTTACCCATTTCACAACTTCCACCTGAATAATGGAGAGCAGAGACAGGACAATCACTACCAGCCATTGTGTGCCGGATAACAGGGTCAGCCGGAAAGCGTTTTGCATTGCCGGGATAAAGAGGATACATAGCATAAGGAGCGCCGATACTCCGAAGGAAAGGAACAGCCACGGGTTCACCCCTTCCGCCCGCACCCAGATCGGCTCCGTGTTAGAGCGCTGATTAAAAGCACGTAGCATTTGTGAGAAGGCTAGTGTACAGAAGGCCATGGTCTGGCCCACGGTATGGTTCTCCATGCTCATGCCGATCCAGTAGGCCACAATCGTCATAGCCGCTACAAAGATACCCTGCATTACGACCCGGCGAACCAAATCTTTCTCAAACAAGGTGCCGGATTTTACAGGCTTATGCTTCATAATATTTTTGCTGGCAGGGTCAACACCTAGCGCAAGTGCGGGCAAGGTTGCCGTGGCAAGGTTTACCCAAAGTATGTGTACCGACAACAGCGGTACATCCCAGTTAAAAATAGTAGCCACGAACAAGGTCAGGATTTCGGCAATATTCCCCACCAACAGGAATTGGATTACCTTCTGAATGTTGCGGTACACCCGACGGCCTTCTTTAATGGCGTATGCAATGGTGGTAAAGCTGTCATCCAGCAAAATCATGTCGGACGCATCCTTGGCAACATCTGTGCCGGTTACACCCATTGCCACACCAATGTCCGCCGCCTTCAGGGCTGGTGAATCATTTACGCCATCGCCGGTCATGGCCGCCACCTCGCCGGTTCGCTTCAGGCTCTCAATAATGCGCAGCTTATCAGCCGGCGATACACGGGCAAATACCGTGGTCGTTTTTACCGTTTCGTCCAACTCGTCGTCGTTCAGGGCATCCAGCTCGTCGCCAGAGATTGCCGTATTTCCCTCTCGGTAAATATCAAGTTCTTTTGCAATAGCGAGGGCCGTCACCTTATGGTCACCAGTAATCATAATTGTTCGGATACCAGCCTTGCGGCAGGTACGTACTGATTCTGCCACTTCCTTTCGGGGCGGATCAATCATACCCACTGCACCTACAAAGGTCAGATTATATTCCAAGTCATCATCATCAATGGGGAGTGTGGAGAGTGTCCGCATGGCAAAGCCTAGCACACGTAGAGCGTTTTCCGACATGGTAAGGCACAGCTTTGAGATATTGGTCTTGTCGATTTCTGTAATAGACCGGACACCATCCGCCGTCAGAATATGCGTACACAGTGGAAGCATTTCATCCACCGCTCCCTTGGTATAAGCCGACCATCTTCCTTCTATCCGGTGAACAGTTGTCATGCGCTTCCGGTCGGAATCGAAGGGCTGCTCAAAGATACGTGGATATTCATCCTCTAAGGATTCATGGTCGATCCCAAACGTCTGCGACATATAGATCAGTGCGCCTTCGGTGGGATCACCAATAATCTCGCCCTTCCGGTCAGGGTTAAGACTTGCGTCGTTGCAAAGTGCTGCCGCATAGACCAGCTCTTTATACACCTTTGGGTGCTGGTCGGCGGCAGTCTCTATAGGTGTTGTCTTTCCGGCCTCAAAATCCCCGTTGACCGCAATATGGGTCACGGTCATTTTATTCAGGGTAAGCGTACCCGTTTTGTCAGAGCAGATTACCGTGGCACTGCCCAGCGTTTCCACTGCAGGGAGATTGCGGATCAAAGCGTTTTTCTTTGCCATACGCCGAACGCCCATCGCCATGACAATAGTGGCCGTGGCGGGCAGGCCCTCCGGAATAATGGAGATAGCCAGAGAAATTGCCACAAGGAATTGTGGGATAAGTGGGCGCTGGTACAGCGCACCAATTGCAAAAATCAGGACACATATAATCAGGCCCACAACCGTCAGCGTTTTACCCACCGCATTCAGCTTGCGTTTGAGCGGGGTTTCCAGATCACCCTGATTGTCAAGCATACCAGCAATGTTTCCCACCTCGGTATTCATACCGGTTGCAATTACCACGCCCATAGCGCGGCCATAGGTGACAATTGCGGAAGTATAAACCATATTGCT
Source organism: Lacrimispora sphenoides (assembly GCF_900105215.1). Taxonomy (NCBI): domain Bacteria; kingdom Bacillati; phylum Bacillota; class Clostridia; order Lachnospirales; family Lachnospiraceae; genus Lacrimispora; species Lacrimispora sphenoides. The sequence continues at coordinate 518,848 of NZ_FOIP01000002.1, read as the reverse complement.
GCGGTCGCCCAGTACACAATCTTCCGACAGCAGTTCGTCTTCATCCTTTTCCGAGGGTACGGATTCCCCGGTGAGTGAGGCTTCCTGTACTTTCAGGTTTGCAGAATTGATGAGGCGCATATCGGCGGGAACCATATCTCCGTCGCCAAGCAGCACCACGTCGCCCACTACCAACTCGCTGGCTGGGACAATACTTTCTTCCCCCTGCCGCAGAACCCGCGCCGTGGGGGCGCTCATATTGCGTAGAGCTTCCAATGAGGATTGCGCTTTTTTCTCCTGCACAATACCAATCAATGCATTGATTACCACGATTGTAAAAATAACTAACGCTTCTGTCCATTCCTGCAATATGGCGGAAAATACCGCCGCGCCTATGAGAATCAATACCATAGGGTCAACAATTTGCGCTTTCAGCATTTGAAGAATGGTTTTCGGCGGTTTCGAGCGCAGCTCATTTCGCCCATTTTTTCTTAGCCTTTCGTTTGCCTCGGCATCACTTAGCCCCTCCTCCGAAGTATGTAATACTCCATATACCTCTTCAAGCTTTTTAGTGTGCCAAGGCACCTGTCTGTGATTATCCATTTAGGATATACCACTCCTTTCTTTGATTAAATTATGATTTATATTCTGACCGCCTTTAGGCAGAGGTCAACAAAAAAGAAATATAAAAAGACATAGCCTACTAACCCCTTAAAAAGGGCGCAGGTTATGTCTATATATGAAAACAATTTAAGTTACAAACATTATGTGAGTTACTTCGGTCAGCGTCGCTACTGTCGGCGTCGTCCATAATCGCAGTTTAATTCCTTTCCTCAAATATATTTGTGTATTATTATATAGGATGTGGAGTGTGGTGTCAACATGGTATCGTAAAAATTTACTTTACGAACTTTGAAATGCCCTAAATGTGTGACTTCTAAGTTGGCTATGAAAGTCTTAAAACTGCATTATTAGAACAATACCGAAAGGTCATGCGCTCTGGGTAAATTTGTTCTGCTTTTTTACCATACCATAACCTTTGGCAGCCATAATCAAAATAGATAATTACCTTTACTATGCGTCTTGGCAGAAATATCTTAGTTGGATAAAACATATCCTGATGCTAACATATTTGACAATCTTGCCCGAAGTAATAGCCTTTTGTCAACTAAAAAAAGCTCAAAAGGCTATTACCTTTTACCTATATGTCGGTACTTTGTAAGCTGGTTCAAATACGCGCTGCTCATTATAATATATTGCAACAGGTCATATAATTCATTTGTAATAGTCCCTGACTTAATATATCCAAGCATGTTAATTATTTTAGCTGCGTACTCAGATGGCACAGGCTTACCAGTAATTTGCTTATAAAGTTCATCCTTCATATCCTCCAAAGCATCACGCTTTTGTGGTACAGGAAGCCCGTATATCTTTGCCAGAATTCCAATTGCACAACAACATTCATTTGCAGATGTTAGTGTGACCCCTTGGAACTGTAACTTTATCTCTATAGCTTGCTAGTTGATGTAAAATACCATGATGATTTTCCTTTGTTTATTTTAACATACATTCTATGAATATAGTAAATAAAATAAAGCAGTATTTCGGCCAGAAATATGTACACTACGGGCAATTTTTACAGGAAAGAGAGCAGAGGATTTTAAAGGCTTAAGCCACTGAAAACACCCAGAATATTAATTTGTCCGTATCCCCACATGTTATTTGGGTATGTGATAGCGGCACTCCGGGTAGCCCCACGTATCATAAGACGGTTGATCTCTTTTCCTGTAATGGTTGTAAAATTTCCTCGGACGATTGCCCATTCCAAGAGCATAGCAATGATACCGGAGGCATGTGCGGCTGCAGCTCCTGTACCGGTGGCACTACCATAACGATTGCCGGGCAGAGGACATGTAATCTGGTATCCAGGTGCTGCAAGATCCGGAACAACCGTACCGGAGGTGGAAAAACCTCTGCTTGAATTGATTAGAATACTGTCATTAAATTGATTGTAAGCGGTTACGGTAAGCGGATTGCCGGCATTTCCTGGATTCGTTATAGTGATTTCAGGAGTAGATTCAAGAAAGAATGTTTCCTCGGAGATAATAGGCCCCGAAGGCAGCCAGGCATCAAAAATGAGTGGCTGATGATCTATATTATCAATTCTTATCTTCCATAGGCCTGCCATAGCCTGCTGAAAGCGCACAATGATGAGCTGGGCTCCAGCTTCTTCCTCCAGGATAAAGTTACTTACATAAAGTATGGTGGACTCAAAAACTAAATTAAATCTACGGCATTCTTTTAAACGAGGATAAATGACCTGCGTAGTTTCACCGGTTGGTGAGGTAAGCATAATGGTCAACCGGTACGGAGAGAAATTCCAGAGTTCAAAAAAGAAATCCGTGTCATGATCTCCGATGCCTAATTCAAAATCCCTGTAGAAATCGGGCGACGTAAGGGCTCCTCTGAAATGTCTTCTGTTATTTCCTTCATTTCCGGCGGCAATGCATGGTAATATACCGGGATAAGTCGCCAGATTGTTTATGTATGACGGAAATAGTCCAGTTCCGTTATGTCCACCCTGGCTTGTGCCGACTCCAATGCACAGAACCAGCGGCCTGTTAAGTTGTTCGGCCACAGAACGGATATATTCAATACCCAACAGAATATCTGATTCTTGATAGCAGTCAATGTCGTTCCTGACAAAAAAGATTTTCCGGTTATATTGCTTTGCCTGTTTTAGTTTGACAACCACCAGTTCCGCTTCCGGGGCAACACCTTGGAACTCCTCAGCCGGATTAGGGCTCCCGGCAGCGATACCGGCCAGCATGGTTCCGTGGCCATTGTCATCCCGTGTAGATACGATGGATGCAGGGTTGATGGCTCTCAACGCAAGGTTTATGCTTTCTCTTTTAAATTCTGTTCCAAATGTAAATCCCTGAGGAGGGTCTCCTTCTTCCAATGTCTGATCCCAAATGGAAAATATCCGGGTGGTTCCAGCCGGGTTAAGAAATGCCTTATGCTCATAATCAATTCCTGTATCAACAAAACCTATTAATATTCCCTGTCCAAACAAAGCAAAATTAGGGTTGTTCTGTATGACCGTAATACTAGATTTTTCCAGGCTAATAGTGGAATCGAGTGTAAAAAGAAGCGGAAAAGTAGAGTATTGCTGATCTCCGAGAAGGCACATGTTAAATTGGCTGACTGGAATATGATAGATAGAATATCTGTCATTAATCATAGTCACATTTCCATTTACACGAAGCTGATCTGCTAATTTATTGTCTATTATTAGATCAAAATAATTTTCATCAATAATTTCGATGTCAACCCCTCCTTTACATCAGGTTTCATTTTTAATATTTTATGAGTGGATAGGGCTTGAAATGAACAGAATGAAAATTTCTTTTATCAGAACAAAGTTCTTATGATAGTAAAAATTGTAAGTTTACATGGAATAGCTCTAGTTAACGTATTCCAGCTCTAAAAACTCCAATTAGCTTTCCTAAAATTTCAATATGATCCACAATGATTGGTTCCATTGTATCGTTTTCTGGCTGAAGGTGATAATGTCCGTCCTCCTTGAAGAAGCACTTTACTGTAGCCGAATCATCTATTAAAGCAACAACTATATCACTGCTGTCTGCACTAGAGTCGACATTGACGATAATCATATTACCATCTATTATCTTGGCATTAACCATACTATTCCCTTTTACCTTTAGCAATGTGGTAATAGTACCTGACAGCCAGTCAGATTTTTATCCATCTCGTTTCTTAAGCTGTTAGAATGTAAGGAGCAATAGGTATGGCGGATCCTTTCTTGGTCTTCGCGTCCGTATGAAAGACTGTTAACCAGCTCCTCATTCGCAGAATCATAAGGATCTTAGGCTGGTTGGATGTGCCAGCAACTTAGGAATCAATCAGCAAAACTTGTCCCGTTGGAAAAGGGAACTGAAAGATTCTGGCGAAAGATGATATGAATATTGGGCTATCTATTGTTGAGCGGTTTGCTGAAATTTCCACCATTGCCTTACATATTTACTTTTTATATCGTACCCTGGATACAAAAGTAGGAAGAAAAAACAAATAGTGGCAGGAATCGTTTTTGTATGTATAAGAATGGCCTACTATACTTTAGGTTTCCCTTATCGACCGTACTTCTCAGTAGTCTCTGGAATAATTTATGCCAGTTTTGTGTTTATAGGTAAATTCAAATCCTATGGGATTTGGACAATTATTCCGGTTGCATTAGATGGAATTGTTGAAACGGCAATCATAAGCCTTTACCTCTTGTTACCCAATACATTTTCTGAACAAGTGGATTCTTTTGGTTCAGTTCGTTTAGTAATGATATTTGCATCCAGAATCATTTTGTTCATCGTTTATTATTTTATAACACTAAAGGTTGATAAGAGCCATACAATGAAATGGCGTGACTGCCTTCCATTGCTCATTGTTTATTTTGATCCTGATGATAGCAAGCATTATTTCATTATACAATTGGCTCACGGTAAACGGAAATGAATTAGCACAATCCAAACTGCAACTTCGTACGGCAGAAATGACGCAAGATCATATCAGCCAAATTCAAGATATATATTTAAAGCTATCTGCAGTCTGTCATGATCTCAATGGTCATTTTTCTGCCATATCAGGGTACCTTAATGCAAAGGACTATAAAGCATTGGAGCAATATATAGGAAACCTAACTGGATTTGATATCGGAACGCAGGAATATGTCAAACATCCTGTGTTAAACGCACTCATTAGCTCAAAGGAAAAAATAGCTCAAAATCTCAATATGAATTTTACTGCTCACATTGAGATGCCTGATAATCTGCCGATCTCAGACGTTGAGCTATGTATTTTGATAAGCAATATTTTGGATAATGCTTTTGAAGCCAACAAAAAGACGGTTGAACCACCTTTTATCGATTTGTGTACTCGTGTAGTAAATTCTTATTGGGTAATTGCTTGTCGCAACGCCACTTATAAGGAGGGGCGGTTCAGGGCTGCTGGATCTTTAAAATCAACGAAGGAAGAGGCTGGGGTTCAGGGCATTGGAACAAAACAAATTCAAAGTATAGCTGAAAAAAGCGGTGGATTTGTAACTTATCGACATGAAAATCATGAGTTTACGACGCTTGTAATGATTAAGCTATCCAAATAAAGAAATTGGGTGTTTTAACAAAAACATTTACATAAGAGTGCTGGATGTGTTAGAAAAAATGATGAAGAAAAGTACAGATTACTTAATACGCAATCATTTTATAGATGAGGACGATAGAGATGTTTACGAGTATGGTTTTCACTCACTATACAATAACATTATTGACATTACTTCTATACTAATTATTTCCGTTTGGCTTAAGCAGGGGGATTCCATGCGAAAACGCATTTTCGTTGCTTTATTATGTCAACATCAATATGGTTGCTTTCTTTATGGGGGATTTCGCATATTGCTGCTACGGAAGTGTGCATTGCTCTTGCAAGATTGTCAGTTTTTTTTGTATGGTTAAAGGCTCCGATAGAACATGTAAATAATCCTTTAAGTATGAAGAAACGTAAGCACATGAAAATATTTAGCCGCATTATAGTAATAATCTTTTTCGTAATAGTTATAGCAACATCTGTTTTGTTGGCAGATAAGCATAATTGGATAGCCGCATCATTGGCATATGGCATGGCTAAACAAATGTTGCTAATCTTGGCAACACTTGTCACAAAGGGTTAAGTAATATCTTGTTTATATATGTAGACATAGGAGTTTGTAGAATACATCTGGTATACTCCTGTGTCTCCTGTGTCTTTCTCATGCTATTTTTTGCCTCCAACTATCCTATGTCATCCGTGGAAGAGCCAAAAAACGGGTCCGAAAACTGCATTTTTCAGCCCCGTTTTTTGCTCATTTTTCACTCAAAAACCACAACATTTTGCGATTCACCTCTGCTATTTCTTCTCTTTACCACAATATATCATCATTGTCACTGTTTCAACATGTGTGGATTGTGTGAAAAAGATACTTCTTGAATCTAGTGAGATCTTGGTAGTAGCGTATATTTAAATTAAAAGTTGTCCTTTCGCAATTATCTTAACATCTCCGGCCACCTTAATGTGTCCTGTGGATTGATCCGCAAATACTTTTATCTTGCTGGGTCTTCCTACGAAACCGCCTTGATTAATTAATATATCTTCATCAGCATTGCAAATATTCCATTTATAGAGATAAGCTCCAGTCGGACCAGCTGCACTGCCGGTTGCTACATCCTCGATCAATCCTCTGTTATCCCAAGTACGACCTTCCATTCTATCTACACTAAACAAATAAACAAATTTAGCTTGAATTTTCTCTAATTGTTCCTCAAAGTCTTTGGTACTGATTTTTGCCTTTTCTAACCCTGTAGCAAGAGGAACAATCAAATATGGTAATCCAGTTGAAACGACCTCCATTGGAAGCGTGGGATGAAGATGGTCTGTTGTAAGATTTAGCGCATGCAAAAACATATTGACCAATTCACCCTCAACAGTTCCCAAAAATCCGGGTACCCCCTGATTCATCGTAGCTTGAAAATAGCCTTCCATTTTTACTGATTCCGCTTGCAAGGTTTTATTGTTTAACTCAAAAACTGCGGTTGCGTTTTGTATTTCTGCATACAGTTTCTCGTGAATTACTGCCATGGCTCCTAAAATCGGATGCCCGGCAAAATCCAATTCCTCTTCCACAGTAAAGATTCTAGCGCGAAAACGCTTCTCTCCGGTCTGTCTGAGAAAAATAGTCTCAAATTGCTTGAACTCCTGCGCAATTGCCTGCATATATTGCATACTCATATCTTCTTCATGAAATATAACGGTCAAGCCATTCCCTGACAGAATTTCAGAGCTAAACACATCTACATGATAATAAATCATTTGCTTTCTCCTTCTTCACCGCATAGCATTTATTTAACAAGTTGTTTTTTATATGGTACTCTCCAGCAAGCAAATCACTTTTGTATACCCCGTATAAGAAAACCTATCTACGGGTTTCTAAAACATAATCATCAGTTCAATTTTGACGAGTAAAAAAAGGCACATTTTGAAAAATGAAAACATACCCTTTTGTCCTTAATTTACCAAGTGTCCCGTCCCTATAAGTTATAATTTAAGCCACAAGCGTTCATGCCTGTGGCTAATTGTTTAAGTGGAGATAGTGGGATTCGAACCCATGACCTCTTGAATGCCATTCAAGCGCTCTCCCAGCTGAGCTATACCCCCATATGGTCGAAAACCCTTTATCTATACGGGTTTCCAGCATTTTACTTTTTTAAATCTACTTCTTCTTTGAGGGGTCGTTTACCGGACATCTCGCGCTCCCAGCTGAGCTATACCCCCATGTCCGCTATTATAGCAAAGCATTAAAAAAATTGCAACAATATATTGCATTTATTTTTTAAAATGTTATAATAATTCAAGAACATTTGAATATAGTTGTCTTCAGGGCAGGGTGAAATTCCCGACCGGCGGTAAAGTCCGCGAGCGCAAATTGCGCAGAATTGGTGTAATTCCAATACCGACAGTATAGTCTGGATGAAAGAAGATGTGTTAAATAGTGATAATACACCTGTTTATTTTTAACACCTGAAAGGCATACTTTCAGGTGTTACTTATTTTTCAGGAGGCTTTACCATGAATATGACAAAGCAAACAAGTAAACTCACCCTCATGGCCATGCTTTGTGCGCTGGCCTTTGTAGCCGTTGTGGCGATCCGGATCCCTCTGATCCCCATGCTGCCTTTCCTGGAGTATGAGCCAAAGGATGTTATTATCCTCACCGGTGGCTTCCTATTCGGGCCAATGTCAGCAGCAATGATCTCCGTCATCGTGGCTTTTGTGGAGATGTTTACCATCAGCAGCACCGGAATCATCGGACTGATCATGAACGTTCTTTCTACGGTGGCATTTGTCTGTCCGGCGGCTTACCTCTATAAGAAACGCCATTCCCTTTTGGGTGCATTCCTTGGCATGGTGGCAGGTACCTTACTCATGACCCTGGTCATGGTTTTGTGGAACTACCTTATCACCCCAATTTATATGGGATATCCAAGGGAAGCCGTGGTAAAACTTCTACTCCCTGCATTTGTCCCTTTTAACCTTTTAAAGGGAGGAATCAACACAGCCCTGACGCTTCTTATCTATAAGCCGTTAGTCACCACGTTGAGAAAATCCAATCTCATGATTCCGGCTTCCACGGATGCACCAAAAAAGCGGACTTTCAATCTTGGCATGACCCTTGCTGCAGGAATCATCTTAGTAACCTGTATTCTGGCTGTCCTGGTTATGAAAGGTATTATCTAAGTCAATCGGATATTCGTGATCCGCTCCGCTGCTTACTACAGCAAGCGTGCCCCGCTTCACCGGGCATAACCTCATAGCTGCTATGACAGCTTGTCAGAGCTTACCAGAAGAGGCTTGCACCCCTACAATAAAAAAGTATTTTAAAGCACACGGCATAGTCAGTTTTGGCTATGCCGTTTTACTTTTTGTTCCAATCATACTCGTAGTTCAATCCCACTGACCCAGTTGTAATGGATTTCCACCCGCTGTCCCCATTTACCGTTGCTCTTGCCGGTAGCATGGATAATGATTTTTTCAAAACGAAAATTTCCAGCTTGTGGTAAGATGTGGTATAATGAGGCTAGAAAAACAAAGCGGGGAAAGGCGGGGAAAATTTAATGTATACTTCAAAATGTGAGGTGATGAAATCGTGAAAAACAAAAAGATCACAGTACAATTTACGATACTGACATTTGCCATAGCCTATCTTGTGTCAGGTACTTTGATTGCTCTTGGGCAATTTGGATATTCCGTTCACAATTGGGTCCACACGCTACAGCAATTCGGGATGAATATTCCATTTGCAATCTATATTTTGTCACCCGCTATTGCTTCATATATCGTTCTGAAGAGAAATAATAAAATAGCGGATTTTAAGGAATGGTTGAAAACTGTTTTTTACGCCAAAAATAACATATCTATCTATTTGTTCGTTGTTGCTGGGCTTGCACTGTATTTTTTGACACATATTGCAGTTTCGGGCCGCGTGGAAATGGTGCTTCCATTTTATACGTTCTTTCTATCCCTGCCTGGTAACCTTATTATCGGTGGCATGGAGGAATCTGGCTGGATGTACATATTACAGCCTGAGCTTGACGAAAAATATGGCTTTGTTTTATCTGCTGTTTTTGTTGGAATCATTTGGACTTTATGGCATATCCCACTCTTCTTCATTCCGGGAACGAATCACGGAGAGGGACTCATTAACTTTTGGATGTTTGCAGTCCAACTCATGGCGTTTCGGTTTTTTAACGGGGCAATCTACAAAATATCAGGAAAAGGCTGTGTGTTTATGTGCGTATTGTTCCACACCATGTTCAATGCAGCATCACCCATTTTGGGTACCACGACTATGACTTGGGCAGGAACAATTGCCGCAAATTCCATTCTTGTTCTTGTTTCAATTGTAACCGTTATGATATACGAAAAAAAGAGCAGGCGAATCGTATAAGCATTAAGGGCATTCCTTTGGAACACCTATTGTGCGTGTCATGGCTTCGCCCTGTACCTCTTAACTTAAAAGGCGGACTATCAGCTTTACACCGATAGTCCGCTTTTTATTGTCATATTCTGCTTGCCGGCTGCCCAATTTGAACGTTCCTAGATACTTCTTTATTAGGTGACAGCTAAGTCCTATAACCTTTTTAACCAAATGGGTTTTCTGATTTATAAAGCATTCCCTTTGGCTGATTAAATCCAATCTCTTCTACCCCAAGGTACTTAAATACTTCAAATATAGCCTTGCCATAATGTCCGAAAGCAACCGCTCCATGATGAGGGAAGTTCTTTTCGATCAGCACATGTCGGTAAAATCTTCCCATTTCCGGAATAGCGAAAACTCCGATGGAGCCAAAGGAACGGGTGGCTACAGGAAGCACTTCTCCCTGAGCAACGTATGCACGGAGTAAATTGTCTGCTGTGCTCTGAAGGCGGAAGAATGTAATATCACCAGGAGCGATATCGCCCTCAAGGGTTCCCTGAGTAACCTCCTCTGGAAGCGCTCTTGCCATGATCATCTGGTATTTCATCGAGCAGGAAGAAAGCTTTCTGGAGCAGGTATTTCCGCAATGGAAGCCCATAAAGGTATCCTGGTGGGTATAATCATACTTACCCTTAATATCTCCATCATACATATCGGCAGGAACCGTGTTATTAATATCAAGCAGGGTTACGGCGTCCATGCTGATGCAGGTTCCGATGAATTCACTGAGAGCTCCGTAAATGTCCACTTCACAGGAAACCGGGATGCCCATTCCTGTCAGACGGCTGTTTACATAGCAGGGAACACAGCCAAACTGGGTCTGGAACGCTGGCCAGCATTTTCCTGCAATAGCTACATATTTCCGGTATCCCTTGTGGGCCTCCACCCAATCCAGCAGGGTGAGTTCATACTGGGCAAGCTTTGGAAGAATTTCCGGCTTCTGATTACCCTCTCCCAGCTCCTTTTCCATATCCTTTACCACATCAGGGATCCTTGGATCGTTTGCATGCTTATTAAAGGCCTCAAATAAATCCAGCTCTGAATTTTCTTCAATCTCCACGCCCAGGTTATACAGCTGTTTAATCGGGGCATTGCATGCCAGGAAGTTTAAGGGGCGCGGGCCGAAGCTTATGATTTTTAACTGGGAAAGTCCTACCAGAGTTCTGGCAATGGGAAGGAATTCCTCGATCATGTCAGCGCATTCCTCAGCTGTTCCAACCGGATATTCCGGTATGTACGCTTTAATATTTCTAAGCTTTAAATTATAGCTTGCATTTAACATTCCGCAGTACGCGTCCCCGCGTCCCTGGGTTAAGTCATCTCCGCTTTCCTCTGCTGCTGCAATAAACATAACCGGTCCGTCAAAATGCTTTGCAAGAAGGGTTTCTGAAATCTCAGGTCCAAAGTTTCCTAAATAAACGACCAGTGCATCGCATCCGGCTTTCTTCACATCCTCCAGAGCCTGAACCATATGGATCTCGCTTTCCACGATACATACTGGACATTCGTAAATATTGGCGGCATCATACTTTGCATTATATGCCTCCACCAACGCTTTTCTTCTGTTCACTGATAAAGTTTCCGGGAAACAGTCCCTGCTTACCGCTACAATTCCTACTTTTATTTCTGGGATATTATTCATTCTATAACTCCTCCTGTTGTTATTTAGGCATGTTCCTTAGGATTATATGCCTGTTGATTTTATTGTTAAGCATTTGTCAAATAGACAGATTTTCTCCTGATATTCCAATATAAGCATGTTCCGGAAGTCCGCCCTCTTTGTGCCCAATGAGCCATTTGTTCTTAGCAAACAGCAGTCTGTCTTCTTCATTCACTGCTTCTCCTACCAGCTCTAAGTCAGTATTGGTATCCTTTGGCAGGATCACAACACATCGGAAACCGCCTTCCTCCGCATGGCATGGCGCATAATGAAGGGTCGTTGCATAAACCTCGATCACAGTTCCTGCCGGTACGAGGAATGCTTCCATCTTACCTGAATCGTATGTATAATCAGGGGTAATATCCTGCTGCCTTCCTAAAATCAGGATCAGATCCGTCACAGCAATATTGATCTCTGAACTTCTGTGGTATTCCACCGCATTCAGCTTCTTATTGTGGCCGTTGCAGTAACCTACCTGAATGGGCAGCTGGCCGTAGAGATTCTTTTCCATCTCCTTAGAAACCGCCAACTCCTCTAATTCTACTACCGAAGGAACATAAACCACATCTTCCGGAAGGGGCGTCTCCTTCATCTTTTCCAACAGTTCCCCTGCATCATATCCTGTAACCACTTTCCCATAAGTCTGAAAGGCAGGATCTGTCACTGGTTTGATAGTTAATCCCATGGTTTTACCTCTCCTTTTCTATTCTCCGAATACAGCCAGATAATCCTTTTTAAATTTTTCAATGCCCTGGTCTGTGAGCGGGTGGTGTGTCATCTGAACCAGAACCTTATACGGCACCGTTGCAATATCTGCTCCTGCTCTGGCACAATCGATCACATGAATCGGATTGCGCACGCTGGCTGCAATGATCTCCGTCTCGATCCCATGTATCTGGAATATCTCCATAATATCTTCAATAAGATTGATTCCCGGCATGGAGATATCGTCCAAACGCCCCAAAAATGGGGAAACATAGGCGGCACCCGCTCTTGCTGCCAAAAGCGCCTGGGCAGCGGAAAACACCAGGGTAACGTTGGTTGGGATATTTTCTGCGTTCAGTACTTTTACTGCCTTTAAGCCTTCTGCCGTCATGGGAATCTTCACGACCATGTTCGGATGGATCGCCGCGATTTCCCGGCCTTCCTTTATCATGCCTTCCGCATCAGTCGTGGTGGCCTTTACTTCTCCGCTGATCGGTCCGTCAACAATAGATGCGATTTCCCCGATCACCTGCTTAAAATCACACCCTTCCTTTGCAATCAGGGAAGGATTTGTGGTAACTCCGCAGATAATCCCCATTTCATTGGCCGATCTGATTTCTTCTACATTTGCCGTATCAATAAAAAAACGCATATCTTCACCCTCCTGTTTTCCTTTGTCTTAAATTACAAAGCTGCAAGTTTCTTATAGCTGCCCTTTAGATCCTCATACAGTTCTTTATATAACTGATGGTATTTCTTATAAAGGCCGGCCTGGTTTTCCTCCGGTCCCGTAGTCTTATCCGCAGAGATCAGGACATCACAGGCAGCTTCCACGCTCTCAAAAATACCGCACCCGACGCCTGCCAGAATAGCGGCTCCCAGAGCCGGTCCTTCTGTCTGAGCCACGGTCTTTACATGACAGTCATACATATCCGCCAGCATCTGACGCCATACCGGGCTCTTTCCGCCGCCGCCGCATGCCATCATCTCTCCTACTCGGATCCCCATTTCATTGAGGATATCATTGCAGTCGCTGAGAGAATAAGAAACTCCTTCCATTACGGCCCGCAGCATATGCTTTCTCGTATGGATGGCAGAAAGTCCAAAAAATACTCCCCGGCAGTCCGGGTCCAGATGAGGAGTTCTCTCCCCCATTAAATATGGAAGGTAAATAAGCTTATCACTTCCTGCTTCCACCTGGCTCACGTCCCGGTTGATGAGATCGTAAACATCAATCCCCTGTTTTTTTGCTTCTTCCACATAGTCCTGGCAGAAATTATCCTTAAACCACTTTAAGGACAGCCCCGCCCCCTGGGTCACTCCCATGACATGCCATGCTCCCGGTACTGCACAGCAGCAGGTATGGACTCTTCCTTTCGGGTCAATGGTAACCTGGCTGCTGTGAGCAAACACAACCCCGGAAGTTCCTATGGTGGTAAAGGCCGTTCCATCCTTCACAACCCCTGTTCCGACTGCAGCTGCCGCATTATCTCCGGCACCTCCCACGACCTTTGTCTCCTCCGAAAGTCCGGTTCTCTCTGCAATTTCAGGAAGGAGTGTTCCCGTTACTTCACAGGATTCAAAAACTTCTCCCAAAAGCTTTGGATTAATATCTAGCTTATTTAAAACTTCCTCGGACCAGCATCTTCCAGGAACATCTAAAAGCTGCATTCCGCTGGCATCGGAAACCTCAGTAGCGAAAACTCCGGTCAATATGTAACGGATATAATCCTTGGGAAGAAGGATGTGCCTGCACCGATTATAGTTCTCCGGTTCATTCTTCCTTACCCATAAAATCTTGGCTGCCGTCCAGCCGGTAAGAGGCGGATTCGCAGTGATCTCGATCCAGCGCTCTTTTGGCATAATCGAAAGCATGTCTTCCACTTCGGCTGCGGTTCTCTGATCGCACCAGATAATAGAAGGGCGTATCACCTCATTCTTTTCATCAAGCATCACAAGTCCGTGCATCTGGCCTGAGATACCGATTCCTTTCACATCCTCTTTTAAAACTCCTGACTCCGTCATGACCTGGGAAAGGGTATCAAGAACCGCATCTCTCCAGTCTTCCGGCTTCTGCTCCGCCCAGCCATTCTTAGGCTGATAAAGGGGATATTCCCTGGATGCAGAAGCAATCACACCGCCCGTTTCATCGAACAGGACGGTCTTTGTTGCCGATGTCCCCACATCAATTCCAATCAAATACTTCATCCTAATACCTCCTCGAAAGATCTCTATTCTGATTATAATATACATGCCTGAAAAAAGCGTGCGCTTATTTGTCCAAGTAGTAGCACTTTCTTGCACTTTTGCAATGAGCAGTGCGAAATAGGCCATGAAAAGATTTTCGTTGTGCTTGCACATAAGAAAATCTTCTCATGGCCTATTTCATAGGGCGAATGCCCGTGAGCGAACGAAACCGCAGGTTTCGCGAGCTGCACTGCGGACTAATGGCACATTTAACCCAACAGCCATATATATACCGTTGCCCACCGCCAATCATCTGATCACATAGACATTTAAAGATCAACAAGGTATAATAAAGAAAAAAAGAGGCTGTCTGCCCGACAGCCCCATTACCAAGGAGGTTTTCATGGATTTAAAAGAAAAAATGAGAAGCGGAAAACTCTATAATTGTGTTGATGATGCCCTGATCGCGGAACAAACCAGCTATCTGGAAATCCTCTATGACTTCAACCAGACCCGCCCATCCGAAGGCGAAAAGCGGCAGGAAATTTTAAAGAAGCTTTTTGCCGAAATCGGAAAAAACTGCTACATAGAACCCCCGCTTCACGCCAACTGGGGAAGTCACGTACACATGGGCAATGACGTATATGTAAACTTTAATTTAACCCTTGTAGATGACGCCGATATCTATATAGGAAATAACGTCATGTTCGGCCCAAACGTTGTGGTAGACACAGCCGCTCATCCCATCCGCCCCGACATCCGAAAAAGGCAGATCCAGTTTAACGTCCCCGTTACCATTGAGGACAACGTATGGATCGGAGCCGGAGCCATCATCCTTCCAGGCGTCCGGATCGGTGAAAACAGCGTAATCGGAGCCGGAAGTGTTGTGACCAAGGATATCCCCGCCAACGTGGTAGCCTATGGAAGCCCATGCCGAGTTATAAGAGAAATCGGCGAGCGGGATATGAAATACTATTTCAGAGACTGGGAAATCGATCCCGAAATATAGACTCTTCCCTAAGCCTTTCTGCTTTCAAAGTAAACGAACTTATCAATCGCATCTAAAATATCGCTAAAATCTTCCCGGGGAGCCAGATCAATGTATTGTTTTAACAGCTCCCCTTCCTGCTTTTTATATGGCCCGTAAAAAATATCATACAGGTTATGTCCCCGCATATAAATCTTAAATTCCTCCATATGGGTCTTTAAATCTTCCGGAGATTCCATATCCTTCCCTACTGCCTCCACAAACTGTTTTCCGCTCTTTAACCGGTAAAGGTATTCCTTCCATTTATCAAACAGCGTCCGGTAAAATGCATCTTCATCTTCCACCACTCCAAGCTTTGCCATGATTTTGGGATTCAGGAAATAATTTTCAAAAGAATAGTACTTTAATATAAGCACATTTTTTCTGGTGACCTTTGGAAGCTTGTCGATATCCTCCAGACTGCGTTCATCATAATACCGGCAAAGTTGGCCTGCCAGTTCCTCAGGGTTCTTTCCGTCTCCATCCCGGATCATCAGAAACTGATCCCTTAAATAAACCTGGTTCATATACTTTAAATTTGCATACGTCTTAATATTGGTACAGCTGTTGGTTGTGATAATGGAGATTCGGGATAAGTTTCCCTCCTTATCATAGATTTCCGAATAATATTTTTCCAACAGCAGCGGCAGACGGCTCTTATCCTGCTTCCCCTCCACAATAAACACAAAGCTGACCCCAAGAAGATCGTTGGCTCCATAGCCCAAATCGTCCAGAATAGCATCTATATCAGTTCTGTCCCTGACAATAGAATAACCGTCACGCTCCAGCACCACCTGCCTGATCTGGCGTCTGGTAAAATTAAACAGCATACTGGGTGAATGAGTAGTAAATATCACCTGATTCTTCTTGGATAACCGGTAAAGGATCTCACTGGATATTTTCTGAAGCTGGGGATGAAGGAAAATCTCAGGGTCCTCTACGATGACAATGCTGGGAATCCGTTTTTCATCCTCTGTATAAGTCTCCAAAAGAGACAGCATGTAAAGGCTTTTCATACCATTGCTCAAGTTGTTTATAGGGCTTAGTTTTCCTCTTTCCACATGATAAGTCTCCGCTGTTACTTTAAACAATTCACAAGGATTGCAGTTTAAGGAAAAATGGATTTCCTCATAGCCGCCGTTTTTTCTGTAATTGTCATTGACCTTTTCAGCAAAATTATTTAGGTTTAGCTGATACATCTTATATTCCAGCAGCTTAGCCGTCTCATAGATCTGCAGTTCCTCCGGCTTCTTCTGGTTAATCAGTCCGATGCATTTAAAGCACTGGTTGCATTCCCTGGCGCTGTCAAACATGCACACGTGGGTCCTTAGCTTTGAGAGCTGGTCATCCTCCTGGAAAAGCAGCAGATCATTCTGAAACTGGTTTAAATCCCGTTCCGAGTCAATGTAATAAAGCCTGGGAAAAATCTCCCTGATATACCGGTTATTCTTCCGGTATCCATCCTTAAACCGGACGACCCCGTTCCAGTTTACCTGATAGGTGAAGGTCAGGCTTCCTTCCCGGTAGGAAGGCAGCTTTGTTACAAAATCGTGGAGCCATGCATCAAACCGCTTATACTGGCTCACCACCCCTCCCCTATGAAAGGAAACCAGATCCTCCTGCGTAATTGCCAGGGTCATGGTGATCTCTATATTCTGCTTCTTCTCGTTAAAATCCTCTTCCGTAACTTCGTAGGCACCTGCAGCTGCGCGTATGGCATCTAAGACACCTGTTTTTCCCGTATTGTTCTTCCCCACCAGTATCAGGGCATTTTCCACATTTTGAATTTCCATATCCCGTATAGATTTAAAATTTTTAATATGTACCGATGTTATCTGCATAGGCCTCTCCTTTATAAAACTCAGTATAAAAGGCTGACAGGAAAATTTCAAGTTCTGCCTGAAAAAAATCACACTGTCCTTTCCTCTCTATCATAGTATAGAATATATTCTTATCACAGGAGTGGTTCCTATGTTTGATCCTTATCTGGTGCTCACACCTACGCACTATATTTATCTCATCGGCGTCATTGTGATTCTGACTGTCATGGTTCTACGAAAGGATACGCCCCTGGTCTGTATCCTTTTTCTCTTCCTCCTTGGCCTTGTAGGCCTTAAGTCCCTGACCGGAGGCATCATGACTGTATTCAACGCCATCTTGTATGCTTCCAGGGAGTTTATGGATATCATCGCCACCATTGCCCTGGTCACAGCCCTGTCCAAATGCTTAAAAGACTTAGGAAGCGACTATCTGATGATGATTCCCATGTCAAAGGTCATGAAAACTCCCACCTTTACCTGGTGGATCCTTGGATGTACCATGCTGGTATTTTCCCTCTTTCTCTGGCCTTCTCCCTCCGTGGCTCTGGTGGGAGCGATCATGCTGCCATTTGCAGTCAAAGCCGGTCTGGATCCTCTGGCAGCTGCCATGGCCATGAACTTATTCGGCCATGGAATTGCTTTAAGCTACGATTTCGTCATCCAGGGCGCTCCGTCCATTTCAGCGGCAGCAGCCTCCATTACCACCGACCAGATCCTGATCAAGGGGCGGCCTTTGTTTTTGGTAATGGGCATTGTTACCGTGGTTTCCGCATATCTGTTAAACAGGAGCGAAATCGCTGCCTGCTGTCAGGAAGTCCATATCCAGAATGCCGAAGAACACCATGATATCGGGATTGCCGCGGTTATAATGGCGATCCTGACCCCTCTTCTTTTCCTGGCCGACATCTTTCTTATGCTGGCTTTTAATTTAAAGGGTGGAGACGCCACCAGCATGGTTTCCGGCACAGCCGTCTTAGTTATGTGCATTGGAGCGATTTTAGGCTTTGGCAGGCATTCTCTGGAAAAAGTAACATCTTATGTTACGGAAGGCTTTCTTTTTGCCATACGGATCTTTGCTCCCGTCATCATCATCGGGGCCTTTTTCTTTTTAGGAGGAGAAGGAATCTCCTCTATCATGGGGGAGCAGTTCCAAAGGGGAATTATGAACGACTGGGCCATCTGGCTGGCTCACAACGTTCCTCTCAACAAATATATGGCTGCATTTTTCCAGCTGGTGATCGGAGGCTTGACTGGCTTAGACGGTTCTGGTTTTTCCGGGCTGCCCCTTACCGGTTCCCTGGCCCATACCTTTGGGACGGCAGTGGGAGCTTCGGTTCCTATTCTGGCTACCCTGGGACAGATTGCCGCAATTTTCGTCGGCGGAGGTACCATCGTCCCCTGGGGACTTATCCCCGTTGCAGCCATCTGCAGTGTTAATCCCCTGGAGCTTGCCAGAAAAAATCTTCCTCCGGTTATGATCGGTTTTCTTGCTACTTTTATTGCTGCCTGTTTCCTTTTATAGATAATCCAGCTTTAAGGAGGGATTTCCATGTGTGGAATTGCTGGTTTTTACAATCCAGATCACGATTACCAGAAAGATAAAGCCTATTATGAGAACATCCTGGAACAGATGTCAGAAACCCAAAAACACCGGGGACCTGACGATTCAGGGATCTGGCTCTTTCCTCAGGGAGGTATGTCTCATGCCCGTTTATCTGTCATCGACTTAACAACCGGCCGCCAGCCCATAACAAAAACCGAGGAGGGTAAAACATTTGGGATTGTGTACAATGGAGAAATTTACAATACCAAGGAGCTTCGCCGGGACTTAGAGGAGCGGGGCCATTCCTTTTCCACCACCTCTGATACAGAAGTGATTTTAACCGGATATATGGAATATGGGCCTGATTTTGCGAAACAGTTAAACGGTATATTTGCCTTTGCCATCATGGACCCATTCCGGGAACGCTTATGCCTTTGCCGGGACCGTTCCGGCATAAAGCCTCTCTATTACACCATACGGGAGGGAGAAATTATCTTTGCTTCGGAGCTCAAAGGAATCTTTGCATATCCGGGCGTACGTCCTGTTTTAGACCGGAAAGGCTTAAACGAGGTTTTCTCTCTGGGACCGGCTCATACCTCCGGCTGCGGAGTTTTTAAAGGAATCAATGAAATCCTCCCGGGCCACATGCTTCTCTGTTCTAAAGACGGCTTCCACTTAAAATGCTATTGGAAGCTGGAAAGCAGGCCCCACGAGGACAGCTATGAGGAAACCATTGAAAAAACCTCCTTCCTGGTTCAGGATTCCATCCGCCGGCAGATGGTTTCCGACGTTCCTATCTGCACATTTTTGTCAGGAGGGGTGGATTCCAGCCTGGTTTCGGCAGTCTGTGCTGCAGAACTGAAAAAACAGGGCAAACAGCTTACTACCTTTTCCTTTGATTTCATCAACAATGATAAATTCTTTAAAGCCAGCACCTTCCAGCCCTCGCAGGACCGCCCCTTTGTGGACCAAATGGTTAAATTTTTAGATTCCGACCATCATTATCTGGAATGTGACAATGGCACCCAGGCAGACCGGCTTTATGACTCTGTCCTTGCTCATGACCTTCCGGCCATGGGAGACATTGACTCCTCCCTTCTCCACTTCTGCTCCATGGTCAAACAGTTTAATAAGGTGGCTTTAACAGGGGAGTGTGCAGATGAAATATTCGGAGGATACCCCTGGTTTCATAAGGAAGAATGCTTTAAAGCTCAGACTTTCCCCTGGACCATGGACTTAGGAACGCGCAAAGCCATCTTAAAGGATGAATTTCTGGATTATCTTAAAATGGATGAGTATGTTATGGAAGCTTACGAAAAGTCTGTGGCGGAAACTCCCGTCCTTTCTGAGGATAATCCAAAAGAAGCAAGAAGAAGAGAGATTTCTTATCTGAACCTCCGCTGGTTTATGCAGACCTTATTAAACCGGATGGATCGTGGCAGCATGTATTCCGGCCTCGAAGCCAGGGTACCATTTGCAGACCACCGGATCATCGAGTACGTGTGGAATGTCCCCTGGGATATGAAAACAAGGGATGGGGTGGTAAAAAGTCTCCTTCGCCAGTCCGGAAGGGGGCTTCTGCCTGATGAGATCCTGTTCCGCAGGAAATCTCCGTATCCCAAAACCTATGATACCAATTACGAGACGCTTTTAGCCAGACGGGTAGAGGAAATGATAGCTGGCGGTTCCGCTCCGGTTATGGAATTTTTAGACGAAAAGAAACTGGAAAAACTCCTGGCCAGTCCTTCAGATTACGGAAAACCCTGGTACGGACAGCTCATGGCTGGTCCCCAGATGCTCGCCTATATCCTTCAGATCAACTACTGGCTGGAAAAATATCATATCTCTGTGGAATAACATCAAAGAGGTGCAAAAGTCTCCCAAAAGACCTTTGCACCTCTTTATTAATCCTTTATTCAATCTCTTCCAGGATTCTTCCCATATCTGACGTATCGCCAATGAGTATGGCGCCCGTCAGCTTTCCTTCTACAGAGTAATACACCTTGTAAAGCTTCTTATCTCCATCCTCTTCCCGGCGCACCTCATAGGTTCTTCCAGGGTCCTTGCCCGGGTCACCCACCGCAAATAAGGAAGTATCCATGCCATTAAATGTGAGAGCTGCTGTCACGGTTTTATAGGTAATCCTTTCTCCGGCGGCATTAGCTCCTGCTGCCTTACCCATCTCCACGGCCTGAGGCCAGATAGCATAATTGATTCCTTCATATTCCGCACAATCCCCGCACGCATATATGCCAGGTACCGTGGTTTCCATATGCTCATTAACGATTACTGCCCGTCCGGATTTAGCCCCCGCTTCTTCTGCCAGAGATACATTGGCCCGGACTCCTGCGGATATGACCACCAGATCTGCCGGCAGAACTGTACCATCCTTAAGGCGGACACCGGTCACCTTCTCTTCCCCTTCTATCTCCTGGGTAACTGCCTGGAATTTCACATCGATCCCCTTTTCCAGTATAATGGATCTTAAAAACTCACCGGCTTCCTCATCAAGCTGGCGCTTCATGAGCTGGTCGCCCTGCTCCAATATCGTCACAAAAAGACCTGTCCTTTTTAATTCCCAGGCTGCCTCCAGCCCCAGCACGCCGCCGCCAATGACCACGGCCCGCTTTGAATCGGAAAGGAGGGAATTAAGCTTCTCTATATCAGAAAGCCGGCGTATGGCGACCACTTCATTTTTTTCGCTTCCAGGTATCGGAGGAATGAAGCATTCCGATCCCAATGCATAGATGCATTTGTCGTATTTAAGCCGGATTCCATCATCAAAGGTGACTTCCTTTTCCCTGGTATCGATCTTCTCCGCCTGTTTTCCCGTAAGGTTTAAGATTCGTTTCTCTTCGTACCATGCCGGATCATGAAGAAGTAATTCTTCTCTTTCATCCTTTCCCATCACGGATTTCGTCAGCATAGGCCTAGAATAAGGCAGGCAGTCCTCTTTCGTTACCATGACAATGGAACAGGTGGAATTTCTTTCACGAATCGCCTCAGCCGCACTGACACCAGCCGCACCATTACCAAGTATGAGGTATAACTCCTCCGTGTTTTTATGGTAATTCCTTTCTTCCTCCTCATAAGGGACAAAATTTTCCGGTCCTACACCGCATACCGGACAAACCTCATTTCCCTCCTCAAATACGGCACCGCATACCAGGCATTTAACCATTTTCTTCTTACCTTCTCCCATGTAAAAATACCCCCTTCTCAAGCTTCTTTTGTAAGTACAAGCTTTATTTCTGCTTCTATCATAACATAGTTTTTTACGATTTCAAACTTCTTTCCGTTAATAATTCGTAAGCATAGAAAGAAAACCGTAAAGCTGAAAATACGTGTTTTTATGGTAAACTATCTACGTAAGCAAGTTTTGACCCGTTTGAAATGCGGACTGTAAAGAGGAATCAAAATGAAAAAATACACCATTGGAGAAGTTTCCGACCGTTTAGGTCTAAGCCGTGATACCCTTCGCTTTTATGAAAAAAAGGGAATCATACAACCGGAAAAGCAAAAAAATGGTTACCGAACCTATACATATGAAGATATTAAAAAACTTTCAAGCATCATGTTTTACCGCAGACTAAACTTCAGTATCGAGGATATCGGCCGTATCCTGTATAAAAGCTCCTTTCCTTCCTACTGCTCCATGATTCAGGAAAAAATTACTGAAGAAAAACAACAGATGGAAAAGCACCGGCAATCCCTCATCCATCTGACTCATTTGCAGAAACACTATAAAAACGTAGAAAAATATTTAAACCGTTATGACCAAAGGCCCATGCCTCCCCATTACCAGATGCCGGATAATCACTTCATCAATCAAGAAGGTATCTCTGATTTATGCTATATCTGCCAGGAATATGGGATAGAGGAGAACCAGGCGAACCAGATAAACGAATTCTTCATGATCGCTGAGGATACTGCTTCCATTATGAAATTAAAACAGGCATTAAACGGCTATCCCTTACTAAAGCAGGAACGCTGTGTATATACCGTGGTTGAATCAGAAAGCCCTGTTTTAGTATCACAGGCCGTTTTAGACGCGGCTGACTGGGCAAGACAAAAAGGATATTCTCCTCTCGGAGTTGCCTACAGCGGGCACTTATTAAGCTGCGCCTTTAAGGATACCGCAAAAGAAAATCAGGAAAAAATGGCAGATACACCTATCAATTACATTGAAGTGTATCTGCCGATTCAGGCATAAAGGCTTTACTGCATGTTCTTTATGTTCTTTATGTTCTTTATGCCCTTCCTTTTTCCGTATTTTCGTCTATCTGCTTTGGAGCAGGCTTAAATGCCGTACTGTAAATATATGGGACCAGAACCATAGAAACATTTCTGTGCTTTCTCAGCCTCTGAATTATGAAATAAGTGGTCTGGTTATGAAGAATATTGGCAAACCAGCTCTCTTCCATAAAACGGGACATAACCACTGTGATCATTTCTCCCGGAAGCAGATCGGCTTCTTTTTTGCTGATATACTCTTCCACCGGTTCAATAAGCTCCCGGTAAGGAGACATGATGACCTCAAGAGGTATATCAATTCCTGTTTCCCTCCATTTTTTCTGAAGCTGCTGACTTTGTTTCTCATCTGTAGCTATGTGCAGAGCAACCACATTGGTAGTGATTAAATTTGCATAATTTAACGCTTTCAGCACGGACCGGTTAATTCCTCCAGTCAGTACAATGCAAAGATTGGTGTCATGACTGGTGCTTTTGTGATAATGGGACATAAAGTCGTTTACTACCAGCTGCCGGCCGACAAACTGATAGTGAGTTTCAATACGGTGCATAATATAAACAAGAACCGGTATGAGAATGGCAAGCGCCCAGGCACCTTGTGAAAATTTAGTCACAAATACAATGACTGTTCCCGTAGCCGTCATAATTGCACCAAGGCCGTTTATACACATTTTATACCAATAGCCATTTCCTTTCACCCGGATCCATCTGGCCAGCATTCCATACTGGGACAAGGTAAATGACAAGAAAACTCCGATGGCATAAAAGGGGATCAGATAATGGGTCTCTGCTTTAAATACAATCAGCAAAAATGCTACTGCAAAAAAGATGAACATAATTCCATTGGAAAAGCTGAGCCTGGTCCCGCGGTGCATGAATTGACGGGGCACAAATCCATCCTCCGCGAGGATCGCCAGCAACGTAGGCAGACCGTTATATGCAGTATTTGCAGCCAACAACAAAATAAGGGAGGTTGCAAACTGTAGAATATAAAACATTGGCCCTGGTCCAAACACTGCCATGCCAAGCTGGGAGATCACCGTCTTTCCCTCTAAAGGAATGATATTTAAAGAAGTAACCAGCAGCACCGAACCTCCGAGAATGGTGATAATGATCCCTACCAGAATAAAAAGTACACGTTTGGCGTTCCGCTGTGACGGTTCACGAAAGCTTGGAACCGCATTGCTCACGGCTTCCACTCCAGTGAGGGCCGAACATCCGGAAGAAAAGGCTCTGAGCAGCAGGAACAGTGAGATCGTTCCGGCTCCGCCTGCAACAGGCTGAATCGTTTCTGAATAATGGACTGGCGGTAAATTCCCCGTTATCAGCCTTACAAATCCGGTTGTAATAAGTACCAGCATAATAATGATAAAAACATAAGTAGGAGCTCCGAATAGCTTGGAAGACTCCTTCATTCCCCTTAAATTAAGGAGTGTAATGGTACATAGAAAAAGCAGGGCAAACAACAAGCGGTAATCTGCAAATTCCGGAAAAGCGGAAATGAGGGCTGCCGTTGCAGCAGAAAGGCTGACTGCTACCGTCATTACATAATCAATAATCAGGGCTGAGGCGGCTACCATTGATGAGCCTCTTCCAATATTTTCAGAAGATACGATATAGGCGCCTCCGCCATTAGGGTAGTTAGCAATAATCTGCGAATAGGAAAAAGCTAAAACTAAAAACAGCAGTATGATCGGTAATGTAATATATCCAAGGTAATGAACCGCCGACAGTCCCAGAACCGGAGCCAGAACCAGCAGCATTTCTTCAATTGCATACGCCACTGAGGAAACCGCATCACTTGACATAATGGGAACTCCCCAAAGGATCCCCATCTTTTCGCCTTCCAGATCATTGCTTCTCAATGTATTTCCCAACAATATATTTTTTATCTTTCTCTTTGAATGCATATCCGTATGTCCTCTCTGATACATAATCCTCTTTCCTTAATTTTAGTAATGCCAATGATCTCAATACTATATAAAAATACACCTGATGAATCATAGGCTTAAATTTATGGATTGTCAAGCGAGAATACATCTTTCGGCCGTTAAAAAACGTTACGATTTTAACCGGCTAAAAACAAAAAGCGTTTCTTCCCCGGATGCCATCCGCAGAAGAAACGCTTTTTGCTTTGTATTACTATATTTTTATGAATGATTTCTACATACAGGGAACTGCCTAAGCTCACTGGAAATATTTCACACCGGATTCAAAAATCTTCATATCCTGCTCACCGTAAATGTTCATGGCCACCGATTCGCCGCGTCGTTCGGAATGAGCCATCTTGCCCAGGATCCGCCCGTCAGGGCTTGTAATGCCCTCAACCGCCATGAAAGATCCGTTAGGATTCCAGCACTCATCCATGGTAGGGCATCCCTTGTCATCCACATACTGAGTAGCTACCTGTCCATTGTCAAACAGACGCTTGATCCATTCCTCCCCTGCAATGAACCGTCCTTCTCCATGAGAAGCCGGATTGCAGTAAACGCCTCCTAATTCTGCCCCTGAAAGCCACGGTGACTTATTCGTCACCACCTTTGTATAAACCATCTTGGAAACATGGCGGCCAATGGTATTCATCGCCAGCGTAGGGGAATCTTCCCTTTGCTCTGTGATCATTCCTTCCGGCACAAGCCCTAGCTTTATTAAAGCCTGAAAGCCATTGCAGATTCCTAACATCAGGCCATCCCTTTCATTTAACAGCTTCCCGATTTCCTCCTTGATCACCTGATTCCGGAATAGGTTGGCAAAGAACTTGGCAGAGCCATCCGGTTCGTCGCCTGCGGAAAATCCTCCGGGAAACATGACGATCTGGGCTTTGGATATTTCCCTGCGGTAGACTTCCACCGATTCCCTGATATCCTGGGCCGTTAAATTCCGAAACACCTTTGTCACCACATTGGCTCCTGCTCTATTAAAAGCTCTTTCACTGTCGTATTCACAGTTTGTACCAGGAAACACCGGAATAAATACATTAGGCTTTGCTACCTTATTCCTGCAGACATAAATATCCTTTGTATCATAAAGCCGCTCTGAAACAGGAGTCTTTTCTGCCCCTGACACCGTTGGGAATACATCTTCCAGTGGTTTAGTCCATGCGTTCAGCGCCTCATCTATGGCAATGGCTGTGCCGCCGTATTCAAACACGCCCCCATCAGTGACTTCACCGATGACAGTATAGGAGACAGTCAGTTCCTCAAGCCTTTCTTCCGGAACTTCACATATCACATCTCCCCAGCCGGCCTTAAAGAATTCACCTGGGTCTACGTTATTACTGATCCTTATGCCCATTCGGTTTCCAAAGGCCATCTTGCTGACCGCCTCACAGATCCCGTGGCTCTCTACGGCATAGGCGGATAGGATGCGCCCTGCGCAGATATCTTCAAACAACGCTTCATAGCCTTTCATGACCTGGCTGTATACCGGAAGATCATAGGAATCCTTTACAATCCGGAATACCACGATCTTGCTTCCCGCCTTCTTAAATTCCGGCGTAATGACATGCTTCCCTTCTGCAACATCCACAGCAAAGGAAACAAGGGTGGGCGGCACATCAATGTCACGAAAGGTGCCTGACATACTGTCTTTTCCTCCGATGGAAGGAAGCCCAAATCCAATCTGGGCGCTGTATGCCCCAAGGAGGGCGGAAAAGGGCTGGCTCCAACGCGCCGGATCATCAGTCATCCTGCGGAAATATTCCTGGAAGGTAAAGCGGATTCTTCTGTAATCGCCGCCTGATGCCACGATTTTTGCAACAGAGGACAATACCGCATATACTGCGCCATGATAGGGGCTCCAGTTTGACAGATAAGGATCAAAGCCGCAGCTCATCATAGTTACGGTATCCGTCTTTCCATGAAGCACCGGAAGCTTTGCCACCATGGTCTGAGTCTCTGTCAGCTGGTACCTGCCCCCATAGGGCATGAACACGCTTCCCGCCCCTATGGAACCGTCAAACATTTCCACAAGACCTTTCTGAGAGCAGACATTTAAGTCAGAAAGCAGCTTCAGCCAGGCTTCCCTGACATCTGCGATCTCCTGTCTCATAAATGCGCCTGGTTCTCTGTCAGGGACTTCCACAACAACCGAGGCTTCCTGATGGGCTCCGTTAGTATCCAGGAAAGCCCGGCTGATGTCTACAATGGCCTTTCCTCTCCAATTCATCACAAGCCTTGGCTCTGACCTTACCTCTGCGACTACTAATGCCTCTAAGTTTTCCTCTGCCGCATAGGCCAGGAACCGGTCTGCATCTTTTGGATCAACCACAACCGCCATGCGTTCCTGAGACTCAGAAATGGCAATCTCCGTACCATCCAGTCCTGCGTATTTCTTCGGAACCTTATCTAAATCGATCAGCAGGCCGTCTGCCAGTTCTCCTATGGCAACCGACACTCCTCCCGCACCAAAATCATTGCATTTCTTAATGAGCCTGCTCACTTCTTCTCTTCGGAACAAACGCTGTATCTTTCGTTCTGTAGGCGCGTTCCCCTTCTGGACCTCTGCTCCGCAAGTCTCAATGGAGGCTTCCGTATGGACCTTGGAGGAGCCGGTGGCTCCGCCGCAGCCGTCCCGTCCGGTACGGCCCCCAAGGAGAATGATCAAATCTCCCGGATCTGAAGTCTCCCGGATGACATTTTTTCTTGGGGCAGCACCTATGACGGCGCCTATTTCCATTCTCTTTGCCACATAATCCGGATGGTAAATCTCCTTTACATATCCGGTTGCCAGTCCGATCTGGTTTCCGTAGGAACTGTAGCCGTCTGCAGCTCCTGTCACGATCTTTCTCTGAGGAAGTTTTCCCTTTAATGTTTCGCTCAATGGCTTTGTTGGGTCAGCTGCTCCTGTTACCCGCATAGCCTGATATACGTAAGTGCGGCCGGAAAGGGGGTCACGGATCGCTCCTCCAAGGCAGGTTGCCGCACCGCCAAAGGGCTCGATCTCCGTAGGATGATTGTGGGTTTCATTTTTGAAATTCACCAGCCATTCCTCTTCTACACCGTCAATCAGGACCGGGACCACGATGCTGCAGGCGTTGATCTCATCGGATACTTCCAAATCCTCCACTTTTCCCTCCATGCGTAGCTTCTTCATCGCCAGGAGAGCAAGATCCATAAGACACGCAAACTTACCGTCTTTTCCCTTTAAGACCACCTCCCGGTCTGCCAGGTACTGTCTGTAGGTATCCTCAATGGGTTTGCGGTAATCTCCCGAACGAAATGTCACATCCCTTAATTCCGTCTGGAAAGTAGTGTGGCGGCAGTGATCCGACCAATAGGTATCAAGGACCCTTATCTCTGTCATTGACGGGTCTCTTTGTTCTTCCTTTTTATAGTAATTCCGGATATGAAGAAAATCCTTAAAGGTCATTGCCAGATTTAAGGACTCATATAGTTCCATTAATGCATCTTCTGTAAGATCCGTAAAACCATCAAACATAATCACATCTAAAGGAGTATCAAACATTGCGGCAAGCGTCTCCGGCTTTCTTTCCTCTGCTTCTCTGGAATCCACGGGGTTGATGCAGTAGGATTTGATGTCGGCAATCTGGGCATCTGTAAGTACGCCGGAAATCACATAGGTGGTTGCGGACCGGATCACAGGCTCTTCATCTTCTTTTAACAGCTTTACGCACTGCTCTGCGGAATCAGCCCGCTGGTCAAACTGGCCCGGTAAGTACTCTACGGTAAAAAACACATCCCCTTCCTCTTTTGGGAAAGCCTCTTCATAAACCTCATCCACGGGAGGCTCTGAAAATACAGCGGTAAGAGCCAATCCATAAACTTCGTCGGACAGGGCCTCCACATCATAGCGGATCAGCACCCTCACACCGGTCACCGTATTGATACCAAGATAGCCTGCAATTTCTTCTCTTAATTCCATCGCCTTAACGGCATAGGCCGTTTTTTTCTCAACATACACTCTTCTTACACTCATATTTTCCTCCTTGCAAAAACTCCCCATGGTTTATCAGGACAGGAATTTCCCTGTTATTCTCGTGTATTAATCATACCACAAGTTATATAGATTAGAGAAATTAATATATCTTATGTTATTAATCAGTATAGTTAATATAATTGATGCCATCGGCAGAAGAAAATCATTAGCCAGCCTTATGTTTCATCTGGTCTCCTTCCCCTTCGACGCAATTTGACAAAATTCGACATTTTTTATAAAAATACTTGAAAATTTGAAAAATTTGAACTATAGTAATAAAAGATTTTTTTAATAAAGGAGTGCTAGATTTATGGATCTTCATCAGCAATTAAAGGACTTATCCCAAAAATATTCATTTGAAAACGCCCGCTTAAAGAAAGAGGAACAAAGTCCCTATCTGGAGGTGTGCCTGCAGCTTCAAGAAGAACACATTAAAAAGTTCATTGAAAAGGCCGGGCAGCTTAACTCCATTGTGGAATCATGTGCAAACATGGTCAGCATCTTTGACGATTCCGCTCCAATGGAGGTTCTTATGCAGACCTCCCTGCGCTGTGCTGGAAGGGATATGCTTTATATCCGCACCACCCCTTCCATGGTGAAAATCCTCATAGAAACACTATTTGATTAAGTACTGGTTCAAGAGAAGCAAGGAGGCCAAAAGGCTTCCTTGCTTCTTCTATTCTTCCCCTCTTTAAAAGGGGCTTTTTTTATTCCTCCATGTGGGAAATATCGTTCATCTCCAGCAGCATGAAATCTTCCGTCAGCGGACTGTAATTAACCGTTGTAATGCTTGCATTTTCTACAATAATGCTTTCCACCTCCGGATGATTTTGCATCATATAGGAGACAAGATAGGCGATGGTGGCGCCGTGGGATACAATAGCAACATCCTCTCTGCCGCCGGTGATTCTTAATATTTCCTTCACCGCCCACACACAGCGGTTTAAAACCTGGTCCCGGTTTTCCCCCCCTGGAGGAGACGCTTCATCAGGACATAAAGCCCACCGTTTATATTCCTCTGGATACGCTTCCATGATCTCATCCCACGTCATGCCTTCCCATTTGCCAAATTCCACTTCAATAAGCTGGGGCATGGAACATATTTCCACCTTTTGCCTGCTTCTGATCTTTTCGGCTGTTTCCATGGCACGAGTTAAGGTACTGGAAAAGATCCTTAAAACCGGGCGTGAATCCATGCCCTTTGCCAGCAGCTCCGCCTGCCTTCGGCCCGTTTCATTAAGAGGAATATCGTGGCTCCCCTGGATTTTACCCTGGATGTTCCAGTCAGTTTGTCCGTGGCGTATCAGATATATTTTCATCTCATCTCTCCCAGTCTCTTATTCTTCGTAATCGTAATCATCAGCCTCTTCATCCCCTGTGATCTCGATGCCTTCCACTTCTGCCAGGGCTTCTAAATCCATGGTTTCCGCATTCATGCTCATGGCATCCATTGCAATCTTCATAATTCCCTTTATTTCTTCCACGGTCATCTTCATTTTGTCTGCCAGCTCTTCTACCGTTGCCTCCCGTCCCAGTTCCCCTGCAAGAAGCTGTGATATCTGCTGAAGCACATTCACCCGGGCAGCCAGCTCTTCTTCTGTCTGCTTTGCAGACTGCTGTTCCTCCACAGCTGCATCAAGGGCTTCCTTGATTCTCCGGTTTTTAAAGCTGTCAAATTCCGGTCTGTCTTCTGAATTAACATACTCTTCCACAGCCATCATGAGAGCCATATTGGCTTCCTGGACCAGATCTGTCATAAGAACGCCCCTGCCGTCATATTCCCCGGCATATTCCAGGGCAGCACGTAGGTTTCCTTCTACAAGCCTTTTTTTCGCTTCTTTCCTGCCCTGTGCTGCTTCCTTTAAAAGGTCTTCCTGCTCTCCCCTGGTACAGGGAGGGATATGTCCCATCTCTTCCAGATACATCTGATAAAAATCATCATGCATACTTTTATACCGCTCCTTCTCTTTTTCATATCCTGGCTCCTGTGCCCGTACTATACCGCACCCCAGGAAATTTGTCAAACGCCTTTACAAACCAATCAGATCCATGATAGAATATCCATATGTTTATAAGGAGGACTAATAATGGATATTAATTATGAACTTTATAAAGTCTTTTACCACGTTGCCACCACCTTAAGCTTCTCGGAGGCATCCAAACAGCTTTTCATCTCCCAGTCGGCAGTCAGCCAGTCCATCAAGGTGCTGGAGAAAAAGCTGAACCAGACCCTTTTCATCCGGAGCACGAAAAAGGTGCAGCTTACTCCGGAAGGAGACATCCTCCTAAAGCACATAGAACCAGCCATTAATCTGATTCAAAAGGGAGAAAACCAGCTGCTGGAGGCCAATACCTTAAATGGCGGCCAGCTGCGGATCGGTGCCAGCGACACCATTTGCCGCTACTACCTTGTTCCATATTTAAATAAATTTCATAAAACCTACCCCAATGTACACATCAAGGTTACCAACCAGACTTCCATTGAATGCGCTCATCTTCTGGAAAGCGGGCAGGTGGATTTTATCATTACCAATTATCCCAACTCAGGGCTATTAAGCTCTCAGAATACCCGGGTCATCAACGAATTCGCCGATGTATTTGTCGCCAATCAGGAATATTTTCCTTTGAAGGGACAGACCGTAAGCCTTGGGACTCTCCAGACCTATCCTATTCTGATGCTGGAGAGAAAAAGTACGACCAGTGAGTTCCTTCATCACATGTTCCAAAAGGAGCAGCTTGATCTGGTCCCTGAGATCGAACTGAGCAGCAACGATCTTTTAATCGACTTAGCCCGCATTGGCCTGGGGATCGCATTTGTTCCGGACTTCTGCATTCCTGAGAATGACAGGGATTTATTCCAGGTAAAGCTTTCAGAAAAGCTTCCTACCCGTCAGATGGTCGTAGCTTACAATGAAAACTTGCCCGTTTCCCAAGCTTCCAAACAGTTTATGGATATGCTTTAACCGGTAATGACTGGATTTCCACTGCCGCCCCCTTTGGGCGGCAGCTTTTACTTTCGCCCGGCCCAAAAATTCTGGACCACTTCATCTACATTTTTTAGCTTCACTTCATAATACCCGTCCCATTCCCTTGGAAACAGGGCCTGATAGTCTGGCTTTATAAAACGCTCATCAAGCAATGCGATGACTCCCTCATCCCGGACGGTACGGATTACCCTTCCTGCTGCCTGCATGACCTTATTCATCCCCGGATACTGGTAAGCATAATCAAATCCGTTCTGCTCCCTGGAATCGAAATACCCCTTTAAGATCTCCTGCTCCGTACAGACCATGGGAAGTCCGGTGCCAACGATGATGGCTCCGATCAAACGCCCTTCCTTTAAATCAATTCCTTCCGAAAATACGCCTCCCATAACGCAGAGGGCCACAAAAGAATCCTTTCGGTCCTCCGAAAATTCCTTTAAAAACTCCTCCCTCTCCTGTTCGCTCATGTGAGATGCCTGGGACATATAAGCAAACTCCTGTTCCAGTCCTTCTGTTTCCTCAAGAATCGCTTCTACTGCCTTTAAATACTGGTATGACGGCAGAAACACCATGTAGTTTCCTTTTCGGGCTGACACGATTCTTCGCATATAATCCACTACCTTCTGGTATTCCCGGCGGTTTCTTCTGGTATAGCGGCTGCTGACATCAGAAGCAACAAGGAGTAAACGTTTCTCCTGATCAAAGGGAGACTGGGCATATACTGCATATTCTTCCTGGTCACCGCTTAGAAGCTCCTTATAATACCTCACCGGGAGCAATGTGGCAGAAAAGAACACGGTACTGTTTCCCTTGTCCAGACATTCTTTTAAGTTTTTCGCCGGATTTACGCAAAACAGCCTGAGTATAAAACGTCCGTCAGACAAAAGCTCTGTATAGATCCGGTAATTCTCATCCAGACGGTCATAGATATTTAAAAGATCCCGCAGTTTAAAATAGAAATCAAGAACCAGGTCCCGGTCTTTAAATTCCTCACCGGTTTCCATAAACTTCTCCATTTCACCGAAAAGGGTCATGATACCGGTCATAAAAAACCGGATGTCTTCCAGGATCTGAAACTCCTCGCATTCCCGTTTCATTTCCAGAAGCTCTTTGTTGCACCGCTCCAGCATCCGGACAAGCTTTGGGCTCATGGATTTCAAAATCTTTTTAATAAGAAGAAAGTCCTCCTTATAGACCGTTGCGCTGTACATTTCCCTGGCTCTTGGAACAAGGTTATGGGCCTCGTCTGTCAAAAACAGGTAATCTCCTGTGATGCCTTCGGAAAAATACCGTTTCAAACGGACATTAGGGTCGAATACGTAATTATAATCGCAGATAATGGAATCCACCCAGTTGCTGATATCCAGGCAGAATTCAAATGGGCATACCTTGTATTCCTCTGCATAGCGAAGTACCGTTTCCCTGGTGATTCCGGCCTCTTTGTGGATAATATCATAAACTGCATCTCCAACCCGATCAAAATGGCCCTTGGCATAAGGACAAGCATCCGGGTTGCATTCCGTTTTTTCAAGGAAGCACAGTTTTTCCTTTGCCGTAATAGTCACTGAGTTTAAATAAAGCCCATGCTCCCGCAAGATATCAAAAGCTTCTTCCGCAACACCTCTGGTTATGGTTTTTGCAGTCAGATAAAACAATTTATCTCCAAGCCCTTCCCCAATAGCCTTTATGGCCGGATAAACGGTGGAAAGAGTCTTTCCGATTCCCGTAGGAGCCTGAATAAAAAGGTTCTTCTTTCTGGCAATACTCCGGTATACGGCCACCACAAGCTCCCTCTGCCCCTTCCGGTAGGGATAGGGAAAGGAAAGCTCCTTTATGGACTCATCTCTTCTTATTCCATGGTTATATAAATATCTTGCCCATTTAATATACTCGTGAATCAGGCCCTGAAACCAGCGTTCCAGCTCCTCAAAGGTTTTTTCCACTTTAAAACGCCGTATCTCCTCTGTTTCAATATTGCAGTAGGTCATCTGCATGACAGCCCCATTCAGCCCGTGGTCATAACAGTAAAAATACCCATAGCACATGGCCTGGGCTAAATGTACTTCAATAGGCTCTGATAAATAGGACAAATCCATATACATGCCTTTGATTTCATCAATGGTCACCCCTTCCGGTATATCAATGATGCCATCGGCCCGCCCCTCCACCAGAATTTGAAACTGATCCACTTCTACCTCATGCTTTAACACCACTTCAGCCCGGTAGTCCGCTCCCATGCGGCGCTGGATCTTCCTGTGTATCCGGCTCCCTTCCTGCATGGCGGTCTTTTCAGCCCCGCCAGTCCGCCGGTTATCCAGGTCGCCGGAGCGCAGAACAAGCTCAACTAAATTCCTGACAGATATTTTCAGGACTTTTTTCTCTGTCTCCTCCACTCCGGCGTCCCCTCCTTTCTTTTCTTGCCCGTTCTTTTCTTTTTCATCTAAATACAAAGAGTGTGCATCCACAGCGGAGCTTTTTCCTATGAAGGCAATCGGATATTCGCAATCCGCTTCGCCACTTAATGAGGTTAAAAAAAGGGAACTGCAGGCCGTACGGCATACAATTCCCTCTTTCCGTTGCATCTGTTTATGCTGCTGAACATTTACCTGGAGCTTTCGCTGCCAGAAATGCCTCAAACTCTGCATCTTCCCCGTTAAATTCAACGGTCAAAACCTGTGTCAAATCTAAACTCAATACTCCTAATATAGACTTTGCGTCAATGGTTACTCTATTGTAATACACGTCTATGTCAAAATCACATTTAGCAGCAGCAGCAACAAAATTCTTCGCCTCGGCAACATTCGGCAACATAATCTTTAACTGTTTCATAATCACAACTCCTTTTTATGGTGAAGAAAAAGTTATAGAATATATATATCATGTTTGACATGATTTGTCAAATTATGTTTCATATACGATTATATGGCCCTTTTTTGTGCATATCCTGTAATTATATCTGAGGGAAAGCTTTGTAGATAAGCATATTTTTGATGAGACAAGTTTTATTTTGGGAATGATTATCAATGATACTTTTCATTCTAATTCAATTTCACGGTTTTATCTAATGATTTTCATATAAAACGCCAAACCAAGCCCATGAAATATAACTTTTGTCCATGGACTTCCTTTTCTATAATATTTTACCACAAACAGGGATTCAATAACAGCAGAATTAATTTTTTATTTTTTCCTAAAAACTGTTGCAATTTAAAAACTTCTATGCTATACTCTCTAAGTGCTCAGGCAGAGATATAATGCCGACCCATAGGGGAATAGTTCAATGGTAGAGCAACGGTCTCCAAAACCGTAAATGGGGGTTCGAGCCCCTCTTCCCCTGCTGTTGTGTTGCTCTGATTCCTTTATTTATAAGGGTTTCAGAGCTTCTTTTTTTTATTCTTGTGCCCAACTGTGCCCGAAGTCATTTTCAAAAGGCATTCTGTATCATTTCCAAAGTTTCTTCTTTTGGAAGTTTCATTTACACATTAGCCATAAATGATATCTTCTTTTCTAATTCATTTGATTATCACTCACGCGAATCTTATCCAGTTTTCTTTTCTGCTTGTTAAAAAAGTTCTTGTATCTTATTTTTTAAATCAAAAGCAATTCTTGGATCGCCATTCGCTACATGGATAATCCCACATTTTTCAAAACCATTTTTTAAAATAACTGCCTGCATAGGCTTGTTGTCTGCATGAGTATCTATTCTAAGATAGTCTATTTTGCTCTTACAATAATCAAAGCAAGCTTTCGATACTCCTTTTGCCTGTCCACTCCCGGCTAATCTGTGAATGGTGCCATACGGCATATCATAATGCCAGTTTCCTTGTTCAATCATATGGTAAGTAGGTTCTTCCCCAATGATAAATGCGAAAGTACCAACAATAGTCTCTTTTTCAGTGCAAACATAACAATTCCCGTTTTTAATATCTCTTTTCACCACATCTACATTTGGATAGGCAGGACTCCATTGGGTCGGATTTCCACTTTCTATCATGAACTTACGGGCATATTCATAAATCTTCATAATTGCCATTGCATCTTCTTCAACTGCTCTTCTAATTTTCATTTTATCTAAAACCAGCCTTTCGTTAGCACTTATTTACTCGCTCGTTAAAATATCCTCCATCCCATTAAATAACGCTTCAATACTATCTAGGACTTCATATATTTTACTATCAGCAGCTACTCCCTGTTATGTGTTCCGCCGCCGGCTAAGCCTTTCATCGTAAACTCTGTGAGGTAATCCAAAACCTGAGGAAAGTGCTGAAGCCCAATTTCCTCTTTATGGGTCTCGACGGTAACGATTGCCGTGAATATGGCCATGATCATCCCGCTGTCAATATCGTTCCTCATTTTCCCGTCTGCCTGCCATTTTTTTATGATCTCCGAAAAATCATTATACATGAAATCAAGACGTTCCATCCCTTTATCTTCACGGAAATGCTGCTCTATTTTGTCGAACACGTCCCTGTTATACCACTCTTTAAGGATTGGATTTGACTTCATGCCTTTTAAATTCAATAACATCAGTTCTTTGACTAGACTCCGCGGATCCTTTTCCAATTCAATTGATTTCAGTATCTTTTTCTTTAGCTTCTCGTTTTCTTCCATGAATATGGCCATGAACAGTTCCTCTTTTGAGGAATAGTAATTATAAAACGTACCTGTCCCTATTCCCACGGATTTTGTGATGTCGGATACATTGGTATCCTTAAAGCCATT
The DNA here is from genome assembly GCF_900105215.1 of Lacrimispora sphenoides. Taxonomy (NCBI): domain Bacteria; kingdom Bacillati; phylum Bacillota; class Clostridia; order Lachnospirales; family Lachnospiraceae; genus Lacrimispora; species Lacrimispora sphenoides. Next base: position 482,453 of record NZ_FOIP01000002.1, on the reverse strand, counting down.
CCGGCTGAACAGTTCTTTACCGCAATTAAATAAATCTGTTTTCGTATCTTTCAATAATAACCCTCCCACATGTTCTGTATATCAGACAGAGCTGAATCCCTAACTCTGCCTCGACATCCGACGCCCCATAAAATCAAAAATCCAGCCCGCCAGCTTTTTGATAGGATTCAAGGAGACATCGTGATAATAATCCGACTCAAACCAGCCCTTTGCTTTGTAATGCCGATAGTCACAATATTCATCGTTGAGCATTTCTTTCATGGTTGTCCGCGACATACGGAACATCATTAGCCTGAAAAAAGAAGGGTTTGGAGGAGACGGACGCATAAGCACTCGGCAAAACCTTGCAGTAGCTTTTTTGATTTCACGCGAGTTTTTTTCTTGTGCGGCTTTTGTGATCGGCTCCAAAGTCTTCAATACACAGCCTTTCGCAACACTATATCCAGAATTTTCTCCCATATTGCCAAGGTACCTCACAATAGAGTTTCCTCCGAAAATACCCTGAGTAACAATGGAGGTGAAAGCCTTGCCGAAAAAACGTGGCCGATGAAAAACAAAAGCCAACCGATCCAGTAGATTCTTCATGGGCGCTGAAACATGAAAGGAATAATTAGGGGTGGCAAATATAACACCGTCGGAATGGTTTATCTTATCAATCAGTAAATCCCGGTCGTCCTGTATGGGGCAGAATTCTTCTCCTTTATCGAAGCATAGCTTGCAACCCCTGCAAAACTCGAGCCGATAGTCCTTTAAGAAAACATACTCAAATTCGATTTCCGTGTACGAATTCAAATTTCTCTCAAATTCACGGACTGCTTCATAAGTTGCTTGCTTGCGGGTACTTCCTATAAACGCGGTTACCCTTTTCATTTAAGTCTTCCTCCTAATCGGCAAGATATGAATGAATGAATGAATAAATTATTATTCATTCATATCTTAGCATCTGTTTGTTTACCCGTCAAGCTAATTTCTCCCTTATATTTGACCATGAGGAACAAAACATTACTCGATGCAGAATAATATAGTAACCTCATAATGGAACATGGATAAAATTAAATTAGTCGAGCAGGCTAACTTTGCAAAAAAAGAATGTTTTATTCCCACTATATAGCCACTAGACATTTAATCTAATGGTTTCTGACTAAGAATAAATTTGCATCAAAAAAGCACTCTATGTAAATTTCTACACTAGAATGCTTTATTTCCTTGTATTTATCGCTATTAGAATATTTTTATTCACTTTTAGAAATACAAAGAGAACATTCTAAAAATATGGAGCTCTCTTTTATTTTGTAATCAATACCTAAATGATATTATTTTTCTACATAGAAATTTGTTACTTTCCATTCTCCACTAATGCAATCCATATCAATTCCTAAATAATCAAAGCTGTCTTTTTGCGCTTCCCTTATTTCATATTGTGCATTTACTTGCCCCGTATTTTCTCCGGAAGGTATAAAATTGTTAACTTTTAAGACAAGCCAGCTAATATCATCTAATGATTTTCTTTCTTCTGGAAAGCCGGAAAGTAAATCTATATCATCCGGATTTGCCATTAAACTTTTAGCGGTTTCAATATCAGCTAAGAAATATGCTCTATAAAATTCATACGCAGCTCCTTGATACTGGTTTCCTTCAAAGCTAACTAAAAATGTGTATCTATCAAGGAGTTCTTTTTCCGCTTTTATCAATGACGCTTCTGTCGAGGGGGTTTCAAGTTGGGTTGGTGCCGGAGTTTGGGAATTGTCGTTTGTTCCGCTATCTGAAACATTGCAAGCCCCGACTATTGTTGATAATAAAACGGGCATTAAAATAGCTGCAATTCTTTTCATAACAATTTCTCCTTTTTATTATGATAATTAAAATGCACACGAAAGTTCCAATTGCATAACAATTTTACCATAACACCCGAGCAGAATCTAGCTTAACCAGTCGCCACAAAACGTGCATTTTATCCTAATTCATGAATATTTAAACTATAACCATCAAATGGTATTACTTCAATTACCTTTTTTAATTCGTTCCGCTGTTCGTTTGGCAAGCAAGTCTTTTGTTGAAATGGAGAACTTTATGGCTTCAGCATGTGAAAAGGCCGTAAAGAAAACTTGCTAAATAAACAGTTCTTTCATAAAATCTCAATTATAGATTTAAAAACGGAACTATCGTTCCAGTAGAATATTTACTACTTCTTCAACAGCCCCTTCTTATTACTTCTCCGCATTAATAGCTATAATTTTTAATCCTTGGGACTGCATATCTTCATCCAACACCTCTCCAATCCATACTTCTCCATCCCCAAGCATAATACCCTCCCCATTAGCAAAAAGGTTCTTACAAGAAGCTGCCTTCAATGCCTCTTTATATTCCTCACTTAACACAATATCCGCATGCGCAAGACTTTCCGCATCCACATATTCTACTCCTTGTATCGTAATCGGGTAAGCAGTCGTTTCAGAAACCGCCGCCCAGTTATCATTCAAGAAGTTTACCTTTACCGCCTCCGCAAATGCTTCCACCTCCTGTTTTGACTTCGAGGTACACACGCTATAATAATCCATATCCTCAGAAACAAGACTTTCTTTGTCAACTACATCACTATGGCTTTTCTCTGACTTTCCACCTTCAGAGTTTTCTGCTACACCTTTATCAGCAATCAAACTCTCTTCCGTTTCTGTTTGGGGCGCTGCTGTTCCTTTCCCTCCATTGCCACACCCCATTAGTATCATAACAAAAGATGTGGCTACTAGTGCAAATATATATTTATTTTCTTTTTCCACTTTATTATAGGCTGCCTTTTCAGAAGGTGTAATAGGAGCGTCCTTGTAGAGAGTTGTGAACTGAAGTTTATTTGCTGCAATCCAATATTTATCGCCATTATGCAACCATTCCGCTGCCTCCTGTGTCCCCGGCTTCGGTCTTTTATACTTGTGCCATACATATGCTATAAAAATAATTCCTAACAATGTCCCCATAATTAAGCTACCTCCTTAGACAATGTAAATCCAGCGTTTTCAAGTGCTTCTTTCATATGATCATATCATACATGGTTGTCTTTTTCATTACAAATTATCTTGTCTCCGGGATTTAATACCGGCTGCTTATCTTTACTCATATTATCTTTTTTCCCTTCTAATAAAACACGGATTTTATATAAATTCCCGTTTCCTTGCTGAACTATATATGATTTTTCAGATTTATTTCAGTAAAGTATGATATTCTATTTAAGAACTGGCATCATATGTTCATACTTCGGCCGATAAAATCATACCCAGGTTTTGTCGGCCACTCTCTATTTATGCATGTATTCTGGAAAATATCAGTTTACTACAACAAAAAACTACTAAACGATATTGACAGCTAGTAGTCTAAGTTAACCTTTATTAAATTGAATTTTTATGGGAATACATATTCCTTCATGTAAGTAAAATCTTGATGTTCAACATAATATACCGTATTTACCTTTTTATCAAAAACAAGAGAGAAATCTGTAATCCAGTCTATTTCGTTCTGCCTCACATCATTTAATAATTCAAAAGCCTTACTTACATCAAATTTTACACTCTGATTTAATACTTCCTTCACTTTCTTATATCGACCACAGGAAATATTATTCTCTTCATGGGCATCTAATATAGCGTCATTTGTCATTATTTCAAATTTACCATTTCCCAACTCTCTATATCTATTTCCTCTTCCAGGCTCTATAATCCACACATTTCCATATTCCGTACAAATCATGTTATGGGTACTCCAATCTGGAACATTTACGATTTCTGTCTGTGATAAATATCCTTCCAAACTTTCCACATCAATTTTTCCGTCAATAATTCCCGATAAAAATTTTGCTGTATGTGTTACATCCGATGACCTTCTATAACCCCCTTTTCCATTAGAATTAACGCAGAGATTATTAAAGAATACGCCTGACTTATGGATACCAAAGCTTGGTGTGTTAATTTTTCCTGTATCAACATATACAATAAACCAATCTTTCTTTCTGGTGTTTACGGTATATCTCATCCCATTATTATCAAAGTTCATGCCTATTAGCCAATTATCTTCAGTCTTTTTAATAAAGCTTGTACACATAAATCACTATCTCCTTATATACTTAAATTGAATTTTGTCCGCACCAGGGAACGTATACGTCCATATAGTGGACTCCATCTATATCATATTCTTCTTCGAATGCAAGTCTATTTTCCCATGATGATGTTTTAGCAAATTCAAAAAGCATGTGGTATGCCTTGGTTATGTTCTCAAAAGAATTACTGTGCGGATTCGTTATAGTAATTGTTGCATAAGTATCCTTTTCTATATATGCGATTTCAGCTCCTTCACACTTTGGAACAAAATTCTCTGGTATGACGTACGCTGCAACATAGCCCCTTAGTCCGAACTTTTCCTGCTGTTCTTTTGTAACAAACGGAAAATCCCAACCAATTCGTTTTCTTTTGTAGCCCTCAATATCAAATAAGCCGCTTTTACCCGCCCACTTATCTATATAGGCAATAACATCCATTTCCGGAGCGGGACTGATAATAACATATCTAGCTACTCTAAATCTTTCAAGTGTAACGGTTTTGATATCACTATAAATATTTTTGTCCATTTGATTTCCTCCACAAATAAAAATAATCTACAGTTACAATTGCTAAACTAATTTCAGAAACACCTTACTAATTTAAATAATTTAGATTATGATTGTTTTGAATACATTGTCATAGACACCCCTGTGCCTTGTGTTATTGTATCGTCAGGCATCTTACTCATTAAATAATTTACATAAATGTCACTTTAATTTTCTCGTCTCAAAATTTCATTTGGTGGCTCTATTTCATTTGCTATTGTATGTTCAGTAAGTTCCGATAAAAGCTTAATTTTTTGGTTCACGATCGGTCGCATACAATTTGGTAGATGCTCTTGATGTGCTCTATGGATAGCTACACATTCTTTACAATTCCCATGATACCTACAAGCTTTTTTGCAAGAACAATGATCTTTTTCTTTATATTCCTCACGGAATTCTGCTGCAAATTCTTCCTGCAATTTTAGGCCCTCTGCCCTGTTGCCTTGCCGAAAAGCTTTCATAGCTTCCTTCTCTTTTGGATTTCCATCTATGATCATTATATTTCTCCTTCTAAATTTATATTTAATTAATATTTTATCTTAAAAACTACAAGCTATCAATACCAAGATTTCAGTTTAATTCGCAATAATTTCTTGTATAAGCCTCGTTATTAACGCAAATATCATTTTTACTTCTTATATTCTAGTATCATCTTACTTTAAACCACTTATTTCATTTTCTCAATCATCTTCCATACTCTTTCAATTTCATCAATCATATGGGGTGTCCCCCACGAAAAAAAGAATCTCACTGTTAACGATACGAGTGTTATTTCAACTATTTCTCTTCATATTCAGCATACAAATAAGCCGATCTTTAGACCGGCATACGTTTATCCTCTATGTTAAATGTACTAACAAAAACTCTTTCTTCATCTTTATCAATCACACTTTGAGTACTAGATTCATTAAGATTATATTGAGTCACTTTACCAGTCTCAGTATTTGTTATTGTTACACGCGCACTAGGTACTGGAACAGTTCCATTGCTTGCATAGATAGTTCCGGTATCGACATAATGCCTAATACCAAACTTGATTAATGTTTACAAAACACAAGGATGAATTGTTATATGCTTTACTCTCCGCTTTTCAGCTAAAAGAATAGCTTTCCGCAAAAGCTCTTTTATCGGGTTATGGTATGCTAATTAAAGCAATTGTTTTTTTGCAATCTGCTTACATGGACATTTAAAACTTCTGGATGTAATATTGCGTATTAATAACAAACCACATTTGTGCATCGAATTTCATAACGGTCCAAAATGATAAGCCTTGTAGACCATATTCTTCTACCAGTCCAGCCCTTGCATCAAAGCTTCTTGCATCTTTCGTCCATACTACATGAAGATTCCCATCACTATCCGTATAGTAGAAGAAGGGTGACTGTGCTGCTTCATTAAATTGTATTGGTATACCATTTTCCGCGGCAATTCTTACTGCACTGTCATAAGATATTATAGTAGCTTCTGTTGCACCTGGAACATATGGAAGTGTCCAATCATAGCCTAGAGCAGTAACTCCTAGAAAAAATTTTTCAGCTGGAATAATACTAACCATGTAATCTAACAATTCTCTTAAGATATTAACCGGGAAAATAGCGTTTGGATAGCTGTAAGTCCTTGCCCAATCATAAGAAGATAATAAAATTCCATCTACAGATTCAGATAATTTTGAATAGTCCATTTTTTCAAAACTAATTTTAGGGGTATTAATATTTGTAGCAGGCGTTATGGTAATTAGTACCCTGAAACCTTCTGAATGAAATTTTGCAGCGGCCCTTCCCAGAAATTCTGCATAGATATTTATGTTATCATAGTTAATGGCTTCAGTATATATGTTTATACCATAAAAACCTTTCATTTTCAGTATTTGAAGAGCATTATCAATCAGGCGATCCTGCACAGAAGGATTACTTAAAATTTTAAAGGAGACTTCACGGCTAATTATTCCCTCTCCCGTCATAGTGGAAACAAACATCATGGGCGCAGTACCATAAGTTTTAGCCAGCTGGATAAGTTCAGTGTCATCAGCACTGGAGACAATTTCTCCTTCACTTGTGGCCCTATAATTAAATATGGTCAGATAAGATAAAAAGGGAAGTGTTTTTTTTAAAACAGATTTATCTACATAAGGAAAGATATAGCCACTAGTGGCAATTGTTCTTGTTTTATTAGTTTGATAGCTTATAACTATGGATTCACCGACATACAAAATTTCTCTATCGGAAAGATAGGGATTATTTCTTAATATTTCCATTGGTGTAACACCATGCTGCACTGCAATACTCTCTAAAGTATCGCCGGCCTGGACGGTGTAGAGTGTTTCAGGTTGAACAATCACTATAGTTTGGCCTATTGCTAAATTAGCAGGGTTTGTAATTCCGTTTTCTAATATTAATCTGTCAACAGGGATTTTGTAATAATCTGATATTGATTTTAAGGTTTCGTCTGGTTGGACAACGTGTATAATCATGGTTCCCTCAAATAATCTTATTAATTTAATTATATGCTAATCTCACATGTTCATAACATAATAATATAGATATTAATGTATCTTAATATGCAGTAAAACTTGGCACAGACGGTTCCATTGTATTGAACTTAGTCCTATATGAATCAGAATCTTCATATATCTTAACCATACCTTTGATTGGTTTACATATATTATGTACTACTTGCCCTCCATACCATCTATTTCTATCAAAGTCGATATTAAAGGCACAACCATAAACTACTTCTCTGTTTTTAAAATCTTTTACTTGTAATTAAGCCATCTTTTATCTTCCAATTAAACGATGGTTTCTTACCATCTTACTTAAATTCGGATTAGGTCCTAGCTTTATGATATCTTACCAAATTCAGCCAGGAACACCTTTCCGCTTCGCGTTGTTCACTTATCTCTTTATCTCTTTTGTTAATTTTCTCATATCATCTCTTCTTTTCCATTATTTTTTCTTGACTTATTTCAAACATTGTGTTATATTAAATTAGTATTTTAAATAAGGTCTTGATTTCGCATGTATATGTAAGTCATTATTCTATTGATGATTTACATATATATGCGATTTTTAGTTTTAGTAAAAATATAATATTATTATTTAAGGAGGTATCTTTCATGACTAAAGGTACAGTAAAATGGTTTAATCCACAAAAAGGTTTTGGTTTTATCTGCGACGAGCAGGGCAACGATATATTCGTTCATTTTTCCGGTCTCGCAATGGATGGGTTTAAAACCTTAGATGAGGGACAGTCTGTAACATTTGATGTAACAGAAGGTAATCGTGGATTACAGGCCGTTAATGTTTATACGGTATAAACTACGTGAAAAAAGACTGCTAATAAGTGGTCTTTTTTTATTTATGTCTTCTACCTCCATAATATATAAATATCAGTTTATTCCACTAAACTTTGGGGCCTATGGCCCAAACATCGTCCATAGTGAACCCATATCAACCCAAGATATCTTTCATTTCAATACAAACATGACCATTAAATAAGACAGTTTGTAATGCACATTCAGCATCAGCCACACATCCTCCCGTAAAATCATCTAAGTCACTATAATTATACCATCTATTTCCTTGCACCCTTGGATTTTAAAATCCAAATTGTACCTTGGTGTAAAGAACGTATCCAATACCCCACATTCATTGCAGCTTCTTTTCATACATGCATCTGACTTGAGAGGTGTAAAGATAAATTCAATTCGTTTATTCGTATCTTCGAGTGAACTTAAATAATATGAATCTTATAATCTTATAACAATAATAACATATCTTATTTTATATCCTTCTTCTTTCATCTCAACCATATCAGCCCAGGTAATTCTTAGTCAATACCCATAAGCCTCTCTATGTAGTATTTAGTATTGATAATAAGCCACAATTGGGTGATGAATCTCATAATAGTCCAAATTGATAAACCTTGGAGATTATATTCTGCTACTAACTCTGCTCGTGCATCAAAGCTTCTTGCATCTTTAAACCATACGACATGTAAAATCCCATCGATATCCATATAATAGAAGTAGGATGACTGTGCCGCTTCATTAAATTGTATTGGTATATTATTTTCCGCTGCAATTTGTACCGCTCTATCATTAGATATTATTATAGCTTCTGTGGCACCGGGGACATATGGAAGTGTCCAATCATAGCCTAGAGCAGTAACTCCAAGAAAAATTTTTTCAGGGGGAATAATACTAACCACATAATCTATCAATTCTCGTAAGATATTAACCGGAAAAATTGCGTTTGGATAGCTGTAAGACCTTGCCCAGTCATAAGAGGAAAATATGATTCCATCTACAAATTCAGATAATCTTGAATAGTCTAATCTTTCAAAAGCGACGCTGGGGGTATCTACATTCGTAGCTGGTGTTATGGTAATCAGTACCTTATAACCCTCTGAATGAAATATCGCAGAGGCTCTTTTTAAATATTCTGCAATGCTATTTATATTGTCATTGGTTACGTTTTCGGCATATATATTTATACCATAAAAACCTTTTGTTTTTAGTATGTAAAGAGCATTATTAATAAAACGATCCTGCACAGAAGAATTATTTAAAATATTATAGGTTACTTCACGTCTAATGATTCCCTCTTCAGTCATAGTGGAAATAAACATCATGGGCGCAGCACCATATGTTTTAGCTAGCTGGATAATTTCAGTATCATCAGCACTGGAGATAATTTCGCCTTCACTTGTAGTCCTATAATTGAAAATAGTCAGATATGTTAAATAGGGGAGTGTCTTTATTAAAACAGATCTATCTATATAAGGAAATGTATAACCTATAGTACCAACTGATCTTGTTTTATTCGTCTGATAACTTATAACAATCGTTTCACCAGCGTACAAATATTCTCTATCGGAAAGATAGGGGTTATTTCTTAATAATTCCATTGGCGTAGTACCATGCTGCTCCGCGATACTCTCTAAGGTATCACCGACCTGGACGGTATAAAGTGTTTCAGGCTGAACAACCACAATAGTCTGGCCTATTGCTAAATCTTCAGGATTTGTAATTCCGTTTTCCAATATTAATCTGTCAACAGGGATTTCGTAATACTCTGATATTGTATAGATTGTTTCACCTGGCTGGACAACATGTATGACCATGACTTCCCTCAAATGATCTTATTAATTCTATTATATGCCAACCTACCTGTTCATACGATTAAATTTTCAATTTCTACCGATATAAAAACCGGATTTTATGGTTCATTTATATTTGCCTATAATTCATCTGTCCTATTGCTTATCATCTTCATCAATGAAAAGCATAGCTATCTGTAACTACTTCAAATGAGTTTCTTCTATTCAATATTAACTATACTAAAACCTTGTTTATTCAACTTTTCATCAAAATTCTCCCCGTCTATGTGAATACAATAAACTTGACTTCGATATTGTTTAGGTACTAGTCTTTTAACTTCACATTTACGCCTCCTTTTCTACTTTGAAATTGTGGTTTTATTGATATATAACCTTCTTAAGTGTTTTACTAAACAACTGTACGTTTAGAAATGCCATACCTGTTCATAATATCTTTAAACTTAACTATAATCAAATCATTAATTAAATAGTTTCACAAACTGACACCATTATACATTATACTATAATCAGCACAGCAACTAAAGGAGATTAAAGAAGCTATGAAAAAACTATTTTTGGTTTCATCTTTTAAGGATGTAGTTAACATATTTACAGATTTTGAAAAAGACTTGAGCGGCAAAACTGTAACCTTTATCCCTACCGCAAGCAAAGTGGAAAAGGTTATATTTTATGTAAATGCGGGTAGGAAAGCACTCGAAAAAATCGGTTTAACCGTTGACGAACTAGAAATATCAACTGCTACAACTGATGAAATAAGCTCTAAAATAAAAAACAATGATTTTATTTATGTAACGGGTGGAAACACATTCTATTTATTACAGGAATTGAAAAGAACAGGTGCAGATAAATTAATTATTGATGAAGTCAACTCTGGTAAACTTTATATCGGTGAATCTGCCGGAGCAATGGTTGTATCAGCGAATGTTGAATATGCAAAGGGAATGGATAGTATTAAAAAAGCACCGGACTTAGAGAGTTTCGATGCTTTAGGTCTTGTAGAGTTTTATGCTGTACCACACTATAACAATCCCCCTTTCAAGAAAGCTGCACAAAAAATTATTGATACTTATTCTTCTACATTAAAATTAACCCCAATTAGTAATAGTCAAGCAATATTGGTCAACAATAATGAAATAAAAGTAGAAGGCATCTAAGGTCAAAATAAAGCGCATACTAAAATTACAGAATCGCTGCAAAAGAGGAAAAAGAATAAAAATTTTATAAAGGAACAGTGGTTTTGAGAAATATTGCCCAAAGCCTCTGTTCTCTTTATTGGCAGAATAACAGATATCTTGTCACATAAATATATTTATACTTCCTCCATCTCATATTTACATTCTCCTTTCCATCATTGAATCTTGTTTTTATAGTAATAAAATACCACCGGAATCCAGTGGTAATCTATCAATTCTTTCTCAACTTGTTAAACAGTTGCCAAAAGTTTGATCTGTTGCAGTTTACTTTGCTTCTTAGTGAATAATATTCTTGTAAGCAATTCCCCTTAATGTCATATGCCTCATCAGATATATAGATAGTTGTATCACCATATTCTTTTAACGCATTCGATACAAACCAAGCTGCCGAGCAGGAAAATCTGTAAGTAAATCCTCTTCAATAATTAAAAATGACTCTACTGACTCGCTCCTCCAATTGTCTAGCCATGATTTAATCTCTTTACCACGATATCTACTTGGCAATATCGGAGTTCTTGAGATAAATATGATCTCAGATTTCTTTAGCCTTTCTTCTAACCTGTTGAAATCTTCTACGTGTTGACTATGTAGACCATAATCTCTATCAAACCAGCCTATTCGCCAGGTTGAAGATAGGACAATCTTTGCCCCTGTTGCATCAATAATTTTCTTTAGCAGTTTAATCCTGTTATCATTTACAAAATAAATTCCGCCAATTTTATCTCGACATCCGTTGAAATTTAATACACCATAAATATCTAAAAATATTACTATAATAAAATCATTCCTTTATTGAATGTCCTGTTTGTTGTATTAGTTCTCAAAACAATTCATTATGAGATGAATCAGAGTCATCATCTGTTATTTCAACTTCGCCATACCTATCCTTCATTGCGTTTGCCATTACAATTGCCTCTTCCTCTGAAAACCCCAAATCTACCCATGCTTGCACATCTTCGTTTAGCATCGTTTCTTCCTCCAATACAACAGCTAGATTATTTGCGACTCACAATCATCGCAGCGATATACCCCAAACCAAAAATCACACCAGCAACCAACCATGATAAAGCACATTTGATTATTGTCATCATCGTAAGTGCGGACGTTAACGCTCCAGCCTTTGATGCCGATACACAAACCATAATAGGCTTTATGAATAAACTCCAATATCCAATATAAGCAGCCAAGATTATCCCGATAAAAAAAATCACAATAGACAAATAACCTCGCATAAATTCACCTCCTTATTAACCCTTATTATATATTATTCACATTATTCCCAAATGAAACATTATTATCATTCAGTTTCGTTTTTACCCTTACCTTTTTTAATAGAGCACGATTCGTTATTCAACTAACATTTTCTGTCTTTATATCCTTTCCTAAGCTTCTTCCAATGACTCTATCTCATCAATTGCTATGACTTGCCTCCAGAAAGGAAAGCTGTAACCCACTCAGCAACTTGTTTATCAGAAAGCCCACTTTCTATCGATTTCTGTGTATCCGCTCATGGCCTTCTCAGTTAGAGTACAATATTAATATCCTCCTTTAAATAGTTCTTTTATCTGTAAAATATCAGTTTTCTAGACTAAATTACTTCAAAAAAACTACTAACTAAGTTACATATAGTTAGTAGTTTTTTAGCTCATTTATATTATTGGCTACACATAATGATCATGATCATTTAAACAATTTAGAATTTAGCATGTGCCTTTTTATAGACAGAACCCCTAGAACAAGTCCTGACAAAAATGCAGCCAATCCAAACAGGTAGGTTAGCGGAATCAAAGCAAACGGTTCCACCAGAAATCCTTCTGCAGTTACATAACTGCCGATTCTATTATATGCCACCACGCACCCCACACTGGCAATAATAGAAAAAAGTAATGTGCCTGTAAAAAATGATGACAGTCTATCCTGTTTCCATTTCTTTGCAATATTATTCATAATTTTTACATCCTCCGTATTTTTAACAGCTTTTATCTCAATGTCAATCTGCTTCAGTTCGTTACGGCACATTTCACACGTTGATAAATGATCTTCAATTAATTTTCGGCTGTCTTCACTGCATACATTATCGTAATACAACGGGAGCAGGTCCTTTATAATTTCACAGGTTATTCGCATTCTATTTTCTCCTTTACTTTCATTTTAGCTCGATGGTAAGTGACTCTCGCCCAACTTTCTGTTTTTTCAAATAGGCTCCCTATCTGTGAAAAGGATAAATCTCCAAACACCCGCAGCATAAAAACCTCCTTATAGGGTTCGCCTAAGTTATGAAGCTCTTTGTGAATTTTAAATACAGATTCTTTTGTTAACAAGCTCTGCTCAATCGTTGAATCAGCAAGAATATCTTTCGCCTCAGTTAAGTCCTCATAATACTTCTCTCTCTTTTTGTATGTGAAGAATGTATTTTTTGCAATTTGGCATAACCACACATAGAGCTTGCACTTTCCATCAAATTTATCTATATTTTTTAAAGCTTTAAAAAATGTCTCTTGTGTTATTTCTTCCGCAATCATTTCATCTCTGCTTATTGACAAAACATATTTATAGACATCCTTGAAGTAAAGACTGTATATTTCATTGAAGTCCGCCACTTTTTCACCTCGCTTTCATACATAAGACTACGGGGGATCGAATTCGTTACAATTATTTTTACTTTGACATAATAATTAAAGATTACCCTATATCCAGCTAACTATCAATATTAAGTTTCCAATGTACAGTAATCCGTCAAATCCTCGTATAGTAGTGTTATCCCTTATGGGATGGCACTATTTTTTTCTTCGTCTTGCTTTCACGATTGACAGTAATCCACCTTCCGTTACTTCATTTCTGTTCTGCACTTCTTTGATAACCTTGTTATAAGGTTTACATAGGATTTCATGTACTTTCATAGTGTCGTAATCATATTTTTTCAGCAAGTTTTCAACATAATCAGTTGGGTAAGGATAGCCCACTGCAAATTTTTCAATCTATTTGTCATATCATTCACCTCGTGAAATTCCAACTTTTGTATATTATTTTTTGTTCTGCAGACACTACTAAAAAGCGAAAGGAGTATCAATCTTGAATAGCAAAGATAAATCTTCCAACAAACAGGGCAGTGCTACAGACAATAATACCAGTAATAAAAATGTTACCCATACAGATCATCGTTCGAAAACCGCATCAAATAGCGATTATATTGATCCATTTTATACTCCTCCGGGTGAAGGCCCTAAACCTAGAATTACATCCAATTAGGCATCATCCGGTAACGCAAGGGAGGTTTAAATCTCCCTTGTTATTCTTTGCATCATCTTAGCACCTGTTATGCATTCCTGGCAGATCTTACAGTGGGATCATATGGCCTTTTCATTCAGCTTCTTGTCGTGTACCATAGTTAGGTTTCTTTCTTCTGTAAATACAATTTTTACTGACTAAATTATTGCATAAAAAACTACTAACTAATATTGATAGTTAGTAGTTCACGATTACCATATTGAATTAGAATTTGATAGTTTCACATTTTGAGATAAAATAGAACCTATTACTGCGCTGTAAAATAATTTAGTCATAAAATTGCTTCATTAATTGAGTATAGAACCTCAATATGGTCGCTCACAAAATATGTATCGTCACCATCAGGGAGTCTCCAATTTACACTAACACTTCCCGGCTGAAAGTAACCATTCTGTTCTTTGTAATCAGAATAGGTTATATACCATGGTACCAGCGAACTGCCTTTCCCGTTTTTATCCATATATCGGTCATTGGTGTCAAAACGTATAATGTTGCCATTATTATCAAAAGTAAATCTTCCTCTAGCAATAACGCCCTTCCATGATATCTCACCTTCAATCGTGCAATTGTCAACGACTGTCCATGACACATATTCCTGTAAAAACAAGGACGGCATATATACTGCGTCTGCCAACGCCGTTATCAACTGACCTTGATCCATTTCTGCCCCAGTGGAACGGAAAAGCTCGAACTGTTTGGCAAGCATACCTATCATAGAGCCGAATCCGTCCAACACGCTGTCTTTGGCGTGCAATGGAATACCCGCAATTCTTCCTGTCAAAAATGCGTGTCGATCTGGTCTATTTACAAAATTAACCTGCATGAATTTAATTTTAATTGGCTTTTTACCTGCTGACATACGAAACCTAGTGTCATGAAAATGTATCAGCATGTTATCCATAAAAGGCTTTCCAATATAGCCCCCATTGATGATGTGCTGCCGGAGCAGAGCGGGCAGTTCAGCAACACACTCTTCAGTAAATATACTCTGTGTGCTTCTTTGACTGTTTGTTTCGGTCAAAGAACATTTTACATCTGTAAGATATTGCTTCCAAAGTCTGCCCCCAGGTATTGCTAAATACATCACTATGATTGCTAGCATAATCAAAACTATCGCTACCCAAAGCATATATTCCTCCTCTTATCTCTATAACAATTATACGATAAATTCGATTTTAAATTAATAATACAATAAACTCTTCCAACTATCAATATTAGTTTTTAATATACTATATTCTGTAAATACTAATTTCCCGGATATTTCTTTTATTTACGGGGACTATAATAGTGACCCATCTCGTGTATAAGCCTGAGTAACCTACCTTTTCGTTGCTTGGGCTTTTTCTCCCCAACAGATAGTGTAATCCATTTGCACCATATTTACCCTGGTTCTTCCAGTCAGGTTGGAAGCAGCTTGTTCACATATTTTATATAAACCAACTGCATCTTTAAATCTCATTTATATCCTTTCTTCCTATACTACGGTAAGTCCTAAAATAAAAAGCCAAGCTCTCTTAGAATAAATATTGCATATACTATATTAAAAACAGGTAATACAATATGAATGACACTAATTTTTTTGGCATAGGAGAAAATAAAAGCTTGATTATTCCTGCTCCTATTCAAACACAAATCAATGAATTTTCTAATATCCAAAACGATCAAATATCTATGAAAAATATAGTTATAAATTATCAGGGTGATAGAAACTTATTTGAATCTCCTGGCTATATAATATCGGGCTTAATAAACCCTCTTGATTTATATAATTTCATCGGAAGATGGGTTATTCTAATAACAGGACCGACAATAGACGGACCTTTTACGGCCAACCTTGTAAATATATTTCAAATCTTTCAGCCCAACACCACTCAACCCAACTATCCGTTTTACACATTTGTTGCTTTTACATGGCCTCCCATTATATCTCCTGGTATGCCTGCTCATTATCCTCTCAGACCTTTCTCGGAACTAACAACTTGGGCAATTTATTTTTATAACCCAGAGTATCTTTGAAAATCCAATTCTCTGGCCGGAATCGAAAACCCGGCCAATCTAAATTAGTACAACCTTTGTGTTTACTTTTCTAATGCTGCAGGGTTTAATCGCTGATACTTACTTCTGCTTTCCTTTCTCCGTTAAATACTCATAAAATGATTGATTCATTGGCAAAATTTAACTCGCTTATATTCTTCTGCGATTCAACCACTAATTTTTGCTTATCGGCTGGTTCAAAAAATCTTACCTCGCAAATGGTCTTTACTCACTGGTTTTATGGCCGACTTAACAATGAATATTCCTTCATGACATCTGACAGCGATACCTTTTTATGTTATATTATAACATTCAGCAGAAAAGCGCAAACATATGTTCTATATAAAAATATACCGAAAATCTTCATTACGAAGACTCTCGGTACAAAATTCAGCTACCCTGTTCAATTTCTGCTTTGGATATAAGTAATTCCTTTAATTCCGACAAGGACATGTTTTGTTCTTCTAGTATTGTTGATACTTCTTTAAA
Organism: Lacrimispora sphenoides; assembly: GCF_900105215.1. Classification (NCBI taxonomy): domain Bacteria; kingdom Bacillati; phylum Bacillota; class Clostridia; order Lachnospirales; family Lachnospiraceae; genus Lacrimispora; species Lacrimispora sphenoides. The sequence goes on along the minus strand of NZ_FOIP01000002.1, from coordinate 465,701 downwards.
TTCTTCTAACTTAATTTCTTCTTGTATTTGCTTCTCTTTTTCCTGAAGTGTTTTGATTGCAGCTTTGTATTGTTCTATTGAATCCTGTGTATCTTTTAGCTCATCTCTAAGTTTTACGAGTGGTGATTTGCGTACTCCACGGGGCATAATATCCTCTCCTTTACCTATAAATATTAACATGTAAATTATACCACATATTACCAAATCTATTCACTGGATAATCATGGTAAATAGATTCATCTACAAGTATACTTAATTAATATTGATATTTAAATACATTTGTATATAAATTTATTTGCATATAAAATATTTTGACTACAAAATTGAATACATGTGCGGATGAAATGTCTTTTCCTCCTTTATTTTTAACGTTTTGTGGAATATATATCCTTCTTCCCCTGCTTTTGTTAAGCCTTAAATTCCTTATTCTATATAGGATTTTTATCTCTTTCTTCTTTATATTGAAAATACTTGAAATTAAATCAAAATTAGAAATATGTTTTCCCCTTAACATTTTATATATTTATTAATTCTTTCAATACAGAAATTCCTGATCTTGGTGAATCATATATTCTCCATTTTATCAAAGGTAAATGTCTAATTTTCAAGTAGCACAAATATCTCTTGACAATCAGGTCTACTTGAAGTAAACTTCAGCTAAGGTTTACTTCAAGTAGATCAATAGGAGGATTGTCATATGATTGATTATAGATTGGCAGAAACGGAATCGAGATTCGCCGATTTGATTTGGGAAAATGAGCCGATTAATTCAACAGAGCTAGTCCGGCTGTCAGAGGAAGTTATGCAGTGGAAAAAATCTACCACATACACCATCCTGAAGCGGTTATGCGACAGGGGGATTTTCAAAAACGAGGGTGCAGTCGTTACGTCAGCGTTAAGCCGTGATGAGTTTTATGCGGGTCAGAGCCGCCGCTATATCGAGGATACGTTCGGCGGTAGTCTGCCACGTTTTCTTACTTCGTTTATTGGCGGTAAAAGGTTATCCAACAAGCAGGCGGAGGAACTTGTGCGCCTAATTAACGAACACAAGGGGGATTAAGATATGGAAAGGATTTTTCTGTCAGTCCTCAATATGAGCCTGACGGCAAGTTTTGTTATCGCCGCAATTATCTTAGCGCGGATACCGCTTAAAAGAGCTCCGAAGATAATCTCCTATGCGCTGTGGGCAGTGGCTGGGTTTCGGCTCGTATTCCCGTTTACTTTGGAGGGCGCGTTCAGTTTGCTCCCATTCAACTCCACACCTATCCCGCAGGACATCGCAGTGCAAGCTGTTCCGCGCATTGACAGTGGGATAACCGTAATCGACAAAGCCGTAAGCGCCGCGTTACCTGCTGCCACACCCGTCACAAGTATAAACCCATTGCAGACATGGATTTTTATCGGTACTTGCATTTGGCTTCTCGGCATTGCCTTTATGCTTATTTACAGTTTTGTATCAATCGCTGTGTTAAAACGCAGACTTCGCAGCGCGACGCTTATGGAAGGAAATCTTTATGAAGCCGAAAACCTTAAAACACCGCTTGTAATCGGGATTCTCAAACCGAAGATTTACATTCCGGCAGGACTGACCGACGAGGAACATTGCTTTATCGTCCTTCATGAGCGGACGCACATCAGGCGTCACGACCACGCGGTAAAAATGTTCGCGTATCTTGTGCTCTGCCTGCATTGGTTTAATCCGCTGGCGTGGGCTGCGTTTGTTCTGATGGGTGCGGATATGGAAATGTCCTGCGATGAATGCGTGATACGCAGACTTGGCGGGGAGATTAAAAGCGCATATTCGTTGTCGCTCGTCCGTGTAGCGTCAGGGCATAAAATCTTGAACGGAAGTCCCCTTGCGTTCGGGGAGGGCGGTATGAAAGAGAGGATAAAGAACGTGCTGAATTTCAAAAAGCCGTCGAAGGTGATTATTACGCTTGCCATTGTGCTTGTAGCGGTGATGAGCGCTGGGTTTGCGGTGAATCGCACTACGGATGGAAGCATTTTAGATCTGATAATACCAATGTCTATGCACAATATCGCGAAAGAGCCACACTTTGCCGGAACGGTAACCGAAGTGAACGATAATACCATCCTTGTGATCGTCGAGGAGGGCGAGGAGGTGCGCAGGAACAGCGATTTGATAAGTGTCTCTCTCAATATGAAATTAAGAGATAGCATAACCCATTTTAATGTCGGTGATAGAGTTATTGTCTATTATAACGGTGAAATCGCGGAGTCCTATCCGGCGCAGATAAATAACGTTTACGCGATTGTTTTGACAAGCCCTGATATGAGAATAATTATGGACGATATCTATGCACTTTCTGCAATGCGGACACCTTATGTGGGCAATAACAGCGAGGTCGGAAAAATCATAGGCGAGCTGCCAAGTATTGACAGAGAGTATACACAACAGTTTTTTTCAATTGGTGACGATTACGGAACTGGCCGTGCGCCCTATACACTCACTATTTACTATGAACCTAACGATTCAGAAACGTCCGCTATAGGGAATATAACAGTTACGCCTAAGAACTCCGTACTATTATTCGTGCTGATTGATAATCTTGAGGAAGTGAATATTGCTTTTCGTGAAACGCCGAGTGACGGCGGGCTTGACAAGGAGGAATACACTTCACGAGCAACGTACAGCAAGGAGGATATATCCGAATATCTTGAATCTATCGGGCTTGGTTGGGAAGATTTTCGGAACAACTGGAATCTTTCAATTGAAAAGATGTTCTCTGGAAGCGCCTCCGATATTACAGGCTTAGGTACAATACCAGTCATGGTAACGGAACCGAATATTGTGGACGGGAGCGTTATCAGAATTGTGGATTTTGAAATCGGAGATAGCTGCTCTTTGTATATCGAAGTTCTTGCTCCTAAAGGTAATATGGTTGAAAATAGCGGCGAGACATCATATGAAGTGGTCAGTAACACGAAATTAATACTTCCTGCTGACGTTTTGGTTAGTTACATTGATTATGAAAGCAGCACAGGCACAAACGGTAAAAAGCTCATCAGTTACTTGAATCAAGGTGGCAGTTACTTCAAAGAACCGACAATTGCAAAGTTAATTGTCCATACTGATGAAAGCGGCAATAATATAACAGAACTGACAGAGGTTTATGAACCGTTATAGAAACTGTAATTTGAGAGCAAATTGACTATGCAGAAAATACTGTGCAATAGGTTTCCATGGGGAAAGATCATTTTTTCGGTCTTTCCCCTTTGTTATGGGTCGTGACCCTGTTGAGCTCGCGAAGCGTGCGAAATATCAACCACCCGCTATGCGGGTGCGCGGTGTTTGTTATACAAAAAAATCACCTTTCCGTTATAATGAGGTTGTTCAAGCCAATTTATAACGAGAGGAAAGGTGATTTTAATGGCCAATAAGGCAAACAGTTTAGCACACACCAAATGGATGTGTAAGTATCACATAGTGTTCACACCAAAGTACAGGAGAAAAATAATTTACAACCAGTACAAGGAGAGCATCAGAGATATTTTGAAACAGCTATGTGGATACAAAGGCGTAGAGATATTGGAAGGGCATGTAATGCCCGACCATGTCCATATGCTAGTAAGTATTCCGCCTAAACTTAGTGTATCACAATTTATGGGATACCTCAAAGGAAAAAGTGCGCTAATGATTTTCGATCAGCACGCAAACTTAAAGTATAAGTTTGGAAATCGGCATTTTGGGGCAGAGGGATATTATGTGAGCACAGTTGGACTTAACGAGGCAACTATAAAGAAATATATCCAGGAACAAGAAAGTCACGATGTTGCAATGGATAAATTAAGCGTCAAAGAGTATGAAGACCCTTTTAAGGGTAGCCGGTAGTACAAATGCCCTTTCAAGGGCTGCGACGAGTCAAGGGCGTTAAGGCTTGAACAAAGTGAAAGCCAGCGTCTTTAGGCGCTGGCCGGTAACAGAGGCTTATAGCCTCAGAGCAAACCACCCGTTTGACGGGTGGTCATGATTTGGATTATAATGCGGATTCCGATCATGTCAAGAAGAGCTTAAATCCTTGTAAGCCGTTCAAACAAAGCATTAATATCAATTTGACCATATCCCCATACAATATTAGGATAGGTGGTTGTACTAGGGCGCCGCGCTCCTCGAATAAGCAGACGGTTCACATCGATTCCCGTAATACTTGTATAATTTCCTCTTGAAACTGCCCATTCAAAGGCCATAGCGATAATCCCCGCCGCATGGGCTGCTGCAGTTCCGCTTCCAGTGATGCTTCCATACTGGTTTCCCGGAAATGCACAGGTAAGCTGGTATCCCGGTGCCGCTATATCTGGCTTCATAAACCCTGTCCTTGTATAGCCTCTTCCTGACTCCGGCAGTATGCTGTTACTGAATTGATTGTAAGCGGTGACGGTAAACTGAACCGTTCCGACACCAGATCTTTCAAGGCTTACCGTAGAACTTAAGGTAGCAATGGAAGGAAATGCATTATAAGGGTAAACTCCTAAATCACAAGGTTTCACAGGATTATTGGGAACATGGGCTAACGAATTTCTTATATTCATATGCGTTATATTATCTCCGGTATCATAGTACGGAATCATGATGTTACTAATTATTAGGTCATAATAGTTATCGTCTAATATTTTATTCATGATCAGTTCTCCTCATCTACAGCAATGGCGCATATGATATAATTTATGCAATGAGAGTCCCGTTAAGAATTGGCATATCCACAACTGCCGGAGAGGAAGGAAACAGCATAAGAAATGCGGCCAGCAATGTGGCCGCAACTATCCTTCACTCACCTCAATATAACTCAAAAACACATACTCAATAACAGTTAAAAAGTTAACAAAGGAATTATGATATAGGTGTTCACCAATCTTAACAGGACTGCTGACAGCATACAGGCTGTAATCACTCATACCCGCCAGTAAATTACTTTGAAGATTTGTAATGGAAACGATCTTCACTTTCTTCAAATGAAGCAATTGCAAAGTATCCTTTATTTTCTGCACATTCCCGGACAAAGATATCACAATTACTAAATCCTCAGGCCCCAGATTCATTGACAGCATACAAAGCTCATCACTTGCACCTACATGATAGATATATTTATTCATCTGCATAAACAAACGCTGCATTTCCATTGCACAATGGCGCTGGGCCTGTCCCGTACCATAAACAACAACATTTTGGGACTTATGAATTTCCTTTGCTATGGCTGACAGATTCGCAGAGGATTCTATCTGCTGGCACGTATTTAAGAAATCGCTTCTTATGTCTGATTTGATATCCTTATCATTCCCTTTTACATGTTCTTTCTTCTCCCATTTCAGATAGTTCTTAAATTCACTGTATCCGGAAAATCCCAGCTTCTGGGTTAATCTTAAAATCGTGCTTTTCGATGTATTGCATTCGTTTGCCAGGTCTTCAATACTCATTTCAGAAATTTTATATACAATCGACATGATAATAGAAAGACTTTGAATGTCTGATTCATTTAATTTATCATAATTTTTATTAATCGCTTCAATCAGCATGATGCCACCTCAATTTCGTATTTCTTTCATAGTATCATATCCCGGGCAAAAAATATACCACCGATATCCGGCTCTGACATAAGAAAAATGACAGAAAGACTCTGTCATTTTCCAATAAACGATATAAACGATCCACACTTTTACAAGTTCATCTTACTTCAGTTCCGGCCAATATTCCTTATTTACTTCATATAGATCATCTAAAATCTGTTTTGCAACCGTAACACTTGGAACCGTTTTGGACAGCGCAATCGCCTGCCATAATTTCTGATAAGAACCTTCCATCCAGGCATCTACCACCAGTTTCTCAACCGCTGCCTGCTCTTCCATCATACCCTTCTGGAAGGTGGGTATGGTACCAACGGACAAAGGCTGAGGCCCTGAGGAAGTCACCAGACAAGGTACTTCTACCATTGCTGTTTTATCAAAGTTTTCAATAACTCCATTGTTTTCAACAATCAGAAGCATTCTGGCATAAGTATTGAACTTTAATGCCGTTGCCAGATCCACAATATAGGAAGCATGTTCATCCAAAGATAATTCATCGCCTTCAAACGCATTGTTCTTAGCAATCTCGCGGCATGCTGTGAAAACCTCTTTTTCCCTTGTATCCATGACCTGGTTTGCCCTTGTGTAATTAATATCTGAATGCTTTACAACCGTATCCGGTAAAAGATAATACTTCAAATACGTATTGGGCAGGGTATCCGGATCAATTGCATAAATGTCTTTTGCCATACGGTAGGTTTCATTCCAGCTGGAATCTCCATGCTGCTTTGCCTCATCTGCATCTGACGGAATAAAATATCCCATTTCTTTCACATGTTTTTTTAACTCAGGCATCAGGTCTTTTCCATCCCTGCTTCTTACGCCATACCACCAGCCAAAATGATTGAGTCCATAATACTGAGTAATAATATCACTTCGTTTCTCATAGCCTAAAATCTTTAGCATATTATTTTCAATGCTGATGGGCATATCACAAATATTAAGAATCTTTGATTTCGGCCGCAGCCTTCTGGTGGCTTCTGCTACGATAGCAGCCGGATTGGAATAGTTTAACAGCCATGCATCCGGCGAATATTTTTCCATGTAATCAACCAATTCTAAAACACCCTGAATGGAGCGCATTCCATATGCAATTCCGCCGGGACCGCATGTTTCCTGGCCGACAACCCCGTATTTTAAGGGAATCTTTTCATCAAGCTCCCGCATTTTGTATTTACCAACACGAATGTGTGCCATAACAAAGTCAACATCAGTGAATGCTTCCTCAGGATCACAGGTTGCCAGAAACTCAATCTCCGGATGCTTCTTATGAATAATGATCTCACATGCATCTGCAATTACCTTCTGCCTTTGTGGGTCATTATCATAAAACTTAATCTTTCTTAAGGGAAAGCGGTCTAAATGTTCCAATAACATGAGTATGATTCCCGGGGTGTAGGTGCTTCCGCCGCCGGCAATAACAACTGAACTTTTTTCTAATTCTGTATTTAACATTTTATCCACCTCTTTTATTCATTTATAACAGTTTTTCAAATTCATTTTTTACATTTTCTACATCAAAACCAATGATGACCTGAATTGCTTTCCCTTTACGGACAACGCCTTTTGCATTATATTTCTTAAAATCCTCATCTGCAGCAACAAGGCTTTCATCTTTTATACTGAGGCGCAATCTTGTCATACAATTTGTAACGCTTTCGATATTTTCCTTCCCTCCCAAAGACTGTAAAAAGCCAACGGCTTCGTCATGAAAGACACTGGATGCAGATCCGGTCTGCTTTCCTAATTCTACTTCACTGCCCATATCCTTTTCTCTGCCGGGAGTCATAATATTGAATTTCTTTATCGCCCAGTAAAATACCACAAAATAGATAACAGAGAAGATTAAGCCGATCACAATATGAGTAATAACTTCTCCCATATGATTCTTCATCATCGGCATCCAGTTATAGGTAATGTAATCCATGAGTCCGCCGCCTTGATAACCAACGACCCCAAACATGTACAAAACAGTGGAGAGCAAAGCAGCAAGAACCGCACCTACTGCAAACAGCATGGGTGATATAAATAAGAATGTAAATTCAATAGGCTCAGTAATACCGCATAATACTGCAGGGATCGTAGCAGAAATCAGCATCGCTGCAACTTTCTTTCTATTTTCCGGACGGGCTGTTTTATACATAGCAAACGCTATGGCAGGCATTCCCCAGACGGCACAGTTTCCATATAATGCAAATCCGCCGGTAGGAAATAATTCCTTTAAGGGAGCTGTGGAAGCAGCGTATTCATTTACATTGGCCATCCAGTGTGTCCAGTTGCCATCTGCAATGACTGCAGGACCTAAATCAAACGGCGTCCATAAGAAATGATGCAAGCCGGTAGGAAGTGTTATACGTTCTAAAAAGGTAAACAGGAATACGCCTAAATTACCGGACTTTGATAAGAATTCCTGCAATCCTAAAATAGCGGATTGAACGCCAGGCCATACAACGCACACAGCAAAAGCCATTGGTATCATGAAAACAAATCCTATAATGACAATTAAGGCTGAACCTTGAAAAGAGCTTATTAAGCTGGGAAGCTTCTTATCATACCAGCGGTTGTGGATCCATACGGCAATGGCTGCAATCATAATGGCTCCAATCACGCTCATATCCATGGTTTTAATTCCAGCAACCATTGTAAGTCCGCTTGTACCGCCTATTTCCTGGGCAAAATCCACATGGAACATGGTATCACCAAAGAATGTAAGCAGGGATTGAATAAAGTAGTTAAAAATAATATAGATTACAAAAGATTCCATCGCCGCACGCCCTGCTGCCTTTTTAGCCAGGCCAATGGGCAATGAAATTACAAATAATAATGGAAGCTGATTAAAAATTGCATATCCCCCATCGTACATCATGGACCAAAATTTATACCAGAGCGTAGTGTCTGCTGCTAATGCCCCCATAATATCTGCATTCATGAAAATGGTCGAGAATCCGATGATAATACCGGCAAATGGCATAAGCATTACGGGTGCCATCATCGCTCCTCCAAACCGCTGCAGTTTCTCCATCATAATAATATCCTCCTATAGGTAAATGTGATTTTTCGCGAAAATCTTCATCCGTAAATAACATATCATACAGGCATGTAAAAAAATAGCCTTGCAAGCACTTTCGGCACAAGGTAAGGACATCTGTTATTTTTCCCATTATTGCGGGAAATTTCTCAATTATTTATGGAGAACGTAATATCGCTAAATAAATAAGGGTGAAGCCTTAAATGGCTTCACCCCATAACTCTCACAATCGCCTCTCTTACATTCGTGACTCCAATCAGCCGCATCCCTTCCACCTTCCCCATCTTTCCCAGGGAAATCTCCGGCAGCACGCAGGTGTTAAATCCCAGCTTCTTTGCCTCATTCACTCTCTGCTGTGCCATGGACACGGCCCGCACCTCTCCTGCCAGTCCCACTTCTCCAAAGATAATGGTTTTCGGATCTACGGCCTTGTCCTTCATACTGGACACAATTGCCATTATAATCGCTAAGTCTAAGGCCGGCTCATTCATACGCAGACCGCCCGTAATATTCACATAAGCATCAAAATGGGACAGGTCATAATGGCATCGCTTTTCCAAAACAGCCATCAAAAGATTCACCCGGTTATAATCCGTACCAGCCGCAGTACGCCTTGGCATACCGAAAGCCGTTGGGGTGACCAGAGCCTGAACCTCCAGCAGCATGGGCCTGGTGCCTTCCATGGAACAGGCTACCACTGCACCGGAGGCATCCTCCGGCCTTCCGCTGAGCATATATTCCGAAGGATTCTTCACCTCGGAAAGCCCGCTTTCTACCATTTCAAAAACGCCGATCTCGTTGGTGGATCCAAAACGGTTTTTCACTCCCCGGATAATCCGGTAAGAAGCGCTTCGGTCTCCTTCAAAATACAAAACCGTATCAACCATATGCTCTAAGACTCTGGGACCGGCCACCACGCCTTCTTTTGTCACATGGCCTACGATAAATATGGCGATTCCCGCCCCCTTGGCGATCTGCATCAGGATATTGGTGGATTCCCTTACCTGGCTGACACTTCCCGGGGCGGAAGAGATTTCTTCCCGGAACATAGTCTGTATGGAATCAATGATTACCACATCTGGCTTTTCCTCTTCAATGGCACTTTCAATCAACTCCAGGCTGGTTTCACAAAGGAATAACAAATCCCCCTTCACTTCCCCGATTCTGTTTGCCCGCAGCTTAATCTGTTTTAGGGATTCTTCTCCTGATATGTAAAGCACCTTCCTGCTGTCGGCCGCCAGATTGCGGCAAACCTGTAAAAGCAGGGTGGATTTTCCAATGCCTGGATCACCGCCTACCAGCACGAGTGAGCCTTTGACAACGCCGCCGCCTAAAACCCGGTCCAGCTCCTCATATCCGGTCTTCATCCGGTCCTGCTCGTCTAACTGAATATCAGACAAACGGGAGGGCTTGGCATTCAGGAAATGATTTCCTGCGGTCCCGTCCCCTTTTCCACTGATTCCCCGCTTAGCAGCTGGCTCCTTTTTCCCGGAAGGCTCCTCCACAAATGTATTCCATTCTTTACAGGCCGGGCACTGTCCCAGCCACTTTGCCGATTCAAATCCGCATTCCTTGCAGAAAAATGCGGTTGTCTTTCCCTTTGCCATGGGAATTTCCTCCTATTTGCCAAAGGAATATGCAGGCATATTCGTCCGGCTCATTACTCATGCAAAAAATCTGGGCCCGGCTCTTTATAAAAGGGCCGAACCCAGCTTCTCATCCTGTTATCTTCGTTTGATCTTCACTGCTACAGGTGTTCCTTCATTCAGTTCCACGCTGATGGACAGCTTTCCGCTCATGTTGGTTCTCATGCCACCCACGGCAGCATCATCCACATAAACCTCATATTCGGTATCCTCTGCCAGCTGAACGGTCAGCTGGGCATCCTTATCACCTTCTACTAAAAAACCTACCCCATCATCGGATACGGTGAAATTTATGGCAGCGGTTCCCGGAACGGATTCGTATACGAACATGCCGTTTCTTTCCAGCTTGGTTATCTCGTAAAAAGTCTTTACTTTATATAAATCACCGTCGTGTTCAAAATCCTGTAATTTTGACTTTGTCTTTAATTTGTAATTACCAAAACTGATCGTCCCGTCTTGCTCTGAGCGGATTAAATCTTCAATTACCGGCATTGGTTTGCCCTCCTAGTATTTTGTTTACTTATCCTTTTTTAAGGCGATGAACTAATGATCTCGCTTGTAGCTATTATACACGAATTGATATAAAATGGCTAGTTATTTTACCAGCTCCCTGACAGAAAATTTTAGTCCGTCCTCACCTGCGGCCACAACTACGTCATCCCCTGTCTTTATCGTTCCATTTAAGATCTCTTCTGCCAGTTTATCCTCCAGGCAGTTTTGAATGGTACGCCTTAACGGCCTTGCACCGTATTTCTGATCATAGCCCTTATTGATCAGGTATTCCTTGGCATCCTCTCCGATATCCAGGGTGATGCTCATCTGTTCCGATGTCCGTTTCATAATATCCTTCATCATGATCGTCACAATATCCTTCATGTGAATCTTATTTAACGTATGGAATACAATGATTCCATCGATCCTGTTAATAAATTCAGGTTTGAACAGACGCTTTACTTCCTCCATTACCCGGTCCTTCATGATTTTATAATCAGCCTTTTCATCCGCAACTGCGCCAAAGCCCAGACGTTTAGGAGATATGATGTTCTCCGCTCCTGCATTGGAGGTCATGATGATGATGGTATTCTTAAAATCAATCTTCCTGCCCTGGGCATCTGTAATATGTCCGTCATCCAGTACCTGAAGCAGGATATTGAACACATCGGGATGAGCCTTTTCGATCTCATCAAACAATATGACGGAATAAGGATTCCTGCGGACCTTTTCACTAAGCTGTCCGCCTTCATCATAGCCTACGTATCCTGGCGGTGAGCCGATCATCTTGGAAACGCTGTGCTTCTCCATATACTCGGACATGTCTACCCGGATCAAAGCATTATCCGTTCCAAACATGGCTTCGGAAAGGGCCTTGGATAACTCGGTTTTTCCAACACCCGTAGGTCCTAAAAACAGGAAGGAGCCAATGGGGCGCCTGGGGTCCTTAAGTCCCACTCTCCCCCTTCGTATGGCCTTTGAAACAGCGGTAACCGCTTCCTCCTGGCCGATCACCCTCTCATGGAGGATGGCTTCCAGATTGCGAAGGCGTTCACTCTCTCCCTCTTCCAGCTTTCTTACGGGGATCTTAGTCCAGCTGGATACCACATCAGCGATCTCTCCCTCATCGACTATGAGGTTCTTTGACGTTTTTTCCTTTTGCCAACGTTCCCGGATCTTTTCTATTTTTTCCCGCTTCTTTTCCTGCTTCTTCTTAATGGCCCCTGCCTTTTCGTAGGCTTCGGTTTTAATGGCGGCTTCCTTCTGATCCTCCATCTGCTCGATCTCAGCTTCCAGTTCCTTAATTTCACCCGGCTCTACAAATGTGGTCAGGCGTACCTTGGAAGAAGCTTCGTCAATGACATCAATGGCCTTATCCGGAAGAAAACGGTCATTAATATACCTGGAAGACAGCTTTACAGCAGCCTTTATGGCATCGTCAGTAATGATTACCTTGTGATGGTCCTCATACCGTCCCTTAAGCCCTCTTAATATGACGATAGCAGCATCTTCCGACGGCTCCTCCACCGTAACCGGCTGGAAACGCCGTTCCAGGGCAGAGTCCTTTTCGATATATTTGCGGTACTCTTCAATGGTGGTGGCACCGATCAGCTGCAATTCCCCTCTTGCCAGGGAAGGCTTTAAGATATTGGAGGCGTCAATGGCTCCCTCCGCTCCTCCTGCACCGATAATTGTATGGATCTCATCGATGAAGAGAAGAACTTCCCCATCATCAATCACTTCGGCAATCACCTTCTACTATCATCTGAGCCAGGCCTTCCACAACTGCAGTTTTCCCAACTCCAGGCTCTCCGATGAGACAAGGATTATTCTTGGTCCTCCGGCTCAGTATCTGGATCAGACGCTTGATCTCCGACTCTCTTCCGATGACCGGATCAAGCTTTCCCTGTACTGCAAGCTCTGTTAAATCTCTGCTGTAACTGTCAAGAGTGGGCGTACTGCCTTTTGACTTTGGTGATTTCATAAGCTCTTCCTTATTGGCAGGAGCATCCTCACCCATCGCAGACAGCACATCAATGTATAGCTTTTGAATGCTGATTCCAATGGTATTTAAAAGCCTGGAAGCGACGCAGTCATTGTCACGGATTATGGAAATGAGCAAATGCTCCGTACCGATTAAGTTTGCCTTAAACCGCACGGCTTCCCGGTAGCTGTTCTCTAAAACCCTTCTGGCACCCGGAGTATACCCGTTACCTTCTTTCAGCCTGACTGCCTGGTCAGGAGCGATCAGCTGGCTGATCAGGTTTAAAACCTTCTCCTCTTTTACACCATTCTCTTCCAGAACTCTGGAAGCAACTCCGCTGCCCTCTTCTAAAAGCCCGATTAATAAGTGTTCCGTTCCCACATAGCTGTGGCCGAGACGTTCCGCTGCCTGAACGGCCAGATTAATGGCTGTCCTGGCCTTTGTTGTAAATCTGTCTATCATAAATGCAATCCTCCTGTCATAGTTCCGGCAATTCTCTCCGGATAAATTCCGCCCTGGCTCCATCCAGTTCTTCCTTGCTTAATGGGCGGTCTGAAAGCTTCTGCAGATTCGCCGGCTGGATTCCAAGCATCAAGCGGTAGACGGAAAAATCTTCCTCCGTATGGATCAGGCCGTCTGCCAGCCCTGCCATGATCTGTGATAGGAAAATCATAGCATCCCTGGAAGTCAGCCGTCTGGAGTATTTTAATACCCCATAGGATTTGTAAACTTCATCCTCTCTCTCGTCCCTGTGCCTCTGGAGAGAAAGCTTCCTCACCTGAAACTCCTGATTGGTCAGCTGTATCGCTGCCTTTGTAACTGTATCAATAATTTCCCGCTCCGTCTGACCCAGGGTTTTCTGGTTTGATATCTCATAAAGGGAACCGAAATTCTCATCCCTTTCCCCATAGACGCCCCGGACTGAAGCTCCGAAGCGGCCCATATCGCTGATAAGACCCTGGAACTTTTTCCCTTGGGACAGCATGGGAAGATGAACCACCACCGATGCCCTTAAGCCGGTCCCCATATTTGTGGGAAACGAGGTGAGATAACCGTAACGGTCATCAAATGCATAAGCAAACCGCTCATTGATATAATCATCGATCTTATCTGCCCTTTCCCAAAGCTCCTCTAAGTGAAGGCCCATCTGGAGAAGCTGGATCCGGATGTGATCATCGCAGTTAAGCACGATTCCGGTGTCTTCATTCTCTGAGATAAAAATACCGGCAGGCTTTTTGTTTAAAACAGCTGCGGAATTAAGAGCTCTCCGTTCTTTAAGGGCCACCCGGTCCAGCTCTTCCAAGTCCGAAAGCATGGAAAATTCAAAATTCCGGCCTTCTTCCTTGCCTAAATCCTTTAAGCCGAACTCCAGCCTGCGGACCATCTCTTCGCCTTCTTTTTCACTAAGCGCAGAAGGAAACTGGTAATCCTGCCAGTTTCTTACCAGACGGATCCGGCTGCTTATCACTCCAGGCCGACCAGTGTCCTTCTGTTCAAACCATCTAAGCATCAGTCTCATTTCCTTTCTTCAGCTCTCTTATCTTATCGCGGCAAACAGCTGCCGTTTCATAATCCTCAAATCGCAGGGCTTCCTTTAATTTGACATCCCACCGAAAGATTTCCTCATAGTTGGCAGCGCTTTCTGGGTCTATTGGTGTCCCCGCAGAGCGGCCGTTCCCATGGCCGGCCGGATCCATACTGTCCTGCCTCTGGTAAACCGGTGTTTTTCCCGTGTGAATAAGATTTCCATGAAGCTGCTTTAAACTGTCCTCCATAAGGGGACCAAATACGCTGTAGCAATCTGCACAGCCAAATCTGCTGTCTCTTACAAATTCATCGTAACCGGTCCCGCAGGTCGGACACAGGATCTGATGGAGCTTATCTGGCTCCTGATCCTTATCTTCAATCCCCAAAAGGCCGGAAAGCAGCTTTCCTAAGGGAAATTCCCCGTCAAAAATAGCTGCATACACTCCGAAATCCATCTCTTTCGCACATTGGGCACAAAAATGGTGCTCTTTCTTCGTGCCATTTACAACTTCTGTATATTGTATATTTGCTTCGCGAATTTTACATTTCTCACATAACATAAAGAACCTCCAATCCAGTGAATCACTCTTCCCCCTGGTCCCTTAAAAACGACTGGAATATCTCATCAACCAGCTGGTGAACCTCTTCACATGATATATTCTTACAGACTCCTCTGGCAAGGACAACTCCTAAATCTTTGCGCATTTCATCAAGGACCTGGATTTTATCCACGTCCAGCGATACTACGGCCCCTTTACGGCGGTCCAGCTTGACAAACCCTTCCTGTTTCAGCACAGAGTACGCCTTATTTACCGTATGCATATTAATCCCTATGTTGTCGGCCATCTGGCGCACGGAAGGCAGGGGGTCACCTTCTCTTATACTTTCTGTGGCGATTCCTATGATTATCTGGTTCCGAAGCTGAATGTAGATCGCTTCATCACTGTTAAAATCAATTTGTAAAAACATATTTTCACCATCTTTCGTTATACCTGTTATACACATAATAGCACAATCTATTGCCTTTTTCAACACAAAAAATCATCTGGCATCATTCCCCATTTTATACGTCATCTGCGCTCTGTCAAAACAAACCGGAGGTCCTGTTCCCTATGTTCAAAACCAATAACGAAAGAACAAAAGCACCTTCATTCAGGTGCTTTCGTCATTGTTAATTCAATTGTTTAAAGTACTTTAATCATCTAAGTCCAAATACTCAAAGTCGTCTTCGTCCCTATCTGGCTCTTCCGTTTCCGAAAATTCATCCGGCTCCTTATGGACAGGCCTTGAACCGCCTTTTTCCTTTGGTTTCCCGGAATTCCCTTCACCGGAAGATTTAAGATCCCGTTCAAAATCTTCCAGACTGGTTTCTTCTATGAAATCATCCTCTTCGAAATCATCCTCTTCCCGGACTTCTTGTTCTGCATCATCTGCATAAAGAGGCTCGTCCAAGGTTTCTTCCTGGTATTCCGGATCCTGTTCGGTTTGGGAGTTTTCTCTGTCAAACTCTTCCCTGCTGTATCGTTTGATCTTGCTTGTTGGAATTTCTTCCTCTGGCTCTGCCCACAGCCGGTTATCTTCCGGTTCTTTTTCTTTTCCTTTTCCAGATCTGCCGCTGCCGGTCCGGCCGCTGCCTGATCCGTTTCCTTTTCTTGCAAGGACGATGACTGCAACAAGCAATCCAAGGGCAACAACGCTCACTCCAATGAGAAGGTAGAGCTGCCTGTAGTAATCCTTAGCCAGCTGATCATATGTGTTGGCCATTTCCACATACTTACTATTGGAAACTCCGGAAGCATAGTATCTTTGAATGGTCTTTTCTGAAATATCATAACGGTAGAAATGTTTTTCTCCGTTCCAGTTCATTGCATAGAAAAGGCAATACTGAGGCTCAGCCTCTGAGTTTTCCACCCAGCCGGTCACTCGCGCACCATCGATATCGGCCTGCCGTTCACGGAAACCTTCCGGCACAACCGTATCCTTATCAAGAGGAATGATGACAATGGCTTTTGCTACGGTCTCAACCTGAACGAACTGGGCCCAGGAATCCGATCCTTCATTGTAAATGTAGAATCCGCCGTTTCCTCCGGAATCCTTTAAATAAAGCAGAAGCAGGTCTTTTTCCAGTCCTTTTCCAGCCATGACTTCTGTTCCTTTATAGGAATAGGTCTCAGACTCAAAGCCTTCTGGAAGCGTTGATTCATCAAAGGATGATGCAATGCTGTAATCGGTTCCGTTAATGGTCACCACTGCTTCGCCGAATTCGGCCTCAGACGTTTCTGTATTTCCGCCTGTAGTCGGGGCGGTTTGTCCCCCATCTGCTTTATTAACCTGAATTGTATAATTCTTAACGGTCTGCCCATCTTCTGCGGTTACCTTGATAACCACCTGGTTTGCACCGGACTTTAAGCCCTTTTCTCCCTGAAGTGCTACATGAGCGCCTGCATTGGCTGCCACCGCATTTACTACCAGGTCCGCTGTGTTTCCATCTACCTCTGCCGTATAGCTTTCTACAGACGCAGAAAACGCCGGAGTCAGAGTCCCTGGGGAAATCTTTAATGATTTAAGCGTTGCATCCTTTGAATATGTGGCAGGAGATGTGACCTTGACCGTTGAACTCCCCTGCTTGCTTAAAGAAAGTGTCTGGGAATCCACATCATAAATTTCCTGGGAGGTCACGTTGATCTGGGTATTTCCAGCCTGCAAAGCCTTAAACTTTAAGGTAAAGCTAAAAGTTTTCTGATCGGCAGAATCCATGGTTCCCAGGACCTTAATAGCTCCTGCTCCGCCATTTGCATTGGTTCCGCTTACAAACTCCAAAATATTCGGATCATAAGACAGCATGACTTCCGCCGTACCCAGGGCACTGTCACTGGTCACTTTCATGTTTACTGTTACTTCGTTTCCCACCATGACCGATGGGTCAGAAAACGCGATCTTAGCATCTGCGGCCCAGGATACCAGCCGTCCGGCAGGACAGGATATGGCAATCACACAGGCCAGCATCAGACCGGCCGTTAGTTTTTTCAGTTTCCTATTCATATTGTCTCCTATTTCTGTTGGACTTTAAAGTCCGAGGATTTTTTTCTGCAAAAGCAGAAGATCCTGTGAATTCACCTTGCCGTCTCCATTTAAATCAGCTGCCAGCTTGCCCTGCTCAGGTATGGTTTCCAATCCCAGAAGGTATCGCTGAAGCTTCAGTACATCCAGGCTGTTTAATTTTCCATCCCCGTTAATATCTCCTATTCCATAGGCGGAGGACTGGCCAGCGGCCGGAGCCTGGGTCTGCTGGGGACTGCTTGTGGCGGCTTCCGTCACTTTGATGTCAGTTCCAGGTCCCTGGGCTATGACTCCCGTGGAAGTCTGAACGGAAATGCCTGTGGAACCGTCAGGAGCTATGGATACATTGCTTCCTCCCGGTGTTCCAGCATGATCCGTACCGGAAGAATTTGATACTCCTGGGCCTGTGTTGCTGCCAGGGCCGGAAGAAGAATTGCCGCCGGAGCCGGAACTTGTTCCGGTACCAGCGCCTGAGGAATAAGTCGGGCCGTTGTTCTGGCGTACCACATGAAGGACGTATTCCCTGACACTTCCATTTTGTGCCGTAATCGTCACCTTGATATCATTATTGCCGCTTGAAAGCGCAATGGTACCTGTCCCTTTGACAGATGCCAAGGAACTGAGGGCGGTTGCATTCACATTGATGCTTGATACTCCGGGATCCACAATCAAATCGTATGCAAGAGTATCGCGGCTAAAGGTGGGAGTCATGACAAATCCTTCCACGCTTAAACCGGACAGCTTATTGTTTGGATTGCCATCGCCGGTAGGCTGGCTGCAGGCGTTATCAGGCATGTTGTTATAAATTGGTATCTTAAACTCAAGCTCTGTCTGTTTCATGTCGCTGTTATAGGCTTTTGAATAAACAGCACCCTCTGATGCAGCTCCCTGTACATTGGTCATATACTGGTGTTTATATAAATTAGACCCCTGTACGTTAAACTTCTTCAGATAAAATGTATCCTGCCCAACTTTTACATAGTTATTACCATAATAGAAAGCTCCGCCTAAAATTGATTTTTCAGGAGAATTCCATGGCCTTTCATAATTGCCGGACTGGGACGCCCACCATAAGCCTCTTTGCACCGCAGTCATAGTTCCTGACTGATATGCTTCAATATTAAAAAAATTATAATATCCTTGGTAACCGGATTCTGTTCCTGAAATGCTTTTGCCTGTACCGGAAGATCCCTGCTCCTGAATGATCATAGCTGCAAGGACGTAAGGGTTCACTCCTGACTGAGAAGCCGCATTCATGATCATGTTCACATAGGCGTTGCTGCCTGAAACTGTTCCAGTGGTATTGGTATTGGAATTGGTATCGGATGAGGACGGCCCCGTAAGGCTGGCTCCCGGTCCGTATTCCATAACGATAGGAAGGTTTTTAGGCGTTATGGAAGCTTGCGGCCCTTCCAGACTGACCTTTCCTGAATCGGAATTGGACTCCGATCCCGCCCCCGGGTTAGTAGCCGCTCCCGGCCCAATGGCCGCACCTGGCCCTATGACCGTGCCGCCGCCGGAAGAACTGTCCGTATTCCCAGAGTTACTGCTTCCGCCTGAAGATTCGCCGGATAGAAACGTACCCTTTACCATGGTTTTTAATCCATCTGCCGTATGCTTATTGCTGTCATATGTATGGGTCATAAACTGGAAGACATTGGTCTCATCAAGGAAATTCCTGGGGTCCATATAATATCTTACAATGTCTTCAGAAGCGGTGACCCAGGTGCTACCGTCAAAACCGATCCATGTGCTGGTATCCCAGCTATATGCGCCATCTACTGTGGACTTCCAGGATGACAGGCTGTTGGTGTGGACCAGAGTTTTTCCTGCCTGGCTTTCTTCCTTAATAGCCGTGTTCCAGTCCAGGTTCGTATGCTGGGCACGGAATACCCACTTGGGATACTGGGCATGCAGCGCACGAAGCTTTGTCTTATAGCTTTCCGGAAACCCTTCCGCCGTAAGCCGGGACTCAAAATCCGCATCATTGGTATAAGAGGCGGGAAACTTAAGATAGCTTTTGGAAACATATCCGGTAACCGTCTGGCCGCCGGAACCGGACACACGGATCTGATACCAGACCGCTCCATCCGATGCGTTCTTCTCATCGATCACCGTAACCGATGCCCCATTTGTTAATTTTGTAACAACTGAATAGGTCGTACCCGGGCCGCTTCTCACGTTTAAAGTGGTGGCATTGACCGTTGCTGCCTTTTCCGTATAAGCATAAGCATTTATGTATGGCGAAACCGCTCCCATGTAAGAGTCCATCACCAGGACACTGGCCAGAATGACGGCCATCTTACGAGCTTTTTTATACTTTTTCATCTGTTTCTCCCAATATGTCCTCTTGTATTTAATAAATTTCCAATTACATGTAAATTATACATTTATTTATTATAATGACAAATGATACCATGTGTCAACTGAATCAGGTAAAGTTCAGACAAATGGAATTATTTGTAAGAAAATCTTTATACTTATAAGAGAATGTCTTCGGTATCCCAGCTCCTTTGCTCCTCCTCAGTTAACCGTGGAGCAAAAGAAGGTCCAGGGCTAAGGGTACATTCATTTTCCTATAAAGTAAAAAATGGTCTCCCAAAATTGGGAGACCATTTTTATGAAGTTATACCGGATAAGCCTTATTTTCTTTATCTGCCAGAGACGAGTCCACGCCGGTCTGCTGTGCGGCCCGGTACTGGAAGAATTCCTTGGCAACCGTTGGGAACAGGGCATAGGAAAGTACGTCTTCATCCTGCTGTTTCCACTGTGCGCAGTCCTTCTCAAACTGAGGAAGCTGGGGAGGAATCAAATCGGCCGGGCGGCAGGTGATCGGCGTCTCATCACCGATGATCTTCTTCTGGACTTCTTCATTAAATGGTTTAACCGTCTGTCCGAATTCGCCCATAAAAATTTTCTTTGTCTCTTTCGTTACCATTTTATAACGTTCACCGCTAATGACATTTAAAACGGCCTGGGTACCGACGATCTGGGATGATGGGGTAACAAGAGGCGGTTCTCCAAAGTCTTTTCGTACCTTTGGAATCTCCTGCAGCACTTCCATGTATTTGTCTTCCTGACCGGCTTCCTTTAACTGGCTCACCAGGTTAGAAAGCATGCCGCCAGGTACCTGATACTGAAGGGTCTTAATGTCTACGCCCAATACCTTTGGATTTAAGCGTCCGCTCTTTAATGCTTCCTCTCTGATCGGCTGGAAGTATGCACAGATTTCTGCCAACAGGTTCTGATCGTAGCCCGTGTCATAGGGCGTATCGCGGAAGGTCTCAACCATAACCTCAGTCGCCGGCTGGCTGGTTCCAAGAGCAAGGGGAGACATTGCGGTATCGATGATATCACAGCCTGCTTCAACTGCCTTTAGATAGGTCATGGAAGCAACGCCGGAAGTATAATGGGTGTGTAAGTCAATCGGAAGCTTTGTGGATTCTTTTAATGCCCGTACCAGCTCATCCGCCTTGTAGGGTATTAAAAGACCTGCCATGTCCTTGATACAGATGGAGTCAGCACCCATATCCTCGATCCTCTTTGCTATGTCCTTCCAGTAATCCAGGGTATAGGCTTCCCCAAGGGTATAGCTTAAAGCTACCTGCGCATGGCCTTTTTCTTTATTGCAGGCAGTCACTGCGGTCTGTAAGTTGCGAAGATCGTTAAAGCAGTCAAAAATGCGGATAATATCGATGCCGTTAGCCAGAGATTTCTGGACGAAATACTCTACCACGTCATCGGCATAATGGTTGTATCCCAGGATATTCTGTCCCCGGAACAGCATCTGCAGCTTTGTATCCTTAAATCCATCCCTTAATTTTCTAAGCCTCATCCAGGGATCTTCCTTTAAGAAACGCAGGCATGCGTCAAAGGTTGCTCCGCCCCAGCACTCTACCGCATGATAGCCAACCTGATCCATCTTTTCTATGATGGGAAGCATCTGCTCGGTTGTCATTCTTGTAGCAAACAAAGACTGATGAGCGTCACGAAGGACTGTCTCTACAATCTTAACCGGCTTTTTCTCTATTTCTGCCATTGTCTTACCTCCAGGTTTGTTCATTCTTCTGTTTACCGGAAAGGCTGAACGCCTTTCCAGGGAAAAGTTACCTAACTCCGAATATTGCCATAAATGTACCAGCCGCAACTGCAGTACCGATAACTCCTGCCACGTTTGGTCCCATGGCATGCATCAGCAGGAAATTGGTAGGATCTGCCTCAGAGCCAACCTTCTGGGACACACGGGCTGACATAGGAACCGCAGATACGCCTGCAGAACCGATCAGTGGATTCACCTTACCGCCGGATACCTTGCACATCAGCTTGCCAAACAGCACGCCGGCGGCTGTTCCTACCGCAAATGCTACCAGGCCTAAAATAACGATCTTGATGGTATTCATATTTAAGAATGCCTCAGCGCTGGTCGTCGCACCTACGGAAGTTCCTAACAGGATGACCACGATATACATCATGGCATTGCCTGCAGTTTCCGTTAACTGCTTTACCACGCCGGATTCTTTAAATAAGTTTCCTAACATCAGCATGCCCACCAGGGGAGCCGTTGTGGGAAGAATGAGACATACGACCGTTGTTACGATGATCGGAAATAAGATCCTCTCAAGTCTTGATACAGGACGAAGCTGTTCCATCCGGATCTTTCTCTCTTTTTCCGTGGTCAGAAGCTTCATGATCGGCGGCTGGATAATAGGTACCAGCGCCATATAGGAATAAGCCGCAACCGCAATGGGGCCCATAAGGGAGGTCATTCCCAATTTTCCTGCAAGGAATATGGAAGTCGGTCCGTCGGCTCCACCGATGATTGAGATGGCAGCTGCTGCCTTATCGTTAAAGCCCATAAAAATAGCCAGAAAATAAGCGGTATAAATACCGAACTGAGCAGCCGCTCCTAAAAGAAAGCTCTTTGGATTGGCAATTAAAGGTCCAAAATCCGTCATGGCACCTACACCCATGAAAATCAGGGGTGGCAGGATTCCCCATTCATCCAGCTTAAAGAAATAATTCAGCAGTCCGCCTCCGGAGCCATCTGGTCCAGCCTCCTTCATAATATCCGGGTAGATATTAACTAACAGCATACCAAAGGAAATCGGTACCAGCAGCAGGGGTTCAAATCCTTTTCTGATAGCCAGATATAAAAATATAAAGGCTACAAGAATCATGATCATATTCCCTGCGGTCAGGTTTAAAAATGCGGTCTGCTGAAGAAGATTTGTAAATGTATTACTTATATAATCCATGTTAATCCCTCCATATGAAATCCGCTCTGTTTATCTTTACAGCGGATTCTTCCGTACTAGTTTAATGTAGCCAAGGTTGCTCCTGCTTCTACTGAGTCACCGATCGCTACATTAACACTGGCAACGGTTCCATCGGAAGGTGCTACGATCTCGTTCTCCATCTTCATAGCCTCAAGAAGAACCAGCACATCTCCACGTTTCACTGCCTGTCCCGGGTTTACCTTAAGTCCAAGGATCTTGCCTGGCATGGGAGCCGCTACCTTTAGATCGCCTTCTGAGCCGACGTTTGCCGCCTTCACAGGAGCTGCCGGTGCAGGCGCTGCCTTCGGTGCAGAGGGAGCTGGTGCGGCTGGTGCAGAAGGCGCAGGTACAGTTGGCATCTTAGCTGCTGCCGGGACACCTGTGGTTAAGCCTTCTTCTACGGTTACTTCATAAACATTCCCATTCACTGTAATTGTATAGTTTTTCATGATGTTAATCCTCCTGATTGATTAAGCTTTTTTCCATTTTCCAGCTGGCGCCCGTCTGATCGAGCGGACCACCAGGCCGCTTGGCGAGCTCCCTTCAGATGCCGCAATTGCCGCAGTAATTACTGCTACCAGCTCTAAGTCATCCACAAGTTCTTCGTTCTCTTCTGCTGAAGGAGCAGAAACTTCGGGGAGGGGTACGGGAGCAGGCTCCTGTGCCTTCCCGTTTAACTTATCTTCAAGCTTTCCGATATACTGGAAGCAGCCGATAAGCCAGCTGATGAAAATCAGCACAATAAAGACTGTTCCCATTCCCATCAGGGTATTGAACACGGCTTTTTCCATCCGTTCACCTAAAGTATATTCCGGTACAAATGCCACACTGGTGACCTTCGTTAGTTTTGAATCCGTTGTAATGGAAAATTCCATATCTCTCTTTTCAAATACTGCATTAATTGTAGCACTGTACCCATGATCAACAGCCTCTACCTTCACCGTATCGCCGATTGATACCAGGGCACCAAGCTCATCCTTTATATTCTCCCAGGAATCCACACCTTCAGCCAGGGCAGCATACTCATCCTGGGACTGCATGTTCTTCTTAAATTCAGTAACCTGGCTGTCCTCAAGACCGGTATACAGTTCCAAGAAGGAACCGGGAAGCTGCTCCATCTGTGTCTGGATCCTGGCATCGATTTCTTCGGCTGCGGTATCGGCTTTGCTGCATGCAGATAATGAAAAGAGGCAGGCTGCCATAATAAGTCCCAATGCTACTCGTTTCATATTCAGTTTCATATACCTGTCACCTCATTCTAAATCGTGCCATGTTTTTTTGCCGGACGATCCTCTCTCTTTGTGAACAGCATCTCAAATGCCGCTATGACCCGTGCTCTTGTTTCGCTGGCATCTATGATATCATCAACATATCCTCTCTTTGCCGCAGAAACGGCACTGGACTGAAGTTGCCTGTAGTTTTCTGCCTGATCGCTGATCAATGCTTTTCCATCCTCAGCCTTTGCAATCTCATCCGCATACATGATCTTTACCGCTTCAGCCGGTTCCATCATGCCGATACAGGCCGACGGCCAGGCATAAACTATATCTGCTCCAATGGACTTGCTGTTCATGGTCAGATAGGCGGTTCCAAGGGCCTGCCCAAGAATAACCGTTACCTTTGGGACTGTGGCATTGGCAAAGGCATAGGTAAGCCCTGCAGCCGCCCTGGCAATCTTTTTCTCAGAGCATTTGGTTGATTCATACCCTTTTACATTTACAAGGGTAAGTACCGGAATATTGAATGCATCACAGAAATGAATAAATCTTGCAGCCTTTTCACAGCCCTGCCCGCTTAAGAGAGCATCATATTCCCCTGTCTTAATGCCGCTTTCATTATAGGATTCCGTTCTGTTTGCAACACAGCCCACTGTCATGCCATTTAAACGGATAAAACCGGTTACCATGGAAGCCGCATATTCCTTCCTGGTCTCCATAAAGAAATGATTATCGGAAATCTGAGCCAATGCAATCGCTGTATCCCCGATATAATTCTCCAGGTCGGAGCATACACGGTTTAAATCGTCATTGCACTCATCATAAGACATGTCATCTTCACTGTTTGAAGGAAGAATGGAAATAAGAGTTCTGATATTATTTAAAATGTCATCCGCTTCTCCCGTGAAATCCACCATACCGGTTTCGCGGCTTTGATAGTCTGCGGAAGCAGTGTTGCATTTTTCTGTATAATTTCCCTGAATGGCATTAGGGGAATTGACAAACAATCTGCCGCCCTTGGTTTCCATAAAGGTAAAGTCAGACATTGCTGCAGATACAGCCATGCCGCCGCCGCAAGTCCCAAATATTGCTGTTATCTGAGGGATTACTCCGGATGCCAGAGTCTGGCTCATATAAATCTCGCCAAATCCATTTAAAGAGTCGGTTGCTTCCTGAAGCCTTAATCCAGCACAGTCGACCAGACCAATCACCGGCGCGCCGGTCTTCATAGCCATGGTGTAGAGCTTTGTGATCTTTCTTGCATGCATCTCCCCTACGGAGCCGCCCAGTACCGATGCATCCTGGCTGTACACATAAATAAGGCAACCCTCAATGGTACCATAGCCAGTAATAACACCGTCAGCAGGAGTTTCTTTTGCTGTCATGTTGAAGTCTGTGTTCCTTGCGGTAACATAGCCGCCAACTTCAACAAAACTGTTCTCATCAAGCAAGGCATGAATACGGTTGCATGCTGATGTTTCTGTTGAATTACTCATATTGCAATCCTCCATTTTGTAATTTTTTACAGTCATTTGTTAAATATTTAACAAAATCCTATGCAATAACACCAATTTCTGCCAATTATAATTGTATAACTAATTTTGGTAAATTTCAAGTACCAGACCATGTATTTTTCACATTATATTAAAACTTTCTTCTTTAAACACAGCACAATATAGGCTAACCCACCTAAAGGTTCATGATAAAACAAACTAAACAATCTTTAAGACAGTATTTTATCCAATATTAAGGTTTCTCCTCTATCATTGGCCTATATGATAAAGAGGAGGCAGATTATGATTCGAGAAATTTTAAAGCACAATGATGTTTTTGTAAACAACGGTACTTTTAAATCCTTTGCTTCAAACAAATGTCCCAGAAAAAAGCTTGCCATACTAACCTGCATGGATACCCGGCTGGTAGAGCTTCTGCCGGCCGCACTTGGAATCCACAACGGAGATGTAAAGTTAATAAAAAATGCAGGCGGCTTGATCTTAGATCCATTTGACAGCACAATCCGCAGCCTGCTGATCGCTGTTCTGGAATTCGGCGTGGAAGAAATCATGGTTATCGGTCATACCGACTGCGGTGCAGCTGTTCTATCACCGGAAACCATCATCACCCATCTGATCCAGAGAGGCGTAGGCATGGAAACCATACTCCAGCTGAAAGAGGAGGGACTGGACTTTGAATCCTGGTTTCAGGGCTTTGAAAACACGGAAACCGCCGTTCAAAAATCCGTTTCCCTGATTAAAGGCCATCCTCTCATGCCACCCGATGTAACGGTTCAGGGCTTTGTAATGGATATTACCTGCGGCAGGCTGGATCAGGTTTCCTGATTCTTACATAGGAAAGAAAGATGCCGGAATCAAATTCCGGCGTCTTTCCCATTTAATTTTATTTTAGGATTTTATATCAGGAATCTATTATAAGGTCAGTACGCCGAGTAAAAGGCCGGCTACCAGACATACCATACTCACACCCCATACCCACAGGAAGCATGTCTTTATATGATCTTTGATCTCCACACCCGCCAGGCCGATTCCCAGGAATGTGGCCGGCACAACAGGGCTTATGAAGGTTGCGCAGTTTCGGCAGACCACCATGGTGATGGCAGTTTGGGCAGGATCTACGCCAAACTTGCTTCCTATCCCGATCAAAACCGGAAGGAGACCATAGAAATAGGAATCTGTACAGAACAATAAGGTCAGCGGCACGGATAGTATTCCAATGATAAGCGGCAGAAAACGACCCATGGACTGAGGGATAAATGCAGCCATTGCGTTAGCCATGTAGTTCATGATCTCACTGTCTTCCAATACTCCAAGGAATACACCGGCTGCCAGAATGGTAGATGCCATCATAAGGCCAGGACCGGCGTGGGACTTAATGATCTTATTTTGAAGCTTCGCACCAGGATAATTGACTAAAAGTGCTGCGACACATCCTATCATAAAAATAAAATATGACGGCATCGGCATGAAAACAAGAGCTATAATAACAACTAAAGTCAGGATTACGTTGAAAACAAACAGCTTTGGTCTAGCCAGTTCTCCCAGATCGGAGGCAGAGGCACTTTCTTCCAATGCTTCGTAATCATCAATTACAAGAGTGCTATTGGCTCCTGCCCCTCTCTTCTTTTCAACAACTCCCCAGAAAAACGCGGTAAAAAGAGCAACTACAATACCAACCGCCTGCATCGGCAAAAGCTTCATCCAAAGGACATTGGCTTCTACCTCCAATACGGAAGCAGCACGCATGGTTGGACCGCCCCATGGAAGCAGGTTCATAACACCCATGGAAGTAACGCATATTAAAAGCAGCGTTGTCGGACGCATTTTTAATTTCTTATAGACCGGCAGCATGGCTGGAATGGTGATTAAGAACGTAGATGCTCCGCCTCCATCCAAATGGCCGATTATGGCAATAATGCTGGTCATAAAAGCTACACCTACTACATTGTTCCCCACTTTTTTCATAAGCGCATCAATGATGCGGTCAAACATTCCTGCATCCGTCATAATTCCGAAAAACAATACGGAAAATATGAACAGAGCAGCGGTCGAGTGTACCCCGGATACCCCCTTGGAAATGAATTTCCCAACTTCACTGACTGTGAAGGTTCCGGTCAAAACCAGGATCAGCGCACTTACGCTGGATACACCGATAAATGCCAGCGCCGGAACAGTAACATTCCTCAGCAGTAAAACAATGATCATGATAATGGTTGCAAATCCTAATAATGCAAGCATTGTCTCATTCATGTTTTCTTCCTCCTCTTTACTTTTTATTTATAGGAACAGTATAAAAGCCTAACCTTACACTCTTCCTCCTTCTCTCTTTCATTTCTTTAAGAGAAAAATTAATAGTTGTTAAGATTAGGCTTTCTTTTATACTCTTTCCTTACAGTTCTTTACTGCTTTTAAAATCACGGAGTCGGAAACCGGTTTATCGATGTATTCATCAATGATTTTCCGTTTCTTGGCCTCCAGGATTTCTCTCGTTACCCGGTCCGTCATAATGATCCTGATAATATCCGGATACTTTCCCTGAAGGGACATATAAAAATCCGTGCCGCTTTTCCCGGCAATTTCCTGTTCCGTCACAATGGCATCGATTTCCTGCTCCTTTAGTATTCTTCTGGCCTCTTCAAAATCCATGCAGGCTGTCAAAGGCACATGAAGCCTGCTAAAGCTTTTTTCCAGAAGACGTAATACCTTTGGGTTATCGTCGATGACCAGAAGCCTTAAAGAGTCCCCACTTTCCTCCTCTGTTTCCTGCTGCCCTTCCTTATCTTTCTGTTCATTCACAGGAAGGAAGATATGAAAGACACTGCCCTCTACCAGTCTGCTTTCCGCAAAGACATACCCTTTGTGGGAATGAATGATCTGCTCCACCAGAGAAAGACCAAGGCCCGTTCCGGTTCCATTTTTCTTTGTTGTGAAAAACGGATCAAAAATCTGTTTTAACACCTCTTCGCTCATGCCTTCCCCGTCGTCTGCAATGTCAATCCGCAGGTAATAATTCCACTCCTCTGAAACTGAGGTGAGCTTGTATTGTTTTAATTCTTCCGAACTTACTATGCTTCCATTTATGGTAATGGTTCCTTCCCTGTGTCCGATCGCATGAATTGCATTCACACAGATGTTTAATATGACCTGATTCATCTGGGTTTCGTTTCCCAAAAAACATTCATCGGATAAATCAATCTCTTTCCTCAGATGCACATGGGCAGGGCATACGGAGCTTACCATTTTTATGGCACGGCCCAGTACCTTTGCGGCGATTAAGTTTTTAAAGGCGGTCTCCATATTTTTCCGGCTTAAGGATGAAATCTGCTGGATAATTTCTTTTGCCTTTCTGGAGGCTTCATAAATCTCTGATGCGCTGTCATAATTTTCCTCCCCCTCCGGAAGTCCATACATCAGCAATTCGGCATATCCCATGATCGGAGTCAGCAAATTGTTAAACTCATGGGCAATACCGCCGGTCATGGTTCCCATGATCTGAAGCCTCTGCTGATGGGCAATGGTTTCTTCACTCTGTTGCATTTCCTCTAAAATTTTATTAAGCTCCCAAAGATATGCGATCTCTTCCGTGTCCTTTTTCTTCTGAACCCGCAGATCCCCGATATAAAGCACCATTCCAAGGAGTACGGAAACAATTCCTAAAAAGACAAGGCCCAGCTTGAAAAATCCGGCTGCAACCGGGATATAAATATCATTGTAGTCAATCACCGCACTGACTACCAGAAATCCGTTTCCAATGACAGCCGGTGAATAAGCGCTGACCTTTTTCACCTCAGGAACCCCCGGATCCAGCCACCAGTAGGAATAATACTCAGAGACCCCTGCCTCTCCTCTGTTCTGGTTTTCTATCATCTGCTGCAGGCTGGTTAAATCCTTGTCAGGAAACATCTCCTGCCTGCCGGAAATCACATTGATCCCCCACTGGCTTTCCTGAGGGTGAATGAGGATGATCCCTTCCGAGTCCTTGATTACCACATACCCATTAGTTCCCAGGCGGATATTGGAAACAAGGGAATTATAATAATTCTTTTCATTTAAGATAATGGAAAGGGTTCTGCCGCCAGGAAGAATTTTCCTTAAAATCAAATACATTTCTCCATTATCCAGTTTACACTGCCGGAAGCTCACATCCTGGCTGATCTCTGTTACGGAATAAGTATCAGTCACCCCATATCCATTGACACTTTTTAATAATCTTCCGTCCTGATCCTCCAAAATAACATCAAAAACAAACCGGCTGTGTTTCGTCACATAGCTCTCTAGTATGCTCCATTCTTCCCAGCCTGTCTTTTTATAGTTCTCGTTTTCTATGTCGCACAGGGTGTTTAAATCTGCCTGATATCCTTCAATAAAAATCTTTAAATTTTCTCCCATGCTCTGGGTTGTCAAAAGCATCTGTTTCTTTTGATTATTTATAATCGTTTCTTTATATTCATTCCAGATACTGAGTACAAGACAACAGAAAATCAGCAGCACGGAGGCCATGGCACAAAACATAAAAACCGTCCCATATCTCTTATTTCTCTTTATTTTACTCATGAAATCATCCTCTATTTGCCTGTTCCTCATTGACTTGTCTCCGGGTTAATATTATAATAATTTTAGACTTTACATAAATTTTACTTAGGGGGAAGCTATGTCTGATAAAGTATTAATTGTGGATGACGATCCGGCGGTTTGTAAGTTATTGGAGAAAGTCATGCACAGCAACGATCTGGAAACCAGCGTTGCTGACAGCGGACTTACCGCACTGAATCAACTGAAAAACCACACTTACGATATGATCCTCATGGATGTAATGCTGGGTGATATGGAGGGCTTTGAGGTTATCAAACGTCTGCGCAGCCAGGGCATACAGACTCCGGTTATGATCGTAAGCGGAAGAAACGAAGATTATGATTCCCTATATGGTCTTTCGGTTGGCGCAGATGATTACATAACCAAGCCATTCCGTCCCCTGGTGCTGGGAGCCAAGGTAAAGGCGTTAATCCGCCGCAACAAAAATCAGGTGCTGTACAGCTCGGATGTTCTGGAATGCGGATCTTTCACTTATAATACTTCCACCATGCGGTTTTATAAAAACGGAGAAGAGATTGTTCTTTCTTCCAAGGAAAGCAGTCTGATGCTCCTGTTTTTGAAGCATCCAGGCCAGGTATTTACAAAAGACATGATTTACGATCATGTGTGGGGAAACAGCGTTGCCGTAGACGATAATGCCATCATGGTGTACATCAACCGCCTGCGTGGTAAAATCGAAGAAAACCGGCAAAAGCCGGTCCATATCGTAACAGTCAGAGGTCTTGGATACCGGTTTATCCCTTAGGCCTCTGGCCTTTTTTTTTCTTTTCAAGGTATTCCAATGTGGTTTCAGGCACCAGGTTTCTCATTCCTTCAAAGTCCCCCTTTTCATACCATTTCCGGACTTCAGTTGCACTGATTGCCTCTCCCCCGGAACGCTTCCTCTCGATTTCCATCACAGAAATCCCATGCCGGGGAAGGATCTTTTTCATCTCCTCATTGTAATGTCCGGTTACCGCGCATACCGGTTCTGTCCCCACGAAACGCGTTGTTATCTTAAGAGCCGGGGCGATGCGCTTGCCGAAAAGCTCTAAATCCAGCTGGCAGCCGGCCCTTTCCCCCCGGACCTTCTCCTTTATGAAATAGGTCGGAAAGGTTGCTGCGGATATGACATAATCAGCTGCCTGATGAACAATCGCCCGGGGCAGATCTCTTAGTCCCTCCCGCACCATAAAAAATCGTTCATCTGCTCCAAAACTGCTTCTGTTATCGGCAAGAACCAGTACATGGACATAGTCACAGCAGGCAAGGGCCTGTTCTGCCAGATACCGGTGACCGTAAGTAAATGGATTGCAGTTGGCAACGATGGAACCGATGACCATATCCGGATTCAGAGCCTCCTTAGGAGACTCTGAGATCAGACGGTTTACAAACTCTTCAAATCCGTTTTTCCTGTTTTCCATAAAAAGAACTTCATCGGTCATAAGAACCGGATAAAAACCAAGATCTCCAAACATCTCCCTGTTTTCCGGCTTTGTGTATATGAGAATATGGGATCTGCCGTTTTCAAATTCATACTGGGTCAGGGATGAGATGATCGTTCCGGATAAGCCAAACCCACGTGCGCTTTTATCAACCGCAATGCATTTTAAGACATTCTGTTCTGCTGAGCCGGTGGCCTGGATCCGATAATTCTCATCAAGCAGGCATACGCTGTATTCGATTCCCTGGTCATAATCCAGATCATTCCGTTTTAAAAAATCCTTTAACAGTTCCAGCTCTTTTCCTTTTAACGGCCTTCCCACCAGCTTTACGAATTCCATAGAAGCCTCCCCTTCACCGGCTCTTCTGCCAGATCATGCATGAAAATTGCAACAGCCAGAAGATCTGCACATCCTCCGGCACTTATATTTCCCTTTATAAAATCCGCATCCATTCGCTTTAAAGTCACCATGCTTTTGTCCCCGTAGGCCCCGCCATCAAGCAGGAAATTCCTTGCAATGGACTGAACCTTCAAAAGAACGGATGGATCATGTCTAGCAATGATGTTGGAGTCCTCTACCCTGCTCATGAGCATAAACAAAGTTTCTAGTTTGATCCGGTTCCATTCCCGGCCTTCCTTAACCCCTTTTGCCATGACAGGAAGGGCGATCCTGCGTACGGAAGCATAGCCGCTTATGGCCTCTCCCCTTGCACCGGTAAGCCCATATTGATTCAGATTTTTTTCTCCATTGCTTGTAAACTCCTGCATCTCCTTTAATTCCTTTATAAGGGTCTCTCTTGCCATGGCCTGCTCCATTTCCACCAGGCACCCGGTGGTCACGGTTCCATAGGCCTCCATGCATGCCCCGGCGGCTGCACTTAAGATTCCCAGGTGAAAGATCAGTCCCTTATGAGTATTTACCCCTGCCGTAGCCTGATACATGGCTTCCTCTGCAGACAGACCGATCCGGCGGATGCGCTCAAATAACAGCCTTGGCATGCGTGGAAGCCTCATGCCTTCTAAGGCCATGGAAACAAAATACGGCTCCAGGGCTCTGGCACTTTTTTCAAAGGAGATAACATCCATATCTTTATGAGCGCCTGTGGAATACAGATCCACCAGGCCGGGCTTGGGAGTCGTATAAACCTCCTCAAGCATGGCCCGGTAAGCCAGGTTCCCAATGTGAACAGCTGCCTCTTTCATTGTCTCTTTTGGTTTCACGCAAGAACTGCTAGTCATCATTTATTCTCCTGTAAACTGAAACTCCCTGATCTTACGCACCACATCCATAACGGTACCATCTCTGCTTTCAATGATTCCTACCACCTTATTATCAAACTGCACCTTTTCCGGTTCTCCTGTAATGGAGTATGCGATATCCCGCAGTTCCTCAATGGTCTTAAACGGCAGATCCACATCTTTCATACACTGGATTAAATCCTGCCTTCTTGGATTGACTGCAATGCCATAATCAGTGATCACCACATCAATGGATTCGCCAGGAGTCGTAACTGTTGTTACGTCTGTGCAGACAGCCGGAGTCCTTCCCTGCAGCAGCGGAGTAATCACTATGGTACATTTCGCTCCGGCTGCAGTGTCCGGATGCCCTCCCTGAGCGCCGGTAATCATACCGTCAGAACCAACCACAACATTGCAGTTGAAATTCACATCCACTTCCAGGGCTGCCAGGATCACAAAATCCAGTTTGTTTACAACAGCTCCCTTGTTAAAGGGGTCGGCATATTCACCTGCACTGATTCGGAAATGCTTGGGATTGATGACGGATTCCACTGCATCCAGATCAAAATCCTGGGTATCTAACAGGGCATCTACCTGACCGTTCTCCAATAAGTCGCACATGGGTTTCGTCAGCCCTCCCACTCCGAAGCGCATACGCACATTTCTCTCCTTCATGATTTTTGCAAGAGAAATGGTGGAAGCGATGGAAGCACCGCCTACTCCGGTCTGGTAAGAAAATCCATCCTTAAAATACGGGGTATTCACGACAAACTCGGTACAATAATCAGCCATCATAAGCTTGCGCATATCTGTGGTTGGCTTTGCGGCTCCGGTAGCAATCTTTTCCGGATTTCCGATCTCATCAACAACTACCACATAATCTACCTTTGTCATGGAAATATGGGCTGGGAAGTTTGGAAAAGGAACCAGGCAATCCGTGATTGCAACCACCTTATCCGCATAATCTGCATCCACCATGGAATAAGAGAGAACGCCGCAATCGGATTTCCCGCCGATACCCCGGCAGTTCCCATAGTCATCGCAGGTGGGCGCACCGATAAATGCGATATCGATTCTCACCTCTCCGGTTTCAATGGCACGGACTCTTCCGCCATGGGAACGCATAATGGCCAGGCCCTTTAATTTTCCTTCTGATATGGCCCTGCCGATCTTTCCCCTGACGCCGGAGGACTGAATCCCTGTAATGGTCCCATCCTCGATGTATTCAACCAATTTATCATGGGCTTTTCCAAGAGAGCTTGCACAGATGGTGATATCCTTGATTCCCATATTGTGGATCTCCTTCATCACCAGGTTTACTACATAGTCGCCTTCCCGGAAATGATGATGAAAGCCCAGGGTCATGCCATCCCGGATCCCGCATTTCACGAGACAATCGTGAATGCTGTCCACCATCTTGCTGCCCTCTGAATTGATCACGCATTTTGTAAACGGACCATCTTTTTTATACACAGATCCATCAAAGTGATGAATTCCCATAAAAGGTTCTTTTCCTGTGATTTTTAAGATTTCTTCCGGAATATCTCTCCCTACTGCATTAATCATCTTACAATCCTCCCTTGTATACACCAGAGGCCTTGGCAAGCTCTATGGTTCTCTTGGCTCCGTCATAGAACGCAATGTCGATCATTTTTCCGTCTACGATAAATACTCCGATTCCCTTTTCCCTTTTGTCCTCGATTTCCATAACGACCTTTTCTGCAAAGATGATATTCTTCTGTTTCGGTGTAAAGATATCATGGACAACTGGGATCTGGCGGGGATTGATAATGGACTTTCCGTCAAATCCCATCAGATGAATGGTTTCCACATCCCGCCGGAAGCCCTCCATATCATCAAGGTCAGTATAAACCGTATCAAAGCACTGGATTTTTGCTGCCCTGGCCGCAATGATCAAGTTCTGCCTGGCTCCCATCAGTTCAACACCGGTTCCTGTAATATAGGTCTGTAAGTCCTTGGTATAGTCCCCGCCGGAAAGTGCGATTCCAAACAGCCTCTCGGAAGCCTCACAGACATCCAGTGCCTTCACCACACCTCTTGCAGATTCTATGGCAGCCATAATGAGGGTCCTTCCTTCCGGAATGCCAAAATCCTCTTCTGCAGTCCGGATCTCTGCCTCCACTGCTTTTACATCCTCAGGCCTTTCTGTTTTCGGAATCCGGATCGCATCACAGCCGCCTGCAACCGCACAGCGGATGTCCTCCTTCCAATAAGGAGTATCCAGTCCATTGATCCGGACTACCCGCTCGCAGCCCCTGTAATCAATCTCCTGAAGTGCATGATAAAGGGAAAACCTGGCTGCATCCTTCTGATTTTCTGCGACCGCATCTTCTAAATCCAGCATAATGGAATCCGGTTTATAAATATGCGGATCCTTAATAAGGCCTGGTTTCTGGGCATTTAAAAACATCATAGTTCTTCTGAGCCGTTTCTTATTCCGATTCATCGTTTTCTTCTGCCTCCCCAAAGAATATTTTCAAACTGGTCTGTGGAACGGGATACCGCACCTTCCACCCGCGCCTTAATGGTGCAATCCAGTGCTCCCTTATCAACAACCGTGATTCTCACATTGTCGATTCCCAGATTCTTAAGGGTTTCCATAATTACCTTCCGAATCCTGTTGCCATACTGGTTTATTACTGCGCTTTCCAGCACAAAATCGATTTTACCATCACCTGGCTCTACAGTCACCTGACAGTCGCTGGACTCCAATGTACCGGCCATGGCTGGTTTCTTAATTTCCATTTTGCTTAAAGCCTCCCTTTTATGTTCTATACTTTCATTTTAAAGGGAGAATCTTAACCAGGGAAAAAAGGAATCTTAAAATTTATTAAGAAAGGGGCAGATTCTCATCTGCCCCTTTCGATCAACCAGGAATTTATCATACTCTCAACACGTCCGTAAAGCTCCTCTACCGTATGGCTCCGGCTGCGGCCGCATAGCTTTGCATCCTTTTCACATATCAGGCATCTGCGCACAGGGTATCCCAATTCCGCTCTGCCGATCCCGTTTCCAGCCTTATCGTAAACGTCGATATCAAACAGCCTTCCAAGAGGATGGGTTTCTTCCATGTGAATCGTTATCTTTTTCACAAATAGGGGATCCTGACTTTTCACTGCATAGAGCTTTAAATAGCCGGCCTTCTCTTTTACCACGGTCTCTTCCGTCACAGTCAGCCCATGTTCCAAAAACAGGCGGTTAAGTTCTTCTCCCCCTGCGGAAAATGCCAGAAAGATACCTGGAGAGGTTTTCCTCGGACCGGGAATGTTCATCCCAAGAGCCACAATCGTGGCTTCCTCATGCTTTTTTTGAAGTGCTTCCTGCATACTTACTTTCTTTTCCCGGAAAGAAAGCATCTCATCTAAAGTCACATTCTCTTCCACTTTTGTCTTTTCCTCTTTATTTCCTGTTAAGGGTATTGCTTATTCCCTGATTTCTACTATTCCAAAGCTTCCGTCTGACCGTTCCTGAAAGATGATTTTCGATGTTCCTTCTCCCATGGTCACGCCTTTATCCGTCATGTTCAGAGAAACTGTATCCACATTGGCCACTGATACCATCAGATCATCTCCAAACACCATATCAGGGTTCTGCTTAAATAAATCTTCCCGGTTTTTAAGGGTGATCGTCTCCTCATCCGCAGTTACGAAAACACAGGGATAAAACAGCAGGCCTGCAAATGCTTCCAGATCCCGGTCTCCTACCGCTTCCTGAATCTTTTCGGCAAACGCCTCCACCTTTTTTCCCGCTCCAGCGCTTACTTCACTCTCCACGGCCTCTATTCCCGGCCCTGACTGGTCCATATCCTCTTCCGGAACAGTTTCCTCATCTCCTTGATTTGTTCCCGATCTCTCCATTTTTACGGCCGCAGTCTCTGTCTTTGCCGCTTCCGAAGGAGCTCCGCCCAAATCTGCAGCTTGCTTCCTGCCGCAGCCAGCTGTCAACAGCACAGCAAAAGCGATAGCAAAACAAAATAAACTGATTTTCTTTTTCAGCATTTCCTGGTTCCTCCCTGCGTCCATTTTCTAATCCGGGTTCAGTTTAGCACCTGCCAGACTGTTAAGTCAATAGGGTTTCTAAAACCGTAAACCTTAGTCATCTTTCCGTAAGATTCTCGTTTGTTCTTTATCCACTATTTATATTCTTTATGAAGGGTAAATCCCCTTCCCCGTACCTCATTGACCTGGTTAATGATCATAAATGCACTGGGATCGATCCCCATGACCAGTTCGTTCACCTTTGAAAGCTGTCTCCCGGAAATTACGGTAAGAACCGTAAAGGAAGCCGTTCTTAAATATCCTCCTTCGCTGGCAAGCAGGGTGGTTCCTCTGTCCATCCGGGATTGGATCGCCTGGCTGATCTCCTCATACTTTTCACTTATGATTTTTACCTGCATCTGGTTGCGGCCGATTAGGAGCACCTTATCAAGAACCGTGCTGTAGGTAAGCACCAGCAGGATTCCATAAAGGATCTGCTCCTTATTGGAAAATAACATCTGTGACAGAAGGATCAGGCAGTCAAAGGCCGACATGGTCATAGATACGGACAGATTCATTTTTTTATTAAGGATCAAAGGGGGAATATCCATTCCTCCGGTGGAAGCGCCGGCCCGTATTACCATGCCGATGCCCACGCCAATCAAAAGTCCGGAAAAAACAGTGGCCAGCATCCGGTCATCTGTCATAGCGGCCTGACCGAACAGATTTTCAAATACTCCTAATATAAACGGATAATAAAAAGTACTGATCATGGTTGTAAATGCAAACTGCTTTCCCAAAAAGAAGGCTCCCGCCACAAACATGATAATATTAAAGGCTCCGATAAAGGCAGCTACGGGAATGCCCAACTGGTGATGGGCCACCAAAGCAAGACCGGTTGTTCCGCCTGTGATCAGTCCCCCCGGCAGAATAAACAAGGATACGGCCAGAGCATAAATGGTATTGCCCACAAGCACTGTTGCGATCTTTTTCATATTCATACTTTTGTAATTTCCTTTCCTTGTATAAACAAACACTCTTAATATACCATGGGACAATGTTTTATACAATTTATTTTCTGCCGTTTATGTGAGGAATCCCTATGAAATATCAGTATCTCCCTTTAACCGGAATGTAATCCGGCTTGCCGTTAATAAAGAACAAAAAATGAGACGTAAGGGAACGCTTAAGTTTCCTTACGCCTCATTCTTTTATGTATTCGGTCAGTTAGGGATAAGTCCCATGACTCCAGGCATGGATAAATATCTATTGAAAATATTTTTTATACACCAGGCCGTTGTCAGGCGGTCTGCTCCAGCCGTCAGATATACCGGATAGCTTTTTACGACCTCTCCGTTTAAGCGGTAAATGACAGTCCCCACCGTCTGCCCCTTACGTACCGGAGCATTTAATTCCTTGGGAACCTCAGTCTGTACCGTGACCTCTTCCTCATCCGCCAAAAGGAGGTTTAAGCTCTTTTCTTCTTCCCCGCCTATGCTGCAGGATACCAGGACCGGTTCATCTAAGCGTCCTGAGGAAGGAATCCCCTCTTTTACGGGAATATCCGGAAGACTGACATCTTCAAATACGTTCCTGTAATGAAAGCGTTCCATCCCGTATTGGAACAGCTTTCTTGCATCTGACCATTTATAAGCCTTATGAGGCGGCCATCCGCAGCCTAAAAGGGCGATGGTATAAACTCTTCCCTCATCCTGGACAGCTCCCACATAAGAATAGCCGGCTCCTCCGGTAAACCCTGTCTTTCCTGAAAACGCCCCGTCCATCATGGCAAGAAGGGTATTGTGGTTATTGCAGGAAAAGAAACGTTTTCCTTCCAGATCAGCAAAGGCATAGCTACTTGTTGCCGTAATCTCAAGGAATTCTTCTTTTTTGGGTGACTGGCCGATGCAGTAATTCATGATCCTGGCTAAATCCGCGGCTGTCGTGGAATGGATCTTCACCTGTCCATCCTTTTCTTCTTTGGCATCAAGCCCATTGGGTGTGATAAAATAGGTATCTTCGCAGCCTAAATCCCTGGCCTTCTGGTTCATCAGACTGGCAAACCCCTCCTGGCTTCCTCCTATGTGCTCTGCGATCATCATGGCTGCATCGTTATGGGATTCCAGCATCAGGCTGTAAAGTAAATCCTTTAGCAGAAACGTCTCTCCCTTATAGACTCCTAAATGAACCTTAGGCTGGGAAGCCGCATTCTGACTGGCAGTTACCGTATCAGAAAGATTCCCGCTCTCCAGGGCGAGGATGCAAGTCATGATTTTTGTGGTGCTGGCCATGGGCCGTGCCAGATTCTCATTTTTTCCATATAAAACGCGGCCGGTTGAGGCATCCATCAAAACTGCTGATTGGGCATAAAGATTCAGCTCATCCTTTGTCTGAATCGTTGTATTTTTTTCTTCCTTCTCCTCTGTTACTGTTGTGTTTTCATTAACGGCCTCTTTTCCCGTCAGCCAGACCGCGGCAGCCCCTGTCCCTATAAGAAAGACAAAAGCTGCTGCCAGCAGGATTCCTATGGCATGCCTCATGAAAGAGCCTCCCCCATGGATTTATTTTATCCTATTCCAATGGTTTTTTAATTATTCCCCTTTACTTTCCGAACGTATTTTCGATATAATAGGAAGAGAAGGAATTTTAAGTAAAAAATGCCCAAGGAGGGACTGACATGGCTCCGGAGCCCTTAATTTTTCACATAGACGTAAACTCCGCATTTTTAAGCTGGGAATCTGTCAGCAGGCTGGAAGCTGACTTTAACGCCCTTGATTTACGTACCATTCCATCGGCAGTAGGCGGCGACGCCTCTTTAAGGCATGGGATCGTTCTGGCAAAATCCACGCCCGCAAAAGCATATGGAATCATAACCGGAGAGCCCATCAGCCAGGCTCTGCGCAAATGCCCTGCCCTCACGGTTGTTCCGGCCCGGTTTGATATATACCTTGATAAATCCCGGAAGCTTATGGAGCTTTTATCCGATTACACTCCAGACATTGAAAAATTCAGCATCGACGAGGCATTTCTTGACATGACCTCTACCATCCACCTCTTCGGCCCCCCGTTTGCGGTGGCAAACCAGATACGGGAAAGGATCTGGCAGGAACTGAAGTTTACGGTGAACGTCGGTGTGGCTCCCAATAAGCTCCTGGCTAAAATGGCATCGGATTTTAAAAAGCCCAATCTCTGCCATACCCTGTTTGCCCATGAAATACCTTCCAAAATGTGGCCGCTTCCCATACAGGAACTTTTTTTTGTGGGCCATTCCGCCCAGAAAAAGCTGGAAGGCATCGGCATCCACACCATAGGGGAACTGGCGGCCTGCAGCGTAATCCATTTAAAACCCCTGCTGGGGGAAAAGTATGCCCTGCTGATCCATGATTATGCCCTGGGCATTGATACCTCTCCCGTGGAAGAACGGGAGCCCTTAAACAAGGGTTATGGAAACAGTACCACCCTTTCCCATGATATCGACGACTTAGACGTGGCCTGTCAGGTTCTCCTGTCCCTATGCGAAACCGTAGGAGCCCGTCTCCGTTCAGACCATGTCTTATCTGACTGTGTCTGTGTGGAGATCAAAGACTGGAATTTTCATACCCAGTCCCATCAGATGACCTTAAACAATCC
This sequence comes from Lacrimispora sphenoides, assembly GCF_900105215.1. NCBI lineage: Bacteria > Bacillati > Bacillota > Clostridia > Lachnospirales > Lachnospiraceae > Lacrimispora > Lacrimispora sphenoides. Next base: position 425,494 of record NZ_FOIP01000002.1, on the reverse strand, counting down.
TACGGACTCCACGACTGTTATTTATGAAAACGCCTGTAACTTACTTAAGGAGCTTTGGGACCGCACCCCTCTTCGCTTAATCGGCGTGCGAGCCACCAAGATCTCTGAGGAAGGGTTTTGCCAGCTTAATCTATTTGAGTCAGAGCAGGCCCGAAAGATGAAGGAAATGGAAAAAGCCGTGGATCATATCCGCGGCAAATTCGGAACTGACAGCGTTAAAAGAGCCAGTTTCTTAAAAAAGGATTCAATTGTGGACCATACATCCGGCCGGGGGAAATCCGGCATAAAATAAGGGGGCTACAGCTGGCCTCCAATGGCTTTAAACCCTTCGCCGTAAACCTCATTGGAATCCGTGATGATGAGAAAAGCCTCTTTGTCTGTTTCATGAATGGCACGGCGGATGGGCACAACCTGACTGTTATTGCAGGCGCACATGATCACCTTCTTTTCATCCAGGGAATAAGAGCCCTGGCCCTTAAGAAAGGTGCAGCCTCGTCCGGTACTTTCCTCGATTCTCTGTGCTGCCTCTTCTGCATGGGAGGTGACCACAAAAACAAGTTTACCGGCTCCCAGGCCATACATAATCTTGTCGATCACCATGGTGGTTACAATGGTAGAAAGCATGCCCAGGATGACCGCATCCAGATTGCGGAATACCAGTCCACCGGCGATGATTACCACGGCATCCACCACAAGGGATATCTGCCCGATGGTCAGGTGAGGAAAAATCTTCCGGATTGCCATGACCAGAAAGTCCGTACCTCCTGTGGAGCAGTTTCTTAAATAAACGATGGTTAACCCCAGACCGGAAAAGATTCCGGTGCAGGCGGAAGCATACAGAGGATTTCCCTGATAAACCGGCAGATAAGGAACTACATAGTCCAGGACAAGGGCAAAGATGATCATGCTCTTCATGGAACGAAGCAAAAAACCCCTTCCCAAAAGCCTGTAACTGACTAACACGATGGGAATGTTTAAGACTATGCTGGTAATGCCCATTGGCAGGTCGAACAGATAGCGCAGAATCAGTGCGATACCAGATACCCCAACGGGAGCGAACTCCGCATTTACTGCAAAATTATAGATTCCAATATTAAATAAAATTGCTCCCGCCAAATCACACAGAAGATCGATCCCCAGCTCCTTTGGCGAATATTCCTGTTTGATTGTCATCATGAGTGTGCTGCCTCCATTTCTTCCGACCTGTTTTCTCCTTATAGAAAATAATCATTAATTTCAAATTCCTTTTTCCCGATCCGCACCTGCTTCATGAGGATGTTAACTTCCCCCTCTTCTTCGGAGCAGATTCCGGTCACCTGAATCTGTGTCTTACCATAGGATTCCGTCAAAACCAATTCTTTATCCATAATTCCCCTGTCTGCAAGCGCTTCCGCCAAATCCAGCAGAACTTCATCCACATCTTCCCTAATGTAGTTTCTTTCTAATTCCATTTCCAAAGCTTCATAAATATCCTGATCTAACATTATCAAAACCCCACTTTCATTTTCTACCAGCTAATTATAACCCATAGATTCTCCTTGTCAATCACCACCCGCCATGTTAGAATCGGTTTATGAAAATGACTATGAATTATACCATAACAAAAACCTTTGAAGATATGACTGTAAAGCAGTATTTATTAAATCTGGGATACTCCCAGAGCCTCATAAGACAGCTTCGGAACCAATCAAACGGAATCACTGTGGGAGGAGAGCCGGTCTATACAACACACGCCCTTAAGCCTGGCGAGCTTTTATCCATTTTTATCTGCGAAGAAGAAAGTTCTAAGAATATTGTTCCCACTCCCATGCCGATCCATATCCAGTACGAGGATGAACATATCCTGGTCATTAACAAGGAAGCCGGTGTCCCCATTCATCCGTCCCAGGGGAACTTCGATCATACCCTTGCTAACGGGATCGCCTATTATTTTGAGGAAAAGAATGAGTCTTTTATCTACCGGGCCATTAACCGCCTTGACCGGGATACCACCGGACTTTTGGTAGTGGCTAAAAATCCTTTAAGCGCCTGCATTCTTTCGGATATGGTGAAAAAAAGAGAGATTCGCCGCCGTTACCTTGCAGTTGTCCAGGGAGAGCTTCCTTTAGAAGGGACTATCGACGCTCCGATTGCCCGGGCAGACGGCTCCACCATTGAACGGTGTGTGGACCCGATAAATGGAGAAGAGGCCCGTACTCATTATAAACGGCTTTTTTATGACCCTGCGACAGGGCATTCCCTTGCAGGTCTTTGCCTGGAAACCGGCCGCACCCACCAGATCCGGGTCCATTTAAAATCCATCGGTCATCCCCTTCCAGGAGATTTCCTTTATCATCCGGACTACCGTTACATTACCCGTCAGGCCCTGCATTCCTTCCGGCTGGATTTCCTTCACCCAATCAAAAAGGAGCCTCTTTCTTTTGAGGCGCCCCTTCCTGAGGACATGCAGTTTCTTGGGATCACATCCACCGAAGGCCTTTGGGATAATGATTTTTAAGAATTCCCCCGGCCAGCTTGGCAAATCCGATGGAATATCCGTCGGTATTAACAAGCACCCAGCCTTTTTTATTGCCAAGTGAAAGGGAAGTCTCTCCTGCCAGAGTTTCCCCCTTTAAATACTTTAAAATTTCCTCTCCGTCAGCCGGCAGATCGATGAAACGGTTCACTTCTTCCTTTCCTGACGGTCCGCGCAGGCTATTACATGCCCGGGCGTCCATTCCAGTCTGGCCGCCTCATCCTTGCGGAACATGCCTTCTCCGGAACAGGGAGCATCCACCACAATCCTGTCAAAAAAACCGGGAAACCGAAGAGACAGGCTCCCTGAATCCTCGCTTGACACAACCGCATTCCTGATTCCCAGTCGTTCTACGTTTTGGGAAAGAATTCTCGCCCTTGCCGGATGGATCTCATTGCTTAGAAGGAAGCCTTTACCCTGCATCCGCCCCGCAATATGAGTGGTTTTTCCTCCTGGGGCAGCGCATAGGTCAAGGATCTTTTCTCCGGGCTTTGGATCTAACAGTTCCACAACGGCCATGGCGCTAGGCTCCTGGATATAATAAAGACCTGCCTCATGGTATGGATGCTTTCCCGGCTGCTCGGCCGGCTGGTAGTAATACCCTTCTGCTGCCCATGGAATCTTTTCCAGATGAAATGGGCTGATCTCATCAAATTTCTCCCTGGAAATCTTTAAGGGATTTACCCTTAAGCCCTGTACCCGTTCCTTATCATAGCTTTCAATAAAAGAAGCATACTCCGCTCCTAAAAGCCGTTTCATTTTTTCTCTGAACTCATCCGGTAAATGAATCATTGTTTTTCCTCTGAAATTAAATTTATATAAAAATAATACTTGTTTATTATTATTTTCCGAAGTAAATGCCAAACTAGGAAGAGACGAATGACCGGAGGTGCCTTATGTCCCTATTAACTATTACTGCTTACTTCATTATACCCATATATACCATTCTGTTTGCCTGGGGAACCGACTGGTTTACATTAAATTTTTCCGTATTGGGAAATTTATCCTCCAGAAAAAATCTGTTTCTCCTATGGGGTATCATCATAGGAACGTACTTTTATTACATTTTAAAGCGGATCATAAGCGGACTTCCCCGAAACAGAAAAGAAACCGTAATGAGCATCACTGCCCTCTTGCTTCTGGTTCTGGCAGTCATCACGCCTTATCTGCCGGACTCACAGCCTCTTCATGCGGTCTTCCATGTTATTTTATCCTTTTTAGCATCTATTTCTCTTCTTATCTGCCTGTATATGATCGTCTGGAAGCTTTACTGCATGAATCAGGAGGTTTACCGTCCCTATCTGCATTGCTTACTGGTGATTACGGTATTATCTGCCTTTTTATTTTTCCTGACCGGAATCGTGAGTACCGTACTGGAAATATTTTTCATCCTCTCCAGTACCTTTCTGCTCCAAAGGCTTTACCGCAGGGTCCTGGCCCCAAAAAACAGGTGGAGATACGATCGATTATGATAAAATATGATAAAAAAGGAAAGTGCCCGGAAGAAAGAAATTTTCTTACGGGCACTTCCACTTTTCTGGTGCCATGCCAGATTTAAAAATAACTGAATGAATTATAAAACCAAAACCCCTGCTTTGTCAATAAAAAATATCCTCTGCCCATGAAACCGATGATGGTTAAGGACGGATCACCAGACGGGCTCCTGCCATTTTTTCTGCAATTTCATACATATTGGTTACTGAGCCAACCTTCAGCTTGTCTGATAATTCATAATAATTTAAGCAGGTTCCGCAGGTAAGGATTTCCACTCCCTGTGCTTCTAAATTTTTTAAATCCTCCAGGGACTGGGAGCCTTCCACGGATAACCTTGCCCCTCCATTGTAGAGCAGGACCGTTTCAGGGAGTTCTTCCAGCTGGGTAAGGGCATAAACAAATCCTTTCATCAGAATTCGACCAAGCTCTTCATTGCCTCCTCCCATCTGATCCGATGAAAGCACCGCTACAAGGCCTTTTTTTCTGACATCGGGAAGGCATTCTTCCTCTTTTACGGTTTCTTCAGTAACGCCGGATTCTCTGTTTACGTGGAACAGGATCTCAAATTCCCCTTCCGCTTTTTTCTCTGAAACCGGAGAAACACCCTCATAATTCCCCAGCTTCATTACATTCTGAACTGCAATTTCATTGTCCACAAGGACTTTTAATAACCCCTTTTCCATACCCTTTAATGCCTCTTTTGCCTTAATAACCGGCTGCGGGCAAGTCAGGCCTCTGGCATCAACAATTTTCTCCATATTACCGTTCTCCTTTGCTTCTATTTTCTCTTTCCAGTTCTTCCATTACAATAATCATAGACCTTAAAAGCCGCCTGTCATTCTTTGACAGCATCGCCGCCTTCTGCACCATCTCAATGATTTCATAATCATTCTGGCCAGATTCCCCGTCTTCTGCCTCTTCCTCTAAAAGGGAAAAGAAATCCGACATTTTAAGGCCATACGCCCTGCAGATCCTGCCCAGCTTCGGCAGGCTGATATTGGCTCTTCTTCCAAATAAACTGGACAATGTAGACTGAGCGATCCCGCTTTCTTTTGATAACCTGTACATAGACCACTCTTTGCTTCTGTTGATTTCCTCGATTTTCTTAAGTACCGCCTCGTTGTCCATACAGCTATCCCTCACTTCCATAGATACAATTATAGTAGTATATAGAATGCAGCTTTGATAGATTGCAATACTCGCTGTATATGCTTCTATTATTTGTAGTGTCTATGATATGTAAGGTTTCAAAATCACATATTCCTGATAAATCTTAAAACCGGGACCAGTCCTTATTAGGACCGCCCCGGTTTTTCCTCTGTCTATTCTTCGTCTTCGCCTACCAGCTCATCATATTCCGCTTCGTCCAGTAATTCGTCAAAGGCTTCCGCAACGATCTCATATTCATCGTCATCTTCGATATTTTCAAGATTTGGCTGCCCATCTTCCTTCTCAGAATAACGGTACAGATAAACTTCTCCCTCTTCCTCCTCAGGGCCATTCATAGGAAGCAACGCAATATAATCTCTTTCGCCTGCTGTGAAAATGGTAAGTACTACGCATTCCAGCTCTGATCCGTCATCCAAGGTCAGTGTAACTGTCATTTCCTCCTGGGGTTCCATATCATCCCGCTCTAAATTAGGATCCTGTGCCATTCTGATACCTCTCTTTTTTCTTAATCTAGTTGTACGGCGCATCTGTCGCCTGCTTCCACTCTATCAAACTATCCGGCAAAAATCAAGGGATTTTACCGTTAATATTCAATTCCCTGCCTTGCTGAAATACCTCTGTCGTATGGATGCTTTACCTTTCTGATTTCCGACACATAATCCGCTATTTCTATAAGCTTTTCTGAAGGTTCTCTACCTGTGAGAACCACTTCAAGCCCCTCAGGACGTACAGAAAGAAACTCCAAAACCCGCGTTTCCTCTACAAGGCCAAAGTTGCATACAGCCATGATTTCATCAAGGACAAGCAAATCATACTTCTCCTTCACCGCCTTATTTAGAGTCGTTTCCAATAGCTGGGAATAGTAGATCCCCGCTTCCTTTTTCTGATCAGGGGACATTCTGGAAAAAAAGCCAAAGCTTCGCTCACAGGGCGTTACCGTAATACGGTCAAGCCCGCATAATGCATTAACTTCACCGGAATGATCGGTTTTTAAGAAACGGGTAATGAGAACCCGCTTCCCACTGCCACAGGCACGCACAGCCAGTCCTATGGCAGCTGTGGTTTTTCCCTTTCCATCCCCACAGTATATGTGTACACAGGATTTCATATTTCATTCACCTTTCCTTATTATTGCCCATTTTTTCAGGGCATAAAGGTATACCCGCAGGGTGTTTCCTTATTATTGCCCCGGTCACTCCCGTTCCAGATATTCCCGGACAAAACGGGAAACTTCCTGTTTTTTGCTGTATCTCTCCCGCACATAATTGACGTGAAGCCGTTCCTTAGACCTTGTCATGGCCACGTAAAACATCCTCCGCTCCTCTTCCAAATCGGCAGGGAGCACTGCCTTCTGGTGAGGCGTCACGCCTTCATTGGCATCCAGGATGTAGACGATCCTGTATTCCAGGCCCTTGGAGCTGTGCATGGTCATAAGGGCGACTCCCTGGGAATTTCCTTCCCTTAACTGGGCCTGAGTTTTTAATTCCTCTCCATATTCCTTCATATGACGGAACCATTCCTCTGCAGTGGAATAACCGGCTGCGCTCTCCTGAAGCTGATCCAGCACCTCTAAAAGCTCCTCCGGCTTCATCCTCCGGTACTGGGCGTATTCCCGAATGTAATCGTCATATCCTACCGCTTTCCGGATATAGTTTACAGCAGCCACAGGCGCCATATTTCTTATCATCTTTAAATCGTATTCCAGCTGTTCGATCCGTTCCACCATCCAGCCCCTGTCCTGATAAAAGGATTTTACCGATTCCCAGTTCACTAGATTATTTTCCACCGCATCCCGGCTGATATAGCGATTCGGGCGGTTGACGATCTGGAGCACATTGGCCCTGGACAAATCTCCGGACGCTGCCTGGATATAGGAAATTATGTTTTTTGCAATCCAATGGTCGTATAGGTTGGGGACGGAATCCTTCATGGAGAAGGGGATGTTATACTCCATGAACTTTTCGATTAAGAGCCTGGGGCCCAGATTCGTCCGGTAAAGAACCGCAATCTCCTGCCAGGCAAACCCGGCCTTTGCATAAGCCATGATTTCCTGAACAATCTCTAAAGTTTCCTCCTGCGGATCCTGCCATACTCTTGTAACAACCGGCTTTCCATGTCCTTTTTTTGTAACGATCTTTTTGGGAAACCGCATCTCATTGTGAGCGATCAGCTTTCCGGCAGACTCCACGATTTCTCTGGTGCTTCGGAAATTGATATTTAAAAGAACCTTTTTTGCTCCCTGGTAATCCTTTTCAAAGCCCAGCATAATTTCCGGTTTTGCTCCCCGGAAACGATAGATGGACTGGTCATCATCCCCAACGATAAACAGGTTGTTTTCCGGCGCAGCCAGCATCCGGACAATTTCATACTGCACCCGGTTAATATCCTGAAACTCATCCACCAGGATATACTGGTACTTTTTCTGCCATGCTTCCAGGATGTCCTTCCTCTGGACAAATAATTCATAACACATCACCATCATATCGTCAAAATCAATGAGATTGGCCTTACGAAGCCGGTCCTCATACGTAAGATAAAGCTGTTTGAATATTTCTTCAGAGCAGTTTTTGGAATAGTAGTGATCCAAGTCAATCATCTCTCCTTTTACAGAGCTGATTTCCGACAGGATGGAAGTCACGAATTCCGCCTCATCCTCCACCTCTACCTGGTTCTTATCCATGGCTTCCTTTATGTACTGGATCTTCTGCTCCTCCCTTACAATGCTTCTGGCATCGTACCGGTAGGCAAACTTAAGGATCCGAAAAAATATGGCATGAAAGGTTCCAAAGCTGATTGCAGACGGCCTGCCGTCCACAAGGCTTTCAAAACGTTCCTTCATCTCCCTGGCAGCTGCTTTTGTAAAGGTGATGACCAGGATATTAGACGGATCCACACCGTATGTCTCAATTAAATGGCATATCCGGTGGGTGATGGTAAAGGTCTTTCCTGAACCTGGCCCGGCGAGGACCAGCATGGGACCTTTGTGGTGAAGGATTGCCTCCTTCTGGGCTCCCTCATATGTGACCTGTTCCTTCATGTTTTCCTCCGTTTTGGGAATCATGCCTTAAGCAGGATTCCAGTCATCAGTTTGGCGGATCGTCCCGTCAAGTCAAAACAAAAGCAGAGGCCCGGTCACATCCGGAGCCTCTGCTTCTGCAATTATCATTTAACACGCTCCATTGCTTAAAAGCTGGATTCCCTTTCTTATTCTCATAAGGGTCTCCTCTTTTCCAAGGACCTCCATAATCTCGGTAGCGCCTGCGGGAGTCATCTGCTTTCCAGAAACTGCGGTGCGGATGGGCCACATAACAAAACCGGTTTTATACCCCTTTTCGGAAACATACTTTGAAAGCGTTTCATACAGCGCATCATTGCTGTAATCCTCCTGAGCTTCCAGAATCGGAAGCATATCCTGCAATAAGTCAAGGGAGGTTTCGCTGCCTGTCTTCATCTTCTTATTGGTGTACATGGCTGTATCGTATTCCGGCAAAGTCTCAAAGAAATCAATATGGTCTGCAATATCCGGAAAAACTTCAATTCTTGTTTTAACCATGGCTGCGATCTTCTTTAAGTCCATATCCTTCTTAATAACAGCCTTCAGATAAGGCTCTGCCAGCTGGTAGAACTGCTCAAAGTCCATGGATTTCATATATTCACTGTTCATCCACCGCAGCTTGGTCATATCGAAGACTGCCGGGGATTTGCTGATATTGTGGAAGTCAAATTCCTTTATCAGATCATCCAGGGAGAAAATCTCCTGGTTGCCCACCGGAGACCAGCCCAGAAGAGCAACGTAATTCACAACAGCCTCAGAAATGAAGCCCTGCATGATCAGATCCTCATAAGAGGAATGGCCGCTTCTTTTACTCAGCTTCTTGTGCTCCTCGTTGGTAATCAGCGGACAGTGCACATATACCGGAACGTCCCAGCCAAATGCTGCATAAAGACGGTTATACTTTGGAGAAGAGGACAGATATTCGTTCCCTCTCACTACATGGGTAATTCCCATGAGATGATCATCTACCACGTTTGCAAAATTATATGTTGGATATCCGTCGGATTTGATGAGTACCATATCATCTAACTCTGAGTTATCCACGGAAATGTCTCCGTAAATCTCATCATGGAAGGAAGTCATTCCTTCTGTAGGATTGTTCTGTCGGATGACATAAGGCATACCTGCCGCCAGATTGGCTTCTACCTCTTCTTTGGAAAGATGGAGGCAGTGCTTATCATAAGTCATGATCTCCTGGCCATCCACCGTCTTTTTAAGGGAATCCAGCCTCTCCTGAGTACAGAAGCAGTAATAAGCCTCCCCTTTTTCTACAAGCTTTTTCGCATATTCCAAATAAATACCGGAAGCCTGGCGCTCACTCTGTACATAGGGGCCTACGCCGCCATCCTTGTCCGGACCTTCGTCATGGATAAGCCCGGTCTCTTTTAAGGTTCTATAAATGATCTCGACAGCACCTTCCACATAACGTTCCTGATCTGTATCTTCAATGCGGAGAAGGAAATCGCCGCCCTCATGTTTAGCAATCAGGTAAGCATACAATGCAGTTCTTAAATTTCCTACGTGCATACGGCCCGTAGGACTCGGTGCGTATCTTGTTCTTATTTTACTCATTGTGAACACACTCCTATATCTTCTTTCTCGTTTGGCCGGTTAAAGGAAGTCACGCCAAAGCCACGTAGTCCATTATATAACGAACCACTGGAAAAAACAATGATTTAGCATAATTTTCCAAAGCAATTATAATCCCAGAAGCTTGCAGGCTAACCGGAAATATATGATCAGGCTGACCGCATCCACGATAGTGGTAATAAGGGGAGCCGCCATAATAGCCGGATCCATATGAAACACCTTGGCTGCAATGGGAAGAATTCCGCCGATGGTCTTTGCCACAATAACTGTGATCAAAAGGCTGAGCATCACGGTAAGACAAAGCATCTCCTGCCCGGGATAAAGGAGGATCAGACGGATATAATTCACAATCCCCAGAATCAGCCCCACAAGGATCGCTACCTTAAACTCTTTAAAGATTACCCGGAAAAAATCTTTTGTTTCGATTTCTCCCACTGCCATTCCTCTGATGATCATGGTACTGCTCTGGCTTCCTGCATTGCCGCCTGTATCCGTAAGCATGGGAATAAAGGTCACGAGCAAAGGAATTACTGCAAAGGCCGATTCATATCTGGCCAGGATCCCACCGGTCACCATGCTGCTGATCATCAGTACAAGAAGCCACATGATCCTGTTTTTAGCCAGCTGGAACACGCTGGTTTTTAAATACGGCTTTTCACTGGGAATCATGGCGGCCATCTTTTCAAAGTCCTCTGTGGCTTCCTGCTCCATAACATCTACAACGTCATCGACGGTAACGATTCCCACCAGGCGGTCTTCATGATCCACTACAGGGAGACTTAAAAGGCCGTATCTTCGAAAGCTGTCCGCAACGGCCTCCTGGTCTTCTGTCGTGACCGCCTTTATGACATGGGTATCCATGATATCACCGATGGCAACCTCATAGGGATTCATTAAAAGATCCTTGACCGTGACCACTCCCTCCAGCCTTCTCGTGGCATCCATCACATAGCAGGTGTAAATGGTTTCTTTATCCACTCCATGCAGCCTGATATAGTCAAAGGCCTGCGCCACGGTCATGGCCTTTTTAAGCCCCACATACTCAGCCGTCATAATGCTTCCGGCGCTGTTTTCCGGATAGTTTAAAAACTGGTTGATCAGCTTTCTGGTATCAGGGGTCGCATTTCGCAGAACCCTTTTTACCACGCTGGCCGGCAGTTCCTCCAGCATGTCCACCGCATCATCCACAAACAGATCTTCTACAATTGTTCCCAATTCATGATCAGTCATGCTGTTTATAATGTGTTCCTGCTTCTCCACCTCAAGGCATGCGAACACATCACTTGCCAGCCCCTTGGGAAGCATCCGAAACACCACCACTGTTTTTTCTGAATCCAATGCTTCAATGAAAGCTGCAATATCTACTTCATTGTATTCCATCAGCACATCCTTCAGTTTTCTAAACTGACGGCTGTCAGCCAGCTCCATCAGTTCTTCCACATTGTAATTCTCCTGCATCTCACTCTTCCTCCACATGAACCTGTTTTTCCGTCGCGGCTATATGGAAGCAAAACAAATTCTGCCATGCAGGCAGTTTCCTGCAACGCAAAATAGCCAGAATTACAGGGCTGCCTGTAATTCATGGCTATCATAAACGCAAAGAACCGTACTCTTTTAACGGCAGCGAATCCAGAGCAGACCCGAAGTACAGGATTCTGCCCTCACTGCCTTACGCCTATGATCATTGTCTGCTTCCATCGTCTGACTCCGACCTTCCACTCTGGTTCACTTCCTTTCCTGAATGATTTTCTTAATTAAGGATAACAGCTGCCATGATAAAAAGCAAGCCCTAACCTGTCCTTCTCTCTTATTCCATACCCGGCCCTACTGCCTGTGCACCAGAATCAGGGCCTCCCGGACCAAAGCCGGGAGCATAATCCTCATCTGAATCCATATCCCCAGGAAAAACCGGAGGAACCGTTTCCTTCGGCTTGGTGACTCCCGGACCGATCTCCTGGGGCTTCCCGGAAGAATCCTCCTGCCAGGTCAGGGATGAGGCATGGCTTGCCGCCTCATCAAGCTGAGTCTTTAACCCATCATAATATTCGGTGCCAGTCAGCTGGTCTAAAAGGGTGTAAGCAGTACTTATGGTTTCCTCAGTAGAGCTGTCCCTGTGGCTCAGTGCAGATAGTTCTCCGATCAGGGACTGAAGGGCAGAAACTGTCTGTTCCACCGCCTGCCTGGCTTCTTTGGAAGCATCTTGCTCTCTCTGGGCCTGGGCCTCCAGCTTTTTACGTTCTTCCTCTTCCTTCCATTTACTTCCATTGGCTTTGGCCGTTTGTTCTGCAACAGAAGAAAACAGATCCTTCCTTCCTGTTTCAGCGTCGGTTTTTTCCCCTGTGGAATCCACATTCTTAAAGGAAACGGTTGCCGGCATATCCCAATCCAGAACCGGAAGACCATCGTTTATCTCAGCCATAAATTCCTGCCAGATCTTTCCCGAATAGGTTTTACCGTAAACTCCTGGCATGGCCTTTGGAGTGTCATATCCTACCCAGACAGCTGTTGTGTAATGCTTTGTATACCCGCAAAACCAGGTATCTTTATTGCTGTTGGTGGTTCCGGTCTTTCCGGCGGCCGGAACTCCAAGCCCCAGGCCATTGCCTGTTCCGTAAGGCTTATCCAGAGTACCCTTTAACACATCGGTGATCATGTAAGCAGTATCTTCCGTAAATATTCTTTCATCCGCCTGGTTTCCATTGTATATCTCGCCGTCATACTGGCTTTCTAAGCTGACGATACATGTTTTATTGCTGTACAGCCCGTTGTTCGCCAAAACGGAGTATCCCCTTGCCATATCCACAACTCTGGCACCTTCCGTAAAGCCACCGATGCTCATACTGCTGTTTCCGTTATCCTGATAGCTTATGCCTGCAAAATGCATCTTTCCCAGATAGCTTATGCCTTTGTCAACGCCGATGTCTCCCAGCACCTGCCAGGCCACCGTATTAAGACTTCGGTTCAATGCCTCTCTCACGGAAATATTTCCAAAATATTTTCCTCCGCTGTTTTTGGGCCCTTTATCAAACAGATGGTCATTCACCAGCCTGGAGGGATAATAATATCCGGTTTCAAAGGCAGGAGCATAATCGATCAGCGGTTTTATGGTAGATCCTGGCTGACGCTTGCTTAGGAATCCCCGGTTGTACTCATCATCCGTACCCCGGCCGCCCACAATTGCCACCACATATCCGGTCTGGTTGTCAATGCATACCGCTGCCCCCTGTAAGGCGAATTTCCCATTCTCCTGCAGATCCTTAAAGCCTTTCAGCCGGTTGTCAATAATCTCCTGCAAGGAGTTCTGGATAGGTGTCTCCAGGCTGGTATGTATTTCAAAGCCTCCGTTTCGGATCATATCACTCTTTGCCTGATAAAGTTCCTGGTACTGTTCTCTATAAGATTCATAAGAAGCCTGGTTATTAAAAACATACTGGAAAACAAAATCTTCGTTCTTCATTAATTCCAAAGCAGCGCAGTGTATGGCATAGCTTGTCAGATAATTCTCCTTTGTTCCCGGCTCATAGATCTTGGCAACTGTCAAAGGCTGGGCCTTGGCGTTTTCCTTTTCCTCTTCCGTAATAAACTTACAGAGAGCCATATTATCGATGATCTGGTTCCTCTTCCACGTTGCGTTTTCCGGATGGGCCACCGGATCATACCTTGACGGATTATTACTGATTCCCGCTAAGGTAGCCGCCTCCCACACGGTTAAATCCTTTGCTTCCTTATCAAAATAATAGCGGCTGGCCTCAGATACGCCGTAACACCGGTTGGCAAAGAAATTGGTATTGCAGTAAAATTCCAGGATGTCTGACTTGGAATACTTATCCTCCATGCGGGGCGCTGCAAAAAATTCGGTCAGCTTTCTCTGGATCGTCTTCTCCTGGGTCAGATAGGTATTCTTAATCACCTGCTGGGTGATGGTGCTTCCTCCCTGGGTGGCTTTGCCTTTGTTTTTTAAGTATACGACACCTGCACGCATTAACCCCTTGTAGTCGATGCCATGATGCTTATAAAATCTTCTGTCCTCCTGGGCTACATAGGCATTCTGAAGATTCATGCTGATCCCTGAAATCGGGACATATTCATAGTGACCGGAATTGATAGTTCCGATCAAAGTTCCGGCAGAATCATAGATTCTCGTATCCGTTGGCTGGGAAAAATCAGTCTTGACCGTCTTGCTTATAATGGCATCCGCTTTTTCTTTGCAGGCCATAATCTCATTCTGATATTTTAAGAATACAATGCCGCCGGCAAGGCATCCTAAAACCATAACTCCCAGAAATACGAAAAGAATGACTTTAATGGGCCGAAAGAATATGGACCATGGACTTTTTCGTTTCTTTTTATGTTTTGCCATATTAATGTGCCTCCTTTTCATCAATATCTGTACGGTGTTTATAAGCTTAATGCTGATAGATATCTTTCTTTCAATCTCTGTATATGACAAAAACGGGAAGCCTCTTTATTAAGACTTCCCGTTTGTTTTCAGAGCTGATGACGGGACTCGGACCCGTGACCTCCTCACTACCAATGAGGTGCGCTACCACCTGTGCCACATCAGCATCTTTTCTCGTTCATCGCTGAACCTCGTATATCATAGCATGGAGAAATCTGTTTGTCAACGATTATTTTAATTTTTTACTAAAATACATAAATTAGGTAAAACTTCAGATTTTTACCATAAAATTCATTCTTATGTCAGGATTCACAAACCAGGATGAGAGCAGGAAACCGGATTCCAAGTTTCCTATTCTCTTCCTCCATTTCTTATAATATGCCATCAAAACTATCCCGAAGGGTATCACACGAATTTTGAAACTGTTTCATCTCTCCATCCGTTAATGACAGGGAAATGATCCTCTGAATCCCGTTTTTATTGATGATACAGGGGACACCTGCATATACCTCAGACTGCCCGTATTCTCCCCTCAGCATAGCAGATACCGTAAAAACGCTATTTTCATCCCCGAGGATAGCCCTGGTGATCCTGGTGAGAGCCATGCCGATCCCATAATAAGTGGCCTGCTTGGCCTCAATGATCCGGTAAGCGGCTCCCCGGACCTCGTCTTCGATCCGTTCCAGTTCACTCCTGCATACCATGCCCTCCTCTTCGCAAAGGGAAAGGATGGGCTTTGTGGCGATCATGGCCTGGCTCCAGGGCACAAACTCACTGTCTCCGTGCTCCCCCATGACATAGGCATGGACATTTCTTGGATCTACCCGCAAGGAATCCCCTAACAAATACCGGAGCCTGGCAGTATCGAGAGTCGTGCCGCTTCCAATCACCCGCTTGGGATTAAAGCCTGACAACGAATAGGTAATTCTCGTCATGATATCCACCGGATTAGTCGCCACCAGGAAAATCCCGTTAAAGCCTGATTCCGTTACCGGCTGCACAATGGACCGGAATACGGCTGCATTACGCTTTAGCAAATCAAGCCTTGTCTCCCCGGACTTCTGGGCTACTCCAGCGCAGATCACAACAATGTCCGCATCCGAGCAGTCTTTGTATTCTCCTGCATAAATCTTCATATGGGATGCAGAAAAAGCAAGTCCATGGTTTAAGTCCATTGCCTCGCCCTCCGCTCTTTTCCGGTTGATGTCAATCAAAACAAGTTCATCGCAAACTCCCTGGTTCAAAAGGGAATAGGCATAACTCATTCCGACCATGCCTGTACCGACTAATACAATTTTTCTTTTATCTGTTCTCATAATCCGGCCACTCTCCTCTCATTGTTAGGGATAGTGTATCTGCCTGAAATGCAAACTATGCACTCTTACAGTCCACGATCGATTTTTTTTGCCATCAATTCACTGTTTCCGCTGTAGATGATGGCGTTTTCCCTTGTGATCTTTCCTTCTTTATATAAATTTAATATACTGGTATCCATAGAAATCATACCTTCTCCCTGACCGGTGGCGATTACAGAATCGATCTGATGGGTTTTGGACTCGCGGATCATATTCCGGATGGCATTATTGAAAAACATGATTTCAAATGCAGGATAGACACTTCCATCCACAGCAGGAATCAGCTGCTGGGAGACCACGGCCTGAACTACCATGGAAAGCTGCATCCGGATCTGCTGCTGCTGGTTTGGCGGGAAGTTATCAATGATGCGGTCAATGGTATTGGCCGCTCCCACCGTATGCAGGGTTGAAATCACCAGATGACCGGTTTCTGCTGCTGTCATGGCGATCCGTATGGTTTCATAATCCCTCATCTCACCCACAAGGATCACATCCGGTGCCTGGCGCAGAGCCGCCCGAAGGCCGGTCACATAGCTGTCCGTGTCTGTGGTTACCTCCCTCTGAGTCACCACGCTCTTCTTATGGCGGTGCAGATATTCAAGAGGATCTTCCAAAGTAATCACATGGGAGTTACGGGTATTATTGATCTTGTCAATGATACAGGCCAGGGTGGTAGTCTTACCGCTTCCCGCCGGCCCTGTGACCAGGACAAATCCCTTTGTCATCCTGGCAACCTCCATAACAACCTCAGGAATATGAAGCGTTCTGTAATCAGGCAGTTCAAAGGTCACCACCCGGATTACAGCTGCAAGGGAACCTCTCTGACGGAATATGCTGGAACGAAACCTGGAAACCCCAGGAAGGGCAAAGGAAAAATCATCATCCCCATGCTCCCGCACCTTCTCCATGGTTCTGTTTCCCGCCAACTCATACAATTCAGTGATCAATACCTCCATTTGATCCGAAGATAGCTTTTCTTCATTCTGATTTATGATCCTGCTTCCTATTTTATATGAAAACGGCATACCTGGCACCAGGAAAATATCCGATGCTTTCTGCGCCACAGCAGCACTTAACAAATCTTTTACTTTCATCGCCCTGTCTCCTGTTTCTTAAGTCTCCCCACCTGTCCACACTGGCATGGAATGATCAATTTCAAAATCCTCTGTCTGAATTACCTTCCATTTTGATATCTGAATATCCTCTTCTCCCTCCGGAAGGAAAACCAGTTCTATAGAAAGAGCCTGGGAACGTTCCATGGGGATATTTACAGTCACGGTTCCCTTATCCGGCTCATAGACATCTCCCAGTTCCCGGGACAAAAGCTGTTTCCGTTCCTGTGGATCCTGGCTCTTTTCCCGGACTTTCGCCGCCTTATTTAAAACCATCTGATAAAAAGCCTCTCCCTCTCCGTCAGCCCGGTAGTACTCTGTCACAGCAGAAGCATTGCGTTCTGCCAGATTCCGCTCACTTTTGGCGGTACTAAGGGAAAGCATCCCAAAGGTTATCAGGCACATGACAATAAATATGAGTATAAGGGAAGGACTGCCTATATTGGCCCTATATCCATTTTCCTGTTTTGCCATGGTTCCACCTCCGTCATTGTTGAGTCACATGTCTGGTCACCGTAAGGGTAAAAATTCGTTTCCCGTTTTTGCTTACGGTCACTTCTGCATGTCCCGGCCCGGCAATGTCTGCTTTTACATCAAAAACAGCCTTCTCTTTTTCACAAGGATTACCGGACTTATCAAGACCCATAGTATAGCCTAAAGAACTGTCCTCCTGCCCATAAGCCTGAAACCTATTTTCAAGTCCCTCCGGGCCCTCCGCTTTCCAGACCTCTGCTACGCTTTGGGCGATCAGCACACCCTGATTTAAATCCGCTGCCTCCCGGCTCATGAAATCCGCTTTTACAAATGTTTTTATGCAGATGCCTGCACAAAGGATAAAGAAAAAAACAACGGCAATCATCTCCATCATAAATACGCCTGAGGGGTGTTTTCTATTCATGGTCTGCCCCTCCGCTTCTTAAGGAAAGCCAGAGGCGGTCTCCGCCTTCCATCTCCGTTTTTATATGCAGAAGCCTGCCATCCATTTCCATGGAAACCGGGCTGCATTCCAGAATCTCATTCCCGTCTCCTACTCCCAGGCCGCTTTCTTCGTCTGTAAATAGCTCCCACAGCCTGCCATCCTGGTAATAAATAAGGGTCACATAAACCGAATCCTGTATCTCCTGTTCCAGCTTAAGGACAGAAGTTCCTGACATCTCTGTCAGAGTAACCCTGCCAGCTTCATCCCCCTGCCTCACTTTGTTGGCTATGTAACTTAAGGCTACATCCTTTTGGTAGGTATTCTCTGCTCTGGCATTGATGTTCTCAAAAACTTTGCCTCCGATGAGCACCGAGAATAAAGCGCAGAGCACAAATACAAGGAACAGCAGTATGGTAAACAGAGCATTGGCCATCTGGCCTCTCTGATATTCTTTTCCGCTCACTTGCCCACCTCCCGGTTATCGTTCATGGGGATTGACCGTAATATCCGGCATAAAGTTTGAAGCAAAGCCGCTGTAAAACACGTCATACCGGTTTCTGTCAATCTGTATTCCATAATTTTCTTCCAGATATTCCACGTTTGGCGGATATCTTCCCTCAATGGCATAGCACTGCACCGAAGCCCTGCGTATGGCATCCCGAAGGGTATCAGCTCCCTTTGCATCTGCTTTCCTCGAGAACATGAGAACTCCTGAAACAAAAAAGACAACCGCACAAGCGAAAGCCAGCAAAGAGAACAACTGACCGATAACCTCTCTGGGAGATTGTTTCCATTTAATCATCAAGACGCCCCCTATCCGATCGCCGACAAGACACTGACAAGAGGAAGCATGACAGACAAAAGCACCAGTCCCACCGCAATGGCAAGCACTGCCACCACCGTAGGTTCAAACCGGCTGACCATATGTTCCATGGCCGTATCCGCTTCATCTTCATAGCTTCTGGAGATTTCCTCCATGACCCGGTCCAGCTGGCCGCTTCTGGTTCCTACCTTTATCATCTGCGCGTAGAAGCCGTTAAACAGCCCGGTATTCTTCATGGCGGTATAATAATCTGTTCCAGTTTCAAGCTCTTTCGCACAATGTCTGATCTTTTCTTCCACTATCTGATTCTCAACCAGCTGCTCTGCCAGTTCCATCCCCTTTTCCAGCTCTAATCCGCTGTGAAGAGTAAGTGCCAGGACCGCAGTAAAACGCCGGTTGGATATTGCAAGAGCCATGCGGCTTCTTTTTTTAATCCACTGGATCAGCCGTTCCGCAACCAAAAGCTTTTTCCCTTTCCTGCCGAAAAGCCATACCAGGGCAGCTGCAAGAGCCAGAAGGATCCCAAGAACCAGGGCAACTGCACAGAATACGCCTCCAAGTCTTGTTGCAGCAAGAGAAACCGGCGACATCTCTGCCCCCAGCTGTTGGTATACTTGTTCAAATATGGGCATAACTCTGGTGAATAAAACCAGAAGAACCACCAGAAGCATAAAAATCATGATGATAGGGTAAGTAACTGCATTCCTGATGTTTTTCATAAGGATATGCTCTTTTTCATAATATCCGGCCAAGGACTCCATGATCTGGTCCAGAGTCCCTGTCTCCTCCCCCAGCTTTGACATCCGGATCACATAGGCTGGATAAAGGCCTGTATTCTCCAGTACTTTTGAGAAAGGAACCCCTAGCTCAGCCTCTTCTGCCATTTGCTTAAGAATTTGTTTCTCTTCCTCCCATACAGAATCCTCCGCCATAACAGACAATCCCTCGTCAAGAGGGATTGCAGCATGGAGTAGAATTGATATTTGAAGGCAGAAAGCGGAAAGTTCCCTTGCGGAATATCGCTTTTTCGCTTTCATTTTCATCTGTCGTTTCTCCTTTAAATGAAGTTCTTTAGTATGTATATTTTGCCTTATAATTGGAGTTGTTTGTGATATATTGCTGTATGGACGGATCACTGCCTCCGGAGGATGCAAACGTTGGGTCCATAAGCTTCCAGTCATATCCGTCAAAATAGATGATATTATCCACCCAGCCCTGGCCTTCAATATAAACATTGACCCAGGCATGATACAGGCTGCCTGTATAACCCACCACAAGTTTTGTGGGGATATCCTGGGAACGCAGCATGGCAGTCATAACTGCCGCATAGTCAAAACAAATTCCCTTTTTCTGAGATAGCACCTGATCCACATCAGGCAGATAGCCGGACTGAACAGAGCTTGCCAGTGCCGTGTCATAGGTAAAATTCTTTACAACAAAATTATAAACATTGGTGACTACGCCAATGGCATCAGGTGCAGAAGCTGCAAGCTCCTCCCCCTTTTTCACCACCGCACTTCCGGTGGAAAAATTCACATATTGATTGGGGTAAAGGAACGGCTCAAACTGGTCTGCAAGTGTTACATTAATATCACTGCTGGATTTTATGGCGTACTGGTTCCCCTGTACCTGCTCTAAAACCCGGACCGTATATTTTCCGTTTCCTTCTGTTAGAGGAAATACCTCATAGGCAGATCTGGCATTTAAATCATAGGAATAAGTCTCTCCTCCGTTTTTTATTACCTGGACTTTTATCTTGGATGAATTTCCGCTATACTGGACCATCACATAGCCATGACTGGCGTTGGACGCATCTACCAGTGCTGTACCATTTCCATAGGTAACCGTTCCCGGAGCCTGAGGGATCTTCACTTTGCTCCCGGAAGGCTTTGAATATAGAGGAACCGCTTCATCCCCAATGCTTACTACAGTCTTCCACTCAATACTTTCTTCTATGCTGTCCGCCGCAGCAATATCACCAGCTGAAACAAATCCGCTGAAAGTAAACAGAATCGCTGCACAGGCAGCCACCATAGCCGTACCATTCTTTTTTATGATCATCACACCTCATCTCTTATCCCAAACGTTGTCTTACGATCTCATAAGCCAGTACACCTGCCGCCACAGAAGCATTGAGAGAATCAATATCCCCCTTCATGGGTATGGATGCCACCATGTCACAGGTTTCTTTGACCAATTTTCCCACGCCGCTTCCTTCGCTGCCGATCACAAGGCCGATCGGTCCCTTTAAATCAAGACGGTACATGAGTTCTCCATCCATATCTGCACAGACAAACCACATCCCTTTTTTCTTTAATTCTTCCATGGTAGCTGTGAGATTTGTAACCTTAGCCACAGGCGTATAATTAAGCGCCCCGGCTGAAGTCTTTGCAACCGTTGCCGTAAGACCAACGGCCCGGCGCTTAGGGATAATAACCCCATGGGCTCCTGCTAAATTTGCTGTACGGATGATCGCTCCCAGATTGTGAGGATCTTCAATTCCGTCTAGCAGAAAGAGGAAGGGAGGTTCTCCCTTTTCTTCGGCTGCCTTAAGTATATCTTCAACCTCTGCGTATTCATAAGCCGCAGCATGGGCAATAACGCCCTGGTGATGCCCTTCCTCGGACATCTGGTCCAGGCGCTCTCTTTCTACAAAATTAATGATGGTGTCTTTCTTTTTCGCTTCCCTGATAATGGACTGGATGGGGCCATCCTGGACTCCCTTTTGTACATACAGCTTATCAATGGTTTTTCCGGAGCGGAATGCTTCTAATACCGCATTCCTTCCTTCTATGGTAAATTCCTCTATCATTCCAGTTCTCCTATTCGTTCAAGTCCTTTGCCTACCAGGGTGATCAGACGGTCTAAATTGCCGTTTAAATACAGATAGCCACACAGGGCCTCAAATCCGGTTGCAGTCCTGTAATCGGCAACAGTTGCGTGTTTCGCGGTTGTCGCAGACTTGGCATTGCGTCCCCTTTTGTATGTTGCCACCTCTTCCGGAGTTAAGTCTTCGTCTTCAAGAAGCCGGCGGATGATCTCTGCCTGCGCTCCTGCGTTTACCAGCCTCGCACTCTTCTTATGCATATTATTCACCTGAGTGCTTCCATGGTTCATCACCTTCGTACGTACGATCAGTTCATAAACTGCATCTCCGATATATGCCAATGCCAGCGGGGAATAGGTTTTCACATCTACTTCTTTTAGTTTTAACGTATCCTTAAAAAAATCAGAAAACGCTGCCAGTGATGTTATATTCTCTTCCATTTCACACCTTCCCTGGTGTCCTCCAGAACGATCCCCTTTTCTAAAAGCTTTCCGCGGATTTCATCGGCAAGGGCGAAATTCTTGTCTTTTCTGGCCTGCTGCCTGCCTGCGATCATGGCTTCGATTTCATCAGCCAGGATCTCTTCTTCCTTTTCCGTAATGATTCCAAGAACATCGCACAGTCTTACAATGGTTTCCTTTAAATAAGCCACATATTCTTTCGAGCTGTTTTCATCTGTGGTGGAATTGCTTAATTTTACCAGCTCAAAAACAGCAGAAATGGCATCTGCCGTGTTAAAGTCATCATCCATGGCTGCCTCATATTTGGAAACCAGCTCCTGTACGGCATTTTTATCCTCATGATCAAGAAGTTTTTCTGTCTTCGCAGAAGCTTCCAGATCCTTTAATTTACCGACTGCAGTTAAAATTCTATCTAACCCGTTCTTTGATGACTCCATCAATTCGGCACTGAAATTAATAGGGCTTCTGTAATGAGCACTCAGCATGAAGAAGCGCAGCACCTGTAAATCGTATTTCTCACTGATTTCCCTGACCGTGAAAAAATTGCCCAGAGACTTGGACATCTTTTTATTGTCAATATTTAAGAAACCATTGTGCATCCAGTATTTAGCGAATTCTTTTCCATTCGCTGCTTCACTCTGGGCGATCTCGTTCTCATGATGGGGAAAGATTAAGTCTTCTCCACCTGCATGGATATCGATCTGATCTCCAAGATATTTCCTGGACATTACGGAGCACTCAATATGCCAGCCAGGCCGTCCTTCGCACCATGGGGATTCCCAGTAAGGCTCTCCTTCCTTTTTCGGCTTCCAGAGCACGAAATCGGTGGGATCCTCTTTTCCGTCTTCACCGGTCACCTTGATTTCACGGAAACCTGACTGCAGATCATCCAGATTCTTATGGGACAGCTTTCCATATTCCTCAAAGGAACCGGTTCGGAAATAAACCGTTCCGTCCTTTGACGCATAGGCATGACCGGAGGCAACAAGCTTTTGGATCATTTCCAGCATGCCGCATATTTCCTCTGTAGCCAGCGGACTTCTGGTTGCCGGCTTTACATTCAGCCCTTCCATATCCTTTTTGCATTCCTCAATATAACGCTTGGAAATGGTGTCTGCATCCACGCCCTCTTCAATGGCTTTTTTAATGATCTTATCATCTATATCGGTAAAGTTTGAAACAAAGTTAACTTCATATCCCTTATATTCAAAATATCTCCGGACCGTATCAAATACGATGATGGGTCTTGCATTTCCAATGTGAATGTAATTGTAAACGGTTGGTCCGCATACATACATCCGAACCTTTCCAGGTTCCAGGGAAACGAATTCTTCCTTTTGTCTGGATAATGTATTATAAATTTTCATAGTTTCTTCCTTTCTTTTTTATAGCCCACACCTTTCGGGCATATAGGTATACCCGTAGGGTGTTTATTCCCGCAATCCTCTTCTTATCTCTTGCAGCCTCCGCAGCAGCCCTTACAATCAGCAGACATGATCCTGTCGTCATAACAGTAATCGTCCATGGAGGTTAACAGGGCTATGGCCTGTGAGGATATCCCCTCTCCCATTCCGGTAAAGCCAAGTCCTTCCTCTGTAGTAGCTTTTACATTGACCTTTCCTTCGGTCAGCTTCAGAGCTTCCCCAATGTTTTGTGCCATGGAACGCCGATAGGGAAGAAGTTTTGGTTTTTGTGCAATGACAGTGGCGTCAATGTTCTCGATCACATATCCCTGCTCCTCCAAAAGCCTGCCTACGTGCTTTAAAAGTTCAATGCTGGATACTCCTTTATACTTAGGATCCGTATCGGGGAAATGTTCTCCGATATCTCCCAAAGCTGCCGCACCTAAAAGAGCATCTATCACTGCATGGACCAGCACATCTGCATCAGAATGGCCCAGAAGTCCCTTTTCATAAGGAATCTTAACGCCGCCCAGGATCAAATCTCTTCCTTCCGCTAATTTATGCACATCATATCCCTGTCCAATCCTCATAATTCTTCCTTTCCTCTTTCTTGCCCATGCTTTTTGGGCATAATGGTATACCCGGTATACCCGAAGGTGTTTCTTCTATAATATATACATTTCTATACAATCATACGCAATTTTTTGCCAATACACCGAAGCTGCACATCGTTTTGGCAAAAACAGCTTTCTCCATCTACATGAACTGCCATTGGATGATCCATATGGATCATAACTTCCTCACAAGTATAAAACCTGATGCCCCTGTGCAAGGACTTTCTTCCCATAAGGGAACGTATCAGTACAGGGATCAGTTTCCTTTTATTCCGGCTGTTCATAACACAAACTGTTAACTGCCCGTCTTCAAAGTTTGCATCCGGTGCAAATTTAAATCCGCCGCCCTCATAAGGATGGATGTGGACGGATATAAAGTAAGCGTGGTTAAACTCAATCTTCTGGACTCCGTTAAGGAGAATATACCCTTTTGAGGGCCTGGCAAGAATCAGCTGCTTGATTCCTATGAGAATGTAAACAAGCTTCCCAATGAAAAGTTTACGGAGCAGTCCCTTTGACTTTGAATAGAGGATATTATGACAAACGGCCGCATCCATTCCAATCCCCGCACTGACCATAAAGCGGCGGTGGGATATTTCCCCATCGCCATAGGACAAAACTCCGTAATCCATGAGCTTATAATATTTTGGATGCAGTATTTTCTTTAGGCATCGGACCGGATTCTTAGGAAGTTTTAAGCTTCTTGCCAGATCATTACCGGATCCGGCCGGAATATACCCAAACGTAACAGAACCGCAGAAGGAAAGCCCATCAAGGATTTCATTTACAGTTCCGTCTCCGCCTACTCCAATGATAACGCTTGATTCCCTGCAACCCTCTGTCAGTTCCCTGGCAAATCTCTTGGCATCCCCAGGCTTCTCCGTAAGAAATGCCTGATATTCCACATGCCCGGCCTTTAACACTCTTTCCAATTTTTTCCAAACGTTTCTTCCCCGTCCGCAGCGTGAGTTCGGGTTTACAATAAAATAGTACATGGAATCCCTCCACCTTTTACTATTTGTAAGTATACCATAAAACAGAAAAAATGAATATAAGAAAATAGAAAAAGGAATCCGCAATGTCGAAATATAAAAAACCCTGCAATTTTTCAATCACAGGGTTTAACAGTAGCGGAAGGGAGATTCGAACTCTCGACACCACGGGTATGAACCGTGTGCTCTGGCCAACTGAGCTATTCCGCCATATTCAATTCACTGGATAAGCGTTACGCTTATCAATGGGACCTACAGGGCTCGAACCTGTGACCCTCTGCTTGTAAGGCAGATGCTCTCCCAGCTGAGCTAAGATCCCAGTACTTTCCTTGGTCAGGAGCTCGTTTTTTTCTCTCGTTCCCGACTGCTTCATTAGTATAATATTAATTGTATTAATTGTCAACACTTTTTTGTCAATATTTTTCATTTTTTCCTATCTCTTTAAGAAACCTCGATTTTAGGGGATTTCCGCCATTTTTATGTCCTGATGAATCGATGGGATATGACGGTTATTCCCTTGATCCGCAAAATGAGGGGTGAAAGATGTCATTCTCAGCCTTCGTTTCCATGAAGGATGTCAAACATCTCTTTATAATAGGATTTATAAATGCTTCCCTTTCTCCATATGAATGTAAAATCATGTGTCAGCTGAAAATCTTCCAATTCAATTCTTTTTAAAACGCCCCTGTCTAATTCCTCCTTAACAGCAGCTTCATAAAGAAATGTGATTCCCTGCCCTTTTGCCACCATTTGCTTCATGGCGCCAATGTTGCTGATTTCCATTAAATTAGGAAAGTCATGGAGCAGTAAATTCTTTCCTTCCAGGTACCGCTCAAAGACATATCTGGTTCCGGAACCAGGTTCCCGGATAAACAGTCTCTCCCCAAGAAGATCCTCCACTTTTACGGTTTTCCGGCAAAACTTATAATCAGGCGCACAGACAGCGGCAAACGGCTCCGTAGCAAAAACCAGAAAATCATATTCTTTTTTCTGGAAAAAGCCCTCCACCAAAGCGAATTCAATCTCCCCGTCATTCAATTTCCCAAGCAGCTCCCTGGTATCTCCAACCACCATCTGAACCGCGGACCCTGGATAAACATGAAGAAATCTCGTCAGCGCTTCCGGCATCACGTACTCTCCTATGGTCATGGTAGCGCCAAATACCAGCCTCCCGCCTTTTCCTGATTGCTGCTCCATGATCTTCTTTAAATGCAGTTCATCATCCTTCATGGTTATGGCAGCAGATAAAAAGACTTTTCCCGCCTCCGTCAGATTTACCTTTTTCCCATTATATTCAAACAATTTGACCCCATATTTTTTCTCTAAGTAATGGATATGATGGGATACCGCAGGCTGGGTGATATGAAGTTCACTGGCTGCCTTTGTAAAATTCATATAACGGCATACCACAAGAAAAGTATCAATCCGAAAATCCAACATGAGTTATCTTCTCCTTTCATCTGCTCCATTAACCATAACATATAATTATGATTTAATAAATATAAATAATTTTATTTTATTGTTATTTTCAAATATAATAAAGCCAAATCAAATAGGAGGATTTAACTCATGAAAAAATACGTCTCAGGCGTTCTGCTCTGCCTTATTATATCTGCTCCCGCATGGTTTTTGGGAAGAGCCTTTCCAGTCATCGGCGGCCCTGTGTTTGCTATCCTTTTGGGCATGGCAATGGCCCCCTTTTTAAAAGGAAAGGATTTTTTACGGCCGGGAGTAGCTTTTACTTCTAAAAAAGTCCTGCAATACGCTGTGATTCTCCTGGGTTTCTCCATGAACCTGGCCACAGTTCTTCAAAAGGGAAGGGAAGCCCTTCCCATCATACTTGCAACCATCTCCACTTCCCTGGTGATTGCATTCATACTTTCCCGGGCACTGAAGCTTCCCGGCAAAACTTCCATATTAATTGGCGTGGGCTCGTCAATCTGCGGAGGTTCTGCCATTGCCGCAACTGCTCCTGTAATTGAAGCCGATGACGATGAGATCGCCCAGTCCATTTCCGTCATCTTTTTTTTCAACATCATTGCCGCTCTGCTTTTTCCGGCATTAGGCTCTGCTTTAGGGCTTTCCAATGAAGGCTTTGGCCTGTTTGCAGGAACCGCCATTAACGATACCTCTTCCGTTACGGCCGCCGCATCCGCCTGGGATGGCATGCACGGCAGCAACACCCTGGAAGCAGCCACCATAGTAAAACTGACCAGAACTCTGGCCATCATCCCCATTACACTGTTTTTAGCATGTTACCAGACTGGAAAAGAGAAGAAGGCTTCCGAACGCTCCATCTCCATTCAGAAAGTTTTCCCGTCTTTTGTACTCTTTTTCCTGCTGGCTTCTATCATTACTACCGTTTTTCCTATACCTGCAGGCGTTACCGGTTCATTAAAAGACTTAAGCAAGCTATTTATTATCATGGCTATGGGAGCCATCGGAACCAATACGGACCTGGTCAAGCTGATACGGACAGGCAAAAAGCCTCTTTTATTAGGTTTTTGCTGCTGGCTTGGAATATCAGTGGTAAGTCTGGTCCTTCAAGTGGTCCTCGGAATCTGGTAAAGCCAGGATCACTTCTTATAGAAATAAGACGGCCAGGAAACGTGGATCCCGTGGATCTCGTTTTCCTGGCCGACTTCATTTAGTCTTCTTTTTTCAAATACACTGTCTTATTATTGTTTTTATTCTCCCGTACCTCTAATTGTCCAATGCTGTTGACAAATTTTGAGAAGGTGGAATACCCGTAATCCTTTACCTTGAAATCAGTAAATTTCCGGTGTATGCCATTACCCAGAGCCGCCAGTTCCATACCGTTCTTTCCGCTGCCCTTAACCAGCCCCACTGCAAAATCATCCAGTTCCTGCTTTTTGATGCGGTTATCCTTCATCCGAACAGTTACCACATTATTGGATTTTTTAAGCTCAAAGCCCCCCATTTCCTCCAAAAATTTGGACAGGGAGCTGTAGCCGTAGTTTCTTACATCAAAATCAGAGTATTTTTTCACAAGGCGGTTGCCGATCTCTCCCAGGCCTGTTGCCTTATTTTTATCTTCATTTTCTAAAAGAATTGAAGTGATATCCTGTTCGATCACCTCTTTTCCTATGGCGCCTCCGCCTGTACCATCCTCTTCCTGATCAAGGAGGACCTCAAGATTGGTGAAAACCGTGCAGGCCGCCCGGAACGATTTGGGAGTCTTATCCTCTCCCATTCCGATGACTTCCTTGCCGGACTCCCGAAGTCTGCTGGCCAAGCGGGTGAAATCGCTGTCACTGGATACGATGCAGAATCCATCTACATTGTCCGTGTAGAGCAAGTCCATAGCATCAATAATAAGGGCTGAATCGGTTGCATTCTTTCCTACGGTATTGGAGAATTGCTGGATTGGGGTGATCGAATTCTCCAAAAGCTCCATTTTCCATTTTCCCATTTGGGAGCTTGTCCAATCCCCATAGATCCTTTTGTAAGTAATAACACCGTAGCGGGTCATTTCATCCAGAATACTTGTAATATACTTTGCGGAGATATTATCCGAATCAATCAATACTGCAAATTTCTTGTCACTCAACACTCTGCTCTCCCGTCTTTTTTATTTTCTTTTTTTCTGTCAATTCGATTCTGCTTTTCCATTATATTTCATTTTTCTAATTATTACAATATCATTACAGTGGTTAAAATGGGAGAATTTTTGTAACGTATTTTATTTTGTTTCAACCATACTAAAAAAGAAAGCTCAATGAATCAATGAAACACCTTTGCCCTGAAAGGATGGGCAGGAAAGCAGAAAGGAGTGTTAGTATGAATTCATGTGAATGCGGCACAACAAAGGCCAACCTTGCTACGCCAACAAAAACAGTTCAATTAGGTATTGCAACGATTCCCATGCAGCCCTGGGAACAACCTTATGATCCTCAGACAGCTTTAAAACATGGGACTATTTTTCCATCTCTCAATCTTCCTTTTTATGTAACGGGAGGTGAACAGTAATGGCAGATCAAAAAACTCTTTTAAAGCAGATTACAGAAGTAAGCTTTACTGTTAATGATTTAACATTGTATTTAGATACTCATCCAGTGGATGAAAATGCATTAACAGCCTTTAAGCAGGCCATGGAACAAAGGAAACAGCTTTTAAAAACCTATGCAGAAAACTTTGAACCTCTTACCATAAACTGTGTCTGCCCTGATACCAACAACAAAACAGAAACTAATACAAAATATGCGGGTCAAAAGCATTTTACCTGGGTAGACGGCCCGATGCCTTGGGAAGGAGGTAACTTATAATGTGGAATTACGAAAAAAGATTGCAGTTCCCTGTAAACATCAAAGAAACATGCCCGAAAACAGCTTCTCTCATTATCAGCCAGTTTGGCGGACCTGATGGAGAGTTGGCAGCTTCCATGCGTTATCTTTCCCAAAGATATTCCATGCCATGCAAGGAAGTTGGGGGACTTTTAACAGATATTGGTACGGAAGAGCTTGGACATCTTGAGATGATCTGCGCTATCATTTATCAGCTGACGAAAAATTTAACTGTGGAACAGGCAAAGACTGCAGGGTTTGATGCCTACTATATTGATCATACAACAGCCCTCTGGCCCACTGCTGCGGCCGGAGTTCCTTTTAATGCCTGTGAATTCCAGTCCAAGGGTGATGCCATTACCGACTTGATCGAAGATCTGGCAGCCGAGCAAAAAGCAAGGACAACCTATGACAACTTAATCCGGATCATACCGAATCCTGATGTAAGGGAACCGTTAAAATTCCTTCGGGAAAGGGAGATCGTGCACTTTCAGCGGTTTGGCGAAGCTCTTGAAAATATCAAATCCAATTTGAATCCTAAAAACTTTTATTATTATAACCCGGAATTTGATAAACAATTTGTTAAATCCACTATGCAATAAGAAAAAAGCTGGAACAGATTTTTCTCCTGTCCCAGCTTATTTTTACTTATTTTTAATTTTGGCAATATCGATCAGAGTCAGTTCTTTGGCTTTATTCTCCATGCTGGTCACTAAGGCCGCCGCTGTATCTAAGGAAGTTAAAACCGTTACACCGGTCTCAATGGCATTTCTTCGGATTACAAATCCGTCCCTGCTTCGGTCCGCTCCCTGTGTCGGCGTATCAATGACCAGATCGATCTCATGGCCCAGGATTAAGTCCAGAAGGTTTGGTGATTCCTGTTCCAGCTTGCGGACCATAAGAGCTTTTATCCCATGACTGTTAAGCACTCTTGCCGTTCCTGATGTGGAAAATATCTTATATCCCTGAGCCTGGAATCTTCTGGCGATGTCAATGATCTCTTCCTTATCAGAATCCTTCACGGTTATGATCATGTTTTTATGCCTTGGAAGCTTGATTCCTGCTCCTGCAAACGCCTTGTAAAGAGCTTCATTAAAGGTCTTTGCTATTCCTAAGCACTCTCCGGTGGATTTCATTTCCGGACCAAGGCTTACATCGGCGCCCCGAATCTTTTCAAAGGAGAATACCGGCATTTTAACGGCGATATAATCTGCTTCCGGCGAAAGCCCGGGTTCATATCCCAGCTCCCTGATGGAATGCCCGCAGATGACCTGGGTTGCCAGGGGGACGATGGGAATTCCGGTCACCTTGCTGATATAAGGCACGGTACGGGAAGACCGGGGATTTACCTCAATGACATATACATCCTCCCCGCTTACAATGAACTGAATGTTGATCATTCCCTTAACGTGCAGGGCTTTGGAAAGCCTTCTTGTATATTCCACCAGTTTTTCCTTTACCGTTTCACTTATGCTCTGAGCCGGATATATGGAAATGCTGTCGCCGGAGTGCACGCCGGCTCTTTCTATATGCTCCATGATTCCGGGAATCAGAATATCCTCACCGTCGCAAACCGCATCCACTTCAATTTCCTTGCCTGGGATATATTTATCTACCAGAATGGGGTGATCCTGTGCGATCTGGTTGATGATCCCAATAAATTCATCGATATCCTGGTCAGAGATGGCTATCTGCATACCCTGGCCGCCCAGCACATAGGAAGGTCTTACTAGCACCGGATAACCAAGCTCTCCTGCCGCACTCTTGGCTTCTTCCGCCGTGAATACCGTCTGGCCCGCAGGTCTTGGGATCCCGCAATCCTCCAAAATCTTATCAAACAGCTCTCTGTCCTCTGCTGCATCTACATCCTCTGCAGACGTTCCCAGAATGGGAATTCCCATATTCATCAGGGCCTCAGTCAGCTTAATGGCTGTCTGGCCGCCGAACTGGACCACCGCTCCGTCTGGCTTTTCCATGTCAACGATGCTCTCCACATCCTCCGGGGTAAGGGGTTCAAAATACAGCTTATCTGCGATATCAAAATCCGTGCTCACTGTCTCCGGATTATTATTGACAATAATCGTCTCATAGCCTTCCCTTCGGAAGCTCCATGTGCTGTGAACCGAGCAGAAGTCAAACTCAATTCCCTGGCCGATGCGGATGGGACCTGAGCCAAGAACCAGCACCTTCTTTTTTCCTGTTGTTTTTACCGCCTCATTCTCACTTCCAAAGCAAGAATAATAGTAAGGAGTCTCAGCGGCAAATTCGGCGGCGCAGGTATCCACCATTTTAAACGCGGCTGTAATACCGTTATCCTTTCTCATGCGGCGTATTTCTTCCAAAGGAGTCCCTGTCAGCCTGGAAATGACTGTATCCGGAAACTCAATCCTCTTTGCTTCCTTTAGAAGTTCCAGAGTTAGAGGCCCATTCTTAAGGGCTTCTTCCATTTCCACAAGAATTGCCAGCTTATCAATGAACCACACATCAACTTTTGTAATATCATGGATCTGTTCATAGGAAAAACCTCTTCTTAATGCTTCGGCAATGACCCAGATCCTCCTGTCATCCACAAGGTGAAGGGTTTCAGCCAGCTCTTCATCTGTTAGCCCTGTAAAATCATAGGACATCAGGCTGTCCACATGCTGTTCCAGTGAACGGATAGCCTTCATAAGGCCCCCCTCAAAGTTGGTGCAAATACTCATAACCTCACCGGTAGCCTTCATCTGGGTTCCCAGGTTCCTCTTAGCGCTTAAGAATTTATCAAAAGGTAGGCGGGGCATCTTGACCACGCAGTAATCTAACATCGGCTCAAAGCTGGCGTAGGTTTTCTTTGTCACCGCATTCTTTATCTCATCCAGAGTATAGCCCATTGCGATCTTAGCCGCAACTTTTGCAATGGGATAACCGGTTGCTTTAGAGGCCAGAGCCGAGGAACGGCTGACCCTGGGATTTACCTCGATCACGCAATACTCGAAGCTTTCCGGGTGAAGGGCATACTGCACGTTGCAGCCTCCTGTGATTCCCAACTCGCTGATGATCTTTAAGGCAGAGGTGCGTAACATCTGGTATTCCTTGTCCCCCAGGGTCTGGGAAGGGGCCACCACAATGCTGTCTCCGGTATGAACGCCCACCGGGTCGATGTTTTCCATATTACATACGGTGATCACGTTGCCGGCGCCGTCACGCATTACCTCGTATTCGATCTCCTTCCAGCCTGCGATGCAGCGTTCCACAAGAACCTGTCCCACGCGGGATAAGCGGAGTCCATTCTCTAAAATCTCCCGGCACTGCCCTGGATTATCGGCAATTCCTCCTCCGGAGCCTCCCAGGGTATAGGCAGGACGAAGCACCACAGGATATCCGATGGCTTCAGCCACCTTAAGGCCGTCCTCCACATGTTCTACGATATCAGAGGGCGCCACCGGTTCGCCGATCTTTTCCATGGTCTCTTTAAACAGCTCCCGGTCCTCCGCCTTCTTAATGGTAAGAGCCGTAGTTCCGATCAGGCGCACCTTATGTTCTTTTAAAAATCCCTTATCTTCCAGCTCCATGGCAAGGTTTAAGCCGGCCTGTCCACCAAGAGTGGGAAGGACGCTGTCCGGCTTTTCTTTTAAAATGAGCTGTTCCACCACTTCTACGGTCAGGGGTTCAATGTAAACTTTATCCGCAATATCTTTATCCGTCATGATGGTTGCCGGGTTGGAGTTTAGCAGGACTACTTCGACCCCTTCTTCTTTCAGGGAACGGCAGGCCTGGGTTCCGGCATAATCAAATTCAGCTGCCTGGCCGATGATAATAGGCCCGGAGCCAAGAACGAGCACTTTTTTAATATCCTGATTCTTCGGCATTATTTTCCCACCTCCATCATTTTTATAAACCGGTCGAATAAGTAGCTGGAATCCTGGGGACCCGGGCAGGCCTCCGGGTGGTACTGCACAGTAAATATGTTTTTGTTTGTATATTTCAGTCCCTCATTGGTCCCGTCATTTACATTGATAAAGGCAGGAACGGCCACTGACGGATCAATGGTATCCACATCGACTACATAGCCGTGATTCTGAGAGGAGATATACACCCGTCCGGTTTCTAAATCCTTTACCGGGTGATTGCCGCCCCTGTGGCCGTATTTCAGCTTATGGGTATCCGCACCTGTGGCGAGTGCCATGAGCTGATGTCCCAGGCAGATGGCAAAAATCGGCACATTGGATTCGTATAATTTCTTTATCTCTTCAATAATCTCCACACATTCCTTGGGATCCCCAGGCCCGTTGGATAACATGATTCCGTCAGGACAGCCGGAGAGGATCTCTTCTGCTTTCGCCGCTGCAGGGTAAACGATCACCTCACAACCTCTCTCCTGTAAGGAGCGGGCAATATTTTTCTTAGCTCCAAGGTCCAGAAGAGCTACCTTTTTCCCACCGCCGGGAAGAACATATTTCTCCCTGCAGGTAGCTTTCTCCACCACACCAGTCACAGAATATGTTTTCATACGCAAAATGACTTCGTCAAGATCAAAACTTTCATTCGTAGTGATCATGCCGTTCATGGTTCCTTTTTCTCTTAGAATTTTTGTAAGGGCTCTCGTATCGATACCACTGATACCTGGAATGTTGTGTTCATTTAAGAAATGCTGAAGGGTATCCCCGCTTCTAAAGTTGCTGGGAATTCTAGATAATTCTCTGACAATGTAGCCATCCGGCCAAGGTTTTAATGATTCCATGTCTTCATGACATATACCGTAATTACCAATCAGGGGGTAAGTCATTACAACCGCCTGCCCCGCATAGGAGGGGTCGGTTAGGACTTCTAAATAACCTGTCATGGAAGTATTGAATACGATCTCACTGATCACTTCCTGGGTTGAACCGATGCTCGATCCTGTAAACACAGTACCGTCTTCCAGTATTAAAAAAGCTTTCATACGCAAAGTCCTGTCCTTTCTTAATGCTATGGTTGTTGAGCCTTTCTGAATGCTACTGCATGTTGAACAGTAATGCCCAAATTGAATAGATTATACATGATACTGCGACATTTTTCAACTGTTTTCTTCTTATAAATTTTTTAAATATTTACTTATAAATACTGCATATTTAATTATCCCTGCTTAAATACTTGCATAATAATACAAAACACATGGTAATTCTTTCAAAAGTATACTTTCGGGACAATCCGCACAGACTAAGGCTGAGGTGATAAATCATGATTGATAACAGCGAACTGCCCATTGGCTTTACCATGGAGTTAGCGCAGCACTCGGATATTCTGACCCGGTTTGCCGGCCTCTCGGATAAAGAGAGAGACAGGATCGTAGACGGAGCCAGAAACGTAGATAGCCGGGATGAAATGCGAAACTATGTGGAGTCCATGTTTCAAGAAACAAAATCATCCTTTTTCTAAAAGCTTCCCGCAGGATTAAAATTTATCTTAACCTGCGGGTGCTTTTGTAATTATTCCTTTTACCCCTTAATATATTTAATAATAATCAATTCATTAAGGGGCATTCTATGAAAAAATACATAACTGCCGTGGCTCAGGAAACCAATGCTTCCGGCGACCAGGAAGTCATTTCTTCCGGCAATCTTCAAGTAGACGTCGTTTCCCAGGAAAACAACTTTCCAATCCGGGATGCGGAGGTTTCCATTGCCTACAAAGGAGATCCGGAAAGTACGGTGGAACAGCTTACCACCAATTCTTCCGGCCAGACGGAACAGGTCAGCCTTGCTGCTCCTCCCGTTGACTTAAGCTTATCACCTGGCCTTGCCCAACCTTACTCGGAATACATCGTTAACATCCGGGCCCAGGGATTTGAGCCCGTCGCCATATCCGGCACGGAAATCTTAGCGGACACCACAGCCATACAGCCGGTACGCATGGTTCCGATCCAGGAAGCAGTATCTCCGGACGTTCCCATTGTTATTCCGGATCACACCCTATATGGAGAGTATCCCCCAAAAATTGCGGAAGCTGAAGTAAAAACAGTGGCGGAGACCGGAGAAATCGTTTTAAGCCGCGTGGTAATCCCCCAGACAATCGTAGTCCACAACGGAGTCCCTACCGATCCAACGGCTACCAATTATTACGTTCCATATCTTGATTATATTAAAAACGTGGCTTCCAGCGAAATTTACGCCACATGGCCCAAGGCCACTATAACCGCCAATGTTCTTGCAATCATGAGCTTTACTTTAAACCGGGTTTATACAGAATGGTATAGAAACAAGGGATATGATTTCACCATTACATCTTCCACAGCCTTTGACCATAAATGGATCTATGGACGAAACATTTATGAAAGCATTTCCCAGGTCGTCGATGAAATCTTTAATAGTTACTTATCCCGCCCCGGCATCAGGCAGCCCATTCTTACCCAGTACTGTGACGGCAACAGGGTCCAATGCCCTAACTGGATGCCCGTATAGCAAGAACGTATAAACTTTTTTATCTACCTATTTGAAAGAAATTCTATGTAATACTTTTCTAAATTTTTCAGCTGCCTTATTGCAATCTTTACTTCTCGACCATTCGCCATTATGGCAATACATCTTCTATGATCTATTTCCTTTATGTGATTCAAATTGACTATATATGATTTATGGCACTGATAAAATGTTTTGTCAAGATCTTCCTGTATTTTATGAAGCGTCAACGATGCTTCTATATATTTATCCTTTTCGTGTATTCTTACTTTCCCCAGTTATAATGGTATTGCTTCTATAAAATATATTTCATATAAATTTTTAGCCATTGGTGCCTGATTGCTTATAAAGCTTATCTTCTTTGATATTTGACTTTCAGGCATGGTACAAAATAATTCAAGCGCATGTATCATACAGTCTCTAACTCTCACAGGTATACTTAGTGGCTCATCCTTTTCTATAAAATCCATTGCTTCAATCTTTCGCCTGATTGTAAGGATTGCCATTTCTGAATGCACTGTTACTATAACAATATATCCTCTTGGATCTATTTCTCTAATTTTTACCCCTAAGTCTAAACCATTCATATATTGCCCTAGGTCTATATCTAAAAAATACAGTGATTGCTTTGGGTTCCTGTACAAATAATCTATAATATCCAGCGGATTTGTAGATGCACATACAATTTCCATAGATTCACTCAAACCTACCGTTTGTATTATATCTGATATGATTCTCCTAAGTCTCTCCAGTTGCCATTTATCATCTTCACACATATATCGGTAACATTTTGTATCTACCTTTTTTATTGATATTACCATGTATTGTCTTTGGATCTTCTGGAATATTTTTCCATAATTTACCTTTTGACTTATAGAACATATGTTTGTATACTTATATCGGGAGGTGATGTCAGATGTTTGGAAGTTGTGATCTTGCGCCAGATATAAATAAATGCCCTAACTATAATGTAGATACGGCAAATTGTATTATCAATAATAATGCATGTGGCTTTTTTAAGGAATCAGCTGGGAACAATGAAGATAGAAATGAATACAAAAGAAAACCACGATGGTACGAACAGTATTATAATAGGTAGGTATCTATATGGGAGTTTTCGGAATCGGGACCAATGTAAAAAGAATTGATAGTGGAATAATAAGGGGCACGATGTACCCCATTGCTTGCATGGCCTGGTATTCCCCTGGCTGCCCGCCCCGACCGCTGCTTTTTAAGTTTGAGGGCGAGGACGGAATTTTACAGACCATAACAAATCTATGCATTAAAAGTACTGATGATAAATGCTATGATGGAAACCGTGCAACTGAATATAGATGTGAGGCTGTGATTGGCGGAATACGATATGGATTCAAGCTGATTTTCTATATTATAGACAATAGATGGGGCATGGTGATTTGATTAATAAAAAGCAAAAAGCGAGCCCGGAAAACCAGATACTCGCCATTTAATATTAACAACACTTACATATATAATTTATTTCTCAAACTATCCTGAGATGTGGTGGACTTATCTTCTTCACCGATAGGATCATTAATCAAGGTGGCTACTCTAAAGTCATGAACGTGACCATCGCTCACTTCTGTTACTGATTCCAGAAAATGAACATGTCTGCCCCCACCAACAGGAATTGCAAGCGATGTTTTGCCACGAAATTCATGAAAATGATTTTCATAAAAATCTGTTCTAAATTTTACTTCATGAAAGTGGTTCTTACCTGCAGGAATTGCTTCACCTGAAACCGTAGCAAAACGATGATTATGGGGATCTTCTTCGCGTTCTGCTATCTGTACACTGCCTTGAACTTCATGAACGTGTGACTGCCGCTTATGATCTTTGTCGCAACGATCTCTGTCGCAACGATCTCTGTCGCAACGATCTTTGTCGCAACGATCTCTGTCACAACGATCTCTGTCGCAACGATCTCTGTCACAACGATCTCTGTCGCAACGATCTCTGTCGCAACGATCTCTGTCGCAATCATTATGGCAGTCGTTATCAAAATTACAGCCGCAGCCGAAATTACAACATCTATTAAACCCGCATCCAAAACATCTATTAAACCCACAGCCAAAACATCTATTAAACCCACAGCCAAAATTACAGCCACAATGTCTATTAAAGCAACACATATATTCTATACCCTCCTTAGCTAAGATTGTACTATAATGTATGAGCTAAATAGACAAGGTGTGTTTATAGCATTAAACTAAACCCTCTCATAGTCCCCACACTTCCCCGCAATACAAAGGCCATGGATCAGGGCTTGTGTCAAAAATAATTATATTGAATATTATTATATTGTAAGTAAATATTTAAGGGGGCGCAATATTGTTATGAAAATACAGGAAAATGAATTAGAAGAATTAAAACAAGAAGTATTAGATTCTATAGAAGAAAAATCAGATGACGAAAAAAGGGAAATGCTGAGAAAAAAATTTAATATTGATTGGGACATTCCTAGACGTGGTGATCATAGGCCATGTAAAAATTGGTATGCTCAAGTTTTCACTTACTGCAGCACAAGAGAGTTAGAGAGAGAATTGAATTTTTTCTTATTCTTAATCAACCTTTTTGGTCACATTTTTGGTTTTTGTTTTAATCAAGAGGATACAGTTTTTTTAGGCTGTACATGCCCTTGTGGTAATAAACAAATAATTCTTTATTATACAATTGTATTTAAAGATTAATCGAGTTACCGCCTATTGATGGTGTTTGAGGTTTCCCCGGTAAATTTACTGGGGAAATTCTTTAGTTTTATGGAGTAAAAGTTGAGTTGCAATCATTACCGCAGGAGATTGCAAAGAACGACAGAATATCGGATACCCGCATACTATGATGTTATAAACAGGTAGGATTAGCATATAATAGAATTAATAAGATCATTTGAGGGAAGCCATGGTCATACATGTTGTCCAGCCCGGTGAAACCATCTATTCAATATCAGAGTATTACGAAATCCCTGTTGACAGATTAATATTGGAGAACGGAATTACAAATCCTAACGATTTAGCAGTAGGCCAGACTATTGTAATTGTTCAACCTGAAACACTTTATACCGTCCAGGTCGGTGATACCTTAGAGAGTATTGCGGAGCAGCATGGTACTACGCCAATGGAACTATTAAGAAATAACCCCTATCTTTCCGATAGAGAATATTTGTACGCTGGTGAAACGATTGTTATTAGTTATCAGACGAATAAAACAAGATCAGTTGGTACTATTGGTTATACATTTCCTTATATAGATAGATTTATTTTAACAAAGACGCTCCCTTATTTAACTTATCTGACTATTTTTAATTATAGGACTACAAGTGAAGGCGAAATTATCTCCAGTTCTGATGATACTGAAATTATCCAGTTAGCTAAAACATATGGTGCTGCGCCCATGATGTTTATTTCCACTATGACTGAAGAGGGAATCATTAGACGTGAAGTAACCTATAATATTATAAATAACCCTACTGTGCAGGATCGCTTTATTGATAACGCTCTTTACATATTAAGAACGAAAGGTTTTTATGGTATAAATATATATGCCGAAAACGTAACCAATGGCAACATAGACAGCATTGCAGCATATTTGAAAAGAGCCTCTGCAATATTTCATTCAGAAGGTTATAAGGTGCTGGTTACCATTACACCGGCAACGAATGTAGATATACCAGGCGTCAATTTTGAAAGATTAGACTATTCAAAATTATCTGAATTTGCAGATGGAATTATATTTTCTTCTTATGACTGGGCAAGGTCTTATAGCTATCCAAGCGCAATATTTCCGGTTAATATTTTACGAGAATTGTTAGATTATGTGGTTAATATTATTCCCTCCGAAAAAATTTTTCTAGGAGTCACCGTTCTAGGTTATGATTGGACACTTCCATATGTTCCAGGTGCCACAGAAGCTGTTATAATATCTAATAATAGAGCAGTGGAAATTGCATCGGAAAACGATATACCAATACAATTTAATGAAGCAGCACAGTCATCTTACTTCTACTATATGGATATCGATGGGATTCTGCATGTAGTATGGTTTAAAGATGCAAGAAGCTTTGATGCAAGGGCTAGACTTGTAGAGGAATATAATCTTCAAGGTTTATCTATTTGGACTGTTATGAGATTCGATACCCAAATGTGGCTTATTATTAATACTCAATATTACATTCAGAAGTTTTAAATATCCATGCAGACATTTTGCAAAGAACTTTTTAAAGGCGGGCCCGGAATACCGAAGCCCGCTCTTATCATTAACTATCTTTCATACTCGTCATATTCTTCGTAATCTTCATACTCATCATACTTTTCACGTTTGTCACATTCGTGTTTGCATTCACATTCGCACTTGGGTTTGCATTCCCATTTGATTTTGCATTCGCATTTAGGTTTGCATTCGCATTTACGTTTCTTTTCGCATTCGCATTCACGCTTCTTTTCGCATTCGCATTCACGCTTCTTTTCGCATTCGCATTCACGCTTCTTTTCGCATTCGCGCTTCTTTTCGCATTCGCATTCGCGTTTTGGTTCGCGCTTTTCAAAACATTCACATCTACATTTAAAAGTATCACTACTCATTTACTTTCACTCCTTTCATTCCGTATTCATAATATTATATGGGACAGGTAGACAAGGTGTGAATTTCGAGAATGGCTTATATAGAAAGTGGACCCCAGGTCAAAGAACCGGAGCCCACTAATTAGGAGTAATAAATTATTGACTTCACAATATATTATATGTAATACTTTTAATAATGACCCTTTGTATTCAATGATCACTCCGCGGACACTGCAACACCCGTTCTGATCTTGAATGGACAACAGATGGGTTATGGTAATTAATAAAAATAAAGGGCGGGCCCGAATATTGGATACCCGCCTATACTTTACTCTATATCTTAAATTCTCTTAATTCCCGAATACCCATACCATAAGCACGTCATATTCCGTACTTTTCTACTAATTCACATTTTTAAACATTTTTTGTATTTAATCATTTATTTGTATTTAATATTTCCTACTATTTACAGGCATTGCAGTCATTATCTACAATAAACGCGGAAAGTGATGCATGATTAACAGAAGTAACGCCTACTGTTACAGTACTTGCTACCCTTGTAACAACGCTGTATGTGCAGCATTCGTCATCACAGATATCACAGTCACAAATAAAGAATGAAAATGTGTTACTATCAGTAATGGTTGATAGCCGTGAAAAAGTCCAAACAGGTCCGATAGGAATAGGAGTCGCCATACCTTTACACTGCTTGAATATCTGAAAATCAAGTGTGAGAGCCGCCACTCTAGTTGCAATGTCGCTTGTAAATTCAAGTTTAATACAAGGTTTTTTAAAACCCTTAACATTAACGCTAACTGTAGTGAGAGTAAATCTTGCACCGGCTCTAGTATTAACTGGAAGCACTAAAGACCCTGAATTACCACACCTTAACATTGTCCTATTGGGTTTAAGTTTTTTTTGACGTTTTTCGCATACGCACACAAAAAGGCCCGGAATACCGGTTACCGCCTATACATTACCCCGCCAGCCCCGGAAACTGCAGCGCACCATCCTGATCTGGAGAGAGTTTAAATGTCATCATTCTTGTTAATAGTCCATATCTCTTGAGCGCCGTTATCTTTGGTATGCCAGCAGGCACCTTCCAGAGGTCCATCTTTCGTGCTGTCAAGGAAATACCATTCTCCTGAT
Source organism: Lacrimispora sphenoides (assembly GCF_900105215.1). Lineage (NCBI taxonomy): Bacteria > Bacillati > Bacillota > Clostridia > Lachnospirales > Lachnospiraceae > Lacrimispora > Lacrimispora sphenoides. The sequence continues at coordinate 384,322 of NZ_FOIP01000002.1, read as the reverse complement.
CCATCATCTGGATCACAGATTTTCCCGTCCCAGCGATGCCAACCAGTGACCATATATCCAACTCTGTTGAATAGGTAGTAATGATGATTGATAATACACCACTTATCAGCAGGGTAACTGCCATTTTCTCTGCGATACCAGTAGCCTTTCTGATCTTTTATCCAGCCCGGTTTATCATCTTCAACATAGTCGATATAACAAAACCCTTTTACAGTAGCGTCATTCCACGGCCTTGTCTTGATCTTAACCTGTCCACCATTACGATCTGATAGATTCGATGATGTATTACCCTCTAGACAATCCCACCACTTCTGTCCATTTTGAGAGTATATTCGGATTACTCTTCCGGCATGGGAAAAATCAAATATAACCACAGCTCCAAGTTGGGGAGTCATGCCTACTTTACCAGCCTTCTTAAAGGCGTTGTAGGTGGAAAAACAGTTATACCCTACATAGGTGCTGTGAGTCATATTCCAGTGCAGCAGGGCAACATCTTTGCCGTACTCATAGCTTTCTAAAGCAAATTGCATTGTGCAACACCAGGGTTGTCCCTGACACCCCATCAGCCCCCAGGCATTAACATCTCGTGAGTATTTTGTGTAGTTGTTGCTGCCCTTATTAGCTGTCTTAGAATCCAACTGAGCGTTGGTTTCCTTTTCAATATATCCTTCTTCTTCTACCCCTCTGCTGATTAATCCTTTTAATGATCCCATATGTACCTCCAATTGAAAAAGGCCCAGGATAATCCTAGGCCCAAAAGTTAAATGTTATTCTGTTACTTCTGCTTTCTTCTTAAGCACGTCAATGGCTTTGATCAGAACTGCCGGAAGCGGCAGACCCATGAGTCCGGCATTCTCCACGATAGAGATCAGTTCATTTGCCATGAATCCAATAATCACCATGTCCCGTATGTAATTAGTCCCTATGGCCAGATCCAGACGGTAGGCGATAAGGACAAATAGAAGGGTCATGCATTTGCGGCACAATCCTTTAAAGCCCGCTTTAGATTCCAATGCACCGGTTTCTGTTTTGGTACTCCTCTTGAAGATTCCGGCCACTGCCAATCCGGAAAGAAAATCAATGACCATAAAAAGGACCAGAGTACCGATCCCGGTATCCCAGCCCCCAAATAATGACGTTATGAAGCTTCCCACTGCTCCTGCCACTGTACAAAGCGCTTCTTTTTTCATTCTCATATTCCTCACTCTTTCCCATACTCTTTCCCGGTGATATCCAGGTATTCTTTTTCGGTAATCCAGCGGCCTACAGCATTCCATACCATTCCAATGGACCACAATTTTGCATTGTAAAATTTTTTTACTGTTTCAAATTTATTCATGACCTACCTCCATTTCAATACCGGACATCATGGACAGATAAACTACCTGAGCATTAAGCACCTTATTTTGTTCCTGCAGTTCTTTCACCTCGTCTTGGATTGTTGGTGTCCTGTACTCAGCTATGAATACCTGACCCATGACCTCTACATTGCCGTATGTGGGCGCACCATCTTCTGTCCCGATCTGTGTATACTCGATACCGATCGGGAAGTCAGACCGCATGAATATCCGACCAGTGTAGACTAGGTTGTCCTTCTTCCATTCTTCCTTGCCATCAATATCATACTTAGTAATGACATTGCTAGAAGTCAAAATCTTGTGAATATCGTCAATCGTATTTGAGCCTATTACAATAGCAACGGTAGCTGTATCTCCTACACGATCTAATCCACAACTACCCTTAGCAATCTCCAGAACCATATCACCAACTTTAATACTCTCATGTTTCATAATATTTCCTCCTTTATGATGTTGTTAAGTATGTATGTGTGAATAATATCCCATATGGCATCGATAGCGCTTTATTGAATTTGACATGTATAACACCAGACGCATCTATAAAACAGGTATCGACTATGGTTTGTGGAGAAACGGACAGTGCAGCATTACCACCATAAGCCCCGGGGAATCCAGATACTGTATATTCAACACCAGCACTCAGATTTGTATTTATTACCACACCGATCTGTATCGTCACCATTGCAATACCAGTCAGGTTACCATTCCTGATATATCCATTCTGGATTGTACCCCATGTACATGATAATCCAGATGTAATTACGTTCGAAATCTGTGTACCGTTCTGTCCGATAAATACTCCACCGTTAAAAGTCTGCCTTGGGGTAGTTGCACCGGGAATGGTACCAATTATGTGTACGTTAGAAGTACCTGATGCTACAACTCCAATAGTATTGTTCGATCCTGTACATGCCCAAATATAACCGTCTGAATCTACAAAATCCATTGCTTTGTTCTTCTGGGAAATGTCACAATAGTATATTCTTATCTGATTTGTTACAGCAGCGTATATACCAGTTTGGCTAGTCACAGAAGCATCGATCTGTAGGTAATGCAAATATACGCTGTTACTGTTAGAGACATTTACTGCTATAGTGCTTGAACTGTTTGTGACTTTAATGCCCAATACTGATACTTTCGCTAGGCAACCATTTATAGTTATCCTATCCACGTTTACGTTAGAAGATATTATATCTGGTGTAGTACTTGTAATTATTAAGTTACCATTGTAAAACCCTTGGATTGTTACTTCCTCTGGATATGTTCCATTATTTATAATAATTTTGGCATTACATCCACCGAGATTCTTTGGTATTGCCTTTAGAGCCATTGATATTGTAGTAAATGGGTTACTCCATGTACCATCACCAGATTCTACACCATTACCAGCAGTGACATAATATAAGATATCATCAACTAATTTATCTGCACCAGTACTGAATAATATTGCACCAGTACCTTTCGAGCTAAATGGAACTAAAGATGAAGGATATGTAATCTGATCAACGTTAACGGTTGTTTCTTCACTAGTAATACCAAAGTGGTTACTAGTACCACCGCACCTAACGTAGCAATTCCCACACCTTTTGAAATATATTGCTCTATATTTATTTGATACTGAACCATTAATGATTTGTATTGATGCACTAGTATCACAACTGATACCTGTCACATATCCATTATTTATATCTGTTGTACCAACTATGTTTGTACTGAGAACTTGTACGCTTTTGCATTTACTTATCTTTAGTGCATACTTGGTACCATCAGTAAATATTCCAATCCCTGATATACTAAACGAATTTATTTCTATATGTGCATCACACGAACTGATATATGCAGACTTAACCCCACGCTGTGCAATATCTCCGTTTGCACCTACTTTAATATTTCCATTATAATATCCAGATAGAAATAAATCTGAATCAGACGCACCAATCCACAACTGAACCGTATATCCATTCAAATTTTTAGGGATTAAACTAAGTGCCTTATCAATACTTTTAAATGCCATCTGCGATGAAGTACCCGTATTGTCATCCGACCCTGTTGAACTATTAATATAATATGTAACATCGGCTTTAAGAGTACTGCCATTAAAATCCTCAATAAATTTCTTTACTTTACCCAAGAACCGCTTAATAGTATCTCCCGCAGCCGGAACAGGAAACTTTGTATCAATGGTTTCCACGGTATTTACAATGGTTTCTGAAATATCGCCTTCTGATTTGTCCACCAAGTTTTCAAGTTTTGCCTTTACTGATGTTCCATCTTCCAAAAAAACCACATCTGCTGACGTATGCGTATAATAAACATTACCCTGACTATCTTGGAGTTCAACTTTTAGTTTTTCACTCATATGAATCCTCCTAACTCAAAAGCTTAAAAAATAGCTTACGAGATTCTCCTGTTTCATAAGACGTTCCAACTTTTATACTATCTCCATCTTTTCCGTCTTTTCCGGCTAGACCTGTACCCCCTGTCGCCCCTAAAATACTCCCTGCATACACCCATTTAGCAGTTGAAGCATTACCCGCAATAGTACAGCGATACATACGTCCCCGATCTGCTCCTGTCCCGGTATTCTGATAATAGTCTCCCACAAGTGCAGTCGTGACACCTGATCCGCTAAATACTGTATCGGTTGTGTTTGTTCCAGTTATCCCGGTACCGTTATACCACTGACTGCCACGCTGACCATCGCTTCCTTTGGCACCAGTTGCCCCCGTGGCTCCATCTTTCCCGGCTGGACCTGTAAGCTTTCCCACTGTTAGTTTTTGTTGAAACGTTTCTCCATCAGAAAAATACACTAAATCTGCTGTTGTCTGCACATCAGCATCACCTAACAATTGCCCTGTCGTTTCATCGTATACCTGCACTCTTACTTTATATACATCAGCCATTTATACACCCTCACTGTTCTTTGATATAATATTTAATCCCATAGTTGAGCTTATCTTAATGTTGTCACCAGTTCCGACTGTCTGTTTATCTGTCACCATTAAATACCATGTATTCTTCTCACGATCCTCTACAGGTATATCTTCTTCCATCACAAATATATATGACTTTTTTGCCACTAAATCCATTAAGCTTTTTTGAAGCTTCCCAAAGAAAACCTTTGTTTTCTCCCCTGCATTTGGAATAGGAAACATCGTATCAATAGGTTCTAAGTTTTCAATTACTGTTTCTGAAATATCTCCACCAGTGGCATCCACCTTTTCCTTTCGCAATTCTTCCACATCCTCTGCGGATGCCATTGCACCGGTCCCCATTCTGATTGTTGCCGACTCCGTATTTGATATCACTGTATAAGTGTCAAATGTGCTTGTTGCACCTTCCAGCTCAATTTCAGATGGCTGATAATCCATTTTGTTCTTTACGCCAAGAGCTATACTATACAAAATCTCTCCGTCATTAGGATCTTGTGCATAAACCCCGACCTCACTTATGTAATAGCCTTCTTCAATCCCTACATTGTCAATAACCGATCGTAATCTTACTGTATTACTTTCTGTTATTGAAATACTGCTTATGCCAAATGTCTGTTTTACGGATTTCATAGCCGTGGCAGCGATCAAATCCTCGGACCCGTTATATGTACCATCACCAAGTCTGATCGTAGTAAATACCGCATTGGTTTTTCCAGCTATTATTTTCGCATCAAGTGCCAGACCCTTTGCAGTAATGACAGCTTTATTAAACATTGCTTTCCTCCCTTACTTCACAATAATGTGTGGTATGCGGCAATTAAAAACAGCTGCATAACACGTATTTTTAATCTCACGACTAATTTTTACATTAGTAAGGTGTGATCTTATATTTTTTACCTTGTCAACGATTTCGTTAAAGCTCTTTATTATGTCCGGAGATAATTCTGTGTTAGTTTTTATATAAAATGTACCTGGCTCCCCGTTATATTCATACCATTCCACCACTTCACCTTCACCAAATATGGTTTGTACCATCTCATCTACAGCTGATACCGTACCCCCTTTTGCATACCATGCAATAGAGTTTTTTACGATATCCCTCTTAACATCAATATCCATTGATTCGTCATAATATTGACTTTTAAACTCCAATGCCAGAAGATCTACTATATTATCAGGTAATCCGTCAATATTGGCACATAGCGATGATAATCCTGCATAAGCAAGCATTTTTTCCATTCCTTTTTTTATTGCATAGCTCAACGCCTGTATATCAACATTTTCTTTAAAAAATGGAGGCAATAATGAGATTAATTCTGCATCTGATAATTTAATCATCTTCCAGTCCTCCATATGTTACGCTTGAAGTTCCAAGATAAGCCACGGATTCGATGTCCACCAACCCAAATTCTGGTGTTTCAATCTCTATTCTTTTTGCTCCTGCTGCCAGGACTCTCTTGGTTAGTTCGTTTGGATTAATATCCCTTCCCATCTTTGACCTTTGCCATATGATATACTCATTTATGATGTTTGAAACCTTTTGCTGTATAGATTCAGCACGGTTTTTATCACTCTGATTGATATAATATTTTGCAATTAAGTCATAATGGACTAATTGTGGTGCCATTACCTCAATCAGATCTGTCAATGGCTTAATTGTTGGTTCCTCAAGATATTCCTTTAGTTCATTTATTGATTCAATACCTGGGATCGCTCCTTCTTCTAATAAATATCTTATCCTAACCACACATGGTTCTGGACTTGTGACTTTTATATCTGAAATATTTGAATTAAATTCCCGTATATGATATTCATAAGCCGCTTCTGTTCCAGCCGCGGAATAAGATGCCGGAGCAATATAGATTCTTTCACGCAGAGAATCATCACTTTCAACATCAGCTCCATTTTCAGGCTTCGTAATGTTTCTTGCCGAATCCACAAATGGTACCGAATCCACAATAATTGCCAGATCCCCGATATCGTAATTGTTTCCGGCGCTCCCCAAGGCATTACACGTTGCTCCTATATCTACGAAAGTTTCCCCTGCCAAAATCTCACAATATTCATTGGTTGTAAAATACACACCATCTCCAGCGGTCACTCTAATTCCTTTTGGTATTCCAGTTGTTGTACCTCTAGCTTCTTTAACCGTAAATCTGATAGTTGTTGTGGCCCCGGTTGCTTTTTTTCTGTAGATATGTTTTAATGCTCCAAGGTTCTCCAGGAACTCCCCTCGGCTATACTTTAGTAACCCCATTTTTCCTGCATCATCGGAGAACATATATCCTTGAAAAATGAAATAAGCCGCTGTTTGTAGAATAATTCTCCGGTCATCTGCAGGCGCAAGTACAACCTCTTCTCCCGTCAGCTCCTTCTTTTTTTCCTTGAACCAAGAAATCATATCATTTTCCAATCTTGATATTGTGTAACTGTCAATGAAACTAATATCCGGATATTCATCTATCACGTTTAAATTGCCCATATCTATCCCCTTTCCGCAGGACGATATTTGCGTTCACCGTTCCGCTTTCATCATATTCCAGAGTAACTTCCGCAACTGAAATCCTAGGCTCATATTTTTCTACTTTTTCTATGATTTCTGTAGCAATATCGTTTTCCAGGTCTGGTGGAATCTTAGAAATGTTCGTCCAACTTGTTCCAAGTCCTCTGGCAAGTGGGATTGAACCGGATGGAATACTTAAAATGTTGTTGATACATCTTGATATATCTTCCATCTCTGATATATCATCATTGCCTATTAAGTTTAATTGCACGGCTCCTCCCTCCTTTATCGATACGATGCTATCATTGTCAGATCAATTGTCATTGACATGATTTCACCTTTTTTTAAAATAATATTGTAAGCACTGCCTATACTTGTTAGCATGGCCCTGCTGCATACATTCCTTCCCCCGATTACCAAAGGTGCTACCACCCCTTCAGCAAGGCTATACCATAGTTTATCTTCAATTACTTTAGGTCTTACACCCAGCATGGCATTTAATTCTACTGTAAATGTAGTGGTTTGTAGATCCGGACCTACAAACTCTACAATTGGCCAACCGTTTATCATATTATGCTTGCTGATCCTGGCAGAAAAGTTATATTTTAATTTATCAATGGTAAGGATCCTTTTGTCACTTGTCTGGAATTTAATGACGCTTCCCCAATTTCCTATCGTTGCCATTTTTCCTCCTTTTTGCCTTATTTAGTTGCGCCAGCGCTTTTTCGCCGTTTTCCTGGCATTTTTGTGGATAACTTTCTTTTTTCAGTTTTTACCCCAATGCCTCCACTTTTGATTCCAGTTCGTTTACCTTGTTCTGCAATAAATCTACTTTTCTCATCAAATCTATAACTTGTCTCAATGTAATAACTCCATCCGGATCCTTTAGGGTAAGGCTGTCATTATTTACATAGATACTTGCCTTCGGGGCATCACCATCCGATAGACATTCCCCCATGATGAATCCCGCTGCGGATCCGGTCGGCAAATGAAGTACCAGGACCTGATCCCCTTTTTTTAATACCTGTAACAGACCGCATGGTGAAAATATTGGAAGTTCTGCTGTCACATCATGAGATCGGTCCGGATAGTATATTGATGCTGTACCATCTTCTGCATTGTATGTACTTATATATCCCACTCTGATTCCACTGTCTGTCATGTCTTTCCTCCCTATAGCCGATCAAAAATGCGGTAGGCTGATACGTTCATGGAGTATCCGTTTCCGCCTGATACCTGGTGTATAACCTTATTCACAAAATACTTTCCATTACATCGGCCCATGCCGTATATTTCAATATTGCATGTGGCCACCACATTAGGATCCCCCATGGCAGCAAAGGCAAAGGTAACTGCTTTTTCATTTTCCTCATTTACCTTTGCCTTTGCAATCCTCTGCGCTTCACCCTCATTTTCTGCCTTTTCATTGATATGAAGAATCCTTTGTCCTTGCCCCACTGTAATGTCGATTACTTGTGCCTTGTCTCCTTTTTTATACCCCTTTGTAGGCCTTGGAATTGTGTATGATATGGTAGCACCTGTGTAAGTTCCATGCAGGGTGCTATTCCATTCCCAATTTCCATCAAAATCAGATTCTGTGAAGTATGCTGTAATTCCCCTGGGTTCATATAAAGCTTTATCAAATATAACCAGTGCCTTTTTATATATTTTAAGAAACATGCCCTGCTTCTGGCATATATCATATAAAAAGGCACTGTCAGTCTGTGCGTTCTGCTCTATTGAATCAATCACCGGCTCAGATCCCCAGTAATACAAATCGCTCATGCCGTATTTACTCATCATTTCCTGCGCTATTTGCTTAAGAGTGACCTTTTTCCAAGTCTTTGATATGGGATCAACCTGGAAAGATTGTGCTGCTGGTACAGATACTCCCTTTATCACGCACTGGCGTGGACTTCCTGAATATGTTAGATCATCGAGTAGGAAGTTTCCACAATGATATTTCAATAAATCACCATTGTTCTTCCAATTATGTAGCCAGATTGTAACATCAAGATCATGTCCCTTTTCCGGATAAAAGTCATCTTTAAGCCAGTCAGCATCCCTTCCGCTGAAAGTAAGGATAATTTCATCTGATACTCCGGAAGAATTGTCAGTATAGCTTAAGCTTTCCAATTTATCGGATAAGCCTATTTCTTTCCCATCGTATAATACTTCACAACTTGCATGTCTTGCTTTATCCATTTAACATCGCCCTCCATGTAGGATAGTCGCTTGAAACGGATGTCTGTACCATGCTTTCAATGCTTGGAAGTTTAAGTACGATCCCATCCGGAAATACAAAATATTGAAGTTTATCCCGATTGGCATCCATAAGCTTATCGCAATAATGTTCATTGCCATAGACTTCATAGGCGATCTGGTCCCAGGTTTGCCCGCTAATAGTAGTGTATGTCTTATCCATCGCCTACCTCCTTAAAATGCCAAGCGTTTCAGATCTTTCTCATATTGTCTCATAAAGCGCTCAAACCTTTGATAATCATCACTTAATATTTTTTTAACCATTTCCTCTGATGAAGCAGGAACACTGATAACAGGGGCATAAACTATTTTGCTTTCGCTATTGTCATTATTACCACCAAAAGAATTGCCATTTCCTCCTCCTGATTGTGAGCCGCCTCCAAGTACTCCAAGGGCCTCACCAGCTTTTTGCCAGATTGATACAGCATGAGATGATCCGTCAAGAGGTATAATTGCTTCCGGCCAGCCTGCTTCTGCAACAAGGCCCAAATGAGGAGTACTAAAAATACCTCCCTCTGCATGAGGCTCAAACACTTCTCTGATACTGTTATTATTATTTCTTCCGGCGTTTGGATTCGATGTGGAGGACTGTCTTGTTGCCACGCTTCCGACTTCCCAATTAAAATCCACCTCTCCATAAACCGTCATATGTCCAAATTTACTTTCAAGCTGCGTTTGCGCATGATCATAAAGTAATCTAATGCCCTCATCAACTTTATATTTACCGTTTATTATCCCTTTTGCAACTTCTTCCGTGATATTAATTCCATACTTCCCCATCCCCTCTACAAGGCGCTGATACTCAGCACCGTTTGTAGTTGCTTCTAGTAATACCCATAGAGCGTTTACGTCACCTTCCAGGACTCCTGCCGTTGCTGCATCTCTGATTCCTTTTGCCAACGATTCCGGTATTTCTTTCCCTCTATCCTCGTATTCCTTTTTAAGTATAAGAAGATCGCCAAGTTTCGGTTTTAATTCTTCCCATTGGCCTTGAAGTTCTCCCTTTGTCAGATCATTGAAATCTTGGATATTTAGCATATCAATTAATGCATTTGCTACATTTCCCGAAAAAGAAAGGTAATCAATTAATTCATTCTTGTTTTCATTTATCCTCTTTGAGAGTGCACCAGATACTGCTTCTAGTTGTAGGTCAGTGATCTTTTTCTCAACTTCAGCATTTCTTTTTTGGTGTGCTTCTTTTTGTTTCAGCTCATTGTTTTCCGCATCGGTTATAGCCTTATCTTTTTCTTCCCTCGAAATGGTTGGGTCTGACAATGTCTTATCTAGTTTCAAATTGTTTGCCGTAAGAGCTTTTCCGTATGACCGCAGATAAGTCTCTTTATCTTTTTGGGCTTGATCATTTGCTCTTTTTGACAAATTTTCATATGATTCTCTAGTAAGCTGCGATCCGTCTAAGATTTCACCTTTTAAAATTTGCCATTCTGCCTGAGATTCAGCTTCCATTACCTGGTTTTTAAGATCTGTAAAGTTATTTATCAGCTGGTCAATTCTCTTCTGCTCCATCGGAGTGATGATTTCATCTTCCATAGCAACTCTGTATGCTTCTCCCAATGTATTGCCCGCTACTTTTACTTCATCTTCCACACCTCTATAAAATTCATCAAGGCTGGTAATAATATCTTCCCCGCCCTCACCTTTGAACAAAGTCTTTACTGCAATGGTCGCAGCATAGTGTTCCTGTTCAACTGCACTTATAGACGATTCAATGTATTGATATATCGTTGATTCATAACTTTTTAGATCTGAGTCCGTTAGGTCCATTCCCATTGATATCTTCCAATTGATTTTTTTTAATGACTCTTCTTGTTGTCGCAACGTTCTTGAGATATCAGCGATTTTACCCATTTGATCGATAAATGAATTGATATTTTTTCTGTTTCCAGTATCAAGGATTCGTTCTGTAACTTCATCTAATTCGCTTAAAGAAAGCGAAATTGTTCCAAAAGATTCATCTAGGCGCTGTTTCCTTAATTCTGCATTCGCCATTTTAACCTTTGTAGATATTCCCACGATTGCTCCACCAGCCAAAGCCGCTAGTCCTATTGCCGCTGTGACCGGATTGCTTGCCATGGCAAAATATAATCCTTTGATAGAATCTGTAACATTGGTGATTGTCTGGGCCAACTTTAATGAAGCAATCGCTGTCCCAATTCCCACAAGGGTTCCCGCAACCACATCTGGATTTTCGATCATCCAATCCCCAAGTTCTATAAATGGACCTGCAAAGTCTACAACCGCATCCTTTGCCTCACCAATTTGCCTGATAACTGTTGGAATGTTCTTCTGAAAATTTTTAGCCATGCCATCAATATAGGCCGGATCAAATAGATCTGCTTCTTCGGTAAATTCCAGAGCCACATCCAAAACATCTGACAATGGATCTCTAAAATCCTGATACAGGGTGATTCCCATATCCGTTACCCGGTTCTTTACCATGTCAAGGCGGCTTTCAAATGTTGCGTATCTTTGGTCAGCTTCTTTTGTGAGTGCAGTATTTTCCTCAAATGCCCTATTGGCCATGTCGATAGATTCATTAAAGAGGCCGCTTGCATTCGCCGCCCTTAATAAGGTATCTCTCAACCTGACCTCTTTAATATCCATTGAATCCAATGTAACAATTGCAGACTGCCCCAATCTTTCAGTATCGTTTAAGCCAGAAATAAAGGCCCCCATAGCTTTTGCTGCGTTATCTTTAAAAGCCGCAGCAAATTCTTCTGATGTCATATTTGCCACATCCGCAAAGTCTTGTAGGCTACCTGCGGATTTTTGAGCTTCTTTCACTGATTCCCTTAATTGCTTGCTATTTTGTCCTGTAGCTGCTGCAAAATTTTTTAATGCGCTCCCGCCTTTTGCTACAGCGTTTTCTGCCTGCTCTGTTGTGCGTCCCGTCCTTGCCAAAGCTTCTTCCAAAGGTCCCCATGCATCTAGTCCTGTTTCAACTGCAAGCTGCATCTCAATCATCATCTTGGACATAGCAGATCCGCCCATTTCTGCCTCTATACCAACGCTGGATAATGCGGCAGCAAAACCCATTATATCTGCCTCATTCATTTTTACCTGCGTACCGGCACCAGCAAGACGCATCGCCATACTAACGATATCCAACTCTGTTGTAGCCATGTGATTGCCCAAATCAACAACAGAACTTCCCAATCTGTCAAACTTGTCCTGGGCCATGCCTGTGATGTTTGCGAACTTTGCAAATTGTGAGGCACCTACATCTCCAAGGTTTGTGGCTACCTTTAAATCAGCCATAACATTCGTAAACTCTTCAATATTTTCCGTATGTATTCCAAGCTGTCCGGCAGCTTCTGCAATCTCTGCCAGTTCTACTGCTGTCTGCGGCTTGTTTTTTGCCATCTCTCTAAGGCCTTCTTCTAAGTCAGCTAATTGCTGATCTGTAGCATCTACCGTCTTTTTAACTCCGGCAAAAGCAGATTCAAAGTCAGAACCAACATGGATAATCAGTCCACCTGCCACGCCTGCTGCTGCACCTGCTGCCAGTAATGCTTCTGCTGTGGTTTTCACTGCTGTAGTTGCACCATTCCAAAGCCCGTCAATTCCGCTTCCAGCCTTTCCCATGGCATCTGTAAAGCTTACGCTTTCATTGCTCGTTGCCGCTGCTTCTTTTGCAACTGCTTTGAGTTGTTTCTTAGTGAGGTTACAGGCCTCGCCCAATGACCGATCAATCATTCCAGCAATTTCTATCGCCAGCTTGTACTGTTTATTATCTGCCACGTTTTTTCTCCCTTCTTACTCTTTTTTTGCTGCTACCGCAAAAATATTTCTTAGTTCATTAAGTGGCAGTCCAAACAAATAGTCTAATCCGGTATGGGTTAATAAAGAAAGCTTAAGGCAATTACGCCTGATTATTTCCGAATCATCCGCTCTTATCCCGGCATGTAAAAAAAACCTGCCACCACGTTTTTTATTCTTACGGCATCCCTTGCCTTCATATGGTTGCACCATTCCCACGGCTTATGATTAACCCTTGCCGCAGTTAGTAATGCATACCTTCTTGTAATTTCTGGATTTGAACCAGAATATCCATGAATACGTATCCGCTCATCAACAGCAAACATATCTTCCGCTGTCATATCATAGAGTCCAGATAAGTTAATCTCTTTTACCTCCACGCCATCAAAAATATAAGGATCATACAGTTTTACAATGACCTTTGGCCCACCGGATGTAGAAGAGGTCGCTTGTCCGGCGGCCTCTTGTAATATCTCTTCCTTATTCTGATTTTTAATATCCATAATGTCCTCCCATTAACATAACTTTCGAACTTTTTCCATTAAGTCTGTGCCGTTAATTCGGTAGATGTTGTTAAGCTTATCAATCTCAATAAGCTTAACACCGTCAATCTCATACAATATATATGTCGCCTCAATACTCAGCTTTGATCCCATGACATCGCCTGGTTTAAGGTTTCCTGGAGATAAGCTTTTACAGCGCCCACCCACCACGTAACGGAATCCCGTAAAATCTGATACGCCTGTAGATTTGTCTGTTACCTGGATTGCACCCCTAATATTAAACCTTACCTGTTTCATGGGATTTGCGAACTCAAGGACCGGCCTGTACAAAATGCGAAATGGGATATCCTGGGTGATAGAGTCAAAATGACCTAATATAGGAACATCGTACGACCCAGGGATTCCCGCCCCCGTGATGGTTGCTGTTTTGCTGGCTAAGTCCGCCATGTTCATTTCATCAGTAATCCCTATAAGCTGATCGCCATCTCCATCGTATACTCTAAAACCATGAATTACTTCTGGAATGATTTTATTGTCAAATTCCATATTATTTACCTCCTAACGCTGTTTGGATAATTGTTGGATCAAACTCAATCTTGTTCAGGATGTATTCTGCAGGTGTCCAGAATGCAAGCTTAGTATAAAAAATAATTGCTCCGTTAAGGATTGATTCAATCGGATTGTCCTCTTCGCTAAAACTAATAGACCCGCCGGCAATATCTCCTGTCGATGTTAGACTGTTTAAATATAGATTCTCCGCATCTACAATAGCCTCAATCAAGCGGTAATTGGCTGAAGCATCACACTTTGCTCTATATGTAAGAATAAAACGATTCCGATACCAGCTCATCATCCTGCGGCAAGCAATCCAGCGGTCCTTCGGGTCAGATGATACAGGATATACCGCCGTATTATTTCCCCATGATCTCCAACCCCCATCATTGATCGCAGTTACTATACCGTTCGAATTAACGACCTCTGCCATGGCGGTATCTAACAAAATTTCGGTTCCATCAGATAGAACGGCTGCACTTACATTAAGAAGCTCATTTGATGGACTTTTTACCGGAATATCATTGTTCTTTGCATCAGTGTAAGCTGTCATAGCAGCCCAAATGGCGGAATATGCATAAATCTTCTTTCCTAACCTAAGTTTTGGCCAAAGAAGTATGGCGTGTTTGTTCGTAACAGCCATTTCTGATTTTGCATCTTTAAGCGCTGTATATACTTTTGTATTCACGGTATCCATATCAATTGCTGTTTCACAGGTAAATGCCCCGTTTATATCTTCTGTCTTAGCACACATAACCGCTGCCACTGTGGGATCCTGTGACCAGCCTGGTGCAATAAGGATTCCTGGTGTAAACCCGAACTTAGGATATACTTGCCGGATCAACTCCATACCGGTTTCCTTTCCGCTTGCCACATCATATCCGCCAATGATATCTGTTTCCGTGACCATAGACGGATCAATTTGATCTCCTGAAGCCTTAATCTTTGTCACTGTAGCGGTCTTTTGTGTTGATAGCAGGGTAATATCAATACCACCTGCCTGGTTAAATTCTGCGATATAATCCACATTTGCTTCAAGGCTGCCTTCTGCTTGATCCTTAATTTGAAGAGTTTTAATGATAATACCTGTATCTTCAATCATGGCTTTCTTTGCCACGACAGCAATATCATCTTTTGTATATGCTTTCTTGTGCTTTGATGGATCCAGAACATTGATAAATACTACCGGTGCAACAGAAAACACACGAAAGCTGGCATCCATTGACTGGCAAAGCGTATAATTTTTAAAATCATCACTATAACCCAGCTGCCTCTGAGCCTCCGGAAAGCTATAGGCAATAATAGGTACGTTTGCCACCGCTGCAGGATCCTCCGCCATATTCACAGGCGCTGTCCCTACAACTACCTGAAGCCCTGCCGTACCTTTTATAGGGATTGTGATCTGTGTATCAATTTCTTGAGTAGAAATACGATGATTGTATCCCATTTGATTTTATTCTCCTTTCCTATATTTTTCTGCCAGATCATAAAATTTGTTCAGTGCAGAATTCTGATCAGCTAATTCTTTTCCCGCCTCTACAAGCCTTGACAGAGGCACCACCAGCTCAGTGATTACAGGAACATCTTTTATGGCATCTTGCAACATTAGAGGCAAATCCCCACTAAAAACAGTACCACTTGTCACACCTTTTAAAGTTGGACCCAAATAAATCCTGGCCTCTTTTTCCAACGATCCCTTTGTTTCCGTTTTTAGTGGTTTGACATCTGTGGTTACGATTTCATTTTCCACTGCTTTATCTACATTTTTCATAAAAACTTATTCTCCCTTCTATATCCCATAAATTTAAAACTTATGCCTATTCCCCCAAAAAAATGAGGGTATGTATCTTCTTCCTGCAACGCCCATTCAAATTCTCCAGTACAGGTATACTGGCTGTCCAATATAGGGTCAACCGCAAATCTGGAATATATCCTTTGAAAGAGGTTCAATATTTCCCGGTGTCCCTGATTGCTAACATCATCATTAAAAATTCCAAAGCAAACCACAACCTGTATTGCCTGTTGTTCATTTATCCCCGGTATATTTCCACCTTCGATTTTGACAATGCACCATGGACATTTAAAAATAGGCTCCTCTATCTGGCTCCCCTGGTATTCTATGTTACTAAAATCTTTACTCTCTGCCGTGCTTTCTAAAACCGGAATAGGAAGAGATTGTACAAAGACCTCCAATTTAACCAATTCCTGGCTTTTAGGCGAATGAAATAACATATCACCTGTGATCTTTTTAATCTCATTAACAAGTGCTTCTTGTAAGAAAAGTGGTGTTCTCGCTCTTGTTGATTCCATTACCTACCACCCCCCAATACTTTTGACATGATTTTCCCTAACTCTTCGTGAAGTAGTTCTGTAACTTCATCTGGTTTGTATACCTTTTCCCCTCCAATCATCTTCATGTATGAAGGGCCTAATAGTTTCTTAAGTTTCTCTTTCTTTGGATTGCTTTTCATTTTCGCACCTTGCACACGCTGCACAACTGCTTGATGTCCGCTTTTAAACCGAACCACAAACGCTTTTCCAGATGTTCCTTCCAGTGTTTTTGACGCTCCTCTTAAAACATTACCCTGCATAGTCCTGGTAGCCACAAGACTTGATACATGGAATTCTTTAATTTCATGCACAGTGGAACTAAATCGAATAACAGTAGTTGGGTTTTTAACCTGACCTTTTATGATCTCAGAAGCCGATTTTATACGCTCCTGGCGGGCCACTTCTCCAACATAGGTTTTTCCTGCTCGCTTGATAAGTAGCCGCTGTGCCCGTTTTGCAGTATTATTTACTGCTGTCTTAAGTACGGATTCTTCTGATTTCTCAACATCCCGCATAGAACGGATTATTTTAGAGTAATCGTCCTTATTTAATTCGATTTTTATATTCATGCTTTTAAGTACCCTAATGTGATAGAATATATCCCATCCTCATCAACTGCATCTACAATCCGCCATTTGGTGTTATCCACGATCAGTAGACCACCAATTCCAGGCAACCTTCCGAAATCACTCTTTGAAACATAAAGGAGTATCCGTCTTTCATACACACCATCAATACGCCCATGTTCAGCCTGCTTTTTACTACGTTCCGTAATTTCTGTCTCATCAATAATAACCGGCATCTCTCTTCCACCGACTGTATGCAGTTCTCCGAATTCTTCCGGATTCATAAACACAGCTTTGATATCAGCAGACAGCAGTTCCTTGAAACTTTTCACTTCCTGCGCCTCCCCTCAGTTACCGGCACTCTTCCAACTAAATTCTCATCCAATTCAGAATTTACAGCAGTACCAGTAAGCCCGGATTGCGCCATTACTCTCCGGGCTTTTGTTACCTTCGTTTCTACTGTTTCATCACTATCTTCGAATGTAGCACTTCCGCAATCAATCCATACTTCCTGCATATCTGTGCCAATTGGAAGCTCATCACCTGGATAGTACTGCATATTTCGATAAAGAATATGGCTTACTGCGATCAGCTTCATTTCTTTAACCCAACAGTTTTACGATAATAGAATTGTCCCCTGCTGCCGCATCTGCTGCCGCATACCCTGCCGGTGTATCTGTCCCAGCCGTTGCAGTGATGCCTGTCCCATCAAAAAACACAAGCGTTCCCATTGTGATTTCATTTGCATCTGTTTTTGTGATTTCAAATACACCGGTCATATGTATGGTTCCCATCTCTCCCGGTAGGATATCTCCGCCAATTACTCCAATCCTGCTTTTTAATGCAACAACCGTTCCTGCATCAATCGTCTTTGTCGTAGTGTTGCTGTAATCTAATGATTCCCCACGTTGCCAGTAAGTTGCTTTGCTCATCTAAATTCTCCTCTCTTCAAAAATTAAACAATTGGTGTGCCTGGATTTTTGGCAATTCCTCGGAAGTCACGAACTGCAATACCCCAGTCCAAATACATATCCCATACAAATCCCAGGGTCCCTGGAGCTTCCATTCTTCTTACAATCGGCGTTTCCTGACCATTCAGATAATCAACCTGGATTGACTTTGCGCTCATTGCATTCGCAACCATAAACCATGGTGCAGCACCAGCACCAGCCAAGACATTGAGAACAGGAGTCTGTACAATTTTCAGCGGATAGTTGTACAGTGGATTAATGTCGTTATCGTTGGTTCCAGTTACCTGTGCAGAACGCAAAATAACTGCCAAGTCAAACTCATATCCAACCGGAACAATAATGTGTTGAGGTGTGATATAGATTGCCTCTCCAAACTGATCAGTCTGTTTCTGCATTTGTAAAATTATTGCTTGGATAGCTGCTTGAGAAGGTTTCGCTCCAGTTGTAATTAAATTTTTGTGTTTGTTGTCAAATAGGTTTACTCCGTCAAATATTTTTCCATTGTTAAACAGTAAGCTGTAAACCTGCTTATCAATGGTTTTCTTTGCTCTCGTTGCATATAATCCTGGAATCTCTGTCAAGAATCCAATATCGTCATTGATGAATGCCTGCCGGGTCATGCTAAACTGTCGGCCATAAGTACCTAATTTACGTTTTGGAAGCAGCTGGGTTTCAGGTGTATCCGCCTTTAATTCCCCGTTTTCTGGTACAAGTAAAAAGTCTCCTGCTCCACCGATTACATACTCATGATCACTGGTTTCCTTAAAGTCTTTCAAGCTACCTTTTGTGGTCCAGGCCTGGAAAGTTGTAGGAACCTGATTATATAGCTGAACAATGCTTTTTTTAATGGTGTTATCCAGAATAGCCGGAAATGCGGCTGTCGGGTTATAAAACTGCCGGCATAAATTGTTATACATATCTGTAGGATCCATTCTTAATAGGGTTCTGACATCCTCCCCTTCCCTGGATAAACATTCTACAGCCAAGTCCCTCATGCTCATGCTGCGCATCTGAGTTGCCCCATCTGTAGGAGCAATGACTGCAATCCCTGACCGCATCAATAGAGCATCAGAAGCACGTTCCCGGAACTTGTCTCCTTCATCTGCGGTAACACGCACACCCACCGGGCCATTGGTTTTCTTCAGCTGATCAAGTACTGCTGTTCTTACTGCTTCCATACTGCTTCCATTCCTAATATATTCATCAGGAGAAATTTCGAAATTTCGGCATAAGCTTGTAATATCTGCTGTCCTCTTCCGTTCTGCTTCGATTGCTCTTTGTGCTGCCTGATCTGGAGTAATACCGTTTGCAGGTCTTTCTATTCCCGTGTTTTCGGTACTTCTCTGGCTTGCTGATTCTCCTCCCCCAGCACCGGCTTCCATCTGATCCAGTTCTCTTTGCAGATTGTCAAATTCTGCTTTTTCTTCATTGGTCAGGTCTCTGTGTTCAGTTTTTGCAGTACTTAAAATCTCTTGCTGCCGTTCCATAATTTGTTTTCTTGTCATAATTCCCTCCTGAATTTATTTTTATTTATTTGAAGCTGCCTGCTATAAAAGTCCAGCATTCTTCCATTTGTAATATAAGTTGCGTTTTCAAATTCACGTCCAACTCCCACGGTTGGATCTGCTGGTACTGAAACAATTGATATCTCAAACGGTGTCCATCTTTTTGCGATATCACATGGACCGGTAAACCTCCCGTCTGCAGACTTTTTCCCTGGCATTACCTCTTCCCATGACTCCACAACATATCCCACAGATACACCTTTTAGTGTTCCGCTCTGAACCTTCTTGTAAATGATATCTGATGCTTCATCATCATCAAATTTTACTTTTGCGTAACATCTGCTGCCATCATTCGATGAATCAATTATCTTTCCAATCACCTTATCCCGGTTATGGTTAAATAAAACACAACCAATGCTGTTAATTCTGTTTAAATCCACACACCCTTCTGAATGATCCAGGACTTCTACTCCCCACCATCGGCCATATGGTTCTTCAGATGAAAATGAAAGTTCAACCGTTCGTTCCTCACCCTCCACAGAACGTATAGAAGCAGCCGGAAGTGAACGGTTAAGATTTTCCCTTATTTCCGTCTGCTTCTGCTGTATCTGGCTCCTTGACAGGTTCTGTTTTGCTGTTATTTCCAAATATTACACCTCCCATATCAATTCCTTTTTCTTTTCCATACTCTATTATTTCAACCATTTCATTGATTTGCTCTTTCCAGTCTTTTCCGTTTTCTGATGCCATATCAGCCCATGTTTTTTGTCCGGTGTTGAGAGCCGTTTTATTTGCATTCGTCTCTTTTAGTGGATCAATCCAGCGCTTAGGCGCCTGTATCCAGCTATGATCCAGGTAAATTTCTTTCTTTTCCCAAAAATCCTTAATATTGATTTTGCCTGCGAGTACCAAAGATATAAGAAAGCTCTCATAAATTTCAGTCATGACTTCCATCAGTAGGCTTTTTTCTTCCGCATAGGTTAACTCATCTTCGATCAGTCCCTGCCTGGCAGAACTATAGTTACTTTCTGACATGTCCCTGCTGATTGTCTCATAGCTTAATCCTTGTCCTGACCCAACTAAGCGTATTTCCTGCTTAATATAGGCAGTTGCATCTGTTGCCTGACCGCTTGGATTTACAACCTGTGCTTCATCACCTTTGTTAAGGTACTGAATCATACCAGGAGTTAATGTTTTCCCTTGATAATCGTATGTTTTGTCATCTTTTCCTGATGATCCTATTGCTCCTCCTCTACCAACTCCGATCCCAGAAGGCGGCAGCTCTCGCTTTATAAATACAGATAAGCAAGACAATATTCTTTCCTTTACCGATACAGCCCTCATAAATTCGTTCGAATCACGTATCCTTGTGATCGTAGGAGTCATATCAGACATTTCCCGAACCTGTGACGGTCTTGTTTTTGTAAAATAAAATATAATATCTTTTGCTTCTATATAAACTGGTTCCGTTATGATTGTCCCATCAAGACTGTATTGTCGGATAAAGTAACCAACTGGGCGGCTGTGTGAATTATATTCTATGCCTCCAACCACCCGATTTCCTTGGTTTTTAGGTGTTATCGCAGTAAGATCTAATTCATCGACTTCTAAAGCCTGAAGTTTAAATGGTATAAATCCTTCGGAAGTATAGCGTTTTAAAAAAATAATTCCTCCATCAATTTTTTTCCGTTGAATAGCCATCCGCATCATGGATTGAAAGCTCTGTGTCCCTGTAACATCACAATTCTGCTTCTTACACCATATCTTCCATAGCTTTTCAATCTGTGTATTCAGTTTTTCATCGCTGCAGTTTGCCCTCAATCGGTATCCGGCTCCATAGACATTTCGTTTATATGCTCCTGTTACTGCATTCATAATATCCGAATTGCGTTCCAGGTCCCTAGCCCTTGCCCTAACCGTATCCCTACTATACCGGTCTGTCATTTCAGCAGATTCATTAAATACCCGCCAGTTTGAGTTGATCCGGTCATATCCAGCAGCATCATAATTCTTGTATTCCTCTAAGGCTTTTCGATACGCCTCTCTTCTGTATCCTGCTTCAGGTGATATCCAGCCTATGGTTTTATCAAGCCAGTTCATATGAATTACCTCCCATCAAATACAGCTACTACCGTATCCGGAAATAGGTGATTTTCTTCCTTTCCGACAATTTGAGCCTGAAGCTTCAACTGCATGTCATATAGCAAATCTAAATTTGCTCTGGTAAGCTGCCGAGTACCGATTTTATATGATTGACCACCTTTTAAAATTGCATAGATGGCTTCATTGACAACTGCCAGTTGTTCTTCTGGTTGACCGAATAACTTGATACTATCTGCCATATAATCCTCCTTATATCCAATTTTCCTGTTGTTCTATCCATGTTTCCTCCGGCGTATATTCTGTGTTTTCAGTTGGATTCTGCTGCTGTTCTGTATCACCCTCTAAATGCAGCCTTCTGACCCCAAGAATTTCAGCTGCCGCCATGTTATAAACTTCGCAATCTAGATAATGGTTATCTCCATGTGATTTTTTTAATACCCACTGGATCCGCTTTGCTCCATTTGCTGCTTTTACCATGACTTTGTGCTCAGATGTCACCTGAGATGCATATTCTTCATCACACCCTTTATACACCATCCAACTTCCGGTACCATTTTCCCTTTGCATACGTGCCATGATAGAGTCCTTAAACTGGCCTCCATCTATTAAGACAAGTTGCATTCCAAACGCTTTAGAATTCGCTTTATCCACTTTGCTGATCTTATATCTATCCCTCATTGGGTTTGATGCGCCTTTACACGGTAATGCCCAATCAGAATTATTTACGCAGAAGTCATATGTATCATCCGGCTGATACCCGGAATCTATCAACGCAAGATTAACTATCATCTTTCTGCCATCTTGCGTATTCCATTCTGTATTCATGATACTTTCTATGTCAGCAAATGACAGGACCTGACCATGTGTTATATTCTGACTAGTAGTAAAATCTCCCCAAGCTCTGACCGAATAATAGAGGCTAGTTTCCTGCACATCGACACCTGCAGTTATCAATTTTGCCCATTCTGGAATTATCATTTCCGGCAAATCTGTCTGACGTTCAAGCACTAACTCACTAGAAGTTTTAAGCTTCGTATCTTCCCATGGTTCTCCAAGCCATGAGTTTACAAAGTTCTGCAGCAATTCTGGATCATCTTTTGATTTTATAAATTCTTCTGCAATATCGGCCCAAGTTAAGAAGCGGCTATATAGGGAACTTATCCAGAAACCAAGTGTTTTAGGTCTTCCAATTCCACGTTTTTTTACAGTTTGCCAATGCCCTTCTCGTAGCATTTTAGGTTTATCTTTATCTTCAATAAAACAACCGCACTTCTGGCAAACATATCGTGCGGTTTTAGCTCTATCATATGGACTTAATCTTTTTTCTTCATCCTTATCAAATTTGATCTGTTCCCACAATAGTTCTATCATTTCGCCACAATGAGGACACGGTACATAATAATGCTTTACTTCATCCGCTTCATCGTGCAGTTTCCAGATGTGGTTCGTTGCCAGTGTTGGAGTAGAACAGGCGTATACTTTGCTTTGGGATTTATATGTTTTAACTCGCTCCATAGCAAGGTTGTAAGGTGATGCCTCTTTTTTAGATGCACCTCCAATTTTATCTATTTCATCAAAGAAAAGATATTTTATAGCTTTTGATGCCAGTTTTGAAGGTGATCCGGCACCACGCAAATACAATACCATGGTTTTAAATTTCAATCTCAATTCTTTTGATGCATTTTCCATGAATACCCTTTTTATTTGCGGAACCAAATTAAAAGCAGGTTTAAGCTTATCATTTGATATATCCTTTGCCAGATCATCAGAAGGGTATACAACCATTGTTGGAGCGGGGCTTTTATCAATAATATACATAAGCATATTTATGAGAACCTCTGTACCGCCAAGCTGAGATCCTTTACAGAGATATATTTCCCGGATATAGTCATCGTTTAATGCATTCATGATCCCTATAAGATATGGCGTTACATCATTTGACCATCTCCCCGATAAGTTACTGGATTCATCAAGTATTCGATATTTTTCCGCCCACTGGCTGACTGTCAGTTCTTCTGATTTTTTTAGACTTTTTCTTATAACCCGGCGAAAAAGATTTGCTGTTTTCTTTCGTTCCCTTGCCCCACGTGACATTAATCATCACCCCATTCTTCTTCCCCCTCTTCTTCTTCAGCTTCCTCAATATTATCCAGATCGGTCCGCCCTAAACCGTCTATTTCATCGGGATTATATTCAGATAGTTCTTCTAAGGCATCTGACAAATTTTTTCTTAAAACTTGTGTCATTTGATTTACGTCATCCATTCCGCTTAATTCCATTGATATTTTCTCCGGTAGTGAGAGAATGCGATTTCTGAAATGAATCAACATATCAGATAAAAAAGCTTCAACATTTGTTGCAGTATGAAGTTCCCGGCGTAATGCTCTCAGCCTTAAAAGTGATATCTGTTTCTTCACTTCCTCATGTTCCGCCTGCACTTCCTCTTTTGTAACAGATGTCCTCCTGCCCATTTCCGCATTTATCTTGAAATTTATATACTCTTGGATGCACTTTTCTAAGTTGTACCCTCTCCCATTTTGCAATGTATTAAACAGACCTTCTTTACTAAGGTTTCTTACTTGGCGGCTTGATATTCCAAGACATTGTGCTAATTCCTTTTGATTTACTTCCAATCTATTTCATGCCTCCTTTCGGTATCAGCTCGGCTCCGATGCCCAACACAGAAAAAGCGGAAGGAAGTCACCTATTTTTTTTGCCTTTATAGCCAAAAATACTGCGCCTTCCTCGCCCCGCATAGGGGCCTACCCCCTGGAAAGTACCTTTTGTAAAATTCTGACAATTTAATTTATTTTCTCTTAATTTCATTAGCTGATTACATTTCATGCAATATAAAAGCATCGATTTTTACCGATGCCTATAGAAAAAGCGCCCAGATAACTGAGCGCCCGAAATGAGGTCTATTTACTACTGAATTGAGGACTGTACCATTTTGCTTAGTGCTTCCTGTAAAACAGCTGAACAGCTTATATTATTTTCTTCTGCATAAGTATTAAGATATGCAGGAATCGTAAGGGTTTTCTTAACAGCCTTGTTTCCGTACTTTGCTGCATAGGAATCCATATCTAAAGCGATCAGATTCACAAACTGTTCATCTTCTATTTTTATTACTGCGAAATTTGAAGCTTCCGGAATTTTATGGCCTTCTTCCAGTTCCGTTAATAGCCAACCACTGGCAGCATCTTCTGCCATGAAAATGGCTTCTGCCATATCATCGCCTCCGGTTACACAACCCGGTAAGTCTGGAAACTCAACAACATAACCGCCACTTTTATCTTCATACGGTGTAAATACTGCTGGATATGCTAATTTCATTTTTTCCTCCTTTTTAGATTATCCGTTTTTTATTCGCAGGAATCAGGGCTTTTTACAGCCCTGCCTGCTTAAGTATTGACTTTACAACTGATGGGTTTATATCTTTCCCTTTATGTTCTGGTATTGTAACTTTTCCAGATTTAATAGGGTGTTTGTATTGGTGATGAGAACCAACTTGATTTACTTGATACCAACCATCTTGTAAAATCAGCTTTTCTACTTCTCTAAACCTCATCTCTGTCCTCCTTATGTTAAGTATAGCACGTATTACACGTATCGTCAAGCATTTATTACGTATTATACGTATAATACAAATATTAATCTCAACGGATTTTAAGGTTGCAATTAGAAATTTTTGATAATAAGCTCTTTATATTTTCGGCTTTCGCTCTTGGTAACAAGATTGTCCGCCCGTTCTGCCTCAACAAGCGTATACCCCTCATACAGCTCCCTGATCTGGGGGCAATCGTTATAGGACAAAACAAATTTGCCTTTAATGCCACCAAGGCACTCACGCAACCGGTTGTGATCCTCTGGATTAAAACGATCCGGATAATACTTTTCCGCTTCGTAATAAGGCGGATCTAAGTAAAACAAAGCATCTGGACGATCATATGTCTTTATTAACCGCTCAAAGTCCTGATTTTCAATAACAACTCGGTTCAGCCGGCTTGATACCTCTATGAGATAATCTACTGCCTTTTTAATATCAAGCGGACTTTTAGATGTAGCTCCAAAAGATTTCAGACTGGATCCAAAACTTTCTTTGATCATACAGAAAAATCTTGCTGCTCTCTGAATATCAGTCATGCCTCTTGTATTCCGGCTAAGCTCATCAAAAAACTGTTCCCTGGATACCAGCAGCCACTCCAGTTCCTTCTGTAAAGCTTCAGGGTGATGTTTTACGATTCGATATAAGTTGATCAACTCGCCGTTTGCGTCATTAAATACTTCCATAGGTGCATGTTTATCACTCGCAAACAACACCCAACCGGCTCCCCCAAATACCTCAATGTATCGTTTAAAGGAATCCGGATCTGGAAACTGCTCCAGGATCTTTTTGCGTAAAAGCTTTTTACCACCTATCCAACTTATGAAACTATTCATGCTACCATCTCCTTTTCAAATGATGATAACAAAATTCCTGTCGGGATTAAAAAAGGGCCTCCTGCTCGGAAGCCCAATTCCACACTATTAGTATAACACACCTTTTTCAAAACTTTTCCATTTGTTATCCATTTTTTTCCACTTCTTTCCACTTCTTTTAGCATGCACGCTTAAAATCCAACTGGTGTATTCTTTCAAACTTCGCCAAAGCCTCTCCATGTTTGTTTACTATGTACTTATATGTATACCCCATCTCGTAGGCCATTTTAGTAAAATCTCTTTCTCCTCTGACATATCTCCTATACAAAATATCAATATACAATTCGTTATTCAAATCATGTATTTGATCGATAATTTTGTTTTTAGTTTCAATGTACTTGATTATTTTATCTTTAATATCATTCTCTATTGTAACAATTCTAATAGCTTGTGTTTCAGTCTGTTTTCCGTTCGATCCAACAAAAGAGGTTTGAACTTTAACGCTTTCTGTTCCATCAGATTTAATTACAATTCCAATATTTTCTTTAATATCTTTAAATTCTTGCTTTTTCTGATTTATTTTAGTTGTCAGTTCTCCAAGTTGACTTAAATATTCTTTTGCAGTCAATGTATCGCCTCCCTGCCCTGCTGCCATGCCTGCCTTTTGCAGGCTATTCTTGCATTTGTTCAAACTCATTCTTTAAAGCTTCATGCTGCACCTTCTTACTTGTACTGCACAAGCTGGGCCTGTCCTTAAAGCCGGATCTAGACACAGGCTTGTATATGAATAAGCTGGCATTGTTGCACTGAAGGTATCAGCTTTAGATCCTTTAAGTATGTAATCTTGCTTCGCAGCCCTTGCGTGTTCCGTGGTTAGCATTACCGCATGCTCTTCTTTACTTCCCAATTTATCCCTCCTCTAAAAGTATTAATGTCTTGTGTTGCTGCCTGTTGCCTTTCATGAAGATTTCAGTTTGATTGATGTATTCTTGGTAATGGCATCCATGCCAATACTTCAACTCTTCTTCCAGTGCTGTCTTTAAATTCACCAGTTATTATATTAAACGTTCTTCGCTGTGCTGTACTTTGATACTTTTCAGTAGTGAGGAAACAGGGGCACATGTTATCCGAAATATCTTGTACCGTTGGCAGCCGTTCCGATATCGGAATCCACCGCTGTTCTTTCATGGCTTTTTCCGCTCTCGTAACTGCCGATTCTAACTCCGCAAATGAAGCAGAATCATATTTACAGGCATTGCCGACTTCCTCTCTTTTATGGCAAATGCTCTGGAAAATATTAATTTCCTTTCTTATCCTTGCATTCTTGACATCGTGCATGCCCGTTCTTTTTAACAATCCATCCTTGATCTTTAGCTATCTTTTTTAACCTTGAATTATAATTACCAGTGCCAGAAAAACCATCAAGAACGGTGCAACAATCGTCACAGACAATTTCATGCCATAGCATATAGTTACCTCTCCAGAATATCAGTTTAATACTTATTGAATATAATACATTAGGCGTCAAATTACGCTGTTAAATAATTTATAGGAGGGAGCTTTATGCAGCCTAAGGAAATTCAAGGAATGAATATATGCGATTGTGGTTGCACAAAAAAATGTTCATCAGATAGTTGCTCCAATCATGGAAATATAAAATGTGAACCTTGTACGTGCAAATGCTGTCGTTGTAAAGGACCAACCGGGCCTACTGGGCCTACTGGGCCTACTGGGCCTACTGGGCCTACTGGGCCTACCGGACCTACTGGTGCTCAGGGACCTACCGGGCCTACCGGACCTACTGGACCTACCGGACCTATCGGCCTTACCGGCGCTACTGGACCTACCGGACCTATCGGCCTTACCGGCGCTACTGGACCTACCGGACCTATCGGCGCTACTGGCGCTACTGGACCTACCGGACCTATCGGCCTTACCGGCGCTACTGGACCTACCGGACCTATCGGCGCTACTGGACCTATCGGCGCTACTGGACCTACCGGACCTATCGGCGCTACTGGACCTACCGGGCCTACCTATCGGCGCTACTGGACCTACCGGACCTATCGGCGCTACTGGACCTACTGGCGCTACTGGACCTACCGGGCCTACCGGCGCTACTGGCGCTACTGGCGCTACTGGACCTACCGGACCTATCGGCGCTACTGGCGCTACTGGCGCTACTGGACCTACCGGGCCTTCCGGCGCTACTGGACCTACCGGACCTATCGGCGCTACTGGCGCTACTGGACCTACTGGACCTACCGGGCCTACCGGCGCTACTGGACCTACCGGACCTATCGGCGCTACTGGCGCTACTGGCGCTACTGGCGCTACTGGCGCTACTGGACCTACCGGACCTATCGGCGCTACTGGCGCCACTGGCGCTACTGGACCTACCGGGCCTATCGGCGCTACTGGACCTACCGGACCTATCGGCGCTACTGGCGCTACTGGACCTACTGGACCTACCGGGCCTACCGGCGCTACTGGACCTACCGGACCTATCGGCGCTACTGGCGCTACTGGCGCTACTGGACCTACCGGACCTATCGGCGCTACTGGCGCTACTGGCGCTACTGGACCTACCGGGCCTATCGGCGCTACTGGACCTACCGGACCTATCGGCGCTACTGGCGCTACTGGCGCTACTGGCGCTACTGGCGCTACTGGACCTACCGGACCTATCGGCGCTACTGGCGCTACTGGACCTACCGGACCTATCGGCGCTACTGGACCTACTGGCGCTACTGGACCTACCGGGCCTACCGGCGCTACTGGACCTACCGGACCTATCGGCGCTACTGGACCTACCGGACCTATCGGCGCTACTGGACCTACTGGACCTATCGGCCTTACCGGCGCCACTGGACCTACTGGTGCCACAGGACCTACCGGCCTTACCGGCGCTACTGGACCTACCGGACCTATCGGCGCTACTGGACCGATAGGGCCTACCGGTGCCACAGGACCTACCGGACCTTCTGGTACCGCTGGTTTATCAGAATACGCTTATATCTACAATCTGGATGCTCAAGTTGTTGCTTTAGAGGCAGATATACTATTTAGTACCAATGGAATTATCGTCGGTACCATCACACATGCACCCGGAACATCCACTATCCAATTTGGTAGTGCTGGTGACTACGCGGTTTGGTTTTATGCAGCGGGTGTAGAGCCAAATCAATTTACTGTTTTTCAAAATGGAGCTCCCGTTGCTGGTGCAGTATATGGATCAGGAGCAGGTACCCAAGCGAATCCAGGGATGGTAATTATTACTGCTGCTGCATCCGATATCTTAACTATACGAAACCACACAAGTTCTGCTGCGGTTACGCTACAAACTTTGGCCGGAGGAACACAAGTAAATGCTAATGCTTCAGTATTGATTCAAAAGTTAAGCGCTTAGGAATATACGATTCATCAGACAGTGGATCAACCAAAGCAGCTGAACAAACCGTCGTCCAACTGCTTTGGTTAAATTGCATGCCCAATATCGGCCAGTCAATCCTTGTTTAAAGACAGTGGAAAAATTCAGCAACACGTAATATGATTGTGGAAAATAGTTATTTAAATCCTAATTAACAGCTTGTTCACGCTTTTTATGTAAACGCATATATTATTGTTACGAACAGATTATCAAACGTAGGGGAAATTCTTTGCACTTCTTTCAGAGAAAGAACACCTCATTATTACTTCTTCGCCCTAGTTCCTGATATGAAGTTCTACAGTACTTCCCGATCGTGATTGTAATGTACTCCAGGGGTGGAAATCATAGGTTTTCACCCCTTTTAGGTTAAACTTTGGTTTACCAGCCGAAAATACAATACCCGTCTTCCAGCCCATACTCTTTACAATCTTTGAGAACATAGGATATTACCCCAGCATACCACCTGCCTGTATAGGCCCAATTTTCATATTCTCTGAGTAAGAAAATATCTCCGGCTTGATAGTCCCTATCATTGAGCCTCAACTCAAAACATTTCTTTTCTGTCAAAACATCTTTGAAAAACAGAGGAAGTATTTTTAAATCATGCTTTGCTTCTCTTGATAGTTGCAACCGCATGGCTGGGGTTATTTCTGATTTTCTCATGTTTTGCCTCTCCCTTTCCTGCCGCCCTGGCAGCCTACTTTTGCACAATAGGTATAAACTGAAACATCCATGCTTCATCGTGTATCTCAATTATGTTCCCGTCCTCATTTATTGCTAACACAGTGATAAACTTCGGCTTATTAATCGTGTGCTTTTGATGTTCTTCCCAGTCCCCGTCAAAGCTTACTTCCTGCAAAGATATGGCATTAAGTACCTTCTCGCCATACACCACTTTGAATCTGCTTAAATCAATGTTCATTTATAATCACTGTCCTTTCTCCGTTAAACCCGCTTTTACTCAAACGGTAGCCCTTCTTCCTCCACTCCATCTGGAATATGCATGAATCCGTCCCCGGCATCGGTATACTGGTTTTGGTTAATGCTTTGGCTGTTTCCTGCTGCCGCGGCTCCCTTGCTATCTGCAAACTCCTGATCTTCTACCACAATATCCGTGGTATAAACCTTAACTCCTTCCCGGTTCGTATAACTTCCCGTCTGAATTCTGCCGGAAACCAATACCCTCATACCCTGTCGGAAATACTTCTCTGCAAACTCCCCGGCCTTGTTAAAAGCCACGCAGTTGATGAAATCCGCTGTCTGCTCACTGTCCTGGTTCCGCCGCCCCCTACGGTCAACTGCAAGGGTATACCTTGAGACTGCCATAGCTCGCTCTCCCTGGGAATATCTTACTTCAGGATCCCGGGTTAATCGGCCCATTAATATTACATGGTTCATTCCTTCGTCTCCTTCATGCTGCTAACCTGTCCCATTATTACCTTTATTCCATTAACCTCCACATTTTCATTGAATCCAATTACAACGCATGTACGGCCATCAATAATACGTGTTTCCACCAAATGTGTCTTATCAGCTTTTACCCTTATGCTTACATCTGGTGTTTTTATTTCAAAACTTTTCTGGTTTGCTACATTGGTAATTAATAATTCCGGCTGCTGCCCCCCGATATCATTATAGCGGCTTTCAAAATCTTTCAGTTTTTCTTCACTGGCTCCATTCCCCTCCAGCATCCCTTTTAGCTGATCCTTATCAATGATGAACTGCTCTGATTCATCTTTTGATTCCTCTGCCAGTTCACAAAGATTATCATGGATATTTTTCACTACTTCAAAGGTACAACCGTCTCCCAAAACCTCCTCAACAATCCCTTGAAAAGTTTGTGCCTGATCCTTTGCCGACATAGGCATAACACAGCCAAGAGTTTCATTGATTAGGCGCTCCGGCATCTGCTCTGGATTTTTTGTGTAAAATAGAAGGCTGTGAATATCTGTACTCCTATCATTAAAGGCAGGGAAGATAAAACCGGTATCTGGCGCTTCTACAAGCCAGTCTCTATTCCTGTTTTCGATCATGTTCGCTTCTGTGTTATAATACAGTCCGGCTTTTGACAGCTTCACGGGACAGATAACGCATTGAATGAAATCATATACATAATCAGATGCATCGTCCAGATCCTGTCCGTCCGTTCCCTTTCCCGGAATGTCATAAATACAATGGATAAGAATTATGTAATAGTTCTCCCCGTAGTCGTAGCTGGCGATCACCTTATCATAGAATTTTTCTACCAGTACCTCGTTCTTTAATCCACTATCCCGCAGATTAAGCAAGAAATCCTGTGTTCCTCCTATTTCTTCTGTTGCCAGCGGAAAACTCATGTTAATCATGTTTTTTCCTATCGTCCCAGACAATGCTCCTCTGAAAATTGTGAAATACTTAAAGGTTTCTGTTTCCGGAAGAGATAAGAATGCTCCTTTTACCTCCATCCTCCGGTCCTTCTCTGCATCTACGTAACAGCCGCATATCCGACTGATGGCACAATTTGCAGGGGAGAATAGTTTCTTGATCTCACTGATTTCCCTTTTATTCATCTTCCAGCTCCTCCTTCATAATTACAAAGTCATCCATAATCATTTTTAAATAATTAATACCTGAGTTTAATTTCCGGCTTGTCTCCAGATCCGGTTCTTCTCGATTTGATATTTGTGTATGCAGATCATTAATAAACGACTGGATCTCTTTCCACTTTTTATAGGTTTCTGTCTCTTGGACAACACTTCCATCATGGCATTTTATATAACCTTCAGGCAAATATTCCGGATATTCCTCTATCTCCATTTGTTTTATATCAGATTCCTCTTCCTTCTGGTCCTTCTGCGAATCTTCTATAGGATCCTGCTGCCATTCTCCATTATCCTGATCGTTCTCCTCTGTATCAGTTTCAAGGGTTTCTTCCTCTTCATGCTTCTTTATTTCATCGGATCCCGCATCAGTTTCCGGATCGTTTCCCTCTTCCAGTTGCGCTGGCGCTTTTTCGCTGTTATCCTGGCTTTTTTGTGGATAACATTCTTGTTTATCTTCTTCTTTTTTACCTAATCCCTTTCTATCCACATCAGTTTTGGTTCCTGGCCCTGGCTGCTTCTCATTGTGTACCGGTTCCCGCGTTTCTGCTTTTTCCGGTTCTGGTTCTGATACTATTCCATAGATATTTTCCCACGGATCCAAGCTGCCACCCTGGTTGCGACTTGTGAAAATTAGGTGCACGGTCTTTGCAAACGACAAGTAACTTAACTGGTGATTCTCGTTCTCTCCAAATACCTTGTATTTTAATCCATGTGAGGCATCGTAAAGAAAAAGCATGTATCTCCCTGTGCGGAATGTACCGTTCCCTTTTGGGTTTATCTTCTCCTGTATAAGTTCCTCCTGGGTCAATACTGAATCCTGAAGCTTTCCTTCTACGATCTCCAGTACTTCCATTAGAAGTTCATGTAAGGCCCCGGCCGGGCGTCCTGCTGCCGGCCGGAAAAACTCCATGATGATATTCTGGATATCACTGCCTTGCTTTTCCGGAATATCTTCTTGAGACTGATTGTTAAAACGTTTCAGCTCTCTTATGTCCTCTCTGGTTGTTTCTGGTGTAACTAAATCAATATCCGAATCCGGAAGATTCAACATTTCTGACAGCTTCGTCTGGGCCATACCCTTGAAACGGTCTGCCAGTTCGATTGAATTTCCATTGACAGAGTATTTATCATTGATTCGAATAAAGCGATATGTATCATCTTTTTGCAGTCCGTATTCCTTTTGTGCAAATTCCAAGATGTCGGAATATCCATCCTGTTCATATTCCCGGCTTTCCCTTACCTGTTTCAGCTGAAATCCGATATAAACAAAATTCTCTGCTGTTTCCCTGAGTTTTCTACGGATCTCCTCTTTCCTGCTTTGATAACTCATTAATTCGTTCATGTACGCCTCCTTTATGCCGGTATTCTTATAGATAGTTCTTTGCGCTTCTCAATCTCTTTTTTAAACCTTGCAAGGAATTTCTTAACTTCTGGTGTCTGATCCTGATTATATTTCCCCCTGCATTGAACAATGTTTACATCTTGTATCTCCATAGTGT
Source organism: Lacrimispora sphenoides (assembly GCF_900105215.1). Taxonomy (NCBI): domain Bacteria; kingdom Bacillati; phylum Bacillota; class Clostridia; order Lachnospirales; family Lachnospiraceae; genus Lacrimispora; species Lacrimispora sphenoides. Next base: position 351,028 of record NZ_FOIP01000002.1, on the reverse strand, counting down.
AAAATGGTTTTTCCGGTGCCTCTTCCTGCCTAACAAAAAGAATACATGTTCCTCCTGCTGCTACCCGTTTTACGTAGGACGCAACACAATGATGCTGCTCATTACCTTCTTTTACGATATCTTCCAGGGATTCCGGAATTATAACAATTAAACCTTTATAGGAAAAAGAATACTGCTCAATATACTGGCGGGCTATTTCCTGATACTTTTCGTTTCTTTCAATATCCTTCATTGTCTCAATGGCTTTCAGCATCTTATCATGTTCTTCCTTTAGATTCCGTGGGAACATATTTGCCGTAGTGAGCCGCAGTCCTGACGCCTGCTGCATCCGGATGTAATCCTTCCAGTCATTGATAAAATATCCTGATTCCTTTTTTTGTCCAAGCTGGTTCTTTAAATATCTCAGAAACTTTGTCATTCCGGTGTATTCCTCAATTTCAAGCAGGCTTCCAATATTTACCTTGTATCTGTCAATGATCCCTGCCTCTTCCGCTGTAAATGATCGTTTCATAGTGCTTTCCACCCGTAATCGGTGAAGCGCAGTTATTCCTCCATTGATCCGGATCAGTTCGTTGATCTTGTCCTTTGGAAGCTTCAGCAGCTTATCTGGGCGAGTCTGGTTATAATCCAGTCCAGCTCCATAAGGGGTCTCAAGGTATTCATTTGCGAACTTATACAAGCGCATTTTTATCATGTATTCGATAAACGGATGCTTTTCAAATAATTCCAGTAATCTAGTATGATGGATCGGCCCATCTGTGTTTTTCTGAAGGTCAGCCATAGCACAATATTTAAACGGGGTCCCGTCCAGTACTTCATTAAGATTCTTTGTGTATACATATCCGGTACCTTTATTAGTTCCGGTTTTGTTTGCGTCTGTCCATCGCAGATCATCTGAATAATATTTAGAGGTATACGAATAGTAATCCCTTATACATTTTCCATCATACAAGCGCCTTGCCGCCTCAAATGCTTTTATTGATTCCCCTGTTTCATTTGCTTCATAAGTCAATTCAAAATACCTGCTTACAAACCCTTTTTCCGTTTTTTGCATTACAATGGCCTTTTTCTCTAGACTTACATTGTTTTGCTTTCCCTTTGCTTTATAAATTCCTCTCTTTTTACATACTGGGCACCGGCACGGCTCGTTATGCTGTGGTTTCTCATTCTCCCTGTCATATTCTATTTCCGCCGAACAGGAGGAGCACACGCCTGCTGCCTTCTTTCTTGTTTGGGTTTCATAAAAGATGAAATGGTCCGTTTTAAACAGTTTTATCATCCATTTCTTTGCCCCTGCCGGTAGTTCTTTTACAAGCTTCATCTGCTTGTCTATGCTGTTTTGATGATATTCTCTTTTTTTATCCGCTTTTTCACGCTTTATATTCCGTTCGTTCTCCTCCAGGCGTTTTTCTGCACTATCTCTCCACTGTGCAACCGGAAGAAGTTCATATATTGCCGTTTCTTCCCCTGGTGGAAAATGAAGTGAAGGCATGCAATACCAGTCTCTTTCTAACCCCGATTTCCCCCATGAATTTGTATTGCCTGGAGTGTATGTCTCATAATCCTTTGTATCAGTTACATATCGTTTTTCCGGCATTAATTTCTGCGCTTTAGTGATTTGACGAGTATCGTATAAATCCAAGATTAGGGTCTTTTCTCCTTTTACATCAAGAACCTGCGTAAATGCCGTATATTCCGTTTTTGTTGGCTTCAGTTTTCGCTCAAGCATTGGGACCGCTTCAATGGCTTTTCTTTTCATTTCCCGTTCACCCCCTCGTAATACTCCCGGATCATCTTAAAACCTTCTGATGGCGGTATGCAGGCACACTGGCATCCGCTCTTGGTCTTTACCTGCTTCTTGGCCTCTGTCTCCATGTTTTTTATGCAGGCTATAAGAGACCTTCCTTTGCGGCGTACCATGGTAGCGAACTGCACTCTGTCACAAAGACTTTTTACATATTCTCCTACACATTCCGCTGTACTACCGTAAGCCTTTACCGCCTCCGGCAGCTCCATATCGATCTTTCCCATGGCAGCCATGGTTGCATCAGCCAGCTCCGTAATTTCTCCTGCAATGTAGAGATTGGCAAAATCCTCCGGAATCCCGTTTTCCTTTGCAAGTACCAGGATATTATCCATATCGTTTTCATTAAATAGTCCTTCTGCTGCCCGGTTCAACTCTTCTGTAGAATCAAACTCTCCAAATATATCAAACATATTACAACCTCCTTATATCTTGATAAAGCGAACCGAATGGCGGGCCAACAATCCAGATAAGACCTGCCACTGTTCCAAATTCTTGACATTTGTTCCTTTTGCATTCTTCCATCCGTTTTTCTGCCATGATGCAAGCCAGCCATTGTGGATGGCGCCGATCAGATAATCGTTGTCCGTATGGATATCCAGAAGGCAGATGCCATTCAGTATCTTTACTGCATCAATGGCAGCCTGTAAAGCGTTGCTATTTGCTGTTGCTTTTTTACCGCCCTGTATACTCTTTTCATGAAGCTTTCCGGCTTTATCAATAAATTCCATATTCGACCAGTAATTACTTGGCGTTGCGTGGATTTCTATGGTGACTACATACATTACTTCAAGATCACTCCATTCTCCATCTGCATTTCCTGTTCAGGTCCTAAATTGACATATTCTTCAATCACATTTACCGCATTATCGTACCCATAGCAGAAGCAAGCATAATGTCCTGCTGCCACCATACCAGCAACCCATTCTTTCTGTGACTTTTGAATTGTGCCTTTGTCATATTTCATTTCTATGTACAGGCCTATGTATTTTCCTTTTGCAATCGGCAAATGCAAATCCGGTACTCCTGCTTTTACTCCCTGGGCTTTTAGGCGTGCAGCTTCGGCACGCTGTCTGGACCCTCCATTGGGGCAATGGTGAATCCACTTAAGGTCTGGATAAAGACGTTCATGATGAAAGCACCATGACATGACATTCTCCTGCTCCGTTGCTTCACTTCTTAAATGGTTCATGTTGTCACTCACTCCTTTTTGAAATTAAGCCATATCAATCCTTTTCTCTGGAATAGGATTTCTTTATATGTAATCGTTCTCATTACCTTTTCTGGCTTTTTTGGGTCTCCTACCAACACCAAATGAGGAAACTTTTTTAATACAAAAACCTTTTCATCCTTTGATAGCTTGTCCCCGATTCTTAACGTTTTTCTCGGCTTGTCCACATCTTTGATGCTGATCATAATACGCTTACATCCATCTTCCTGTTTCGGCCTTTCCATTTATACCTCTTTCTCTCCTTCTCTTTTCTTCTCATTTCTCTATCAAAATCATTTTCGAAAAAATAATCGGATCCTTTTTTATAATAGTGATATATTTTTCCATTCTTATTTTCTGATCCAATATATTCCCCAGGAGGATCATCAGGAAAGGACCACACTTCTTTCATTTCTTCTTTTAATTGAGGATCTAGTTCTATTAATGGTCCCAAAGTTTACCCTCCTATCCTGGTGGGAAACCTTCACACGGCTCCCAATCTGCTTCTGTTGGATTGAGTTTGATCATCACATACCGCTGATACGGATATCCCAGCTTGTCCAACCCGTTGTAAAGGGTTTCTTGGTCTATGTAGTAACCTGGGCGTGGTTTGGGGGCCATCTTCCACATTGTTTTAGTTTTTCGAATTCTACTTTGTGGCTTTGGATTGATCAGATTACGGGAACATGCATATCTTTGGCGTACCGGGCTATCTAATTTCCGAAACGTTTTCTCAGTTTCTTTGATAAAATAATCCGCTAACTTTCTGTATTCCCCATCTTCATACAGCGGTATAAACTTTGGACTTCCCTTATCTCTCCACAATTCCCTTATATAATCAGTTGTGGTTTTTTTTCCATCATTTATGTTATTAATTATTATGTGATGATGGATTGACTTGCTTTCATATTCCGTCACATATATATATTTCAATTCAAATCCGCATTTACGGTAAATCTTTCTCAGTTCTTTAATCAGCTTTTTTAAATTCTCCTGTGCCTCCTGCGGATCCGGCCTAGCTGTCTTTCTGTATGTCAATGTAAGATGCCAGTCCCCCGGCCTGAAGTTAGCATTTATCTTTCTTGCCAGCTTGCGGGCAGCCTGTCTCATATTAGCCTCTGCTATTTCCCCACGGGTTTTCTTTATGGGATCCCTTATCCTTACCTCTCCCTTCCTGCACCCCCTTGGCATACACTTAATAACTTCAACAGTAATTCCGGCTTTATATTCTATCTGTTTAAATCTATGCATACCGTTCTCCTGCTCTAAGTTTAATCCTTTTATCAAGTCTAAAAACCGGGTCTAAACCCTTGATTTCATTGACTTTTTGGCATGCACAGCTTATAATAAAAATGTGAGTTTAATAGCTGTGCATTAAAGCTTTGCACCTATCATTACTGGAATAATGATAGGTGCATTTTTTTAATCTTTTCCGTTTTCATAATTAATTTACTGATGCTCCTCCATGGTTTACATAACATTTTTGATGCCTTGGTCAAGTACTTGTCCACTGAATATCTATATCTCAGCTGCTACCATCATCATGGAGTCTTTTACTCTTTTCAAAGCCAATAATGTATCCATCATTTATACATACCGGCGGATAATATCCTTTTTTAATCAGGTTGTCCAAACTATGCACAGTAAGGCTGTTTACCCGCTTCCTTCCCTCATCTGATAATAGTCTCAATGGCTTGTCCTCCTGGCCGGATTTAACCGGCTTTCTATGTTGCTTCCTCAACTATGTAACCCAAAGCTTCCATCGGGCGGCGTCTTACGTAATTACCAAAGTCTTGCTGCACCTCTTTAGGCAAATCCTTGAGGGGAACATAATCGTTCCCGATCTTAACCCAATTACGAAATGTTAATTCCTTCTTTTTCGGCTTATCACTCACGCTATCGCCTCCTATCTGCTTAAGTGTATGTGATACTGTTTGTACTTGTTTCATTGATTTTCAAAGTGCTGTCCTGCTGCCAAGCCTATGCCAGCTTACGTTCCTCCGACCCTTCCTCATCTGCATTTAAAACAAGCCTTCTCTCACGCTCTTTCTCTAACTTAAGAGCCAGTAAAGTATTTGCATCTCTTGTAAGTAGATGAATACCAGTAAGATCAAGCTGTTTCAGTATCGTGACCATGGTATCAATCTCCTGTTCCCTTTTTGCGTCAAGTTCCATCATATTATTTTCACCTCACTTTTGTTTTGTTGTCTATGTCAACATGATAGTTCAATTATTCAACTTTGTCAATACTTTTTTGTTGACTTATTTAACTTTTTTTGATACTATCATTTTGAAAGGTGGTGATCGATGTGAATTCCAGAATTAGAGAATTAAGAAAAGCATTAAAATTAAGCCAGGAGGAATTTGGAAGCCGGCTTGGTGTTGGAAAATCCGCTATTAGTTATTTAGAATCTGGTAGGAGTAATGTTACAGAACAAATGATTCTTCTTATTTGTAAAGAATTTAGCGCTAATGAAGATTGGCTCCGATCTGGAGAAGGAGAAATGTTTGAACAACTAACAGAACAACAGAAAGTATTGAAATACACTGCCATGTTATTAAAAGATACTGATTCTGTAGTTGTAGATGCTATTAAAAACCTAATTATTACGTATGAGCAGTTAGATGATCCCAGCAAAAGAGTTCTTGAACAAATTGCTTTAAAGTATATTGAAAATATGAAAAAATGAAATTAAATAGCCTATAGATTTTAAAATTTTTAGGAAAAGAGGAATGGGTATGAAAAGTATTTTGAAGGTAATCGCAATAATCGAATTGGTTGGAGGCGTTATTGCCAGTTTCTTCTTCGCAAGAATCGGGGGAATGAATTTCTTAATAACGGGTGCCGCCGAAAGAGATTGGCCATTAACTATTATTATTTTTGTTGCTGTACTATTTGGCTGTTTTGTCAATTTTTCTATTTTATATGCTATATATGAAATCCTTGATAATCAAGAACAAATTTATGGAAAGCTAAGCCAAGTAGCAACAAAAAATGAATCAGAAACAATAGATGAATCCTCCCCAGATAAGTGGAAGTGTCCAAAATGCGGTAAATATAATTTCCATTATGTCGGAACCTGTGGTTGTGGATATTCAAAGTGAAATTAGCATATTAAAAGGCCAGTATTTTTCTGGCCTAAATCTTTTATGATAAATATGTAATTATAAATACGTCCAAATCCTTTAACTGATCCAGGGTGGCAGATTGCAACAGCTTAATAATTCGTGCAATTTGCCGCTCCTTTTTTTCAGATGTTTTAAAATATGTGTTCTCGCTCTTATTTGACATATATGTAATCCCCCTGTCCCTATTATTGTCTGTGTTTTTTCCCTCATATACATTATAGTGTGATTATATTATGTTTTAAGCGTAATTACCATGGAAGGATTTTCCATTTATTTTCTATATTTCTAACCTTTTATGTATTATTTCATACTTTTTGACGTTCGCTAACTAAAACATAACGTTCGCTATATTTGTATGAAGGTATCTTTGTAAAAAGTGACAAATGTTCCTTTTGAAAAGGGAAAGTAAATCATCCAGAACAGGTGTTCTTTTTTATATTATAGGACAATGTACAATAAAATGCAATGAGTAGTTTTATTTTACCTTTTGAAAAAGTAAATTGTATAGGAGGTGAAACTTTTGAGCAAAGAAAAATTAATGATTGGTGCAGCTTATATCCGAGTAAGTACAGGTAAACAAGAAGAGCTTTCCCCTGATTCTCAAAAAAGGTTAATACTGGATTATGCCAAAGCAAATGATATAGTCATTCCGGAAGAATATATTTTTATGGAGAACGGTATTTCTGGTCGAAAAGCCGATAAGCGCCCTCAATTTCAAAAAATGATTGCCCTGGCAAAAGCCGGCAAATTTGAAATCATCCTACTTTGGAAATTTTCTCGTTTCGCCCGGAACCAGGAAGAAAGTATTGTGTATAAATCTATGCTCAAAAAGGTTGGGGTTGATGTAGTTAGTATTTCCGAACCGCTCGTTGACGGTCCGTTTGGTTCATTAATCGAGCGTATTATAGAATGGATGGATGAATTCTATTCTATCCGCTTATCTGGAGATGTAACTAGGGGCATGACTGAAAAGGCAATGCGTGGCGGTTATCAAAGCAGACCGCCGTTAGGGTATAGGGTGCCCTATCACAATGCTGTTCCTGAAATCGTACCTGAGGAAGCTGATATTATCAGGAAAATATTTGATAACTACGTTAATGGCAACCTATCAACCTATCAGATTGCTAAAAATATGAATGCACTTGGTTTCAAAACCAGCCATGGCAAGAATTTTGAAAAGCGTTCTATCGAATATATTATAGATAATCCATGCTATGCTGGTTATGTACGTTGGAATAGGACCGAGAATTCCACGAACATTATCAAGCCGCAGGAAGAATGGATTATACGAGAAGGCAACCATGATGCTATCATTTCTAATGAAATGTTCGAGGCTGCACAGGCACGTAGAAAAGCCGAATATTCCCCAAGGGGCCAGCGCCCAAGCGAAACATATAAACACTGGCTCAGTGGTGTGTTAAAATGCTCATCATGCGGTAGGACACTTGCAATCGCTTATCGAAAAAATAGATATGGTGTTATGTATGCATCTTTCCAATGCTATGGTTATAATAAAGGCAAATGCTTAAAGTCGCATAATATCAGTTCCCTTAAAATAGAACCCATTGTCATGGAAGCATTAAAAGAAACCATTGAAACTGGAAGTATTAATTATTCAATCAAGCAGCCAGATCGCCAGCAATCTGATGATGAATTATACCTCTTAGAGAAGCAGCTTGAACGTTTGGAATTAAAGGAAAAAAGAATTAAAGCTGCATACATTGATGGTATAGATACATTAGATGAATATAAAGAGAATAAAACGAAATTAGATAATGAGCGGAATATGATCTTGGAAGAATTGGAAGTATCAAGTCAGGCAGATGAACAAAACATCGATTCCATTATGTTGAACAATGTTCGGAGTGTTTATGACATCTTATCTTCCAATGCAGATATTTCCGAAAAGAGCGAAGCCATTAAAAGCATTGTAGAGAAAATCGTATTCAACAAGGAAGAAATGAATATTGATGTTTATTACTACTATACCCCTTTCCGCAAACCCTCATAAAATAAGGCTTTTCTAGTGTTTATACGTTCTTGTTACTTGGTTGACTCAGTGGGGAAGTTTAACCCTTGGAGAGCAAGGCTACTCCGCTATTGAAATACTGCGGCACTTTTATGGAAGCAATATGTATATCAACACCGCCGAACAAGTATCCGGAATCCCCTCCTCCTTCCCCGGTTACAACTTAACCATCGGAGCCAGCGGAGATAAGGTTCGCCAGGTCCAGGAGCAGCTTGATACAATCGCTGGCGTCTATACTGCGATTCCACGTATCACGGCCGACGGAATCTATGGCCAGGCAACCGCAAACGCCGTCCGGCAGTTCCAGTCCATCTTCGGGCTTCCGGTAACCGGTATCATCGACTTCGCAACATGGTACAGAATCTCTCACATTTATGTAGGGATTACCCGAATCGCAGAATACTCTTAAAAAACTAGTTCATAAAGCCCTAAGATATATCCGCATTTTTATCAGGCAAGCATATAAAAAAGGAGGAAACCATTCCTCCTTTTTTTATACACTCTATCCTTCTCCCCCCAGCATCTCGGCTGCTACATATCCCAGCAAAGCAAGAGCGATTCCTCCAAGCAGCTCATACAATTTCACCATTTCCCACGGCATATCCCATAAGATGACAAAAGGAGAGGAAAACACCAGGCCTATAATAACCCGGTACATCTGGCGTCTATAGCGGGTAAGAAGGCGTTCCACCACTTTTGCAAATAGAAAAACACCTATCACAAGACCTGCTGCATAAGGCGCAAGCACCCTTCCATTGAACAAAAGGCTTTGGACATCAAAAGATGTGAGAGCTCTTATGCAGGCATTGTTTGTTTGCAGGATAGGTTCATAAAAACCTAGCATCATCATAATCATGGACCCGCTCACTCCCGGAACCACCATGGTGGCTGCAGCTACCAGCCCCACCAGAAACAGCGTAAATACCCAGAACTTTTCGGAAGAAAGATAAGCCGCACCAGATGCCATATTCATTCCCTCTCCGCTGCTGCCGGAGGTAATGGTTGATTCAGCGATAAAGGTAATGAGAATGACCACGCCGCAGGTAAGGGCAGCTGTTAATATCCCTTTCCTTCTGTCTGCCCGGTCTTTTGAAAATGATTTTTGAAACAAAGTAGGGAGCCCGCCCCCAATCATACCCAAAAATGCCATTTTGGTTTGGAGCGGATATGTATGGAAAAGATATTCAAATGCCAGAGACAGAAAAACAATGCCGGCCATCGCTCCCACCCCATAGGGAAGGAGAACCCGCAGGCTTTTTAAAGGCTCCCGAAACAGCTGCGTTACCGCATGAATGATCTTATCATACACTCCCATGGTAATGGCTAACATACCCCCGCTGATGCCGGGAAGTATGTTCGCCACACCAATGATAACACCCTTTAGAAGTTCACTGATATACTCCAAGCAATTCCTCCTGAATTTATAGATATGGTATATCCTATGCCTTTTTAACCGCTTCTAATACATTTTTCCCCTGGTTCCAGACATTACCTGACAGCACGTTAAGCGGATGACAAAAAGCCGCAAGGGCATTGCCTGCTCCCTGCGGCCAGATTTCAAAAAACAGCCGGTCTTTTTACCATGAACGTATTATATCCGTTCCGCCTGAGTGTATGCTCCATGCGCACCGCATTATCAATATTGCGAAATGCTCCCACACGAACCTTATAAAGTCCATCTTCATAAACAACAAATGCCGGGAACCCCTGAGCCTTTAAAGTATTAACCTGATCTTCGGCCAAAGTGTGAACCCGGAATGCTCCTGTCTGCACCTGATAATATTCTGGGCGTATCGCTGCCTGTTCATATATAGAATTCAGAGTGCCTTCTGCAATCCCCTGGGCAATCATCTGAAAATTCTGATCAAACAGACTATTATCCTCTTCATTGTCAATAAATCCTGCTTCCACCAGAACCGATGGCAGCTTTGTCCGTCTGAGCACTACCAGCCCCGGACGTTCCACTGTTCCTAAGTTGGTAAGTCCAGACTTATTTAAGGCTTCACCTATGTTTCTTGCCAGCTTGCCCGGCACCCCTTTATCTTCAAATACAAGAACCTCTATTCCGGAACCGGTACCTGGAACCGGCATGGCATTTCGGTGAATGGAAACGAGAAAATCAGCTTCCGCATCGTTGGCCATCACGGCCTTCTCAAGGGGCGTATTGTAGGTATCGTCAGTTCTCGTATACCTGACATCCATTCCGTTGTCTGCAAGAATTCTTCCCACAGCCATCGCAAGCCTTAAGTTATCATCTTTTTCCTGCCGTCCGTCAAAGGTCGCACCTGGGTCTGTGCCGCCGTGACCGGCATCTATTACTACGATCATTCTCTCAGCCAAAAGAAAAACTCCCTTCACATACTTCTATTATATAAAGTATGTAAGGGCAGCCTTCTCGGTACCATTTTTTCGTACTACATTTATTCTTTTTCTCCTAATTCCGCCATTACATCCATGTCTCTTGGCCCTACCGGAGTAGAAAATACAATCTGGGTGCTGGTCTTTCCATATTTCTGAAGCTGCCCGATAAAAACATCCAACTCCATGGTGCTTGGAAAGGCCACCTTGACCAGCATGGAGTATTCTCCTGTGACGCAGTTGCACTCCAACACATTGGGAATGGACTCCATATCTTCATAAAACCGGATTTTATCTGCCGAAGAAACATCAAGACTTATAAATGCGGTGATATGATATCCCAGCTTCCTTGAATCCACCGCCGCATGATATCCGGTGATGATTTTATCCCGTTCCAGCTTTTCAATTCTGGCAGAAACTGCAGGAGAAGACAGAAAGGAAATTTCCGCTATATTTTTTAAGGATGCCCGGGCATTATTTTGCAGGGTCTTCACTATTTTTTTATCGATATCGTCCATTACTTCCTCCCAAAAATAAGAAAAGCGTCAGTACCACCAGGGCACTGAACGCTTTTGTTCTTCATAAATTCATCATAATCAATCATCAAAAACTTGTCAATGTTTATTTTTTAAGGGATGGCATTTCTTTCATCCGATCAATGGCTTCTATGGTATTCTCATAGGTTCCAAATGCGGTCAGACGGAAATATCCTTCGCCGCTTGGCCCGAACCCGCTTCCAGGAGTTCCCACCACACCGGCCTCCTCAAGAAGACGGTCAAAAAATTCCCAGGAGGTCATTCCAACCGGTACCTTTAACCAGATGTAGGGCGCATTGACACCGCCGTAAACTTCACACCCGGCTTCCTTTAATCCTGAGTAAATGACTTTCGCATTTCTCATGTAATAAGCCACCTGTTCCTTTAACTGGGCTTTTCCCTCAGCCGAATAAACCGCTGCCCCTGCTTTCTGAACGATGTAAGGGGCTCCGTTAAATTTGGTTCCATGGCGTCTGGCCCACAGGGAATGAAGGGAAACCCCTCCCCTTTCCAGAGCCTTGGGAATAACGGTAAATCCCAGACGAACCCCGGTAAAGCCTGCATTTTTGGAAAAGGAACGGAATTCAATGGCACAGGTCTTCGCGCCTTCAATCTCATAAATGGAATGGGGTACATCATCCTGAGCGATATAGGCTTCATAAGCTGCATCATAAAGAATCACCGCACCTTTTTCATTGGCGTAATCCACCCAGACCTTTAACTGGTCCCTTGTCAATGTCGTGCCGGTAGGATTGCCCGGAACACATAAGTAAATGAGATCCGGTGTCTCTTTCGGAAGCTCAGGCACAAAATGGTTTTCAGCCGTACAAGGCATATAAATCACATTGCTCCACTTACCGGCCTCTTCCTCATATTCTCCTGTTCTTCCTGCCATTGCATTGGAATCCACATAAACCGGATAAACCGGGTCACAAACTGCGATTCTGCAGCTTTCATCAAAGATCTCCTGGATATTTCCGCAATCGCTCTTGGCTCCGTCCGAGACAAAGATCTCATCAGGGGATATCTCACAACCTCTGGCGGTGTAATCTTCCTTTGCAATGGTTTCCCTTAAAAATCCATAGCCCAGATCCGGCGCATAACCGTGAAAGGTCTCCTTTTCTCCCATCTCATCCACTGCTTCATGAAGAGCCTTAATAATAGCAGGTGCAATGGGCTGGGTCACATCTCCGATCCCCAGTCGGATGATCTTCTTATTTGGATTTGCTTCGGTAAAGGCATTTACCTTTTTTGCAATGGTGGAAAAAAGATAGCTTCCCGGTAACTTTAAGTAATTTTCATTAATTTTTACCATTGGTTCCTCCTGTTATCCTAAAGATTTTTTATATCAAACTCTCCCTCAAACACCTCTACCGCCGGACCGGTCATGAACACATGACCGCTTCCCTTCCGGTCCCAGTGAATGGTCAGATTGCCGCCCTTTAATTCCACTTCCACCGTATCGAAAGTGCGGCCGCTTAAGGCAGAGGCAACTGCGCTGGCAGCCGCTCCTGTTCCGCAGGCCCAGGTTTCCCCGCTGCCTCTCTCCCATACCCGCATACGGATGTACTCAGGACTTACCACCTCAATAAATTCGGAATTCGTGCGTTCTGGAAAACGCTCATGGTTTTCAAAGGCAGGTCCCATAGCCTGAAGATCCAGACTGTCAATGTCAGACATGTAGTAAACGGCATGAGGATTGCCCATGGATATACCGATAAACTCATAGTCCTTTCCTTCCATGCGAATTAACTCCGGCACCTGGCTGGTGATCTCCGGTACTCCCAAGTCCACCGTAATCTGAACAGCCCTGCCATGCTCCGGCCTAACCTTTAAGTGTTTGATCCCTGCTCCGGTTTCCACATCGAATTCCGTTTTATCCACCAGATGATGATCGTAAACATATTTCCCTACACAACGGATGCCATTGCCGCACATCTGACTTTCCGAACCGTCGGCGTTAAACATTCGCATGAGGCAGTCCGCCGTTTCTGACGGACAAATGAGAATCAGTCCATCCGATCCGATCCCAAAATGGCGGTCACTGACTTTTCTTGCAAGCTCCGCCGGATCTTCCACGGATTCCTCAAAACAATTAATATAAATGTAATCGTTTCCTATTCCCTGCATTTTTGTAAATTTCATCATTCTCTCCCATAGCTATCGATTGATCAGGCTCACGATCATCTGGGCGGTTTCCACCATATTGGTACCGCTGTCCATGCTGCATTTCTGGATGTAACGGTGCGCCTCTGTTTCGGACATATGGTTTCGTTCCATCAAAAGCTCCTTTGCCTGTCTGATTATTTCCTTTTCTTCTGTGCTCCGTTCTTTTGGCTGGCTTTTTAATTTCTTCCGCCTTCTTGTAAGGGATTCTACCATCATTTCCAGAGTGCTTACTAAGTCCTGTACCTTTAAGGGCTGACTTAGGCAGACCACGCCCTCAGACACTCTGCCGCTCCACTGGCTCGGCGACACAAGAAGGAGCATCTCCATGCCTCCCGGAAGGCATTCGTAAATCTCATGAAATACCATATCAGCAAACCTGCAGCCGCATACTACGATTCCGCTGCCAAGCTCATCAGCACTGTTTACCGCCTGGGCGCCGGAGGTGCAGACCGCCGCCACCGCAAAGCCATTTCTCACAAGAATATTTCTAATATTTTTTGCATCCTCTTCTCTGGAAAATGCCACTATCACATTGGTCAAACACTCTCACCTCCAGATAACCGTATCAGAAAACAGGAATCATCAGTACTTATACAGGTATTCTTCCACTTCCCAATCCGTCACCTGCACCCGGAACATATGCCATTCGGTTTCCTTGGCTTCCAGGTATTTGGTGTAGATATGTTCGCCCAGCACTTCTTTCATAAAATCGTCTTTCCGGAAGGCCTCGATGGCCTCACCCAGGGTCTCTGGCAGATGTTCAATGCCTTTTTCCAATATTTCCTCCGGCTGCATGGTGAATATATTACGGTCAACGCTCTGTGGCGGAGTCATATCTTTTTCGATCCCGTCAAGACCGGCAGCCAGGCAGGCGGCCAGAGCCAGGTACGGATTAACGGCAGTATCCGGGCAGCGAAGTTCGATCCTGGTGCCCGCTCCTCTGGAAGATGGGATTCGGATCAGGGGACTCCTGTTTGCCTTTGCCGACCATGCAATATAAACCGGAGCATCGTATCCGGGAACCAGACGCTTGTAGGAGTTGACCAGGGGATTGGTGAGTATGGTCATTCCCTTCATATGATAAAGGATTCCGGCTATAAACTGGTAGGCAGCCCTGCTTAAGCCCAGCTCATCTGCCTCATCCTCAAACATATTTCTGCCATTTAAATCAGACAGGGACATATTAATGTGCATTCCGGAGCCATTGACCCCTGCTTTTGGCTTTGGCATAAAGGTTGCGTGAAGTCCGTGGCGCTTGGCTATGGTCTTTACCGCCATCTTAAAAGTCATGATGTTATCTGCCGTCACCATTCCCTCTGCGTATTGAAAATCAATTTCATGCTGTCCCGGTGCAATTTCATGATGGGAAGCTTCGATCATAAATCCCATTTCCTCTAAAGTCAGCACCATATCCCGGCGGACATTCTCAGCTAAGTCAATGGGAGCCACGTCAAAGTAGCTTGCCGTTTCATGGGTATCTGTTGTGGGGCGTCCCTCTTCGTCCATATGGAAAAGGAAGAATTCACATTCCGGACCCGCGTGAAATTCATATCCCATGTCTCTGGCTTTATTTAACACCTTTTTCAGCACAAACCTGGGATCTCCTTCAAAAGGCATCCTGTCCGGACAGTACACATCGCACATCAGGCGGGCAACCTTACCCTGCTGGGGACGCCATGGCAGGATCTCAAAGGTATCAAGATCCGGATATAGATACATGTCGGATTCTTCCATTCTTACAAAGCCTTCAATGGAAGAACCATCGAACATGCAGCGGTTTTCCAAAGCCTTCCCAAGCATGCTTCTGGTAATTGCAACGTTCTTCAGCATACCGAAAATATCAGTGAACTGAAGCCGGATAAATTCCACGTCTTCTTCCTCTACAATCCGGAATATATCTTCTTTGCTGTACTTGTTCATAATGCTTTCTCCCTTCTTAAAAACCATAAGAAACACGTTTTCCTGAAATAGGAAAAGGGGTAGGCAAATACAGTCTCACATCAATGGACCATCTTTGCACCACCCCGTCATATGTGTAAAATATAACAGCTAGAAAAAAATTTGTCAATATTTTTTATTGATTACTTTGATATGCTAAAGCCCGGATGGCATTTAATATGGCAAGCACCGAGACGCCTACGTCTCCAAATACGGCTGCCCACATAGTCGCTATTCCGGCCGCCGATAATATCAGAATGAGTACTTTCACTCCAATGGCGAAAATAATATTCTGCCTTACAATTCTTGCGGTTTTTCTTGAAATCGCAATGGCGTCTATAAGTTTTGACGGTTCATCCGTCATAATCACCACATCCGCAGCTTCCACTGCGGCATCGGAGCCGATTCCTCCCATAGCGATTCCAACATCGGCACGGGCAAGGACCGGAGCATCATTGATGCCGTCACCCACAAAGGCCAGGTTATGTCCTTCCGGTTTTCCCCGCAGCAGTTCCTCTACCTTTCCTACCTTGTCACCGGGAAGCAGTCCGCCGTGAACCTCATCAAGCCCCAGCTTTTCGCCAACCGCCTGACCAACTTCCGGCTTATCGCCAGTCAGCATTACCAGTTTCCTGACTCCGGCTGCTTTTAGCCCTTTTAAGGCCATGGGCACATCCTCCCGGATGGTATCGGATATGGTAATGGAACCAAGATAACGCCCTCCATCTGCCACATAAAGGGAGGTTCCCGTCACAGGCCCCTGGTCAGTGATTTCAATTCCCTTCTGCTTCATAAGCCTTGCATTGCCGATATAAAGCTCCTGTATTCTTTCCCCATCTTTAAGCTCTGCCTTGATGCCATATCCTGCAATCTCTTCCACACAGCCGATCAATGCCTCATCAACAGACTTTCCGTAAGCTTCCTTTACCGATAAAGCGATGGGATGGTTGGAATGAAACTCGCCATAAGCCGCCAGCCTTAAAAGCTCTTCTTTTGTTCCTTCTAAAGGATCTACATCTGTCACCTGGAATTTCCCTGTTGTAAGAGTTCCAGTTTTATCAAAGACAACCGTATCTAAAGAAGCCATGGCTTCCAGATAATTGCTTCCCTTCATGAGAATCCCATGCCTGGACGCTGCTCCCAGTCCTCCAAAAAAGCTAAGAGGCACGGAAATCACCAGGGCGCACGGACAGGAGACAACCAGGAAGCTGCAGGCACGGTAAATCCAGGTGCCCCATTCACCGCCAAAAAACAGAGGCGGAATCACTGCCAGAATAAGTGCCAGACTCACTACTACCGGTGTATAAATTTTTGCAAATCTGGTAATAAAGTTCTCAGCTTTTGCTTTTCTGAAACTGGCATTTTCCACCAGCTCCAGGATCTTTGCTACCGTTGAGTCATCAAACAGCTTTGTTACTTCAACCTCCAGTACACCGTTTAAATTGATGGAACCGCTTAATATGGCGTCGTTTTCCTTCACTTCCACCGGCATGGATTCCCCAGTCAGGGCCTTGGTGTCCAGTCCTCCGGTCCCTTTTACGACGATACCGTCAAGGGGTACTTTTTCTCCCGGCTTTATTACGATTCTGTCTCCAACGGAAACCTCATAAGGGTCAACCTTCTCTTCCTTCCCATCCTTAATAAGGTTCGCATATTCCGGATTAATATCCATAAGATCGGTGATAGATTTTCTGGATTTATTTACCGCATAGTCATTAAAAAGTTCACCTACCTGGTAAAACAGCATAACTCCTACCGCTTCTTCCAAAGCACCTATGCCGATGGCACCGAAGGTTGCCACTGACATAAGAAAGTTTTCATCAAAAAACTGGCCGTTCATAATATTCCGTGCTGCTTTTAAAGGTATGTCATAACCTGCTGCCAGATAGGAGATCAAAAAGAATAACCAGTCCCAGGCAACCTTTCCTTCCACAAACATCCCTGCTGCAAAAAACAGGGCGCTGGCTAAAAGTCTTATTGCCATCCGTTTCTGTTTCTTTGTCATAGCTGCTCCTTTGTTCTTACCGAAGTACCTTAAATTCTGCTTCCGGTTCAATCTTATTTGATATCTTTCTGGCTGCCTCTACGATTTCCTCCGACTTACTGTCCTCTATATCCATGGTCATCCTTTGAGTCATAAAGCTTAAGGATGCACTTTCCACACCAGCCAGTTTTTTTACCTCTTCTTCAATCTTAGCCGCACAGTTGGCGCAGCATAAACCTTCCAGTTTAATAATCTTTTTCATAACTATTCTCTCCTTTTATGTTTTTTATTAGCGTCTTCATCACTCATTGATATGCTCCATCCCCTGAGCCAGAATTGACTCGATGTGGCCGTCGGCCAGAGAATAAAATACGGTCTTTCCTTCTCTGCGGAACTTCACCAGGCGCATCTGCTTCAACACCCGAAGCTGATGGGAAATGGCTGACTGCCCCATCTTTAAAAGATTAGCGATATCGCACACACACATCTCCGACTGGCTGAGAACATAGAGTATTTTTATTCTGGTAGCATCACCAAATACTTTGAAGAAATCCGCCAGATCAAGAAGTTCCTGATCCTGGGGCATGACCTTTAGCACCTGGTTCACAACGTTTTCATGAACGCAGATAAAATCGCATTGGTCGATCTCACAATCCCGAATGTTCTTTTTGTTATCCTGCTCCATTTGGTACCTCCTTGATCCTCATATTAATATATGAATAATTGTTCATATGTTTATATTATCACTTTTTTATAAAATGTCAAGAGATTTTTCCTCCTCACTTGACAGCTATTATCGGCGGTGGTAGACTAAAGGTCCTTTTCCAATCTAATTTCACATCTGACATTCAGGAAAAGAGAATATTGATACCACGGTAGAGTCCCCGGAAGAAGAAAATTACGGATTCCGGAGAGCAGCGTTTCCATTGGTTTCCCCAATGGCGCTCACCGCTTGGAAAGATATTAGGATCCTCTGACTGGTTATGACAAGCTTCTTTTTTACAAAGAGCTGCCCGCTGCCGGAACGAACGGATTCACAAATATTACTACCAGGAGGAACTTATATGATTCAAGTGGAACACATGAACAAGACCTTTAAGGTCGCAAGAAGAAGTGCCGGCTTTTCAGAAGCAGTGAAGGCCCTTTTTCACAGAGAGATGGAACTCATCCAAGCTCTTAACGATATTTCCTTTACCATAGGAGACGGAGAAATGGTAGGCTATATCGGACCGAATGGAGCAGGTAAAAGCTCCACCATCAAAATTCTCAGCGGAATACTGACACCGGATAACGGCACCTGCAAGATCAATGGCCGCATCCCATGGAAGGAACGCAAGGAACATGTAAAGGACATTGGCGTTGTCTTCGGCCAGCGCAGCCAGCTTTGGTGGGATGTCCCCATTCTTGATTCCTTTGAGCTGCTCCGCGACATCTACGAAATTCCCACACACCAATACCAGGAAACCCTTGACGAACTGACCGGGCTTTTATCCTTAGGCGAACTTTTACGCACTCCGGCCAGACAACTTTCATTGGGCCAGCGGATGCGCTGTGAAATTGCAGCTTCCCTTCTCCACAGACCTAAGATCCTATTCCTGGACGAACCCACCATTGGTCTGGATGCAGTATCCAAACTTGCGGTCCGGGACTTCATCCGAAAGCAGAACAAGGAGCACAAGACAACGGTCCTCCTTACAACCCATGATATGCAGGACATCGATGCCCTGGCAGACAGGGTCCTCTTAATTGGTAGAGGCCGGCTGTTACTAGATGGCACCCTCTCCGATTTAAAGTCCCACCGTCCCAGAGAAGAGGCCACACTAGATGAGATCATTGCCGCCCTTTACCAGGATTACCGGATATAGGAGGAAGAAATCATGAAAAAATACTGGTCCTTTTTCCGCATCCGTTTTATCCACGGACTTCAATACCGGGCAGCAGCTCTTTCCGGCATGGTTACCCAGTTCGTATGGGGAACTATGGAGATTCTTTTATTCCGGGCTTTTTATGAGGCCGCTCCGGAAAGCTTCCCCATGGAATTCCAGGCTCTTTCCACCTACATATGGCTTCAGCAGGCTTTTCTGGCCCTTTATATGACCTGGTTCTGGGAATCTGAGCTATTTAATTCCATTACTACCGGAAACGTGGCCTATGAATTATGCCGTCCCGTCCGTCTTTACCATATGTGGTTTATCAGGGGTCTGGCTGTCCGCCTTTCCAAAGCAGTCCTGCGGTGCATGCCCATTCTGGTTTTTGCCTGGCTGCTGCCTGCTCCTTACGGGCTCACACTTCCAGGAAGCTTCCATACCTGGTTTTTTACCCTTTTGTCTATGACCCTGGGACTTCTTTTTGTAGTCGCCTTTGGCATGGTGGTATATATGTCCGTTTTTTACACCATTTCCTCTCAGGGAATCAAACTGATCGTCACCTCCCTCTCCGAATTCTTAAGCGGTGCGATCATCCCCCTTCCATTCCTGCCGGACAGGATCAGGGAATTTGTGAACTTTTTGCCTTTTGCATCGGCCCAGAATGTCCCTTTCCGGATTTTCGGCGGTGATTTAAAAGGACATGATATGTACGCAAGCCTTCTGGGACAGGTATTCTGGCTGGCGGTGTTCCTTATTATCGGGCAGGTCATGGAGCGCAATGCCTTAAAACGTGTTGTGATCCAGGGCGGTTGAAAGGAGGGATACGATGAATTCAACCCGGTTATACGAAAAATATCTTCTCATACACTTAAAAAGCATGATGCAGCATAAGGTTTCTTTCCTTTTAACCACCATAGGACAGTTTTTAGTATCCTTTAATATATTTCTTGGAGTCCGTTTTATGATGGACCGTTTTAAAGAAGTAAAGGGCTTTTCCTACGGAGAGGTTCTGCTCTGTTTTTCCATTACATTGATGGCTTTTACTATTGCTGAGACCATCTTCCGAAGCCTGGACACCTTTGAAACCATCATCGGTAACGGAGAATTTGACCGCATTCTACTCCGGCCAAGGGGCAGCCTGTTTCTTGTCCTTTGCAGCAAAATAGAGCTGACCAGAATCGGCCGGCTTTTACAGGCTGTGGTTATGCTTATCTACGGCCTTTATTCCAGCTCCATCATCTGGACCCCTGTCCGCATTATGACCGTTGTCCTCATGATCATAGGCGGGGTGGCGGTGTTTGCAGCCATTTTTCTGATTTTTGCCTCCATATGTTTTTTTACCCTGGAGGGCCTGGAATTTATGAACATATTCACGGACGGAGCCAGGGAATATGGGAAATATCCCATCGGCATCTATGGGAAAACCCTTTTAACCATCTGTACTTACCTGGTTCCCTTTGCCCTGTTTCAGTATTATCCCTTTTTATATTTAACAGGACGGACCTCTGATTCATGGTACAGCCTGCTTCCTCTGGCCGCCTGCCTCTTTCTGATACCGGCCGGCCTTTTATGGAATTTCGGACTGTCCCGTTACCAATCGACCGGTTCTTAAGCCGAAACAAAAAGACCGGGGAGCAGACGGAATCTTAAGATTCCATTTGCTCCCCGGTCTTTCTTTATGGTTTAGTGCCCATCTTTTCCATGATGGCTGCAGCACGCATCCAGGTTATAAACTAAGCTGCCGTCCAATAAGGCTTCCACCGCAGGATCAGCTGTACCGGTCACTCCAGGATACAACTGGATCCCAGCCTTACCTAAAGAGGTTCTGGCACCTTCTCCAATTCCCCCGCAAATTACGGCATCAGCGCCAAGTCCTTTTAAGAAGTCTGCCAATGCACCATGTCCGTTTCCTTCTGTATTAACCACTTCCGCAGATGTTATTCTTTTCTCTTCTATCTGGTACACCTTAAACTTCTCTGTTTTTCCAAAATGCTGGAATATTTCTCCGTTGTCATAAGTTACTGCAATCTTCATAAAAACGACCTCCATTCTCAGGATCCTTTGTTTACCGCCTCGTCTTTTTTAATGACCCGGTCAAACACCAAAAAAGTCACTATCAGCGACACGGCTACGCTGATAAAATCTGAAACAGGCTCCGTATAAAATATCTTATCGATTCCAAACCAGATCGGAATCAGGGCAGCACCGCCTAAAAATATCACCTTCCGGAACATGGAAAGAGAAATTGCAACTTTTGCGACTCCCATCCCCACAAATCCGTCTACAACCGCATACTGCAGGGCCAGAGGTATGATGCCCATGGTATAAATCTTAATTGCCCATACTGTCAGTTCCACGTAAGCCTCATTCTTCGTAAAGATGAGGACAAAATACTTGGGAACCGTATGAGCGAGGATAAACATGATGGTAGTAAAACCAAGGGCCAGACCTGAAATATGAAGGCTTGCCTTTTTAATCCTGTCAGGCCTTCCGGCTCCGTAATTATAGCCTAAGATGGTCTGGGTTCCGCCGGTAATTCCCCCAAGCGGCATGGTAACCATTAACATAAAGCTCTGCACAATGGTCATGCAGGTAAGGAGCATGTCTCCCTGGCCCTCTCCGCCAAAACGCTGGATCATCATATTTAAAGATATTATCAAAATATTATCAAATGCAATAATAAGAAAGGGGCTTAGGCCCAGCACCAGAACGCGCTTCATAACCTGCCAGTCGTAATTGCCAAAAGTGATCCGGATAGGGGGCTTGTTTCCAAACAAAAACCGGAGCACATAGATGCAGGAAGCCATCTGGGACAAAACTGTGGCGATAGCAGCTCCCTTTACTTCCAGACCAAACACAAACATAAACACCGGGTCCAGAATGATATTGCAAACGGCCCCCAAAAGAACCGACTTCATACCGACCTTTGCAAAGCCCTGACAAATGATGAACTGGTTCATCCCCGTAGACAAAAGGGCAAAAATAGTGCCAAGTAAGTATATGCTAATGTAATCATTGGCATAGGAAAAGGTAGCCTCGCTGGCCCCAAACCACATCAAAAGCCTTCCCTTTCCCATAAAGGAAAGAACGGTGATCACCACCGATAAAATCGTTAAAAGTAAAAAACAGTTTGCAAGAATCTGACTTGCTGCCCGATGGTTTTTCTCTCCCATGCGGATACTCATTAAGGGGGAGCCGCCTACTCCTACTAAAAATGCAACAGAAGAAATCATGGTCACAATTGGCCCGCAGATTCCTACTCCTGCCAAAGCAATCTCGCCTATTCCGGCGATGTTTCCTATGTACATTCGGTCTACAATGCTGTAAAAAACACTGACAAACTGGGCAAGCATGGAGGGAATCGCCAGTCTCCATACCAGTCCTTTTATTTGATCCGTATCTAAATTATTTTCTGTCTTCACGTCAAAACTCCATTAATCCGGTCACTGAACCATGGCTCCGTCAGAGCCAAAGGTATAGGTAACTCCGTCTATATCCATAGTCGTATCATGAATCATGATACCATTGGAATCAAGATAATACCAGGTGCCTCCCACCTGGATCCAACCAGTCTGCTTTATATAATTTTTAGTATAATACTGGTTTCCGTCAATAATCTTCCAGCCTTCCGAAGGGATCAGTGCACTGTAATCCGCAAAGGAAAATTCAATGGTCACATCGCCGTCGATTCCTTCCACTCTTCCCTGGTCCGTACACTGCCAAATGGTACGGTTCTTGTAATTATTGACAGAACCGTATCTGGCATACCAGACATCATACGGGATCTGGTTTATATCAATGTAATTGGTCAGCCATTTGTTATTGGCATAAACCACCGGCCGGTATCCTGCGTCTGAAATGGTCTTGCAGAATGCATTGATGTTATCCGTAATCTGCTGCTTTGATAAATGATTATCAAGCAGGTACTGGGATTCCACATCGTATGCAATCGGATAGGAAATCTGGTAATCCTTCACCATCCGGAGCACATACCTGGCTTCCTCTACCGCAGTCTGGGTATCAAGAGCCTGGGTATAGAAAAACACGCCGGTCTTAAGCCCGCCTGACGCTGCGCCTGTCATATTTACGGTATAATAAGGATCCATGTCATTGAGATAACCGATCCGCACCATGGCAAAGGAAATTCCATCCTGTGCCACTTTCTTCCAATCGATTCCGCCGGTTAAGCCATTCTGACGGTTCTGGTACTTTGATACGGTAATTCCTTTTTCCAGCGCGCCTGCGATGGGAATACCGGAGGCATCCACATATTGTCCGTTTTCCAGCTTCCATGCCTCCGCAGAAAATCCTTCCTTCGGCACAGCCGTGGCTTTTAACGTCATCAGTCCGGCAACAAGACATAAGGCTATTCTTATCTTTGTATTCTTATTCATCATTTCCTCTTTCCTGTTCATGCTTTCCTGGCATACAGTATACCCACAGGGTATTTAATCCGGTCCCCTGCGAAACGCATTTATATCATGGAGCAAAGTTTTCACGCTGTTAATAATAGAATCAAAGGCTCCGAATTCATATAGATTTAAAAACAGCATACCAATGGGCACCGCTAAAATCATACCGGCAATCCCACTGATCTTAAATCCCAAATATAAAAACAGCAGTGTCATGAGGGGGTCAAGTCCCATGGTGTCCCCTACGATCTTTGGCTGTATGACCTGCCTTAATACCAGAGTCAGAACATAAATGACCACCAGGCCGACACCAAAGGCATACTCTCCTGCAACAAGGCGGACCAATGCCCATGGAATCAGAATGGTTCCGGTTCCTAATATCGGCAGAAAGTCTAGAAGCGCTATGATAACTGCAAGAAGAAGCGCATATTTTACTCCCAGTACCAGAAATCCCGCAGCCAGTACTGCAGCAATAACAAACATGATTTTAAACTGGGCAAGAAAATAACCGCTCACCAGACGCTTTGCATCTTTTTTAAGATACTGGTAATATTTTGTCCCTCCCTCCGGTATATACCGGCGAAGTATTTCCATAATCCTATCCCGATCCACAATAAACAGATAGGAGGAAAAAATCGTAACTATTGTATAAACTAAAGCTGCCGGAATGCTCTTTACCACATTTCCCGCCACCGTCACCGTAGGAGAAGCGATCTTCTGAACCATTACATTTAAATATTCGCCCATATGGGTAAAAAACTGGTTCACAGAATCTTGAATGTTCTGAGGCAAAAACTGCAAAAGCCTCTCCACCTGCAAAAGCAGCTTCTGGGTCTCAATCCAGGCAGATTCATAATACTTTGGAATATCTCTTGCAAATCCGGCAGCTTCATAAACCAGCTTAGAGATCATGAAATAAAGCACCGTAATAATAAGGGCCAGCACTGCAACTACGATGAGCACAGAACTGTGTTTCCTGACAATCTTCAGACGTTTCTCCAGGAAGCGCACCAGAGGATTCGCAATGACCGAAATGATCCAGCCAATGACAAAGGGAAGGAAGAAATTTAAAATCCTCGGTCCCCATACACAAATCAAGTATATAAATAAAATTGGTATAACAATATTGAGAATCAGTCTGCAATACTTTCTAACTTTTTCCATTTTAATCACCCATTATATGATACTACCTAAAAGCCTTTCTGGCAAACGAAAAAAATCTAAAGAAATTCTTTTAAAAAAGTGTACAGCCCTTCCATCTCTTCATCCGTTCCTATGGAAATACGCAAATGATTGTCAAGCCTTGGCTGATTAAAATACCTGACATAAATATCGTTTTCCCGGAGAGCCTTGTAGATCTCCTCTGCCCTGCGTTCTTTATGAGAGGCAAAGATGAAGTTTGCCATGGAATCCGGGAAAGTAAATCCAAGTTCCCCAAGCCTTTTCTTGGCCTGTTCCCTTGTGTATATGATCTTATCCAGAGTTTCCTTAAAATATTTGTCATCTTCAAGGGCTTTTGCTCCCAAAACCAGGGAAGGAATATTCATGGTATAGGAATTGTAGGAATACTTCACATCATTGAGTGCACGGATCAGATCCGGATGCCCGAAAGCACAACCGATTCTCATTCCGGCCATGGAACGGGATTTGCTGAAGGTCTGCACCACCAGGAGGTTCTCGTATTTTTCAGTCAGCCTTAGCGCGCTTTCTCCCCCGAAGTCAATGTAAGCTTCGTCCACAATCACCACTGACTCCTGGTTATGGGCTATGATATCTTCTACTTCGGAAAGAGGCATAAGAAGACCGGTGGGCGCGTTGGGATTCGGGAATATGATTCCCCCATTTTCCCTGTAATAATCTTCCTTCCGGATACAAAATTCCTCATCAAGGGCAGGTGTTTCATATGGAATCCGGAATAAATCCGCCCAAACCTTATAAAAGGAATAGCTTACATCAGGAAACAGGAGAGGTTTGCCGGAATTGAAAAAGGTCATAAAAGCTACGGCAATCACATCATCAGAACCTACACCTACGAAAATCCGGTCCTCTTCTATCTCATAAGCTTCTGAAAGGGCTTTAATAAGAACTGTGGCAGCCGGGTCCGGATATTTGCGGAACCAGTCGCAGTCCATCTGGGCCAAAGCCTGCTTAACGCCGGGAGACGGCGGATAGGGATTTTCATTGGTATTTAACTTAATTAACTTCTCTCCTTTTGGCTGCTCCCCAGGCACATAAGGGGCAACTCTGCGGATGTTGGCTTCCCATGGCTTCATTCTGCTTCCTCCCTTTTTCCTGTAAGGCCATACTCCTCTGCTATCTTCTTAAATGCAGGCAGAGAGCGTTCGATCTGCTCATAGGATACGCAATAAGCGATCCTTACATAGCCCGGACATGCAAAGGAAGTTCCAGGCACCAGAAGTACCCGGTGCTCTTTGCAGGACTGGCAGAATTCCTTATCATCAACAGGAGATTTTACAAATAAGTAAAAAGCCCCTTCCGGTTTGATGCAGTCTAACCCATATTCCTTTAAACTGCTGTAGAGAAGCTCCCTGTTCCGGTCATAGGCTTCCAGATTTACTTGGCTATCCACACAGCGGACGATCACCCGCTGCATAAGGGAAGGTGCGTTGACACAGCCCAGCACACGGGTGGCAACAGCGGCGGCAGCTATGACCTTAGGGGAATCCTCCACTTCATCGGGAATTACCAGATATCCGATCCGTTCCCCAGGCAGGGATAATGATTTGCTATAAGAATAGCAGACTATGGTATTATGATAAAACGGTGTGACATAAGGAACCTCCACCCCGTCATAGGCCAGTTCCCGGTAAGGTTCATCGGAGATCAGCACAATCTGGGTACCAAGCTCTGTCTCCTTTTTCATAAGGATGCCTGCGATCTCCCTGAGAGTTTCCGCAGAATAAACCACACCCGTAGGATTATTGGGGGTATTGATGATCACTGCCTTTGTCATAGAGGTGATCCGCCGTTCAAACTCCTTTAAATCAGGCTGAAAGCTGGACTTATCCGGAGGTACTGTCACAAGCACGCCGTCATAATTCCGAACATAAGAACCGTATTCCATAAAATAAGGTGCGAATACCACCACTTCATCACCGGGATCCAAAATGGTTTTTAATATGACGTTCATGCCGCTGGCCGCTCCAACGGTCATAAGGATATTCTCCAGACGAAAATGAGTTCCAAACCGCCTGTTTAAGGACTGAGCTACTGCATCTCTTGCATCTTCAAATCCTGCATTGCTCATGTATCCATGGATGAAAGTGGTTTCCTCTTCCCTGATAATGTCAAGAATGGCCTGGTTTACCGCCGGAGGAGCCGGCACATTGGGATTTCCAAGGCTGAAATCATAGACATTCTCCCTGCCGTATACGGCAGCCATCTTCTTTCCTTCTTCAAACATGGCACGGATGGCGGAATTGTTTTCTACGAGGGGTCTCATCTTGTCTGCTATCATAATCTTATTCCTTTCCCTGAAGTGAATTTATCTTCGTACTCTTGCGCTCACTTGCGCTCATTGTACCACAAGTGCCGGAAGCGGTCTATTCCAATTTCACACTTTCTCTATCTGAAATCTTACTGGACTGTATCAGAGCCAATCTTGCCTTATCACAGCAATCTTCAAAATTCTTCTCCTGAGCCTCGATCACAGCAAAGGCGGTATTGATCCAAAACAGAGGGTCTTTCTCATTTCCCTTAAGTTCCCGGGTTAAAGCATTTGCCACCCGCTTAAGCTTATGTTCCATATCACTGCTCCGGATATTCTTGCATAATACCATTGCTTCATATACACCATTCAGGCAGATGATATCATCTTCCCTGAAAAAGCGCTTTAAGCAGTCCACATAAGGTGCAAAAATCGGCTTTTCTGCCTTGCAGCCTTTTCTGCTTATATCTTCCGGCCCCAGGATCTCAAACAAAACCAGAGCAGAAGGCTGGAAGCGGCGGCGCATCACATAAGACTCCATCATGGAAATGGCGGCATGACGGTCGGGCAGCCTCTCAAAGGAAAGGTCTCTCCCGGAAAGCCTCAGCACATCTCCTAATATTTTCTGGGAGGCCTCAAGCTTTTGGCGCTGCTCCATCTGTTCAGTCGCATCCCTTACCGCTCCATAGTACAAACGGTGCTCATCCTGTTCCCTTAAAAAGAATACGCGAAGATGTACCCACATCAGTTCCCCGCTTAGGCGGTACTGCCGGAAAATACCTTCCCCTCCCCGGATCGGATTGCTGTATGCGTTCTCAAATATATTCAAAACCCAGTCTCTGTCATCTTTATAGATCCGGTTTAAGAGAAACCACCTGCGGTCTTCCATATCCACCGGATTATCTCCTGTAATGCGGTAATATTCCTGATTTACCCGGAGAACCTCGCACCGGTCCTCATACACTTCATACAGGGCGATTGCTCCAAGCATGTTATTTAACATCGCCTCACTGGTGATGTTCTCATTAAATAAATCCTCCAGTTTCAGCTGCCCCAACTGGCGGGCCTGGATCCCCCCGTAATCCACGTGATCCTCCTGCATCAGGAGCTGCTCCGCTTCTTCCACAGGAAGCGGCCTATAATAATAATATCCCTGCCCGTAAATACAGCCGATATTTCTTAAAAAATCTACCTGATCCTTTGTTTCGACTCCTTCCGCAATGATCTTCATCTGCATGACCCTTGCCATTCTCACAATGGTCTCTAAAATTCCCATTCCACGGCTCTGGCTGTTCTCATTCATATCCAGGAATTTGGTGTCGATCTTAATGACATCGACATTGACATCTTTGAGCATGTTAAGTGAGGAATAACCGCTTCCAAAGTCATCCATGAACACCGGAAAGCCTGCCCTGCGCAGGTCTTCCAGTACCCTTTGCATCTTATCATCATCCTCTGCATAGGCGCTTTCCGTAATCTCGATTTCCAAGTATTTTGGATCGATCTCGTACTTGCCCACCAATTCCTTGAATTTCTCCACGACATCAATGGCATAGATATCCATGCGGGACATATTGACGGAAATGGGTATCAGCTTTTTCCCGGCCTTCCCCCAGATGTTTAACTGTCTGCATACCATCTCCCAGATATAAATATCCAGATATGTAATAAACCCATTCTGCTCCAAAAGCGGTATGAACTTTCCAGGAGAGATCAACCCACGTAAGGGATGCCTCCATCTGACCAGGGATTCCAGACCGATGATCTTGCCTGTAAGCATATTGCACTGGGGCTGAACGTAAAAAATAAACTCCTTCTTTTCCAGGGCGCTCTGAATTTCTGAGAGAAGGATCTGATCATTTTCCATCTTTTGTTTCATGCCAGGGTCATACCAGCCTATTCTCTTGGCATAATTGCCCTTTACGGAGTTCAGTGCGATGGCCGCCCTGTCATACATCATACTGACTGAAAGGCTGCGGTCCTCGATCCGGTAGACGCCAAATGCCGGAAGAAATCCTGCATTACCGCCATATTGTCTGGCATAGTAATTGATCTCGCCTTCCAGGTTTTTTAAAATGGAGATATCTTCCGGAAGTATGACGACAAAATCGTCGCCTCCCATATACCCTGCGATGGACCCATACAGCAGTTCCAAGGACTTTAAATATTTACCGATCTTTATCAGGAACCGGTCCCCTTCCTCTTCCCCATACCATTCGTTAAAAAGTTTAAAATGCTCAATGTCAATGGCCACCATAAAATACCTTGTGCCGGATTGAGCTTTTAAAAGCTGCTCCGCTTTCTCAAAAAAAGGACCGTATCGGAAAAGCCCTGTCATGGAATCCGTTTCTTCCCGCTTTTCCTTAAGTTTTTTCTTATCTTCCTCTTCCTGCTTCTTTTTTATGTCAACATCCTGGACATAACTCATGATAATAGGGTCCGCGCAATCCCCGCACCGGAACAAAACAGCGATGACACTGGTCCAGCAATAATTTCCGTCCACCAGCAGCCTGCGGAATTCTCCCCTAATGATCTTTCCATTGGCATGAAGGCGGTCCAGCAGAGTAGGCGCATCCCAGAATTCCAGGAACTTCTCCCTGTCTTCCGGATGAATCATGAAATCTGCCACCTCCAGGCACATGGCATCTAACTGCCCTTCCAGCTTTGGAATCTTAAACTTATCTTTCTGGTGAAACAGGATCCTATAGGAATTCGCTGCCAGGTTCAATTCAAAAAGCTCATCATAAACGGTGTTGTCCGTCAGATGATAAAAAAGATTCTTATTCTTTACAGCCACCGGCCGAAACATGATCAGCTTGCATCCGTTGTGTCCCGGCCAGTCAATTGTGCCTGAGGATACATCCATCCAAAGCTCTGAGGCAGAATTATATAATATCACATGCCCGGACTTTCCCCCTGCACCAGGACAGTCTTTACAGGGTTCTGGTCCTTTCCCAACCCCCTGATAACAGTACATACCTTCTCTTAAATCCGGATAATATGTTTTAGCCGCATCATTGAGATAAATGATTCTGTAATCCTGGTTAACTATGTAAATACCGGCTTCTACATTTTCAGCCGACATAAGATTCATAAGCCCCCGCCTCTCCTGCATCACATTATCTGCGACCATATAAATTATTGTAATATTATAGTATGAAAACGCTAATTCCGTCAACCGGTTCAGCCCCAGATCATGAAACAGGAACACGAAAGAGGCACTACGATCCTCCGTTTATCCCAGACAGGGCAGTTCTCTCCTGCTCTGAGTTTACGGTGATCGTCGTGCCTGTTTTGTTTATCATTATATTTATTTACCGGAGCGCCCGCAGCTCCTCCGTCATTTCATGAGAAAGGGTAAATCTTCCCACGTAACCGACTTCTCCTGTCATAAGCACGCTGCCATCCTTTTCAATCTCTACCTCAAGCACGCCTCCCGGCATGTGCACGTACATCTTGGGATCTGTAAGCCCCATGCGGTATGCCGCACCAGCAGCCGCGCAGCCGCTGGTTCCAGAGGCAAGGGTATATCCGGCTCCCCGTTCGTAAATCTCAATTTCAATATTGGTCCTGTCCACAACCTTCAAAAGCTCCGTATTAATCTTTTCCGGGAAATAATCAGCTGCTTCTGAATGCTTTCCGATCCGGCAGGCCAGTTCCTTTGATATGTCATTCAGCCAGATGACGCAGTGAGGATTGCCTATGGTCACACAGGTAACCCGGTAAGGGATGCTTCCAAACATCATGGTTTCATTCAGTACCTCTCTCCTCGGTCCTGTTACAGGAATTTCATCGCTGTAAAAGCTTAGTTTTCCCATGGATACCTTTATTTTGGTCCCGGTCTCATTTAAGTACTGGATCGTCTGCTGCCCGCTTAATGTATTGACAATAAAGCGGTTTTTCTGTACGTATCCGGCATCCTTTAAGTATTTTCCAAAGATCCGGACTCCGTTGCCGCTTAACTCAGCTTCGCTTCCATCAGGGTTTAAGATTTTTAGCTCCAGCTTATCCTGCCCCAGAATCGGACCAACCAAAAGCCCGTCAGATCCGACACCAAAATTCCGGTTGCAGATCAGCCGGACACTTTCCTCTGTCAGCTCCAATTCATTTTTATTGGGATCAAAAATCAGATAATCATTGCCCAGTCCATGGTATTTTTCCAATGTGATATTCATGATAAAACTCCTTTCCCGTGTCTTGCAATATCCTCACATAACTCATAATATGAAATTCCGGCAGCCTTAGCCTCCTGCGGAAGAAGGCTGAAAGGCGTCATTCCCGGCAGCGTATTGGCCTCCAGACAATAAAGACTGCCATCTTCCTCCATGAAGAAATCCACCCTGGAATAATAGCCAAGCCCCAGAGCGCGGTGGACCTTTAAAGCCATAAAACCCAAGGCCTCCTCCTCTTTTTCTGTCAGCCTTGCCGGGCAGACCTCCTCTGTCATGCCTGCCTGATACTTATTTTCATAATCATAAAACCCAGACTTTGGTATGATCTCGATTGAGGGAAGGGCCCTTTCTCCCAGGATACCAACAGAAAATTCCCTGCCAGTAATTTTTACTTCCGCCAGTATCCGGTCTTCATAGGCAAAAGCAGAATCAAGGGCCTGCTCCCATTGTTCCTCCTTATCCACCATGGTAATACCTACACTGGATCCGCAGTCGCATGGCTTTACCACACAGGGAAATGAAAACGGTTCCAAAGGCTCCCCTCTCGTATAAAGACGCCAATCCGGGGTTGGTATGCCTGAAGCCTTCATCAGGAGTTTTGCCATAGGCTTATCCATGGCTTTTAAACACCCTTCATAACCAGTTCCGGTATAGGAAATGCCGTAAGCATCAAAAACGGCTTGTATCTGTCCGTTTTCTCCCGCCCCTCCGTGCAGGGCCAGAAATACTACATCTGCCAGCCTGCAGATTTCAATGACCCGGTTTCCTATATATCCTTCCCCCTTTCGTTCTTCGCTCAAACGATCAAGCTCCGGTACCTTTCTTCCGATTTCCCAGGAAAAGTCTGTACCATCTTTAAGGCTTTTAAAGCAGACCGCTTCTCCGTCAGCAACTCCCAGATAAGAATCCAGCAGGTAAACCTCATGTCCGTTTTTTATCAGAGCGTTTGTGATCATCGCACCTGAAGATAATGAGACTTCTCTTTCCGGGCTATAACCGCCCGCCAACACGACTATTTTCATTCTTGTCTTCCTTCTGTTCCTGCACATTTGTTTTATATACTCCATTATATACAGCACTATTTATCATTTCCATCAATATAATGCTTTTTTTATTGCAAATTATGTTGTATTATAAAAGGCAGTATACAGGAGGATTAAGATTGATATGGACAACTACGAAAAGCGGGGATATTTAAACAGTGATTTCCGTCTGTTTCATCTGACCGATACAAAAAAACAGGATTTTGAATACCATTACCATGATTTTGATAAAATTATCATATTCATACGTGGATCCGTAACTTACCGGATTGAAGGATGCGCTTATAAACTGAAGCCTTACGACATCATACTGGTCCGCCATAACGATATTCACAAGCCTGACATCGATCCTTCGGTGCCTTATGAACGGATTATCGTCTATCTTTCCCCCGGCTTCTTACTGGCTTACCGGTCCGACAGCTATGATTTGAGCACCTGCTTTCAGAAATCGAAAGAGCTTCACTCCCACGTCCTGCGGATTCATTCCATGGAAAAGAGCGGCATATACCGCACATTGGCGAACCTGGAATACGCCTGTACCCATGACGGATATGCCAGAGATTTGTACTGCCAGGTGGTTTTTCTGGAATTCATGATCCAGTTAAACCGGGCCTCCCTGGCCAACCGGGTACAATACCTGCCCCCTTCCACCGGTGACCGACGCATTATTAACATTATGGACTACATCAACAATCACTTAACAGAGGAGATAACCGTGGAAACAATTGCAGAGGCCTGTTATATCAGCCGTTATCACCTGATGCACTTATTCAAAGGGGAAACCGGCTACACTCTGTTTGATTATATCACGGAAAAACGTCTGACTTTGGCAAGGGATCTGTTAAGAACAGGAATGACGGTTACCGAAGCATGCTTTGCCAGCGGTTTTAAAAACTACTCAACGTTTTTCAGAGCCTATAAAAAACACTATCACGTTTCTCCATCTGAAACTATTAAAAATGTGTAAATATATAAGTTTTTCTTAAGCTTCCTCTGCCTTTGTTGAAATGGTCAAGGCGTCATGCTATTCTAAGGATATCACATGATTCTTAGAAATATGCTGATAAAAGGAGGGGTTCAATGAGAATAAGAAAATGGGGATTTATTCCGTCTCTTCTGTTCGTTCTCTGCTTAAGTGCATGCTCAAGCAAGTCCGCAACAATGGCCCAGAACGCCGCATCAGATTATGGGGGTGCTATGCCTGCAGAGATAAATGACTCGGTTAGCGCAGACAGCCAGTATGAAAATGAGACGGGGGAAAAGTCGGTAACATCACTGGCAAGCGAAGCCGGAGGCGGCCAGATGCTTCCGGCTGGAAGAAAGCTTATACGGAACATATCCATGAACGTGGAAACGAATGAGTTTGAAACACTACTGTCAAACCTGCAGTCCAAAATCACACAGCTTGGCGGAAATGTGGAACAGTCCGACATGTCAGGCAGCCGGCAGGACCGTATGGGAAGTCCGAGTCCAAGGTTTGCCAATATGACTGTCCGGGTTCCCGTTAACCAAATTGACAGCTTTATCGATACAGTAGAAACAAACGGAAATGTCACGAATAAATCCGAGTCCACCCAGGATGTCACACTGCAGTACAGCGATCTGGAAAGCAGAAAGAAGTCTCTGGAAATAGAGCAGGAAAAGCTGTGGGAATTCCTTGAAAAGGCGGAATCAATTGATACGGTCATCACCCTTCAGCAGAGGCTTTCTGAGATACGCTATCAGTTGGAATCCATGGAATCCCAGCTTAAGCTTTACGACAATCAGGTGGATTACAGTACGGTTTCTCTCAGTATCAGGGAGGTCACCACATTTACTCCCATTGCTCCGGAATCAGCCGGTACCCGCATAAGTAATGGATTTACAAGCAATCTTAAGCTTTTTAAGAATGTCGTGTTAAGCCTTACGATCGGTATCATTACTACGATTCCATTCTGGTTCCCCATAGCAGCAGCCGCCACTGCCATTATCTTCTTCCGCCGGCGAAGAAAGAAAAAACTCCCTGCCATTGCTCTTACCAAGGAGGAGAAAGAACCTTCCGGCACACCCAAAGTTTGACTTCTAATCATGACATATAAAAAAAGCTCCCGGATTTTTTCCAGGAGCTTTTTTTATTTATCATCCACGTCATCCATGTCTTCCATTGTTCTTCCACGAACAGAAAACGAATAAAAACCCTGTCATCACAAAATAAAACCAGGTGGAGGGATTGCTGAACCAGGTCGTGAAAAAAGAAAGGATCATATACATGGCAAATTGGGCATAGAACAGATAGCCGATGGGATTTCGGATACGCTTTACCATCTTCACCAGGAAAAACGCAACTCCGCCAAGAATACATCCAAAAAGCAGGACACCCACGATTCCAAAATCATAAAAGGAATCATAAAACAGGGTAACCGTAGTCAATTCCTCTTTTGTCACATAGATGGGAAAATCCACAAGAGCCGGGACAAGGAATTTAAGCCCTGTAAGCGCCCATAAGGGAAAGAGCATCCGAAGACCAAAGGTATGAGACGGAAGCCACTCCACCAGACAGTTGAAATTGTCGTAGTTGTTCGCAATGTACATATAAGGCTGGGTGATAAATATGGGCATCTGGCTGTTTTTCATCTGAAAAATACCATTTAAATAGGAGACATCATGACCTCTTGCAATGGTGAGGATCACATAAATGGGAATCATACCGATCGCCAGGCCCACCCCATAAGTGATCTTCAGCCTGTGCTCCATCGCAATATAGGTGAGAACTGCCAATCCCACAGAAAGGATCAGCTGGAACCTGGACACACATAAAATCGGAATCAAACATGCGATAACGTCCATAAGTATGGCCAGAATCAGCCTTAAGCCGTTTCTCCCTTGTTCTATGCAAAAATAAAGGACCGACAACGCAGGCACCAGTACACAGGATACAGTGAAATAGTGAATTCCTGTTATATGGAACGTAGAGTAAGCATGGGGCACTCCTTTTACAAAGAAGGGGATGAATCCCAGTACCGCCGCCTCAACGATAAAGCCGGCAAGGGATACAAAGGTGACAAAAACCATAGATAGAAACAGAGGCCTTTCATAGCCTTTAAAACTGAACCAGCTGGAACGCTGCCCTCCTGATTCTCCCTGCAGCTTTGCAAAAAATTCAAAGGTGACCCAGAATCCCAGGAATGCAACCAGAAAGCAGAGCCACGTAATAATATTCCAGTCAAAAGAAAGCTCCGAGAGCTTAAAACAGGCGATGCCTTCTCCTCCTACCCAGAACAGAGAAAACAATCCCCTCAAATGAATGATATTCTCGGTTCGGCGGTAATCCCGCCAATACAGGAAAAGAGCTGCCAGTATTAATATAATACCAGACAGCCAATAGAAACCTGCTCTTGCAAATAAAAAAGACGCTCCATAGCTGATCAGATAAACACTCATCACAAAATATCCCCTTTTGCAAATAATAGAAACGCCGTCTTATATGGAAAAAGGCAGCCGCCGCCCTAGCGACAGCCGCACTTCCCCTTTGGTCGTCCATTATATATGACTAATAAACTCTCTCATGTAATCTTCTACCTCTTTTACAGTGGAATAGGACATTGCCTTTTCTGCCACTGCCTGTAAATCCTTAATGCTGTAGCCGGTGATCAGCTTTCTGGCGTTTAAGATAGCCGACGCACTCATGCTGAATTCATTTAAGCCAAATGCCAGAAGCAGAGGGATGATCATGGGATCGCTGGCAGCCTCCCCGCACATTCCAACCATAATTCCTTCTCTGCGTCCGCATTCAATGACATGGCGGATGCTTCTTAATACTGCAGGATTTAACGGGGAATATAAGTAGGATACCTTATCATTTCCCCTGTCCACGGACATGGTGTACTGGGTCAGGTCATTGGTTCCGATGCTGAAGAAATCAACTTCCTTTGCAAATGCATCCGCCATCAAAGAAGCGGCAGCTGTCTCCACCATGATTCCCACCTGTATGTCCTTTTTATATGCTATTCCCTTTTCATCAAATTCTTTCTTAAGCTCCTCGACAAGTGCCTTTGCTTCCCTGAACTCTTCCAGACAGGTCACCATGGGAACCATGATGCGGATGTTCCCGAACGCGCTGGCTCTTAAAAGGGCCCGCAGCTGAGGCTTATACACATCTTCCTTCCGGTCCAGGCAGAAACGGATCGCTCTGTATCCTAAAAATGGATTTTCGTCCTTTTCAAGGCCCATGT
Organism: Lacrimispora sphenoides; assembly: GCF_900105215.1. Lineage (NCBI taxonomy): Bacteria > Bacillati > Bacillota > Clostridia > Lachnospirales > Lachnospiraceae > Lacrimispora > Lacrimispora sphenoides. The sequence continues at coordinate 314,717 of NZ_FOIP01000002.1, read as the reverse complement.
ATGGGATTTCCTTGTCTCCACCGATATCCAGAGTCCGGATAATCACGGGCTTGCCGTTCATAGCAACCGCAACCTTCCGGTAAGCTTCATACTGCTCGTCCTCTGTTGGCATTGATGTACGGTCCATAAACAAAAATTCTGTACGGAACAGTCCGATTCCTTCCCCATCATAATGTAGAACCTTTTCCACATCCTCAGGCTTTCCGATATTGGCTACCAATTCAATGGTCGTGCCATCCTTTGTCACAGTAGGCTTTCCGATGTATTGCTCCAGTTCCTTCTTTTCCTTTAAAAAGGCTTCTCTTTTTACGGAATACTCCGCTTTTAACGAATCTTCCGGCTTTACGATGACAATTCCCTGAGAACCATCCAGTATCATATCATCTCCATCGGATACCTGGCCTAAAAATCCCTCAATGGCAACCACTGCAGGAATTTCCAAGGCTCTTGCAAGAATTGCACTGTGGGATGTTTTTCCTCCCAGTTCTGTGACAATACCTACTACCTTTTCCGGATTGATCCCGGCTGTCATGGAAGGTGTTAAATCTCTTGCTACAATCACACTTCCTTCCGGCAGAGCGGAAATATCCACAGAGCTTACCCCCATAAGTATCTTCTGCACACGGGTTTTGATATCGTGCATGTCCGTTGCTCTCTGCTGCATGAGCTCGTCTCCCATAGAAGCAAACATATCGGCATAAGTATTGCATACATTTTCAACCGCATATTCGCTGTTAACCTTCTCCCCTGTTATGGAATTTTCGATCTCACCTGTGAGCATTGGATCGGAAAGGAGCAATAAATGACCATTTAAAATCTCCGCTTCCTTCTCTCCCACTTTAGTTGCCAGATCCTGTGCCAGAAGGCCTGTCTCTTCCATGGCCTGTTTGACTGCTGCCTGAAAGCGGGCCTTTTCAGCCTCCGGATCCGTTATTGCCTCTTTCCTGATCTTAAGTTCTGCTTCTTCCACGTTAACGGCCTTCCCAATACCGATTCCCGCAGATGCACTTGTTCCTTTAAACATAATTAGCCTCCTTATTAATTACTAGATCATTAATCTATTCGCCAAGACCCTCTTCAACAGCCTTGACCATGGTTGCCAGAGCTTCCTCCTCATCTGCTCCCTCACAGACAAAAGTAATCTCATCCCCGCTTTTTACGCAGGCACCCAATACGCTAAGCACGCTTTTCGCATTGGCGGTGGTGTTCTTAAATCGAAAACTCACCGAAGAATTAAAGTTCATGGCTTCCTTACAAAGAATCCCCGCCGGCCTTAGGTGCAGGCCGGTAGGATTCTTTATAACAACTTTAGCACTAACCATACTGAATTCCCTCCCTCCATTCCTTCATCAAACGTTCTCATTGTGACTCAGGCACTTCCGCAGAAGTGGCTGTAGTACTTTCATCCGTTCCGGGTCCAGGATTCTTATGGGTTACCGTCACATTGAAAGGTGTATAACCAACCACTTCAAATCCTCCTGAAACCTCAAATGTCACCATTCCGGCATGAGGGCCAGCCTCCTGGTCCGTTACGTCAAGAACTGCATTCAAGTTCGTTTCCGTCAATGCATCCAAATCTGCTTTGAGCCCTTTTACCGTAACATCAGAAGTTTCTTTATCAAAACTGTAATCGTAATCAGCTTCTGCACCTTTTTTATCCAGATTCTTCAGTTTTAAAGTGAATACCCTGGTAGTCAATGGTTCTACCTTCAGCTTCACGGTTACATTCTTATATTCTTCCCCTGCAATAGAGGTGTTTGGCGGCAGATACTGGCTTAAATCCAGCTGAACCACCTTATCAGAGGTGGCGCCGTCAATATTCAGCTTATCAGAAGAAACAGATAAGCTGGTCAAGGAGGCAAGAAGGGAATTCGTACCTACCACCGGCACGGATTTAAAGTTAGATTCCAATCCCGTATACCGGTATCCTTTTGCCACTTCCCCTGAAACCTCGAAATTGATCGTGAGATTTTTTGCCTTTAGCACAGATACCGTATATTCGATCTCATGCCTGTTGACAGTTACCTTATTTTCCAGTTCCGGCATCTTGTTGCCGTTGGCATCGTAAAAGACCGGATTAGCCACTCCCTTTATATCCGCATTGGCATTATCCACATCAATTTCGATTCCCATATGGTTGATCTGGCCGATCTGGGATTCAGGACCTTCCACTGTCACATAATCCGGTGACAGGGTGATCATTCCCAGTTCATACCCGTCCTCCTGGCTTCCTTTGGTCTGAACCTGAAGATCAAACTTCTTGCGCTGAAGCTCTTCCGTTCTGATCCGCATCACCATTGGCTTAGCCGTAATGGTATCGCTCTTTACAAGGTTTTCTTTATCTTTATTAATTTCCACCGTGATTGGAATGGCTCCAGTTACGTTATAGTCCTTTAAATCAACATAGGCATGAAAATCCGAAGCCCTCAACAGGGAACGGTCTCTTGTTCTCACCTGATAACTGACTGTTACCGAATCCTTTCCCATATTTTCATAGGTTAAATTTGCAGCCTCCAGCACGTCCTCATTGCGCGCCTCCACCGGAACTATCTGGGAATCGTCAATGATGGGATTGGAAATGTTGACAATAGCCATCCATACTGCAAAGGCAAGCACCAGAGACGAGAGCTTCAGTCCAAGATTATTTAACAGCTTTTCCTTCATTCTTACGCCTTCCCTTCAAAATCCTGAATCTGCTTCCTTCCTCCTGCGCCTGTTTTACACCTGCAAGGACTGACCGGAGCATATCAGCATCTGTAATCTTTCTAAGACCGCCTTCCAGGGCCACCGTCACACGCCCGGTTTCTTCCGATACCACAATGGTAATGCTGTCGCTCACTTCACTGACACCTACTGCGGCCCTGTGTCTTGTACCCAGTTCCTTGCTGATGCTCATATTATCGGACAGAGGCAGGTAACAGGTAGCCGCTGCAACACGGTTTCCCCGGATTACCACCGCTCCGTCGTGAAGCGGTGTATTATGCTCAAAGATGTTGATAATAAGCTGGCTGCTTACAACTCCACCTACTTCTATTCCAGTTCGTTCGATCTCCTTTAAAGAATCCACTCGTTCGATTACCATGAGCGCTCCGGTCTTGACTTTTGCCATCTCAAAAGTAGCCTTTACCACCTCGTTGATGGTTTTATCCGTAAAAGCGGAATTATCCCGGCCGTCATCAAAGGTGAGAATTCCCGTAAAGGGATTCTTGCTTCCTAACTGCTCCAGAGCCTTCCGAAGCTCCGGCTGAAAGATCACAATCGCCATGGTAACAGCCGGCGTAGCAATTTTATTGAGAATCCAAAAAATATTATCCAACCGGAATACATATGCAAAGAGATAGAAAAGAAGGATCACAATAATTCCCTTTAATAATGTCCATGCTCTTGTATTCATGATCCAGGTCAGCAGCTCATACAGCAGAACGGCTATGATAATAATTTCAACTAAGTTTGTTTTCGATATTCTGGGCAGGAACGATACCCAGGAGTACATTCCGTCTAAAAAATCTGCTATTGTCTCCACCTCCCTTTATTTTCCTACCTCTGCGGCCTTTGGAGCTTTCTGGCATTGATTTTCTGAACTTTCACGTCAGGCGCGCTGACTGTCAGTTTAGGAACTGCCTTGACGTAATAATAATAATCATCATCTTCAAATTGTACGTATTCTGTCCTGGAATAATCCACTGCAAAGACAAAAAATGTATAAATCCCTGCAATTACGATGGAAAACAGGATTCCTACCAGGAGTCCGATAACCGATACCGATACATCTGCAACGATATCTCCCACAAAAATTACACCAAGCTGTGCAATGGTACCTGCCACAATGGCAATGATCCAGGAATAATCCATGGATAAGCTACGGGTAACCGCCACCACTACAAGAGAAAGGGCAAACGCCGTAACCATCACAAGCATCAGCTTATTAGACAGCAGAACCTTCATGAGCTGCATGAATTTAACGATTTCATCCACCGACATATCGTTGGTCAGCACTCCTGCATTCTGCTTCACATATAAAAGCGTATAATAAATAAATACACCGCAGCTTACCGGTATCACAGATATGGCGCTCCCTGAAAGCCCTACGATCAAAGGGATCGCATAAGGGATCTTTAACAGGAAAAATACCGGGGTCAGCACCAGCAGATAACTGTCACCCGGCTGGAATCCGTAATAAAGAAGTCCTGCCACCACAATAAAAACAGCCATGACCAGAGTGATCTCAAGGGAAATTCCCGACAGATGGGCAAGCATAAAGCATGCCGCCAGAAAGGAGATGGCTCCATAGGGCAAAAAAGAGCATACCAGAGCCAGTACTAATGGAATGTATGGCTCCGTTAGCTTTGTCATAAAGCCAATATTCTTATTCATCAGAGAAAACGCCAGGAGACTGAATAGAAATTTGATCACAGGCGTTATATAAATTTCATACCTGGCATAAAACTCTTTCAATCGTTCTTTAAATACAAGAAGGCTCATCATGATGTTCGTCCTCCCTTAGTTCTTTTTAAAGGTCTGGTATTTCCCTCATACCGCTTGTCCAGCCTTTTTAATTTTGCCAAATATACCTTTGTACCACGGCTGGCATATTCGTATCGCTTCATATATACAGCAGCACTGATTCCCAGGTAAATGATCAGTCCAACGAGATAGATCAGTCCAATTCGCATCCCGGCCGCCGTCAGGCCCTTTAACTCCATGGTACCCAGCAACTGTTCCATATCATATAATTCCCATAAAACCAGACATAAAACAAAGCTCAGGGTGTAGCTGAAAAAAGAACGGAACAGCTTACTGCTGATGTAATCACTTTTAAAGTACCGGTTGATGGGAAATATCCTTTTTCCTTCGTGTTTTTCAAACATTGCAAGGCTGGTCATGATCTTTATTTTCTCTTCACTAAGCATATAGTTCCCTCACTAAACCATAAGATATCACCCTATTATATCATAGAACCTTTTACTTTGCGAGCCGTTTACGGAATTTTTATTATTTTATATCATTTCTGGTATATCATGAATGATTTCAGCAAAGTCAGAAGACTGCGGGACGCCGCTGTTATGAATGAAAGAGCGCAGCGGATGTGCTGCGCTCTTTTATTATTCATACCTCAGTGCGTCAATAGGATCAGCCTTTGCCGCCTTGGAAGCAGGATAAATACCAAAAAATAAGCCTACCAAAGCTGAAAATCCCACTGCTATCAGGATGACAGACGGCTTTATGACCACCTTCATGCCAAACAGTGCTCCTCCTGCTAACACAAGCCCCCCGCCGACGCCGACACCCAGGATTCCTCCCAGGGCGGAAAGTATGGCGGATTCCGTTAAAAACTGGATCAAAACATCCTTTGTTTTAGCACCTAAAGCCTTACGAATCCCTATTTCCCGGGTCCGTTCCGTAACGGATACCAGCATGATGTTCATGATTCCGATCCCTCCAACTAATAGGGAGATGGCTGCGATTCCGCCTACAGCAGCAGATAAGCCGCCCATTATGGTGTCCGCACTTCCCATTTCACTGGACACCGAATAGAAGGTGATATCTTCCTTGCTCCGGTTCTTGTTCTTTGCCAGATAGGAAGTGAACATTTCAGAAAATGCATTCATGTCAGTTCCTTCTTTTGCATAGAGACGCAGACCGTAAATGTTGTCATTGGGCCAGGTTAATAAAGAATCCGGTACATATCCGGCCCTGGTAGCGTTGGTTCCCGCCATCATCGCCTCAAAGGGATTTAAGTCCTCTCTGTAGACTCCCACTACATTATAATCGTCCGTATTGCCATAAATAGTGGTGCGGAATGTCTTTCCCACTGCATTTTCCGTGCCAAAAAGCTCTTTTGCTCCCTTTGCCTCCAGTACAACATTATTCTTTCTTCCTTTTACATCGGCTTCGTTTATATTACGGCCATAGATAATATTGATCTTCTGGACCTGAGGATAATTGGAGAAAATACCTTCAAACTGGTACTTGACTTTATTGCGGCCGACAACGGCCTCTGCTTTTGTGCTGGCATTGCTGTCTATGTAACTGATTTCATCTCCGAACACTTCTTTCAGCCGGTCCATTTCATCAAGAGTAAAGTAGTCGCTATCCCTCATATCCCCGCCGTCCTTTGGCCAGACGTAGACATAGGCAAGGGTAACTCCCGCATTCTTATAGAGATCAGATACCATGAACCGCATGGTATCACCAATGGACACGATGGCAATTACAGACCCAATGCCTATAATGATTCCAAGCATGGTCAGAAAGGACCGCATCTTGTTCGCCTTAATGGCATGAATTGCCATACTCATATTTTCCAGCAGCATGATGTTCTCCCCTCCTATTCATATCTTAACGCTTCAATGGGATCCTTTTTAGCTGCCTTGGAAGCCGGATAAAGACCAAAGAAAATACCCACAAGAGCCGAGAAGCCAACAGCCATGATCACTACGGCTGGCCTGACGACCACAGTCATCTGAAAGGCGGCTCCTCCTGCTTTCACGAGACCTACTCCAAGAAAGATGCCGATAATCCCTCCGCAGGCCGACATAAAAGCAGACTCCGTTAAAAACTGGATCATGATGTCTCCTGTCCTCGCGCCCAGGGCCTTTCGGATCCCGATCTCCCTCGTCCGCTCTGTGACAGAAACCATCATAATATTCATGATTCCGATTCCGCCTACCAGCAAAGAGATGGCAGCAATTCCACCTACCGCTGCCGCCATGGCAGAAAGGCCGGTATTCACGCTACCCATTTGCTCTACCACTGACATGGTCCGGATCTCCGATTCCGGACGGCCCTTTAATTTTGCAACGTACCGGGTGAGTTCTGCAAGGAATGCTTTCATATCTACTCCATCCCGGACATAAAAATTCAGATCCTGAAAGTAATCATTGGATTTTGTGAGAACTGTATATGGCAGAAATCCTGACTGCGTCTGCCCGTTTCCCAAAAGCATGGCCATCATGGGAGAAATATCCTTATGATAGACTCCCACAACCATGTATTCCTGAGTGTCCTTATTTATGGTCATGCGGAAGGTTCTGCCCACGCAGTCCGCCGTACCGAACAGCTGCACTGCCCCCTTATCCTCCAGGACCACGTGATTTGCCGCCCCTTTGATATCCGCAGTATTGAGGGCTCTGCCGTAAATAATATCCAGCGGCTGCACATCGGAATAATTGGAGTCAATTCCCTGGAACTGATACTTAACCTTTCTGCGCCCATTGACGGCCTCTGCCTCGGTGTTGGCATCGCTGTCAATATACTGAATTTTATCCTGGTATACTTCCCTGACCCGGTCCATCTCATCCCGGGTAAAATAATCCGTCATGCGGAAATCTGTTACATCCCAGGATACCATGATAACGGCCCGGTTAAAGCCCACATCCTTATAGGCATCGGAAAACAGGTTTTTCATACTGTCACCTACAGATACAATAGCAATTACTGCTCCAATACCAATGATGATTCCCAGCATGGTCAAAAAGGACCTCATTTTATTGGACCGTATGGCGTGAAGCGCCATACTCATATTTTCTATCAGCATGGCGCCCCCTCTTTCTCCGTATTAGCAGCCTCCTCCTGTCCCTGACTTTTAGGGACATTGGGTAAATCGCTGACCAGCTGCCCATCCCGAAACCGTATGATACGCCCTGCAAATGCAGCAATATTCTCTTCATGGGTTACTAACACCACAGTGGCGCCTTCCCGGTGAAGCTGGGAGAACAGCTCCATGATCTCCACGGAGGAAGCGGTATCCAGATTGCCCGTAGGTTCGTCAGCCATAATGAGAGGCGGCTCATTGGCCAAAGCCCTGGCGATGGCTACTCTCTGCCGCTGTCCGCCGGACAGCTCATTGGGCATATGTTCGTATCTTTGTCCAAGACCCACCCGTTCCAAAAGCATTATGGCACGTTCTTCCCTTGTTTTTTTGGAAATATGGGCATAAGTCATGGGAAGTTCCACATTCTTTAAGGCAGAAGTCCTTGCAATTAAGTTAAAGGACTGGAATACAAATCCTATCTTGCGGTTTCTGATTGCCGATAAGTCATCAGCAGAAAGTTCTGCCGTATCAATGCCGTCAAGATAATAATGTCCCATGGTGGGCCGGTCCAGGCATCCCAATATATTCATAAGCGTTGATTTTCCCGAGCCGGACTGCCCCATGATGGCTACAAACTCTCCTCGTTTAATGGTTAAGTTCACCCGCTTTAACCCCAGTACTTTAATGGATCCGGTATCATAAACCTTCACCACATCCACCAGCTTTATCAAATCTTCCCGAACATTCTCTGTTACACAAGCGGGAAGTTTCTCTTTCTTTTTCCACATACTGCCTCCCCCTTACTGAACGGTTGGAATCACGGTTACTGTCATTCCTTCTGTAAGCATGGAGGACGGAGCATCGATTACCTGCAGCCCTTCTGTTAAGGCCCCTTCTTCCTCTGGAATGACTTCCGCCTGGATGTCACTCTCCACCCCGGTTTTCACCGGAATGAATGATACGGTGTTATCCTTTACACAAGCGATCGCTATGCTGCCATCCGGCTGCTGGACAACAGCGGAAATCGGGACAACCCATACATTTTCCACTTTTTGAAGCTCTATTTTCGCCTTGGCAGTAATGCCTGCGATCAGCCGGGTGTTCTGATCAATGATCCGTATGGTGGTCGGGATGACTCTCTCCGTGGAACCATTCCCCTTCTCTTCACCGGTTGGTGATATGGCGGTGACCTCACCTCTTGCGGTTTCACCGCTTAAAATATCGGCGCTGATTTCCACCGGCTGCCCGATGGCTACCTTTCCGATGGAATACTCGCTGACATTGATCTTCATCTCCAGTACATCCAGGTTGTTGATAATGAACATGGGTTTGTCATCGTCGGTTTTATCCGCAAAGCGGCCTACCTTGCAGTTAACTCTTACTACGGTTCCTGCAATGGGGCTGGTAACTTTGGTATTCGTAAGCGCTTCCTTCTTCTGTTCCAGTTCAAAGGCCTCTTTCTCGATCTGCAGGGCATAGGACTCATTTGCCACAGGTCTTCCGTTCTTTAATGTATATGTACTTACTTCCCTCTGTGCGTCGTTCATGGTATTAGAAGCAGCTTCAAGCTCCACCTGGGAAGCGCTTCCTCCCTGGTAAAGAGCCAGTGTCCGGTTATAATTGGCCTTGGCTGTTTCATAATCCTGCTTTGCCTTTGCATATCCGTTCTCTGCTTCCAGCTGCTTATCCTGATAGGTGCTGACAGCCAGATCATAGGCGTTCTGGGCAATGTCCACTTCTTTTTTTGCGTCCTTGTCATCAAGTAATGCCAGAACCTGCCCTTTTTCTACCCTGTCCCCTTCCTTTACCGGAAGCTCCAGGATCTCCGCATGAAGATTGGATACCACTTCCACGCTGTCCGTTCCCTGGACGGGGCCGCTGACTGAGAGCATATCAACCACCTCTCCCTTGGCCAGAGGTGAAACGGTTACCGGTAATGCTACGCCGCTGCCCCCTGCAAGTACTTTAAAGGCAATAAAAAAGGCCCCAATGGCCGCTGCTCCAATGGTTATGATCTTTCTCTTTTTGCTCCACTTTTTTCTTGAGCCTTTCTTTTTCTTCTTTTTGCCGGTATTTTCCTCTTCCATAAGATTTTCTAACTCTTTATCAAAGGCTTCATCAGACATTTGCTCCATTTCTGTAGTTTCGTCTGTTTCTTCCACTTTGCTCTTAAATCTATTCATGCCCGTTTCCCTCCTGTGCTTGACACTTCTTTTTTCTTTATTATAGCGGGCTGATATAACTTTTTTAAGTATAAAATTCTTATTATTTTCTAAACTTTTCCACTTTCCGGAACTTCTTCCAGGATGGACGCCAAAAACAACGGGGAAACAAGGAAAGTTATCCACTAATTATCAGACAAACATTAAAATAAAAAAATAACAAATTAATTTTTACCCTCACATGCTTATATTTTCTGAATATAATTATACAAATGACAGAAATAGGAAACTATCGAATGAACGAGCATTATCCATTTGTAAATCCTCCCCTTCCATATGCTTACGATGCACTGGAGCCGTGCATCGACGCTCTGACCATGTGTCTCCATCATGACAGGCACTTACAAACCTATGTGAACAACCTTAACGAAACCTTAAAAGACTGTCCGGACCTGCATAACTGGTCACTGGAAAGGCTGCTCTGCAATGTAGACTGTCTGAAAAAAGATATTCGGCGGTCCATTCGGAATAACGGAGGCGGCGTTTTCAATCATATCTTTTATTTTAACGGCATCTCAAACTCCGAAACACGCTGTCAGGCTGGAAAACTCTATGATGCAATTGTGGCCGAATTCGGGTGTGTAGAGGCTTTTTTTTATGAGTTTAAAGAAAAGGCACTGTCTGTTTTTGGTTCCGGATATGCATGGCTGGCTGTAGACCAAGACTGCAAGCTTCAAATCATAACTACAGCAAATCAGGATACTCCTATTGTCCAAAACCTTTGTCCGGTACTTACTATAGACGTTTGGGAACATGCCTATTACTTAATGCATTACAATGACCGGGAAGCATACATTCAGAACTGGTTCAATGTGGTGGACTGGGAGTGTGCCAATATGCATTACATGGAATGCCTGGAATGCTTTGAATGCAATGAATGCAATAAATGCCGGAACTAAATCCCCGGCCTCCTTCTTCCCCATTGGGGGACGGAACGTTTTTATCAGCATTTCTCTGGCCCATAGATTGACATATTCTTATGCTTGTAGTAAAATAATGGAAATTCATATCATGAAGGTATGATTGCAATTCTTTCAATAAAAGCAAACGGATGCCATGAAGGTATCTTGCGTGACAGCAGTAACGCAAGTGTCTTTTGGCATCTTTTTTATTTTGTGGAGAATAAGAGATTTTACATAACCGGATCCCAAACTGCCTAACAGCTCAATAATCAGGAGGATAAAGAATCATGGAGGCAAAACAAAAACACGAAAAACTAAAAGGTTATCTGCAGGATTTAGGAAGTGTTGCAATCGCGTTTTCCAGCGGTGTCGATTCTACGTTCTTATTAAAATGCGCTCATGATGTTTTGGGCAATAAGGTCATAGCCGTTACAGCCCGCTCATGCTCTTTCCCAAAGAGAGAGCTTGACGAAGCAGCCGCTTTTTGCAAAAAAGAAGGGATTGCTCATATCATATGCGATTCTGAAGAACTTGAGATAGACGGGTTTTCTAAAAACCCCACAAACCGCTGTTATCTTTGCAAACAGGAATTGTTCACAAAAATCTGGAAGGTCGCAAAAGAACACGGGATCGCCCATGTCGCCGAAGGCTCTAATATGGATGATAACGGTGACTATCGTCCCGGTTTGATTGCAGTTGCGGAGCTGGACGTAAAAAGCCCTTTGCGCTATGCAGAATTGAGCAAACAAGAAATCCGGCAGCTTTCAAAAGAAATGGAATTGCCGACATGGAATAAGCAATCCTTTGCCTGCCTTTCCTCCCGTTTCCCTTATGGTGAGGAAATTAACAACCCGCGTTTAACAATGATCGATAAAGCAGAGCAGTTTCTTTTAGATATGGGCTTTCGCCAGGTGCGGGTCCGCTATCACGGCAAGCTTGCGCGAATCGAAACAGACGCGGATGGATTCTCTATCATGCTTTCCCCTGACAACCGCGAAAAAATCCATTGCGCGTTTAAAGAAATTGGATTTACATATATTACCTTGGATTTATTGGGCTACCGTACCGGGAGTATGAACGAAATGCTTAAAGACGATATAATAGAAGCCGGTAAGCATATGTGATTAAAAACGGTGTTAGTCCAGTCTCCCCAAAAAATCTCCGGAAGCAAAAAAACACCGCCTTGTGCACGCCCGGTCAATTTGCAGTCAGGCATGCACGAAGCGGTATCTTGGATGGTTCCATTGACCATAAGGCCACGGCAATTCGGGCAGGTAGTTTCGTTAAAATTGAATGACCTTTGGCTCATCCGTAAAAGAAGAGATCGTTGCGGTTGCATTTTTAAGATAAAAAACCTCGGTATTGCCATCATCAGCCCCATAATTTTTCTTCAGAATGGGGTAAGCATCCAGCATATGCTGCCTTGCTTCCACCCTGTCATCCTCAATAGCAGCAGCTTCTATGCGGATCCACTTCCCATCAGCCATACCGGAAATTTCAATTTTCGGGTTGGCATGAATCTGCTTTGATACTTTTTTCACCTTGCCGGTTTGAATATAAAGTTTGTCTTCAAATATGTCCACTGTGCCAAATGGGCGGACCCTTGGCTGGTCGCCATCCATGGTTGCAATATAATATGTTTCACACTTTTTTAAAAATTCATAAACTTCTTTCACTCACTTATCCTCCATGTTCGTAGGGATTGACTGCTGTTTTTCTTTGCTATATAATAGTACGACAATAAGATATGCTTTACAAGTAGGCATATGATTATGACATAGTCATAAAAATATGACTATCAGAAAAGGAGCGGAATTTGATGTCAGATAAATTTGATGCAAACAAATTATGTCCCGTAAATGTAACGCAGAATTTATTGATGGGCAAATGGAAATTAACTATTTTATGGATCGTCAGCCGCAAAACAAGACGGTTTGGTGAGCTGCAAAAGCTTATACCCGATGTGTCCCGCGGGGTCCTGGTGCAGCAACTGAAAGAATTGGAACGAGATAATCTCATTCATAGAGAAGTATATAAGGAAGTGCCGCCAAAAGTAGAGTATTCCATAACGGGCATTGGGGAGAGCTTTATTCCCGTAATGACTCAAATTATGGAGTGGGGTGCATCATACATAAATAAAACGACCACCTGCAATGTTGATATCTGCATCGCCAATAACTTTCCCTGTTCTAAATGTCATGAAATGTTAAATCTTGAGAAGGATTCCATTGAGGATTTATAATAATTCGTCTATAAACTGACACCGCCTTGTACATGCATGCTTAACTGGCCAGGCATATACAAGGCGGTGCTTTTATTATGTTCTTTTACCCGATTCCAGCTTACTTTACAGTCAGTACATGAACCTTTTTTCCGTCTTCCAAAGGACTGCTGCTCTGCATTACCACTTCATCCCCTTCGGACAATCCCTGGGATACCTCATAATAAGCGTTCTTTTTCTTCCCCTCTGTGACTGCCGTCTTTTCCACAGTTCCACTTGAAACCTTATAAACGAAAGACCCGGAATCATCAGACTGGATGCACTTTGCCGGAATGTATACAGAAGTATTTTCCTTATTATCGGACACCCTTAGATCCGCCGTCATGCCGATATAGCTGACCTTGCTTGCCTCTTCCAGCTGTACGGTTACCGTGAACATCCCTGTGGAAGCATTGCTGACTGCAGATATCTCGGAGATCGTTCCCTGGCAGCTCTCACCCAATGACTGAAGGCTGACATTCATAGGCATTCCTGTTTTCAGCTGGTCAATGTCCATATCGGCCACCTGAATCTTCACCTTCTTGCCGCTCTCGTCAATCACCGCCATGGCCTTAACCTGCGGGGAAACCATTTGACCAACTTCCACATAAACATTTGTTATCATTCCGGATAAGGGTGATGTAACCGTGCAGTCATCATATTTTTTCTGCACAATATCCAGTGCAGCCCTGGCGCTGTCCATCTGGGCCTTTGTGACCTCATAATTGCCTGTCTGCCCGTTTCTTGCCGCCTGAAGCTGTACGGACGCCGAATCCATCTGCGCTTTGGCACCCTCATATTCTGCCTGGGAAATAGCTCCGCCGGAATATAAGGCTTCCATCCGGCTAAAATTATCTCTGGCTGTATTAAAGGCAATTTCCGCCGGCCTTACGCTTGTATTTTGCTGGCTTGCCTTCTCTGCATTTTTAAAAGCGGCTTCTGCTGCCTGGTAGCCTGCCTTTGCCTGTTCCAGCTGAAGCCCTGCATCCTGATTATCTACCTGGAACAAAACGTCTCCTGCATTTATATGATCCCCTTGCTTTACCGGGATCTCTATAATTTTTCCATTGCTGTTTGGCATCACGTCAACACTGCTGAGTGCTTCCACGGTTCCCTGCCACACCATGGTGGACAAATCCTTACCTGATTTCGCTACCGCTACGGTTACCTCAGTCTGTTTACTCTCTCCCGCACATCCGGTAAGAAGGCCCACCAGCATTGCCGTCGCCATAAAACCTGTGATCAATTTTCTCATCTTTTCCGACCTCCTGTAAGCCCTTTTCATTTCAGATGTATTTTAACAGATGCATTCATCCCAAAAACAAGGGGAAGATCTTCTTCGTTTTCAATCGTCACCTTAATTGGTATCAGCTGCGTCACTTTTGTATATTCCCCGCTGGTGTTAAAGCTCATATTACCGGAAAAATAGGTTTGAGTGGCCGGGTCGATCTCCGTCACCTGCCCCTTAAAGGTTTTTCCGGGATATGCATCGATTTTCACATCCACCCGCTGTCCTAAGTGAACCTTCATGATATCTGTTTCTTCCACATTTACCCCTATGTATAGATTTGAGGTATCGGCTACCTGCGCCAGTTCTGATCCCAGAGCCACCGTCTGATTCACGGCTCCGTCATTTTTTACCACAGTTCCTGTAATGGGGGAACTAATGTAAGGAAGAACCTCCTGCCGCCCCATCACCTGATCCTGCTCTACTAAATCCCCATTTTCCACATCCCATGATAAAAGCTTACCACTTGCTACTGCTTTTATGGAATACAGCTTTGCCGTTACTTTTGCATTATCGGTTTTAAAGTAAGAGACACTGGAATCATAGATATAATATCCGACTCCGCATCCGGCAAGCACCAGTATGATCAGCAGGGGAGCTAAGATCTTTTTTAGTTTTCCTATTCCTGTCTTTATTTCCTGATCCTCAATATTAATATGTTTGTTTTCCTGCATATTTTTTCTCTCCATTCTATTATTGATCTGCAAACTGACTTTGGTACAGATCTGCATAAAAGCCTTTCTTTTCCAACAACGATTCATGATTACCCTGTTCTATGATATCGCCGTCCTTCATTACCAGAATCAAGTCTGCATCCCGAATGGTGGAAAGGCGGTGGGCGATTACAAAGCTGGTTCTGCCCTGCATTAATTTACCCATGGCCTTTTGGATCAAGACTTCTGTTCTTGTATCAATGGAACTGGTTGCTTCATCCAGTATCAAGATCTTTGGATCCGCTAAAATCGTCCTGGCAATCGTCAAAAGCTGCTTTTGCCCCTGGGATAAGTTACTGGATTCCTCGTTGATCACCATGTGATAGCCACCCGGCAATGACCGGATGAATTCATCACAGTGAGCCGCTTTTGCCGCCTCTATGACTTCTTCATCTGTCTTATCAAAATTTCCATACCGGATATTATCCATAACGGTTGCATTATAAAGCCATGTCTCCTGAAGCACCATACCGAACATGGATCGTAAGTACCCTCTTGTAAAATCCAGGGTGTCATGACCGTCGATCAAAATATGACCGGAATTTAATTCGTAAAATCTCATCAGCAATTTCACCACCGTTGTTTTACCCGCTCCAGTGGGACCTACGATGGCGACCATCTGGCCGGCATTTATGGCGGAAGAGAAATCGTGGATGATCATTGTATTGGGCGAATAACCAAAATTAACGTTTTTAAATTCCACATTTCCCTGGATCTCCTGCAGCTGGATCGGCGCCTCGTTTTCCGGCACCTCATCCTGCTCATCTAAAAACTCAAATACACGCTCAGCTGCTGCTGCTGTGGACTGCAGTGTATTAGATACGTTGGCAATCTGGGAAATGGGCTGCATAAAGGACCTCATGTATTGGATAAATGCCTGAACGTCTCCAATCTCGATTACCTTTTCTACCGTTAAATATCCGCCTAATAAACAGACACCGACATAGCCTAAGTTGCTGACAAAGGTCATGATGGGCATCATCATACCGGATAAAAACTGGGATTTCCAGGCTGACCCATATAATTTGTGGTTGATGGTCCGGAATTTTTCAATTGCTTCCTGTTCTCCGTTAAATATCTGAACCACATTATGGCCGCTGTAAATTTCTTCAATATGGCCGTTTAAGTATCCAAGGCTCTCCTGCTGCTTCTGGAAATATTTCTGGGATTTCTTTACCACACCCATAATCAGGCCCATGGAAACGAAAAGGACCAAAACAGCCACCAAGGTCATCCGGATGCTGATGGATATCATCATGATCACGATTCCCACCAGTGTAGTCACTGAGGTGATGATCTGGGTCAAACTCTGATTCAATGTCTGGCTCACCGTATCCACATCATTGGTGATCCTTGATAAAATCTCACCATGAGTTCTTGTATCATAATAATTAAGGGGAAGACGGTTCATTTTCTCTGAAATATTTTTCCTGAGCTCATAAGTGACCTTCATGCTGATGCCGGACATGATATAACTCTGCAAGTAAGAAAATGCAGCTGATATCAGATAAAGCACAACCAAAAGCAGCAGACGGTTTCGGATATACCGGAAATCCGTCAATAATCCGGTCCCCATCGCCCAGGCAATCAGGCCTTCAAACAGCTTTGTCGTGGCCTTTCCTAAAATCTTTGGTCCTGCAATGGAAAATACGGAGGAACAGCTGGCAAAAAGAATTACGATAAATACAGAGTTTTTATATGGCTTTAAATAATTGACCAAGTGCAGCATGGTTCCTTTAAAGTCCTTTGCACTTTCCGGTTTATGCATTCCGCCTCCTGGGCCCATGGGGGAACTGGATGGTTTTTTCTCTGTCATTTCAATTCCTCCTCGCTAAGCTGTGACAATGCAATCTCCCGGTAAACCTCACAGGTTTTCATCAGTTCCCGGTGAGTTCCTTTTCCGGCAATCCTTCCATGCTCCAAAACAATGATCTGGTCTGCATTCATGATTGTACTGATGCGCTGAGCCACCAAAAAGATCGCGCTGTCACCGGTTTTTTCACGAAGGGCCGCCCGAAGCTTTGCATCTGTTTTAAAATCCAGAGCGGAAAAGCTGTCATCAAATACGTTAACAGGAGCTCTTTTTACAAGTGCCCGGGCAATGGAAAGACGCTGTTTTTGTCCGCCGGATACATTTCCTCCTCCCTGGGCAATGGAGGACTCTAAGCCATCCGCCTTGGAATGGATAAATTCTGTAGCCTGAGCTGTTTGTGCAGCCTCTTCTATCTGTTCCTTGGTGGCCTTCCGGTCTCCATACATCAGGTTGCTTTCAATTGTCCCTGAAAATAGGATCCCTTTTTGGGGAACAAATCCGATTATCCCCCGTAATTGGTGAATGGGCCAATCCTTGATATTTATTCCGTCAATCAGGATTTCTCCTGACGTCACATCATAGAATCTGGGAAGTAAGTTCACTAATGTGCTTTTTCCGCTTCCCGTAGCGCCGATAAATGCCGTGGTACGTCCCGGCATTGCCGTAAACGTAATGTTATGTAACACATCCTCATCTGCATCCGGATACCGGAACGATACATCCCGGTATTCCACAACCCCTTTGGGAGATTTAGGAATATCAGCCGCAACCATGGGATCTGCAATGGAGGCCTCCGTCTGAAGCACTTCAACAACACGCCTGATGGAAACGATCGCTCTCGGGATCATAATAAACATCATGGTCATCATCAAAAATGCCATGATGATCTGCATAACGTACTGCATATAAGCCATCATATCTCCCACCTCCATACGGAAGGAGGATACTGCCTTTGACCCTACCCATATGATCAGAAGATTGGTCAGATTCATAATCAGCATCATGGCCGGCATCATACCGGAGGTGACTCTATTGACAAACAAATTTGTCTCAGTCAGCCTTGCATTCACCTTTTCAAACCGTTTTTCCTCAAAACGCTGGGTGTTAAATGCCCTGATCACCAGTGTTCCTTCCAGGCTTTCTCTTACTACCAGGTTTAATCGGTCAATGAGCTTTTGAACAAATTGAAAACTTGGCATAACAACCGCAAGCATACTAAAAACCACTACTAACAATAACGCCACGGAAAGTGCAATAATCCATGACATTGATTTGTTTTTGTCCAGTGCATGGATCACGCCTCCAACTCCCATGATCGGAGCGTAAAATACAATTCGGATCACCATAACAATCAACTGCTGGATCTGGGTAATATCGTTTGTTGTCCTTGTGATCAGGGAAGAGGTAGAGTATTTTTCCAGCTCTGTATTGGAAAAGCTCTCTATCTTCGCGAAAATGTCCTGGCGCAAATCCCGACTGACACCGGCCGCAATTCTGGCGGCGATGAAACCTACTAAAATCGTACAACAGGCACTAATAAGGGCAATGCCTAACATTTGAAATCCCACTTTCAGAATGTAAGAGGTGTTGCCCGTTGTAATTCCTTTATTTACAATATCAGACATGAAATCAGGAAGTGATAAGTCACAAGTAGCCTGACTATATAACAGTGCTACAGACACTGCTAAAAATAAAATATATGGTTTAAAATACCGAAAAAATATTTTCACATTTATTCCCTCCTTTCCTTTCATCTCTAATACTTTCTTTCAAACGTTTTGTAGATCTGTCTGTCTTTTCTAAATCTGTCTTTATCCTCTGCAATCTACTTTATTCCTCACATATCCTTTTCTTTCATCAGTAAATCCACTTCTTTTTCCATTAGTTCTGTAAACTTTTTCCATAATTCAATTAATTTACATGCATCCTCTTCTCCCATTCCAATAACTACCCGCTCCAGAAGGTCACTCATACCTCCCGAGCACTTCTTCCATAGTTTTTCTCCATTTTCCGTTAAGGAAACACAGATATTTCTGCGGCTTTTGGGATCTATTTCTCTGTATATCAAGCCCCTTTCCTCCAGTGAATTCAGCATCCGGGATGTTGCTGACAATGCAATATTCATCCTCTTGGCCAAATCAGATACATGAATCCCCTTCTTTTCCGGATTCTCATTCATACCGGTCCATATTTGATGCAGTGCAAAGAATTCGCTGCGCGTGACGCCTTCCGGAATACAGTTTCTATGGAGGCTTTGCTTTCTTCCCATCATCATCGCTAATTCCGTTTTAAACTTCTTTATGTACTCTTCCTGTCCATCCTTCACTATAAAACCCCCCTATTTTCTTCACTTAACAATGTTAACAATTTTCAATGTTTATCATTCTACATCCGATTAAACGATGTGTCAATTATTTTTTCGTTAAGATTCGGCACATTACTGGTAATTCATCCAGTACAAGCCAGAGACAAAAAATCATAGGCACATTGTGAAAATACCGGTGATAATGCCCTCTTATAAGAGCATTCCATCGGTATTCAATGCAATTATCCCAAAAAAAATGGGATCGCCTGTGGTGATATACAAGCAAATCCCTATCCTGAATCTATTTCATGTTAAGTTTTCTTTACCACTTCTTAACCCTGTTTTCTCTGCACCGCCAACTTTGCCAAAGCCTCTACAATATATACAGCCGGCAACTGGGAGGTTATATCCACCTTCATCTTCTTATAGACCGTCCGCTCTCTCTGGATATAATAAGAGATATTGTAATCAGAAATCTTGGCCAATGTACTGCTTTTACTGTTGGTAATCGATACTACCGTACTGTTGCACTGCTTAATGATCTCTGAATTCTCAATGAGTATGTCCGTTTCTCCCTCCACGGAAAGAATGATAATAATGCTTTCCTTTGGAAACTCCAGATTAATTGGAAACATGGGATTATTTATCCCTGTGGCAAATATCCCGATATTACAGAAATACCGGCTGGCATACTCTGCAATAATTCCTGAATTGCCTATTCCCAGAAAAATGATCTGTTTCTTTTCTGCGATAATATTGGCGATAGACTTAAGCTGTTCATGAAAAGATTCTGTCTCGATCCTTTGGAAAAAATCTAAAATAGAGCTGGAATCGAATCCCTGTTTAATTGTCTTTGTACCCTCCTTCTCCATCTTATATCTGATCTTAAACTCGGAAAATCCATTGCAGTTTACTTTCCTGCAGAACCGGGTAATGGTCGTTGTGGAAACATGGGCCTCGTTTGCAAATTCCCGAATGGTCATATAAGGAATCTTCTCATTGTTTTTCAATATGAAATTATAAACCTCATAATCAAGTTCACTAAACTGGTTCAGTACCTGATTGGAAAACATCATCATATTCCGCTACCGCCTTTTATATTTATTAAGTCAAGCGGATATTCGCAATCCGCTATGTTTATGATTCGTTTAAAATCTGATATTCCAATTACAGCTGTAAGTTGTCTTTTTTATATTAACATAAAAGGGGTGTATTTTCAATGAACAGGGTATCTTTAACCATCAAAAGGAGTCATTGCAGCTAACTTAGCATGCAATGACTCCTTATACAGCAGGAAGTACTAAAAATAAGCGGAAACTTAGCTGTTCTTAGCTTCCAAACGATCAATCGTCTCTTTAAACTGAGGTAAATGCTCCTTATGAGCGACTAATAATTCATCCAAAACCGTCTTGGCAATTTTGCCGCTGGGAACCAGAGGATTTATGGTAAATGCCTGTTGGGCAGTTCCGTAATCACCGGTTACCGCTGCCTTAATGGTAGTTAATTCCATATCTTTCATTAACTGCAGCAGTCCTCTGCAGGAAGGTTCAAAGGAACCCCAGGAGATCGGAACCGGGCCGCCTGATGTTATGATGCTGCTTACTTCCACTACCACGTCATCGGGCAGATCTGAAATAGCTCCATTATTTCTCGTGCTGACTACCATGTGAGTACGCTTATCATTATAGATAGAATTAATTAATTCGCAGGCAGCATCAGAATAAAAAGCTCCGCCCCGCTTTTCTAACTGCGGCGGTTTAATGCTCAGATTCGGATCCTTATACAGTTCAAACAATTCAGCCTCCGTACGTTTTACAAGTTCGGCGCGGGTCTCACCCTTTGCAAAGGCCTCCAATTCTTCCTTCAGCATGTCATCTGTAATATAATAATATCTGTGGTACATACAAGGAATAATTCCAAGATTTAAAATCTGTTCCGGTAAAAACGAGATATTTGGAATGTTCTGCACTCCTGAATTTGCACTTGTAAAGCTTTTCAGCGCATTTTTCATATTTTCAACACTGGTATAAGCCGTTTCAAGTACCTCATTGGTCCTTTCCCCGCCAGCTTTGTCCCATACCCTGTGCCAGTGAAAATGATTCAGGCCGCCAAAACGGAAGAACAGATTCTCCTCGTTCTCCTTTAAAGCTCCTGCTGCAATCTTTCTGCAAAGAATGGGAACATTGCATAGACCTACCACCTTATTCCAGTTGCCATAGCGCATAACAGCTTCTGTAACCATGCCGGATGGATTTGTAAAATTAACAAGCCATGCATCGGGACACAACTCTTTCATGTCCTCTACAATATCTAAAATAACTGGAATGGTACGGAACGCTTTGAACATGCCTCCGGCGCCATTGGTTTCCTGGCCCAGGATTCCGTGGGATAATGGGATTCTTTCATCCTTGATACGTGCATCCAACAGGCCGACACGAAACTGAGTCGTGACGAAATCTGCATCCTTAAGAGCTTCCCGCCGGTCTAATGTCAGGTGGATCTCCCAGTCAAGTCCTGCTGCCTTCACCATACGCTTTGCCAAATTTCCGACAATCTCAAGCTTTTCTTTTCCTGCTTCAATATCAACCAGCCAGATTTCTTTTATGGGAAGGTCGTCTTTTCTCTTAATAAACCCTTCCATTAATTCAGGAGTGTAACTGGAACCGCCTCCAATGGTTACAATTTTAATTTTCTTGTTCATATAAAGCCCTCCTTTTTATATAAAAATTATAATACAAAAAAGAGGGGAAGAAAACAGAGGCGGCCCATCCAGTAACATGACAAACCGTTTAGGTACATGTTTCTCGTAAAAGACACCTTGTATTTTTCTGCAGGAATTACTTCATATAGAGTAAAAACATATGATTAATTTCCATTTGCTTCCGCGGCCATCTGGTCCACAAAAGCCTTGATTTCTTCATCCTTACATCCCTCATAAAAGCAATCCAGAAATCTTGGAATCATGCATTCCTTTACCATTTGGGGATCCAGGGATTTAAGAGCTTCCAAAAGTGGTTTTGCCACCTGTTTTTTTACTTCAAAAAGAAGGTTGGCATTCCTGTTTTGCGCCTCTTTCCTGTCTTCCGGGTATCCCATTCCCTTTGGGGAACCAAATGCCCTGGTGAAAATATTATTTAAGTTAAGTTCCGCTCCCCAGCCAAAGCCCTTGGCAAAAGGAAGGGATAAAGCATTTCCGTTATTGATCTGCAAAAACAGATAGGCATCCGTTGGCTCTATGCAGTAGCCGCACACGACTCCCGGATACATATTTAAGGACATCAATGCTCCCTGTCCCGTACCGCATCCGGTAACTACAAAATCAACCGCTCCTGAATTTAAAAGAAGGGCTGCCTGAATGCCTAAATGCAAATAAGTAAGCCTGGGATTTTCCTTGGTGTATGCCTCAGGCACATCCTGGTCTGACAGGGGTTTTTCCATAGCTGTATTATATACCTGATACCCCATTGGTTCTGCTACTGATTTTAACTCCTTTAATATAATCCCGTTTTTAGGCGACTGACTGAATTCATTTAATAATGCAATTTTCATTTGTTTCCATTCCTCTCCGTCTATTTATTTTTCTAAACCTGCTTTCCTATGGCCTTGTCCGCATCCCTTCTCATCCTTAAATAGTCCTCCTGTGACATAGGAATGTCCATGGATTTTGCGGTATCCTCGATCTGGGACAGTTTCCTGGCTCCGCAAAGCACATTGATATTAGGAGAAACCATGGAATTCCACTTGATGCACAGGTTTGCAAGGCTGCACCGGTACTTATCCGTTAAGTCCTTCCAGCCTGCCAGCATCTCATTTGCTGTCCTGATATTCTCCTGCTTCCACCAGGTTTTTCCGTCCCGGACTTCTCCCTTTGCTGGTATATAATCATCCGGGGCTTTCCCGGCAAGAAGTCCCTGTTCTATGGGGGAATAGGTCTGAAGGGTGATCCCGTTTGCTTCGCAGAATGGAAGGAGGTCTGTTTCCGCTTTCCTGTCCAGGATGCTTAATTTTTCCTGAATCACATCCAGCTCTCCTGCGGCTACATAGTCCTTAAGAACTGTCAGATCCACGTTGGAAGCACCGATGGCCCGGATCTTTCCCTCTTCCTTCATTCTTAAAAGTTCTCCCATGGTCTCAGCCACTGGTACCTTCCCATAGGTTTTGCATTGCCAGTGCGTGTAATATACATCAATATAATCCGTTCCCAGGGTTTTTAAGCTCAGTTCCAAATCCCTCCGTATGGCTTTGGGGGATAGATCCCTGCTCACGGTATTGCCTTCTTTTGTAAAATGCACCTCTCCGCCATGGTCATACCACTGGAGTCCGCATTTGGTAGAAAGGATGACACGGCTGCGGTCCGTCTGTTTTAACGCCTGCCCGATGACTTCCTCACTATGTCCAAAGCCGTAAACCCTGGCAGTATCAATCCAGTGGATCCCCAGTTCCAGTCCTCTTAAGATGGTTTTCACTGACATTTCATCGTCATTGGCTCCCCACCATTCTCCGCCGCCGATTGCCCAGCAGCCCAGGGCAAGGGCATTGGTCCTGATTCCAGATTTTCCTATCTCTCTCATTTCCATAACCAAACCTCCATGATCTTCCTTTATGAAAATGCGTCCAGTAAATCTTCATAAGTAGACGCAGCCTGCAGTTTTCCCATGATGGTCTCATTTCCAAGCTTACCCGCCAATTCTGCAATCAGGCGAAGATGGTCTTTGGAACCTTCACTATCGGAGGGCACTGCAAACAGGAAGAAAAGGTCCGCAGGCTCCTCATCGTAGGACTCCCATTCCACCATCTGCTCCGTTCTGCCCACTGCAATCCCTACCTTATCCACAAAATCGGATTTACCGTGGGGAATGGCCACATGTCCTCCGATCCCTGTGATTCCTTCCTCTTCCCTTAAATATACATCCTTAATGTAGCCTTCCAGATCCTCCACGTATCCCGCCTTCTTTAAGAGGCCTGCCAGATGGCGGATCACCTCATCCTTATTACCTGCTTTCATATTTAAATCAATGACTCTCTTATCCAGAATCTCTTTTACTGCCATCTTGTTTCTCCCCTTACTTGATAAAATACTGATAGACTTCCAGAGATGACTCCAACCGTTTCATTGCCTCCATATTCTCGTCATTCTCTGTAAGCAGCAGAAAATCTTTATAAAACTGCTTTGTCCTTTTTATCTCAAATTTTGACGTCATTTTTGTTGCAAGAAGGAATATGGTATCAACCATATCCTCATGCCATTTGACCGGTTTATCTAAAATAGCCACCACAATGCGGGCTTCATTCACCTCTGCCATGTTTCCATGAGGAATAGCGATGCCTCTGCCGATACTAGTCGTTGTAGCCCTTTCCCTGTCAAATACACTTTCCAGATAATTCTGAGTCACATCTCCCTTTTCTTCCAGCCTCTTCACCATCATGGTGATCAGCTGGTCTTTATCCCTGACCTGAGGCCTTACCAGGATTAAATCGACCTCAAACAACTGGTGGCATAAGCTGTTAAACTGGAAATCCGGTTTATTCCTTAGCCTGGAAACCTGGGCGGCCTTCCGCCGTATGATCTCAATTTCCTTTTCGCTTATACGGTCTTCCACTGTAACCACCCTGGAATCATCTAAATCCAGGCCGGATCCATTGATAATGATATCCGTTTCCGGATGAAGGGACAATTTAAAATCATGGCGGCTGACCGCCTGTATGTCCGTGATCTCAGGAATACTGTATTTAATCATCTCAATGGAAAGCTGGCAGGCAGCCATGCCCCTCTGGCTCACCAGCAGTGCGGTCAGGGGTCTCCCCTTTTTTCTGCGGATTATGGCAGCCTGGATATAAAGTGCGATTCCTGCCAGTTCATCCTCTGTCACCTGTACATCGTAATACTCCTCAAACAAGCTGCTGGTCGACCAGGCAGACAGAAAGGTCTGCTTGTATTCGTTCTTAACATACTTGCTTATGCTGTCTCCCGCAACCGTGGAATACTTCATCCGGAATATGGCCGACCTCATATGGATCAACAGGCCTTCATACAGCATCTGGTCCCCGGAAATGTCTGCTTCCAGCAGATCACCAATGGTTTCGATCACCAGTTTTACAAAGTGCTCCAGATTCTTATCATACTGCATGGCATAATCTTCGTCACTGACATCGGTAAAAGTTTTCAGTTTTTTAGCCGAAAGCAGCAACACCGCCAGTAGAACGGTATCATCCTCTGTTAAGTTAATCTGATATTCCCTTCCGATCCTCTGGTAAATGGATTCGGCAAAGGAATATTCATTATAGCGCTGGATATTTTCCTCGTGCATATTGCTGGAAAGAAGTCCATCGTCAAGACCTTTTCGGGAAACAGAGAGGCAGGTCATGATCCATACCATCTTAAAGGAATGGTCGGCAAGCTCGATTCGCCAGGCGTTTTCCGCTTCCACGACCATGCGCCGGATGCGGGCCGCATCCACTCCCGGTGCATAGGTTCCAAAGAGCGCCTCCATGATTTCCGGCAGCATATCCAGCATATAGTCCTTGATTGCAATCCGGAAGCTGTACTCCTTCCCTATCAGGCATATACCTTTGTTCCGTACGGCTGTTATTTTTATGTTCCGTTCCTCAAACCATGACCTTATATCTTTCAGCAGATTGCTGACAGTGGGAGGGCTTAAATAGAGGCTGTCTGCCAGCTGCTGAAGAGTCACGACTTCTCCAGGCTTCATTTTGAGAAGCTTGCCTATAAGCTGTATATTCCGGTTATCCAAATCCCCGGCAGGGTCTTCCCCCTGCTCCAGGCGGCCTTCGAGGATCTTTCTCTGCCTGCCGTCAAGCTCCAGCCATATCCCGGTTCCCTGCCTTTTTTCTATTTTGCCAAGCCCTTCCGCCTCCAGCCATTCATCAAGCTGTTTCATACGGGTCCTCACCGTTTTTTCAGATAATCCCACATTATCGGCAAGCTGCAGTATGGTGTAAGTTTCTCCGTTTATCAGGCACTGCAATATTTTATTGTTATATAATGCGATCTTATCTTCCTTCAAGTAAACACCCCAATTCTTTAGGAATTACTCATTTCCTGCCTGCTTTGCTGCTCCATATATATATCTTCCGCTGGAACCGATCACCTTCATATAGTCCTTTACAAACTGTTTGATCCCTGCTTCCGCCGCCATGCAAAGATGCATATAATCGGTCTCCGGATTCTGCCCAATTTCCATAAGCATGGCCTTTTTTCCTGCTTCAAAGGCATCCGTGCATACATTGATCTTATTAATGCCTCCGGCAACTGCCTTTCTTAAATTTTCTTCTCCGGAACCGGAACCGCCGTGAAGTACCAATGGCATGTTCAACGTCTCTTTTAACAGGTGAAGCCGTTCAAAGTCCAGCTTCGGTATCTTTCCTTTTGGATAAGCCCCATGAGCCGTGCCAATTGCCACAGCCAAAGCATCGATGCCTGTCTTTTCTACAAAATCCATTGCAAGGTCAGGATCGGTATACAAATCCGTATCCGCATCGTCCTCATGATCCGCCTGGCCCACATGTCCCAGTTCCCCTTCTACGGAACAGCCCATTCCATGAGCAAGAGCAGTGATGATAGCCGTGCGTTTAACATTCTCCTCATAAGGCAGGGAGGAACCATCGTACATAACATTGGTAAATCCACGGTTGATGCAGTCCGCAATGGTGTAAAAATCAGAACCATGGTCAAGGTTTAGGGCAACCGGTACATGGACTCTTGCCGCCAGCTCCCTTATCACCGGAAGCATTTCTTCCGCATGGGCATGATTTTTCATCTGTCCAGGTCCAAACTGCATAATAATGGGAGAATGCTCCTCTTCTGCTGCCATAATTCCCGCCCTTGCCATCTCTATATTAATGCTGTTCATCGCCATAACACCGTAGTAATTTTTATTTGCATCATCAAGGATGGCTTTCATTGATACTAACATGCTTTCCTCTTCCTTTCCTTAATTATGCCCATGTTTTCTGGGCATAAAGGTATGCCCGTAGGGCGTTCCATATTATCCTTAAGTCTTACTGGATATTAATATCCAAATCAAAGTCAAGTTCTTCCTCTTCCTTTTCCACCTGTTCGTCTAAAGGACGCTTAAGAACTGCATAGATTACTCCTGTCACCAAAGACCCAATAACCAGGGCAATTAAAAACCACATAGGATTCTTCATCATGGGAACTACGAATATACCTCCATGACCTGCTACTGACTCGCAGCCCATGCCTACTGCAATGGCACCGGCCACAGCCGAACCGATCATGCTGCTGGGGATTACTCTTGCAGGATCCGCTGCCGCAAAGGGAAGAACACCTTCCGTAATAAAGCAAAGACCCATGGGAAGCGCCGTTTTAGCAGTTTCCAGTTCCACTTTTGAAAACCTGTTTTTCCTTAATAAGGTTGCGATAAATATTCCGATAGGAGGGGTCATACCTCCGATGATCTTGGCCGCCATAGGACCGTTAATTCCATCTGTTCCCAGAGCGTTAGCAGCCATGGAAGCGGTCTTGTTAATGGGACCGCCCATATCAAATCCCATACAGGCGCCGATAACTCCACCGATTACAGCCTTTGCTCCTCCGTTTAAGGAGATGATCCACTGCTGGAACACATTCATAATAAAGGAAAGTGGAATTGAGAACACGCAGAGGAAAATCATGCCGCATACCACGGTCGATATCACCGGTATGAACATAACCGGCATCAGCCCTACGCACCATTTTGGAAGCTTCCAGGTCTTCATCCAGTTTACAAAGTAACCGATGATAAAGGCCATCAGTAATCCTCCCAGGAACCCTGCCTTGGATTGGGACGAACAGTAGCCGATTACAATACCAGGCACAATTCCAGGCCGCCCCGCTATCGAATAAGCCACACCGGCCGTCATCACCGCTACCGCAAAATCCATTGCTACGGAACCTAACTTATTCACTCCCCACCAAAAGCCTAACCATGAAAAGGGATTTAAGTTTGTAAACGGTGTTGCCCCTGCCTCTACGGCATTGCCGATGTCATATCCGCCAAACCCTTTTGCCAGTGCACAAAGAATTCCCCCGCATACAACAATAGGAATCATATAAGAAATTCCAGTCATAACATGTTTTTTAATATCAAGTTTTTGCCTTGCCATTGTATTCCCCTCTTTCTCCATATTCTTTTCTTTGCTGCGTTTCGGCTACTTCCCCAATTTTTCGTGAATCTTTGAAATTACTCCTTTTGGAGATTTCATTACCATGCTGATTGGAATCTCAACGACCGGTTTTCCTGCAAAACGGTCTTTGTTTACCCGGATATCCGCGGAAATCAAAATCACATCCGCATCACGGATATCCTCAGGGGTAAGCTCATCTTCCACCCCAATGGAGCCCTGAGTCTCTACCTTGATATAGTCTCCCAATTCCTTTGCTGCATTTTCCAGCTTTTCCTTGGCAATGTACGTATGGGCGATTCCTGCCGTACATGCCGTAATGGCTAAGATCTTCATACACTTCCTCCTCGCTTTCTTTAGGTTATATTAACTTTATCACTCAAATGACGTCAACGGTAAATGAAAAGCGGCATAATGATACGGTAAATTTTTGTTTGTTTCAAATGGGTAAGATACAAAAAAGCCCTGCAGGCTTTTAAACTTTCTGCAGGGCGTTTTCCCTTTTTATCCGTTATGCTATCATTCCTTTTTCATTCATTCTGTTCTAATAACACCAGACTTAACTGCAATTGAAAGCAGTAGTTGGCATCAACGATTTCCCTGCCGAGAATTTCTTCACACTTCTTAATCCGGTATTTAATGGTATTCCTGTGAAGGAACATATGATTGGCAGTCTCCGTGACGCTGCATCTGCAATCCAGATACGTCTTAAGTGTCCTCCTAAGCTCCAATGTCATCTCATCTTCAGGATTCGTTAAGCCCTTTAAATGGTATAAGCAGTATCCTTTGATCTGTTCACTGGATACCATTTTAAACAGCTCATTGGCATCGGTTGACTTGAAATATTTAATATAGGGAATATTCTCCTTCTCTTCCCCATACTGATAGCTTTCCAATGCCGTAATATAGGAATTTCCGATGGTTTCCAGCTCCATCACACCATTTCCAAAGGAAAACGTGACAGAGACCTGTAAAAAATGCTGCAAAGCCTCGTGGTATTCCTCCAGAATCTTCTCCAGCTCCCTGTAATTTCCCTGTATCAGCAAAATATACTGGTAAGTCAGGGTCTCCGGAAAAATGATGATATCCCCATGGAATTTCTCCTGCAGCTTCCTGCTAAGCCAGTCATAGATTAAGATGTACCGTTCCTCCCTGTGGGATAAGTTTAGGAAATCAAACTCTCTTCCTCCAAATGGCTCCAGGGTCGCCAGGATTATCTTATAGCCGGCTGCCGGCTTTAGCCCATACTTCTCCCCGACCGTGTATAGCTGGGCAGAGGACCACCGTTCTTTCTTATATTTATTGACAAGGATATGTAAAATCGCTTCTTTTTGCTTTAATGGATTGCATCTCACATACAGGTTCTTATATAGAAAGATGCCAAACACCAGTACCAGCTGTTCGATCACCATGCCAGACAAGGTATCTTCCTTTTCCTGGCCGCCATAGATGTAAAGATAATAAGGATTTTTTCCCACCGTCTGAATCGGATAGATGCAAACCTTTTCCTTAATCTTTGACACATAAACGAAATTCTCAAAACTGTCAGTTCTTCTTTCATAAAGTGACAGATCATAGAACAGGTTTTGTGCCGCCTTTAAATAATCCTTTTGACACGTATGGGTCGCAGCCTCAACTTCACCAAAGGGATTTAATAATGCGGCCGGCTTCTTAATGACAAGCCCTAAATTGTTCATCATGACACTCATGCAAGCACCCTGAAGAAGCAAAGCAGAAAATTTCTTCTGCGTGTTTAAGACAAAGGTCAGTTCTGCGTTCTGATTATCCCAGATATAAGCCAATAATTGCTGAAAAACTTCACCCAATGTCATGTGATAAGGAATCTGAATCAGGGGAAATTCCAGCTGGTCTGCAAGGTCTATGACCTCCGGCTCCAGATGATCGATAAAACGTCCCAGCTTAATAGCAAGCCCAGCACAGGGCAGGCGGTTAAGACTTAGAATAAATTCACACAATCCAGACTGGTTTTCCTTAAACGCCATCCCGGTAGTGATCAATAACGTATTCTCCGGCAAATAAGACGCAACATCCGGCGTTTCCGTGGACTCAACCGTGAAAATCTCTCTGCTTAAATCAGCCTTTTTATTCAGCACCTTTAGATTTTGAAATATTGGTTCTTCCAGTAATCTCCCTATGGTCATATTAAGCCCCTCTTTTTACATTCGGAATCGTTTATCGTCATCTATCGTTCGCTCATTGTGCAAGCACATTCTTCTCACCTGCGCTCATTATACTATGTCCCTGCCAGCCTGGCAATCCGGCATTTATAAATAAATCCTCTGATTATTGATTTCCGTTTAAGATCCCGTAATCCAGTTCCTTTTCATCCTTTGCTATCATCATGGCAACCAGGGCGTCAATATCCACATTCAATATGGTGCGGAACATCCCGGAAAACCAGTCTATGCTGGATAAGAAAGCAATGCTTTCCATTGGAAGCCCAAGTGCAGGAATTACAATAGCCAGTGCCACCAGGCCTCCTCCAGGCACTGCCACCGTACCCAGGCAGGCTAACGTTGACAAAACTATCACACGTACTAATTGGGGCATGGGAAGGGGAATCCCATAAATCTGCGAAACCGTAATACATGCCAGGGCAAGAAACATGGATAAGCCATTGCTGTTCAAAGTCATTCCAAGAGGATTTACGATTCCTGATACTTTCTTGCTGACTCCCAGCTTCTTCTCACTGTCCTCCATTTTCGTGGGAAGGGTAACTGCGGAAGAGGTTGTCGTAAATGCTACGATTGTCATATTAAACAGCTTTTTTCCAACATTAAACGGATTGGTTTTACAGTAAAAGGAGGCAAATATGATGATGAGGACCAGATACAGGAGAGAGCCGCACCCGAATATTAGGAGAAACCTGATCAATGGCATAATGACCTTAATACCTGTTGTGCCCGCGGTATAGGCTAACAGGGCACCGATCCCCAAAGGAGCCAGGTTCATGACCTTATGTACAATTCCCAATATTACTTCATTAAATTCCTTTATGACTCCCATAAGCTGGCTGCTTCCCTTTTTTACGCGGCAGGATCCGAGAGATGCACCGAATAATACGGAGAATATAATTACCTGGATCATATTGGAGTTTGCCATAGATTGAACGATATTGCTGGGTAAAAAATCAAGAATGATGTTATAAAGCCCTTTATCTGACGTCTGAACAATCTGGTCGGAGGCAGGGAGAAAAAGTCCTTTTCCAGGCAAAAAGAATTGGCCCAAAGCTGCTCCTGCTGCTGCCGCCAGTACCGTGGTCAGCAGAAACCAGAGCAGCATCTTTACCCCAAATCTCCCCAATTCTTTAGGATCTAAATTAGCCACCGATTCAGTGACCGCCCCCATGATCATTACCACGACAGACATTTGAATGAGACGCAGGAAGATATCTCCAATCAACTTGATATCCTTCACCTTATCTCCCAGACAGATTCCAAGCAGCAGTCCCGCAGCCATTCCAATCATGATCTGCACTGTCATTGATAATTTCATTTTTTTCATTCACGGACCTCCCATTATATGTTTGCTTCACCTTTGATAAAATTAACCCCTGCTGCCATACCTAACAACATATCGCAGCCGGAGGTAGAACCTATCATCTTTATCCTGTCTATACACATCTTCATTTGCGGAGAGTTCTTTTGAATCAAGGCGTCCAGCAGTTCCACCAAAACATAATTAAAATACCCTTCCAATGCACAATGATAATAATGTCCGCTGATATCTGTGGTGTATTGATGGTCAATGAGTGCCTTTAAGCTCTGAAGAAAAGGCATTTCCAATATAGGGCAAATTCTGTCCATATATAGAAGCCCCATAAGAAAGTCATCACCTGAAGGCGTCAGCCCCCTCCCTCTTCCGATCCATCTCTTTATCGTTTTCTCAGCCTCTTCTTTTGGTTTGGAAAATGCCTGATATAATTCCTCCACTTCTTTTTTCTCTGTTATCAAAAAAGAGCCTATGGATTCCCCAAATCCTGTAGGAAGATTCCAATCAATGAGCCTCTCAAACATGGAAAGCCCTTCACAGTCTATGGAATAATCCCTTTTCTGAATAAAGCTGCTGTATTTCCGGGTATTTTTTAAGCAAAGCCGGATGGAATCCGAATACAAGGTCCTTTCTTTCTCATTCCACCGAAAACAGCTGGAGGAGGCTGCCTGTTTCAGTAATACAGGCAGATCCTCCTTATCTAATAAAATACCATATGGAACCAGGGCTTCGTTTTTATTTCCAATAAAGCAAAGGAACGGAGGAAGCGCCAGATTGCATCCACTCTCAAATTGGCTGTGGATTCTATAAGCTTCATCTTCTTTTAATGCTTCAAACAGCTCTGACGCTGCCAACTTTACTGATAAGCTTCTCATATCTTTACCCTTTATATCCCAGTTTTTTTGCATAAGCCATCACTGCTTTTTGGAAGCATTCAATAGGCGGATGAACGGTTCCCGCTCCTATCTGCCCTACACCGGCTTCCTTATGGGCGATTCCCGTATTGATCACAGGAGTGATCCCTGTTTCTACTACCTTTCTCGCATCAATGCCCAGGCAGGTTCCCTGAAAATCCCATGTAGGAATGGTAAAATTGGGATTCTGGCCAATGACAATCTCCATCATCTCATTGCTGATGCGAAGTGCATCCTGAAAGCCGCCTGTTCCTACAAACCTGGTAACAGCAGGTGCTGCGATCATTGCCATTCCTCCTACGCCAAAGGTTTCCGTGATGGCGCTGTCTCCTATATCCGGACTGGCATCCTCTCCGGAATATCCTGTAAAGTAAAGGCCCTGGGGAGTGTTTACAGGAGCTGTAAACCACTCATCCATCATGCCGCTGATCCTGATCCCAAAGTTTTCTCCATTTCTGCACATTGCTGTCACAATGGTACCTTCTGTGATCTTTCGCGCCCCATCCATTACCGCCTTGGCAGCTGCCATCATAATATTTAAGAAGAACTGATCCGTGTCAGCCAGAAACTGAATGACTTCTTTTTTCTTCTCCTCTTCTATGGAAAGACCTGATATGACTGGGGACATCTCTTTTAAGAATAGAAGGGAAGCTGCAATATTCCTTTGATGGAATTCATCCCCCATGGCAATGGCCTTTGCGATCATTGGATTAATAGCAAGCCCCTTTTCAGACTCCTTAAGCGCTATAGAAAGTACCGGTCCCAGTACATCTCTCATCCAGCCTAATCTTAGGATCACCTCACTGGAATATGCACCAAACCTGAGAACTTTGCCAATTCCTTCATTCATGGAACAATAGGCCCTGTTCCCATCCGTGGTATTTTCTACTACAAATACTGGCATGTTAGCAGAAGTAATGCCTCCCATAGGTCCTACTGCATCCACATGGTGACAGGGAATAAAATCCACCTCTCCCTGGCTTAAAAGCTTCACTGCTTCCTCCTTGGTAGCCGCCCATTTTTCAAACAGGGCGGCACCTATACAGGAGCCTTTCATAGAGCTGGTCATATTTTCCCACCGGATAGGCGGTCCTGCATGGAGAAGTACCTTACCCTGATTTAATTCTTTCATCACGGTTTTAGCCGGTATCACATCCAATAAAACCGGTGAAGCAAGGATTATTTTCTGTATGACCGCCTGATTTGCATCGTCGATTGTATTGTACAACATAAGAACCTCCTTATATCCACATAAGTCTTTTTACCGATTCCTACAGCCCGGAAAACTTGTAACCTCTTAAATACTGCAGGGCTTTGATCATCTCTAAATCCCCTCCTGCAGGCGGCGTCCATTGATACTGCACGACCTTACATGAGAATTCTTCCAGTACATCGGCAAAACCTTTCAGTCCGATATTGATGACTCTGGGTTTTTGCCCGAACAATTCCATAATCTTTTCGGATACGGTATGATCCTTATCTGCCTTCATCTTTTCCCTGGGAAGAATCGTTTTTTCCTTCTCCACGTATGGATGGCCGATCAGTGAGAGAGCTGTTTCCACCGCTCTTTTATTGCTGGTACAAAGTATGACACCGATATCTTCCAGTTTTTTCTTCTGCATATCATAATTCTGCATATCCCCTCTGGTTCCGCAAATCGTCGATACAAAATAAACCTTTCGCCCCTGCTTTTTCACCTGTTCCATCATATCCAGGATCCCCGGAACAAGAACTCCGGCCATGTCCTCATGAGAACCATATCCCAGTACCAGATCGAACAGAATGACTCCTGTCTGCTCTTCCTCCAGGGCCTGCTTCATGCATGAGATCCTGTTTGTGGGGTCGATCATGGGATGCGGTTTTCCCACGGTATAGATGTCATCTCCCAGATCTATGATGGTATAGCCCTGTGTATTAAGCAGATAACCTTCCTGCTTTCCTCCTGCTCCGGTAATGCCAATGGTATCCTTTATAAGCATTACAGCCTCCGCCGCCAGAGTTCCTCCGGAATAATAGCCTTTTATCGTCTTATGGTCTTCCTTTTTAAATCCTTCCTGTACCTCCGGTTTCCATGTATCCTTTGCAATTTCTTCGTTTCTTACTAAAGAAACCGCGATCCTGGCTGCCTCATCCAGGGTGCAGGCATGGTAGAAATTCTCCTCATGTATCTCCGGCTTCTCCCCAAGGAACAGGGTCACCACAGGCTTTTCATAATCCCAAAGCCTGTTTACAATCACATCTCTTACTTCTTTTGCCGGAGGCTTTGACAGGATGACCACCACCTCTACCTGGGGATCCTTTTCCATGGCGTCAATGGCATCAAGCATGGTGATTCCGCCTACTTCCCCCGATAAATCCCGGCCGCCTGTGCCGATGGCATTTGCCACCCCTTCCCCAAGATGGTCTATGATGGTGGTAACCTCCTGGATTCCTGTACCGGATGCACCAATGACTCCAATCTTTCCCATCCTGACATGGTTGGTAAAGGCGATGGGAACCCCCTTGATAATACCAGTCCCGCAATCCGGTCCCATGACCAGAAGGCCTCTTTCATGAGCCTTTTGTTTCAGATATATTTCATCCTTTTTTGATACATTGTCGCTGAAAATAAATACGTTTAAATTCTCATCAAGTGCCCTTTCGGCCTCAGCCGCCGCATACATACCAGGTATGGACAGGACTGCCAGATTGGCATCCGGCATTCTTTTAATAGCCTGTTCCCAGGAGGATACGATGTGTTTTTCTTCATTTCCGGAGGAACTTTTGGACTGGTTGTTTAGAAATTCCTCCGCCTCTTTTAAAACCTGCCCTATGATCTCCTCTGATTCCACATCTACCACAATTGCCATATCATTGGACTGAGCTTCCATTAATTCAGGAGTCTCCAGACCGCTCGCCTTAAATAAGTCTTTGTTTGCGGGTGTTGCCATCATAATGGAGACTTTATGTATTCCCGGCATGGAGGAAATTTTATTTGTCAGCAACATAAGAACCACGGAATCCTGATAACTTCCTTTACGAATTATCGTTTTAATCATGTTACGATTCTCCTTTTAACTATAATCATTGCGCGTTCTTACTCGGCAAATTTGTTCTTGTGGTCGTAGCGGTTGTAATGGATATCTTCACTGATCAAGTATTGATAGATATCATCTACGATTTCTATCCCATCCTTGTCATAACCGGCCTTTCTCAAAAGCCCCCGTTCTCCCGGATAGCACACCTTTTCAAAACCTTCTGCCGGCTTAATAGCGGCCAGTTCCTCCATGGTAGTGGTTATGTTTTCTTTAAATTGATCCAGGCCTACAAATTTGTTTGGATCCAGTACAATATGCAGCTGTCCCAGATCTCTGCCTTTTGATAAGTCTTCGTACATGCTGCTTACATGTTTTCCAAAGGGCAGGCCCAAAAGGATGCCTGACAGCACATCCACCATCATCATCAGTCCGTATCCTTTCGCTTCTGCAATAGGGACAAGGGCATTTACTAACGTGGAATCGGTTGTGGGGTTGCCGTTTACATCCACTGCCCAGGTGTTTGGAATGGGTTCCTTCTTAGACCTGGCATACAGTACCTTTCCCCAGGCCTGAACCGTAGTCGCCATATCAAATATGATATTTCTGCCATCAGCTCCCGGAGCTCCAAAGGCAATGGGATTGGTTCCATAGTAAGGTTCTGATCCTCCGTAAGGAACTGCCATTGGGTCGGACTGGCACATGGAGATGGAAACCAGGTTTTCTTCAGCGGCCATCTCCACATAATATCCCAAGCTGCCGCTGTGGGAAATATGCTTGGCTCCAACCACTGCAACCCCTGTTTCCTTCGCCATTTTAATGGCTTCTTTCATGGAAAGCACTGCCGCTGCATAGCCTGAGCCATTGTCTCCATGGAATATTCCGCTTGCCGGGCCTGTTTTCTCGAATTTAAATTCCGGCTGAATGGTGATACCGCCTTTTGCTATCCGTTCCGAATAATACTCTACTCTGACGGCTCCATGGGAATGGATCCCTCTTGCATCAGACCATGTAAGGATATCTGCGGTAATATCCGCATGTTCCTTGGTAAGCCCTGCCTTTTGAAGCTTATTGCTGATTAATTCATGTAATTGTCCTTCCGTTAATCTCATAAGATATGCAACCTTTCTTCGGTTATATTTTTTTATAGTTCTGCATCCCTGTTACAGTCTTTTGAATACACATAGGCAAATTCTTCATTTCGTCCTACTCCATATGCAGCCTGCAGGCTATAAGCACCCATAAACAGATAGTCACCCTTTTTAACAGGAATCCAGTGATTATCCAGGTTGTACATTCCTTCCCCTGAATAGATGTATGCGCCATGCTCCTGGATATGGGTTTCAATATAGCCATGGCAGGCCCCGGGCTTAAAGCTTAAGATATGAAAATTCATATCAAATCCAATGTCAGATGCTGACGGCAGAAAGTCCTTAACTCCTACATCTTCCATTCCCTCATAAGGAGTAAACGGCACATCTCCAATATTTCCGCAAACCGTATAAGCCTGGTGTCCCTCGATTCTGTTATAGCGCCTCTTATATAAAAATGCCCTTGCCGGGGTATCTCCTATATTTTCAAAGCTTACCAAATTTCCATCAGGAGAATAAATGTAACCGCCTTCTGTCAGTTCTTCTTCCTTATCTACATTTTTCACCTTTACCCTGCCTTCCAGAATATAGAGGAATACTTCGATCCCTTCTCCTCCAAATCCCTTTGGATGGCCTCCGCCCTGCTCCATTGTTACCAGATAATCTACGAAGGAAGCTCCCAGCTTTGGAGAGGCTAAAATAGTAACTGCGCATTGTTCAAATCCAGGTACCACATTTTTCACCAGGCCATCCGGTTCTATTAATGCGAAGTTCCCCCTTTTTACGATGGAACGGCTTGATAAAATGTCTTCCCGGTACCCTGTTATGTGATTTAGATAGCTCATGATAATTTCTCCTTTATTTTGTAATTATTTTGCTTTACTGAAAAATGTCCTTGCATTAAATATAAGGAATAGTATGGTTCCTAAAATCAGCAGCAATGCTCCGATATAAAAGCCTGCGGTGCCTGATCCGGTTTTATCTATAATAAATCCTGTTACCGCCGGTGCGATAATGGATGAGGACATTCCGAAAAAGTTAAACAGTCCCAAAGTGGTTGCCATGTTCTTTTTATTGGCTCTGTCTGACACATAGGATATGAGGACAGGGTCAACGGCCATCTTACCCAGGAACCCATACAGCAGTAAAATGATGGTCAGGGATAACGCATTGGGCATTGACATGGATAATGCCACCAGTACAAATGCGGAAAGCTCTAAGCCAATGATGATCAGGGCCTTTTTTCCTCTGAACTTATCGGACAGTCCTGCAAAGAACAGCGCTCCCGGTACTGCCGTAACCGATATCATGGAAACAACAAGGCCAATCATTCCGCCGGTGATCCCCCTCTCAGACTCTAAAAACTTGGGAAGCCAGGTTACGATCAGATAATAGGCATAACAGGTGGAAAAATACAGTATGTAGCAGGAAATCATGTTAAGTGAAAGCAAAGAAACCTTTTTCTCTGATCCTGAAACTGCATCTTGTGCTTTTTCTTTATTTTCTTTCTGAATGTCATGGTGCCTTCCCCTGTCCTTGATCGCAATGGCGAACCAGATAACTAAAAGTACGATGAGGCTTCCTGAAATCGTCACCATTGTCTGCCAGGGCATATGCAGGGTCTTAACGATAAAGCTGGAACCTGTCATTCCCAGGATTAGACCCAGAGCAGAACCGCTGTTGACAATCGCCGTAGCAATCCCCTTTTTCTCAGGCGGCACGTGTTCCGCTGTTAAAGAAAAGGCGGCGCCGTAATACGTTCCGCAGCCTATTCCAGCGCAAACGCTGCCAATGTAAATCGTATTAAGGGACCTTGACATGGCAATGCTGAAGGCTCCTATAGCAAAGAGGAGAAAGCCCGGTATGAGAACCTTTTTCTGTCCGAATCTGTCTACTAAGAACCCAGATGGTATCTGTAACGACGTATATCCAAAGAAATAACAGCTTGCTATGAGTCCCATTGCTGTATTAGAGTGCTGCCCGACTGTCCCCTGGATTTCCGAATAGATGGGCGACAGCATGGACCGGTAGATCCAGATGACTACCCAGCCTAAACAGAAGGTAAATACGATTGTCTTCCAATAATCCTTTGGCAGTTGTTTTGCTAAACTTTGATCTCCCATAATGCCCCTCACTTTTCCTATTGATATGATAATTCATATAGAGATGACGTTAATGCCTCAATTCCCTGCTTCAAATCCGATAGTTCTGTCTGTTCCGCCGGATTATGGCTGATTCCCTTAATGCTTGGGACAAAAAGCATGCCGGTAGGAATCCTGGGCGCTATGATCTGGGAATCATGGCCTGCACCGCTGTGCATCATCCGGTAATTCAAGCTTTTTTCCCTGCAAACCTTCTCTATGAGCCGGATCATTTCATCATTCATTGGAACAGGCTTCTCATCCATCCATATGTCTAAATCTATTTCCACCCCATGTTTTTTTGCGATATGCTTCATGTTTTCTTCCAGCTCGGTAGTTATGCTTTTTAAAAGAGCTTTATCCGTATGGCGGCAATCCATTGTGAACAAAGCTTCTCCCGGGACCACGTTTACGGTATTGGGTTTTACTTCTATTTTTCCAAAGGTTAAAACCAACGGGTCCCCTATGGCTCTGGCTTTATGTAAGGAATCATATACGATTTCAGAAAATACCTGGACTACATCCTTTCTGTATTTCATGAGAGTTGTGCCGGCATGGTTTGCTTCACCTTTTAAGGTGATGTTATATCTTCTCTGCCCCACGATTCCAGTGATCACTCCTACGGATTTTCCTTCCATCTCAAGGGTATTTCCCTGCTCGATATGCAGCTCAATAAATGCCTTTACATCGTTCATGGAACCAACAGCATCCTTTTTAAAGTCAAATCCGCACTCATGCATGGCATCCACGAATTTGATTCCTTCTGAATCTGTGAGATTTTCGACCTCTTCTTTTTTTGCCAGGCCAAATAAGTTTTTGCTTCCCCAGAAAACATAGGGGAATCTGCTTCCCTCCTCTTCTGCCATGGAAATGACCTCCAGATTCTTTTTCGGTCTTCCATGGTTTTCAAGAAGGTTCTTAACAGCTAAGTATCCTCCAAAGATTCCA
This sequence comes from Lacrimispora sphenoides, assembly GCF_900105215.1. NCBI lineage: Bacteria > Bacillati > Bacillota > Clostridia > Lachnospirales > Lachnospiraceae > Lacrimispora > Lacrimispora sphenoides. The sequence goes on along the minus strand of NZ_FOIP01000002.1, from coordinate 274,915 downwards.
AGCTGACCGTCTAAGTTCCCTCCATTCACTACCGTATCCACATGGGAGCCTGTGGCAATGGTACCGGATTCCGGTTCCGTTCCAATAATCCTTCCATATAAATTCCCCACTTCGTCAAACCTAGTTTCCATTCCTATTTGCTCAAATTTTTCCTTTAAGGCCAGCTGTACTTCCAGCCAACTCCTGGAATAAAGGAGCCTGGTCATTCCTCCTATTTGGTTTTTCCCATAAGAGGACATCCAGTCCAATGCTTCCCTGATCTCATTGATGGAAATATCCATTTGTGCTACCTCCTGAATCTTTTTTCTATCGATTCGAATCCATGGTTTTATTTTAAAGAAATTTTTCTTACAATACATCATCCAAACCAGATAATCCATTTTTTAATTTTTGTATGATTCGCACAATGATTTACGTTTTACTAGACATTTAATTAACAATGTTTTTAATTATTTTTCAATCTCGTCGATTTTATTTAGCAATTTATACACCTAAAAAATGGAAAATACATATTTTTAGCTTGTATGCCTCATCAATTGTCAAGAATACCATCTCATGCAGGGTGGAGCTGGAACGGGATGCTGCCGGGATAAAAGGATTGGTAAAAATGATGCTGTATATGCTTCACTTTCATCATGGTTTTAGGCACGAAAAAAGACGCTCATTTCTGAACGCCTGATTAAGGTAAAAGAAAAGCCTTTTCTAAGGCCCTTAGGAAGTCTTAATGTTCCTGCTTTGCGGCTCCTTTTTACCAATATCGCTATTTCCTTACTTATTGACAAAAGGATGTTCTAATGATACCCTTTATGCATTGCATAAATAAGGGGTTACATGACACAATGAAGTTTTAAAAATTGTTCACAAACTGATTTTCCCTGCCGCAATTAATACTTTGAAAGGATTCTATAGTTAAACATGAATACTACAAGAGATCTGATCAACGGCAATGAAACAAAGGCCATGATAAATTTTGCTATCCCCATGATCATAGGAAACATATTTCAACAATTATATAATGTTGCAGATACGGTGATTGTTGGAAAGTTTATTGGTTCCAATGCCCTTGCTGCGGTAGGCAGTTCATTTTCTGTTATGGTTTTATTGACCTCTATCATCATTGGATTCTGCATGGGAAGCAGTGTGGTGTTTTCCCTGATTTATGGTGCAAAGGAAATTGATAAACTAAAAAACTGCTATTTTACCGCTTTTGTTTTCATTGGAATCGTCACAGTTATTATCAATGTGTGCTCCATCATTTTTATTGATGAGATTTTAACCTTTATCAATATTCCTGAGGAAATTTTCATGGACGCAAAGATTTACCTGCAGATTATTTTTTATGGGATTAGTTTTACATATATTTATAATTACTTCAGCGCTGCTATGCGGAGCATAGGTAATTCGGTAGTGCCGCTTATCTTTCTAATTCTATCTGCTGTTATTAATATCGTGCTGGATATCATATTCGTTGTTCCACTTCAGATGGGGATTGCCGGTGCTGCCTATGCCACAATCATTGCACAAGGATTTTCTGCCATTGGCATTGCTCTTTTTTGCATGCTGCGCGTTCCTCTGATCCGTCTTAAAAGGGAGCATTTGTATTTTAATAAGAGTATTATTAAAAAAATTTCAAATTTCTCCATACTCTCCAGCATTCAGTATTCGGTTATGAATTTTGGAATTTTGCTGATACAGGGTTTAGTCAACAGCTTCGGTGTTTCTGCAATGGCAGCTTTTGCTGCAGTTGTTAAAATAGAAAGCTTTGCTTATATGCCGGTGCAGGATTTTGGCAACGCCTTTTCTACCTTTATCGCCCAAAATATGGGTGCAGGAAAGCAAAAACGTATTTACACCGGAATACGCTCCGCAGTTAAATTAATAACCATTTACTGCGTTATTATTTCCGTCTTAATATTAGTATCTGCAAAACCTTTGATGTATATCTTTATTAATAAAAGTGAAACAGAGATATTGAGGATTGGTGTACAATACCTTTCTATTGTAGCTGGCTTTTATTGCCTGATCGGGTATCTGTTTATGTTTTATGGCCTATTCCGTGGGATCGGAAAGCCAGGGGTATCCATTGTACTTACCGTTGTAAGCCTTGGTACCAGAGTTATCCTGGCTTATATACTGTCCGCTGTGAATTGGATCGGAATGGTTGGGATCTGGTGGGCGATTCCTATCGGATGGGCTCTTGCAGATGTGATCGGCGTTATTTTAATCAGGCAATATTATGTAAACAACCGCCGGACCGGTGAAGGCTTAGCGTAACGTCTATTCTTTATTTTTTAAATAGAACTGGACAAAACTTTCAATAGTAAATTCTTTAAGCTGAGATGTATCATCACTGATTAGGTGAAAGAAACAGCCAGGGATTTCTCCTTGCTTTAAATTCTTTCGGATACATGGGTCACAGCCAAGATTGTGATTGCATGGGTTTAGTTTGCAGGTGGTTTCTGTGCAGGTGCAAAATTGGTTTTGGTTTGCCATTGGGGTCGTTCCTCCAGATTGTAATTATTCTGTTTATTATATTTCAAATTGTGAGAAAAAACAATAAGAGTATATTCTATAAAATTACACGCCCAATCATTCAAATGACTACGTATATCTGCTATGAGGTATATGTAGTCATTTTTTATTCATTATTATGATCTGTTGCCTTTTAATTTACGAACCGAGGCGTTAATAAGTTCTTCCGCATCAGGCACTTCTCCCTTACAAGAAAAACTCTCTTGAATAACCCTTTCACGCTCAGATTTATCATTCTTTTTATAAGCATAGTCAATTGCCGATTGCATTTCTCTTTTTACTTCTGCAACCGATACACCATGCCCTTTAGCGATTTTACGATATATGTTTCTTAAACTCATAGCTGATCCCTCTTTTATCTTATTAATTAGTATCCTGCAAACTTGAGTTTAAACTTTTACGGTTTACTTATACCCCTCAACAGGATTATGTATAGTTTGCTATTACTATGAATGAGAAGAAAGCATCATTTTACAGTATTTATTATGTTCCTTCTCCTGTATGACACTGCAGTCTTTTGTATCAATCTGTGGGTTTTGTTCTTGAAGCATCGTTAAAAGAGCTTTGCCAGCTTCTATTGAAGTTTCTGCTAACGTTTGAATGCATTTATTTGAAACAATAGTTATTGTTAAATATCTAACAGGTTTGCGGGTATATTTATTTTCATTAATATAAAATGTCCGTTCTACAAGAAAAGCCCCAACAATATCGCTGCGTTTCATAACAATATTATTACAATCGGCTAAATAGATGAAATCTCTAGTCAGTATCCCATCTTTCTGCCCGGATAACATAGCTTTCATCTTCCCTGTGAGCGCAAGAATAAAGCTATCGGAAGCCATTGCCTGAAGCTCAAATTCGCGAATTTCACTTTCGTTACACTCACTATTTTTAGCGCTTTTTTTAATCAACCCCTCGGCACCTAGGCTATTCCGCTTATGGGTGAATATTATTGTAAAAATCGAAATAGCAAAAATGACAAAGAAAAACCCAATGATAAATAAACCTGGAGCAACCATATCACTTTCCCCTTCTTTTATACATCCTATCGTTGTTACGATCCCCCAAGCAGTTCCCAATCCTGACATCACCATAAGAATACCAAAGAAGGCATAAATACCTATTCCATTTTTCTGATTAGATTTATTAACCGAAGAAAATACGGAACGGTTCGGGTAATGTTTCTTAATATAATCCTCGTTCATTTGTACAAAATATGATTGCATAATTATGACCTCCTATTGATTCCACTTAATCACTCGGAATCTTTAGCCTTTCTTTAACTGGTTCTTAGATTCTTACTTTATTAATTCCTTATCTCTCTCAAATCGCCAGACCAAACCTTCAAAATACATTTTCGCAACCTGAATGCTTTTTAAATCTTTATATCAGCAAAGAACCTCCCCTTTATTTTTTTACAATATACTATATTTTTCGCGTTTTTCCCCTTCCATGTAATTATTAACGGTTTATATGTAACTTTTAAATGAAATGGAACCAATAAAAAAGACAAAATGACATCCAGCTTATGCTTCAATGTCATCCTGTCTTTCATGAAATCGTTCTTTTAAATTTAATTATATATCATCGTATAATATAGTTTCCAATGAAAATATATCTCCCTCCCAATCCAATTCCACATGACCATGATATTTTTTTGCTATCTTCTTCATCGAGTGAATCCCCCAGCCATGAAATGCCTCTTCTTTCTGGCTTTCCAGTCTGTTTTCTTTATTATACTCTATTTTTCCCTGATAGCGGTTTCTGACGAAAATATACAAATATCCTTTTTCATACGTTATCTCTATCCAAATCTCTCCCTTGCCCCTTTTTACATGTTCTGAAGCCTCTACCGCATTGTCCAAGGCATTTCCCAGCAAAACCCCCAGATCTTCATCTTTTATCTTCATCACATGAGGCACATCCAGCTTTGTATGTAAAAGTATCCCTTTTTTACAGGTCTTTTCCCACACATGATTTACAAAAGCATCTATTATCAAATTTCCTGTTCTTGACTCCAATCGTCCTATGCTCCCTGTTTGGCCGATCAAATGTTCCAAAGTCACTAATAATTTTTCTTTTTGATCAGATTTTGTCAGCTCTTGTAAATAGATCAGGTGCTGTTTCATATCATGTTTCATTTCCTGTATCTCTTCTGCCGCTGCTTCCTCCAGGCCATGCTGTTTTTCATAGCTTTCCAATTGTTTTACATACATAGAAGAATTCCTTTTTAGCTGAATGGTTTCCACTAATCTTAAGTAAATGGGGTACATGGATAGATTCATAACCGTTAATATCAGCGCTGCCATAAACAGCCAGCCAAAGGTATCCGTTCCTTTTATTTCCGATGTTTCTACCAGCATATAAAAGATAGGATATAACACCATTCCTGATAACAAAAATATGACTATATGGGCGCCTCCGCCATAAGCCACTCTTCCACCTCCATGGCGGTTCATAAACCGTCGGATTCCCATCACTACTAGAAACAATAAGACTTTTGAAGAAATAGAGTTAAACAAAAATGTCGGACTTTGCCCATTATTCAGATATGAATAGGCAGCTTCTGCTATCCCTTCCAAAAGCATCCACATCATCACGAAAGTTAAAGGAAATGAACACCGCTTCCAAAATATCCCTTCATAAGAAATAATACCAACTGACAAAATTGACGTTAATGTCATTATCAAATTTATTACCGGATGGAAAAAAAATATTTCCGTATTGATGCAAATCTGCCATAGGAAAAAAAGCAGCCAACCAACCACCCTCGTACATCCGCTCCTCTTTACAAGAAAAATATCAAGATATACTTTCAGTAAATAAGTAGAATATAACGACATACTTATACCTGTAAAAATCATTTTAACTGCATTCATTATTTACCTCTTTTTAAACTGTCTCAATTTTTCTTCTACCGACTTTTTGTACGTCCTGCTCAAGGGCAATATGATTCCTTTCGGCATCTCTATTTCTTCATACCCCATTCGAATAACATGCTGGTAATTTACCAGATAAGACTTATGTATCCGTAAAAATCTCCCTGTGCTTTGTTCCAGGCTTTTTTCTATATCATTTAACGCTCTATATTCTTTTAAGCAGCCATCCTGCAAAGTAATTTCAGCCACCCGAAGCTTGCTTTCAAAATACAGAATATCACGTATTGCCACTTTATAATCCGACTTCATATACCGGAAACGGTAATACGCATCCTGTTCCTCTACAAGCCTTAATGCATAATAAAAGGTTTCCTCAAATTCTTTCTTTTTTATGGGTTTTGTAATAAATCCAATTGGTGCAACCCGGAAGGTTTCTTTCATGCATCTGTCATGAGATGTCACATACACCATTTGCACTGTACGGTCTATTTCACGTATTTTATATGCCGCTTCCAGGCCATCCATATGTCTCATCCGGACATCCAGATAAATAATGTCATACCGCTTTCCTTCGTTAACTACTTTAACCAGGTCTTTTCCGTCTTCATAACATTCCACGTCTACCTGAATCCCCGCACTCTTTCCAAGTTCATACAAACATGTTTCCAATTCTCTCAGCAAGTAACGTTCATCATCACAAACAGCTATCTCAATCACAATCATTTTCCCCTAAAAGTATTACTTTCTTATTTCTATATCTGTCAGCCAAAATTCTATTAAGGTTCAAATATCTCCTGGCGATCATTTCTTAACATATCAAAGATAAGAAGCAAAGCAAATTACTCCGAAACTTATAAAGCTTAAACCAATGATAACATTATAGATTTTACAAAATCTTATGTCAATACGCATACCGATTCTACAGAACTACTTTCTAAAACCAAAAGGGAACCGCATCATACCGTTCCCTTTAAGTTTCCCCCTATATGAACTTTCTTCTGTTTTCCGTCCTATTCAAATCCCAAGGTAAAAATTACATTCCCTCATATCCTCAATCATCCTTTCACCGATCCGGCTGTAAGCCCTTCTATCATATATTTCTGTGCAAAGGTAAACAAACACATGGTGGGAATCAAGGACATAATGGTACCTGCTGCCATTTCCCCCCATTTTATATCATATTTTAAGATCAGAGCGTTAAGTCCTACCGGTATTGTCTTAAATTTATCCACATCAATAAACATAACCGACATAAAAAGTTCATTCCAGGAATTGATGAATGCAAAGATAAATGTGGCGGCGATGCCCGGCATAATGACCGGTACAATCACCTGAAATAATGCCTGCAGATAGCCGCAGCCATCAATCCATGCCGCTTCTTCCAGAGATTTAGGTACTCCGTCAAAAAAGCCGCATAAAGTTACAACAGAAAAAGGTATCATCATATTTGTGTATAGCATTGCCAGGCCATACAAATTATTCAGCATCCGCATCTTGCCTAACATCTGATACAATGGTGCCAGCATAATGAACATCGGTATCATCTGCGTAACCAGGAAAAACAGCAGCAACACATTTTTAAAGCGGAAACGGAATCTGCTGATAACATAACTGGCAAGAATGGAAATAAAGACCGCACAGGCAGCTGCCACAGAAGATGTAAAAAATGAATTACATAAGTATCTGGCAAAATTACCTTTCCAGAGCATTGCCGCATAATTGACGAAAGAGACCGGATCCGGCAGATATCTCACCGGGAATGCGTAAATCTCGCCCTGAGATCCCTTTAATGAAGTAAGCAGCATCCATAGAAAAGGGAACATGGTCAACACAAGAAAGACAGAAAGTACGGCAAACTTAAAGATTTTCCACACCTGTTTTTTACTTGCTGCAGTCATATGTCATGCCTCCTTATCCGTATATTTGGTAAGCGTCAGGTAAAATGATGCAAATATCATTAAAAAAATGATGCACAATACCCCAACGGCGGAAGCCATGCCATAGTCTAAACTCTGGACGAGCTGCATCATGTAGGACGTGATGATATTGGACGATCCCGCCGGACCACCCTGTGTCATGGAATAAATCAGATCCGGGAAATTAAAGATCCAGATCACCCTAAGCAAAACAGTCAGCAATAATACGGACCGGATACAGGGTACTGTAATACCGGAAAATTTCTGGAATGGATTTGCTCCATCCACATCAGCAGCTTCATATAGTTCTTCCGGTACCCCTCTTAAGGCAGCCGTAATCATGATCGTGAAAAATGGGATCCCATACCATATATTTGCTATAATGCAGGAATACAGCGCCGTACTTTTATCTGCCAGCCAACCCACCGGCAGGCGGATCAGATGCATTTTTATCAGCATGTCATTGATAACGCCGGAAGTACCATTAAACATCCAACGCCACATGATCCCGATAATAAATCCGGACACTGCCCAAGGGAAAAAAATCAGGCCCTGGTACACACCGCTTCCCTTAAATTTCTTTTTTAAGAGCAGCGCCATGGCAAATCCTGCCATGAACTGGAATAACAGTGAAATCCCGACCCACTTGACGGTATTCCACATGGTGGAATAGAAGGTATTGCTTGCACTGTGCTGGAATAACTTTTTAAAATTATCAAATCCCACCCATTTGATATTTTTAATATTCATCAGATTATAACTCTGGAAAGCCATCATGGATCCCTTGATCATGGGATAATATGTAAATATAATAGGAATGATAATGGCGGGAAGAACCATAAGAAAGATAAAACAGGCTCTTTTCAATTGAAGTCTCGATTTTTGTTTCATACCGTTCCCTCCTCTTTACTGCCTCTCATCTATAAGGAGTCTGGAAGGAGATCCCTCCCCTTCCAGATATACTTATGATTATTTAGTTCCTGCTTACCACTTCTGTCCTTCATCCTGATATGCTTTTGTCCAGAATTCATCCAGCCATTTTAACAGGTCATCATCCGTAATCTCGTCGGTGAGATACTTCTGATACATGGTATCAACCTCTGTTTTATATGTGGCAAACGCTTCATACATCTGAGGATATGCCGCATGACGGTATACAGCCGGCTCTTTTGCCATGTCCATATACATCGCGAACCGTGCCTCTGAAAAATAACTGTCTTTATCTGCTGCATTACTGTGAATCGGGATTGTGGAATAATTCTTTGCAAAGTATGTATTATTCTCGGAATTGGACAAGTACAAAAGGAAATCCGCTGCCTCATCCGGATGTTCTGTAAAGGATGTCATGCCCCAGCCGGCGAATCCATTTGGAAAAACAGCCTGGCCGGACGGTCCCTTGGGGAAGGGAACTAAATCCCACTGGTCATCCTGTAAATCGGCGGAGCAGGTCGCAATTACTTCCGGATCCTGAATCAGCATAGAGGTGGTTCCTCCCACAAAGCCCTGTACCATCTCCGAAAAGCCCCATGCTATGGAATCCGTTGGAGAAGCATTTTTAAAAAGATCCTTATAGAAATGAAGTGCTTCCTTTACCTCTGGCAGTGTAAAAATGGTTGCCCCATTGCCATCTTTCAAATAATAGCCGGCATTGGGATCTGCAAGCTTATCTGTACCGATCCAGCTCCAGTAAATCGTATCTGCATACTGGTAACCGCTTGTGCCGCCACGGAAAGAATAACCAAAACGGCTGTTTGCCGGATCCGTAACGGCAACTCCCGAGTCATAGAGATCCTGCCAGGTTTCAGGCTGCTTCAAGCCTTTTTCCTTAAACCAGTCGGCCCTGTAGTAAAGACCTCTCTGATAAAATCCATAAGGAACCATGTAAGCTCCGTCTTTCATGTAATGGATTACTTCTTTTGCAGAATCTGTTAAAGTGTCTTTTTCCGACCAGCCATCCAGGTATTTCTGAAGATCTGCAATCCATTCATTGGTCACAAACTGGGTAATTGTGGAATCTCTTACTTCTACGATATCCACACCGCTTCCATTCATCAGCATCTGGGTGATTTTCGCATCAGCATTCTCCAATGGCGGGGATACAATATCAATCTTGATATTGGGATGCTCTGCCTCATACTTGTCCGCAATTCCTCGTAAAACAGCCGTACGTTCCGGACTGGTCAGGGATTCTACCAGGCTGATGGTAACCGCATCCCCCGGCTTACCATTGTCTGTCTTCGCAGCTTCTGTCTTTGCTGTTTCCCCGTTTGCTGATGCTGTTGCTTCTGCGGCTGTCTTCCCGCTGCATCCTGACAGAATAGCCGCCGCTGCCAACACCAATACTGCTGCTCTTTTTTTCCTCATCTGTTCTCCTCCTTTGATTTGTTTATATTTGAGCAAGAGCCGATTCCAAATCTGAAATCAAGGCATCTGTACCTTCTAATCCGCAATGAATACGGATAATATTCTGAGATCCTCCTAAAACTTTGCATGCATTCTCTTCCAGCCTTGCATGGGGTAAAAATGCCAGACTCTCAAAACCTCCCCATGATACGCCGATCTTAAATATCCTAAGACTTTCCGCTGCTTTTACAGCGTCCTTTAATGTTCCATTGATCTCAAAGCTCAGCAATCCGGTATTTCCTGATTGTTGTTTCTTCATCAGCCCATATTGGGGATGGGATTCCAGACCAGGATAATACACATTCTTTACTTTGGGATGCTTTTCAAGGAACTTCGCAACCTCCATAGCCGTTTCCTGATGCTGCGCAATGCGGACTGACAATGTACGAAGGCCGCGGATCATCAGCCATGCTTCCATTGGTCCTGCAATGCCGCCAAACAGCTCCCTGTTTGCTGTTAGTTTTTTCATCAGTGCAGGATCTTTTACTGCCAGCATGCCGCCTATTATGTCACTATGGCCGCCAATATATTTTGATGTGGTATGCATCACAATATCTGCACCAAGGGTAAGGGGCTGCTGGTAAATGGGAGTGCAAAATGTGTTATCAATATAAACAAGTGCCTGATGTTCTTTTGCAATCTTTGAAATCGCTTCAATGTCCTGCAGGGAAAATACAAGAGAAGAAGGGCTTTCCAGAACAATCAGATCCGTTTTATCCGTTATGCTTCCTTCAAATTCCTCTACACAGTCACCTTTTACAAACGTGGTGGAAATATCCAAGTGTTCTTTGCAGTATCCGGTCAGAAAATCTTTTAACGGTCCATAGGAATTATGGATGCATATTACATGGCTGCCTGTCCTGCATGCGGTCAATACTGCTGTTGTGGCAGCTGCCATACCCGATGCAAATGCTAGGGCTCCGGCTCCGTGCTCCAAAGCCGCAATTTTATCTTCCAGAATCCTGACGGTAGGGTTCTGTACTCTGCCGTAGCAATATTTATGCTTATCAGTACGGTCAAAATCGTAATATTCGTCTATGGTTTCAAATACATTCAGTGAATTCATGAAAACCGGCGGAACTACAGCATTATAATAATGCTCATATTCCTCACCGTAATGTGCGGTAATTAATTTATCACTCTTTAAATACTGGCTCTGATCTGACATAATGTTACCTCTTTTCTCCTTTGATTTCTCAACCTATATGCTATATGCTATAATATAGGTTTGATTATTATGATACATATTTGTTATAGAACATTATATTTGTTTTTTAATATCCCGGTATACTGCATCTAACAATTGTTCATTGATTAGCTGTGCTTTCTTTACATTTTTTTCGCAAATCGCTTCATACAATTTTTCATGCAATGGCAGACTTTCTAAAAAAGGATCTTCCATATTGAGCGGAAACTCCCAGAATTGATCCATTACATGACTGATGGATAAAATCAATTGATACATAATATCATTATGGGACAAACGGTATATGGTATAATGGAACTGTTTGTCCTCTTCTGTCTGTCTTACTCCCTGATGAAATTTTTCCATTAAAACCTTAGTTATATCGCCCAGTTCTTTCAGTTCTTCTTCGTTAACCGTATGAATCACCATTCGGAGGATTTCCCGTTCCAGAATCTTACGTACCTCCAAAGCATCTAAAAGCTTACCTTTTTCCCTGGTAAAATCCATCAGTGATAAAAATGCACTTTCCTTCTGACTGCCTACGTAAACGCCCTTTCCGTTCCGTACTTCCAGTACATTGCGTGCTTCCAGGGTTTTCATAGCTTCTCTGAGTGAAGTTCTGCTTACCCCCATCATTTCCAGTAGCTGTTCCTGGGAAGGAAGCCTGTCCCCTGCTTTTAGATCATTTTCTTCAATATAATTCTGTATATAACGAATGATCTCTAACTGAAGCGATGTCCGTTGTATCTTATTAGCCATCTGTTATCTCTCACATATCTTTATTTACTTTTAACTTACCATACGTGAGTTTGTATGTCAATAATTTATTATATCTTATTTTCTTTCCCCTAAAAATATGTGCAAATTGTACAATTACAAACACGAATATTAGTTTAAAGCATGATGACTTCCTGCTCTTCTTGACAGATACAAAAAAAAGCATGACAGTTCTGTGCCACACCTTTGTATTGGCCACATTATAGTCTTGGCTGTATTTTGTGTCAATGCCATTTCATTCTTTCTTTGAATTATTATGCAGATACATTTGAAAATGAATCAATACCCTTTACATGCTTCAATAAAAAAAGACGCCCGGCCCACTCAGCGTACCCTCTACGCGATTTTATTTATCAATCATATATTATCGATCTTTTCTCCATATATTTACGATCATACTTAATCTAATACGTACCATTCTGATACAAAAATAATGAATTTTAAAGCAAGAAAAGCAATTTATATATAGTGCTTTTTAATATTTGTAATTTTGTATTTTATGGTATATACTCAGATAAATTGATAATTATTAAAAGCAAAATAGTTAGTATTCATATGATAAGGGGGAACTATGAATCATTTAGGAACGGAACAGATAGAAACAGATCGATTGCAATTACGCAATTTTATTATATCCGACTCACGAGCACTGTTTAATAATTGGGCAAACGATGTAGAAGTAACAAAATTTTTAACATGGTCACCTATTATGTCTGTCGAAGCAGCTGAACGTATAGTATCAGATTGGATTAATCGTTATTCTGACAATAAATTTTATCAATGGGCAATCGTATTAAAAGAAAATAGCGATGAACCTATTGGTACAATTAGTGTTGTACATATGAACGAAAAAATTGATATGGTACATATTGGTTACTGTATCGGGAGAAAATGGTGGCATAAAGGGATAACCACTGAGGCGTTTAAGGGGATTATTCCATTTTTGATTGAAAAAGTCGATGTTAAACGTATTGAATCTCGACATGATCCAAGAAATCCAAATTCAGGTAAGGTGATGTTAAAATGTGGATTAACGTTTGAGGGAACATTGCGTAATGCTGACATTAATAATCAAGGAATTTGTGACGCTTCTATGTATGCACTTTTAAAAGAAGATTATTATAATTTAAAATAATACACCTTACTTGGTAATTTTTAAGGTGTAATTTATTCGAGCTGTTGTTCAGATAAAAAAGAGCAGACACAGTTAAGCATTCGTTTTTCGTCTGTGGTATATTGTCTTAAAGAGAGGAATCTATATGCATGCATGGGAAGCCATACAAAAAACTCTGAACCACATCGAAGAACATCTCGGTGAAGAAATCCACATCGAAGAACTGGCTGAAACTGCCGTATTATCACTGTTTTATTATCAGAGACTATTCACACGTTTGGTAAAAACATCGGTTCGGGATTATATTAAATTGCGCCGGTTGGCAAAATCTCTCCCGATGCTGCGAGATAAAGAAAACCGCATTATCGACATTTCAATGGAATTCGGTTTTGGCAGTCACATAACTTTTACGCGAGCATTTAAAGAAACCTATGGGATTACCCCTTCACAGTACCGAGATAAACCGATTGGCTTACAGAATTTTGACAAACCCGATTTATCACTTGGTTATATTGTGGTTGATGAGGGTGTACCACTGATCAGTGATGGATTGGTTTTGGAAATGAACCGTAAATTTCTTGAAGAACCAATTAACTTTCTTGGTGTTACAGGATATTATCCATTCAAATATGGTAAAATGTTCGGCGAAAGAACCGGCGTTGACACGGTTGGCGAGATATGGGACAGGTTTTTTAGGGTTCTTCCGAATATCTCACATATCTCAGAGGGGCGCAGGGTTGGTGTTTCTTATCACGGCGATGCACCAGACGGTTATTCGAGTTATTTTGTTGGTGCAGAAGTAAAAAAAGACGAGAAAAACCCTGAATTTACAAATTGGCAACTCCCCATACGAGAGTATGTCGTCTGTGGCTTTGAATCAGAAAATCATGAACAGATGATAATTGGTCTGGGTAAGGCAATGAAATACACTCGGTTTTGGCTTAAAAAGCACAATCTGATTGCCGATGGATTTTTCCCTGAGATGTACTATAAAAGTGCGTCCGACATCTCTTATGTAGAATTGTGGATTCCTTTTAAGATACGAGAAAAATAAATAATGAATGTTGGAGGAAAAGCAAATGAGCAATTACGATGAAGGATTAAAATTAATCGAAGAAAAGTTCGGAAACGGCAAAGACAATGTTATTTCCCTCGCGACGATTGCGCGGGAGCCGGGCGCTAACGGAATGCCCCGCCCAGTTGTCCGTAGTGTGGACGCCTATTATGAAGACGGCACATTTTATGTTGTAACACATGGAAAATCAAACAAAATGCAGCAAATCTCGCAAAATTCGGAGGTTTCGGTTGCGGGTTGTTTAGAGATGTTCACCGCTAATGGAGTAGGTGAAAACCTCGGTTGGGTGCTTGATCCAAATAATGCCGAAATAAGAACCAAACTCCGTACAGCTTTTTCCGAATGGTACGATATGGCAAATAATGAAAAGGATGAAAACTGTTGCTTTTTAGCAATCCGTCTCACTAAGGGAACATTAAATATTAATCATTGGGAAAAATTATACCATATGGATTTTGTGAATAAAACTGATATGGAAAATGGAGGCATTTTTTAATCAATATAACATTTCAAACGATCCGCACGGCAGCTTTACATTTATGACAGACAATGCATCATACCTAAAACATTTGATATTAACAGTAATAAGGTCAACTGCTGATCGTGTTGTTTTCCCATGTTTCCAGTACTTATTTATTGCGGTACTATGAGATTTCATCTATGTAACGCATTGTCCATATAATATAAATACTAACAAAGAAGCAAGACATACGCCTTGCTTTTTTGTTTTTTATTAATAGTCATTAATATTCATAAGTCTTTAGTATGCGTTAAGTCCCTTTATTTTGTGAATTGTAAGTACCATTTCAGCCCGGATAATTAATATTCCTTAAATGACAAAAAACTTTCTATAAAAAGTCAGCGTAGTGTCGACCCTAGGCATTTCAAGCACAACATCAAAAAGCTTAACACAACCACTAAATCGGTCAATTTTCTCTTCATGTAGCAGTATTTCTTCTACTGCAAATTTCTGTAAGCAACATTGAAGCAATGAGTAGGATACATCCTATTGCCTTCATCGACGAAATCATTTCTATTGTACCGTCTAATTTTGGTATTAATAAAGCAAAAACCGCACCAAACACAGGCTCCAGGATAAAAATAATTGCCACATGAGAGGGTGTAGTATATTTTTGTATGTACGTTTGTCCTACAAATGCTAACGCTGTGCCCGCAATGCCAGTGATGAGAATAGTTATAACTACAATAGTATTTATTTTAAAGGAAAAATTTCCGCCTCCAATGAAACACATTATAAAATAAATTATTGCAGCAATATTAACCTGCAAACAACCTAAGGTAATCGGTTCTTCATCTCTAGCAAAAATATCTGTTAAAATAATTTGAGCCGAGATACACAATGCACATAAAAGCGCAAAAAAATCCCCACGATTAAATCTTAACTCCACACCGCCTGAGATAAAGAACAAGCCGAATAATGCCAATATAATACTTATTTTTTTAATTAGATCAATCTTTTTCCTCAAAATAATATTTGAAGCAAATGGTACAATAACAATATTCAATCCTGTAATAAAAGCGACATTTGAGGCGGTTGTAAATTGTAATGCAACAACAGTAAAACCTAAAGCACCAGATAATGAAATACCTAACAACACACCTTTAAATAGAACTGTCCTATTGATTTTCTTATATTTTCTACGAAATATAACTAACAAAACCAAACTCGCCAGTGTAAATCTATAAAACAAATATGTAATTTCAGAGATAAAAGCCAGAGAATTTCTCATAATTGGAAAGGACAATCCCCATATAGCAGTAATTAATATCAATAACAAATCTGCATTCTTACTTTTCACTTTATTTATATTCTCCTTAAAATTCTAAGATTTCATTCAGTATTACTGAAAAGTCCAGCACTCTAGGATAACGTAACACGGAAAAGTTATTTCCCTCTATATTATACAAATTAATTTTTCCTTCACAATATTTATTCCATAATAGAGCATTTGCTGCTTCCTCTTCTGTGGCCATAAAAAAATGGCATTGTGTTTTTAGCTTTCTTGTGGGTATATATAAGGCCCTAACATTATCAAAAGTACGTAAAACATTTATGTAATATACAATATCCTGGACTTTTATGTTTTCAGCATCAAAATTGGGAATCGCTCTATCCATATCATCATAAACATATTTCTTTAGTTTCTCAACAGGCAATTTTATCTCTTCATATAATTTTAATAGTTTTGTCCATATATCTTGAATGCTGTCAAGCTTATTATATTTCTTTTTAAAAGTTGAGTATTCAGGCAGATTGCCAATCTCATCTTCTTCCGTACTAATGGTGAATTCAGGAACCTCACCCCAAAATTCTCTATCCGGTGCAAAGCTATTAATCATTCCGAAAAAGCTAAGTTCTTTTCCTTTCTCTTCGAGTTGCAACGCTATTTCAAATGCTATACTTCCTCCTATACACCATCCAATTATGTTATAACTCCCTTCCTTTTGCACCGATTCAATTTTTTTTGCGTATTCCTGGGCAATCTCCTCCAACTTTATGTTTTTAGGAGAATATTTATCAAATCTATCCGCTCTAATCCCCCACATATTATAGTCTACTGATAAATTATCACACAAATCTATAAATACTTCAGCTTCTCCATTTCCCGCATGAATGATAATATATTTTTCGTTGAATCGCTGCCCTTTTTTAGCAAAATTAGATTATTATCTTTTACTATTGTTTCCTCCAACGATTTTCCACTCATTAAAGTTGCCATTTGCCTTATTGTAAATCCAATAAGATATCGGCTACAGCATCAGATGCAGCTTCATCCTTAATCTTCATCTTATAATCAACCTCTAAAAAAATATCTGCAAGAAACAAATCGCTATCAATATTGAGGTTCACATTTTCTTCCAGGTTGTTAAAATACTTCAATAAAATTTTTTGCCTATTTGTATATTTATATATTAAACAACCCAAAGCAGTAATACCAGTTGCTACATACATATCTGTGTATGCGAGACTTCCAAAAAAAAATTCATTTTCAATTCCGTCATTTGTATTTATTCCCTTTTTCTAATCTTTTGAAATAGCAGCAAATATGGGTGATACTTTGGTGCATTTAATATCCCTTAATAATATAAAAAAATTTAATATAAAATCGGCTGGTTTTTGCTGTAAAATTGAAATGTCTTTCTTATCTCCTTTCTATTTCTTCATTTGATTGTAGAATTATTTTTTTAAGTCCATAAATTTGCTACTTGGCGGTTTATTATAAAGGTCTATTTCTATAGTGGGAGTAATTATATCCTCAATTGATTTATTTTTGTTCTAAACTACAAATTTATGGTAATTATTTTATATTAATGGGTAAATGTAAAATTTGTAACCTATTTTCCAATTTTGTTATCACCTGCAAATTTTGTAATCAGCTTTCCTCTGATGTAATCAAAATCCCCACTTGGGGCTCTCATTGAATCTCTTTATGTGGTATAATTCTTCCATAACAAGTTAAAGTATAATAATCATGGAAGTGTCGCTATGATCGTAACAAATGAAGCAGCCATGATACCGGGCATATCTGATAGGCGGGTATTGCAGCTGTCCCATATAGGGTGTCTATTGATGGCAGCAGAAAAATTGATGACTAATAGGGGTATTGTATATGGAATTCGGTGAAAAATTACAACAATTACGAAAAGGAAAAGAATGGACGCAGGAACAGCTCGCAGAAGAATTATTTGTGTCCAGAACGGCTATATCAAAATGGGAAAGTGGAAAGGGATACCCGAATATCGATTCGCTCAAAAATATATCAAAACTTTTCTCGGTATCTATTGATGATTTGTTGTCAGGTGAGGAGTTGATTTCCCTTGCGGCAAATGAGAACCGCACTAATATAAATAAGATTTTCAGTCTGGTTTATGGTACTTTAGATGTTATGACAATCTCTTTTTATTTCCTTCCACTTTATATTCGACAGGATAGTGACCTGATTCGGGCAGTGAGTTTATTTTCAAACCCAGACGTAAGCACAATTACATGGATAATTTATCTTGTTTCGCCTATTCTAATGGCAATAATGGGTATCGCACAAATAATTGCTCAACATTTTTTGAATGAAAGATGGTATAGCATTAGCAGAACCAGCTCTATTCTATTACAGGCTTTTTGCATTCTTATTTATGTTGCAACTCGTCAACCTTCTGCAACTTCTCTCCTTTTCCTGTTTTTTATGATTAAGGTAGTTCTTTTGATAAAGAGCAGCTGAATAAAGTAAATTGTTCTGAAAAGCTTGCGAAAAACCCTTCGACACGAAAAGTGTCGGAGGGTTTTTGCCGTTGTGACGATTCGTTTCTTGAATATTTCCATACTTGACCACACAATGATGATGTGGCTGGCATACACAAACATACCAATATTACTGAAAGGATTTTACAAATGGAATTTATCATTAAAACAAACAGATTAGTAAAACCACATGGAACACGGCTTGACTTAAATAATTTATCGCCCTATGTTCAGAAAGGAGGAAGATATGATGAAAAATAAAAAGTGTTTTATTCTTGCCGGAATTCTATTCTTGTTATTCATACTATTTACAGTAGCTGTTTTAACAATTGACGTCAGCCCCATAGGTCCGGAGCAATCCAACGTTGGATTTTCTACATTAAATGGCTTTATGTTCAAACTGCTTGGGGAAAACTTACTTTGGTACCATATCACAGACTGGATTGGTGTTGCAGCTATCCTTGTCGCTTTGAGCTTTGCTATATTTGGATTAATGCAGCTAATAAAAAGAAAAAGCATCAAGTGTGTAGACAGTGATATTATATTACTTGGAGTGTTTTATATCATCGTGATATTTTCATATGTATTGTTTGAAATATTTATTGTTAATTACAGACCGATTATTTTGGTAAGTACATTAGAACCGTCCTATCCATCTTCCCATACGATGATTGTACTATGTATCATGGCTACCGCAATTATGCAATTCCATTCCCGGATACAAAATAAGTCAATTAGATTTTTTGCGGAGGTCATATCTGTTGCTATCATCGCCGTAACGGTGATTGGGCGTTTTATTTCAGGGGTGCATTGGTTCACCGATATTGTAGGAGGTTTATTATTAGGCTCTGCGCTTATTACAATATATTACGCTACGGTTAATCAGGTATCAAAGAAAAAATAATTACAGGAACACCGTTATAGACTAACGGCGGTTTTGATACGATATGCTTCCTCCATTTCAACATTTTTTCACTGTCTACTAAGAAGAATCATTCGTAAATATCAAAACCGTCCTTATTTTTAAAGAAATGGATGCAGAAGTTCTATGTGATAGATGAATTAAGCTTTTCTGTAATCGAAAAAATACAAAAAAGGCATGACAGTTCCATGCCACACCTTTTTATTGGCCGCTAAAAGCATTTTACCTCTATTCCCGCTTCTAAAAAACCTTCTCGTAGCCTCTTTACAAATTCCAGAGCCTTCCCTCCATCTCCATGAACACATACAGAATCCGCATCAATGGAAATCGTGCTTCCGTCAATGGCTTCCACCACCCCTTCTTTCACCATTCTGATCACACGCTTTAATGCCAGCTCCTTATCTTCAATCACCGCGCCTTTCCGGCTTCTTGGAACCAGGCTTCCATCCCTTTCATAGGCCCGGTCTGCAAATACCTCACTGGCAGCAGACACTCCTGTATCCTTGGCAGCCCGTATCATCTCACTATTGCTGAGAGCCAGGAGAACCAAGCTGCCATCCACTTCTTTTATCGCCTGGCATATGGCTTTTGCCAGTTCATAATCGTTTGCCGCCATGTTGTACAAGGCCCCATGGGGTTTTACATGACAGAGCCTGATTCCGGCTCCTCTGCAAAAAGCGTTCAAGGCCCCGATCTGATACATAACACTGGTTTTTACTTCGTTGGGAGTAAGGCTCATATTTCTTCTTCCAAATCCCGCCAGATCAGGGAAACCCGGATGGGCCCCTGCCCTCACTCCATATTTCTTACATAAAGCCACCGTCTGTTCCATTACCACAGAATCTCCCCCATGAAAGCCGCAGGCAATGTTTGCCGATGTAACATAGGGCAGCACCTCTTCATCCAGTCCTATTTTATAAGCACCGAAGCTTTCCCCCAAATCGCAGTTTAAATCAATGACCGGCATATTCTCACCTCTAATTTTTTATCTCTGCATTTTTTAAATCCGTAATAAACATGTGTCCCGGAGCGTGAGTAATTACAAAGGGGGGCCTGCTGTTCATGACCACTGCCTGGGGAGTTACCCCGCAGGGCCAGAAAACAGGCACCTCTCCATCATATATGGTCACCGGATCCCCAAAATCCGGTTTGCAGATATCTTTTATTCCAAGAGCTTCCGGATAACCAATGTGAACAGGCGCCCCATGCACCTTTGGCATGGAGGCGGTTATAACAACCGCACCGGAAACCTGGTGATAAGGTATGGGCCTCATGCTTACCACCAGGTTACCTGAAAATATTCCTGCGGGCATACATGGAATGTTCGTATGGAACATAGGAACATTTACCCCCTCCTCAATCTGTCTCACCGGTATCCCAGCCTCCAAAAGTGCTGTTTCAAAAGAAAAACTGCAGCCAATAAGAAAGCTTACCAGCTTTCCCCTGGTTCTTTGATACTCCTCAAATAGTTCTGATACATCTGTGTATTCACCGGTGCACGCGCCATATTCATACACCCGGTATCTGGGAATATCCCTTGGAATATCACTTCCTTCTGCCGTCAGGGGAAAACTCCTGCTCCCTGCATCCGATACTTCCAGGAGCGGGCAGGCCTTGGGATTTCTCTGGCAGAACAAAAGAAAATCCCAGGCCAGCTCTTCGGGAAGGATCACCAGATTTCCCTGGGCATAGCCGCCGCACATTCCGGTGGTAGGGCTGTGGATCACACCCTCCCTGATCAGCCGGCGGACTTCTTTGGGTTGTCTGTGTCTATACTCTGGTTCCATGTTCATTCCTTCTTTCTTGTCTTATGGTCTATTTACCGGTAAATGATATTCCTAAGCCGTTCCTTAAAATTCCTCAGCTTATCTTCTTCCTTCCGGCAGATTGCCACGGCTTCATCTGGAGTTACATACTGAAATGCCACCCGCTCCCCCGGCTTTCGCTGGGCCAGTGCAGGGATATCCGTGCTGATCACCGTAGCGATTTTTGCATATCCTCCGGTAGTTTGATGATCTGCCATCAAAACCATAGGAAGTCCAGAAGATGAGATCTGAACTGAGCCTTCTACGATCCCATCAGATATAATATCTGCTCCATTCTTCATTTCAATAGGTTCACCCTCCAGTTTGCAGGCCATGCGGTCACAGTCAATGCTTAACCGGAAAGGGTTCCGGATCAGAGTGTTAAGTCCCAGTTCCGTAAAAGCATTTTCCTGGGGGCCCATTACGGCACGCAGAAGAACCATACGGTCATCTCCATAAAAGCGATAAGGTGTTGACGAATGACGTAGCCATGGTTCATTCTCTCCCACGGCTGCCAGCTTTTCATTCCCCTTTAATTTCTTTCTTATTTTCTTAAACTGTCTGAGATCTTTTCCTGACTTCAGACGATCCCCTTCAAGGAGTGCCCTTCCCTCTAAGCCTCCTATGCGGCATTTTAAATTGGTGGAACGGCTTCCCATGACAGAAGGAACCTCTACTCCTCCATAGACCGCCATGTAAGTCCGAAGGCCGGAGACCGCAAGCTCCATGGTCAGAATATCTCCTGTCCTTACCAGAATCGGGGAAAAAATGGGAGCCGGAATTCCATTGATACAGGGTTTCATATCCCCACCTGCAAGGGCGATAATCTCGTCAGAGTTAAAACGGATCTCACCGCCTTTTAACGTAAATTCGATAACTGCCGCTGTTTCCGGTTCTTCCAGATTCCCGGCAAGAAGATTAGCAAGCTTCATGGAATACTTGTCACAGGCTCCGCTTTCTTGGATGCCCTGGCTTAAAAATCCTCTTCTCCCTTTATCCTGAACCGTGGACAAGGCTCCAGGACGCAAGATTTCAAATCCCATCCCGTCACCCCTTTTCCTGTTTTCTTTTTATTTCTTTGTATTCTTCCTGACTGATAGGCACAAAACGAATGGAATCACCGGCTTCATAAAGAGGTTTTCCCACCTGCTCCGGCTTAAAAAGACAGTAAGGCGTACGTCCGATCAACTGCCAGCCTCCCGGAGAATCCATGGGATAAATTCCTGTCTGCTCTCCTCCGATTCCTACGCTCCCCGCCGGTATCCTAGTTCTGGGCGAGCTTAACCGGGGAGTGAAAATGCGTTCATCCATTCCTCCAAGATAGGGAAAGCCCGGAAGAAATCCCTGCATATAAATATGGTAATCCCTGCTGCTGTGAATCCGGATCACCTCGTCCTCCGTGATCTTTCCATGCTCTGCTACAAAGGAAAGATCCGGTCCGAAGCTGCCTCCGTAGCAAACCGGAATTTCCACCAGCTTTCCTCTTATTCCAGTTCCGCCTTCCAATGATTCTGACAGCCGCGATAGAACCTTTAATACCGCGTCATAATCTGTTTTCATAGGGTCATAACATACGAGAACAGAACAAAAGGCAGGTACTGTCTCAACAATCCCTTCCACCGAAAACTCATGGATTCTCCGGTTTAATTCCATTACCTTCGCATTTACCTCCTCACTGATGGAATCACCCAATTCCACCAGGGCGCCGCAATCACCGACCGGTTTTATTTGAACCATGGCCCATCCCCTTCTTCAAAAAATCCTTTTTCCAGCACAGAAGTAAACCAGTGATCGGAATTATGGGAATATCGGACCGCATAAGCCGTACACTGGCGCATCAGGCTGACAATTCCTGTATTCAGCCGGGTACTAAATCCATCGATTCCAGGGATCAGTGAACCGGTCATATCAATAAGACCGGTTCTCGACGCCGCTCTCATCAGTTCCGCTTCCATTTCTTCCCGGTGTAGAATCTCCATATCCCGCTTTAAGTAAGCCAGTGCCGCGATCAAACCGTAGCAGCCCCAGTCAGAACAGGTTGCCGTTATCACGTGGTCCGCTCTGCTGGCCGCTAGAATTCCGCCTCCGCAGCCGCACACACATTCCCCGGGAGCCGTTAAAGGTATGTATTTTTTAATATGATCTGCTATGGCTCCCATGCCGATCTCATTGCCAAGATCACCGATGGCTATGTTTAGGACTCCCTTTTTCCGAAGCATTTCCCATAGTACATCTGTCTTGGCTTCCAGCTCTGTTACATTGTCTCCGGCTGAATTGTGATAAACACCATTTTCATTGGAACCGGGAGCCTCCACAGAGATTACCGCTCCGGGAAGCCCTTCTTTTATCAGCCATTCCGCTTCGATTTCTGCCCTGGCCAGATTTTTTGTAAAGGCTATCACTCCCATGCTGAGAGGAAGTTCCCTTACGGTTCCAATATCCTGGTAAATATGAAGGCCTACCACGCAGGCACATTTCACTACCGACTTCACACAGTCCTCAGGGCAGATGATAACAGGCTTTGCCCCAAAAGCCATGACCAGGGCTCTTGCCAGCAGCATGGAACTGACCATTCCATCCATCTCCGGCTTCTTATGAGGAAGAAGCACAAATCCTGTCAGTATATAAACCAGATCATTTTCTTTCACCGTTTCACACAGCTTTTCCGCCGCTCTCATGGTAAGAGGCTCCCCCATCTGCTCCCGGCTTCCGGCATAAAGAATCCGGCATACCCCATAGCCCCTGGGATCTAAATTCATCAGAGCATCCAGGTTTTCTCCCACATTTCTCTTTTCCAGCCCGCCTCTATCCATCATCCACTCCTAATCAAATATACTATCTCTTCCTGTATACTCTAAGTATTCTTCCAAAACAGCATCCTGAATCTTCTTTAACGTCGCCGGATCCTTTCCACCTACCGGCTTTCCGTCAATAACGTCTGCATGAAGGCAGAAATTAGAGGAAGAGGTCACGATGACCTCATCGGCATCCATAAGCTCTTCCATGGTAAATGCCCGCTCCAATACCTGGATTCCAAGCCTGTAGCAGGCCTGAATCATATGGGTCTTTGCAATCCCCCGAAGGATCAGGTTATCATTGGGATGGGAAAGGAAGGTTCCGTTTTTTAAAATGGAAACATTGCTGTGCGCACACTCCGTCACCATATCTCCTCTGTGTAAAACAGTTTCCATAGCTCCAGCTTTTAAAGCCTCCTGAGAGGCCAGCACGGACGGGAGAAGATTTAATGTCTTAATATTGCAGTAAAAAAACCTGGTATCTTCCATTGTTATCAGGCGGATGGGAACATCAGGGTCTTTTAGTTTATTAGGCCTTATCATGACCCACAGCTTTCCAAGCATTGCCTCGTCATAAGCATGATCCCTGGGAGCTGTTCCTCTTGTCACCTGCCAGTACACAAAATGAGTATTCCCCTCCACCATGGAAAGAAGTTTTGTCAGAAGTTCTCCAAGCTCCTTCTTATCCATGGGAATCTTAATATCCAGGGCTTTGGCACTGGAGTAAAAACGGTCCAGATGATCTTCCAGAAGATACACTTTGTGATTCCCACCAACGGTAGCATCATAAACTCCATCTCCAAAAAAATGAACCCGGTCCTGAAAGGGAACCATCAATTCCTCAGGGGCTCCGATCCTTCCATCATAATAAGCAAGCTCTTTCATAATATCTCCTTTTCACTGGAACAAATCCCAAATTTTAACTCCATAAATTTCTTAATTAATTCCACACAATGATCCAGCCCCAGACTTTCCGTATTCAGACAAAGGTCATAATTTTCAGGGTTCTTCCACTGCCTTCCAGTATGGTACATATAATAGGAATTCCTGTATTTATCCAGTCTGTCTATATACCTTGCAGCCTCCTGTTCGGATATTCCCTGCCGCTCCATCTCTCGTTTTAAGCGGAATTCATAGGGGGCATCCAGATACACGGATACTACATTGGGCTCATCCCTTAAGACAAAATCCGCTGCCCGGCCGATGCAGACATAGGATTCATGATGAAGAAGCTCCTGCAGAACCTTTGCCTGATAATTAAAAAGGTTCTGATCCGATAAAAAATTGCCGCTTTCCTTTGGAATGACTTCGCCACTGTAGACTCTTCTTGAGGCACGGTATAAAAAAGTTTTTTTCGTATTTTCATCTGCATTTGCAAATATCACCTCATTGATTCCGCTGTCTTCTGATGCCAGACGCAAAAGCTTTCTGTCATACACATCGATCCCGTAATCAGCCGCCAGTTTTTTACCGATGAAGCTTCCGCCTCCGCTTCCGCAGGTACGAGTGATGGCAATGGCAAAATACTTCTTCTCATCCATAATCGTATCCTCCTATTGTCCAAGATATGCCTTCTTTACCCTGTCATCCTTTAGCAGTTCTCCGGCATCACCTTCCATGGTAATCTTCCCAGTCTCCATAACATAGGCTCTGTTTGATATAGATAGAGCCATTTTTGCATTCTGTTCCACAAGCAGAATGGTGATTCCTTTTTTGTTCACTTCTCTGATGATAGAAAAGATTTCCTTTACCAGCAATGGAGAAAGTCCCATGGACGGTTCATCCATCAGGATCATCTTGGGTTTTGCCATAAGAGCCCGGCCTACGGCAAGCATCTGCTGTTCACCGCCGGATAAGGTTCCTGCCAACTGTTTTTTCCGTTCTTTTAAACGGGAAAAACGATCAAATACATCTGCCATATTGGCCGCCATGTCTTTTCCATCGGTAAATGCCCCCATTTCCAGATTCTCCTCTACGGTCATCTGGGGGAAAATATGACGGCCTTCGGGTACATGTGCCAGTTTTAAATCGAAGATCTTGCTGGGTTCTGTTTTTAATAAATTGACTCCGTCAAAGAGTATCTCTCCCTTATCAGCTTTTTTTAATCCTGAAATAGTTCTTAAAATAGTGGTTTTTCCAGCTCCATTGGCTCCGATAAGGGAAACGATTTCTCCATCATGAACTTCCAGGGATGCCCCATGAATGGCTTCAATGGCTCCGTAAGATACTGCCAGATCCTTTACTTTAAGCATCTTTCTCTACCTCCTCATCGTCTTTTCCCAGATAGGCTTCAATGACCTTTGGATGATTGGCAATCTCCTCCGGGGTCCCGGATGCAATGGTAGTACCGAAATCAAGGACAGAAATCCGTTCGCAGATTTTCATGACCAGGCTCATGTCATGCTCGATAAGAAGCACGGAAATCTTAAATTCATCACGAATATAGTTGATTATCTCCAGGAGTTCTTCCGTTTCTGTCGGGTTCATCCCTGCCGCAGGCTCATCAAGAAGAAGGAGTTTCATATCCGTAGCCAGGGCTCTTGCTATCTCCAGACGCCTCTGTTCTCCGTAAGGAAGATTACCTGCTTCATAATCTTCTTTTCCACTTAGATGCACGATTTTAAGCAGCTCCCCGGCTC
This sequence comes from Lacrimispora sphenoides, assembly GCF_900105215.1. Classification (NCBI taxonomy): domain Bacteria; kingdom Bacillati; phylum Bacillota; class Clostridia; order Lachnospirales; family Lachnospiraceae; genus Lacrimispora; species Lacrimispora sphenoides. The sequence continues at coordinate 248,614 of NZ_FOIP01000002.1, read as the reverse complement.
TTTTTGTCAGTTCTTTTTCCTGCTTCCAGTAAGCCGGTGTACGAAAAACGGCATGGAACAGATTGTAGGAAAGCTTGGCACTCATGGCTGCCTTTACATTATCGATTACGGTCATTTTCTTAAATAATCGGATATTCTGGAATGTTCTTGCAATTCCTGCTTCAACAATCTGATGAGTCTTTTTCCCATTCATGGACTGGCCATTTAAGTAAAAGGATCCTTCCGTCGGTTTATAAACACCGGTGATCAGATTAAACACTGTGGTTTTTCCAGCACCGTTTGGACCAATCAGCCCTACCAGCTCTGATTCTCCGATCTCCATATTGAAACTGTCCACCGCTTTTAATCCGCCGAACTGGATTCCCAGGTTCTGTGCTTTTAATACCGGCATGGCTCCTTCTGCTCCTGTCATATTTATACACCTCCTTCTGTTTTTTTCCGGTTCTTTTCCCAACCGCCTTTTCTGCCTGTCAGCCGTTCATATACACGAATGAGGGAAAATTCCCACGCTCCAAAGATACCGCCCGGTTTGAATACCATGACCAGTACCAGTACTACAGAGTATGCCAGCATACGATACTGGGAGAACTGGCGCATCATCTCCGGAAGAGAAGAAAGAAAAGCCGCACCGATTATGGACCCGGTAATGGAGCCGATCCCTCCGATAATTACCTCCGAGAGAAGCTCCGCAGAGTACATAAAGTTAAAGTTGGTGGGAATCATGGCTGTCATATAATGGGCATAAACACCTCCGCCGATTCCTGCAAAGAAAGCGGCTACGGTAAAGGTAAGCACTTTATAATAAGTAACATTGATTCCAGAAGCAGACGCTGCTATGTAATCTTCCCGAATGGCTTTCACCGTTCTGCCAAAGCGGCTTCGTACGTACATGTACATCATGGTGATACAGATTACCATGATCCAGAAGCTCCAGTAGAAGTTGGAAAGTTTTATAATACCGCTCATGGTTTTTCCACCGCCTGTAATCGAAAGATTGCAAAAGAGAACCCGGATAATTTCTGCAAAAGCAATGGTCACAATGGCAAGATAATCCCCTCTTAAGCGTAAAGCCGGAATTCCAACCATGACTCCGGTCATACCGGCTGCAATCCCTCCTGCAAGAAGAGCAACCAGGAATAATGCGATATCGGGCAGCCCTTTTCCGGCAAGTCCATTGGATACAATGGCAGAGGCATATGCTCCCACTGATACGAAACCCGCATGGCCAAGGGAGAACTCGCCCATGCAGCCCACCACCAGATTTAAGGAAGCCACCATAATGATCGTATAGCAGGCAGTGGTACTGATTCCCTTGATATACTGAGTGGATCTGCCAAAAGCATTGTTTTCAAAAAGCAGGAAAAACAGGAAAAAAACTGCCAGAACACCCAGGAAATTAAGGAAATAGGAAACTTTAAACCTCTTTTCCATGGTCCACCCCCTTAAACTTTCTCGCCCACATTCTTACCAAGAATGCCGGACGGCTTCACCAGAAGAATCACAATCAGAATGGCATAGGTAATCGCTTCATACCAGCCCGGTGCAAATAGCTTTACATAAATCTCAATGAGGCCAACTAGAATTCCTCCAAGCATGGCTCCGGGAATGACACCGATTCCTCCGAGGACAGCAGCAATAAAGGCCTTAAGTCCCATCATGGAACCCATATCATTGGTGACGCGTGGATATTTGGTACAATACATAAGAGCTGCAACTGCTGCCAGCGCGGAGCCGATGGCAAAGGTCATGGTGATCACCTTGTTGACATTGATTCCCGCAAGAATGGAGGCATCCCGATCCTGGGGAACTGCCCGCATGGCTTTCCCCATCTTGGTGTTCTTTATAAATATCTGAAGGCCCGCCATCATGACCACCCCGATGCCGATGGTCAGGATAACATTCAGAGGAAGGACCACTCCAAGCACATTTACAGAGGGTAAATCAAATATCTTCTGGACATTATGGGGCTTTGCACCAAAGAGGACCATGGCCAGATTTTCAAGAAACAGACTCATGGCAAGTGCTGTAATAAGAGCTGACATGGAGCCGGCCCTGCGGACCGGCTTATAGGCTATCACCTCAACCATGACTCCCACCGCAGCGCATATGACCACGGCAAGGAAGACGGAAATCCATGCAGGCATTCCCGCATGGATCATGAAAGGAATGGTATAAAATAAGGTATAGGATCCAATCATGATAAAATCGCCATGAGCAAAGTTAATCATTCGGATGATTCCATATACCATGGTATAACCAAGTGCAATCAAAGCATAGATAGCGCCCTGGTTCAGTCCGTTTATCAGGCTTTGAAAGAATAATGAAAATGTCATAGGATCTTCCTCCCTATCATTTTTCAGACCTTCTTGTTAGATTTATGCCGCTATTCTTTTGTTCCTTCCGGTGAAAGAGTCATAAGCCATTTCACCTTACCGCCTTCAAAAGTATTGATCGCTACGGATTTCTCCGGATCACCATTTTCATCCATGGTAAAGGTTCCTCCTACTCCTGTAAAAGTCATTCCTGTCATCCCATTTACCAGGGAAACTGTATCAGATGCACCGCTGTTTTTGGCAGCTTCCACCAGCATGTAAATAGCATCATAGTAAAGAGCCGCACAGGCATTTAAGCTTTCCGTACCGTACTTTTCCGTATATTTGGATACAAAATTGACTACAGCCGGAGCGGTATCTTCGGAAGAATAGTGGTTGGTAAAATAGCAGTTTTCAAATTTATCTTCAAAACCTGCCGTATCAGTTCCATCCCAGCCATCACCGCCCATAACGGCTCCGTCAAAGCCTGCATCCCTTGCCGCACCTACCAAAAGTGGAACCGTATCAAGGAATGCGGGATAAAACAGAAAATCTGCTCCTTTTGCCACTACCTGGGAGGTCTGGGACGAAAAGTCTGTATCCTTTGTGGTGCATTCTCCCACATATACCACTTCAATTCCGTTTGCCTCGGCATTCTCTATAAATGCATCTTTTAAGCCGTTGGAATAATCATCATCCTTGGCATAAATAACGGCGGCTTTGGTCCAGCCTTTTTCCTTCGCAAACTGGGCAGCCATTTTGCCCTGATACGGGTCAATAAAACAATTCCTGAAAATGGTGGAGCCTTTTAAAGTTACATCTTTATTGGTAGCTCCTGTTGCAAGAAGGAGCATATTATCTTTGGAAGCCTGTTCGGCAACGGGAAGAGTAACGGAGGAAAAAAAGCTTCCCACGATAGCACTGGGGCCTTCTTTCATCAGACTGTTGTAAGCATTAATTGCCTGCTTGGCATCACCGCCGTCATCTACTATTTTTCCGCCATTTACAATTTCAACCTTATAACCGGAATCTCCGTAGTTGATTTCTTCAACTGCCATGGCAATGGCGTTCTGTGCGCCTTCCCCATAAACAGCAGACCCTCCTGTGACTGGACCGTACACGCCGATCTTAATGGTTTTCCCGTCTTCTCCTTCCGGGGCAGACGCTGCTTCCTGGGAAGACGTTGAGCCTGCAGCGGCTGTACTGCCTCCTGCAGCACTCTGCTGTGCAGATGAACCGCAGCCGGCAAGGAACGCTGCCGTCATTGCTGTAATAAGAGTTACGGGTAATAATCTTTTTTTCATAATCGCTTCCTCCTCAATCTATTATCATAAAAGACGAAAATAAAGACGGAACAAGGAGGCTTCCCAAAAATGCAGGGAAAACCTCCTTGTTCTCCTTAAAAGACTTATTTGCCTTATGGACTTGGATCCATGCAATTACAAAATTTCCATAAGCAAAAGGAGCCGCAACCGTACTGTGTACGCTTGAGACTCCCTTGTTCTCTCGTCTAATATGTTGGTAGGATTATAGCATTTGCATATTTAAAATTCAAGTGATTTTGTCAGCTTTGTGTTTTTGATGGTCTTGACTTAATTTTCTTAATTATTCAGCCTGTTTCTGTAAACTCACGCCCTACTCCTGATATCTCTCAATAGCTGCTTTCAGCATATCTTCTTCAGATAAATTACTGACGATAAACTGATCTGATAACTGCTTTGTAAATCTTGTTGGCTCATGTGCATTTAAAGTAGATAAAGATAAAGCGTTATCTATCATTTTTTCACGCTCTTCTCTGGTCGTTTTCTGAGTCAATCCTTTTTTATCTAATAAGCTTTTTAATTTAAAACGATTAATATAAACTCCTCCTTCCCTCTATTATATAGACTACGTTTGGAGTTAATTATCTACAATTATTTACGTTAGGAGTAAATTATTTCCTAATATAACTGATTAAATTACTAACTTTTTTTAAAAACATTAATACTCCTGCTTTTGCCTTTTATGATGTAATACAATGTCTCAAAGTTAACAAACCTTAATACGAAACTAATCAGCCATTATACGAAGCAAAAACACGGAATTCTTCTAGGTTTTATTAGCAAGTTCCATATAACGTACTGTATGACCTGAAATTAACATGTTTGTACAAGAAGACATATTTTATAAATATAAAGAATGAAACTTCTTTATGATGTTTTAATTGATAAGTAAATAATTATAGAGGGTGAATTTATATGAATGATAATCAATGCTGTAAATGTCGTTGTTCTTGTGGGCATACCGGACCTAGATGTTGTCCAGGACCGACAGGACCTACTGGACCGACAGGACCTACTGGGCCTACTGGGCCTAGGGGCTTACAAGGACCTACTGGACCCACTGGACCTACTGGACCTACTGGACCTAGAGGCTTACAAGGACCACAAGGACCTACTGGACCCACTGGACCTACAGGACCTACTGGACCTAGAGGCTTACAAGGACCACAAGGACCCACTGGACCTACTGGGCCTACTGGGCCTACTGGACCTACTGGACCTAGAGGCTTACAGGGACCACAAGGACCTACTGGACCTACCGGACTTACCGGTGCGACCGGGCCTACTGGACCTACTGGACTTACCGGCGCGACCGGACCTACCGGACCTACCGGTGCGACTGGACCTACCGGACCTATCGGTGCGACCGGGCCTACCGGACTTACTGGTGCGACCGGGCCTACCGGACCTACTGGACCTACTGGGCCTACCGGGCCTACCGGACCTACCGGACTCACCGGTGCGACCGGGCCGACTGGACCTATCGGTGCGACCGGGCCTACCGGACTTACTGGTGCGACCGGACCTACTGGGCCTACTGGGCCTACCGGACCTACCGGTGCGACCGGGCCGACTGGACTTACCGGACCTACCGGACTTACCGGTGCGACCGGACCGACTGGACCTACTGGACTTACTGGTGCGACCGGACCGACTGGACCTACTGGACTTACTGGTCCGACCGGGCCTACCGGACCTACTGGACTTACTGGTGCAACCGGGCCTACTGGACCGACCGGACTTACCGGTGCGACCGGACCGACTGGACCTACTGGACTTACTGGTCCGACCGGGCCTACCGGACCTACTGGACTTACTGGTGCGACCGGGCCTACTGGGCCTACTGGGCCTACCGGACCCACCGGACCCATTTTACAGCCATTTGTAAATGCGAATATAATCCAGCAAACAGTACCTGGTATGCGGGGAATTGTTACATTTGGAGCCACTACAGCAGTGGGAATTGATTTTATTAATAGCAATACGTTTGTCATTACAAGAGCTGGCCTTTATGCATTGGTGTGCTCGTTGAATTTTGCAGTAGGAACGCCGGCAAATACCTATTTTTGGGTATTACTAAATAATAACCCGACGGAGGGTGTTGCACCGGTTTCAAACGCGGGCACCGTAGGGGAGATAACGATTTCAAGAGTCAACTTCTATAATGTTGGCGATATCGTCCAGATAGCATCTGGCAACATCGGAACGAGCACGACCCTGGAAGAATCACCTGGAGTTACAGGCAGCGCCGGCCACTTAATTTTCTATCGGTTTGCGGATGGAGCACAGTAAAAATTAAATAAAGAATATTCCACAGTTGGTGTTGAGAGTAAATCGGATATGATGCAACGAATCGAGTAGGAGACTAGCCATTAATTGAATAGCCGCCCCCTCACACCACCGTGCGTGCCGTTCGGTAGACCCTGGAGTTTTCGTAGAATTTCAGATAATAGTCAGTCATGTGCATAAAGCCTTGGGTGACTATTATTTTATTCGTAAGCAGGCAGACTGTTCAGCATTATAGATTCTCTCCATATGCCTATCCTGCAATTCGCAAGCTCGTGTACCTTCCATTCGGATAAATTAGGCTTTCTTAATTGTATCTCGTTTTGATTTTCTTCCACTGCTCAGGCAAATGATTACATGCAGTCCATCATGGTCCTGCCTGCACCGCACAGTCCTTCAAAATCCTTGGTAAAGGCGCTTACCGCCACCGTTACAGAATCATTTTTAATCAGCCCCTCTATGACATCCGGAGAAATCGTAGACGCGCCGACCCCATACTGGCAAAGCTCCAGGACCTGCTGGGAATTCTTGAAGCTGGCTGCCAGTACTTCTGTCTTTAACCCATTTTTCTTGAAAATGTCGTGGATGTCTTTGGCCGTCCTCACGCCATTTGCTCCAAGATTATCGATCCGGTTTACATACGGTGCAGCATAGTCTGCCCCGGTTTTTCCTGCTAAAAATGCCTGCATCTGGGTGTAGATGGCCGTGGCTGTCACATTGGCCCCTTCTTTTTTCAGAGCTTTCATGGCTTTCAGGCCTTCTTTTGTGGTAGGGATCTTCACATAGGTATTCCTTCCGAGCTCCTTTTGGATCCTGTGAGCCTCCTCAACCATTTCCCCTGCATCTGCTGCAACCACCTGTACATGCAGCTCCGCTTCCGGCCCAATAAATTCACGTATTTCCCTCAGGGTCTCAAAGGGCTGCTTACCGTTTTTCGCCAGAATGCTGGGATTGGTCGTAACGCCATCTACTGCAAATGTGTCGTATACCTCTTTAATCTTCTCAATGTTTGCATCATCAATAATAAATTTCATGCCTGTGCTCCTTTCCTTCTCATGATTCTAAGATGATATGTTTTACCCCGTTAGATCTGGCGATTTCAGCAAACCGCTCCATGTCCTGACGGGAGTAGGGTACTGGGTTATCTAAAAAACAATAGGTTTTGTCTACCAAATGGTACTTAGCTTCCCCCAGGGGGTTGTAATTCAGTATTTCATATGACACTTCATTGTAAACCTCTGAAATAAACTGGCTGATTCCTGCAATGTTATCTTCCTCAGTGGTAAGCCCCGGAATCATTGGGGTACGAATGGTAACATGGTCTCTATTCTCAGATTCCAGCAAAAGACGTATGTGTTTTTTGATCCGCTCATTGGTCACACCGATATTTTTTTTATGGGCTTCCGGTTCAAAAATCTTAAAATCCGCATAAATCAGATCCAGCCATGGAAGTACAGCCTCCAGTGTTTCTGTTGGCACATGGAGAGCCGTCTCAATCGCCGTATGGATGTTCCTTTTCTTCATCTCCTTTAAAAAGGAAAGGACAAACTCCGGCTGGAGCAGAGGCTCTCCCCCTGAGAGGGTAACACCACCGCCGTATTTATAAAAAGGGGCATCCTTAAGTATCTCTTCCACAACTTCTTCCACGGTCAGCCTGGTGCTGTCCCATAGGATTGCCCCAGAAGGGCATTCCTTTATGATTCGGTCCCAGTCCTCCGTTTTTGTGATATCAAGCCTGATTCCCTTTTCTGTCATGAAAATACCGCCGTTTACAGAAAGACGGCAACAGATCTGGCATCCAATGCATTTGTTCGGGAAGTACAATGGCCTTACAGACCTGCTGATCCCTTCCGGATTATGACACCATACGCAGGATAGGGGACAACCCTTTAAGAATACGGTTGTACGGATTCCCCCGCCGTCATGGGTGGAAAAACGACGGATATCAAAGACAGTTCCTTTTACCGTCCTCTCCTCCATATTGATTCCCTCCATATGTTTTATATTTCCCATCAGATATCCGCATAACTGGTCCTTGCGATGATTTCATTCTGAAGTTCATCGGCAAGCTCCGTAAAATAAGCGGTATACCCGGCAACCCGGATGGTAAGGCTTCGATACTGTTCCGGATTTCTTTTTGCCGCAATCAAATCTTCCTTCCGGACCACATTGAATTGGATATGAGGAATCTCCAGATCCACAAAGGCCCGCAAAAACAGGACAAACTTATTGATTCCCTGCTCTGTCCGGAATAATTCCGGCAAAAACTTCATGTTAAGAAGCCCTCCGTTTGTGGTCAGGTTTTTGTCCAGTTTTGATACGGACTTCAGCACCGCCGTAGGTCCCGTGATATCCCTTCCATATACAGGAGACATTCCGCCATCAGCCAGGGGCTGTCTTGCATGCCTTCCATCCGGGGAAGCCCCTACATTCTCTCCCATGGGAACATGAGCAGAAACCGTATACATGCCGGTATGGTATTTTCCGCCTCTGTAATTGGTATAACGGGACAGGCGATTTTTAAAATATTCCGCCCACTTGACTCCCATCTGGTCCACCCAGTCCACATCATTGCCATATTTGGGTACTTTATTTAAAAGCATGGTGTTAAGCACTTCTTTTCCTTCAAAATCATTTTTAAGCGCTTCCAGCAGCTCTCCGGCATCTACTTTATGTTTATCAAATACAAGAAGCTTTATAGCAGCCAGACTGTCTGCTAAATTGGCTACCTGAATCATCTGGATTCCGGAGAAGTTGTAACGTGCTCCTCCTGCAGTTACATCTATTCCCTTTTTCATGCATTCATCAATGACGGAGGACAGAAATGGGGAAGGCAGCAAGTCTATATGAGCTTTTTCCACCGCTTCACATGCCTCTACCATTAAATCCATGTATTCATCTAAGTATCTCTGAAATACAGCTTCCAGTTCTTCAAAGGTTCCATAGGTGGTTAAGTCCCCATAGTTGGGGGCCAGCTGTTCTCCGGTCAGAAGACATTTCCCTCCCGTTAAAGTCAGTTCCAGAGCCTTGTTTAAGTTAAACATGGCAGCATCGCTCCAGCCCAGATTGTTTCCCTGGGTAGTTAACTCCACACAGCCTACAATGGCATAATCCCTGGCTTCCTTTGTGGCCACCCCCAGTTCTTCCATGGATGGAATTACCGCCTTATCATTGAAAAACTGAGGCATGCCGCTTCCCATTGAAACCACCTTGACCGCCTGTTTTAACAGAGAGTCTCCCGTATGTTCATGGAGCCTTACGGAAAGATTGGGCTGGGGAAGCCCTAAGTGCTCCTGGGCCTTTAGCAAAAGAAACGAGAGATCATTGACGAAATCATTTCCCTCAGCATCCTGCCCGCCTATGGCAATATTAAATCCGATGGGAAAGCCTGCGAAAAACTTGGCGCTGTTAGCATTGCGCATATATACGATCTCATTGAATTTCAGCCAAAGGCACTCGATGATCTCCAATGCTCCCTGTTCACTAAGACGCCCTTCTCTTCTGTCCCGGTCAAAATATTCCCCGAGGTATTCATCCATCCTTCCCGGCGAAAAGGAAGAGGCATTGGATTCCATATGAAGGATCACAAAAAGGAACCATAAGGACTGAACTGCCTCATGGAAGGTTTCCGGCGGCTGTTCGGAAAGCTTTTTGCAGATGCGTGCCACTTCTTCCATGCTGCACCGCCTGTCTGTATCCTCTTCCCCTTGTGCCATGTCCAGCAAAAGCTTTTGATAGCGCTGCATGAAATGAATAGATCCGCTCATTACAATCGACACACTTTCAAAAAATTCTCTCTGCTGCCTTCCAGCGATCCTTAAACGGTCATCCGCATCCTGTTTAATTCCTGCCGGACCTTTATGAAGCCATTCCTTACAGTTTGGGCATATATGGCCCTGGGCATGGTCTTTCTGGTTGATTTTTACCACCTTTGCAATATGATCGATTTCTTTTCCATAACGTTCCCGCAGCACGTCTTCTAAGGACTTCCCCCTCCAGTAAGGCGTGATTTTCTCACGGAAATATGTAATGTCTTCCTGTCTGACTCCAAATCTGTCCTGTGGTCTGGTTGGCAAGGTTTCAAATTCCCGGTCCACCCAGGTACTTCCGCTTTCCGGAAAGACAACCCCATACCGTACCCCGGCCGTCCGGTTACCTACAATCAGTTCTTCCGGCTCAGCATGGATTTCCATCTGCTTTAATGCAGCCGTTAAAGACAATGCCCGCTGGATGATTCTCGGTTTTTCTTCATTTGCCTTGTAGGTATCCGTGATGATCTTTGCCTGCTCAATGGATGCATATCTTGGCTCTGCCAGCATCTTTTTCATCAGGATACTGATACGGTCTGTCATTATCAGATTCTCCATTTACTCTCTCCTTATTTTTATATTTATCTTGGAAAAAAACCGGCGTTTGAAGATGGCTCGTCTTTCACATATAAATGAGCCGTGTCTCCCATTCCCTTACATCGGAAATAAGCCTCCCCCTCTATCCTCTCTTCTGTCTCCAGTGTGGTGACCGATGAAGGTGCCAGAAAAAAACCATGCCATAATAGAGGAGCCGGAATTCCCAGCAAATGGGACAGCATAACGCAGATCACACCAAAATGGCAGAACAGGACGATGGTATCATCACTCCCCGGAATCGCCCGATACATTCCGCCTTCCCTCTGATACCCATGTTTCTTTAATATTTCATCTAGTCCGGCAGCTACTTTTTCATATTCTTCTTTTACAGGCCCTGTTTTCATCCTCTCATTTTCAAACCATAAATCCCTGTCATAAAGCTCCTTCTGGTTTGTCCAGTATCCGGGCATAAAATCCCATGGTATGGTTTTGGTTTCTCCGGCCCCATTATTAACCGGAGCATGGAATTCTCTAAGCCAGGGCAGAATCTCTGCCTCAGTATGGAGTGCCTGCATTGTTGCTTTTGCAGTATCCTTTGCTCTTCCAAGAGGTGAGCAGTAAAAAGCGGAAACAGAAAGTTTGCTGATCCTTTCGGAAAGCAAATCTGCCTCTTTCCAGCCTTTTTCTGTGAGAGAGTCAATGGAATAGTCTGGTTCTCCGTGTCTTATTAGAATTAGCTTCATATTGTCCTCTTTTCTGTGCTGATTATAGTCCTTTTTATCATAGCATTTATTATAATCAAACACAATAAAACACAAACTGAAATGCCGACCGCTTTTCATCTTCCGGTATAATGATATTTTCTGCCTAAATTAGAATCGTTTAATATCACTGTGTTCAACGTAATCCTCTAATAAGGATGTATACGATATCATTGTTGTTTCGCGTACAGCCTTGCCACTGATGGGGAGAACAGCAGCAAAGTAATAAGTAAATAAGGCAGATGCGAATGGCTTTGTAGACCATCGCATCTGCCAGAATAATTACTCCTTTGATTAAGCTAAGTTATAATAAGAAAACAAAAATCTCTTTTTATAACTTATTTTATACTCTGTATTGTATCCAGCATTTCCTGTTGGGAAACTGGTTCAATGAATTGCACAGAGTAAGAATATCCGTTATTTTGCCAAACAGCAAGTAGATACTGTCCATCAATTCCTTTCATCGTAACGTCGTAACCATTTATCTCATGGCTTTCTACACTTGTAAACTCGTTATAGTATCCGCTAACATCCTTATCACCAGAAGCCATTCTAAAAATAGCTGTGTTGTCTGATCCAACGTACTTTATTTCTGCAAGTTCCCCCCAATAAGAAGTGAATTTTACAGACTCAATTTCAAAAGGCAATTCTTGGATCTCCTTTACTGCAAAGCCTATGGCATCAGATAACTCCGCAACAGAATGATACGACACAATATTGGGTGTCATCTGTAACGGAGGCTCACTTGGCATATTAATGGTATTATGAACAATTACAGAACCAACAATCAAAATCGCAAAACAAGCCGCTATGGACAGATATTTTTTGTACTGTGGGAAAGGAAGCGTCTTTTTATAAGTTTTTTCGAGATCAAGTTTACTGATGTTATTTAGAATTCTATCCCGCATTTCATCGGTAACTTCGATGTTTTTCATAACTTCATCATACTTATTCTTCAAGGTCATACACCTCCTTCAGCACATCTTTAAGCTTCATTCTTGCCCTTTTCAGCAAGGAGCGGACAGTTGCGTCATTTTTTGATAACAACGAAGCAATTTGAGCCGTAGAGTATCCCTCATGGTAGTAAAGGTGAACAACCTCACTGTACTTGGCTGGCAGTTGCTTTACAGCATCCCATACAAAAGACAGGTCCTCGGTTTCGGCAATCGCCAACGTTTCGCTTAATTCATCTGTTTTTCGGATTTTGTTATAGGTTATCTTATTTTTGCTGATATTAATTGCAACACGCAAAAACCATGCTTTTTCATGCTCTGTTGTCTCAAACTGGGGCTGAGTTCTAAGGAACTGTATCAAGGTATCCTGCAATACGTCCTCTGCATCGCTCATATTGTGGAGATAAGAGTAAGCAAGGCGCAGAACGCTGTTCCCATAGGATTCCATCAAGCGCCCGGCCTGCTTGTTAATCTGTTCGGATCGCAACGCTTCCTGCATAGGAATCGCCTTTTTATTGCTTTCCATTTTTACCGAAGAAAGCATCAGACAAATTAGTTTGTATACGAACTCTTTAAGAAAGGATAGATATTCTCCGAGTCCGTTTTGTAATATGTACACATGAACCATACTGTCACCTCTCTTGATAACGAAATGGGGATACTGCAATTATACAGTATCCCCATATGCCTATCGTTTACTGTTTTTTAGCAGATACCGTTTAGGCATTATTTGTATCCATACTGCTAATCATATCGTTGATTGCCTGATTATCAAGACCCTTACCACCGGGATTTACCGAAATGGCAAAGGAAAACTCTCCGCTGACCCATGTGGCTAGATTTACCTTTCCGCCATTTCCTTTTACGATAACCGTCAGGTTTCCAACTGTCAAGGTATTGTTTTCCTTGTACTCGTTGTAATCACCGCTGACATCATCATTTCCCTTGGCCTGACGAAACACGATTTTATTCTCATCGTTCTCATAGATGATCTGAACCGTATTATCTTTTACAGCCTCAATAGATTTCTGAGTGTAACCGTCCGGAATGGTATTTGGAAGTGTTGCAGTAAAACCGGCCAGCTTCTCTGCATCAGCAATGTTTTCACAGACCACCCAAGGATTGGGGATTTCCTCATGATTAGTTTGCTTTTGAGGATCAGCCTTTGCTTCGGGTTTATCATTGAAGCAAGCGGTAATGGATAGAGCCATAACGGCACAAAGTGTGATTGTAATAAGTTTTTTCATGGTTTTATTCTCCCTTTCATCATACGGTTAATGTAGTAACCGTTTTTTGTGGTTCTGAACCGTATACAAACGGGAAGAGAGTAATGTTGCAAAAATTTAAAAATAATTTATTTATGAGTTTAACGATTCCACGATCTGATCCACAAGCCCGCAGCAGTGAAGTGTTCTTTCAGCAGTCATAACCGGGCTCTCCGTCAGCCCCTGTCTGATGCATGCTTCCGCATGTACCACCTCATATTTCATTTCAAAATCTACCGTTTTCTCAATCAGCTCAACGCTCTGGCCGGTATGTATTTCGCAGCGGTCCGCCTTCCAGTATTCGTTGGCCTTTATAAATCCCTTTTCAAAATAAAAAACAGCAAAACTTTCTGCCTGTCCCCGCATGGAAATTCTGCTGCTGATGAGAACATCATCCATTTTTATATTAAGGCTGACAGAGTCCTGGACCCCTGTTTTCCCTCTGGTCCCCAGTGCCTGCACGACTACTTCGGCAGGCTCCAGCAGATAATCAAGATATTCAAAGGTATAGGAAGCACTTCCATAAACAACTCCCCCCTGATCCATTTCATGCATCCATGAAGCCTTTGGGCTTTGAAAGGAGGCACTCATATTCACTTGATGGAGTTTTCCTAACATTCCTGAATCAATATATCTTTTAATCAAATCTGTGACAGGAAGAAAAAGGCTCTTCTGCATCTCCATCACAAACAGTCCTTTTTCCTTAGCAAGCTGAAAGATTTCTTTTGCCTGCGTTTTTGACAGCGTAAATGGTTTCTCACATAATACGTGCTTTCCGTAATTCAAAGCTTGCTTCATTTCATGAAAATGCTCTCGGTTTATTGTTGTAATATAAACAGCCGTAATCTCTGGGTCCTGATAAAGTTCTTCATAAGATCCATAAGCCTTTTCGATATTGTTTTCCTGACAGAACGCCCTGGCCCTTTCAAGTGACCTTGAAGCTGCCGCAGTCACCGTTCCTCCATTGGCTCTCACTGCACCGATAAACCGTTTGCCAATTGCAGCCGTTGAAATAATTCCATAATTTATTTTCATAGTAAGCCCCTCTACATTCATTAATTTCTTTAACCTTCCTTTATTATAGTACAATGATGATCATTTTCCTACTGAATGGAATTAATGATTTAATTTATTATGAGAGACTGAAAGAATGGATCAAGATTTCATACTTTCCGCATTTTCTTAAGAAATAACCTGACCGCCTTTGCTTCATCTTCCGGGTCGCTTCCACCCCTTCCGATCCGGTCGCAAAGCCCAAGCAGTGCAACTTCATCGATATCTGTCTCCCGCTTCATGCCTTCGATATCGCCGAAAGGAAGACTTTCTGTCACATACAAAATGTGCATATGATACCGAACCAGTTTTGCGACTGCCCCGATCCACATGGCATCGTCGGAAAAACAAGACAAGAAATCCTCCGTGAGATGTTCCCCCTCAGAATCATGATTATATGCGGTAATTTTATCTTTTCGGATTTTCGTCACCACCGGTTTGCCGATATCATGAAGTAGTGCCGCCCACATCAAGATTCGGGCATCTTTACTCTTATTCTTCTGTTCCGCCGACTGATCCACTACCATCATCGTATGATTCCATACGCTTCCTTCCGGATGATATCGTTTTGACTGCGGAGTTTCCTTCATCTTGCCAAGCATGGAAAATGGGTAATCCATAAACCACGGTTCCTTGCTGATTTGTTCCAGATATTCCGATGGACGTTCATCATGAAGTAAATGATAATCTATCTGTTGGAACAGTTCTTCCATATTATTTTTTTCCTCTGCCATAACATCTGCCTTTCTGTTTATAGGATACTACTATACTATCCAATTTAAGATAGTATCTATTATTTCAATTATTTACTGAAATAAACAAAATTCTTACTTTCGTCAGTTGCAGATGATATCCTTCCACATGCAGGCTGTAAAACAGACTGCTGACAACAAACGGCGATCAGCTCCCAAAAATGGTAGCTGATCGCCGTTTTGCCGCTGGTTCTGATTATTATATTTTTTGTTCCACAAAATGATCCATATACTTATCCCAATACTCCATATACGTTCTATCATCATTTCCATCAAAATTAAGCTGATACATTCGAAATGTTACAGGAATATCTTTTGGCTGCCACTGTTCCACGTATGAGTATTTGTAGACCATGCCAAGCTTTTTCATTACTTCGCCGCTTCGAGAATTATTCACATCATGTGTGGCTGTAATATAAGGATATCCTGCATCTTTGATTTTTTCCATAACCGCTTTTGCTGCTTCTGTGACGATTCCTCTATGCCAGAATTCCTTTTTTAACCCGTAACCAAAATCGTGGTTTTCGCTTTCACTCAAACAAACGTATCCAATCGGTTTGTTATCTTCTTTCAGGCAGATCGCGTACCGATAAGCGCTAGGCTTGCTATCATATGCGAAGTATCTATCTGTTAAGAATGTCATTGCCTCCTCAGCAGTCTTTAGCGGAAACCAAGGAAGAAAAACATTCACTTCCTTATCACTCATAATTTCAAAAAAATCATTTACATCTTCTGGTGTAAATTTTCGTAAAATTAACCTTTGTGTTTCTATAACCGGTGTGTTTTCATTAACCATCTGATTCCTCCACTCAAATATCTCTTTTTCCGCATTCAAAGTATCATAGCCCTAAAAAGCATCTCTCTTTACTCATTTTGCTATATTTGCACAAACATTACAATTCTAATTATCCCATATTGGAAGCATCGAGGCCGGAAGGATATAGAGGATTCCCTTTCCATGGATTAGATTGAAGACAGCAGAATCATGATCAGTCATTTAAGAAAAGTAATTGCACACTGAAATGGGATATGTTACCATAGTGACATGGGACAATCGTGTCACTGCAAGGGCGTTGGCCTTCCATTCATAAAGATGGAGGGTTAGCCTTCCATCGTACATAGATGGGAGGTGAAGCATGATGAATTTTGACTTTAAAGACCTTATGACTTTTGGTATGTTCATTATTGCATTACTAACCTTTTAATTGTAAGTAGCGTTTTTCTATAAAGTCCCAGTAATGGGCAATAGAAAATCCCCCTTGTATACTTGGTCGGTACGGGGGATTTCTATCATCTTATTGGCCACCCCCTTGTATTGGGGCGGTTGTTCTTTTTGTAATTCTAATATAGCATATCTGGCAACTGAATTCAAGAAAGATTTACTCAAGGAGTAATATAAGCGTATAAATTTACTCAAAGCGTACTGGCTCAATGAGTTTAATCGGAAATTTTTCGGATATAAATTCCATTCATTTTCTTTCTCATCCTCAGAAATTCCTCATTGTTCCGACTGGGATGGATCCTGTTCGTCAGCAGAACAAAACCTTTTCTGCCCTTCAAATCCATCAAAACAGAAGTTCCTGTAAAGCCGGTATGGTAAAGCGTATCCCTTCCATACTCCTTGCTCCAGCCCAAAGTACGTTCAAACTTTATAGTACTGCAAAGTTTTTCAAACATCTCTTCTCCGAACAAATGCCGGGAATGTTCCAGATAAGCCTTAACAAATTTCGCCACATCTTCCAATGTAGAAAACAAACCGGCACTGCCACATTGCCCCAGCAGATGAGCCTTCGAGTCATGGACTTCTCCACAGATACAGCCTCTTTGCTCCGTGCATTCTGTCGGGATGCAGCGCTCCCTGCTGCCCTGAACCAAATAGGAGGTTTCCGTCATTCCAAGAGGGCGGAAAATATGCTCCCGGAAGGTCTCCTCAAGAGTTGTTTTGTCCAGCTCTTCTATGATCTTTCCCAGTAGGATAAAGCCCACATCCGAATACAGGAAGCCTTCTCCGGCTTCTCTTTCCCTTGGTGTGGTATAGAGATATTCCAATAGATTTACCCGGCTCCAGCTTTCTTTGTCTCGGATCTCGGCAGGAAGCCCGCTTGAATGAAGCAGCAGGTGTTCTACCGTGACATCCTCATAGGAAAACCGACCCAGGATCTCTTTTACCGGAGTAGAAAGGCTTATTACCCCTTTTTCCACCAGCTGAAGAACCCGGGTGGTAGTCCCAATCACCTTAGTCAGTGAAGCAATGTCATAATACATACCTGCTTCCACCATCTGGTCACAATAGGGAACCACCGCACCCTGCTTTCCGGCGTACTTTAAGCGGATCCCCTGATCACTGACAAAGCCCCAACTGGCTCCACAGATCACCTGATCCTGAACAAGCTGCTCTGCCATTTCATCCAAAACCATCTCATTTTTATCATTCCAGGCTCTAATCATCTAACTAAACTCCATTTTTCATAGCTGCAATTGCTTTCCTCACCTGACCACCGGATTCTAAAAGGGCTTCCCTTGCCTGTTCTTTTCTGCAGCCACATTCGATCATCACAATGGCAGCGGCCACATCCTTATCTGCCTCATAAAACACTTTGAGAGCCAGCTCCTCTTTCGCACCAGTTAAGTCTACGATCATCTTAACCGCCCGCTTCACAAGCTTTTCATTGGTAGGCTGCACATGAACCATATAGTTCCGGTATACCTTTCCAAGCCTTATCATGGCTCCGGTGGAAAGCATATTAACTACCATTTTCTGAGCGGTTCCTGCCTTCATCCTGGTGGATCCGTTGATTACCTCTGGTCCCACTACCGGAGCAATGGATATATCCGCGATCTTTGCCATGGCGCTGTCCTGATTGCAGGTGACAGAAATGGTAAAGGCACCTGTTTGTTTTCCGAATTCCAGGGCCGCCTTTGTGTAAGGAGTCCTTCCACTGGCAGCAATGCCGATCACACAATCATCGGCCGTAAGCTTCACCCGTTTTAAGTCCTCCACTGCCAGTTCTTCTGAATCTTCTGCCCCCTCCACCGCTGTATACATGGCCTTATCACCGCCAGCAAGAAGGCCAAAGGCCCGGGTCGGGGATACGCTGTAAGTGGGAGTCAGTTCCACTGCATCCAGAGTGCCCATACGGCCGGACGATCCTGCACCGCAGTAAATGATCCGTCCGCCTTTTTTGAAACGCTCTACAATCCCATCCACTGCTTCCGCGATTTGGGGGAGCACCTTTTCTATGGCTTCAGCCACTTTTTTGTCTTCATTATTTATTAATGTAACGATTTCCAATGATTCCAACCTGTCAATGTTTAGGGTGGATTCATTGATTGATTCCGTTGTAAGCTTTTCTATATTGCACATAAAACTCCTCTATTTTTTTATTTTCAGCCCTGCTACCATCTTTCTGGTTTTGATCAGCTCCACCTCATAATGCTCTAAATTATCCTGGATCACTCCCATATACAGAAGATCCGCCATCATGATGGAGGTATGAAGAGAGGTAAATGCACCGATCCTCATGACCTTTTCGTTGTCCGGCACATGGAGGCATATATCTGCAAGATCCTGAAGGGGAGAATCTCTTCTGCGGGTGACCGCTATGATCGATGCTCCCTGTTTTTCTGCAATCCCGCAGGCATAAAGGACTTCCTGGGACTGCCCGCTGTAGGAAAATGCGATCACCACATCCCGTTTATCAATGTAGTTGAAAAACTCCACCATCATATTGATGTCCTGGTAAAAATTTGCATTGAGGTCGGCCCGCTTCAGTTTATGGAACAGATCATAAGCAGGCAACGAGGAACTTCCGATCCCCACCAGATAAATGCGTCGGGCTTTCTTAATTTTGTTGATAGCTTTTTTTAATGCATCTTTATTCAGCTGATAGAAAAAATCCTGAAATGCCGCACCCACCAGGGCATCCATTTTCCGGCACAGCGTATCTAAATCATCTTCTTTGGAAATAATGGGGTCTACCATATCTTCCTTATCATTTTGGGCATCAGTTGCAGCAAGTGCCAGCTTAAAACCTTCCAACCCATCAAAACCTAGTTTTTGAACATAACGGATCACAGAGGCGGAGGATACCCCGCTTTTTCCTGCAATATCCACTGCCGTCATCCCAAGACAGTTTTTGGTATCTGACAATACAAAATCTGAGAGTTTCTTCTCTGCCTTACTCATTTCATTGTATTGTTCTCTTATCTTTAACCGTACTGATTCCATTCCGCCTCCTCCTGCATCCGATTTGTTTTACAGCATGTTTAATATCGACTGGTCCGACTCATTGGGCAGCATCTGAGCCGTTACACTCACTCCCAGCTGTATCATTTCCCGGATATCCTTTTCATCGTCTTCCGTCAAATTCACTGACTTTTTAATGGGTCTGCTGCCTTCTCTTTTCGCCACATTTCCCACGTTAAAAGCTTTGATCGGAACATCAGAACGAATCAGCGTTGCCATATCCGTCACATTCTTTGTTATAAGAAATACCTTATCCTCTTCGTAGGCCTTTTCTGCAAATTTTTCAGCAGCCCGTTTTAAAGACAGGATGGAAAGCTTTACTCCTGCCGGTTTTGCCATCTTAAGGCCTGCAATGATTAGTTCATCCTTTACTGCTTCATCGTTAACCACAATGATCCGAGACGCTCCTACGGTATTTGTCCAAACCATAGCCACCTGACCGTGGATCAGTCTCTCATCTACTCTCGCATGCACAATTGCCATGGATCTTCCTCCTTATCTTTTCACTATTCTTCCAGTTCACATGCATCATCCGATGTATGAAAATACATCATATGCTGTTTTCCCATTTCCATGGAGGCATCCAAAAGCTCTCGGATATCCGAAATCATACCCCTGGACATGTAGGCATGAAGGACCAGAGGAAGATTGATGCCTCCGACTACCTCCATATTTTCATGGATACCGGACATTTTCAGTCTGGAAGCCATATTAAAGGGAGAGCCTCCCGTCAGATCCGCAAGCACTGCAACCGATTCACAGTCCTTAAGCCTCTGGATTGCTTCCTTTAACTTTTCTGTCAGAAGTTCCGTGGAATCCTCCGCTTTAAAATCAACAGCTTCATAATATTCCGTCTCTCCAGCCAGCAGCTTTAACCCGCTGGTTAAACCAGAGGCAAATTCACCATGACCAGTTACTATGATTCCAATCATACCACTATTTCCTTTCCTGTTTCAACTTCCATTTTTCTAAAATAAACCAGCCACATAGGTCAGCATGGATTGCAGATTACCAAGTATCATGCCTAAACCAATGAGAATAAAAATTAATTTTGTAGAGTTCACCTTTTTCTTTCCAAGTAACCAGTATGAAAATACTACGATACCAAGAGGAAGCAGGGAGGGCATGATTTTATCCAGCATATCCTGAAGTGCAAAGGTTACTTCTCCCATGGTAAACTGCAGATCCGTACGGTACTTGATTACAGAAGGGATCAATGCCCCTACCACAGTCAGACCAAGGATGCTGGCCGCCTCTGTAATAGGAGAAATTTTATCCGCAAACCCGGTTGCCATTTTTCGTCCTGACTGATAGCCAATGCAGGTAAATTTATACCTAATCCATAATACCCCGGCACATGCAATGAGAGGTATGATAAGTCCAACGGGATTCCCCTGCATAGCTATATAAGATGCAATGGAGAACACGATGGCCCGGTATATGGCGATGAACAACGTATCACCGACTCCTGCAAACGGTCCCATAAGTCCGGTCTTTAAACCAGTAATAGCCTCTTCCGCCTCAATTCCCAGTTCTTCCTCCAGTGCCATATCGGCACCGATGATCAGATGAGACATTGCCGGAGTGGTGTTAAAATATCCCAGGTGCATCTTCAGTGCGCGTTTCATCTTCTCGGGATCTTTTGAGTACAGCCGCTTTAAAACCGGCATGATGACATAGGCATATCCAAGTCCCTGCATCTTTTCATAATTCCATCCAAACTGTAAAGTAAACAAATTGCGCAGATATACTTTATTGATGTCGCTTTTTTCCAATTTCACGCTTCCTGTCTGGTTTTTGTCAGCCATCGATTTCTACCTCCTCATCATCCAAAGTCTGTACTGCCACCCGTTCTCTAACTCTTGTAAGATGAAGAGCAGCCAGTGCCAAGCCGATCAATGCGGCCGCCATAACGGTAAAAGTAGCGCCTCCAAAGGCAATCAGCACGAATCCGATGATAAAATATGGATAGTATTTTTTAATGGGCAGATAGCGCATAAGTATTGCCATACCCATTGCAGGAAGAATGGCGCCTGCAGTTTTAAGTCCTGTCATAAACCAGGCCGGGATAATGGCATTAACTCCAGTTACCACTGCCTCTCCAAAAATCAGTCCCAATGCGACCGGAATAACTCTGGAAAGGACCCAGGGCAGCAATCCCAGTAAATTTGCCCGCTCCACTCCTTTATAATCCGCCTTTTCCGCGCAGCGATCTGCGTAATGCTGTAAGAATGAGTTGGTCATCCTACCCAGAATATCCATCTGAGTCAACAGCAATCCGATGGGAATAGCAAGACCGATTCCGTATTCTGCTCCCTGTCCGGAAATAATTGCATAAGCGGTACCCATAATCGCTCCTGACAAATAATCCGGAACCGTAGCACCTCCATAAGTAGCAACTCCCAATGTCATAAGCTGCAATGTCGCACCAACTACCAGACCTGTTGGCAAATCCCCCAATAATGCCCCGGTAATCACAGCCGCAAACAACGGGGTATACAATCCGCATTGAATGGAAATCTGATCAACCACAGCAATCACGGTATACAGAATCAATCCAATAATAACCAGCAAAGAAACTCCCTGCATGTTTTACCTCCTTTTCCTGCCTCATGCCTTCACTCCATAGGCAATGTGTATGGTTTTTTATAGTATAAGCGCTTATATTTAGTATTATAGCATGTATGTAATCATTTTACAATATATCAAATAAATTAGTTTTAAATGTAATTATATTACATTATTCGATAAAGTAATTTGTTATTTAAAGAAATAAAAGGGCTTATTTAAGTGTACACCACCATATAAGAAGTCAAAAACAAGGTATCGACCGTCTCGCCCGATACCTTGTTTTACTTTGTTTAACCGTCATATTGAAATAAAATGATTTTTTATTGTATCTATCCGATCAATAATTAGGTTTTTCAAGCTGGCTGGACTGATCGAGATAATCCTTTCACCGTAAATCGTGAAATAATCGGCGATAAACGGTTCTTCTCCTTTGTTATAAAAACCTCTTACATAATATTTCCCATTTTCCTGATACAGCTCCATTGATGGATAATGCTCTTTATAGAATATATCCACGCCTTTGGCCGTAACACCAACCTCAAAGTCAATGGAATCATGATCCCGAAACATTTCTTCTGGGGAAATAAGTAATTCAGAAAGCGTCTTTGCTGTATATTTATCGCTAGGCTGTACAAAATGAATTTTATCGCAGCGGAATACTTGCGGCTTTTTCGTTTGGAAATTGTACGCCGTTGCATACCACTGTCCATAGGCAGAGGTAATATCAAAGAACTGAACATAATACTGCTTCTCCAGTTCTCCCTTTGTATAGAGAACTTCACACGGGTTTTCATCAACCGCCATTTGCAGAATATCTTGCAAGCGGTTACATTCATTCTTGCTTTTATAACTGCCTAAGCTAAAAATCAATTCCATTTTTCGTAGTTTTTTTATTCGTTCTTCTGATATACACCCTTCAAATTTTTGCTTTAGCTTTTGGACGTTCAAGTGAAAAGGCGTCGATTGATAAGCGTTAAGCGTCTGCATGGCAAAATACAACGCATTGACCTCGTCAATCGTAAAAACAATTGGGGATAATAACCGATTGGGAAGTATACCATAATATCCGTTCCGCCCAGACTTAGAGTAAATCGGCATGCCGATTTCTTCTAAGGACTGAATATCCCGAAGTGCTGTACTTTTGGAAATAGAATATCTATCCATTATGCTTTTAAGACTGAAAAACTTTTTATCGTTTAAGTAAATCATCATATCATTCAGCCGTTCTGATTTTTTCATGGATTTTTCCTCTTTCTGATTAAATGGTTTCACAAAATGAAACCATTATACATTATACTGCAAACATAGCAATAAATAAAGCAAAGGAGAATTAATTATGAACGCAAAACAAGAATTCACCCGAATGATCAACACTCAAACCGAAATTGCTTTGGCTACTTGTACTGATGGCCACCCCAGTGTGAGGATAGTAAATTTCTGCTTTGACGAAGCCGCCAAAGTGTTGCTCTTCACCACTTTTGGAGATAATGAGAAAGTAAAGGAATTGGAAGGCAATAATAAGGTAGCATTTACAACCATTCCCCACGTAGGCAATGAGCATATTAAAGCGAAAGGCATGGCTAAAAAAAGCAACAGAACGATATTTGACGTAGCGGAACTTTTTATAAAAAAAATCCCAGGCTACGGAGATATGATAGAACAAGCTGGAGATTACTTAGTTCTCTATGAAATTTCCTTTGAATCAGCCGATGTCACCTTAGATTTTGAGAACAAGGAAACATATGATTTAGCTGATTGATCATGAGCATAAATATATAGAAAGAATGGCACAGCCTTTGCGCTGTGCCATTCTTTCTATTTTATGATAGCCTGATACTCTCCTTGATCTTACAATTCTTCACCGTTGGTTTCTATCACTTTTTTATACCAGTGGAAGGAATCCTTTCTGGATCTGTTTAACGTACCATTTCCTTCATCATCCTGATCCACATAGATGAAGCCATAGCGTTTCGTCATTTCCGATGTTCCGCAGCTGATTAAATCAATGCAGCCCCACGTCGTATAGCCCATTAAATCCACGCCGTCGGTTACTGCCTCCTTCATCTGCTTTACGTGCTCACGGATATAGTCTATCCGGTAATCATCATGAATGCTTCCATCTGCCTCCATCTTGTCCCTGGCTCCCAGTCCATTTTCAACCAGGAACAGTGGCTTTTTATAACGGTCGTACATTTTGTTCAGTGTAATACGAAGCCCGATAGGGTCAATGGGCCACCCCCACTCTGTCAGCTTTAAATAAGGATTCTTGATCGGGCTGTCCAGTTTTCCAGCCAGTTCATTTGCATCCGGCCTGTCCTCTGTAACGTGGGTCATGTAATAGCTGAATGCGATGAAATCTACCGTGTAATCCCTGATGATCTGAAAATCTTCCGGTTCAGTTTCCAGTTTTATGTTCTTTTCTTTGAAATACCGTGACATGTAGGAAGGATATTCTCCTCTTGCCTGTACCTCCGGATAAAAGAGGTTGATCTGGTCAGCCTTTAATGCCTGCAACTGATCCTCCGGCTTGCAGGTCTTTGCATAGGACTCAATCCGGTTGATCATACAGCCGATTTTCGCATCAGGCATGATTTCTCTTCCCGCCTTTACTGCCAGGGAACTGGCCACAAACTGGTAATGAGATGCCTGGTAAGCCGCCTCTTCTAAGTGA
The DNA here is from genome assembly GCF_900105215.1 of Lacrimispora sphenoides. NCBI lineage: Bacteria > Bacillati > Bacillota > Clostridia > Lachnospirales > Lachnospiraceae > Lacrimispora > Lacrimispora sphenoides. The sequence goes on along the minus strand of NZ_FOIP01000002.1, from coordinate 224,076 downwards.
TCCACTCTGTCAGGAAAACTTCCAGCCCCGGTGTACAGGCTGTTTAAGTTCATATTCATTTCGTTAAATGTGATCCAGTATTTCACGTCATTCTTGTATCGTTTGAAACATGCGGCTGCAAACCGGACGAAACAATCAATCAACTCCCGGCTCTGCCAGCCGTTATACTTTTCTGACAGAGTGATGGGCATTTCATAATGGGACAATGTAATAAGGGGCTCTATGTGATACTTTTTCAGCTCGGCAATCACCTTATCGTAAAATGCAAATCCAGCTTCATTTGGCTCGGTTTCCAAACCCGTTGGAAAAATTCTCACCCAGGAAATGGAGAAACGGAACACCTTAAATCCCATTTCCGCAAACAGTGCAATATCCTCCGCATAACGATGGTAGAAATCGATTCCCCAGCGCTTGGGAAATTTATATTTATCCTCATGGCCCCGGTACTCTTCCAGTTCCTTTGAGGTAACATTGAAAGTAAAATTGTTTACTTCTCCTGTTGCATAGGGATCTTTATAGGCTGCATAATCCGATGTGGACATTCCTTTTCCATCTTCTTTATAGGCTCCCTCGATCTGATTGGCAGCGGTTGCCCCGCCCCATAAAAAACCTTCTGGAAATCCGTAGTTTACTTCCTGTTTCATAATTATTCTCCTTTTTTGAATCGTATTTGAATTGATAGGAACTGCTTGTCTTATATTGGAATGTTACTGGAATGCGATCAGGACCTCACTGGTTCCCGCCTGTGCCATATCCATAGGGATATCCAGTACATTCACATATTCATCTGAATTTGTTACAATTATGGGAGTGATGGGATTTAAATGGTTCTCCCTGATGAAATCTAAATCCACCTTCATCAAAGGCTCTCCCTTCTCTACCCACTGATCTTCTTTTACGAGGACTTCAAAGCCCTTTCCCTGGAGATTCACCGTATCTATCCCGATATGGATCACTACGTTTACCCCTCGGTCAGAGATCAGACCGATGGCATGCTTTGTAGGTGCTATCATTTTTACCTGTCCTTGAAAGGGTGCTTTCACTATCCCTTCATCCGGTATGATTGCGATCCCTTTGCCAAGGATGCATTCCGCAAACATCTTATCAGGAACCTGATCTAGACCTACCGCTTTTCCAGTCATGGGAGCAGCAACCGGTATTTTTACCATCTGCCCTTCATAATCCTGGGAGATTTTATCAACCTCTTTCTCCTTCCCCTCTACCTTTTCCTTTCCTTCCATAGGAAGCAGCAGCGTTATGATAAAAGCAGTGAGAAATGAAGCAGCAACACCGATACACGCCCAGATAAAGTTGTTTAACTCCCCTTCTTTCAAATAAGTAGGCAAAGCGGTAATTCCCGGAATGCTGAACGCATAAGCCTTAACATGAAAGATTCCGTAAATAGCTCCTCCCACAGCTCCACCTGTCAATGCGGCATAGAAGGGCTTTTTATATTTTAAGTTCACCCCATATATTGCAGGTTCCGTAATGCCAAACAATGCGGATAGCGCACTGGAAAATGCAATGGATTTCATCTTTTTATCTTTTATTTTAAAAGCAGCTCCAAGTACAGCACCACACTGTCCCATATTACTTACAATACTCATGGGAAGCAGTAAGATATCGTAGCCAACACCGCCCAGCCCATCAAAGGTAGACGGGAAAAACGCATAATGCATGCCGGTTATTACGATGACCGACATAAGCCCTCCCATCAGTAAGCCGGCCACTGGACCCGCTACTCCAAATAAGGCGATGAAAAAGGCTGCCACATATTTGCCTACATAACTTCCCAGTGGTGCGATGAATACAAGAACCACAGGGGCTGTTATCAGAAGGGAAGCCACTGGCGTCACGATCAGTTTTAAAAAGCTCGGTATAAAGCGGTCTATAAATTTGTATACGATGCTCAGTAACAGGACACCCAAAATAATTGGGATCACCGTGGAATTGTAATCCATTACGGGAATATTCAGAAAAAGGAATTTCACCGTACTGATCCCCTGCCCGCTTAAATTCACAAATGCAGGATACATGATGATTCCGGCAAGAGTCGCAGACAGATGTTCATTCACTCCGAATTTCTTTCCCGCTGAAAAAGCAACCAGAAATGGAAGGAAGTAATAGGTGGCATTGGAGATCATGTCTAATACAAAATAATTATTTGATTCCGGATTCAGCACTTTAAGAAATATCAGCAGGGCCAGGATCCCTTTTATAATTCCGGCTCCTGTTATCGCAGGTAAAATGGGATTGAAAATACCTGAGATTACACCGAACAGAACGTTGATCGGATTTTCCCTTTTTTTATCCTTCTTCGTCTTTTCTTCCGAAGTAACAATAAGATCTCCCAGCTCTTTCTTTACCCCTTCAAATACCTTTAATACTTCATTACCGATGATCACCTGAAATTGATCCCCCTGAAATTGGGCTCCTAAAACACCGTTTAAAGCCTGTATGGCCTTCACATCTGCTTTTTCCCTGTCTTTTAAGTGAAAACGCAGCCTGGTAATGCAGTTCCAGGCCTGGGTAATATTATCCTTTCCACCACAATAGAGGATGATTTCCTGAGCTAACTTTAAATGTTCCATACACAAAGTCTCCTTTTCGTTTTATTTTTGGTAGTCACTCGGATATTCACAATCCGCTTTGCTACCTGCTCATAACCTCATAGCTGCTAAGGCAGCTTGTCAGAAGGGACTTGAACCACTTCTGGCACAAGTAAGTCCTATCCACCACTTATGCCTTCCCGGTATTGAAATGGGAGACTTACTTTATGAGGTTAAAATAAACCCCAGTTCGCAGACAATGCCTAATTGAATAGTAACACTCTTGTTTTAATTACTTGTTTGTAACATTTGTTATTCTTTCGATGTGAAGCAGTAAATAAATGATTTCATCCTTGGAAACATCCCAGGCATAAGCATCATAAAGATATTTTGCAATCTTAACGGCGCATTGATAACTTTTTTTATAACGGATTTTTACCGTTTCCAATAAATCTTCGTCATTTAGTCCTATGGTGTCCTTCATATGCGTTTCCTGCCGTATGATAAAATACCTCAGATGCACGATAAACCTGGAGTAGTATAAAGAATTTTCATCCAATATCAATTGAAAATGGTAGCTGACAATATCCAGGATCCGGCTGATGATCTCTGTAATCTTTAAGGTATCACTCATATCCTGACTTTCAAATTGTGCATTTACAAAATGAAGGGCTATAAAGGATGCCTCCTGCGGCGGCAGTTTAACCTTAAGACGTTCCTCAATTAATTTCACCCCCTTTCCTCCGATTTCATATTCCCTTGGATATAGGTGGGGGACTTCCCATTGCAGCGGATTGTCCACATTCTGATTTTTCTTCGCCCGCTCAATAGCAAAATACAGATGATCGGCAAGTATGATTAAGATAGAGGCATGAAGCTGTTTTTCCAATATCCTGGAGCCATACTGTATGATTTCTTCCGTTACGGAAACGATGTCTTCCGACAGGTTCTGAACCATGGAGGCCAGCCGTTTATTGCTGCCGTTGATAAAAAACTTACTGACAGAAGATTCTGGAACCATATCTCCCCTCTTCCGGTTGAAACCGATCCCGGTTCCAAACAGCACAACTTCGTTATGATTCTCGTCGTAGGCAAGAACGATATTATTATTCAGTGATTTAACAAACTCGAACATAAAACACCTCCTTTCTCTTTAAAATTAAACTGTTTTAAGTAACAATTATAAAAATAGGACAAAAAAAATCACCAAACACCAATATCCACTATTATGCGGACATTTGCATTTGATGATGCCTGATCGAGTCAGTAACACTCACTATTAACTTGTCTTCAATATAGCATTATTCCGTCATATTGTCAAGAGAATGATTCTAAGGTTTAAATGAACCCGACAAAACGTTATTAGGCAAATGATTGGACCTGCAGTATTATTGCAGTTTTACCGAAATCTTCCTACTAAACAGCCCTCCTGTAAAATATGCCCTTGCATAGCAGCCAATAAATCCCGCTTTCTGGATTTGTCTGGCAGATCCAACATGCAATCCAATGCATATACATTGAACTGATAGAGATGAGACCAGTTGAACGGCGGTTTTGGCCCGCGGTATCTGTTTCTTCCGTATCCATGTCCCTGAGTTGCCCCATTAAGTTCTGCAATATGGGATCCATGAGGGATGTTTTGGGGGATTGTCTCCATGACGGGAATATTCCAAATAACCCAATGATTATATGCGGGAATTGGGTGTCCCATATCATCCATTATGATAGCCAGGGACTTGGCGTTTTCATTTATGGATGACAGATGCAGCTCTGGTGAAATATCCTCTCCGCGCCCTGTATATTGAATCGGTATAACTGCTTCGTTCTCAAAAGCCGGACTGGTTACTATTAGTTGGTTTTTCATATTATCATCCTTTTCTAAGTGAAACTCAGTGAATCCACTAAGCTCATAATTAAATCCATTTATCCATATATTATACAAACCTTCCATTTATGAGGCTCCCATGCAGATAATCTCTAAAAAAACGCTGACGGATATCATGCGATACAACGGAATCACTGTGTTTACCTATGCGATTCATTATCCCCAGTTTACCACCTCATGCAGTTCCGACGCAGCGCAGAGTATTAATAAATTCTATGAATTCCGGTCGAGACAGTCTGAAGTCTACTGCCGAACCGTGCTGTATCCTCAGGCCGTAGATCAGGCAAGGTACGTACAAAAAAATCAGTTTCCCTTTAACAGCTATCAATTTTTATCGGTTTTTCAGACCACATACAATAAGAACTGCATCACCAGCCTTTATACCGACCAATATACGTATCTGGGAGGAGCCCATGGAAATACAACCCGGGATTCCCAAACATGGGATTTTAATACCGGCAAGCAGCTGAGCCTCGAGGATTTTTTCCCTAACAATCCCCAATTTACGGAATATATTTTTAAAGGAATACAACAGCAGATAGAAGAACAGATGAAAACAGGCTCCTCGCAGTATTTTGATGACTATGCATCTCTTCTGCGGGGTAACTTTAACATCAATGGATTCTTTATTAAGCCATCGGGGATTGTCATCTACTATCAGCAGTATGATATCGCTCCATATGTAAGAGGAATCCCGGAATTTCTCTTTCCTTTTCAAGAAGGCTCTCCCAATGCCTGACTTTTTAAGCCAATGATATACACAGTGTACATCTTCACAAAGTGTTCACAATTCTATCAAAGTTTTATCATATTTCCCCGGTATATTAATAATTGCAAAGGGCAAAACCTTTTAAATTAAACTTTTTTTCATACAAGCCGGCAGGATCCCCCCATCTTGCCGGCTCCCTCCATATCTGGCCGTATTTACGCTTCCTCATCATATGCTTCCAAAGCTATGGGCAAGGACTTAACTATTGTATTCCCAACAGCGGGTAATCCCACCAGAATACTGCTAATAATTTCTTCTCTTGTTGCTCCTGTGGATTTTGCCATCTTAACATGGAACGGCAGACCGCTTTCAAGACCAACGGCAGCCATCACCGCAAGATAGGCAAGTTCTTTCGTCTTTTTATCCAGTGCGCTTGCACCGTCCACTTTTTGTACCATTTCCATCCAAGCCTCTTGTACCTCAGGTGCTTCTTTTGCAAATGCCTGAAACGCTGGGCTAACCTTCATATCATCACATCTCCCTTTTTAACTATTGAAATATTCCTTCCATGCCGGAAGCTTTTTCATGCTGCTTTCGGCCATTTGGGCCGCAGCCTTTTCATCAAACCCCTGTGTTTTGATGATAAAGTTAGTCATACCTGACTTCTTCTCTTCAAACGATTGCATAGAGCCGTCAGGTCGGGCGCAGTGTACACAATAATCTTTCGTTGTGTCACCGCAGGCAAATTCAGAAGCATCTGCCATTGGCATACCGCAAGCAATACAAACTTTCATTTTAAATCCTCCTTTTATTTTTTAATCAATTTTAAAAATGTTACCGTAAGTTCTGAGCCATACCGCTCTATAATCGGCGTATCCGGTGAAAACAAATCTTTGTTTAATAAATAATAATGGATTAGACCCACCCATGTATTAAACAACAGGTGAACAGGGATGTCCTTACATGTATTGTTTTCGCGTTCAAATACCTTGTTAAAATGGTAGGCAACAATGGATTGTATATTGGAAAACGTTAATCTTGCCTCCTCCGGCAATAAACTCCTTTCAGCGATCAATCGGATATAAAACTTCTCATGTCTGGCTAAAACATCTAAATGAGCCTTCAACAACTCTTCCATATTATCTTTTGTTTCCGCCAGGCGGTGTATCTCCGATCCCAAAGCATCACCGAAATCCTGTATCAGACAGCAAAGCAGTTCATCCAGTGATGAGAAATGGACGAATATAGTGCCGTGAGATACGCCCGCTTCCTTTGCAATAACAGCTGTTGTAGCTGAAAAGCCTTGTTCGGAATAAATCTGATATGCTGTTTCAAGTATCTTTTTTCTTGTATTTTCTTTTTGCAATTGCCTTTTTGATTTCAAACAATGACCTCCAACTCAGTGAGTGTATACTTATTATATTTTATTTTATATTGAGCGTCAAGATATTTTTAAATATTTTTTATATCTGACAGTTACAACTTTAAATCCTTTAGCGCAGGCAGAAGTTTTTTATAGAATCTATTCTATTCTCTGCTTACCAGGGGAGACAGCCTTTTCCTATATCTAAAATCGAATTAATGAAGCAGTACGGATGCCTTCACCGATTCAAAGCAATTATTTACTTCAGCAGTAATTATCGTACATTTTTGCTTAATGCCCATTTAACATGACATTCAAATGATTATATAGTTATGTAAAATCTTTTTTATATTATTAATTAGTTATATCAAATCATTTTTAATCGTTTATTTAGTACTTTTAATAAGGTCGTGAAGCAACTTAACGCTGATCCTTAGACTTTAACACTGATCCTTAAACTGTAGAGGGACTTTCAAAGCAAGATGGATCAGGCCGCCTCCGGACTACTGGTGCTGATAAATATTTATGTATCTACTATGGTAAAGTAAAAGAATACCTGGATTCTTTTAATGAAAACAGGTATTCTATACTTTTTCTATTCTATACTTTTTCCTATCTATATTCTTTGTATCCCAGGCCAGTATGATACGGTTCACAACAAATATGGTATACTCCACCTTCATACTTATCAAGGATTAAAAAGCAGGGGTGAAATTATCCTTTTGGATATTCTCACCCCTGCTTTCCAGGACACTCACTCCGTATTTACTGGTAAAGATCCCGGAACTGCACCAAGTCCACCTCCGGAATCTGCACTTCATCCTCCAGCTCTTTCTCATGTTCTTTTAACAGTGTCAGGAGTTCCCTTACTCTTCCATCATACTGTTCCTTAAATACCAAATTATCGGTTTCAAATACATCCTGATCCAAATCATAGAACTCTAAGTAAGTTTCATCCTTGAACAAATCTACGATCAGTTTATCCTTCCCTGCTACAACACAACGACTGAAATTGCCCCTCGACGCATTCCCGTCATACTGGATAAATACAGGCAGCTCATCCAATTCTTCGCCGTCTTCCAAAAGGGCCTTGAGGCTGCGCCCATCCATCCTGTGACGGGGTGAAATCGAATAATAATCACATATGGTAGGCAGAAGGTCGATGTGGCTGACCGGTGCCTTTAAGTGCCTGCCTCCGTTTCTTCCTTCTGGAAGGCGGATGGAAAGGGGCGTCCTTACGGACTCTTCATACATGCACATCTTCTGGAACAGACGATGTGCCCCCAGCATCTCTCCGTGGTCGGACGTAAAGATAATGACAGAATGATCGTAAAGGCCTTTTCTCTTTAATACATCGAGCACCCGTCCCACACAATCATCCAACAAAGCCACCAGGCCTAAGTAAACGCGGAAGGCTTCCTCCCACTCCTCCATGGAATACTGATTGCCGATCACCCCGGTTAAATTATATTTCTGCAGGGGAGACTGGTGTGGATACCAGATCCCTGTATTCTCCGGGAGGCGGACCTCCTCTTTTCTGACTCTGGAATACCATGGCTCCGGTACATCAAGGGGCGGATGGGGTGCCAAGTGCATCATGCTTAAAAACAGCGGCTTATCTGTATTCACTTCCTCAAGCGCTTCCACGGCCCGGTCAGTAAAATAGCCGTCGAAATAATAGGAATAGCCTTCTTCGTACTTCCCGGTGGAGGCATTGGAATAGCTGCGCACCTGGGTATAGGTTCCGCCGTTCATCTCCGGAACCTGGGTGCGGAACCGATTTCCCCCTGGTAGACGCTTCCCCTGTTCATTTAAGAACTCCTTATAGGTCTGCTCAGTAGTCAGCCATCTGGTTTTGGATTCCGGACGCTTCTCCAGCGGCTCCCCTTCCATGAAGAGATGCTGCTTCCCGCTATGGATGCATTCCATATCCAGCCGCTCCATCATATCATAAAGATTATCTATGCCGGCCCTCACCTTAGCGTAGGCCTTCTCCGGCTTGTACCAGCCATTAATAAGGCTTCCGTTCCTCCCCGGATAGGTCCCTGTAAACAGAGCTCCTCTGGCAGGGGCACATAAGGGGCAGGCACAGTAAGCGCGGTCGAATACCACGCTTTCTCCCATGAGCCGGTCTAAATTAGGCGTTACTCCAAGTCCCAATACATCATAGCGCAGCTGGTCCGCGGCAATGACGATCAGATTATCTCTTTCAAATCCAGAATTTTTCATAGTTTTCTTTCCTTATTCTTCTTCCCCGGCCTTCTTTTTCTTCTTATATTGGAAGGGTGTGACGCCGTAGGTTTCTTTAAATACTTTAATAAAATACTGGGATGAGCTATAGCCCAGCCTGGAAGCGATCTCCTTCATGCTGTAATCCTGGTCGATCAGCTCCAGCGCCCGGTTCAGCTTCTTTTCCCTGATATATTCGGTATAGCCTTTACCCATCAGCTGCCGGAACATCCGGCTTAACACATCCGGACGGATGGAGAGGCTGTCTGAAAGATAATCAAGAGAAATATCATGCTCTAAATGATCCCTTATGATCTGTTCCATCCGTTCCTTAAGATCCCCGTTCTCCGGTCTTTTCTTCTGGCGGATATTCGTCAGCAGTACCTCGCAGATCCTGTTCACCCATTCACAGTATGCGTCTATATCTGACAGCTGCTTATAATACTCCCGGATATCATAGCCAAATACAATCCACATATCCAGCTGGTATCTCTGTATGGTCTGATAAAGCAGCGTCACCAGGTCGCGAAGAGTGGACATACAGTAATCAATGGTGTAATTGCCCGTCAAAAAGGAGACCTTAAGTGCTTCAACGTGGTATTTGAAATCCAGGATATTTTCACTGTTAATATCTTTTTCTATCGCTGCGAATAGCTTCAAATGGCTGCCATTGCCTTTTCTCTCAGGGATCTTAAGCTCATCCCAGGACAGCTGGACCTCTCCGGAATAGATGAACCGGTACCGAGCGGCCTCGCTGGCGCTTAAAAAGCTCTTCCTCAAATTCTCCGGATCCAAATCCTGAGGCACTCCGCATACAAAGCCAAGAACCTCCACGTACTGTTTCAAAATCTCCAGAAGGATCGCCTGCACCTGTTCTTCCCGTTCTCCGTCATACACAGTAACCGCAGCCAATTCTCCTTTGTTTAAGGTGGTAAAGAAGACCCGCCCGGTGACGCCGTGACTGTTAAACTCATCCTGCAGGCCCTTTAAGGTCAGTTCTTCCCAATCCTGTACCTTCAGATAGACGATGTAACAACAGACACGGCCAGACTGGCAGTCGGAAAACAGCGTCTCATAGGCCTGGTCTGATTTCCTGTTCAGGATCAGAGAACGCAGGGAATTCTGGTACAGGACCGTCTCCGAATTTTTCACCGTCTCACTTAAGCCGGAGATCCTCTCCGACAGCACCGTTAAGGATCCGTCAAAGCCCTTGCCTTCTCCGCCTATGGCGATGCCTGCTTCCCGGGAAACGGTTAATACCCTCTTGCGGTACACATAATAATTTAAGTAGGAAACAACTACCAGAACCATGATATTAAAGAGGATCGAAATGGCAAAATTCAACAGGAAAATCCTGCTTTTTACATTAAAATCTGCCAGAAATGTACTCTCCGGCATGTAATAGACATAGTTGAGCCTGGTCAGCGCAGAAGATCCGGAAAATACCATGTTTGGTTCGCCGTTCAGCTTCATCTGCACCGGCCGGTCTTCCTCCCTCTCCGCCAGGGGAATCTTGCTTATATTATTCAGGACTTCTAAAACCCTCCCCTGATCCGCGCCGGATCCCGACTGGTAAAGGACCCTAAAAGCTTCGTCTGCCAGCACAAAGCTTCCACTGCTCATATCTATGTAATCCTGCAGGCTGTCCGGCGTGATATGGAATGCAGCTACAACGCTCTGCCCCTTCCATTTCGGCCGGGAAATCCGTTTGACATAGGTAAGTACCGGCGCCTTGGTCGGATAGACTGCATTGGACAGGGGGAAAAAGTACTGGTTTACCTTAAGCTTATCAAAATCAAAATACCAGGGAAGGTATTGGTTCACCTCTGTTTCATCCTGGATAAAGTGGATCTTGTCATAGCCCGTGACGATGGTCTTCGTCCCTTCATAATAAATATCCATGCTGACGACATGAGGGTATACCTTCCGCATCTCCTCCATCTTTACCTGCAAAGCCAGAATATCTTTGGGAGAACCGCTGATGGACTGCATCTGAGGCAGAAAGATTGGCTCGTTGGGTTTCACATCGGAAAAATAAAGCTGGGGGATATCGATTAAGGACTGCATCACCTGCTTATCAATATTCTTAAATGCCAGGTTCATGACCCGTTCATTATAGTCTACAAAGCTTTCCAGATAGGCATTTTTGTTCATTTTGTGAAATACAAAATAGTTAAATCCGGAGAGAATGGTGATGCTGAAAAGATTGATACACAACAGGATATAAAATATGGAAAATTTTTTCGTCATGGAAAGCCTCCCCCAAAAAGATATTGATATTCTATTGTAGCATACTTCTCTCCGCTTGTCTTTCTTAGCCTTTTACGGAGCCTACCAACATGCCTTTTACAAAATACTTCTGTAAAAACGGATAGGTACAGACGATGGGAAGCAGAGACAGGACGAGCGCCGCCATCTTCATGGTCTCCGTGTGGATGATCACATCCACCATCGTCTCCATATCTGCCGTCTGGCCATTGGTCAGGATGGTCTGGAGTACATATTGTAGTACATAAAGATTGCTCTTGGTCACATAGAGCATGTTATCCATCCAGGAATTCCAGTGATGTACACAGTACCATAAGGAGATGGTGGCCACCACCGGCTTTGATAAGGGCAGGTAAATGCCGAACAGAACCCGCCAGGGGGTCGCTCCGTCGATCTTCGCTGACTCCTCCAGCTCTACCGGAATACTCATAAAAAAGTTCCGCGTAATAATCAGGGCAAAGCCTGTGATCAGGCAGGGCAGGATGTAAACCAGGAAATTATTGGTTAAATGGAGATTCTTGATCAGTAAGTATTTGGGAATCATTCCACCAGAAAAATACATGGTAAATACCACAAACAGCATCAGGCCCTTCCGGTAGGGAAGGTTTACCTTAGACAGGGGATATGCGGTTATGATGGTAATCAGTACGCCGCTGGCTGTCCCTATGGCAGCCCTTAAGATGGTATTTAGATAGCTGTGCCAGAAATTATTATCCGTAGCAATCTTTTTATAGCCTGAAAAATCAAATTTCGTAGGAAGCAAGTGGAACCCTGTGGCATTCACCACCGAAGCCGGGCTCATGGAAATCGTGATAACCTGCATAAAGGGAAGGATGATCGCAATCACCAATATGGCTGCCATCCCATAGGCAAAGCCATCCACAATCCAGTCTTCACGGCTTCTCTTTCTTTTTCTGACGGAAGCCATCTCGCCGTCATTATTCTTTTTCTTTTTCATTTTTATCCTCCTTACCACAGTGCGTAGTCATTCGTCTTCCTGGCTACATAATTGGTCAGGATCACCAGAATAAAGGAAATCGTGTTTTTAAACAAATCCACTGCCGTGGTGAAGCTATACTGCATCTTCTGGATACCCATGCGGTAAACGAAGGTGGAAATCACGTCACCTACGGAATATGTACTGGGGGTCAGGAAGTTATAAACCTGCTCAAAGCTGTCGTTTAGGATCTTGCCGGACTCCATGATCAGCATAACCGTGATGATAGGCGCCAGCGCCGGTAGGGTCACATGGATGATTTTCTTAATTCTTCCGGCGCCGTCCATCTCCGCCGCCTCATACAGCGTAGGATCCACAGCAGTCACTGCCGCCAGATATACGATAGAGCCCCAGCCAATGGATTTCCATAGGTCTGACAGCACCAGCACACCCCTAAAGCACTTGGGCTCCGCCACGAAGAAGATGGACTCCAGCCCCAGGTTCTGCAGCAGGATATTGATGGGACCTCTGGACGGGGAAAGGAATTCGATGATAATTCCGGACACCACAACCCAGGAAACAAAATGGGGCAAATAGGAAATAGACTGGGCAAACTTCTTAAACGGCATACATTTAATCTCATTTAAAATAAGACTTAAAATGATAGGCGCCGGGAAACAGATTAAAAGCTTATAAAAGCTGATAATCAGTGTATTCTTCAGCACAGAGACAAAAAACGGGTCGCTGAAAAGCGCCTTGAAATGCTTAAGGCCCACAAAGGGACTGCCGCTGATCCCCTTTAGCGGATAATAATTCTGAAATGCGATTACCAGGCCATACATGGGGCCATAGCAGAATATCAGGAAAAACAGGATGCCGGGTATCAGCATGATGTAATATTCCTTATAATGTGACATATTGTACAGGAAGCCTTTTTTGACGGGCTTCCCCTTTGCTGTAACTGCTGTCATATGAATTCCTCCGTTAGAGAAGGACAGCTGCGGATACTCTCCTCTCGCAGCTGCCCTTCTATGCCCCGCTTAGTTATTTGACTGCGGCAAGTTTTTCAGCATAAGCCTGCTGAACTGCTTTTTCTGCTGCTTCACCGCCTGCTTTCTTGAATTCTTCCACAAAGGTATCAAAATAATCGATTGGCTTTGCACCTGTAATCATATCGAAATATGCCTGGTTGGTGAGAGAATCCAGAGTTGCGATGACATTGGAGACCTCTTCTACCGGCGGTGCATTGAAGCGGTAATATCCGTTTCCGGTCACATCATGGCCGAATTTTCTCTTCTCCGGTGTCACATTCTCAGCAAAGGTCACAGTGCTGCCGAAATCCACCTGAAGCACACCTTCTTTTCTCAAGTCTGTGCCTTCCATGATCCTGATAGGACCCTGGTCTGCCATCTTCCAATGCTTTCCTTCTAATCCATAGTTAACTAATCTCGCATAATCCATGTCAGAATAATATGCATCAAGCATAGCCAGGAAAGCATCTACGATGCGCGGGTCACTGGCTCCCTTGGTGGTAAGACAGGTCATACGTCCGGTTAAATTCCAGCCCTCTGTTCCGGACTGTCCGTCTGGACCAATGGGTGCCGGCCCGATTACGATATCTCCATCAGGATTGAGGCCCTTGAATTCCTTCATGCAGACACCCCAGTTCTCCTCATTCTTCGTGTCGGTGCTGGCATTTAAGTAATGATAAGGCTGTGCGGAGGTCAGACCGATCTTCCCATTCATGAAGGAATGAGAAAGCCATGCATATCCGCCGTGGTTTTCGCCTGTGATAAATTCCTTGTCGATAAGGCCCTTGTTATACCAGTCATGTAGCTTAGCAAGGACTTCCTTGGCTTTTGGCTGGATATAAGGAAAGTACGGTACATTATCCTCGCCCAACTGCATCTCCTCTACTTTAAAGCGGGGGTTGCCGCCGGTCACGCAGCGCAGGCCATAAGCACCGAAAACAGCACCGAAGGTACGCTCTGCCATGGCTGCCGTATCCTTCTTTCCATTTCCATCAGGATCCTGCTCCACAAATGCGGTCAGTACCTTTTCATACTCATCCAGGGTCTTTGGAACCTCAAGACCTAACTTATCCAGCCAGTCCTTTCTCCAGAACATTGCCATGGGAACTGCATCCATGGGGTTTGTCACACCGTAATTCTTGCCCTTGTAGACCAGGGTGCTCCACAGGGATCCATCGTCGTAGGCATCTGCAATCTTTGCATAGTTTGGTGCCTTCTCACGGATCTCTTCTATAGGAAGCTCTCCAATGATTCCGCCGTCTACATAATCAGGAAGCTGGCTTAGGTTATCAATTACCAGAACGTCCGGCATCTCGCCGCCGGCAAATCTGACATTTAAGTTTTCCTGGTATTTATTGGAATCCACATACCAGGCTTTTAAATCAATATTGAAGCGGTCCTCAATTATTTTCACCACTTCTGCATTATCATCCACCTCTGCGGAGGTAGCGCCTACCAGCCATGTCATCTGTACCGGCTCGCCTTTCTCCTCTGCTGCAGCGGAAGAATCCGTGGTCTGAGCCTGGGTGCTTTCCGATGGCTTTGAAGAACAGCCTGCCAGAACCGAAGCTGCCATCATTGATGCCATGAAGCCGGCAATCAGTCGTTTTGATTTCTTCATCTCTTCATAATCTCCTTTTTAACATTGATTTTTCAAATTTTTTCTTTGCATGTCACATCATGATCAGGTTGGGACCGCGTTTGTTTCTGAGCACATGCTATCATACCATTTTTCTGATGGCAACCCATAAAAAATTGAAAAATAACACTTTTTTGAAATCCCTTTTTTACATGCGAAACCCTTGTAAATACTGGACTTTCTGTTCCTCATACAATTTTTCCATTTCAATTTCCACCTTTTTGATGGTGATTTTATGGGATTTCGCCCATTTATCATTCGTCTATCATTTGTTACCTGCAAAATATTGGTATTTTGCAAAAAAATATGGTTGAACGTTATTTTTTCATTTCCTATAATTGGCTTAACATGAAATTAGTTTTAATATGGCTTAGAAAGGAATCCATCACCTATGCAGCAGAAACGCCAACCAAACATCCTGTTCCTCATGACCGATGAACACCGTCCCGATCTGGCGGGCTGGGCGGGAAACCCGGTCATCCGGACACCAAACCTTGACCGGCTGGCGAAAGACAGTGTCATCTTCGACCATGCCTACACCCCCTCCCCGGTCTGCATCCCCGCCCGTCAGTGTCTCATGAGCGGACAGCTGCCAAGAACCTGCGGATGCCAGGTCTTTGGAGAAGACTTACCTCCCTTTTATCCGACCTTTGCCCGCACCTTCTCCGAACACGCCTACCATACGGTCTGCTGCGGGAAGCTCCATCACAACGGCCCTGACCAGATGCAGGGGTGGCTGCGCCGGATCGGCCGGGACTGCCGCATCACCGAACGGTTTGTACCGGGCCTTGATACAAAAGAGCTGTCCCGGGTCAGGATCTCCCAGGCAGACCACCGCTGGACCAATGCAAAGGAGGTGCAGCGCTCAGGTCCGGGCCATGCGCGCAATACGATGGATGACGAATATACCCTGCAGGGTGCTCTGGATATCCTGGAGGAAATCTTTGAATCCCCTTACTATGACAAGCCTCAGCAAAACCAGCCGCTTCTATTAAAGGTAAGCTTTGTCCTTCCCCATTACCCGTATTTCTGCCGGGAGGACTTATTTAAATACTATTTAAACCGGGTACCCATCTACGGGGCAGAGCAGCTGCTTTCCGGCCACCCCTATCTGGACACGAAGCACCTGGAGATAGGAAAGGATGTAACGTTAAGGGAGGTGCAGCGCACCACAGCCGCTTATTATGCCATGATAGAAACAGTAGACGGCTACATCGGGCAGATCCTTGAAAAGCTTGAGGAAACAGGCCAGGATCCGGATGACTGGATCATCCTGTTTACCAGCGACCATGGCGAAATGCTGGGAGAACACGGGATATGGGCCAAACACAAATTTTATGAAGCAAGTGTGAGAGTCCCCCTGTTTCTCCGTTATCCAAAGCGCTTTGCTCCCCGCCATGTTTCCGAAAATGTGAATCTCTGCGACTTATATGCTACACTTTGCGACCTTTGCGGCATACCCATCCCTCCGGGGCTGGACAGCCGCTCCTTAACCGGTCTTATGGACGGCAGTCAGGACGACTGGAATGATGAAAGCATCAGCCAGTACTTAGGAGAATACTTAATGATCAAAAAAGGACCGCTTAAATACCAGTATTATGGCCCTGACATGCCGCCGGTACTCTTTGACCTGGCTAAGAATCCGTCAGAGACGATAAATTACATCGATGCGCCGGAGTATCAAGAAGTCATAAGAGCTTTTAAGCAGCGCAGTGCAGAGCTGGGATTTGGAGCACTCACATCCGGTCCTGTCTGCCCATAGCAAAAGGAGGAAAAACCATGACAGAAATCTACCCTGCAATCAAAGATATCCTTCCGGAAGGAATGAGTGTCTCCACCCTGCTGTCTCTTCTTCGGTCACGAGTGCTGGAGGCCAACCAGCAACTCACCGCCCTGGAACGGGGGCAGCTCGTTAGGGAACAGTTTCCCGAGCTTGCCGCGGACACGCTGCGCCTTGCAGACGAAGCCCTGGCCGGAAAGCTGGTCCTTCCCGGCACAGGCCCGGCGCTTTACTACATAGGCAATCCCCCAAAATGGACTGTGAATCCTGCAGGGGATAATGAATACACCTTTCATTTAAACAGGATGCATCACTGGAAAACCATGTGTGAGGCCTACAGCCTGACCGGAGATCTCCCATATGCCGAAAAGGTCATACAGGAGATCACCGACTGGATCGACCGCGTACCCTGCCCAGACCTTATGGTTGAAACAGGGGCTAACGCACCCGGCCGCTTCGACGGTCTCACCCCATGGAGGGCCCTGGAGGTGGGCATCCGCGGATACCGCACCTGGCCCTATGTGGTGGAGCTATTGATAGATACTCCCTATATGACGGAAGCCTTTCTGGAAAAGCTGCTTCCATGTATCTACGTCCATTGCCGGATCCTGTATGAGATATCCCCACTCCTTTGGCCCAAGGCAGACCACAACCACTACCTGATGGAGAATTTAGGGCTGCTTTCTTTCTCCTGTCTCTTTCCGGAGATGAAAAACAGTGAAGTTTTCCGGATCCATGCCTTAAGAGAACTGGACCGTTGTATGGATGCCCAGAGTACCCCATGCGGCGGACAGATCGAGGGCTGCCCCTCCTATCATAACGGCTGTGTCTTCTGGTTCGCCATGCGGAATGTATTCTCCAGAAAATATCATATGGAAGAATCGGAAAGCTACACCAGGAGACTTAACAGCATGTTCCTCCACTCCATCCACGCCACCCGTGCCTGCGGCGGCAATTTCCCCTGGGGCGACAGCCACACAGCCGACAAGGAAACCATGTGCCTGGCGGCCGTATCCTGCTATATGGCCTCCGGCAACCGGAACTACCTGGCTATAGCAGCACATTTTTATCCCATTGCCTCCATCTTATCAGACATCCGGGACAATTTGTGGCGGATTCCGGAGATTGGCCGTTTAAAGGAAGATCTGACCTGGGCAGAGAAGCATCCCCAGTGCCCGGAGCTTCCCCTTCTGGCCTGGCAGAGGGATTTAAACCAGGTATATCTGCGTACCTCCTGGGAAAAAGATGCCTTAAGTCTCATGACCGCCTGCCGCACCCCTGTGCAGAACCAGCACGCCCATATGGACCCGGGCGGCTTTGATTTCACCGCCTACGGACTGCCCCTGATCTCCGACCCGGGGATCTATACCTATAAAAGTGATGAAAACCGTTACCGTTTCAAGCGTACGGCTTCCCACAACTGCCTCACGGTAAATGGTGCAGATGCCTGGGAATACCAAGGTTCCTGGGCATATGGGCCGCAAAAAAAAGGCAGCATCTGTGCGGTGGAGCAGACAGAAGGGGTAACCTGCATCACCTCCCGCCATGAAAATTACGCCCCGGCCATTGCCACAAGGCACTTGGCCCTGGTAGATAACCGGGTCCTGGTGATCATTGACCATGTGACCGGACTTTCACAGACGGATATAGTTCAGATTCACTATCACTTAAACCGGACCGAACTGATCCACAGCGGAATGCGCTCCCTCATTTCCCTTGATGATGGCCCTGCCATCGAACTGGCGGTAGGGGATGATCCGGCCGATTTGGTAATAGAGGATGGAAAAATCTCCACTATTAACGACGTCTGGCATGATTCTAAGCTGGTCTGCTTCCATATGACCCCTGATGAAAACGGAGAATGCTGGTTCACTGCCCTGGCTGTCCCCCATCCTCAGTCCCCCGGAAAGCAGACGGCATCGGTCCGGCAGCTTCCGGCAGACGGACGCCTCGTGCTTGAATGTCATGCAGACAACCGTGCCTTCCGTCTGACCCTGAACGGGAACCAATTGATCAGGGAGGAACTTTAAAAAGACCACAGTTCTTTTGAATACATAATACAACATGGTGGAAGACGCACATCATTTTTTATTACTATTTGCCGCAAGCGTCAGCGGCGGAATGGAGATTAATATGACCGAAACCAATTCCCACACTGCTTATTCCACGAAGGGTATGCTTCATCATCGGCTCATCCCTGAACGGGAAGCAGAAGTTTCCGATCACCAGCTGTTTGAGGCCCTGGATTTGGAGCTGCCCGGGCTTTCAGCGGTGAAATCTGCCTGGAGGCGTGGCGATACCGCCGCTGCCAAAAAGGCCCTTGTCGGCTATTTTGAAACCCGGAGCAATGTGGTCTATTACTATGATTACCGCCGGCTCCCCCTCCAGAAGATGGAGCCGGATGAGCTGCCCTATGCCTATCAGTCCTCTCTGGGCCTTAGGGGCAGCTTAAAGGAATTCTGCCTGCGGTCCGGGAAAAGCATGATGGAACACCGCTATCTCCTGCCCGGAGACAGAAAGGTAGAGGATTTGGGGCCTGCCTTTGAATCCATGATCCATTTTAATTTCCTGGAGGATCAAGGCAAACGCCACCGCCACAGCCTGAACATGTTTGTGAGAGGCCAGTTCCTCGAAGCCCTCTGCGTTCTGTATCATGAAGACGGGGACCGGAACGTCCTAGCTTCCTTCACTGAAATCGTCCATAAATTTTTCGAAACCTATTCGCTGGTGGTCGAGGATCCGTCGCCGGAGGCAAGCCGTTTCCAGTTTACGGAGGATCGGGATGCCATGAGCGTGGGCTGGCTGACCATGGTGCTCATCAGCCTGTTTTATACCAGAGTTCCATATGAAATCGACACAGACACAGCCTTCGGGCTGCTGAAGCATATCTGGTTTCTGGGCATCCAGTTCCAGCGTTTTGAGACAGATAGTTACCGCCCCTATAACCACCACATGTGGGAGCGCGGCCTTGTGCCCTTCCTCCTTAGCATCCTGCTGCCTGAGATTCCGGATTTCCGAGCCTATAAGGAACGAGGTGCCGGGATCGTATGCCGCCATATCAAAGAGGATTTTAACGAGGATGGCGGCTACAACGAGCATTCCATCGCTTACTGGTCAGGCGCTGCCGTAGGGGAAATGCTGTTTCGCGGGATCTATCTGGCAAAGTTAAACCAGGAGCAGCTGTTAGATAAGGAAGCGGACAGGAAAATGTACGCCACCTTTTCCCTCCTAGCTATGCTGGCCCCTCCCGGTCCCTTCTATCCCGCTCTGGGCGATAATGGAGGCCCTATGGTGGATCCCATCCTGGGATTAGGCAAAAGCATCCTGGATCATCCCATGTGCACAATGCTTCTAAAGGCCAGAGCTGCCGGGCAGGAGACTGATCCAGCCGTGGTTCCTCTGGACATTTGCAGCCAGAGAGCCGGCTTCCTCTGCAGCAAAAGCTCCTATGGCCCCAAAGGGAACTATCTTCTCATGTCCGCCAAGACGGGCTGCGGCTGTTCCGGCCACAACCACATGGATATGCTGTCTCTGTTTGTCACCTTCCGTGGTGAAGAATTCATCGGAGAGCCTTATAGCGGCAAGCTGTATCATTCCATCCGCATGGGCAGTCCGCACCGTGGATATATGTACAACATGACTTCCCACAACACGGTCCTGGCCCATCAGGAGCCTGTACTGCCGGATTCTGTGTACGCCAACAAGTGGGGGGTATACCGACCGGGCTCTCCTGTGACAGACTTCCGGCCGGAACCTGACGGCATATATGTCAGGGCTCACCATGATGCCTATACCTACTGCCGTCATACCCGCAGGCTTTTATTCCACCGTACACGGGGACTTATTGTACGGGATGAAATGGAACGGGGAAGCCGCCAGCCGGCACCCCACATAGAACGCTGGCACTTAATGCCCGGGACTGTCTGCAACGTACTGGATGAAACTTCCGTCCTGCTTGAGAAAAACGGAGTCTCCATCTTGTGCGTATGGTCCGGCTGTCAGGATATCCGCGTATGGAAAAACACCGTGCTTTGCCCGGAAATATACCCCTCAGAGGATCTGCTTGCACCGATTTTAGACATCTCTTTTGCGGCGCCCGAGGATAAGAAAGCAGATATCAGCACAGTGGGCTTAAGTCTTCTTATGCTGGATGTGACAGACGCCCCGGACAGATCCCCGGCCGCGCCCTGGCCCATAAGCAGCTTAAAGGCGCAGCTGGAAGCTGTGATTCCCATGATGGAGGATAAAGAAGCGCTGAACCATTTTCCTTCGCTGTAACCGAAGAACCACACCAATGGAACCCATTAAAAACAACCGCACTGCAGAATGAGAGGAAACCATGACCAACGAACAATTGATGAAAAAACCCGAACTCACCCAGGAAGAGGCAAACACTGCGCTTTGTCTCGCTATCCGCCAGACAGAGAGCTGCCTTGACGAATTTTCCCAGCAATTCAAAGCCATATTCTCGGAAAACGGCTTCTACTCCCCCGCCCCCAACGAGCAGTGGACCAATGGATTCTGGACAGGCGAATTGTGGCTGGCCTATGAAAATAGCGGGGATGACCGCTTCCGTGAGGCTGCTGCCAGGCAGGTGGACAGCTTTCTTACGCGCATCGAAACCGGAAACCGCACGGACACCCATGACCTGGGGTTTCTCTACTCCCTTTCCTGTGTGGCAGGCTATAAACTGACAGGGAACCAGACTGCAAGAAAGGCTGCGCTCCTGGCCGCCGACCAATTAAAGGCCCGCTTCCACCAGAAAGGCCGTTTTATCCAGGCCTGGGGCTCTTTAGAAAACCGGAATAATTACCGGCTGATCATCGACTGCCTGCTCAACCTGCCGTTACTCTATTGGGCCACAGAAGAAACCGGACTTCCTGAATACGCCGATGTGGCCATGGCCCATCTGGAAACTGCGATAAGCGTTATCATCCGCCCTGACTACTCCACTTACCACACCTATTATTTTGATCCTGATACCGGAATGCCCTTAAGGGGCGTTACCCACCAGGGCTACTCGGCGGATTCCGCCTGGGCCAGAGGTCAGGCCTGGGGCGTCTATGGCCTGGCCCTAAGCTATCGTTATACAAAAGATCCCAAGTATCTGGAAGATTTTAAGCACGTGACCAATTATTTTATCTCCCACCTTCCGGAGAATCTGATTCCTTATTGGGATTTCATTTTTGAAGAAGGCAGTGAGGAGCCATGGGATTCCTCCGCCTCCGCCATCGCCGTATGCGGCATCCTGGAGATGTGTAAGTATTTACCGGAAGCGGAAGCGGCCCCTTATCTGGCTGCCGCCAAACGGATGTTAAAAGCTCTGGTGAACCTCTGCTCCGTCACTTCGCCGGAAGTTTCCAATGGCCAGCTGCTCCACGGCGTTTACGGAAAGAAGACTCCTTATAACGACTGCATCGATCACGGCATTGATGAATGCAATCTCTGGGGCGATTACTACTATGTGGAAGCCCTGACCCGCATGACCAGGGACTGGAATCCCTACTGGTAGGAGGATGCTATGAATGTAATCACCATTTTATCAGACGAACATTCTTATGAGATGATGCACTTTGTTAACCACTCCCTTTTACGGACACCGAACCTAGACCGGCTGGCCGGGGAGGGCATCGTCTTTGACAGCTTTTACTCTACCTGCCCTGTGTGTGCACCGGCAAGGGCCAGCTTCTTTACCGGGAATTATGTACATCAGCTTGGAACCTGGGACAATTCCACCCCATATGACGGGACCGTGGTGGGTATCTCCCACCACGCGGTGAGAAACGGGCGCACCTTCGCCTGCTTCGGCAAGACCCATTTTCATCACGAGGGCAGCTATGAATTTACTTATGAGTCACTGGCCGGCTACATGCACAAGCCTGATATCGGCTGCTATTTCAGGGATCAGAAGATCGGAAGGATAGGGGCGGAAAAACGCTTTGAGCGGATTGGTATCAAGACCGAAGAAAGCTTTGACGACCGGGTTCTGGCAGAAAGCCTGTCCTGGCTGGAAGCTCACCGGGATGAGGATAATTTCATGCTTTATATCGGCTTTCTGGATCCTCATTTTCCCTTTTATGTAAAACAGGAGCACTGGGACTACTATAACTCCCGGATCACGGAAATCCCTGATGAACTGCGGCCGCCCTTTACATCCCTCAACCCTTCC
The DNA here is from genome assembly GCF_900105215.1 of Lacrimispora sphenoides. Classification (NCBI taxonomy): domain Bacteria; kingdom Bacillati; phylum Bacillota; class Clostridia; order Lachnospirales; family Lachnospiraceae; genus Lacrimispora; species Lacrimispora sphenoides. Next base: position 201,517 of record NZ_FOIP01000002.1, on the reverse strand, counting down.
CTGGAATGGATGCGCACTTATTTTAAGTGCGAACAGGTTCCAGAGGAAACCATCCGCAGGGTCCTGGTGGGGTATCACTGTGCCATCGAAGAGTTTGATGAGCGGCTGGGCGTCCTCTTAGACGCCATCGACCGTCTGGGTCTGCGGGGCAATACGGCAGTCTGCTATTCCAGCGACCACGGCGAACAGCTGGGTTACCATGGAATGTGGTGGAAATGCTGTATGTTTGAGCAGTCTGCCCATATCCCGCTGATTTTCCGGGTTCCAGAGACTAAAGCAAAGCGCATTCCCGCGCCTGCCAGCCTGACAGACCTCTATCCTACCTTCTGCGATTTGTTAAACATCCCGCAACCGGAAGGGATCGCCGGACATAGCCTCATGAAGCTAATCAATGACGGCATAGACCCGGACCGGCCGGATTTCGCTTTCAGCGAATATCACGCCCATGGCATCCCGGATGGGATGTTCATGATACGCTGGAGGCAGTATAAATACGTATTTTACTGCGGCGACAAGCCTCAGTTGTTTGATTTAAAAAAAGATCCGGGGGAACATGAAAATCTCCTGGAGACCAGCTCCGACGACCCGGAGGTCCAAAGAATATCGGACAGCTGCCACAGACGTCTTCTCTCCGTCTGCGATCCCCATGCAGTCAACACCCGGGCAAAGGAATTTCAGAAACGTATGAAAAAGGAGATGGGACTGGAGGATTATGCTTCAGAAATGGGGCAGTGGGTCCCCCGCCCGGAAGCCATTGTTCCGGGAAAAAATAAGATCATTTAACCAAATCAAGCATAGAATCGGATTGCGAATATCCGATGGACTAAGAATAAGAAAGGATATCAACTATGAATATATACTGGGGTGACATTCACAACCACTGCGGCATCACCTACGGCTACGGCTCCCTCAAAAACGCCCTGACCGCCGCCGCAAACCATCTGGACTTCTGTGCAGTCACAGGCCACGCCATGTGGCCGGACATGCATGAACGGACGGAGGAAACCGCCTTTGTTGTAGATTTCCATAACAGAGGCTTCCAAAAGCTTCGGGACCACTGGCCGGAAGTAAACGGCTTCATGGCTGCCGCTAATTCGGACCGTTTGGTGACCTTTCAGGCCTACGAAATGCACTCTTCCCATTACGGAGACCATCATCTGGTGAGCCCGGATGACGCCCTTCCCCTGATTTACCGGGATTCACCCAGGGAGCTTAAGGAGGACTGCGGCTGCCGTTCCCTCACGGTGGCCCATCACATCGGTTACACGCCCGGCTACCGCGGCATCAACTGGGACGAATATGATGAGACCGTCACACCCCTGGTGGAGGTTTGCTCCAAGCATGGCTGTGCCATGAGCGAGACTGCTGCCTATCCCTATTATCACAACATGGGACCAAGAGACAGCCGGAACACCGTTTACGAGGGGTTAAAAAAGGGTCACCGCTTCGGCTTTGTCGGTTCTACAGACCATCACGCCGGCTATCCCGGCTCCTACGGTGACGGCAAGCTGGCGGTGCTGGCAGAGAAAAAAGACAGGGAAAGCATCTGGGATGCCCTGGTAAACCGCAGGACCTACGCCGTTACCGGCGACCGGATCCGGTGCGCCTTTGATGTAAACGGTTGCGTCATGGGCTCCATCGTAAACCATTCTTCCGCCGCAAGGGAAATCCACTATTCAGTAGAAGCCTGCTACCCCATCGACAAAATCGTGATCTACCGAAATCTGGAGCCTATCCGCATCGTAGAGGGTCTCCTCTTAAAACCCCAGGCTGCAGACCGCCGTTATAAGGTGCGGGTAGAAACCGGCTGGGGAAACAACTCAGACTCCTTATACCGTTTCGACTGCTCTGCCGATATCGAGGACGGCCGCCTTCTGGGAATAGAGCCCTGCTTCAGGGGGCGCAGCGTCCTGGCCCCTTCCGCAGAAGACAATACCTCTCAGGATGATATCAATCAGATTGACAACCAGATCCTTCACTGCGGGGAAACAGACGCCGCATGGCAATGTGAAACAGTTAAGAATCTTTCCACTCTCCATCCCCAGACCTGCGCCGTTGTCCTGGAGATCGAGGGAACGCCGGATACGAAAGTCCGCTTCTCTATCAACGGTCAGGAGACATGCCGCACAGTAAGAGAGCTTATGGCCGCAGGCTGCAGCGCCCATATGAAGCCATACCACAGCCAGGCTTATAAGATCCATACGGCCATCAGCGCTTCCCAGTACATGGTAGAGGATACCTTTACGGACACAGCAAAAGGCCCCAGAGACTTTTACCATATGGAGGTATCACAGCAAAATGGGCACTGGGCCTATGTAACTCCGGTTTATTTCCAGTAGGTGATTTCGGGGCTAAAAGCATGTTTTTAGTACGCTCCATGTCCGCTTCGTTCTTTTACAATGTAAAATAAGGTGTCGGAAGACACCTTATTTACTTATGATTATAGTTGCACCTTGAAAACGGATTATATTTTTAAATATATTGGGTTCTGTCCTCCCTCGCATCATAGGTCAGGGCTCGTCCTGCCGCCTGCACGGTCCTGGTTTTCTTTTCGAAAACTGGATTCAAAGATTTTGCATATTCCATGAAGATTTCCAGTGTTTCAAACTCCTCTCTCCCCCCGCAGATGCAGCAGTATGCCATTTCATCCCCGAAGCACCGGTACTCACAGCCAAAAAGCTGGTCATCATGGGGTTTTAAAGCTCCGCTGCACCAGAGGGCCGTATAGCCGCTCCCTTTTTGTCCGAACAGCCAGCTCTCCTCTGCCTCCATGCGGTCGAACTTTACCCCAGGCCAGAAGACATGGGTGAAATGGATGGGATGCTCCTTTGGTATAACGTATACGGCCAGGAGAACTCCATCCCCTTGCGAAATGGCCGGCATGACCCCGTTTCCATACCAGTACCCCGGTCTCATCTCGCTGGAATCGCATGTGCCTCCTGGGTGATTGGTAAACACCTCTGTCTCGCTGTCCAAAGCCGCGCTCCATAAGTGCTGCTGATAGCCGTAAACCCCGGGCTCAAAACATGTGGTCCCATGGAACCGTTCGTTTAAAGACTTCGTGTACTCATGAGAGCCCTTATCCACCGTTTGTACTTCCTCTAAAAGAGTTAAGTTCTCCCAGCGAACGAAGCCTTTGTCCTGTCTCGGGGACTGTACCGAGGTCATGCAGTAATTCCGGTTCTTTTCCAGACGGACCAGGGCGTTGCCGGTGGCGTACTCGGTATTTAACTCCCCCTCCATCAGCACATCAAGTCCCTCCGGAATCTGGTAGCCGCTAGTGGCATAAAAGGCCAGCCAGCCCTCCCCATAGGAATAAGGCACCTTTGGATTCACCAGGTTCATTAGGGCCTGGGCTCCCTGGAGAAACGGATAGATCACCTGGCGGTAAACTCTTCCCATGGGAGCGATCACAGAACCCTTATAGGTATGCTGGGATAGCATGATCAGAAGCCGGTCCGTCACACGGGCCGCCCGGACTTTTATCTCCTCTGTTGTATAATCGACTGCGTTTAAAAGCCCCGCAAAGGTCACGCACATATAGACCGTACTTAAGAATTCTTCAAAGCCGTGAAGCTCCACATCGGCGAGCCACTGCTCCAACCGCCTCTTTCCTGCCTCATAGAGCTCCCTTCCGGTCATGTGAGCGCGTGTAAAATACTCATCCGGATAAAGCTCTCCGGCATTCATAGCGGACACATAGAACATGAGGGAGTGGTTTTCGCTCCAGAAACACATGGCATCAGGCCCTTCCTGGTCCATCCAGTAACGGTAATGGAGGAGTACAGATTTCACCCGCCGCGAAAGCGCCTCATCCATATTATAATTTTTCATATACCGGATCAGGCCGCAAACCAGGAAATCGGAACAGTCATAACGGCTCTCAATCTGGTCCAGGGTTTCAAAAAGCAGCCTTCTGTCTCGCTCATCTTCTGTGCCCAGAGCCTTTCTGGCCAAAATGTTGGAGATGGAAAAACCAAATTTTCCGCCGCGGCTCAAGGACTCCACGGCAGCGGTCCGCCGAAAGATCTCTCTCTTGTTTTTCTCAAAGTCAAGGCCGGCAAGGCTCTTTGGGCGGATTTCTCCGATGTCCTCCATACGCCTCATAAGCCTCTGGCCGTTTATCTGGCATTCCACAAGAACATAGGGGCGGTTTCTCTCCAGAATCACATCTTTTGCTCCCGCGACTGAAAAGCGTTCAATCTTCGTCCCTGCCTGGCTAAAATCCGGACTCATGGAATCATAGCCCAGCGTTGTCCCCTCTAAAGCCGGGCCATTAAAATGCAGGGAGTGATTTTCCAGCCTTATGCCAGACATCCAGACCGCCTGTTCCATGACCGGTACGGTATTTTTTGCGTCTGGCAGAGTCTGGATTATCTGATCCGCCCCGTCTAATATCTGGATTCCGAACAGGGTCCTGGTGTCCCTGACCCCCAGGGTCTGAAGCCGTATATAGAGAAGATTTTCCCCATTCTTTAATGGCAGCGATATCTCCTGCCTGCGGATGGGTTTATATACCGCAGGCTCCATCACGCACACCTTATCATTTCCGCACCAGATGTCCAATGAGGCGTAGGACCAGACGGCAGCCTTAACCACCATATCACGGGGGGCCATGAGGATGGTGCAGGCGTCCAGCTCCACCCTGGTGAGTACCGAATAAAAGGTGCTCAAATCCACGAACCAGTTTCCGTAATTATAATAATACCGCCATGGAAGCCCCAGTCTCCCGGACTCTCCCAGGCGGATTTCTCCTAAAGGCCTTCTGTCCTGCTTCTCTGTTACGATGGAACGGAGATATTTTTCATAACGGAGCTGGTTTTCATCCGCTGTGCTGTCCGCAAAAGGGGTTTCCTTTAATCCAGAGACCAGATATTGAGTGATGAATCCTGATTCATTGCATTCGTATCTCCTGTAATCCTGCTTTTTTACTTCCATTTCCTTCCCTATCCTTTCACTGCTCCGGCTGTCATGCCGCTCATAAACTGTTTGCTGGTAAAAATATAGATGATCACGATCGGAATAATGGAGATGGTGGCCCCAGCAAACATCAGATTCCAGGCTGCCGTTCCGTCGCCGCTGTTTTTCAGCATGGTAACTCCCACGGTCAGGGGCCGCATTTTTTCATTAGACATGGTAAATACCAGGGGCATGATGTATTCGTTCCAGCCGGCCCGGAAGGAAAGCAGTCCGGTGGTGGCCAGGATTGGCTTTAACAGGGGCAGAATCACCTTATAATAAATCTGAAAGAAGGTGCAGCCGTCTATTTTTGCCGCGTCGTCCAGTTCCTTTGAAATGGTATTCATATATCCTCTCACCAGGAAAATATAGGTGGCCTGGCCGGTTCCGGCCGCGATGAGAATGACGCTTAATAAAGAAGTGTTCATCTTCACCTTCACTGCCAGCTCAAAGAGGGGTCTCAAGGTGACACTGCCCACATTGACGAACATGAAGGCCACAAACAGGCTGTAAAGAAGCTCCTTTCCCTTGAAATTCTTCCTTGCGAACACGTATCCAGCCATACTGGAGGACAATAGAGTCACCAGCATGACGCCCACGCTGATAACCACGCTGTTCAAAGTATATCTGGCGAAATTGGCCTTGTGCCAGGCCTGCTTGTAGTTTTCCAGCACAAATGTTTCCGGCAGAAGCTTCGTTCCGCCCCGCAAGAGCTCTGCGTTTTCCTTGAAAGACCCGAACATGATGTAGATCAGGGGATATAGGGTCAAAGCCGCCACCAGGATTAAGAAAACTTCTATGAAAAGGTGGAGCGTTTTTGTCTTTTTTGAATATACCGTATGGCTCTTTTCCATGAGACCTCCTTAAATAACATCATCCAGCTTCCTGGCAACGAACATGTAAACAGCGGTTACGATCCCGATAATCAGTGCCGCCACGATGCTCAGCATGGTGGCGTATCCAATCTGAGGAGTGGTACTGGAGCTGAATATCAGCTTGTAAATATAGGAAAACATAACGTGGGACCGGTTGTTGGGGCCTCCATCGGTCAGAACCAGGATGGACTGGTAATCCTTGAAGGCGTTGGTAATCGCCAGCATCAGGATCACCTTGAGCACAGGGCTCAGCATGGGCAGGGTGATTCTAAAAAAGGTCTGTATGCCGTTTGCCCCGTCTATCTTGCTGCTCTCATAGACTTCCTCCGGGATGCTGGTCATTCCGGAAATGAACAGGATCATATAGTTTCCAAAGCCGCCCCATACCGCCACAATCACAATGGAGAGCATGACGATACTGGCGTTCCCCAACCAGTCAATTGGGGCTCCTATAATCCCCAGTTTCTGCAGGGAGGCGTTCAGCACACCGTTGTAGACTGCAAAGATGAAGCCAAAGATCAGACTGTAAATAGCGGCGCTGATGACGGTAGGCATAAAATAAATTCCCCTGAAAATACCGGTTCCCGTAAGCTTCTGGTTCAGCAGAACCGCCAGGAGCAGGGATAGGGGAACGATGAATACCAGCTTTAAACCCGCGTACTCAAAAGTATGGACCACACTCCGCCAGAAAGTGGTATCCCCTAGCATCCGGACGAAGTTCCTGCTGCCCGTGAAATAAGCATTAAAGCCGTTGTAATCATAGCACACATAGCGGAAGAGCCAGAAAAAGGGATAGACCGACATGGTCACCAGCAGGAACAGGGAGGGCAGCAGCATGAAGAACGCAGCAAAATCCCCCCGGCTCCCCGCCTTTTTAGCCCTTTCCGATACGTTTAAGAGTTTCTCTTTCATGATTTTCTCCATTCTTTGCGCGTTTTTGGACCTTTCATCCAATTCAAAGGGGCTGCTGCGCTGAGCGCACATATTCACATTTTTTAGAAAGCCGGCTGATCCAGCGATCATCAACCACGATTCTCATATAAAATCTATGAATATGCGCTCAGTGCCACAGCCCCGCGTCACAATTTGCCTATCAGATTATTCGGTGTATTCAATGGTTCCCTCGCCTGGGTGGAGTGGATCAAAGTCCTGAATGACAACCCGTTTCAGCTTACCCAGCTTGATGTCATTTTCCAGGGCTTCATTGTAACGCTTGTTTAAATCAGTGATCGCATCATCAGCGCTCACATCTCCCATGATGGCTCTCCAGATCACGGTTCCGTAGTCATCGCCCTCCAGGGAAATAGCCGGCACAGCAGGGTAAACGCTCTCATAATCGGTCAGCTTGAAATCAGCCAGACGTCCGGTCTTGGTTTTGTCGATGACTCCATCCATGTAGCTGGAAATGGGGAGGTAAAGCCCTGCCTCCAGATAGCCCTTTAAAAATTCCTCGCTGCTGAAATACTTGATAACCTCCCAAGCCTTATCCTTGTTTTTGCTGGATGAGAACATCATATAGCCCTTCTGTGGCTGAATAGACTGGGCTCCCTTTCTGGTTCCGTCTAAGGACGGGACCTCGGCCACGCCCCAGTCAAACTTGTCGATGGGGAACTGGGAGGTGAACACGCCCGCCTCCTGAGAGGCATTTCCCCAAATGCCGAACACGCCTTCTACGAACTGGGCCCTCATGGCATCCACACCCTGAGAGGTGGAACCCGGAAAAACGCTTCCGTTTTCAAAGAACTTATGGGCAGTTTCAATGATGGGCTTATATCCATCAAAATTAAAGGTTCCCGTTTTGTAGTCATAGCGGAATATTCCGCTGGTTTCCGCTGTGCCCTCCAGCCAACGGTTGAAAGGAACTGAGGAAGTGAAACCGACCCCGTAATAGGTGCCGTTTCCATCCTTCGTGATTTTATCAGCCAGCTCTACTACGCCGTCAAGGGTATTGGGGAATTCTGAATAGCCGGCCTTTTCCACCAGATCTTTATTGTACTCAATCCTGGTGCCGCTCCTCATCCCTGTGGGAATCCAGTATACATTTCCGTTGATCATATTGATGCCCTCGAACTGGAGCTTGCTTGCTTCGGTCACCTTCTCATATTCCTCATCCTTGATGTAATCATTAAGGGGATCGATGATTCCGGCTTCCACAAAGGTTTTTAAATCGAAGCCGCTGGTGGCTCCGCCCACGCCAGCGATGTCAGGGGCCGTCCCTGAGGAATAGGCCAGTGCCATCATGTTGGGATAATCATCGGTGATCACGTTTAAAACGATCTCAATTCCCTTGTCATTGGTGGTGTTGAATTCCTCAATTTTGGATTCCACATATTCAGAATCGTGGCGGTCCTGAGTCCAGACCGTAATCACTGTCTTTTCATCCGATTTCGTATTCTCTGCCTTGGATTCTGTCTTTTCTTCCGCCTTGGTTTCTGTCTTTTCTTCCGTCTTCTCCTGAGCCTTACCTCCGCCTCCGCAGCCCGCCAGGCTCACGGCCATCATCCCTGCCAACAGAATGCTCACCATCTTTTTTCTCATAAGTCCTCCTTTTCCTGCACCGCCTTGAAATTTTGTTAAGCCTCCGGCATTGTACCAAGGTCTGTTTATTCCCACAGCAGCACTTTTATTGATATAATTAATTTATCATTTTTTCCTGTACATTTTAATGACATATTCTAATAAATATGTTGCATTTTCCATGATATCGCACATATTTCATTGATGATACATACCGTTAATGATATAATTTATACAAATACCCACTCATAGATACCTTACTGGAAAGGAGACCGTCATGAACATCCTTCAGCCCATCACCGTCGTCATCGCTGATGACGAGGCCTCCATAAGAAACGGCCTGAAATCTTCCATTACCTCTATGGATCTGAACATGGAGGTGTTGGGATCCGCCAAAAACGGAATGGAGGCGTGGAAGCTCATCCGCAGCTTAAAGCCTGAAATCGTTGTGACCGATATCCGCATGCCCGTCCTGGACGGTCTGAATTTAATGAAAAAATGCCGGGAGAACCATATGGATATTGACTTCGTCATTTTAAGCGGCTACGACGACTTCACCTATGCCCAAACTGCCATCCGCTACGGGGCCAGGGCCTATGTGCTAAAGCCATTTAAACTTCAGGAGCTGGAAGAAGAACTTAAGAATATAAAAAAAGAGATTGAAGAAAAAAGGAGAAAGACATCGCTCCCGGAGAGCAGGGAGCAGGACTCCTTAAGAGAGCTCTCCAAAAATCTTTTCTTAAACCAGCTGATTCACAATGAATTTCATCATCCCGCTGACGTGGAAAGCGGAATCGCCCGATCCGGCCTTTCCTTGACAGACTCCCCATGCCAGATTCTGATTTTTTCCCTGCAGCCCCAAAAGGAGCAGCCCAGGCTCCCTGATGTAAACGCACTGGGCCTTCTAAAAGAGATCATCGCAGAACATACGGCCTCCCTAAAAGGGGAGGTATGGGAGAATAGCGCCCTTCAGATAACAGCTCTCATATTCCCGGACTGTGAAAAGAAAGGCCTTGCCTTTTCGGCCGCTGAACATGTGATCAATGACTGGAAAAAAAAGGAAGGGGCGGCCCTGCTTGCAGGCATCGGCACCCTGGAACCGAACTTGATCTGCGCCGGCCGTTCCTTCGGGATGGCGGTCACCGCTCTGTCCTATCAACTCTATGATACAAAGAAAGAAATCTTCGACCAGTCCATAATCTGCAGCCAGGCCCCCTCCATATCCACCAGCAGCATTGACACCTCTCCTCTTTTAGAGGCTATATGGAAAAATGACCGGGCCGCCGTTAATTCCTATTGCCAGGCGTTCTATCACTCCCTGCTCTATGTTTCCATGCCTCCGCCCAGCTTCATCAGGGGCATGAGCATATTCCTGGTGACTGACCTGCAAAACTCCTTGAGGAAGCAGGTCGAACAGGGCCTAAGCCTCACCCTTACGCCTCCCTATGCCAAAATCAATGAGCTGTCCACCTTCACACAGATCGAGGGCTGGTCTGTTTCCCTGTTTCTGGAATACGGACAGGCCCTGGAAAAATACAAGGCTTCCGGCAGGGACCGGGTCATTTTCCAGGCCAAGGAATTCATACGCCGGAATATGAACCGGAGAATCCAGGCTGAGGATGTGGCCGCTGTCGTGAATTTAAGCCCTCCCTACTTTGCAATCTATTTTAAATCCAAAACAGGCGTCAACTTTAGGGACTATGTTTTAAACGTCAAGATGGATCACGCCAAATACCTTTTAAACACAGAAGATGCCAACATCGGCGAGGTTTCCTACTCGGTGGGCTATGATGATTACCGTTCCTTTTACCGCGCCTTCAAAAAATATACCGGTTTGACCCCGTCAGAATATCAGACCGGCCAGCAAAAGGGGGAAAACAATGAAAAAAGCCGCTGATTTCATCGCCAATTTAAAAATCTCCTCGAAAATATGGCTCTGCATGATCATCATAGCCTTATGCTTATCTGCCTTCATCGGAATGTTCAGCAGCTGGTATTTTCTGCGGCTGTATAAGGAGGATACCTACAACCAGACCGCTGACTCCTTACAAATCGGAAGCCAGTCTTTATCTGATGCCTACGGCGTCATGCTATCCAATGTCATTGATTTCGCCTCTACCTCTCATTTTTCCAGGCTGGTAACGGATGTTCACAACAATAACCGGAAAAATGAGGTAAAAAACAAGGCCGCCCTCCAGGAATCCATGTCCTATCTGTCCGTTTCCACCCCGCTTTTGGACTCCTTTGCCGTGATCGGAAAAAACGGGGAATACTACTCTCTTTACTCCAACACATTAAAAAAAGGCGATTCTCCTTCTGACGCCTTTAACTGGGATTTGTCATCCATAACCGGCATCACCTGGCTGCCCGTCCGCCAAAATCCTTATATGAAAAACAACGCTGTCGTCCCGGTCATCATCCCCATAGCCCAGCTCACGGGCACCCGCTACTTAAACATTTCAAGTGATCCAGGGGAAACTGACGTGTACCTCATACTACTGCTGGATTTTAAAAATCTTACCGGAAGGCTAGCCCTCTCCTCCTCTTCCTATTCTGACCGCACGCTATACGTGGCAGGGCCTGACGGGGTGCCTTTAAGCCTTCCTCCTGATTCTCACTGGTATGAAACTGCATCGAGCAGCCGGGTTATAAAAAACATAGCGGAAAGCAGCCGGGATCCGGGGTTTTATTTTCTATATGACAACCGAGAATATAGTCTTTACACGGAGCCTCTTGAATTCTGCGGCTTGAGCCTGGTGGGTATCCTGCCCAAGGCTTCCCTCTATGAGCGGATTACCCGAATGAACGTATTCCTGCTCCTCCTGACGGTTGTCGGACTGGCGCTTGCAGCCTTTCTATCCTTACTGCTGTCCCGTTTTGTTACCAAGCCCCTTGACCGCCTGATAAAGAATGTCCGGGAAATTGAAAACGATACCTACCATACGCCCTGCCAAATGAAATACCAGGATGAGATCGGCCGCCTGAACATGGCCATTAACTCCATGTATGCCACCATTAAGGAACAGTTCGAATGCTTAAGGCAGAGCGAACGGGCCAAATACCGCTCAAAGATACAGCTTTTGTCCGAACAGATCAATCCTCATTTTCTTTATAACACCCTGGAATGCATCAATATGGAGGTGCTTGACAACCATAAGCAGACTGCCTCCTCCATGATCACCAGCCTAGGGGATTTCCTGCGGATCGGACTCAACTACGGCGATGAGATCATCCTCCTCTCCAAGGAGCTGGTCCATGTAAAAGCATATATCGACATCATGAATTACCGGTTCAGCAGGAAAATCGTTTTCTCCTATGAGGCCTCTCCCGAACTTTTAAACGTTTCCATCTTAAAATCCCTCCTCCAGCCCTTGGCCGAAAATTCCATACTCCACGGATTTGAACTGGCGGAAGAGGCCAGTGAGCTGATCCCCCTGCCGGAAATCCGTATTTTGATCACGTTCCATGACGGTGATCTGGTGATCGAGATCATTGACAACGGGCGGGGCATCGATACGGAAAAGGCTGAAGCCTCCCTCTTCTCCCAGCCCAGAGAAGACGGAAAAAGGCGCCATGTGGGACTAAATAATATTTATCAAAGGCTTCGGGCCTACTATGGAACAGCGTCCATTACCTTTGATTCCATTCCATATTTCCAGAACACTGTGAGAATTACGGTGCCATACCAGTCTTAAGGGAGGCGGCTGTCTTTTTCTCTCAAATATTCCTCAAGGCAGAGGTTTTGATCTTGCATATGGGTGGCAGCCTTAATTCCTACATAGCGATAGTGCCACGGCTCATTGCTGACACCAGTGATTTCTGTTTTGTCCGGCGGATAGCGGAGGATAAATCCATAACGGCAACTGTTTTGTTTCAGCCATTTATAAACTTCACTTCCGTTTGATTTAACCCCATCCGCGTTGATATCCACTGCAATTCCCAATTGATGTTCGCTTGTGCCGGGAATGGCGACCCATGTTTCTGCTTCGGTTTTTGCCTGGGAATCGGTATATCCTTCCGCTTTATATGCGGCAATTTTTTCTTCCATCAGGCTCTGCTGTTTCTCAGTCGTCCGATATCCTGAAACGACTACGGGATAAACACCGTCAGCCCTTGCTGCATCAAACATGTTCTGAAGTGCTGGGTATATCCGTGTATCAACAGTTTGTCCATTCGATAATTCGGTCAAATCTACGTCGTAATCCTCCGGAATCGCATTCCATCGATTGACTAAAATCAGGCTCCACGAAGTCTCATCGGTATTATTTTTTTCGGTGTCGGCTGAACGAACGTTGAAACTGCCCGTCCCAACGGATAAAATGGGTTCGGGTGAAACTCCTTTCAAGTTCAAGCCATTGATGCAATACCAGAGCAGTCCGATAACCGCTGCCACTGTAATCAGCCGCAATATGATATGATTCTTTCTAATGCGTGAATGTTGTTTCAATGCTCTTTTCCTTTCATAGCCGCTAAAATTATCATTGCAATTAACCATAAATATTAAGTTCTCTCCCTTCCATAAATCGGATGCAAGAAGCTCCTGCTGGTAAATATCTTACCAAACAGGAGCTTCCTGCATTTTAATATGGAGTTGTTTAATTCCTAAGAAAAGCCTAAGATCCGATTGATATCCTACTAATTCGTAACCGGAAGAGATACCGTAAAAGCCGTAATACCGTCTTTGCTATCCGCCATTATCGTTCCTCCGTGCATGGTTATGATTTCCTTTGCAATGGCCAATCCCAAGCCAGCTCCACCCGTATTGGAAGCGCGGGCTTTGTCCAGCCGGTAGAATTTCTCGAAAATAGAGGATAACTCTTCCGCGGGGATCGTCGTTCCCTGATTTCGAAACGTAATCACCACCTGATGATCCCATTCCCCCGCGGAAATGGAGATTTCCGAATGGGGATTGCTGTATGCCACTGCGTTTTTCAGAATGTTATTGAATACACGGGCCAACTGTGTGGGATCTCCATAAGCGGTCAGGTTTTCATCCGCGTGGACCGCAATGGTATTTCCCTTAGTGGCGAGAATGGGATAAAATTCGTCCGCCATTTGAACCAGCATATAGTATAAATCAACTACTTGTTTTTCAAGCTTGATCTGCTGCGAGTTATAGCGGGTGATCTCAAAGAACTCATTTACCAGGTTTTCCAGCCGGTATGCTTTCTCCAATGTAATATGGACATATTTTGCCCTTTGTTCCAACGGCATGTCCGGGGCCTCGTCCAACAGGCTTAGATAACCAATCACAGAAGTGAGCGGTGTCCGTATATCATGAGCCAGATACATGATGAGGTCGCTTTTCCTCTGTTCTGCTTCCTGTGCACGGTAAGCACGGTCAGCCAAAGTTTTGCGGACAGTGTTCAGCTTCTCCTCAATGGCGGCCATTTCAGGAACGAGTTGTATGAACTCATCCTGTTCTGATACCAGAGCATCAATCCCATGATTGATTATATCAAAATATCGGGTGAACCGCTGGAGAAAAATGAACAGTAACAAAAAAAATACGATTAACGCAGCACCAAGGAAAAAAAGTCCAAAATTATAGCGGAACACATAGTGATAGGTGGTAAACGCTTCTTCTTGCGTCATGTGTAAACCCCTTTGGAAAAACTTTACCAGAAGGTTGCCTACTTTGCCTTTCCAAACCATCATATAGATGACTACAATCACTGAAAATGATATAACAGCCATAATAATCAGCTGCCAGAGCATCTTTTGCCTGAACTTCCTGTATCCAGATGCTTCCTGCATATTATAGTTCAATTTTATACCCCACTCCCCAGATTGTCTTAATGTATTGCGGATTCTCCACAGTATCCCCCATTTTTTCCCGTAAATGGCGGATATGGACGGTAATGGTGTTATTGCTTTTCGTGTAATATTCGTCTTTCCATATTTCGCGGAAAAGTTCTTCCGCGCTGACCACTTTTCCTTTACGTTCTAAGAGAATACGAAGAATGTAAAACTCGGTGGGCGTAAGGTCCAGTGGTTTTTCATTCAAAAGGCATTCATGGGTGCTGCTGTTAAGCAGCAAACCGGAATGCACGATGATACTTTCTTCGGATGTATTTGCCTGAACTGAATTATACTTTTTATAGCGCCGAAGCTGTGCCTTTACCCTCGCTACCAGCTCCAACGGACGAAATGGTTTTGTAATATAATCATCGGCTCCCAGGGTGAGCCCGGTAATCTTATCAATCTCCTGGTCCTTGGCTGTCAGCATGATGATAGGATAGGCATGCTTCTCCCTAATCTTCTGGCAGAGTGCAAAACCGCTCATGTCCGGCAGCATGATGTCTAAAATAGCAATATCAAGCTCCGTGGTCTCAATGCAAGCAAGAGCCTCTTTTGCGGTATAAAACTTAAATACCGAATAATTTTCATTTTGTAAATAGAGTTCAACCAAATCTGAAATCTCGTGCTCGTCATCTACGACAAGTATTTTTTCCTGCATAGATTTTAATTCCTTTCCCTGAACGTCAGTTATGTATGATTTTACCATTTTGTATGGGGTTTATTTTGATTTTTTCCATGATAAATCATTAATAATTTCTTAAGACTATCGTTTGGGTTTGATCTTAGGCGCATACGAACGTATTATACCCATGTGCATTGTGTATCATGCCTTTTATTGCTAATATCTGATTCTGCTGTTTATCTTTTACAATTTCAGCTAAAAGGAAGAGCCGGATGAAACGCTATAAAAGCGTCTCTTCCGGCTCTTCCTTTTTAATAATCATCTTTGACTCAGGCCCAATCTATATCCTCTCATTCGCAGCAATCCTTTACCGAATATCAAAGACACTTCTCAGACGCAGTCCCTTAAGCGAACCGCTGATAATGCTCACCCGCTTTTCTCCTGCCTCCATATCAAAATAATTATCTGTAAGAACCAGATCCTCATTCTCATTGAGAATCTCAACCGATTTGGCATATGCCTCTGCCGTAATGATGATGTCTGGCCCTTCCATGCGCCATGAAAGCTCCGGTTGTTCGTAGCGGTAGAATTTGGGCATGGTAAAAATGGCTGTTCCCTCAGAAAACACCACTCCGTCCTGTTCACAGGCAAAGTGTACATGATCCTCATAAAGACTGACCTCCGAACAATCTACCTTATCCAGCCATATGGTGCTCATTGCAGGGACCTTTCTTTCAACGATCATTTCTTTTCCAATTATTTCTGATTTGGTATTGCGCAGAGAATATCGCACTTTCACCAACTGCTCACTCATCGTCTCATTGGCCACATTTAAGCGAAAGCTTTTCTCTAACGGATAAGGACGTGTGTTAATATTTGGATTCTGGGAAAGCTGCCCCTCCTCTTCACAGGAAATCATAATCGGAGCAAAAAACCTTTTCTCATAATAATGAAGCGCTTTCCAGCGTCCGAAATAGTCAATGGATGACCAGGAAGTCACTGGCCAGCAATCATTTAACTGCCATACAATAGCTCCCATACAACGTCCCCGGTGACGCCGCCAATGTTCCACCGCATACTTCATGGCTTCTCCCTGCATTAACTGGGATGCATAAACCAATGTTTTTAAATCAGTTGGATATAAAAAGGTCTGAGCCATGTAGTTCATCATCTTGGCATAGCCCATATTGCTTCTCTGGTGGCGCTCCATCACATAAGAGAATAAATTCCGGTCATCCTCGCCGGTAAAGCTTTCGATGGTCTTATACGCCGGCATTGCTTCAAAGCCGAATTCCGAAGCATAGCGGAACATCTGTTTGCGGTATTCCGTAAATGGCTTGAACCCGTGCCATACCGCCCAGTAGTGTGCATCTCCGCGATTTGGGTCATTGGGAAAATCATAACCGCCTCCTGAGGAAGGGCTTGAAGGCCAGTAGAAGGTGTCCGGATCTTCACTCTTAATGATTTTGGGAATGATATATTCAAATATCTTAATATAATCTGCGCGCAGAGACACAGTTTCTTCAAAGCTTCCATACTCTCCTGCAAGGATCAGCTCTTCCAGCTCATTATTTCCGCTCCAGAGCCCCAGACAAGCGTGATGGCGCAGCCTTCTCACATTTTGAACCAATTCTTTTGTAATATTCTCCTCAAATTCCGGAGTCAGCAGATAGGTGGAACAGCAGAACATGCCATCCTGCCAAATGATCAATCCCATCTCATCACAAAGATCAAAAAAGTAATCATCCGGATAGTAACCTCCGCCCCATACCCGGACTGCATTGTAGTTGGCTAGTATACACTGAGTCAGCAATTTTTTTGTTGTCTCCCTGTTTACCCGGGGAACCAGACAGTCTTCGGGAATATAATCCGCCCCCATGGCAAAAACCTTAACTCCATTTACTTCATGGGCAAAGCTCTCCCCCCACTCATCCCTCTCAACCGCCATGGTCATGGTGCGAAGACCAATGCGTGTGCTATACACATCCTGAAGGTCGCCTCCAATATAAAACTCAACCTCCACCTGATAAAGAGGCTGATCCCCAAGACCGTTGGGCCACCAAAGTCTGGGATTCTCAATTTCTATGCTTTCCGGGCTGTTCTCATAGATATTCAACCTGCCCTCAGGATCGGTAATCCGTACTATCGTCTCTATCTTTTCTGCATCTCCGGTCATCGCTCCATTGATTTCATGCTCGGTAACCAGGTTTAAGGTAACCCGCCCATCCATATGCTGCTGGCGGATATGGACATTGGATAGACGTCCCTTTCCCACCACCACAATAGAAGCTTCCTTATAAATCCCCATGTCTGGCAGGCGGGGTGCCCAGTCCCATCCGGACATACAGCTGGATTTTCTCAGGTAGGGAAATCCGTCCAAAGTATCGGTGTTACAGGGGATTCTTCCATTTTTTTCAATCTGCTCATTCATATAATGAATGGGGGATTCAAATTCCACCCGCAGATGGTTCGTTCCCTTTTTCAGTGCGTGATTCACAGGAAACTCAAAGGTACAGAACATATTGTCGGTATATCCTACATGGATATCATTTAAGTAAACGTTAGAAATGGTGTCAACCCGGTCGAAATTCAAAAAGTACTGCTTTCTCTCGTCGATTTCTTCTATAAATGCAAAGTCATTCCGATAGATATAATCCTTTTCCGACAAGCTTGTCAGAAGGGTTGCATTATCCCGGTAAAAGGGATCATCAATACGCTTATGGTTCAGCAAATCGTAATAGAGGGAAACAGGAATCTGCGTATTTAATGTCTCACCTTCATAATCCAGTCTCCACCCCTGATTTAATAATATTTTATTCATCTAAACTGCCTCCCCATCCCTATAGGCGCCAGGCTTTGATTTTGAAAGGATTCGTTCATGTTTTCTTCCTCACTTATCCAGATTCACTCTGTATGTCTTAACCTCAAAGGGCTTGATGGTAAAGGTAAAGCCAGCCTCTGTTTTCTCTACCTCACCTTCAACCGGTTCCTCCATGAGATTGCACTCGGTCACCGTCAACAACCTGTTATCCATGCCAAAGGTAAGCATTGCCGTAGTCTTTGTGTTTTCGCTTTCGTACAGCCGGATGATGATTCCATTTTTATCTTCCGCCATCTTCACCGTTTCCACAATCACATTTTTCCGGTCTGTCCATAAAAAGCTGTCCTGTTCCTTTGGTGCTCCTGCAAGTACAACGTGAGAAGGATAATTCAGTTTATAGCCCTCCCTAATGGTATCTCCACCGTAAAGGCTTCCCTCATGGGGATAGAGCGAGTAGGTAAAGAAATGCTCCTCCTGATCGGTGGTCTTATTCGGCTCAATACCGGATTTAATCAGCGTCAGGGATACACAGCCATTCTTTACCGAATGTCCATATTTACAGTCATTTAATACGCTGACGCCATAATGGCCTTCTGATAAATCCACCCACTTATGTCCGCAGCTTTCAAATCGCGCCTTATCCCAGCTGGTATTTTGATGCACCTTGCGCTTCAGGTTTCCAAACTGAATGTCAAATGCCGCTTCATCCGAATGAATATCCAGAAAGAACTCTACCTTTAGAAGACACTGACTGTCCTTCCAGTCCACATAAGTATCAAAGTCTATACGCTTTGCATGTCTGTAAAAGCTGATCTTTTGTACAATCATTGAATTGCTTATTCTTCTCTTTATCTTAAGCACCGCACTTACCGGACCGTTGGTCATCCATTCAAACTTATCCGCCTCATCAGCAATCCAGCTTTTTTCCGTATGGAATATGTCAATATCCCAGTTATCATAATAGATAGGCTTATCTTCAAACATCCGGAACTGATTTGCGCACCTGCCCTCCTGGACCAGCTCACGCCCGGCTGCTTTGTCATATATGGAGGTAAACATTCCCGCCTGATCCATCTCCACCCGGTAAAATGGCGTTTCAAAACGGGAACCATCACCGGAAATCCGAGCGGTAACGTCCCCGCTTTTTTCCGGCTCATTCGTATAGGTGTTATACCCTTTGGAGCTAAGACGCTCCAGATATACGAAGTTGGTACTTTCTCCTTCCTGAATGGGATAAGTATGTCCCTCTGCATCCTTAAGGCTTCCTGTCACCTCTTTGGGCAGACTTACTACATCACTGCGGTCAAAGGACAGCGTATTAAACACGGTTATTTTACCTTTTTGCCTGCACAACGAATCAAGGCTTTGCTGAATCAATTGATCACCAATGTGATTAATTTCCTCATACTCTTTCCGGGTTACTTCGTACACTTCCTTAATGGAAGTTCCCGGTAAAATATCATGGAACTGATTCAAAAGTATTGTCTTCCACAACTGATCCAGCTCTTCAGACGGATAGTTACACCCTTTCAGAGCGCATAAAGTCAGGAAAAATTCAGCATCCATCATCATCACTTCGCTTTTGCGGTTAGCCCGCTTATTTCGTGCCATGGAGGTGTAGGTTCCCCGGTGGTACTCAAAATAAAGTTCCCCTTCCCAGGTCTCCAAACGGCAGTTATCTTTTACCCGCTCATACAGCTCATCAAAGTACTGTCTGGTAAATTTCTGTTCCACTTTGGGAATTCCTCTGATACCTTTTTCCATGCGCTTAGAGGTTTCTAACATCTCCCTTGTGGGGCCTCCTCCTCCGTCTCCGTAGCCATAAGAAATCAGAATATCATTGTTGAATTCCTTATTTTGATAACGTTTCCACCCACCCATAATGGCATCAGGATGCAAAATCCCATTGTAGGTAGTAAAAAAGTCGTCTTCACTCTGGCCCACACCGAGGGTTGTAATGAGGTGGGTAAATACCTCGCTTCCGTCAATTCCTCTCCACATAAAGGTATCATTGGGAACCTTATCCACCTGATTCCAGGAAAGCTTTGTGGTCATAAAATAATCAATACCGCTCTTCTTCATAATCTGAGGCAGGGAACCGGAGTACCCAAACACATCCGGCAGCCACAGTTCCCGGCATTCTATGCCGAACTCTTCCCGAAAGAAACGCTTCCCATACAGAAACTGACGGACCAGAGATTCGCCGGAGGTCAGATTTGTGTCGGCTTCCACCCACATGCCGCCCTCCACTTCCCAGCGCCCCTCCTTTACTTTGGCTTTCACCTTTTCATACAAATCCGGATACCGCTCTTTTAAAAACACATAAAGCTGAGGCTGGCTGGACATAAATTTATAGTTTGGATATTCGTCCATTAATTTAAGTACCGTAGAAAAACTTCTTGCCACCTTTTCCCTAGTCTGCTCCACCGTCCACCACCAGGCAACGTCAATATGGGTATGTCCGATGCAACTTGCAATTACATCATGATAACCAGACATCTTAACATACAGAGCCTGTTCAATATAATTGACTGCCTTGTGTACAGAAGTATAAAATTCCGTGGAATAAGGTGTCCTTAAATCCAGCAGGTTGATGGTGTTGTTTAAAACCGTCTCAAGGTCGAGCCGTATTTTGTCATCCTTGTCCATCCGGGTAAACGCCTGCAGCGGAACTAAAAGATCAAAATACAACTGTTCAATTAACAAATCAACCTGCTGCATCTCAAGAAACAGGTTAAATTCGGAATGAAGTGTACCTGTATACGCCTGTAAATCAAAGATGTAGTTATCCCCCCGAATGGCATGATCGATAAGATGAACAACCCGGTGATTCATATCCAGCCCCTGAATTGCTGTTTTATTCAGAAACAACAAAAACTGAGGGTTTTTCCCGTCATCCCACTCGTCAACCTGGGTTTTTACCCCCAGCCGAAGAGTCTTTCCTTCCTGTTCATCTTCCACCTGATAATTCGCCCTGAACCAGTAATGGGCGTCGGGGCCATACCATTTCATTTTCTGCTGGTCAAATTTCTCCCATGGCTGCACATTTGCATCCGCATCCTCCGGGTAGAAAAATCTCCCTTTTTTATATTCAATCTCTTTGACAGGCTCTTTTTTTACAATTGCCAGCTCTTTCAGCTGATTGCAAATAACCTCAATCCGTTTATCAATAAACCACATAATGTCTCCCTGCGTCTTCGCTCACTCTCAGCTTTATTATTTTACAAAAGGGGCATATTCCACATGCCCCTTTCATCTCTTTATTTTGCGGCATTAACCTGTGCCTGGGCTGTAGCAAGAATCTTTTCATATCCTGCTTTATTCAGCTCCTCCCTCATGGTCTTCACCAATTCACGTGGTTCTCTGGCACCTGTCCATAGTTCAGCCTTATACTTCTCATATACTGCCGTACAATTTGCAATTTCTGTTTTTACCTCACTGGTATCCATATCAAATCCAAGCATAACCGAAGGAGCCGCGTCAGCATTTAATTCCTTTACCTCATCCCACTGGTTAAATTCATCACTAACCAGCTGACCCACAATAAAGAAGGTTCCCTGAGTATACCCGGCCATGCCCCAATTTGAATTCAGTTTGTTTATCTTTTCACCTTCATAGACAAAGTTTTCACCTTCCACACCATAGAAGAACCAGTTTCTTACCTTTGGATCCGTGTTCACAAGATTAAGAAGCTGCAGTGCTTTCTCCGGATGTTCACAACCTGCAGAAATGCCGTTTAATGAACCTCTAACGGTGGTATTGGACACAACGGTTTCGCCAAATTTTACTGCCACACAGTCATCAATACCATTCTGAGGACCCCATATGTTCTTTGCAGCCCCACTCCAGCCCTGAGCAGTAAAAAATGTTCTGTATTTGTTTGCATCATCCGCATTTGGCGCATCACCATTGATGATGCCCTCTATGTACATCTTGTGGATAATATCCAGGTCTTTCAGTATCTCTTCATCCTCCAGCGGATTTACCACCGTCCTGGTCTCATCATTGTACTTTACACCCAAAGGCACAAGGCCTGCACCTATCTGATCGAAAAAGTTGGTAGCAAGGAATTCCGCTCCGTTCTTGGACATATAATAGGGGGCAGAACCTTCGCCTGTCTTGACCGCCTTTAAGGCTTCATACAGCTTCTCGTAGTCTGTTACATGTTCAAAATCAATCTTATATTTATCTGCAATGGCTTTATCCCAGATAAAATACTGGGAAGACGAGCTGTCTTTGTAGGTTGGCACTGCATAAACCTTGCCGCCGATGGAGGTCGCCTTCCAGTAATCCTCCGGCACCATTTGATACAGTTCAGGAGTCTTTTCCTTCAGCAAATCAGTAATATCCAGAAATGCTCCGGTATTTACCTCCGAATTATAACGTTTCATATCCGTAAAAAGAATATCAAACTTCTCGCCCGAGTTGACGATTACGCTTCGCCGATTATCCCAGTCACCCCAAGGAACAATCTCCATCTCAACATTTACACCGATTTTTTCTTCCAGGTAAGGATTGATCTGTCGAAGCCAGGCGTCATAATTTTCCGGCATTCCATTTCCAACCTGAATCCATTTAATCGTTACCACCTCGCCATCGGCTGCAGTTTCTTCTTTCGCTTCCGTTACTTTTGTCTCTTTGTTACTCATTGCCGCATTGTTTCCTCCGCATCCGGCCAGCATGGATATCCCCAAAACCGATACTGTAAAAAGCCCCAATAATTTTTTCTTTTTCATAATACCTCTCCCTTCTTTTTTTGAATAAATTCTATCCTTTCACTGCCCCAACCGTAAGTCCTGAAATAAAATATCTCTGGAAGAACGGATAGGTGCAGGCAATTGGTACAATAATTATAATCGCCATCGCCATTCTCGCCCCTTCTTTAGGCATGTTATTCATATACTGCTGTAAAGTCACACCTAACGAAGGGTTCTTTGCCATCATCTCCATATTTCTCTGAATATGATCCAGTAAAGATTGGATGGAAAATAATTTTGTATCTGTTATGTACAGGGAAGACTGAAACCAGTCATTCCAATAGGCGAAAGACAAAAACAATGCAATAGTGGCAACAATGGGCTTGGACAGCGGGAATGCAATCCGTGCAAAGATGGTGAAATGACTGGCCCCGTCTATCTGGGCGGATTCTACAATGGATTCCGGAATGTTCAGCTTAAAAAATGTTTTACAGATAATTACATGAAACGAACTGACACACAGGGGCAGAATAAGCGACCAAAGTGTATTTTTCAAATGCAGAAACTGGGTGTTGATTACATAAGAGGAAATCATACCCCCATTAAAAATCATTGGAATGAATACCACCATGGTAAAAAATGAGTTAAATTTAAATTTTCGGATTGACAGAACATAACCCATAAGAGTGGTCAGAATAACCCCAAAAGCTGTTCCTGCCACCGTTACTGCTGCCGATATGCCCAGTGCCCTTATGATCATCTTTCCTTCCTTCCACAAAAAGAGGTAGGATTCCAACGAAAACTCTTGAGGCCAGAAGCGGTATCCGTTCAATTTTATAGACTGCTCAGATGAGATAGAAATAATAAACACAAAAACAACCGGGATAATACAAATCAACGCAAACAGAATGAACAGAACGTTAAAGCTGATGTTGATTGCGGGTGATATGCGGTTAAGTGTTGAGCTGTCGGCCATATCCATATCTTTTACTGCTCTTTTTCTCATTTCAGTTTTCCTTTCTAAATGATTGAACTTTCGTTATCAATCTTTTTCACAATCGCATTTGCCACCAGAATGGTAATACAACATGCCACCGACTGGAAGAAGGATGCCGCCGATGTCATCCCGATTGGAGTTGCTGACTTCAATGCATTAAACACATAGGTGTCAATGGTTGCAACCGAATTGAAAATCGAGCCTTTAGCCCCCTGTGACAACTGGTAAAAAAGTCCGAAATCAGAATAGAAAATCTTGCCAACATTCAAAATGAACATCATAATAATTACATTTTTCAGGCTGGGAAGCGTAATATATCTGGTCTGCTGCCATTTGCCCGCGCCATCAATCACCGCCGCTTCATAGAGTGTCTGGTCAATTCCCGAAATACTGGACAAATAAATAACCATGTTATATCCTGTACTCTTCCACAAATACATAATAACCAGAATAAATGGCCATACATTTTTATTCATGTACCACTGATTTGCCGTCTTTCCTACATCTCGCATCATATTATTAATCAGACCGTTGTCATAATTTAAAAACGCATCCAGAAAATATGCTGCAACAACCCAGGACATAAAATAAGGGAAAAACATCAGCGTCTGATAGACTTTGGATCTTTTTCTGCTATGGAGCATATTCATCATAATGGCAAGTATTACTGCAAGTGCAGTGCCCATAACAATAAAAATCAGATTGTAAACAATCGTGTTTCTTAATATCACATACAAATCATTGGATTTAATCAGAAACTCAAAATTCTTAAAGCCCGACCATTCGCTATGGATCACATTGTAGATGAAACCTTTCCCAGGCTGAATTTTATAATCCTTAAAAGCGATAATAAGTCCAAACATGGGCATAAAGCAAAACAAAATATACCAAATGGTTGTGGGCACCGCCATCAGGGTAAGTTCCCAGTCACCTTTAGTAGCCTTTCTCTTTTTTGCCTTTGTGTTACTATTTAATGTTTTCAACCTTATCCCTCTTTTCAATTCGTTCCTCATCGTCCAGATTAAGATTTTTCACTGAATTCCGATAGATGATTTCGCCTTCAATCCGCTTTATCTCGGGCTTCTTATCAGGTTTTTCGATTCTTTCAATTATCTGCCTGACAGATACTTTTCCAATTAATGAAGCATTCACTGCTACGGTAGTAAGCTGGGGATCCGTCAACTTGGCATAAATATCATCATCGAAACTGCCTATGGAAATATCACCCGGCACTGTATATCCATGATTGTTCAGAGTTCGTGTCAGCCGGAAGGCTGTTTCATCACAGTTACAGATAAAAGCAGTGGGCATCTCTTTTGGCAGCTCTATATCAACAGCTTTTCCCTCCAGACTCCGGTCGGGAATTACCCAATCGTCTCTTAACTGCATGTTTTTTTCCAGCATAGCCCGCAAAAAGCCAAGATAACGGTCGGTAATACTTGTAGTGGAATTAATGGTTCCCACAAATCCAATCTTTCTGTGACCCATCCGGATAAGATACCGTGTCATGTCGTACATGCTGTAAACATTCTCGGACACCACCGAATCTGAACGGTGCGTCCGGTCATAGATATCCACGTAAACCTTGGGAATATCAATTTCCTTAACCTGTTCACGTACCTCTTGATCTAAAAGACCCAAGACGAGAATCCCCTTAAAAAGATTCTCCTTCTTCATCATAGAAATATCATCGTAAATAGTCGCAGGGCTGGGTGTGAGCATCATGGTGGAATAATTATAGCGGCCAAGCTCTCTGACAATTTTCTCATACATCCGCATATAAATAGCCCCGCCGCCACCTTCAGAGATAAAGCGGCCATTCATGATGATGCCAATCTTCTTTCGTTCAGTTTCCTCTTGAACCGGCATAATATATCCCTGTCTGGCAGCAGCCTCTTTAATCTTATTCTTTAATTCCTCGCCCACTCCTTCTTTATCATTCAGAGCTTTGGACACCGTTACCTTACTGATTTTCAGTTCATCTGCTATACTTTGCATGGAAACCTTACGTTTTTTCATCATCTTTTTCTCCAAAACCTTTACTTTAGTTAACTTTAGCTAATTGTAACTTAACATATTTTTGTATGAAATGTCAATTATATTTTTAATTTAAATATAAATTTGTATTATTTAGATAATTTTTAATTTATATTTTAGTAATTTTTTCCTTCTTTTTTCTTCATTTTAAAACATCAACTTTTACTGTAAGGTTACAAAATGTGCATATCCATATGCCAATCAGCCTCTACTTTTCACCGCTCCTCTTTTGCTTCATCATTGCAGCCAGCTTGAATGTGTACTTTGACAGCCCTATATACAGTGATGGAGGCTGGTAAAACATACATCTAAAAAAGAGACCTAACATTTATTAAGTCTCCTTCACTCTTTTACTCACACTACTTTCAACACAAGTTCCGACAATTTGTCAAAGTTCCAATCACCACAAACTGTCTCCGCCGCATATCCCACGGCCGCCGTCCTCATGCCGCAGGCGAAAGCCGCTTCAATTCCAGGGTTTGGAACGGTTGTTCAAAATGCAACGGCACATAGGAAGACTTTTCACAAGACCTTCTCCATGTGCCGCTGCAGGTAAATTGTTAATTCCTATACAATCTCACATCATCAATATGTACCGTAGTCCCACCGCTGGAAGAACAATAGAATCCAACGTCAATGGTACCATTTGTGACCAATACATTGCCTGCCTCTATTTTGTGCCACCCGCTTCCCGACTTTGGCATATCCACGTAAACCGCATTGCCGCCGTAGTTTGTGATCTCCATGCGTCCGACACCCGGAGAGGTATTTACTACCTTCACAAAGGCTTCCACCCGGTAGCTTCCGTTTTCCACGTTAAGCCCCTGATGAATGCTTTGCTCATAAGCGGCTGCATGGTAGAAATACGCCCGTTTGTCGCCTTCCACCGGAGATTCCGGCTTATTCGTGCCGGAACCGGAATCAATGCCGTAAGCTAACGCCTGGCCGCTGGGATGCCACTCCGTCCAGTTGAAATTAAAGGAAGTGGGGCGCTCGAAATCCCCATTGTCCAAAAGGTTTTCCCGATAAGTACCGGAACCGGCACCAGACAGGGTCAATTTGTCAAGGTTAATGTTGCCGGAATTGCCCGCGTCGTAGCGAAGTGAAATCCGGTTTCTTCCCTTTGAAAGCGCCAGATTGGTGCTCACGGTCTTCCAGATGTTCCAGTTTCCGCCTGAAGCGGCAAATTGCAGATTGTCTGCATAAATTCCATTTACGTATAAGTTTAAATCCTTCGTGCTTTGGTTTCCGTTGCTGTAGCGGAAATCTGCGGTATAGGCTCCGCCTTGTTCCATATCGACCTCAAAGGCTACTTCCGCATTCTGTGAAACCATGGTATCCACAAAACCGCTTCCGCTGTAGAACCAATGATCCTGGTTCGTTTTTGCAGTCCCGTAAAGAGGAGCATTCTCCGCTTCTATTACCATGCGTTCCGGTTCAAAGGGAACCGCCAGATAATCAATATTTACAAAACCTGTATCCCCTGCCTTCGGATCATATTTGAACGTGATGCTGTTACTGCCCGCGGTGAGGGGAAGGAGTATTTTCACATCTCCCCAGGAATCCCAGTTTCCGGTAGAAGCGATGTCCGCCTGGCCGCTGTATGTGCCGTTAACGTATGCGGATAAGGTTTTTGCGGTCTTTGCAACGTTGGAACAGCGCAAGGTCACCTCATAATCCCCCGGATTTGCGGTTTTTGCATAGAAAGTCACTGCCGCCTGCTCTGTTTCCATACCGTTCACAAAACCAGTGCCGGAAAATCCTGTATGGTCACTGCCCACCTGGGGCTGGCCGGCCACTGTTTTACCGGAAAGTGAGGCGTATTCCGCTTCGTACTTCTGATCGGAAAGTGTGACTGCCGGGTTACCGGTTAACACCAGTGTATCCGCATTTGACAAGCCCGCTGGGGTTTTTATATAAGTAACTTCCCCATAAATGTCCCTGGAATTTGCAAATCCCCCGCCGTTTGCGGCAAATAGGGCATTTAAGTCGGCGTATTCCTGTAACTGGGAGGCATTTTTCTTCACCTGTCCGGCGGCGCTGCCATGAACAGCCAGGTAATAGTAATCCACACCGTTTTTGTAGCTTCCGGATTTGGCCGATATGCCGACGTTAACCTGTCCGGAACTTTTCTGACCGGATATGGTCTGAGAGAAATACGTTCCGTTTTCATAATCATAGGTAATGCCATCATCGTCATAATACTGAAACTCCGTCTTCTGGGATGAAGGGAAAATGTCTACAAAAATGCGTTCCGTTTCCTTCTGACCTACGTAATCCTCTACATCCTGTGAGGGGATTATGGCCCCTTCCTTCACAAAGAGTGGCAGGTCGGACCAGGACTGGGTGTCCAGGCTGTAAGGAATATATTCTCCACCTTTATATGCGGTTCCCCTATTGTAGTCAATCCAGTTTCCCTCTGGGAGGTAAATCCATTTGCAGGACTGCCCCCGCTCTGTAACCGGAGCCGCAAGGAGCCAGTCCCCCAACATCCATGCGTCCGAATAATCCTTTACCTTGTCGTCCTGAGGATAATCAAACAGCAGAGGGCGAACCAGGCCCAAGCCGCTTTCGTAAGCCTCTCTTTCATAGGCATAGAAATAAGGCATCAGGGAGTAGCGCAAGTGAATGGCTGCTTTTACATTTTCCTCTGCCGTATAGCCGTAATACCAGGGCTGGCGCTGTTGGTTTAAGTTGCCGTGCACCCGGAACACAGGCACAACGGATTCAAACTGGAGCCAGCGGGTATAAAGCTCCGGACTGGGGTTTTCAATGGTTCCTGAATTTTGATTAAAGCCTCCTCCGTCCGAACCCCATTTCGGCTGTCCGTTGTTTACAGTAGAAAGCAGAGCGGCCTTCTGTTCATTTAAACCAGCGGCCCAGGAAACCCGCTCACCCTTATAAAACTGAGTGGCAACGTCTCCTGACCATATACTGGTGGCAAAGCGCTGGGTACCTGGATAGTAGTTTCTGCCCGTCTGCCACACACGGGTATTATTCTTGGAATAGTCCCGCTGTCCTTCATAAATAGACTGGGCAAGATGCAAGGTGTTATAGTTTCCGAACCAGTACTCAGCCCCATTGGAGGAAACCTTATCTGTTTCATCATTCCACCAGCCCACGATCCCCTTTGTAAATGCATCAATGGAGTGGTTCCACCACCAGGCACGCTCTCCGGATTTGTAAGGGTCAATGCTGCGTACCGTGACAGGATAGAAATAATCCACGTATTCATTGTGTCCCGGATAGAAATATCCATTATTTGCCGCATCCTGTCCCTGTGCGGTAGTTGTACCGCCGGAAATCTTTGTTACGATCCGGGGCTTGGTAATTCCGATCATTTTCACGCCCTTCGCGTCCATGGTGTTTTTTAAGGCACCGCTCCCTGCAGAGGGGAAATTCCCCGTATTCCACTTAAATTCCCCATAGTTGTCCTGTCCGTAAAGCTTCCAGTCATAGTCAAACGCGTAGCTGTCCAAGGGAATGTTTTTTGCCCGGTAGGTATCAATCATTTCCATCAATTCCTGTTCGTTGATCCCCCACTCAAAATTGGAAAAGCCCTGTGCCCACTTGGGAAGCATGGGAGAAGTTCCGGTAATTTTGGAATAGCCTTTCATAATCTCTTTTGGCTCTCCCAGTAAAATGAAATATTCTACATTATCTTTTTCATACCTGCGGCCTTCCACCGGAGTTCCCCCATAGTAAAATTCCATTTTCTTATCCCTGGAATTGGTATAGGGGTAGCCGCCATCTGAATCCACCAGCAAACCATAGCCTGCTGTGGACCAGAGGAAGGGACCGCCAGAATTGCCCTGCTGGCCTGCCCTGGCAGCCTGGGTGTTGTCATTTCGCAGCAGATTGCCGTTTTCATCAAAACAGTCAAAGCTGTGGATTCCGTACAGGTTCGTGGAATCCTGGCGGACAAAGCGAACGCCATCGTGGTAAACTCCACCGCTTTGAGGTTCCCAAAACAGGGTCGTGCCATCGGCTTTCTTCACCGTCATCCGGCAGGGCTTTTTGTTAATTTCAACCTGCATTTCGTCCGTCTTTATGGTCATGGGATCGGAAGTTGTATTAATGACGGCGGCACTTGCATCCCATTTCAGACCTGGATCGATCATGGGGGTCCGCTCACTGGAAACAACTCCATCGGGCTGGTAATTCACCCGCAGAATGTCCTCGTCACAAACTTCCAGCGTTAATTTATCCGAAGGAGAGGAACCGCTGTCCACGGTGAGGACCAGTGTGGCTCCATTGACCTGCGTACCAATTACGTCACCTAAAGCAGATACGGCCGCCCTGGCCGGGGCCGGCACAAAGGCCGGCCACAGAGCGGTGAACAATAAGGTAAATATTAAACTTAAAGATAGAAAACGTTTTTTCTGTTTCATACTGCTCCCCCTTATTTAACCAGAATACAGTCCAGATTAATACCGGCAAAATCTCCGTCTTCATAGGAGATCCGGATAATGTTTCTGCCGCTGTTTAAGTTAATAGGAATGTCTGCGGTATTCCAGGCACCCCAGCCGGAAGTAGCCGGCAGGGCCAAAGCGCTGATGTTTCCCCCGTTGACCCTTACGGAACGCTGTCCTGCGGTCACTCCGGCAGAATAGCGGACTGACAGGGAAGCCGTGCGTTTTTCTTTTGAATATACCTCAAATTCCACCCAGTCGCCTTTATCCGCAAACTGATCCACAAAGCCTTCCCCATAATAGCCGCTGTAATCCGTGTTGGTGGAAACCTGATGCAGGGATGCGTGTTCGGCTTCATAAGGC
Source organism: Lacrimispora sphenoides (assembly GCF_900105215.1). Classification (NCBI taxonomy): domain Bacteria; kingdom Bacillati; phylum Bacillota; class Clostridia; order Lachnospirales; family Lachnospiraceae; genus Lacrimispora; species Lacrimispora sphenoides. The sequence continues at coordinate 171,415 of NZ_FOIP01000002.1, read as the reverse complement.
GCTTTGTTTACGCCGTTTAATTCGATCTTCTTAGCCGGACCGGACGGTGTTTTGATATAGGTAAGCTTTTCATTTTCGTTGTAGTAGTACGCACTCTGCGCCTTTATTAAGTCAGCCAGAGTTTTCACTTCCTGTAATGTCTGACCGTCTGCATTTACACTGCCAGGTCTGGTTCCAAAGACCTGCGTGGTGATTGGAATCTGGCAGGAAGGCAGATGAACAGTTACAGTACCAGCCGCAAAATTCTCGGTTGCCCGGACCGTCATGGTACTCCGGTCATTGTGGGATAAGGTATAGGTACTTTCCCCTTCCGGGTAGATACGGAACGTAAGGTTTTCGTAATTCTCCACATCATTGCCGATGGAACCCCCGATCTCATAGTTTTTGTTTAAGTTAAGGGGCAGAATACTGCCGGATTTCACGTAAACGGGGATAGAGTTCACATCCGCATAATAGTCTTTCTTCATGCCGCCTGCGGTAAGGGCGTTGTGCCAGAAATCGATCCATTCCCCTTCGGGTAAGTAAACGCTCTTTACTGTCTGTCCCTCCTGGACCACAGGCGCCACCAAAAGACTGCGCCCGAACATATACTGTTCTTCTAGGTCATAGGTATTGGCATCTTCCGGATTGTCTAAGAACATGGCCCTCATCATGGGTGTTCCGCCCTGTGCACTGTTTTGCGCCTCACTGAAAATATAGGGAAGCAGGTTCATACGGGTGTTGATGTATTTGCGGAACATGGGAACGATACTGCTGTCACCTGTGCGGCTCTGAACGTTCCAGGGGGAGCGTTCCTCACTGGGAGAGGGGTTGGCCTTCTCGGAGTGGAACTGCATAACCGGGGCAAAAGCAGCCATCTGGGTACTGCGCTTATAGAGCTCAGCCGAAGGGAAGTTCCCCGTAAACCCGGCCAAATCCCAGCTCCAGAAAGGGATCCCTGAAATTCCGGCACTCAAACCGGCACTCAAAGCGTCCCGGAAAGCGGAAAAGCTGGAGGTCTGATCTCCTGCCCAAAAGGCTCCGGAGGACTGAACGCCTGCGGTTCCCGACCGGCTGAAGGTAATTCCTTCCCCTGTCTTTTTCTTCACAAAGTCGTTATATCCCTTTATGTAGGCGTTGGGATATGCATTTCGCATAGAAAGGTCGGTACTGCCGTCATGGAAGGAAGTATCCTTACGCCAGACCATTTCCCCGCCGTCTGTTTTTACGCCGTCTATCTTTAAGTCGTCAAAAAGATAGGAGCGCTTATTCATCCACCAATCTACTGCCTCAGGATTGGTGAAATCCAAAAGCAGACTGTTTCCGAACCATCCTGATTCGGGTATGCGGTAGGACCCTCCATGCCCGTCGGAAACGGCGTATCCCTTTTGGAGCATATAGGCCTCGTCATTGTCCTTTTGTGCATAGGAGTAAGGCGTGTATTTTAAAACAGGTATCTGCCACAGCACCAGTTTTATGCCATTTTCATGAAGAGTGTCTGTCATGGCCTTTGGATTGGGCCATTTAGAGCCATAGGTGAAATCCGAATTGCGGAAAGCAGCCGAGCCTTGAATTGGCGTATAGGTGGCTTCATTCCAGACATAGAAAGTGTTTTCGTCGCTCCACTGTTCCAGCACTAACACCGTAGCCGGAATGTCGTTGTTCTTAGACTGGTTCATGGCTTCCAACGCTTCAGACTGGGTATCCCATTCATTGGCTGACATCCACAGACCGAAGGCCCATTTGGGAAGTTCCTGGGGCAAACCGGAAATTGTGTTGTATTTTCCCACCACTTTCGCAGCCGTACTTGCGCTGATCAGATAGTAATCCAAAAGGGGCGAATCCACATGTTCCGTGTCAGCTTCAAACACATACCGGTCCCCATCGGCTGCTGCCATATCGAACCTGGAGTAACAGGTGGTATTTAAGTAAATTCCGTAGCCTTTGCTGGTAACGAAAAAGGGAACCGACAAATAGGTTTTACTGCCCTGGTTCTGGTATTGGTTATAAATGTAGGTTTCAACCACCTCTCCCCGTTTCTCCGCACCGTCATAGTGCTCTCCGAAACCATAGAACCGCTCATCTGAAGGGGAGAAGTATCCGTCCCGGAACTGCCCGATCACGTCCTTTCCGTCGGTCAGCCAGGACATCTCTTTGCCCACTCCGCCGTTAGAAGTCAAAACCCTGTTGTGTTCGTAACTGAACACTTCTAATGCGTATGGGTACTTTGTGACGGTAACCCGCAGTTTTCCGGTATCTATCTCCACCTTTTGGGCATTATCTGTCACGGTGTAACCGGAAATACCGGTAGCAAATTTTCCGTTTCCCTTTGGGGAAAGCTGGAAACGCACCGTCTCCTCGTCCGTAAAGCTAAGAGCCAGCTTAGGGGAGAAATTCCCCGTATCTGCCGTCACGTCAAAAAGGACGGTTCCGTTGTTATAGGAATTTAAAGATACGGATTTCACTTTTTCCCAGTCGGTCACGTGAAAGGTAAAGGGACCGATGGATTTGGCGTTCGTGCCATTTACGTCCCCGTGGACCGTATACTCCACAGTATCTCCTTTTGCAAAGGAGCCCAAATCCGCCTCCCAATAAGAATTGTTCCCGCTGTTATAGGACCAGCCTGCGCCTACGTCCGCCTTTCTGACACCGTTTACGGTGTAGGAAATCCAAACCGTCTGGCCGGATTCCACAGGCCAGGTGGTGCTGTGTATCCGCACGGACTGGCCTGCTATTGGATTCCTGGGTGAACGCTCGGTAGGTTCTATTTCATAAATATCATTTAATCCATAAGGATTGTGCCACGTTCCTTCAAGCGCAAAGGCTGGTGATACGTTGAGCAAAATACAGCATATGCTCAGTAAAATGGCCATTAGCTTCTTTCTCATATGTCCCCTCCATTTTTCATAAGTATTATTTCCTTGTGAAATGGTTTCTTTTTGTTAAACTAGTTCAAGCGCCAGACCAATAGTTCTCCGGCCCGGCATTCTTTGTACAAACGGCATGGACCCGTAGTTTGTTCTCCTGTCCAATAATCGTTCCAATTTCCTTTTGGCAGATATACCTGCCGTCCTACCACTCCTTCCTTTAAAACCGGAGCCACTAAAAGCTGCGAACCGAACATATACTCGTCGTCCACTGCGCAAGCTTCCTTATCCTCCGGCCAGTCAATTACCAATGCGGCCATCAGGGGGCGGCCCGTGTCTGCACTTATGCCTGCTTCCTTAAGAATATAAGGCAGCAGCCTCTCCCTTTCTTTTGTAAATTTCCGGCAAATGTCAATGATTTCCTGCCTGCCTGTCACCTTAGCCATATTCCATGGACTTCTGTCGTTGATCTCTTCTTCTGAAGCCGCCAGAAGCTCAGAAAACTGGCCGGAAGCCGGTTCCGAGTGCCACTGCATGACCGGTGCAAAGCAGGCTAGGCAGAAGGATCGCAGATACAATTCGGCGGAAGGCATTTTTCCCGCAAAGCCCGCCAGGTCAAAGCCCCAGAAGGGCAGACCTGACAATCCGGCGTTTAAACCCGCCGTCACCACATGGCGCAGTTCTTCCCAAGTGGACTGCTGATCCCCGGCCCAGTGCATAGGCGTGGTCTGAGCTCCCGTATATCCGGCCCTGGAAAAAAGCATACGGTCATCTTTTATAAAGTCTGTATAGGCTCTGGTGTAAACCATGGCATAACCATTTTTCATTTGGGCACCGGTCCGGCCGTCAAAAAAGCGGGCGCCGTCGTCGTATACAAACTCCCCGCCGTCGGTCTTAAAGCCGTCCACTCCCATGTTAAGCAGATATTGCCGTTTCCCAAACCACCAGTCACAGGCCGCCGGATTGGTGAAATCCGGTATCATGGAACCGCCGAACCAGCGCCCCTCCGGAATCAGATAGGGAGATCCGTCGGCATTGGTAACGACAAAGCCCTTTTTGACCGCTTCGGCACAGTCCGCCTCATGTTCCGGGCAAGTGCGCCAAGGCTCCAGCTTTTTCAAAACCGGAATCTGCCAGAGAATCAGACGGATTCCCTTTTCGTGAAGGTCCCGGATCATCCCTTCCGGATCGGGAAAACGTTCTTTGTCAAAGCGGTAAAAGGTGGCTTCATCGCTCCAGGCTTCGATTACCACCACAGAAGGTTTCATCCCCTGCCTGACGGCTTCCTCCACCACTTCTTCTATCACCTCCTGCCTATCCCAGCGGTTGGCAGACATCCAAAGGCCAAAAGCCCAGTCCGGCGGCACTCTGGGCCGCCCCGTAAGTGCCGTAAACTCTTTAAGAACCTCCAAGGGCTTTCCCGTAAATGTCCGCACATCGTATTGGTCCGGAAGCGTAAAGACGATCCCGTCAGCGGTTTTTTCCGTAAATATGGTAAACTTCTCCATTGTGTCCACATAAAGACCCCCGCCCCCGTCTGTCAATGCAAAGGGAATGGGCAAATAGGTGGAAGCCCCCTGATTGGTAAAGGTTTCGTATACATGATTCTCACGGGCAAGCCCCTCCTGATTCAATGCGTCAAACCGTTCTCCAAATCCGTAAACGGCCTGACCGGCAAGCAAACATTTCATCCTTTCACACCTCCTACCTGTAATCCTGCTGCAAAATACTTCTGCGCCATAGCATATACCGCCAGAATCGGCAGCATGGAAACCAATGCTCCCGCCATAAGTAAGTTGTATTCGCTTTTGTACTGCCCATTTAAGGAGCTTAGTATAATGGGCAGGGTAAACTTTGTCTTTGTGGTCAGCATGACCAATGGCAGTAAGTAGTCATTCCATGCGTCCATAAAGCAGATAATTGCCAGAGTGGCAAGGCTGGACTTGCACATGGGACATATGATCCGTACAAAGACAGTAAAAATTCCCGCGCCGTCAATAGCGGGCGCTTCCATATAGACATTAGGAATCGTCATCATGCGCTGACGCAGCATAAACACAGCAAACACCTTGAATACACTGGGCAGTACCAAAGCTCCCAGACTATCCACCAGTTTCAGCTCTCCCATAAGTAAGTAAAGGGGGATGAACAGCACCTGGGAAGGGATCATCATGGTTGCCAGGTAAACCAGAAAAATGGTGTTCTTCCCCTTAAAATCCAGTTTCGCAAAGGCAAAGGCGGCCATGGCGGAACTGATGATCGTCACGGCTACGGAACTGATGGAGACCACAAGGGAATTAAACATGGAAACGGTCATTCCCTCTTTACTGAACAAATCCGAGAAATTCTTAAGGGTCGGGTTTTTGGGTATCCATTGTATGGGCAGGGCCATGATTGCACCGTAGTTCTTAAAAGAAGTGGACAGCATCCAGAAAAACGGAAGCAAGGTTACGACCGACAGCAAAACAGCCGTCAAATGGTATAAAACTCCGGATGCCGCTTTACGACTCATAGTACACCCACTTTCTTTGCAGCACGTTTTGCAGTACGGTAAAGCCAAAAATAATGACAAACAACACCCAGGACCAGGCCGCCGCATAGCCCATGCGGCCAAATTTAAAGGCGTATTTGTAAATCCGCTCCACCATGACCATGGTGGCCCCGTTAGGTCCTGCGTCACCGTTCTTGGTCATGACCATGATCTGTGGAAAAAGCTGAAAGGCATTGATCAGGGACAACATAATGACATAGAACAAAATCGGTGACAGCAGGGGCAGAGTGATGCTTTTAAACTTTTGAAAATAACCCGCCCCGTCAATCTCGGCAGCCTCGTAGTACTCCGGATTTATGGCCAAAAGGCCGCTAAGCAGTATCATTCCATAAAAGCCCATATCCTTCCACACGCTGGCGAGGACGATGGAGGGCATTGCCCAACTCTCGCTTTGGAGCCATAAAGGCCCTTTGATCCCTATGGCAGATAAGGCATTGTTAATCGGCCCGTATTCCGGACTTAACATCCATTTCCAAATCAAGGCTCCAGCCACCCAGCTGGTCAGTACCGGTATGTAGTAAAGCATCCGGTAAACAGAGGCCATGCGGCTCTTCCTCTGAATGATCAGGGCAACCATTAAGGAAAACAGCAGGACCAGCGGAAGGTACAGCAGAATAAAATAGGTGTTATGCCCCAAAACCACCCAAAATTCAGGATCTTTGATAAGTTGGGAGTAATTGGAAAACCCCACGAACTTGTCGCTGACAAATTGAAAAAAACCGTGGAACAGCCTTACCCGGCTTAACCCCGACCAATCGGTGAGGCTGAGCAGTAGCGAGGCAAAAATAGGAATCAAATTAAATAACACAAGTCCGGCCATACTTGGCAAAAGAAAGATAAAGGCTCTTACCCCCTGTTTTTTATACATAGCATTCCCTCCTGTCAGGCTCGATCAATGTCAGTTTAATTTGATTTTCTGTTCCAGTTCCGCCTGACAGTCATCAAGAGCATCTTTAGCGGTAACGTTCCCGGAAATGGCGTTGTTTAAGTGCTTGGTGATGATCTCCTGCATTTCAGACTGCTGTTTCACCACCGGCGGCGTTACCAGATAATCCAGAGATTTAAATACAGCTTCCCGGTTCTCCGGCGGGGTTACCTTTAGATAGGAATCAAGTACGTCCTGATAGATAACTGGCGGAAGTTCCCAGCTTGAATCCACTCGGATTTGTGCGGCTTCCTTGCTTCCTGCCAGGAAGGCGGCCAGAGCAGAGGCAGCTTCAGGATTGGCGGTTTCTTTGTTAACCACGTAAGCATTTGAGAAAAAATGAGTGGCTTTTGCGGTATTTCCCGGCTCCACCGCCACATCCCAGGCAAAATCGCAGTTGTCTGTAAAGTCGCTGAAGGCCCAGATTCCGGTTATAATCATGCCAAGCCGTCCGGATTTAAACAAATCCCAGTCGCCCATGCCGCCCATTTGTGCATCTGAAGGCATAACATTGCTGTCCGTCACCCAACCGGACATAATTTCCAGGGTTTCCACATTCTGCGGCAGATTAACCGTAAATTTCCCACCATCCCCGCTTAATAAGCTTCCTCCGTTCTGCTTTACTCCTTTGTAAAATTCATGGAAACTTACGGGGCGATACAAGCCGTAGGTGTCCCCGGAAAGGGAGCGGATTTTCTTTGCGGCTTCTAACATTTCCGTCCAGGTCCAGTCGTCGGTGGGATAAGCGGCTCCTGCCTTGTCAAATAAATCTTTGTTGTATACAAGCACCACGTTAGAGAAGGAATTGGGAATTCCAAATTGTTTTCCCTCGTACTGGAAGGCTTCCAAAGCCGTCTGGTTAAAGCCTGAAGTATCCCCCATCAGAGCCCCGATGTCCAAAAGTACATCTTCCGACGCATAGGCTACAAAATTCTCAAAATTCAATTCAAATACGTCTGCCGCGCTGCCGCCGACGATTTTAGACTGCAGCTGAGTGAAATAATCGTCATAACCAAAGCTTTGCAGTTCCACCTTGATGCCTGGGTATTGCTCGTTGAATTTTGCTATCATTTCTTTCAGTGCCCCCTCAGATGCACCGCTGCCTGAAAACTGGTCCAGGCGGATTGTGACCGCCTCTCCTGCTCCGGGTTTTTCAGCAGTTTTGGAACTGCAGCCTGAAAGTAAAACTGCGGTACATACCATTGCACTTGCGGCCCATCTACATTTTTTTGCTAACTTCATCATAATAAACTGTCTCCTTAATAGAAAGAATGGATGTTGCTTTGTTTTCGTAAAAGGATCAGCGCACTGATCCCCTTTCTACCAAAGTTAATGGAAATACCTTGTTCTGTAGTGTGTGGTTCTCATTTATCAGAAGCTTCACCGCTTCCGTACCCTTTGCCGCTACATCCTGATGTATGGTGGTAAGAGGCGGATCACAGGTTTTGGAAAGCAGCGAATCGTCAAAACCTATGACGGAAATGTCCTTGGGAACCTTAACGCCCCTCCCGCGCAGTCCCATACATAAGCCCACCGCCAGAATGTCTGCGGAAACAAACACCCCGTCGGGCCGTTCAGCCATCCCAGCCAGATATTCACCCATTTCACAACCGTATTCAAAGGACACTTCCCCCGACAATAACAAGGATTTCTCCGGATTTAATCCGTACTCTCCCAGTGCCTTTTCATACCCCTTATGACGCAGGAAATTCACGCCCCTGTCATTGACATGCCCAGTCACATGGGCAATCTTTCTAAGTCCCTTTTCCAGCAGGTACTTCGTCGCCATGTACCCGCCCTGCATATCATCCACGCTGACCCTGTGAAAGCCGGCAGCTTCGCAGTAACTGTCCACCAATACCACTGGGATGTTCAAGGTTTTTAACTGACGACATTCCTCGTCATCATTCATCCCCACCACGATCACTCCATCCAGTCCCCGGGTCCTTGCCACTTCCGCATAAGTCTGGCCGGAATCGGCTCCGGAAATCATGATGTGATAACCGCTTTTGCGGGCTGTATACTCTGCCGCCGACATGAAATCGCCGTAAAAGGGATTGGAGAACATTAATTCTTTTCCTGATTCCGTCTGGGGAATCAGCACCCCTAATAAATTGCTTTTGTTGTTTACCAGGGTGCGGGCTGCCAGATTGGGGATGTATCCCAGTTCCTTTATGGCATCATTCACCCGCTTAATTGTTTCAGGACTTAAGCTTTGCGAGGGCGTATTATTGATCACATAAGACACCGTGGCTATGGAAACCCCCGCCTTCTCTGCCACATCCTTTAAACCAGGCCGCTTCATAAAATCACCTTCCTTCTTATCATTTTTTATTCCTCATCCGCTTCTATCTTTCCGCCTTCTCCGTCAATCACCGCCAGGTACCGCTTTCCTTTGATATAAAAGTGAAAAGATAAACGTTCCCAGTCCTTTGGAAGCTTTGGAGATAACTCCGGCTTGCCGCCGGTTCCCAGTGCCAGACCTGCGAATCCAAAAACCACCGACTGCCAGGTGGCCCCTGCCGCAGCCAAATGAATGCCTTCCCGCCCAGTATTCTTCATCCGGTTTTCCAGATCCAGAAACAGGCTTTTATCAAAATATTCACAAGCCTTCTGCTCCAGGCCCAAATATGCCGCCGCCCATGCGTGAATCCCAAAGCTTAGGCTGGAATCATGAAGTGTCAGCGGTTCATAAAAGTCCCAGATCGCCTTTTGCTCCCGGTCCGTAAACAATTCCGGCTTCAGGACCATGAGCAGTACCAGATCCGCCTGCTTTAACACCTGATACCTTTGGAGCCAGTCAAAATCGTACTGATGGTAAGCTGCGCTTCCATCCCCGGCCTTCTGCCCCGGAAATGCTTCCAGCCGGAGGAAATTATCATCCTGAATGTACAAGTCCCTGTCTGAATCATACTCAATCCGGCTTTTTTCTATGATGTCCCGCCATGTTTTCATTTCAGAAGCTTTAGCTGCCGCTTTTTTCCTCTGGACCGCCTGCAAAGCCAGCCGGAGATTTTGGCGGGCTAAAAGTACAGTATAGGCGTTGTTTCCCGAAACGCCGCAGTATTCGTCAGGTCCTTTCACAAAGAGCAGGTTATATACATCCTTTCTTTGGTCATAGGAAAATCTACCGGCCCAATATCTTGCGGTTTCCACATACAGCTGCGCTGACTGGCTATCCAGGGTTTTATCTCCTGAAACCTTTAAGTAGTTATCAACCGCATAGGCTACGTCTGCGGTAATGTGAATCTCACAACGCCCGATGTCCCAGCTCTGGCACTGTTCTATTCCTCCTATGGCGCACATCCACGGATACCTGGCCCCTGGCAGATTCAGCGCCTTTGCGTTCTTCTTTGCGTCCGGAAGAGTATTTAAGCGAAACAGGATCAGATTTCTTGCGGCCTGCGGGTCCGTATACAGGTAAAACGGCAGCAGGAAAATATCCGTATCCCAAAAACAACAGCCCTTATACCGTCCATGGGTCAGGCCCCTTGCGCCAATGCTGACCGTCGGGTCCTCAAAGGGGCAATTTTGAATAAGCTGAAATAAATTGTACCGCAGGGCGGACTGAATGGTGCTGTCGTTTCCTTTTTGGGTAATCTCTATGTCGGCCTGGTCCCAGCGTGATTTCCAGGCCCCTTCGCTGTCTTTTAGCAGTTCCGCAAAAGAACGGTTTATGACATGAGGGCGCAAGTCCTGCCTACCTTGGGGGAACGTTTCCGAATCCACCAGAACCGCTTCCGTATAAAGAATCTTTTCGATCCTCACCTTTTCCCCTTCCACCAAAGGAATATTCAGTTCTTTCGCCGGACAGTCAGGTGTCGAAGCGACCTTAGATGTACCCTGGTTCTGGAAAATCCGGGCAGTCATGGCTACATGCAAACGGCTGGAAGCTTTACTGTCAGCCTTCAGGAAACAGTAGTCCTCCCCCGTTTCCGTTTCAGAAACAGAGAGCAAAGACACGGTATCCAAGTTTTCCTTGGTTTGGTCGTCATCCACAGGAAGGTTCACGGTTTTCCCGTCTATCCCCATGAAAACAGCTGCATTCCCGCTGTAGTTTAATGCCGTCAATTCCAGTGAAAGGGCTGACACGTGTTTGTTGTCCATGCTGATAAAACGGGAAATGTCAATTTGCGTTTCTCTTCCTTCCTTATCTTTACACACCGACTTCCTCTCAAAAAGGCCGTTGCGCATATCAAGGGTCTGGGTAAAGGATTGGTATTCCCCTGTCCCCAGGGAAAGCTGAAAGTGAAACAAATCCGGTAAGTTCACCATATCCGTGACACCGGGACTGATATAATCAAAGCCGCCCGCCAGATAATTACAGCGCTCGTAAGCCTTCGCCCCATCCATAAAAAACGTACATCGGGAACCCAGATAGCCATTTGACTGGCTGAATATACTTTCCAAAAATTTTGGATCTTCTCTGCCCTCACAGCGAATCCTCCATGGTTCATACTGAATCATGATCCACACCTCCCTCATTCAGCCCTTCCATTAAACAATAGGCCAGAAATCCGGCACAAGTAGCAAACGCGGCTCCCGTGGTACATTCGCCTGTCATTTCATCTACGCTTTCACAGGCGATTCCATTATCCATGGAAGCCCTGCGCAGAAAGTCTAAAGACGCTTCCTTCCTGCCGCTGACCAGCCCGTTGGCAACGCTCAGTATCCAGGGGTGGGGCGCATGGGGGCAGCCAATGTCGGAAAAAGGCTTTCCTGCAAAAGAGTATTGGTAATCCGGACTTCGTAAAATCTCAATTGTATTTTGCCAAACAGGATCCTCCTTGCCGCAAAAGCCTAAATGGGGCAATAGCTCCAGGCTTCCCGGCGGTTCGTCGTACACATCCCAGTTCCCATCCTCATCTACGGACCAGGCAAAAATCATTTTTCCCTGATACTCCTTCCTACAATGGGTTCTAATGGCGTCAAACAGGCACGAAACTTCCTCTTCCAGCCACTTAAGCGTTTCAGTAGGCCATAAATTTCGATACAGCTTCTCCAGATCCCGCAGGCACCGCCAAGTTAAAACATTGTTATATGTGCCATAAGGGTAAACCCGCATGTCATCCGTAGGCTGTAAAAAAGTTTCATACAGATGAAGGACCTCACTTCGCTTGGTCTTTAGAATCGAAAGGATTTTCTTTACTCCTCTCTCAATATGGCTTTCCTGTAAAACAGAAACCTCTCCCGTAGCTTTTACGTAACGGCTGAGGGCCATTAAGGGGGCGCAGAGTTCATCCAGTTCAAATCCCGGTTCTAAAACCGTCCCGTCTATGTAACGGCTGTGAATGCCGATTTGTCTGATCTGGCGGGTAAATACATAATTAAGAAGTTCCTTTGCATACTCTGGGTCCGCTTTAAGAATGGAGGGAAAACTCCACAGCAGGCTGTCTCTGTCCCAATAGGCTGCACTGACGTAATACCTGGGACTTCTGGAAGTGACCATGACCACTTCCTCTGTATCCATGGTCATACCCGTAGCATAAAAGAAGTTAAAAAACAAGTTCCGGTTTAACAGAGAATCCACTGACTGTATGCCCACGGTTTTCTGCCGCTTCGACAGCCAGCACAGAGTTTCCTCATAAACCGCATCAAAACTCTGCCGCAAAAGCTCCTTAGCCGCCGTGGCCGCAGCCACCTCTTCAAAACTCACGCCCCAAAAAATGTCCAGTACCACTGACTCGCCGGATTTTAACAGGCAATCATGGATCCCTTTGTAGCGTATTTCCTCATTCTGTTCAAATTCCCATTTAACAGGCAATGCCGCCATAGGTGCAAATGCCATAACCGGCATTCCGATGGATAAATCAAAGACCGGTCCTTCATTCCAGCCGGAGCGGTAGACCTTTCTCTGTCCCATAACCGTCTTATCCTCATTGACGCTGTGGGTCACATTTCCCCACGCCCCTCTGACACCGCAGGAAATCTTACGTTCTCTGCCGGAATGATTCGTGACGGTCAAACGTATGGCAAAAGCCTTCTGTCCTATGGGAGCCAGAAAAATCCCCTCTGTACGAACGCCTTCCTTCACCGATTCAAACCTGGGAATCCAGTTACCTTCCCGCTGCCATTCCAAATCACAGAGCAGATCCCCTTCCTCCGCCTGCACAAAAGGCCGTATGAGAGGTTCGCTTTCGCTGCCCCAAAAAGCCAGCATCCCTTTATAGCCCATATGCAGCACCGTAAAGCTTTCTATCGAAGCCGTAGTCTGGTTCAATGTCGGCAGGCTGACAAATTCGTTCCCCGTGGGCATATAGCAATCTTGCATAAAAACACCTCCCCGATTTTTACTGAAACGTTTAAGTAGTCAGTATAAAATTATTGATAATGTATAGTAATTATATACTCTGTTTTCTTTTTTTGTCAATATGTTTTAAATAAAAATATCTTTATATTAAATGCTTTAGCTAACAGACAAAAGACCCCCCATTTTTGCTAATTAAAAATGGGGGGTCTTTGCTCCTAAAAACGGAACATTTCCAGTTCCTTGGCCTGATACTTTTCCCTGATCTGCCTTAATTCTATTTTTAAACCGGCAAGCTCCTCATCCTTATAATTATAGAACGGCCGCCTGGAATATCCTCCTTTAAGTCCTCTCCATCTCATCAGGTTATGTACACAGGATGGGAAATCATATTGAAGACAGGCAAAGATAAATTCATCTGCAATCCGCTGCAGCCGGATGCCTCCCGGGATATCGCTGTTTTGAACACACTGATATATTTTTTCGTAAATTTCCGGGATAACATTATAGAAGGAACCGATAAGCCCATCCGCTCCAAAACACAGTCCGGAAAATGCCATCTCATCGCACCCTGAATAGATCATGAAATCCTTTCCAAGTATCTCTTTTAAAGAGCCCATCTCGTCATGGCTTCTGGCGGTATATTTCAGTCCTTTTACATGATCGATCTCAGCGATTTTAAGGATCAGATCTTTGTCCATGATTCCTGCCAGTTGAATGTTATAAACAATCATCGGAAGGCTGGTGGATGCTGCAATATCCTTATAATAATGATAAATATCTTCTTTTGAAAACTTCCAATAGAAAGGAGGAACCGATGAAATGGCATCTGCACCTGCTGCCTCTGCATGCTCTGCCAGACCTATGCTCTTTCTGGTTCCGATATCCCCAACGTGAACGATCACCGGTACCCTTCCTTTTACCTGATCGATGACGATATCCACCACACGGTTTCTTTCTTCCGGTGTCATGGTAAAACATTCTCCTGTACTTCCGGTTAAATAAAACCCATTTACCCCTGCCCCAATCATAAATTCTGTCATATCTCTTGTACAGGCTTCGTCGATATTTTCTTTTTCATCAAAAAATGCCATGGTTGCAGGAATGACTCCTTTAATATCCGTAATTTGAAATTTACTCATTTTAACCTCCAGATTTATAAATTTTCGGCCAGATGACAGCATACCAGATGCTCATGGCCGTTATTTTCGATTCTGTGCGCTTTGGGAATTTCTGTCCTGCAGCGCGGGGTGCATTTGGGGCAGCGGGGATGAAAGGGGCAGCCACCGGGTGGATCCACCGGACTTGGGACATCTCCCTGAAGCGGGATCCTCTTACGCCGCCTGTTAATATCAGCTATCGGAATAGCGCTCAACAGAGCTTCCGTATATGGATGCAGGGTATTCTCAAAAATCTCCTGGGTCTCTGCCATTTCCACAATATGTCCCAGATACATTACCGCAATGCGATCACTGATATACTCAACTACAGACAGATCATGAGTTATGAACATATAGGTCAGACTCTTCTTTTCCTTTAATTCCTTTAGGAGCTGTAAAACCTGGGCCTGAATGGAAACATCCAGCGCAGATACCGCTTCGTCACATACAATAAACTCAGGATCCACGGAAAGCGCTCTTGCAATGCCAATCCGCTGCCTCTGTCCTCCGGAGAACTCATTGGGATACCGTTCCATATACTCCTTAGGAAGATTTACCTCCTCCAGAAGTTTTGCAATCTTCTCCCGTCTTTCCTTTTTGTTTTTCATTCCAAACCGGATCAACGGTTCCTGCATCGTACCAAATATGGTGAAAGAGGGATTTAGAGATGAATATGGATTCTGGAAAACGATCTGCATCTTTTTACGTGCATCATCCAGTTCCTTTTTCGGCACCTTTGTAATATCCTTCTCCCCTTCTGGGAAATGGTAGATCACTTCTCCTGAAAACGGCCTGATCAGCTGCAATATGCTTTTCCCCAATGTGGTTTTCCCACAGCCCGATTCCCCTACGACCCCGAGGATCTCCCCTCTGTAAATATCCAGATCCACGTGATCCACCGCCTTTACATAACCGGCAGTCTTTTTAAATATCCCTTTCCTGACCGGGTAGTAGGTCTTTAATCCCCTCACAGAGATGAGTATTTCTTTCCTCTCCTTATTCTCATTCATGATGCTGACCCTCCTCTTTTAAACGGTCATGGCAGCACCGGCACATATGCCCGGGAGCAATCAGGCGCTCATCCGGAAGCCGTTCCTTGCATACCGGTGCTGCATATGGACATCTGGGAGCAAATTGACAGCCTGACGGCCGGTTATAGGGATCAGGAGTAGAACCTTTGATGGGCTCAAGCTTCTGCGTTTTTCCCCGTCCCAGAACAGGGATGGAATTTAACAGTGCTTTTGTATAGGGGTGGGATGGCTCTGTCAGAACTGATCTGGCATCTCCGCTCTCTATGATATTCCCCATATACATTACCGCAACATCATCTGCAAGTTCGGCCACCACCCCCATATCATGGGTGATCAACAGTATCGCGGTGTCATTGTTATTTTTCAGATCCAGCATCAATTCGAATATCTGAGCCTGAATTGTGACATCCAGGGCCGTAGTCGGTTCATCCGCAATCAGCACTCTGGGCCTGCAGCTCATTGCCATGGCGATCATCGCGCGCTGGCACATCCCTCCGGAAAACTGATGAGGGTACTCATAAAACCGCTTTTCAGGCAAAGGAATCCCCATCTCCCTCAAAAGCCCGATAGAGGCCCTTGTAGCTTCCTCTCTGTTTTTCGCTCTCCCATGAGACAGAAGTGCTTCATTAATTTGATATCCTACGGTTAATACCGGATTCAACGCCGTCATAGGATCCTGGAATATCATGGAAATACCATTTCCCCGGATCTTACGCATTTCACTTCCTTTTCTCTTTAGCTGATCGATCCGGATATCCTTGTCATCGTTATAAAAGTGAATTTCGCCTTTTTCAATCCTGGAGAGATCCGGAAGCAGTCCCATAATGGAATTAGCTGTGACCGATTTCCCGCATCCGCTCTCTCCTACGATACACAGAATCCTTCGCTTTTTTAAATCAAAGTTAATTCCTCTGATTACTTGATTACAGCGATCATTGTTGTAAAAGTTCACATGGAGGTTTTTTACACTTACTACCGTATCATGACTCATCTGACCTTCCTCCTTAACCAATCTGAGACGGATCTGCTGCATCTCTTAAGCCATCGCCGATAAAGTTGATGCTGATAACAAACAGGGTTACCACAACACCCGTAGGTACCCAGACCCACCAAGCCTCCCTAAGTATCATGATATCCTGCGCCGCATTCAATATATTTCCCCAGGTAGCTACCTCCAGCGGAACACCCAGCCCCAAGAAACTAAGTGATGTCTCCTGAAGAATGAACATAGCCGTCGACAATGTTATGTTAACAAAAATAGGACCAATCGCGTTAGGCAGCATATGAAAAAAAGCAATTCTCATGGATCCTATGCCAAATGCCTTTAAGGCCTGGACATATTCCTCCTCCCGAAGGGAAAGCATCTGGGATCTGGCCATTCGGTACATGGATGGCCAGCCGGTTATGGAAAATATAAAAATCAGATTCCAAAGGCTCTGCCCGGTTATTGTTACAAGGATCAGTACCATTATCATCTGGGGAAATGCCATTAAGATCTCTGAAATCTTCATGACAATCCCGTCTGCCATCCCTCCTTTATAACCTGCGATTGTGCCCAGGGAAACACCGAACAGCGTGGCAATCAGCGCAGATCCAAGGCCTACTGCAATGGAAATTCTGCCCCCGTACAGGATTCGTGCAAAAATGTCACGACCGATTTTATCCGTGCCAAGAATGTGTTTCGCTGACGGTGCCTGCAGGATGCTCCTTAAATCAATCTTTGTCGATGAATAGGACGTGATAAGGGGTGCTGCAATGCAGATAAAAAAGATAACGATAAAAATAATAAGACCTGCAATGGATAGTTTATTGGCAAGCATTTTCCTTAACACCCTGCTTTTCAATCGTTTCTTTGGTCTCCCGGATTCCTCCTGAGCAAGGATCCGATCCATTTTTTTCTCTAATGCACTCATAGATCCATACCTCCTAACTCAGTTTTATCCGGGGATCCAGCATTGCGGTTACTAAATCAACCAAAATGCTTGATACCAGAACGATCAGTACGGAGAAAAATCCGATCATCATGACAAGGGGAGTGTTCTGCGCCCGCACGGCCTTGATGAACAGACCGCCGATTCCAGGCCACTGGAATACCTCCTCCACAACAACCGCTCCGCCGATCAGCATGGGCAGCCGGAATCCGATCAATACCACAACAGGGGTCACCGCCGCCCTGAGACCGTGCAGGAGATTCACCCTCCACTCCGGGATTCCCTTTGATCTTGCGGTCTTCATATAATCCCTGCCCATGGATTCTAACATGCTGCCCCGCGCATACCGCATAACACCGGCTGTCATGGAAAAGCCCAGGACCGTAGCCGGCAGGATTAAATACGGTAATCTCTGTATGAAGCTCTGCCCTGCATAAGCCATCCGCCCTCCTACCGGGAGTATGTTGTGATGCAGAGCCAATGTATTGATACAAATGAGGCCGAATAAAAATTGTGGGATCGCCACACCGATCATACCCACGACGTCCAGGATATGATCCAATACACTTCCCTTTTTCAGGGCACTGATCACACCCAGAAGAATACCGAATACGGAAGACATGATCAGAGCTGCTACGGATAATTCAATCGTTGCCGAAATATGATTTCTCATAATTTCCGCAACAGGTACCCCCGACTGCAGGGAGTAACCAAAGTCACCGTGCAGGATGCCCGTCAGCCATTTAACGTACCGGATTACAAACGGATCATTTAAGCCAAGAGAGTTTCTCATCTGATCAAGCTGTTCCGCCGACATCGTGGAAAGCGCATCCGGCGGAATCAGGAAATCAACCGCATCACCTGGCATCAGTTCAATTCCCAAATAAATGAGAAAGCTGATGACTAGCATCATTGGAATTAAGGATAAAATCTTTCTGATTGTATAAGTAGCCATTTAATTCCTCCTGTTATAAACGGTGAACCCTGGCTGATCCACCGTTTATATGCTTTATCAATGAGAGATTACTTAATATTTGCATCATGGGGAAACTGATTGATGAAAAAGCATCTTGTATATCTGATATTTGCTGTATTGACCTTCATATGATCCATGGTTTCGATCGCCTTTGCTTCATCCGTAGACTTAGACCAAGCATAGTCAATCTTGCCGGCTCCCGCATTCTTTACGAGGTTTGCATCATTTTCACCGCTTGCAGACATGTAAATTGTCTCGATATTACCGTTTCCTGTCTTATAATATCCATCCCATCTTTTCAGTGTCGCGTAATTGTTCAGAACGACTTCATCAACCCTGTATGGTCCTGACCCAATTGGTTTCTGCCAGAATCCATCCTGCTGGAGAGCCGCCGGGTCTGCTTTTTCAAGGCAGTGTTTGGGAAGAATGGGCCACTGGGCAAATACCTGAAGTGCATTGGCTGAAACCTGATCAAAATTGACCGTGATCTTATTCCCATCGGTCACTATACCTTCCAAATGATCTGTTTTTCCGTCAATAAAGTCCTGGGCGCCATGGATTGCCTTCATGACTTCCGAAGCAACTGCATTGGTACCGGGAGCTTTAAGCATCAGTTCAATCGTAAACTGGACATCCTCTGCCGTAAGAGGTTGGTCATCGTGCCATTTTAAATTGTCACGAAGCGTAAACTCGATGGATTTGGAATCCTCACTCACCTTATAGTCCTGGGCCAGCATACCTTCCTTAGGATTTAAATTCTCATCTGCATTTATAAGCTTATCAAAAATCAGTTCCGTATTAATCAGGAGCCCCGGATTTACCAATGGGTACCAGAAAAATTCCTGCGGACCGCCATTTGTATACAAAGTACGATCATCTCGGCTGATTTTCCAATCCAGGATGTGCTTCTCATATGAGAACTGATCGTTCCCGAATCCTGCCCCTGCCATATCAAGATCTTTGCTGGTATAAATAAAGCAGACCTGATGATAAAGAGGCAGTGCAACAACATTCTCTGCTACATAATTCTGGATTTCACCGAACGCTTTTTTCTGCTCATCCGTATCCATGGTCCCGTTGGCTGAAACAATTAATTCGTCAAGCCCCTCCTGCTTCGGAACGGTGGAGTTATTGGAAGCGGTCGAACTGAATCTGTTATAGAATTCGGATTCTGCCAATGCAGCCACTGCAGCATAAGCCAAATCCCACTTTACTGCAGAAGGACCCTTTACCCGATCCACCGGAGGTACCCAAAGCTGTGCAGCCAGATCGCCTTCCAGCTTTCTGAACTGGGCCTTTACCCCTACCTCCTGCCAGTACTGTCCAATGATGGTCATCAGGTCAACGGTCTGCTGATCATCGTAATAATATACCACATCAAGGGTATAATCCGATGGCCAGCCAGCTTCCTTTAAAAGCTCCTTTGCCTTTTCCGGATCGTACTTATATGTAGGGATGTCTGCATTCAGCCAGTCCCCGGGGGCGGTAAAACTTTTTGCTGCCTCCGCTTTGCCGTTAAACAGTGTCTCAACAATTGCATCCATGTCAATCGCATAAGCCAGGGCCTGTCTGACTCTTAAATCCGCAAGCGGGGTCCCAAGCTCCTCACTGCTTCCTGTACCCTGATTCCCAGCCGTCGAATCCCCAGATTTGGCATTCTCTGTCTTAGCCCCGGTTGCTGTTGTCTCTGATGCTGGCTGTTGTTTTCCGCTGCAGCCGATCAAAAGTGAAGCTGCCAGAGATGCCGCACATAAAATGCTTACAAGTTTTTTTTGTTTCATAAATAACCTCCCTTTCCTTTTTGTACTTTGTAGTATAAACTATAAAATCGTAACTGATATTTTAAGTTTAATTAACTTTTTTTAAAATGTCAACCAACAACCTCACGGAATATCGAGTTATTATTTGTGTATTATTCACATATTTTTCTTTCAAAATCTTTTTATTTTAGTTTTTATGTTTCTTTTATTGACACGTTTCTATTTATAAACTATAATATTTAAGAAAGTTATTACTTTGTACTACAAATATAATTAAGAATGGATCGTTGACTTATGAAAAATTTAAAAACCAGAAAGCTGTATTTACAGGTATACGATGAAATCAAACAATATATCAAGGAGCATAATCTACAGCCAGGAGATAAGCTTCCCACCGAAATGGAAATCTGCGAGTCATTAGGGGTAAGCCGGAACGTGCTCAGAGAAGCACTCAAATCCCTGGAAATCACCGGCGTCGTGACCTCCAAGCCAGGGGTCGGCATCATCATCAGAGAATTTAACTCCGACTTTTTCATGTCTTCACTGATTTCTCACGTAGACGCTTCCAATGACAGCAAGATCAAGGATTATATTGAGGAATTGCGTCATGTCCTGGAGCTGGGTTTTGATCAGAAAGCCTTCTACAGTCTGGGACTGGCAGATATTGACCGGATGAATGAACAGGTGACCATCATGCAAAGTCATCTGGGTGTGGATAATGGCGGAACAAAGCCCCTGGGCATTGAATTTGCAAAAGCAGATGCCATGTTCCATAAAACCATGTTTTCCAAAGTGGATAATGTGCTCCTCTCTTCTATCATTGATTTCTTCTGGGCTTATGACAAATATTACAACACGAAGCTCTCCTCGAAATCCATTGAGATAACGATTGAAAAGCATGAGCGCATTATCAAGGCCCTCTATGATCACGATTACGAAAAGTTTCATCAGGCCATGATTTACCACTTCACTTATGAATATCAAAAAAAATAGGCACCGCTATGACATGGTTGTTTTCCACTAAATTCACGTCAAATGATACCTTGGAAATTATTTAGTACAAACGAAAGTATGAGGAAATTAAGGCTGCCGACGATGTTTCCGGGGATAAAGAAGATAAATACATCAATAAAACGAATGACATGCACATGGAATCAGAACAATCAAAATTAGAATGCGGCACTTGTAACGATCTGTTCGCCGTTTGATACTTATATGAAATTTCGCCTATAGATATTTTATTGCCTATAGATACTTGGACAGTGTTACCAGTTTCAGGGAAATGATGGCCCATCCGGAAGGCGAACGGCCCACCGCTATTTTCTGCAGCAATGACAAGATTGCCATGCAGGTAATTAACGAGCTGCAGCAGTCTGGCTTTAAGGTGCCTGAAGATGTTTCTGTCATAGGTTTTGACAATCTGATTACATACGGCTTTTCCTACCGGGGGCCGCGGATCACCAGCATTCAGCAGCCTTTGTATCAGATCGGGTACGACAGCATCCTGTCCATAGATGGGATGCTTCAGGGCAGTATCACAACTCCTATTAACAAATTTTATCAGACTACTTTGGAGGAGCATGAGACGGTGTGCTTTTGCACGGAATAAATGATAGGGGGTTTATTAAGGAAACTTGCAGATAAACAAGTGATAAAATAGAAGTTTAGTTGTTTTGGAATTGTCAAGTCTTTACAAATACTTAGTTTGATATTATTCAGCCAACACCAGGGCATGCATTTTATCTAGTTTCTGAATTATTGGATTCATAATCCAGTATTTTCAACATGCCCTTGGGTTGCCAGAAATTTAGTGCTTATTAATCCAACTATATTTTGGTATCAATACCATTTTCAATTGCTAATTTACATTGGCAGTATCTTATATTTCGATCCTACTGGCTGGTTTGCTTAATCTACAAGTATCCTGCGTCTTTCCTTCCTGATGCTTATGCCCTTTTCCTCACCCTTCTGTATGTCATCAATTATGGAACACATGGATTGGTACACAGACAGGTTATCCATTGCTTTATCCCAGCCGCCCCCACACCGATGTCTGACATAGGCAGTTAATGCTTGGACCGGTACTGCTCCTGGCTGGCTTAAGCACAGATACGCAAATGACCGGTCCTCAGGTTGACTGTTCCTACTTTCCAGAACAGTTCTGGCGAAATATCTGGTAACTGCAGGAGCAATACTTCTTCCTCCCAGACCTCCCCAGCTCCCATAAATCAGTTTGATGGTATCATACCCGGTTATCATGTCTGAAAAGCCTGTGTACTGACTCCTTAACTGCGCCCCTTTCCTTAAATGAAAACGGCAGAGTTCAAATTCATCTTCGTCTTTTGCTTCATTTTGATCCAGTAAAAGCATTGTACGGTACGCGATATAATCAGGAGAAGACCGGTCAATCTCTGCTTTTATTTTCAAAAACTGCATCTGCTCCAATGGAGTATATTCAATCACTTCTTCCTCCATCATCAAGCAGATAAACGGTCCGTATTTCATAATTCCCGGGCTTACTACCAGTTTATCCCCCCGGACTGTTATATCGCATCCCCGAAGGATCCCCTGGCTATATTCCTGATATTCCAGTTGGAGGTGTGCAAAGGAATAATCCCGGAGTGACCATAGCAACTCCTTTTTTAATATACGGTTTCGTTCAAACAATGGATATAGATTCTGCATAAGCTCCTCCTTATTTCATCCCATCAAAAAAGTTTTGAACCCATTTTTCATTTTCAAAATAGAACTCTTCTTCTACTCCAAGATACAGCTTTCCAATCTTCCGATATACCGGTACTACCGAAAATATCAGGTCCATGGGGCTGGCCCATATGAAGAACTTTACTTCATTTTCCACGATATCATCCGTGTCTGCCTGAAGGATATGTTCCCCATGTTTCTTCTTAATTTCCTCATAACTCTTTTCTTCAAAATCAGCCAGGGAACTGTGGCAGGTATATTGGTACCGATCTTTTCCTTCCATGTCTTTTAAATACAGCTTGAGTGTTAAGTCTTCCATATTCCTGGATATCATTCCGCTCCGGCTGTTCCGTTCCAAATGCCGGATCAGTTCCACCTCTTCCCCATTATGGGTAAAGGCTGTGATCCGGTAAGGCAGGGCCGATTCTCCGGTATGGATGGCAATCTCTGCAAATCCATACTTCTTATCCTTCAAATAACAGAGTGCCCCATCCACACAGGTCATCTTCAATTCAAAATTCTTCGTCTGATCTCCTCTCTTCCGCTTAAACTGGATCGTCCTTCCCGGCACAAACTCCTTTAAGGCATCCCGGAATATGTCGATCTTACAGGATTGTCCGGTCAGTTTGATGATAGAATACTCACCCAGCTTATCCTCCTCATACATTGGTTCCATAAACTGACGGATAAGCCCATAAATATCTCCCTTTAACAATAATTCCAGCACATAGACATTGAAATATACCGCAGGAAACTCCTTAATGGTTTCAAGCCCTCTTTCTGTATATCCGGACAGCTTCCACTTGTCCACAGAAATCCAGGTTACAGTATCATCCTTTACCGGCTGGGAGGATAACACGGTCCTGAGTGTTCCCACATGGTCGTAAAACTCTTTCTTCACTGTTTCCGCCAGGCGGAACAGGAAATAAAAGTTGTTCTTTACCTTATAATAATCCGCCCTGCTCCTATTCTCAAATTCACGGAAACGGGTGGGCAGAAATTCCTCCGCTTCTTCATAATTTTTCTCCAGTTCCCTATACAGTTCTTTCGTACCGTGCTGGTCTACGTAACGGAATACATCCATGTCGTATCCATCCAGAATATGCCCTTCCTGATTCAAATTCATCGGATACAGTCGATTCACGATTGCTATTTTTAACAACTGCATGATCCGATAGGTCAGGTTATTTCCCCCGAAATCCGTATCCCCATTCTCATAGGAAGTGTCAATCTCTACCCTATAAGCCATGCGCCTGTCCCAAATCCGGAACCTGCAGGAACACAGGTCAGTAGTTCCGCCGCCACAGTCAATAATCAGAGCCTTATACTCTTCCCCTTCCTCCACTGTGCCTTTCCGGATCATTTCGGATATAGTGTTGTACAAAACAGACACGCCTTCGTCGATCATGTCCTTTCCTTCCACTCCGTAGTCTGGCAGAATTTCTGCAAACAGTTTCTGGAACCGGGCTTTCTGCTTCACCGGGCAGGAAATATGTACTGTCTGGACCTCACACTTGAACCGGTCTCTTACCGCTTGAATGACATAGTCAAAATACTCTTTCAGGATTTCCTTTCTGGAAACAAATCCCCTTCTCCCCTGGCAGTCTGTGATTTCTTCCTGCCTTTCATAGTCTCCGATCCAACGCTTAATGTCATAGAATACGCAGAAACCCTCGTCAATATAGCTGGAATCTGCCAGGCGTATGGCCTCATATCCAAACAGAAACTTCGGTCTCCCGGCTTCTACAGAAAGTACTCCTACCACGCTGGGAAACAGGGTGGTTTCCTGCCAGTCTCCGGAGGTATCGTAGAACAGGGCATAGTTAATGTCATTTTCTTTTAGTTCTCTTTCCCCGTCATTCACCCCGGCTTTTTCAAAATACTGGTTATCCAGATAGACCCCAGCTGTCGTATTGGTGGTTCCAAAGTCCATGGCTATGGGCATGGATAAAGGAACCGGCTTCCTTACATCAAAATCCAGAAGCTGGACCCGGTAAACCTCCATATGCTCCGGCATGTAACTGTATCTTCCATTATAAATATCATAAAGCATCTCCGATTCCCGCCGCCCCATACAGTACAGGCTGTAGTTCTTGACACTGGATTCCCGGCAGGTAATCTCTGCAGCTTTGACTAAGTGCAGGCAGTCTGTCCGATCCCCCATGGGCATTAGATTTAAGATTGCACAGACTGTCATATCTCCCCCTACTACCAGGACGTTGGTACCAGCCAGCTCCTTGTCATAAGGCAGCGTCAGACCGTCATAAAAGCCGATTGCAAGCCCTTCATAAGCCACAATCCTGGAGCTGCATTGCAATCTGATATCCTGCTTTTCCTGAAGTTTTGTTCCCCGCAGCACCCCTTCCAGAGCCTGCAGGCCATTCTCATCCTGTTTCTGGATC
Source organism: Lacrimispora sphenoides (assembly GCF_900105215.1). Taxonomy (NCBI): domain Bacteria; kingdom Bacillati; phylum Bacillota; class Clostridia; order Lachnospirales; family Lachnospiraceae; genus Lacrimispora; species Lacrimispora sphenoides. Next base: position 146,883 of record NZ_FOIP01000002.1, on the reverse strand, counting down.
AGGAAGTATTCATCCGCCCCCCGGTACCTTAAGATAACCCGGATCAGTTCTTCTTTATCCATTGGATCTAAAACCCCATGGATGACTTTCTCTTTACGGCAGATTTCACGCAATTGGAATGTCGTCATCAGTTCCAGGTCTGCTTTGTGATAGCGTTTGTCTGGAGTTTTATCTTCCTGCCGCTTTAACATATATCCGTATTTGTCCATCTATTTTCCCCTTAATCATTCGTTTAAACTTTTAATATAACAATTGCATCATTTAAAAACCCACAACATACTGAGTAAAATATACCAGTCCGTGATAAAGCCATTACCTTTTTGCATATTCATTTAAATCCACTCCGCCCCGACCTTCCCACGAGGTTACCTTCACTTATTCTCTACTCTATATAATTTGAATAACGATATTCTTTTCCAGTCTTGCTATTATGCCATGTCTGCTCTTGTTGGTTTTCTTTCATAAACCATTCAGAAAACGAATAGCGTCCTGAATCAAACTCCTCCCGTACCGCTCCCCGAAAGTCTATATGAAACTCAACCCAAGCAGAACGATCTTTTAAATAGCTTGACATTGGTTCATGGTTAATTCTTTTTAATATCTCAACGAAAATACTTTCTACTTTTTCAGCATCTATTTCTTTTTTTAGAACAATTTCCATTGAATAAAGTCTTCCTTGACTTATGTGTAACTTTAAGCTATCTATTTCTGGATATTCCCTATACATTTCTGTTCTAACCCCATAAAACACCGAGTTTATAATTTGATCATAGATTTTTCACCAGCCGTGATAACCAACACAATGATCAAAAACCAAATTCGGCTTTTCTTTACTTTTATAAAAAGTCCCAATAAAATAGCACAAATCATGAAAAGAATCATTACTGCTATTAGTAATGGGATTAAATTGAAATATTCCATAAGCTATACTCCTGTTCAAAACTCGTAGTCACTGGGTTGAACGTCCATCAGTCCTTGGTAAACCCCTTCATTTTGACATATTCATCTAAATCCACTTCTCCTCATCCCCCATAAGGATACTTTCACTCATTATTTATTCCATTATAATCTGAATAATAGTACCTTTTTGCTGTTTTGCTGTTTTCCCACATTTGCTCTTGTTGATTTTTTTCTGTAAACCAGTCTGAATGAGGATATGGCCCTGAAGTAAATCTTATATAATTTTTTCCATAAAATTCTATATCAAAAATTACCCAACTATTATTTTTGAGATTAGAACTACCTTTTAAATAGCTTGACATTGGTTCCTTATTAATTTTATTTAGTATATCAATAAATATATTTTCTATATTTTCATCTTCTATCTCTTCTTCTATGTAAATATTTATTGATCCAAAGCGCCCTCCATAACTCATACCTAATTCTATATTATTTATTCCTGAATATTCTCTGCAAATTTCTTCTTTAAAGTTATAAAACACCGAATTTAGAGTCTGGTCATAGATTATGACTCCGGCTATGATAATCAACACAATAATAAAAAACCAAGTCCGACTTTTCTTTACTTTTATAAAAAAAACCAATAAAATAGCATTAATCATAAAAAAAATCATTGATGCTATAAGTAATGGAATTAAATTAAAATACTCCATAAGCTTTTCTCCTGTTCAAAACTCGCAGTCACTGAGCTGAACGTACTTATAAGATATAATTGATCGTAATATAACAGTCCATGGTAAACCCCTTCATTTTGTATATATTCATCTAAACTAACTTCTCCTCAGCCCCCATAAGGATACTTTCACTCGTTATTTATTCCATTATAATCAAATAAGCAAGAACACATAGAAAAACGATCATTCTATATAATCTGAATAATGATATTCCTTACCAGTATCACTATTTCTCCATGTCTGCTCTTGCTGATTTTCCTTTGTAAACCAATCTGAATGCTGATATAGCTTTGACTCAAATCTGCCCTGGCTTACTCTAAAAAAGTTTATTGTTAAATAGCACCAATGGTTATTTTTACGATTAGAACTACCTTTTAAATAGCTTGACATTGGATCTTGATTAACTCTTTTTAATACTTCGATAAATATATTTTCTACTTCTTCAGCTTCTATCTCCTCTTTTAGATCGACATCTATTATGCAAACACTTCCTCCATTGATAATACGCAACTCTATGTTTTTTATTTCTGAATATGTCCTACACATTTCTGTTTCAAACCCATAAAACACCGAATTTATAATCCGGTCATGGATTTTTACACCTGCTATAATAACCACCGCAATAATCAAAAACCAGATTCGGCTTCTCTTTACTTTTATAAAGGTTATCAATAAAAAAGCACAAATTAGAAAAAAAATTGTTACTAATAGCAATAAAGAGGTTAGGTTGAAATACTCCATAGGTTTTCCTCCTATTCTTAATTTGTGGTCACGGGGCTAAACGCCCCGACACTACGATATCTATTGCAACATATAACTTTTATTATATTATTACTCGAAATATAACAGTCCTTGGTAAACCCTTTCATTTTGTATATATTCATCTAAATCCACTTCTCCCCAGCCTCCCCATGAGGATACCTTCACTTTTGCCGTATCGTTGATTTCATCTACCTCCAACTCTGTAATTGTTACCCAGTGTAACTTAAACGAGTTACCTGATATTTCACTTCCATCTGGTTCTGTGATGGTTACGTTGTTGCTTCCAGCTGTTCCAATCAGCATTGCTACGGGAGAGTCTTTTTCTAAACCTTCTTTAATGTAATCAATTATAGTTTCACGAGTGAATGAATAAAGGTATTTACTTACTGCATGAAGTTCCACGTCTCTGTCTCTCGAAAATTTTTCGATACCATCCTCCATCATACCAATAGGCCATACACCCAAAGGCTGACTTTTGATGTGGCGTGGAGTAACATATTCATACATGTCTTCCATATGTAATAAAAAATTAGCCTTTGTATAATCTGAATAGGCATACATCTCTTTATATTTTGAATTATGCCTTGCCAAATATGCCACAATATTGGCAGAGGCTACTGTTCCACATCCTCCCTCTTGAGCAACTTTCTCTTTTTTCTTATCATTCGGCCATTTATACCATGCCTGATTCCCACCATAATATTTTTTACCTTCTTCATCAACAATCTCCACAAACCTCTTAGAATCGCTCAAAGCAATCTTAATAACCCCATCTTTAATCTCCCTGCATACCCCATTTTCATCTGCTTTAAATTTCTTTTTTGATACCGGGTCAACGACAACTTCATTAACCGCCATACTCCCATCTTCTTTTAGAAAATAGTTCTTCCCCTTCCAATATACTAATTTGGTAGTAACCATTTCCCCTTTCAAATTAAAATAATACCATTTTCCTTTATATTCCAACCATGTGTTGGTAATTGTGTATCCATAGTCATTACCATTTGAAGCCTCTGCTTTCGTCTTGAAATAATACCATTTTCCACCTATCTCTCTCCAACCAGTCACCATATATCCGGCTGACTCTTCCTTTTTCAGATAGTACCACAAGCCTTTTATTTGCATCCAGCCAAGTGCCATATGTCCGGCTGTTTCGCACCCGTTCACTACGTTCGATATAAAGTAGTACCAGCGTTTTTCTATCTCTTTCCAGCCTGTTACCATATATTCATCTGAATCCAGATAGTACCATGCCTTATCCTTGCTTATAAATACCCAGTCACTTTTTACATAATGCCCATCTTTATAATATTTCCACTTTGCACCTTCCGGCGCCCCATATGGTACCCATTGACTAGCTATTCCCATGGCATCAGGTACCTTATTGTCCAGTATTTCATAGTAATATGGATAAGCTCCATCTGTAAAATCCCGACTTATGACATTAAATTGAACAGCATAATTGCCTGTTGCTGCATCTTTTGTCATAAGTACCTGATTTACACTGGCCATGGAACCCAACAAGGAAGACAAGACAGGATTCATGTTCGCCGGATCGATTACCACCGGAACACTTCCCAGAGCTTTTAATAAACAGTTTCTGAAATCTGGTGAAAGCTGAATATTTTCCTGGGATTGAGGAAAATGAATTCCATATTGAGTCCCTTTTAAATAAGTTATATCCCCACATCCATTAAACTCATTTCCCATATGAAAAGAACTTTGTTTTTTCCCCATTACTCTTCTCTCCTTTCTGTCACCTTATGATCTATAATCTTTAAGTTATCCATATAATCTCCGCTCAATATTAGAAATTCGTTTTCTAATCGCAGTGGGCTATCCATAATCAAACTAACCGCTTGTTTAAATAAATTGCGGAAACATTCCTGAAGCAGAGTCCAATCATCATATAATAATTTCTGTTTCAAGAAAAATAGTTCAAAGTCCTCTAATCTCAAAAATTTTATTCGTAATAATTTTTCAACTGCCTCCATATCCTGAACTATATTTTCATAAACTAATTCAGGATACCAGTAAACCAGACTTTTTTTTTCATCCATATATAGCATGACACTACTCATTCCGAGTATTGTCTCATAACTTTCTGTATAGCCGCTGCTGATTAAGCGACACAAAAAAATATTTTTCAGTTTAACCGCATTGTCTTCTTTTTGTCGCTGCAGTTGCTCAGCTATTAATATATCAAGCTTTTCATGAAATGCCGACTCTAGTTTTATAAGGTTATTTTCTAAATAAATTTTCTTTATTCTCAACCGTTCCGTCCTGTAATCTTTTAAGTATTCTTCCATTTCCTTCCTTCGATCCATCTTATCCTCCCTTGTACAACTTCAAAATCAATACAAAATTGTTTTGACGTTCAGTTTCTCGACTATCCATGAAAATTGCATAAATTAAACTGTGGTACAGTGTAATCCGTTTCATTAATTAGTCGTTTCCAGTCCTCTTTACTAATAACCAGTTCAATATTGCGTTCCAAATTAGCAATCATATTTAAGCCTTTAGAACAAAGAGTTATAATCTTTCCCGCCCTCTCAATTCCATTTACCACTGAAACCTCTACAATCTCTATGTCATCAATTATTGTTTGAAATGGAACTCCAGATTAAATTGTCTTCTCTCATAGAACTCTTTAAGTCTTTATAGTCCGAGGAAAACCGGTAATAATCACCAATAGGTAATATAATAATAAAATTTTCCTTAGTAAAATAGAAATTATCATCATTCATTTCAAAGTTGCTTTTATAATTATCAAATATTTCTTTTAAAGCAATTTCTTCAACTCCTATTGTATCCACATCAATGCATTTAAAAAAACGATAATCTAATTTTTCTTTAAAAGAATCTTGAAAAATATCAGCAAAAGTAATTTTTTTTCCAGATGTTAAATCAATATTCACAGAATACACCCAATTGATACCATTAGCATTTCCTTGAGCATAAAGATATCCTTCAAATTTAATACTAATCACAGTGTTCGTCGCATATTCTATTGTATAATCTACGGTCCATTCGGTGCCTTGAACTATTCCGTTGTTAGTTTTAACAATGTTGTTATACGGTTTTAATGCAGTCTCTTTTATTAGTGTATTAACTTTATTTTGTAATTTCATAGTCGACAGACCTGATATTTCAGGATACGAAATATAAATATTAATTTGTTTGATAACATCTGAATTATCGTAACTTTTTGTACTAATATCAAACTCTCCAAGCTGTACGGCTTCAATTTCACTTTTACTCTCAATTAATTCTTTATCCAATCCTTTATTAAACTCTGGAGTAGTTCTATTTGTAGTATTATCCAAAGAGCTAACGAATGAGTTTGATCCGCAGGCACAGGCTGATAAAACGAAAATTATCAAGATGACATATACTCTTTTATTCATATCAAACTCCTTTACTACTAACTAAGTAATATACCAATTAATTTATATTAAATAGCACTTGTCTTTTTGTTTCTTGTAATAAATTATAGTAAGCAGAATATATCTTAAATAATTATTTAATATTTGGTACAACCTTGTTATAATAAATATCTGCTCTTATAGGAAAAGACTTTGTGTCATATATATTCACAATCTCAGATAATCTATCCGGATTTACTTTTTCGTGACTTGCCACTTCATTTGCATTAGTAAATACACTCCAAAAAAATGCTGCACTTTCCCAAGCATATGTACTTGCAATACGTTTTGGGCCTTCTGACATAATTAACGGATCGTCAAGCCCTTTTGTTTCTTTCAAATAATCACTGAATTTTTGATAATTATACTTCCATGTTAGATGAATATATCCAGCACCGATGTATGGCCAATATTTTTTACTCTCTAAATATGATTTAGAGCCGATTTCTACCAAACCATCACCATATCCCTTTTTGTTCCAATCATCAGATTCATGGCTAGCTTGAGCAATGAAATGTCGAATGCTATTTATATCAGTGATGTCATACTCTGCTAGAACCCTATTTAATTCTTTAATCATCTCAGTTGTAACTACCTCCTCTCTCCAACCAATTGCTATAAGTTGTTCAGCAGTGACATATTCCTTACCTGATCCCTTGTTTCCCGGAACTTCAACTACACTTATAATCCCCCCATAAAAACAAGTTAGGAAATCTCCCGTAGTAATTGCATCAACATACGTTCCCACCGATTCATCCCAAATTTTAATTTTAGAACTCTTGCTCTTACTCCATCTTCCATTCAACATAGGGATGCATTTATGCAAGGTAGCCTTAGGCTGAGGCTGAGACTTTACTGTCACAACCGGCCTTTCCGGGTATCCGGCCGGTGCTGGTATCTTACAGCCTTCAAATGTATATATATTCTCATTTGCTTTACAGTCTGTACAAATCCCTATCGGGGTTCCATCCTTTTGCACCACTCCATGATCATGTAAAATATCAAATGCTGTCAATTTACTTCCTCCGCTACACCATAAAACGGACCCGCTCTTTACATATTTATTCTCTTTCTGAAACTGACCATAAAATGCATAATGTTTGGCCATCAGCTCCTTGACAGTTTGTTCATATTCCGACACATCACCATTGCAGGCATCTTTCCATTCCTTATATTGTTTAATAAGATTTCCCTGAAATTTGAACTCGAAATCTCCAATAAACACAGCCTCTTTGCTAACTGTAAATCCTGATTTAACCTTTGTCTTTTCATCCGTCATAATATTACTCCTTTATGATCTGGGAAAACTATGATATTGTTTTGACGTTCAGCTTCTGTACTGTCCATGAAAATTGTATTAAATTAAACGGCGGTACAGTGTAATCCATTTCGCTCTAATTAGTCGTTTCCAGTCCACTGACTGACTCCCAAAAAAAATTCTCATTCCTTATTGAAAAACTCCTATATGTGATTTTCTACGTTAATTGCATATACCCAGCGCCTCTATACCTAGCACCATCTCCTGCATACGTATGTTCGTATTCTGGTCTGAAATCTCTGTTGCTAAAATACTCTTCTGGGCTATTGCCATTATATTGTTCTATAAGTGTTTTCCCCTTTCCTGACTCGTGTTGTACCTGCGCCAAAAAGTATCTAATTCTTTCAATAGTATTAATTTCATATTTAAATAAAACTCGATTTAAGTCATTGACCATGGAGTCTGTAACACCAATCCACCCATCGCGCTCAATTGATGGGCGGTGACATATTCCTTCCCCTGCCCCTCAGGTGGAAACCCTACTGCTCGGATTAAAGTGTCTTATCATATTCTATTTTAAAAAGATTCCAACATACTTTCGGCAACAGAATAAGATAATCAAGCGAGATTTATTTTCTGAGACTCGTTCTTCAACCACAAAAGGGCAATATTATATTTAATTTTGTTCGACCTTTGTAACCCCGTTTGCCCTTGTGTGGCGTTCAAAACGAGCAAGTGGTATAGTTCCCCAACAGCCGCTTGATGTTAAAATTTGGGGCGTTTGTCGCCCAAATTTACTGCAATAGGCTTTTTACGCTAAACCAAGGTTGGAAACTGCACTTTCGTCTTCTGAATTTTTTGAGATTTTGAGCAAAATATACTCCGAAAAGATGAGTGTAAAGTCCAACGCCTGTAAACATGCCACCCGTTCCCCAAAAGCCCGCAATGCGGGCTTTTTCAGGCCTTCAAAAAGGTGCTGTGGTGTATGCTGTGATTAAAATCGTTGAACCAATAAAGGCAGTGGCAAAGTCTCAAAGCCGACTCTTGAATCAACTCTATGCAAATTCATAGTTACAGTTAGTAACTATGTTTTCACACCCTATGTGCCAAAATAATATATCCCCAAACTCCAACTAACATAACATTCTCATTTAACAGTACAATCTGAGTTCCAATAGGAGTAAAATAATTCTCCTTAAATGTAACTAAAAAATAAGCAAGTGGTATATCGCCCATATTTTCATAATCTTCCATTTTGTCAACCTTGATTCTCTCTTTTTCAACAAACTCATATAAATTTGGATATTCAAAGTCACCGTTGTTATTAAAATCATAAAATGTAAAATCCGATACCTCATACGTTGGTGAAAAAAATTTTTGTTCTCCTAGACGAAAGTATTCAGGAGTATACTCGACTTCATATCCAACATACTGCTTCTCGTTAAATATGTGCCCATCTCCCCAATTTTTCTCTCCAATATAATCCTTTGAGGTTAAAACAATTTTATCCAGACTCCAAGTGCCATATATCTTCAATTTTTCTATATCTAAATTTCCATTTGATTCTTGGTAATTATCCTTAGTTTCACTGCCAGATGGAGGAACTCCTTCTACAATATTTGGAAATTCAGTAATGCTATTCTCTGTTCCTGGATAAGATGGCCGTAGATTGCAAGATGTACTTATAATTATAAGCACAGCAAATAGAAAGAGTGCTTTTTTATTCATTTTCTTATTATCCTTTTAATATCCATTAATAAATACTTCCGCTTCTGCTAACCTTCTTGTCGGATTATCGTGCATACCGTAACCCTTCTAACTTCTGCTGGATCATAGAGTGCTGTAAAATCAAAACCGGCTCTGTGTAAGGTGCTTTTCAGCAGATCAATCCGAGTTTAAAGAACTTTGGGGGTTATTAAAAATAGCTCTATAAGCTAAAAAGTTGCATAAGGTAACTTCTATTTTTTTAACATATCAAGATATTTAGGATAAATCACATCTGCAATTTCGTTATATGGAATTTCTACAAAATTCTTTCCAGAACAAAAGACAATATTTTTATTTTCATCAATATACCAATTTGTCTCTCCTTGTGTGTCTATTAATCTATCAATAATCTCTTGAGGTGTAAATAAATGATATTCATCTTTTTCTTGTTCAGAAGTATATACCATAAACGCATCTTTAAAATTATGAAATGTCGGGTTTGCAGCACTGTCATAATTTGTTTCTATCTTAGTTCCGTCATTACTATTAATTAACCTTTCATCAACTACCATAAAATCGGACAACTCAATTTTCTTACCAGTTTTCATATCAATGGTGATGCAAAAAAATCTAGACGTATCACGCATAATGCCTTCATGCCCTAAATCCACTTCACCATATGAAACGAAGCTATACCAAAAACTAGCAATATATTCATTAGCGAAACCTACGTCACTACTAAACTCGTATACATAATCTGAATATGAGAAATCAACAATATATTTTCCCATATAATTTTTAGCACCAAATAAAACCTGGTCTTTTAAGAGTTGGTTTATTGTATCTTGCTTTTTTTCGTCCTTTAAATCAGCAATTTGAGGATACTCCACATAGGAACCGTTTTTAGTATATGAAATTATGCTAGTTGAGTAACTGTGATTATTCTTATCAACTAGGTAATATACTAGTAAAGCTAACAGAATAAAAATCACAGAATATACTACAAATTTTCTATTTTTCATTAATTACCTCCTCACTTAAAAAGGAAATACATACTTTTGCATCCACAAATTATAAGCGTCTTCTCTTAATTTGTACTCTTCATCACTCATTCCGAAGTTTACTACAGCAGTAACATTATGAATAATTCCTGTATCAGCTTTTCCGTTGAGATTACTTTTACTCCAATAGAACACTGCCGCTTCCCATGGGTAGTTCATAGCAATATACTCCGCACCTTTATTTACAATATCTGAGTCAGTTATTCCAAACTCTTTTTTCATCCAATTTTCAAGTTCAGAATATTGATAATCCCATGTTAGTTGTATAGCTCCACCACCACGATATTTTGAGCCATATTTGCTATACGTATCAAACCATTTATTAATATTTGTTCTGGTTGCAGTATCCGTAAATGGATATTTTTTCGAGCCCGGTCCTTCAAGAAATCTATTTCCATTGCTGGTTTCAGCAGCGCATTCAGCAAAAAAAGCACATATTCTTTCTTTGCTATCAATTTGATATTTCTCTAATAAAGAATTGATTTTATCAATATCTCCTTGATTAATCTCTCTATGTTTTCTCTCAATTTCTGATGGCATATCATTCATAGGACTATCTTTTCCTGTACCAACCACTTTATAACCACAATGAATTTTATTCCATCCCAAACTCTTCATTTGTTCAAGAGTTAGATACTCATTCCCCAACCTCTTAGTTCCATTCACCGTAGGAACCTCTACGATCTCTATAATCCCCCCATAAAAACACGTTAGGAAATCTCCCGTAGTAATTGCATCAACATACGTTCCCACCGATTCATCCCAAATTTTAATTTTAGAACTCTTGCTCTTACTCCAGCTTCCATTCAACATAGGTATACATTTATGCAAGGTAGCCTGAGGCTGAGACTTTACTGTCACAACCGGTCTTTCCGGGTATCCGGCCGGTGCTGGTATCTTACAGCCTTCAAATGTATATATATTCTCATTTGCTTTACAGTCTGTACAAATCCCTATCGGGGTTCCATCCTTTTGCACCACCCCATGATCATGCAAAATATCAAATGCTGTCAACTTACTTCCACCGCTACACCATAAAACGGACCCGCTCTTTACATATTTATTCTCTTTCTGAAACTGACCATAAAATGCATAATGTTTTGCCATCAGCTCCTTGACAGTCTGTTCATATTCCGTCACATCACCATTGCAGGCATCTTTCCATTCCATATATTGTTTAATAAGATTTCCCTGAAATTTGAACTCGAAATCTCCAATAAACACAGCCTCTTTGCTGACTGTAACTCCTGATTTAACCTTTGTCTTTTCATCCGTCATAATATTGCTCCTTTATGATCTGGGAAAACCCATTATATATCCTCCTCAACAGCCATGAATATCCGCTCAACAATCTCTATCCAGTGTTCCTTATCTTTTATACTACAGCTAAAGGTCCCATGAAGCACTGTCTTCCTCAGCCGGAGCAGATAAACACGGTTATAGCTCTGCCCATCCAACTGGTATCCTTTATACTCAAACCAGCTCATCTCATTTCCCTGATCTGTTTTTGTATCTGTCTGATTCTTAATTATGATTGATGGATTGATATTTTCCAGAGCATTCTGGAATTGACCAATCATGGTTTTTATCTCTCCTTCTTTCAGCAGCACAGGCAATTCATTAAAACTGATATTTACTGTGCTGCTTAAGCTGGTTAATATAAGAGCAGGTGCTTCCTGAGAAGGGTATTTTGCCTTTTTTACTTCCTCTGGCATAACCACAAATTGATCAGGCAGCGGCATACGGACTGAAAAATCCGGTAAATCGATCTGCGTAAAAGTAACTAACTCCTCTCCTGCATATATCCCGGTTTCTAATGTGGTATGCATCTGCCGCTCCATCTTCCTTTTGGCATCCAACAGTTCTTCGTCAAAATAATCCATCATTCTTTCACTGCCTTTCTTTTACCCCTGACAGATGTTAAGTTCATCTGGGGTACTTATCGTAATTTGTCTGGCCTTTAACCGTACCTTTCCTTCTGCTGCTATTTTCATTTCCTTTGATGTGCTTATCGTAACAGCGTGATCACTAAGGGATAATCTATGACTTCCACCCCTTGAGAATCTTACAGTTTCTCTTGACAAGCTGATGGAATTTCCATCTTCAATATCCATAGCCCTGTCTTTATAGGAACGGACCTCTTCCTGTTCTCTGTTTAAGCAGTGTATAACAGCCCCTTCCTGTTCATCCGCACCAAAGAAATATAAAAGCGCCCTTGCTCCCACTTCCGGCATGGCATAGAGAGCATTTCCCGTTTCCGGATACCAGGGAAAGAAATAATCTCCAGTATCCATTCCCTGATCAATATCCAACGCTATTTTAACTGATTCCCCTTTTATCTCTCTTATACTTCCCCAAAGCCCCAGGCCGGCAGGATGATTCATATGCTGTGTACCTGTCTGGCAGACCTCCATAATTTCCAGCGTATATGTAAAAACCAATTCTCCATGTTCGTAGCTACCCTTAACTTCCACGATTATCACATTTTGCTCCAGATAGGTCATCTGATCTCCGATTTTATAGTAATTCCTTCCTTCTGCCTGGAAGCGAATTCCTGCCTTACTTCCAATAGAACATATCTCTACAGTACACTGCTCTTCCGACAACGCTGGTACATCGTTCCCCTTTCTCATCCCAAACCATAAATTTGGATATCCGGTTTCTATATCTGGAATAATATAATTTCCCAAGCGCCGCCCCAAGCGTTCTACAAATTGCCAAGCCGTTTCTTCATAGCGGATGACTGGGCTTCCGGTCTTTTTGTCACTCCCTTGGTTACGTATCACCTGTCCACCTTCTGCCTGAACCGCCTCTCTGACCACTTCACCATAAGTCTTTGCCGGATCCAGGAAAGATCGGCTGGATATCTGCCGGTCCAGAAGACAGGAAGCGGACATTGCCTCTAGAAATAGCTGACTGGTATTTCCTACGTTCTTTATCTCCGCGTCCACAATGTATCCGTGATATATGGTCTGTATCTTCCCGTCAGACTCCAACCAGACTTTTACACGGCTGCTATAAGATTGTCCCGGATCCCACAGGAAACTCCTGTCTATATACCCTTCCAGCTTAAGCAAAGCATGGCAATCAGGTTTCCAGCAATAGTGAAAACTTACCACACGCAGAATCGGAATATCCGTTTCCATCTTTAGATTCCCTGCAAGTTTAATCTCCATTTTTTCCCCTACTCTCAATTAATTTATAGCATAACTTTGGCTCCCTGCATTTCAATGTCTCCACCCAGATTCATTTCTGTATCACCCTGTTTTAACCGGATTTTCTTTGGGGCGCTCATTTCAATTGAGGAGCTGGAAGTAGATATATTTAAGCTTCCTCCTGCCCGAACTGTCACAGAACCCTCGCTGACAATTTCAATTCCATTTTCATCAGACAGTTCAATATAAGTGCCGTCGTTATTGGTCAATAAAATGCGTTCCGGAGAGAGCTGGATTTCTTTTCCCTCTTTATTTCTCCAGAACTTACGTTCTGGATTCTTTCTAAGCCCTGCTCCACTTTCATGATATGTACTGGCTACATATGCCTCAGGTTCCTTGGCAGTTGGAAAATAGAGCCTGACCGTATCCCCTATCTCCGGCATACAGTACCAGCCTGTTCCATCTGCTGAGGAATACACTGTGGAAAAGGAATACCAACAGGCTCCAGACTCCTCTTTATTCTCATCGCTGTATATTTTTATCTGTACCTTTTCATCCTTTACCTTTATAACACTTCCTGGCAGAGATACACCGGTTAAATGGCTACTATAGGATACTGGTTCCTGAATGCCTAATCGGGGTTTCATAAAGTAGGTATGATACAGCTCATTTCCTTTTAGGCGAGTCTCCATCTTCCAAATGAACAGATCCCTTCCATCCACGGTTCTTCTATCTCCTAATTTATAAATATCTCTGCTTTCCCAGATATAAGACATGGTATCCTCTGAACGTATAGAAAGTCCATGATTTTTCTTATACCAGTATTCCTTCATGTCGTACTGTGTTCGATATTCGCTGGGGAGAATTTCTTCCATTATTTTTCTATCCGGTATTCCAAAGTGGTATTTTGTTCCCTTGGTCGAGCAATCCGCAAACAGCACAGTATGATTCATAGAGGCTAACCGTTTTATGAACTCCCAATCAGTTTCCCGATACTGCATGATAAAATGGCATATTGCCTTCTCTTTCCCCTCTGTCATTATTTTGGCAGAATCTTCATACTCCCTGGTACAAATATCCAACAGATTGCTATAGGTCAGTTCTTCTTTCTGGAAGCTCCTTATATGCTCTTCATAATCCATAAGTTGGGTGCCGGAACAAAGGTTTATAACTACAATACAGGTTCCATCCTTTATCTCAAGCCGGATCTGTTCAATAACTCCATAAAACAGAATGGTTTCTTCATTTACAGATACTGCAGCCACCTGTGCCCATGTCTGTCGTCTTCCGATCTTCATATAATCTTCTTTCCGATCAAAAGGAATCCTGCCTTTTATCTCCGCCCGTGCATGTTCATTTACTTTTTGGATAGACTTGTAGTCCAATATCTGAATATCTTCAAACGGACGAATGATCAATTTTTCTTCTCTCATTACGCTCTCCCTCCTAAGCTTTACTGTATAGTTCTACCTCACAAAGACCAAGTCCAGTTATACCGCGACGGATCATACTCTCTGCCATATCCATAGATAAGATAATATGCCTTTTTTTTGAATCTCTGACCCAGAAAAGATTTCTGTCCAAATTTAGCTTTTCTCCTTCTGATTTTTCCGACTCTGAAATGTATACTCCATTCTTATACTTCCTTTCTTGCAATTGGATACTCCTGGTCTCATCAAGAACGGGCAGATAATACATTCTAGATTCCTTTTTTAGCTGGTCTATCAATATAACATTACAGAAAAAACAGCGTTCCTTATACATTTTTATAACTTCCTGAACCACTGGAGAAACCAGTAGGAAAGGAAACAAAATAATATCTGTAAACATTGTATTCTCCGATGGTTCAATGATAAATTGCTGTACCTTAGGCAATTTAGGAAAACCATCAAGGCAAATATCACGCATATCAAATTTCCCATACCAGTCCTTTAGTCTGGGAGCATATTTTAACTCCGGTGAATTCTGCACCTCAAAGTATTTCATGGCTAACTCCTCCAAATTGTATAATGGCAGTCCGTATTTAAAACAACACCATCTCATCAAACTCCATGGTCTCATCTACATCAATAATTCCAAAATGGTGCTCCCAAAACAGGAACACCTGATAATTAATTGATAGGAACATATCTTGTAAAAACCCCAGCCGTTCCCGTTCCTTTTCTGTCTCTTTCAGCCCTACATACACCAGCACCTGCCGCACCGTCTCATTATTGGCATATACCAGGGAGTCCGGGTACATACACCGCATGACTTCCCGAAACAGATAAATGGACCCTCCGCACTGGTACAGCTTCAGAATCAGGCGCAGTAATCGTCGGAGCTTTTCTTTCTCAAACTGACCTACCACTCCTGCTGCCTGGCTTCCGCACACGCCCTCTAACAAATCCTTTAACAAAAAACGCAGTGCATATTCCTGCTTGGAAAGTCCCTGACGCAAATCCAGTTGCACCAAATAATGCATGGCAGCGTCAAAAAAGATGTGCCTAGCAGTTTCATATCCTTCCAGATTGATATTAAACATTTCTGAAAACTCTTTAGAAAAACGGTAAAGAGGATTCAACTCCACCTTTTTCTCTTCCAATCTCCTGCTGTTAATTGTCTCCAGCGTTACCTCTGTATAAGGACTGCCGTTCCTGACCGGTACATACCGTATCTCCTCACGCCGCACCCCTGCCTCGTCCGCAGCCAGGGCAGCTTCCCATGCATAATTCATACCATCACTCCTATGCAGCGGTATTCGCTGATTTCTAACTGCATCTGCGATATCACGAACTGAACCATGCTGTCATTTAAGTAATGCCCCGGTTCTTTTGCCCTGAATTTCAGTAACAGCACTTTCCGGCTTTCCATAGGAAAAAGTTCGTCCCGGACAAACCAGTTCATACCCTCTGTATTTTGATAGCCCCCTGCATTTTCGCAAATTTCATATCCCACCACTTCAATGTAGTCCTGAATGTCCAGCTCCATGATCCGTCGGAATAAGTCCGTCTTCGTCATCAGCTGGACACAGCTGTTCTCCGCAAATCTCCGAATAAAGGAATCTTTTTTATGATTGGTAACCAAAGGGGCATTGTAATCCAGAGAACGTATGGTTTCTTGCTGGATTATATGAAGTGCTTTCCAATTTTCAAAGGTTTCCTTTTGAGATTTAATCACAATCTTATTTTTCTCATGCCGGATTTCAAGGATGTCCTCATTGGTTTCAATCAAATATCCATCCCCTTCTTCTTTATCTTGCAAGGTAAACTCGTGCTCATAATAGATGTCATTAATGCTGGGAAGCATAAAATCAGTGCTGTCGAATTTCACCCAATCCAGATTCCAAAGGGGAATTAACCCATGATGGATAAGCTTCTTAAACTTACCAAATGCAATTTCCACATTTTCAAGGATACTTTTTTTCATCCCTTTTTCCAATCCTTCCGGGCTTATGAAAATATCATAAAATTTATCAAGATAAGCAGTATTGATGGTTTCCCATGGGATATGATTATCCTGAAATACCTGGTACAATTTTTCCATTGTATCCCGATAACGTTTTGCCGGCTGGATATAGAAATCAGCTTCCTGAGTCTCTCCGTTTTGTCCTAATGTACCTATAAAATACCTGATTTTCTCAAATTCCTTCCGTCCATCTTCACCCGACTCCAAGAAAATAGTTCCAATCCAGACCTGTTTTTCATTGGAAAGAATCTCAGCCAGTTTTTCCTCTTCTAAGTCAAACTCATCCACAGGATGCAAGGTTCTGTTTGTTGGATCATAATGGTCGCGCTTTACAATGGTCATTACTGTTTCATACTGGTTGTCCGCTATCTCCAATTCCTCATATACCCGCCGTTCCAGTTGACGGTACTTGGCTTCCATACATCGGATGACCTTTGAAAGACCTTCCACCAGTACCTTCTTTGCATACCACCGTTCATCCAGATCATCAATTTCTCGCAGCCGCTCCTCTATATACCTCTCAAAATCAAAGGGATATTCCAGAATTGCGGATAAGTTATTATCCTTCCAGGCGTCCATGTGCCACCCTCCTGTCCTTTCTTATCTATTCTGTTACGGTTGACCGGCTTGCTTAAGCTCCCGATCCGGCTTTTGCACCAGGGCCAATGACCGCTCCCATACCTGTCTGTCCGTTTTCCCCCTGTCTGTCTTCAGCTTCCTGACTTTCGCTCTTTGCCAACTCCGCTTCCCGACTTTCCCTTTCTTCCTTTTCTTGAGCAATAGCGTTTTCCAAAACCTCTATCAGCCCATCAACTTCCGCCACTTTATCATCTATCTTCAGTTCTTTGTAAATGTTCTTTGCAAGCAGATACTGCTTTTTTGCTTCCAATTTACTCCCTGCCAGTTCCTGTTCCCTGCCTGCAGACACATAATCTTCCGCCTGAAGCTCCTTCTGTTTATTTTCCTCTGATTTGCTTTCACTGGAAGTAATCTTATTCTGGATCAGCTCTCCATGGGCGGCATCTCCCAACTGCTGGTACTTTTCCAAGGCCATGGTATAAAAGGCTTTTGCACCTTCAAAATCACCTTGGGCAAATGCCTTGTCTCCTTCCGAAGCCAGTTGGGCGGCTCCGGTTTCACTGGAAGCCTTTTCTTTTGCCTCCTTGGCTTCCGTCTCCTCCGCCTTATCCCGGTTGGCATACATGGCCTCCAAAGCCTTCATTGACTCCTTGCGGCCCTCTTCAAAATACGTCCTGGTGGCCAGGCTCTTGGCCTGTAGGTATTTTTCTTCTGCCCTCACATAATCCTCCTGGGCTGCCAGAGTATCTCCCAGCTGTATATAATCAAACACCGATAGGTAATCTGTAATCTTGTTCAACTGTCTGTCTATGTAATCATCTGCAATCCGATCTGCATGCCGGGAACGTTCCTTCGCTGCCAGATAAGCAGCCTGGGCTTCTTCGTACTTCTTATCTTTGAATGAAACTTCCGCAGAATTCACTGCCTCAATTAGCTTCTTATAATCAGAAATTTTCTGAATCTGCTTCTTGTCCCACAGTTTCTCCGCCACCTTCAGTGCCTCACTGCATTCTTCATCAGCCCTCAGGAAATTTCCATCCTGGATATATTCAACAGTATTAGAATATCTTCGTCCCATCTCAATCGTATACTTTTGCCGCTGATGAGACAGCAGCCAAAGCACCAAGCTGATTACAAGAACTATGACAAGGGCGGCAAAGGTGATGAGGGCTATCTTCCTGACCCGGTGCTTCTGATTAGGGTCCAGGAAAACTTTATCCACAAAAATAGTGACAAAGGTATAATTCTCCAGAATCTTTGGCTGTCTGGAAAGCAGCAGATCCTCCACATTGTCCAGACACTCCTGCGGCTCACTTTTAGCCTCGGAAAACACATCGTCCAGTTCACCACCGTCCAGGTTTTCCCAGATTCCCCTGGTGTACAACGCAAGAATGTCACCGTTTGCCAGCTTTATTTTCTTGGATACAAATGGGCGGAACCCTTTTTCCTGACCTAAATAGGTATGTAAATTGTTGCGTTCTTCATGCCGGGAAAGTATGTCTTCCGGGAGGTTCCTCTCTCTTGACATCTCAGTTCCCAGGGACATATCCTGGGTCGATTCTTTCACGGTGCCATCCCGGTAGAGCCGGAGTCTGGTATTTCCCACATAGCCATAACGAACTTTAGCATAGTTCGTTACAATTACAGTAACAGATGCCTTTAACCTTTCCCGGCTGTCCGCCGCAGTAAGCGCCTTATTGGCTGCCTCCATATAAGAAAGAATAGCCCGCTTTGTCATAGACGGGTGTTCCTGGAAAGCCAGGATAATGCTCTGTGTTGCCAGTCTGGCGCTTTCTGCATCCGGAAGGTCATTTAACCCATCCGATATGACATAACAGGCATACTCTTCCAGTTCCACAAACGCAAAATAATCGTTATTTTTAAGCCCGGAACCTGCTTCCGATATAAATGCCGTCTTGAATGTGCTGTTCTGTTTTCTCATCATTCCATGGTTTCCTCCTGGTTTCTCTCTTTGTTACCGAACCTGCAGAACGACTACTGCTGCATTATCTTTTTCTTCCTTCTGGCTTTTATTTACCAGTTCAATGATTGCAAATGCCTTCTTCTGGCTGTTTCCTTCCACTTCCAGACAGTCTTCGATATCTTTCCACCTGACCGTTTCATATAGACCATCTGTCATCAGAAGCACATATTCTCCTCCGTAAAGAGAAATTGGGGTGTCAAAAAATTCCACGTCCCGAAATCCATCCTGACCCACATAGTTATACAGCCGGTGATGGTCCAGCAGGCTGACTGCCTCCTGCCTTGTCAACTTCCCCTCTTTGTATTTCTGCTTTGCCAACATGCTGATGGTATGTCCCGATGTCACCGGTACCAGCTCCCGATTCCGATAGACTGCTACTTTTACATTACCCACGGTTGAATAGTAGAGTTTCCGTTCCTTTACCATCACCGCTGCCACCGAAGCACTGCCTTGATTCTCCTCCAGTTGGTTTAAGATCTCCCTGTTAGCACCCTGGAATGCTCTGCGGAACGAATACTGGGGGTTGTAGAAGGCATTCTTATCCTCGAACATATCCAGAAATACTTGTACGGCAGTCCGGGCGGCAATTTTCCCTCCAAATTGCTTGCCCATTCCGTCCGCCAGAACTGCCATGATTCCATCCTCAGTTTCTGTAATGCCATATTCATCCTCCTGCAGCTCCCGGTCTCCGATGGTTTTAGAGGCCCCGCTATCACAGACCGAGCGTTTCTTTAGGGACATATCCCAGGGATTCAGAACTGCCATCATGATACGTATGATCAAAAGCATACTTCCCCCAAGTCCAAGGAGAAGTATGCTTGTTTCGGGAATTGTCATCATGCCCCTCCTTTGTCTTCCCACATGAAATTTTTCCCACAGAATGGAACGAATGCGAACTTGCTGTCCCCCATCTCGATCACGTCATAGTCATTCAATACAGTCGGCGTATAAACAGCGGCTTCGTTATGGTAGACCAGCCCGTTGCTATCACCCGGAAGGAGCACAGTTTCCTTTTTCTTTGGGTCAAATACAATGACACCGTGATTTCGCCGGGAGATCTTGTTATCCCCCAGTACCTGGATGTCCATATCATCTGCCCGGCCAATGAAGTTCTTCCCTGATTTTATCTTATAATCCTTCCCCTGCCTGGGACCGGAGATGCAGACCAGCCAGCCGCATACCAGGGATGTTTCCTGGACGAATAACAGTTCTTCCAGTTCTTCCTCATTCTTACCTCCAGCCTCTTTTTTCTCTTTTGTGGCAGTTTCTATGTTGCAGTAGGGACACACCGTTCCATATCTCCTAGATGAAAACAAATGTCCGTTTTGGCATCGGATCAGATTTCCGCTCATATCATTTCAGCTCCTTTTCTTCCGTTATATTTATTTATTAAAACCTATGTAACATTTTAAAGACTATAAATGTGTTCATAATGACTTATATCAAGAGTTTTTTCTTATCTAAAAAGGAGTCTGTTTAAGCCTACATATAGACAGTCTCTCCGTTCTAACCGACAGGGTGTGTCCGATGAGAGTTTGTAAACTCTCCCGTCTCCTGCCTTTTTCACGCTGATTCCATTAGCACTGCCTAAATCTTCAACGTACCAGTTCCCGGAGGAAAAGTTCAGCACCGCATGTTCAATGTCCACCATGCTGGCATAAGAGCTTTTCCCCAAATCAATGTCCACCTGGTTTTCCTTTACATCCCGGCCAATGACCATAGCGGCTTTTCCGTATAGATCCCAAGTCAACAGCTCGGTATCCTCCTCACTAAGAAGTACGATCTCCGTAATAAGCTCCGATTCTGACGGCAGGTCCATTTCCATCCGTCCCATGATTTCCTGCCGTTCCTCCTTGTCCCGTATTGCCAGAAACAGGAATACAATTCCAAGAAGACCTGCTGTCAATAAAATGGAATACCTCCCCCTGACCTGGTTTGGATAAAGAATAGCTGTACTTATAATTGCTAGACATACACATGCAACAGCCAAATCAATTACCATTTTTTTCATTTACTCATTTCCTCTCTAACAAAATATATATCGAATCCATATTCTCAATTTTTTATCTCCCTTTACCCTTTTTCATTTATTCATATATAATATAGACTTTTTCCGTATCTTTGATTTACTATTAGTCAAAATTGCTCCTCTGGCATTTCTTTGCTTTAATCAATTATCACTCTTTATATGTTGCTCTTTCATTAGGATCATAGCCATTAATATAGCTAATTCTAGTTAATTTATAAATGCAATTGTTATCAAACGCATACATTGTAGTGTCATCATCAATAAAAAAAGTGAATCCATTATCGCCAATTTTCGTATTCGCTTTATAAGCTATTTGAACAAGGGTAAAATAATTTTCATCAGGAAGTAACGTCTCTATGCCTACCTGATCCAAAAAAAACTGATTATAATGATCTTGATTAATAGGATAGATAGATAGGAGGTACATCGGATCATAAATCTTCCCTAAACTGTTTTCAAAATAATCCGGATGATATGTCACTATCTCGCCTAATAAATCCATATATCCCTCATCGCCCCCAAGCCGTATATGTTGTGATACCACTTCAACATATTTCCAAGTGCCATAAAATAACTTATATCCTTTATTTTGCCTATAAACAAAATCATTTCGGCTCATATTTGTATCTTTTTCTGACTCAGTTGGGTGTTGTGTTTCTATATATTCTGTATCTTTAGTATAATGATTGTTGATCTCATCAATAATTTTATTTTGATGTTTTGATTCAGGAATACACGCATTCAGTAATAAAACAAGTGCTGAGATATAGCAGATTTTATTAATCATCCTATTCACTAATATTCCCCTCCGAAAAATAAACTCTGACATTTATCCTTTCTATTCTGTCCGCCTGTCCAAATCTTTTCCCAATCCGCTTTATTTCGATTTCCATCTATCAAGTATTTCATGGCTTTTTCTGGCAAATTCCCCCGATTATATCGATAAATAACTAACGCATCAAACTCTTTCTGAGTCACTTTTATGTTCTCTTTATCCAGCCAGTCTGAAATTGCTTTACTATGCAATTTCACATCAGCTTCATATTGAGAATTAATAATACTAATTGGCACCATAGTTGAAGATGGAACAACTATCAAACCACTTATGGGAAGGGTAGTTCTATTAGCTGTAATTCCAGTTATTACTACATTACTTGGCACATATGGAGCTAAAAGCTTATGATCAGGATCATCTGGACTTTTCCATTCAACTGCATTTATATGATGACCATACCCAATGGTGATCTCACCATCGTCTACAAATTTTCCTGATATACTTCCATTTTTCATAACATAATATGGCATCATTCCTATTAAATTTCCACCAGAATCACGTTTTTCTATATCAAGTAATTGGTATTCCTTAAGCTCCAAATCCTTTAATAGTTCCAAGCCATTCGGTCGACTAAGTACCATGCCTCCCAGACCACCGTCTCCACTTGTATTCGGAACCTCTACAATTCTAATAATCCCCCCATATTGGCAGACCAATACAGCATCATCCAACAACATAGGTACATACCCTTTTTGATTTACCTCAATCAAAACGTCACTATCAGCCTGATGCCATACGCTACTTTTACTTATAACCGGCACACATATGTGAGCATAAGTATTTTGAGGAACTTTTATCGCCGCCACTCCATTACTGTCCTGCCCAACAGTCATTGGCAAACGTCCTGCATAATTACTCTCAGGGCATAAGCAGGAACCAAAATTATGTATGTTAGACTCAGCGCAGTCAGTAATGGCCAATACAGGATTTTTACCTTTATATACTCCGTGATCCTTGAGACATTCTAATTTAGCATACTTCGTTCCATATTGGCAGGAAAGCACAGAGCCTCGAAGCGCATACTTATTCTCCTCAATTGCACCATAATATAACTGATACATATACATCATCTCAAGGGATTGTTCTTGATGTCTTTTTTTTCTCGTTGTTCCTCTTTGTCACTTAAATTTCCATCGTTCGGAAGCATAAAATCACCTATAGTATCAAACATAGCCATAGAAATCACCTCATCTCATTATCGTCTACCCTCTCTCGATACTTCTGTTTTAAATGATTCTCTTATTTTTTGACACCCATATATCTCTCAAACAAATCTGTCATATCTATTGGATTTGTCCTTGTTTTCCCTTTTTTGTTAAATGCTCCCTCATCCACTTTCCTGTCTTTAGGATGAAATCCGAAAAACTGTGTAAACTTTTCCTCCATATTGGAAAGATTGATATCTGCAGAAGGCTTAGGACAGGTGTCGGAAGCTTTATCGCTTTTCTCCTTATAGGATTCTTTCTCCCAGGACTTGTCATAGACCTTTCGTTTCTCTGTGTCTTCTAGAGTAGCATAGGCCTCAGATACCTCTTTAAACCTCTCCTCTGCCTCTTTGTCCCCAGGGTTTACATCCGGGTGGTATTTTTTAGATAATTTCCTATATGCTTTTTTTATTTCATCTTCTGTCGCAGACCGGGAAACTCCCAGCACACTGTATAAATTCTTCATCTGCTCCGCCTTATCTCCCGGTACAATCATAAATCACTGGGATTGATTTTTTCATTCAGCTTCATCTATTTGATGAAAGGGCGCATCCAATCTATTCCGGACGCGCCCTTTCTCCCTACTTATGCGGCCGGATATCCACCTTCCACCGTAATCATGCCTAACTTATCTTTCTTCTGTTTGATCGTTAATGTAAACGTTCCAGTTCCTTCCACATCCCCAAAATCTTCCTTATAATCAATCACAAAGGCATTTGGGAAATAGTATTTTCTTTCCATGATCCCGGCGGCTATATGTTCCACCGTCACCTTCCGGTAGCAATCGGATTTTTCTGCAGGCACCACTGACCACAGGGCCAGCTTTCTGGTGCTGTCAAACGGATCTCCATCCACAGCGGTTAAAATCCTTCCAGTTATGGTCAGAGTGCTGCCCACGTCCTTGGTCCTGGCATTGGAATCCAACGGAATATCCGTGGTGAACTTCACGCTGCGAACACTTTCTTTTGCAATTTCAAAACTTTCCTGTCCCTCGATTTTCACTATGTATGACATGTCTGTTACCTCCTTTCGATTCTATTATTCGCCGCCAAAGCCGCCTTCAATTTTAGTCGCCGCGTTTTCATCCTTCTTCTGTTTCATGTGAATGAAGAAGGTTCCAACACCGCTCTCGTCATCCACCTCCTCGGTGTATTCCATGACGAATGCATTTGGAAGAGTGAACTGACGCACCACCTGGCTGGCGGATACTACGGTGACTTCAGCATTCCTATAACAGTCTGCCTTCTCAGACGGCACCTGGGACCACTTTACCAGCCCCAAAGTGGGATCGTTTCCTTCTCCTCCCAGCTTGTAGAGCATCTTGCCCCATACCTTCACTGTCAGGCCGAAATCTGTGGCCCTTGCATTGGAGTCCGCCGAGGAAATGGAGTCAAAATCCACTTTTGTAATGCTCCGCTCATCAAACACGATTTCCTCTGGTCCTCCGGTGATTTTCATTCGAAATCCCATCTTATTTCCTCCTTTTCTTCTGAAAAATTTATGCTTCAAAGGCCATTACGCCTTATTCGCCGATAATCGGTTAATCTCTACTTCCAAATTCTTTACATTGCCATTAAAGGTGATATCCAGGGTGCAGAAACCTGTTTCCTCGTTGATGTTACAGCTGATATCATCTCCTGCTCCAAGGATTCCATTTAAGTATTCCCTTCTGGAAAGCCACCGGCTTTTCTGGCTGTTGGGATTATTGGAAAAGAACTGGACAATGGAATCCTCTTTAAAGTCCCCGGTTCCGTGGCGCATCACCCGTTCAATATAGGTAGTCACCTGTGTTTTATAAATCGGCTCAAACATGGAACCATCGGACATCAGATTCCGGGCCTTGTAGATCATGATCTTTGTTATGTCATTGCCTTTATAAGAAGCATTCTCCGAACTGAATATGAATCCAAAGTTCTTCCGATTGATATCATTTTTAATGGAATTGGTGAATCCGGTAATCTCCTTAGCCATGGTAGTACAGGCAATAAGCCCATGATCATCGGCCTCAATGTCAAACCTCACTCCTGGCAGTTCCGTATCCAGCTTAACGCCTGGCCCAAACTTTGACTTTAAGTATTCCGGGCATTGATAAGCCGCTGCTATACCTGCCGCCACATAGGCAGCGCCAACGTAAACCCCGTCAATCCACAGCTTCATGATGTCTTCTTTTTCCCTGGAAAGCTCTGCCGTATGGTTATCACCGACTACCATCCGGCTGTCTAAGACGACGCCTGATTTATCTTTCGGAATAATCGTATAGTTGGGCAGACAGGGAATGGCAAACTCACTGTACTCCTTACCCATAAGAGCAGCGCAGCGATCCTCATACTTACCGATCCCCTCCGTTGCCAAGGCATTGAATGTAGTGGTGTCATCAGTCTCATAACTGAAGAAACACTGCACTTTGTAATCTTTAAAGACATCAAGAAGCCTTATTAAGGATTCCACACTGTTTGTATCATTCTTTTCTGTTTTAGAATTTCCCTTAAACCGCTCTCTAGTCAGCTTCATCTTGCTGTTCTGGTCTAAGGATACGTTCGGTACGATGGCATACCATACCGTATTTGTGAAATCATTCTTTGCATTCACTGTGGTTAAGTATGTAATCAGCCTGGGAATATTGCTGCTCTTTGCAAGCATCTCATTGGATACATTTGTCACCAGCATGGAAGGGCGCATTCCTTTCAGCTTCTTCGGATACTGTTCAAAATAGCACCAGGCGCCCAGCAGCCTTTCGATCAGCGGCTTTACGGTCTTAATGAAGGCATCCTTGGATTCCTTGTAAAATTCCAGATAGGAATTATAATTGGCAACCTCTGTTGCTATGTCAATGCTGCTCTCCATAGTGGAGGACAATGGACAAAAGGTTCTCGCTACCAAAGCCCCTACATAATCGTTGTTCTCCTCATTCAGAGCTTCATAATCCTCTTTTAAAGCTTCGATCAAGCCCATATTTACATGATCATCGATCGTGACCAAGGCTGTCGTTTCCACCTTTGGTGCCTCTAAGACCCTCAGTTCCCCCTGTTCCCCCATACTTAGAACGCCTAAGGCAAGAGGTGTACTGTCCTTTTTATCTCCTCCGTCTCCCAACAGAAGCCTGGTTTTGATGTCCTCAATTGCCAGGGGAAGCAGGGCCATGATATTGTTATAATTGGCGCTCGCCTCCTCAAACATGACATTCAGCTTATCCCCTAAATCTCTCTTCTGGGGATCCTCCTCATCCAGCCTGGCGTATTCGCCATAAGTATATTGCAGCTCCTTTCGGTTCTGCTTGATCGCATCCATTACTTTTTTCGGGGAAATCATGTCCGTAAGCTTTTCAAACTTAAAATCCACGTTGATGGTCCCCTCAGAACGCTTGGTTTCCACCATGGACATGAGCATTCCCATGAATTCATTTTGACGGTTTAATGGAATTTCCGTCAGCATTTCCTCTGGCACCTGCTCCGGTTTATCCAACTGATAAACCACTCTCTGATTGTTGGCGTTATAGTAACAATAAACAGTCGGTGCAAATTTCTCCAAAAGCTCATCAAAACTGCGAACCATTAAGGAGTCGTTGATTTCCTTGATTTTTTCATCGGAAAGGCTTTCCACCCCCCGGACATCTCCAACCAAAGTTAATAAATCCAGTTTTTCCGGATTAATGACCTCCATCAGCATGGTCCGGTTGGTCTGCTTTATTACATTTCCCATATTGCTTATTCCTCCTTTTGTTATCTATCTGAAAGAGCAAGTTCACGCTGACTGGAACGCCTTCGGCGCTCCTTTCATTGCTACGCTTTCCTCTCACTTGGCTTTAAGTTTTTATAATGGATTTCCATCTCCGTGGACTCGTCCTCAAAGGTAATGGTAATCTTTTCGTTATAAAACACCGGGTATCCCATACCCTTTTTTAGAATCTCCATCCCCCGCAGCACAGTGCACCGCTCCGACTGATCCATAATTATTACCGAATAATCCGGCCCAGGATAGATGATAATGTCCTCCTCTCCGATCTTCCCCAACTTGATCTTACAGGCGGAAAGAATCTGATCCAAGGTCATACGGCCGCTGTTTCTACCGAATAGCTGGTAAGTCTGGGGAGGCACGTCCCTGCCATCCGCAGTTCTTACCACGTATATATTGAATTTCCCTGAATAAGTGCAGGTTTTAGTCTCCATCTTCTTTGCAGGCTCCCTTGAGGCCGGGGACTGTGCCACATAGACCACTGTGGTATTCTTTTTCTTCACCCACAAGGCCAGTATGAGGATCAATGCCGCCGCAAGTATTCCTAAAATGATCCACAATGGACGGTAATCCGGCTCCGGTACAGGCTCCTGGGGTGGCGCAAGTTTTATAAATGCCGGTTGGGTGATCACAAAATGCTCTTCAAAACTACCGGAATCAATTTCAATAGAAAGCTCATCGATCCCGTCTATGTGGAGGGAGTAAGGTATAATTCCGTTACTTATTCTTCCTGTTTCCGTGACTCCATTGACACGGAAAGGCACTTCCTGTCCCTCATAATAAGGAGCATTCCAGAGGTTCCCGTTTTTTCCCTTTATATCTTTCAGCCATATTTTCAGGTCGGCATACTGCTTATCAGCCAAAGATACTTTTGTTCTCCCGTTACGTTCTTCCTCCGCTTCGGAAGCTTCCCTCCGATAAGAGACTTCTATTACAGGTTCAGCCGTATATTCCACTGTCATATATGCTTCTACTCCAGTTAACTCCGGCGTCTGGAAATGGACCTCCACAGCTTCTACTGCTGGTCTGGTCATCTCCAATACCGCAAAGTTCTGCCCGCCGGTAATACGGCCTTCTTCTGCCGCATAATCTGCAGTAACATTTTGAATCCCCTGACTGGCAGTCAGAATGATCCGCACATGCTCTGCCCCCGGTGAGGGCAGTTCCGCATGAAGGCTGCCGCCATTTCCATCCGTCACCCCCACGGATTTCTTTGGGATGTTCATACGCTCATACAGGATACGGTTCATAATTTGCACCAGAGTACCTGACTGGCCCTGCCAGTAGATGGCTCCGTCCGTCATCTCAGCACCGGCAAAGATATGCATCTGAGGGTCATTTAACTCACTGCCTACGGCAATAATGTAAATTTTCACACCGGCTTCCTTTGCCCTCTTCATCGCATCTGAATATAGGATACGGGAAGACTCTTTTGCCTGCTGGTCAGGCATATCAATCTCTCCATCCGTCAACATGACGATGCTGCGGTCCACACTCTCCTTGTCTGAAAAAAGTCCCACGGCCTGATTCAATCCTTCTCCGGCGTTGGTATAGCCTTTGTATGTAATAGCCGCTAATTGTGCGTCCATCTGTTCCAGTCCGGTACCCATCGGAGCGATTGTCTGAATTCCGGTATTATAAGATACCAATCCAGCTTTATAATTTGAGGGGAGGCTGTAGGCCGCCTGTCGGATCGCATCAATTACCAGGCGCTTTTTGTCATAGGTATTCATGGAACCGCTGGTGTCCAAAAGAAACACCACCTCACCTTCAGTTTCGTTGAATCCCTGGTTTACTCCCGCCATCGACGTAATTTGCCTGACTGTAAACAGCAAAATAATCATCCCTGTAGCCAGAAAGATTTTTCTCCATATTTTCATATCGCCCTCCTCTTAAAGTTCTAGTTAACCCTGCAGATATATCTGGGAATCAGGATAAAATTCTCGTTCAATATCTGGAGCCTGGAAATCCGGCCATCCTGAATTACTTTACTGATCACTTTTCTCTCACAATCCCTCATATGGCGCTTTTTGTTCCAGAAATTCAGTTTATTATACAAAATATCCGTATCCAGACTATCAGTCCTGATCTCTTCTGTTTTGTCCCAGTTTAAAATTCGGTAAGTGATTTCATACCGATAAAAGCTTTGATTGATTTTTGTAAATGGCATAAAACACCTCTCGCTACAAAAAGCACTATATTTTTACATTTTTTTACAAAATATCACACTATTTTAAACAATACAATGCGATGGCTGAATCTGGTCACTAACTTTCCGAATTTGGTCGACTTAGCTTCTATTGATCTAAAAAAAGGCGCTGCCCCAGCAACGCCTTTTTCTCATCCGTATCATGATTATTCTGTATATATTTTATTTTTCACACTACCCATACATAACATAACAGACAAGGCTAAATGCCCTAATATAACAGCAAGGCTGATATTTCTGGCATTTAACAAATAGCAAACCGCCCACAATGCAGTTTCTGCCGCCCAGATTTCTCTGCTGCGTCTCCTGTAGCATTCTCTTTCAACCTGCTCCAAAGGTTTATTGTGATCCTGCACCGGTGCCAGCATAAAGATCAGAATCCCGCTTATCATTCCCCCCGCCAGATTTATCCAAATAATGGAATCGTCTGGTATTACTTTTGCAGCAATGCAAACGATGCATACCATCACCGTAGAAGCTATCGTACACATATTATATGACTTGGCATGATGCCCTCCCGCATAAGAACGCAGCGGGATATAAGATACCAGAAATATCAGCACCGTAGTATATGCATGGAAAACAATTGCCAAAAAGCAGGCAATCAGTATATTGACAGCCTGCCCAATTAGCAGCTCATATGCATATATATATAATGTTTCATCTTTTATTAACAGATAATCTTTTTGCACCTGCCAGGTCACAACTTTTTTTGCCAACTTTTCAATCATGGTTTTTGCTGTCACCTAAAATTTTCTAAAACGTTTGGCTTCCTCTGGTACCTCGGGTTGATGCTGCAGCCAGGCACACGCTGCATTTACATTCTGAGCTACCACTAGCAGTGCTAAAGCATTCATCATAAAAACAGTCCAATTTTGGCTTTTCAACTTCTTCGTTATTTTACTCATAAAGATACCCCCTATGTATTTTTATTCAGCATACCATGTTTTTATCAGAGGAATCAACAGCTTGGCCGAATTTGGTCGTTAATTTGCCAAATTTGGTATGCTTGATAACATTAGCACCGCTACAAAGGTGTCTCCCTCTTCATAACAATTTAATATACCTCCATACTTTTCTGATAATTCTTCTACCTTTTTGATCCCGAAACCATGCTTTTTCTTTTCAATCTTTGTGGTAAAATATTTCTCTCCTATCTTATGGGGCCTGATTTTAAAATTATTCTCTATCCTTAATATGACAAGTGCTTCATTTCCCTTATATAAGCTTACAAATACATAACCTTCCTTGCACTCTTCGGCCGCCTCCAGCGCATTGTCGAGCAGATTACCAAACATACTGATTTTATCTAAATCGTCAATAAAGCTCACATCGATTCCTGATTGGATATCCACCTGATAATCTACGCCTTTATCCATGGCATTTTTCTCTCGTTCTATAAAAATAGCGTTGGTGATCTGGTCACTGATATAACATTGTTTCACAGAAGTCTTACCCATCTGCGAAACTTTCTCCATCGCCCCTTTAACCGCGCCATGATCCTCTGTGCATGACAGTTGCTCCATGATTCGGATTACACGATTCATTTCATGTAAATATTCTGCGTAATCCTGATTCATTTCCTCCATCCTTTGATAGTGGCTTCGTTCCAATTTAGTTTTTAACGCTAGTAATTCCGCATCTTTGGCCACTCTTTCTGCGTTTAATAATTTTTCCACAGTAGAAAAACCAACTACATTGGATAGAATTAATAATACCCCACCGAAACAGATTAAAAGATAGCCGCCGGAATATTGCTTTGGTAATAAAAATCCATTCAGCAAAACCAAAGATGCAATAGGAAGTATAAATAAATATTTTAAATACTGAAAGCTGCCGCTTTCATAAGGGCCCTGGTGCCGCTTTTTTATTATCTGTACTACTGCAAATTCGAATGTCTTCTGAATGATTAAAAAAAGCACCATACTAAAATATGCTTTGGAAACATCAATTTCCAGCAATGTATAGATATGATGAAATGTAAATTCTGTTACCGCTAAAATTACATAGTAAAATAAAACATAAAGAAAATTATATTTTAGTTCTATACGAAACATTAACCATACAAAGAACATATACATAAGCGGTACACAAAATAAATTTACAGTGGGCAGATTTAAACTGTTGATTAAAAAAATCACCGTGCTGCATGCTGCTATTTCCAGAAGCCTGACATTTTTACGGTCTTCGTACGGCTGGAATACGCCTTCCAATAAGTTGTATAATAAAAAGATTTCAAACACGCAGTTTAGATACATCACCGGCCCATATATAATTTGTGCTATATTCATTCCTTTTTTATCCTCTCCCGAATATACCTAACTCCATAATATTTGCCAAGTTCTTCATCAAACACTTTTTTCATTCTTCTGACCACTGTAAGATTGTGGCCGCCCTCCATCCGAACAAAATCTTTCTGCCGGGATACGACCTTCTCAGCATTGATGATGTAGCTTTCACTGGCATAAATAAAACCGTAATTTCTTAGTTCCTGGTAGTACTCCTTTAATTTCGTTTTAGTTTCAATCGTTTGTTTAAGCTCCTTTTCTGAGGATACACCTCCCCAGATTTCCTCTGCTTTTTTATCTGTCAGCCATATTTGGCTTCCCTTATTATAGATTTGAACGTATATAATATCTGATATCTGTAAAATAAATACTTTCCCATCACACACAACAGGCAGCTTTGGTGACTCTTCCTTGTTCTGTACTTCTTCCAACACCATATCCAGACTTTGGGACAATTCTTCTTTCGAATACCTCTTCAGCAGATAATCATAAGGCCGTACAGAAGATATTCTGCTGGCTGGTGATTCAAAATCAGAATAAAATACAATAATTACCTTTGTATCACGCTTTCGTATGTTTTGAGCTGTAAGAGTTCCATTCATCCCTTCCCCTATTTTCATATCCAGAAATACAATATCGAAATCCCTATAATCGGCCAGCAGAGCTTCCCCACTGGAATACTCATAAAAATCTTGGCTTTGGGGGCAGAATTTGCTTTCTCTGATGCACTCCTCCAGTTGTCTGATATCTTCCTGACAATCATCGCATATAGCTATTTTCATACTGTTTCCTCTTTTATCTCTTGTATTATCTCTGAAAATTATACCATAATATACGAATAATTGTTCTCAAAAACCTCAATGTTTCCGATTAATAACTATATATTATTACAAAGTTTCCAAATAGTCAACGTTTGCGTTATATACTAATAACAAACAAAAAAACTGGTATTGGAGGCTCATGATGTATGATTTTGGAGAGCTGTTAAAACAGTTACGGAAAGAAAAAGGATACTCTCAGGAGCAATTGGCACAAAAGATCAATAAAAGTAAATCGTTGATAAGCAAATACGAAAACAATCAAAAATTGCCTACCTTAGAGACATTAATCGATTTATCTGTACTTTTTGATGTAAGCCTGGATTTTCTGGCAGGAAAAGAAAAAGGAAAAACAATTATGGTCAATAACTTAACGACCAGCCAGATCAATATCATAAATACATTAATGAAGGAGTTTCACAGCAGTAAGCCTAAATATGTATCCAAAGGACTGACTACAAGGCAGCTTGATATTTTCAATGGACTTATCATTGAATTTACAAAAATTGAATGACGCAGTGAAAAAGGTCTCCCAACCATTTCACTGCGTCATTTATCGTCTTCGCATACCAATATTCCAAGAATATCAAAGTATCATCTCCAGCCCCACCGCCTTAATCCATGGGAACCCGCATCCATGCATCATAAATATGATCCTTAAACGCCTTTTCCCCACCAATCACCGGAAGATTACACACACAGTTTCCTTCTTCCGCCTCCTGCAGATACCCTCGCTTCAAATCCTCCGTCGAAATCAACAGCGCCTTTCTCTCATCCACGAACAGCTCCGGATTCATCAGATATACTGCCGCGGTCACATCCCAGTTATAAAATCCGCCGATGCCATAATCCTCCTCATTATACCCAAACCAATAATCCGTCTTCTCCCGGATGTATGCAGCAGCCCTGTTGTCTGAGCCGAATAAACGTTCCTTATATTCAGCCCTTGTAAACAGCACCTTCAGGCAATGATTCCCTGTGATCACCGAGACATTCTTTCCTTTCGTAAGCACCGTCCACGTGGCAAAGGGATCACAGGAGAAATTCAGCTCATTCATCACCTTTTTCTCAAACACAAGCGGGCTTGTAATTCCTCCCATTACCACGATTTCTTTTACCTTCTCAAAAAAATGATTGTCCCTTTCATAAGCCCCCCGGAGATTCGTAAGAGAGCCGGTAGCAAGAATCGATAAAGATCCCGCATACTTATCCGCCATCTCTGCAAGGTAGTCTGCCGCCTCACTTTCGTACGCTCCGCATCTTTCCCCGCCCATTTTCACCGGAATGTCCTCACGTCCCAGTTCCTTTAACATGTTTCGGCTGGTGTTGTATACAATATCCAACCGGTTATTCCCATAAGTTGCCGTAATTCCGTGTACTTTCGCTTCCGGACAGCCGAGAAGGTACATCAGCGCTAGACCGTCATCCACATCACAGTCCTTTACCCCAAACGTATTGTCACAGTCAAATACCACATGCTTCATCTGATTTTACGCTCCTTTCCGAAACCAAGTCACTCCGTTTTCCTCGATATAAATACCGGCCCGGTCCCCTTCTACCAGTCCCAGTCTATCCAGCTCATGACTCATGACCTGGCTTAATATTATGCCTTCCGGTACTTCTATCTTCACTTCCGCCATCTCTCCCATAAATGAAATTCCGATAATTGTGTAGGCTCCTTCTCTTACAAGCTTCACGGAAAACGGCCGAATCAGCGCCTCATAATCCCCGTCTTCCAGCTCTGCATTCATCTCAAACAGCCTGCTGCTGAACCTGTGGTTTTCCATTCTTCCTTTCACATAGTTCACCCTGCCGAAATATTCCGCCACTGCCTTTGAAACCGGATGACGGAACATATTCCTTGGCGTGTCGTACTGTAAAATCCGTCCCTCACTCATGAGCGCAATCCTGTCCGACATCTGCATCGCTTCTCTTTTCTCATGGGTCACAAGAATCGTGGTAATCTTCCGCTCCCGGTGAAGCTTCTTCACAAGATTTCCCATCTCCAGCCTTAAGCACTCATCCAGTCCTGAAAACGGTTCATCCAAAAGCAGCACTCTCGGATTTGCAGCAAGAGCTCTTGCCAACGCAACTCTCTGCATCTGTCCCCCGGACATTTCTTTTATTTTCCGAATCTCAAATCCCGTAAGCTGTACTTCTTCCAGCAGCTTTTTCACCGTTTCCTTCCGAACATCTTTCGACACCTTTTGAAGCTCCATGGGAAATGCAATGTTCTGTTCCACAGTCATGTGGGGAAACAGCCGTAATTCCTGAAATACGATGACCGTCCCTCTTTTCTCAGGAGGAACCCCCGCAACAGATGCATTCTGAATCCGGATTTCTCCCTGTTCGATTTCCAGAAGTCCCGCTATGCTTTTCAAAAGTGTCGTCTTCCCGCACCCGGATGCACCAAGAAGCGAGATGAATTCCCCTTCCCGTATATCCAGGCTGATCCCATGAAGAATCTCTTTTTTCTGCAGTACTACTTTTAAATCTTCTACCATAAGGCTCATTGTTTATCTCACCCTTTTCCCTTGTCATCTCATTCCGATGTATAAAATTCTCCGGCCCCATGTTTCATATAGTGGCCTGCCGCCCATTCAAACACCCCGAACACGAGCAATGTCACGCCCAGAAACAAGGTGCTGTAAATACAGGCAATGTTTCTATTTCCGCTTTGCAAATAGGGAACCATAAGGATCGTAAAGGTCTTTACATTTCCTCCTCCAATCATCAGCGTGAGAAAATACTGACTGAAAGAAACGATGTATGACATGCTGACCGCTGAAAGAATCACAGGCGTCAGCATCGGCAGAGACGTTTTGTAAAAGGCCTGAAAAGGAGAGGCTCCCAGGACTCTGGCCTGTTCTTCCAGTCTGCTTCCAACAGCCGCTGTCCCATCCATGATGAGGCGCACGGCATAAGGGAGAGAACAGATCAGATGAGCAATAATGACCCCTGCAATCCTGTTGTTTAACCCCATTTTAATAAATGTAATCTGTATCCCCATTGCAAATACGGTGGCAGGAACCATAAATGGAAGGATGGTAAAAAAATACACCAGCTGCTTTCCGGGGAAACGGTATAACAATATGGCTCTCGCCGTCATAATACCGATCACCGCAGATAAGGCTGCTACAACTGTGGAAATCAGAATGCTCGACCAGAGGATTTGCAAAAGCTCCTTTTTTCTTCCTGCTATTTCTAAAATAGCTCTCTTTGAAAACACCTGAGGCACCAGATCCGGCCATGTCCACCGCTCCGTGAAAATCCATAGAAACAGAGTAACCGCCGGAATAAGAATGGCAGCCAGCAAAATCAACCGTGTCATGCTTATAAATATTGATTTTCTTTTATTCTTCATGGTCTATTGTTCTTCCGTTAAACATTTTACATTTTTCCGCATCATCAGAAAATATAATAGTGCACTGATAAGGGAGATTATGATAATAATTCCATTTAAAGCCATGGCATAAGGCCGGTGTCTTAAATCCGGATGAATGTACTCCTGATACGCAAGAACCGGCAATGCCTTGGGAACCGTGGCCCCAAGCAAAAGAGGAAGCTCATACGCCCCCAGGGCGAATACAAAAATAATCAAAAATCCGCTTATAATTGTATTTCTGCACAATGGCAGCGTCACCCTCCAGAACACCGTCCACGTTTTCGCTCCAAGATTTGTCGCTGCCTCTCCCAGACTTCCGTTTATATTAGCCATCAGTGCGATGACGAAATAAATAATAAAGGGAATTTCCTTCCACAGATATGCCATGATGATTCCGATCCCGTGAGGATCATAGATAAGCATTGGAAACTGCTGCTGTTCCTGTATCATGCCAAGCGCATAGGCGGCCCTGGCCAGGATTCCATTCCTGGAAAAAATATTGATGACAAAAAGCGCCGCAACCACATGAGGCACGATGATCGGAAGCTGGATAATACGCATAACAGCTCCCTGAGTTTTCTTTCCCATGACGCATATTCCGCAAAAAAATACGCCGCCTGCCGTTGCAAGAGCCGATGAAAACAGCGCAATCCTAAGGCTGTACAGCACCGATCTCATCATATCCGGCCGTGACAGAATCTCCTTATAATACAAAAGCGTAGGCTTCTTTAACCCAAAAGCTGGAATTACCCCTAAGCTTTGGGTAATTCCAGTTACTAAACCAATCATAAACAAAATGGTAAGCAATATTTGGGGAGCCAAAAGCAAGTATGGCATCAGCTTATCTTTCATTATTTTCCTGCCACTTCTTCTGTCCATATTTCTTCAATAATGGGAACCAGCTCAGCCGGCATTTCCGGAAGACGTTTTGATAACAGCTCATCCTGGGGAATCGTTCCCTTTCCAAGCTCTACCTCATCAAATGATGCTTTCTGTTCCTTTGAAAGCTTTGAATTATCAAGAACCGGTATGACCTTCAATGTATCATAACGGTCAGCCTGAATTTCCGGAGACAGCATTTCATTGATTGCCACCATTGCTCCTGCCTTATTCCCGGAATTTGCCGCAATGGCCATAAAGTTGGTATTTCCGATGGTCCCCTTCTCAAACTGGAACGACTGTGTTGTCTGCGTATATGCCCCGTCCGCTATCTTAACAGCAGTTCCGTAGGCATCATAGGTCATGTTTAGCACAACCTCTCCATCTGAAAACATATTGTCCAGGGTCGTTGAGGAATCCGGGAAGGTTTTTCCTTCATTCCATAAGTACGGATTCAGCTCCCTTAAATATACCATAGCTGATTCCACAGCAGCTTTTACCGTTTCCTTATCCCCTTTCATATCCAAAAACTGTTGGTATCCACAGATCTCATAGATCACATTTCTGACAAACGCACTTCCTGTAAAATCCGGTAGCGCCGGATAAGTCACCTTTCCCGGATACTTCCGGACAAACTCCTTAAAGTCTTCAGCGCTTTTGGGCATGTCCGGAGTTACAGCCGTATCCGCAATCATCACGATCTGCGCTTTTCCATAAGGAGCTTCAAATCCCTCAATGGGGTACGCAAAATCAAGCGTTACATCTTCGGACGTTGCATCCGCATAATCCTGAAAATTGGGAAGTTTATCCACGAAAGGCCCGTAGAGCATATTGTTTTCTTTTGCAGAACGGAAGTTTTCTCCATTGATCCAGATCATGTCAATGCTTCCGTCCTTTTCGCCCGCCTGGATTTCTCCTGACAACTGGCTTAACACCTGATCAATATCCATTGGGACACGTTCCATGGTAATGTCATACTTTTCCTTCATTACCGTTGCGAAGGTATTGTCCAGCCATTCATTGAGCTTCTCATCCCCGCCCCATCCATAAAATGTTACGGTAGTGCCCTTTGCTTCCTCCTTCATTCTGTCGAAGGACATCTCTTCTGTTTCTAAAGCCGTTTTTTTCTCTTCTTTTGGTCCTTCATTGTTCCCGCAGGCTGTCATGGAAAGAGCTATAACAACCGCCAGAAGCGATGCCGAAATTCTTTTTTTCATATCTTTTCTCCGTCTTTCACTGTTTTACTGCTGGCTTATTACTTTATAAATGCTGCCTGAACGTCACCATCTTTTGCCCCGTTTTCAATGATAAACAGATTCTTTTCATTAAAGCCGGCATCCTTTAATACGGAAATCGCTGTCTTTGCACATTTATTTCCGCTGTAGCATAAGAA
This sequence comes from Lacrimispora sphenoides, assembly GCF_900105215.1. Lineage (NCBI taxonomy): Bacteria > Bacillati > Bacillota > Clostridia > Lachnospirales > Lachnospiraceae > Lacrimispora > Lacrimispora sphenoides. Next base: position 109,098 of record NZ_FOIP01000002.1, on the reverse strand, counting down.
ATATACCGGCTCATCTTTATTAAGCTTCTCTGCCGCCAGTTCATACATTGCGGTCTGTGCATCTGCACTTTCATAATCTTTTAAATTAACCTGAAGAGAATTTTCCAAATGGCCTCCTGCATATGTATCATCATCACGTACATCCACGATCTGAGCATCTTTCTTTGCAATCACATCTGCTGCTTTTGCATACTGCCAGTCTATACCTTCTTCCGCACGGTTTGTTGTCAGCGCACCTTTTTCTTTTGCCAGGGCTTTTGCTCCCCCTTCAACTGTATAGATAAGACCTGCATCGATTCCGGCTTTTTCTAACACCTCTGTTGACTTCTGGGCTCCTCTTTGCCCGCTGTTGCAGATAATATAGATTTTCTCTCCGTCCTTTAAATTTTCTTCCGCATATGCTTTCATCTGATCTGTCAGGGATTCGTCTTCCAGCGGGAAAATAGGACACCATTCCGAATTGGCAACTCTTCCTGCTCCGTAATTAGACCACTCCCTTACATCAAGGACATGTGTTTTTCCGTCAGCCGCCGCTTTTACTGCATCCCCGGCAGATACAAACTGGTATTCTTCTTTCCCTTTGTTTTCTGCTGATGATGTACTTTCCGCTGCCGCTTTACCTTCTGCTCCCAAAGTGCTTTCTGCAGCTATACTTTCCACTGCCGTTGTTTCTTTCTTCTCTGCTCCATTTCCAGAGCTGCATCCCGCAATCATGGATACCGTCATTGCTGACACTAAAACAGCTGATAAAAACTTCTTTTTCATAAATATTTCCTCCTTGGTTTTCCGGTGCGTATATATTTTTTCAGCACCGTGTTATGGTGATTATAAAGGCCTTTCCACTTCATTTAGCGGAACTGCCATAGTTACCGATTCATTAATTCCATATAGTTATATATCTCTATCAGCCAACAAATCCTGCTATTTTATCCAGGAATCCATAGCTTAAATACGCCTCCAGTTTACGGGCTGTTGACTCATTGATTATTTCTTTGTCCGGCTGCTTATATTCCACCCAGGCCATTGCACACCAGGTGATACCCCGCAGGCACGTAATGGGAATATATGCCCATGTCCGTTCTTTCAGGCCGTCAATATTAAATCTCCCTGCTGCCTTTTTGATATACGCATCTGTAAACTTCTCCATCTGTTCACTTTCCAGAATCACATCTGTCTTCCAGAAGGTTGTGGTAGGTGCAAGAAAGTGCCCAAGGTCCTGTGCCGGATCACCGTAGATCGGCTTTTCCCAGTCAATTAAGTAATTCCCTTTTCCTTCTCCGTTAATAAGAAAATTCGTAGAATTCAGCTCCGTGTTAATGCAGCACCGGTAGGCTGGCTTTGGCAGGCTGGCTGCCCTTCCCCAGCCTCTGTCCAGCATCCTGCGTATTTTTCTTTTCTTTCCTTCGTCTCCAAGAGCAGACCCTTCATACGTCCGGAACATCTCCTCGCATTCTTCCAAAATTGCTTTTAAAGGATTGTCCGGCGCCACCAGCGGCGTCTCCCTCCCAAGATCAATGCTGTGTATATCCGCCAGGCAGTCTGCTGCATAAAGCAGTTCCTTTTCGTAATCCAATGCATGTCCGGGAAGATACTCCATTACCATTACTCCAAAGGGAAGCTTCTCCTTAGTCCCATCCACATATAAGGGTCTTGGCGTGCGTCCCGAATCCTTTAACAGCTCCAATGCACGGAACTCATACCCAATCTGATCTTCAAGATGCATCTGGCTTCCAAAATTCACCCTCAGAATAAGCTTCTTCCCTGTCACCGGGTGAAGAAACAGGTAGTTTCTGTTATACTCACCCTGAGCCAGCATCCGGTATTCTTCTGTAACCTCTTCCAAAAGCCTCAGCCTTTCCCGGTATCCCTTCCATCTGATGTATTCTCTTAATCCCTGTATCTGATCCATATCTCCACCCCCTATCTGATGTCCCGGTACATATCCGAGATTTTTTCTATGGAAACTCCGTCCCGGTACATTTTTCGGAGCCGGTTCATTTTCCACATGAGCCTAAGCTTTGGTACGGTCCCTTTTGGAAAACGCCTGTCCGATGTATAAATTCTTCTCCCTGCAATCCCAAGCTTCACCCGTTTTTTCTTTAATATCAGTGAGAACTGGTAGTCTTCCATGATCGGAATCTCGGGAAACATTCCAGCTTCAAAGAATAACTCCCGGTCCACAAAAATTCCCTGATCTCCAAACATGACCTTCCGGTCCTTAACTCTGTGGTTGGAAATCACCCTGCATGTAAACATGAAAAAGTTATGAGAGTGAAATGCTATCCCAAAACAGCCTGCCTGATGATCCCGCATCACCCGCCTGATTTCCGCCAGTGGCTTTGGCGGAAGCTCACTGTCACAATGGAGGAAAAACAGTATATCTCCGCAGCTTACTTTCGCTCCTGCGTTCATCTGCCTTCCCCTGCCTTTTTCACTATGCAGCACGGTATATCCGGGATCTATTAATTCCAGTGTGCGGTCTGTGCTTCCCCCATCCACGAATAATATTTCACATTTTCCCTGCAGTTCCTTTAACTGCTCCTGAAACATTACAATTCTCTTTTCTTCATTATATATGGGGATAATGATAGAGACCGGAGTGATTCCAGCCGCATACCGCCCGGTTTCCGTCTGTTTCAGCTCTTTCTTGACACGCATCCGTTTCCGGTACTGTTTTAAATCCGATGGGGTGTCCATATCCCAAAGCATCTTCGTATAGCCCACCGTAATACCGGCCTGGGAAAGTGCCTTTATGGTTTCCTTTAAAACTGCTCCATGCCCATACCGGTCAAGGCCAAAGACCTCCCGCCGGGCTTTCTTCATCCCTACGAGATAATATCCTCCGTCATAGGTTTTCCCGAACACCACATCCCGGGCCTTAAGCACTTCAAATGCCCGCTTAAGATCATCGGACCGAAGCTCCGGCACATCGGTTCCAATCAGAATGCATTCCTCATACCCCATAGCAAATACTTCTTCAAATGCACGGTACATCCGTTCTCCCAGATGTTCCCCCCGTTGTGGAAAGTACCCTCTTTGCTTTCCCATTACTTCCTTTAGATCCCTTTTTTGTTTATCTTCATCCGGGGTATAACAGACAAAAATACTTGCCTTACACTTTTCACATTCCTTTTTTATGTCTTTCAAAAAACAGATATGAAGCTTTGCACATTGCCGTGGACTAAGCTGGGGCATCATCCTGGTCTTCGTACTTCCCGGTATTGGTACCCTTGTAAATATGATAATTGCCCGTCTCATTTATAATATCTTTCCTAAAATTTCTATTGTATCTTCCACAACCTTGGGGCAGAACTGAAGAAGCAGCCCCTTCTCCATCACCTTTGCCAGTTCTTCCTTCCTGGAAATATCATTCCCCAGCAGATCAGTGCAGATGCAGGAAGGATATCTCTCCCCGAACAGCCTCTTAAATTCCCCGGTTTTCTGCATCATTACCTGCTTCTGCCCGGTATCTCCCTCTTCACTGTGTCCATACTTTATTCCAAGCACCATCAAAGCACCCGTAACAGCTCCGCATGTTTCCCCGCACTGCATACCTCCCCCAAAGCAGGCAGAAACCTTCCTGAGCAGTTTCTTATCCGTTTCCAATTCTTCCGAAAACGCCCCTGCAACTACCTGAGAACAGTCAATTCCCTGGAGGAATAATTCCTGGATTTCTTCAAAGGTGATATGCTGTCTTTCACAAATACCCATTCTTACTTCTCTCCCTTTTGCTTTTGTTTTTCCACGTATATTTTTCTTGCCATTACAATGAACGCCGACAATGCAAACAAGATCATAAGCCCTGTTACAAATAATTTTGCGCCGCCTGACAGCATTCCTCCCACATAGGAATATACAATGGTCGCCGGAAGCTGACCGACTCCGGTTGCAAGAAAGAAGGAGCCAAATGGCATGGAAGTAAGTCCTGCCCCATAGCTTACAAGGTCAAAGGATACAAAGGGCAAAAGACGACAGACCAGAACCGTACTTTTTCCATACTTTTCAAAGAACGCATCCACCTGCTTTAATCCGGCCTTGCTTGTAAACTTTTCTGCCGCATCTCTTCCCAGAACTCTTGCAATATAAAAGCATAGCGCTGCTCCCGCCATGGCACTTGTCCACGAGAGGATCGCTCCCTGCCACCAACCAAACAGATTGGCATTTGCAAAGGTAATGAGAAAGGCTGGCAGAGGAGCCGCTATTGACTGAAATATCATAAGCCCAAAGGATATTACAGCTGCATACGCCCCCCAGGATGCGATAAAATCTTTCATCACTCCAAAATCGCCGCTGGCAAACATTTTAAATACCTGATTTATGGTTTCTTTTACCGATGGAATCCCATAATAACCTGCTATCCCAGCCCCAATTCCTAACATCAACACGAATTTCTTAATCCATTTACTTTTTTTAACCATTATTTTTCTCTCTCCGGTATTTCGTTATGATTCGGTTTACCACAGACCTGCCTGTGTCCGGCTCCTCGTTTCTCTCTAATATTTCTAAAAGAATATGCTTTGTATCCCTGTATCCTTTTCTTACAAAATTCCCCGAACAGGAAGCGCAGTAAGTATAAATGGTCTTCTCATTCTCCTGTCCGATGCTGCAAACCATCTGTCTTGCCAGATCCTTTTCTTTGCTCCCGGCGCAGCCTCCAAGCCCGCAGCACTGCACATGAGAGATCAGATCCGGCTCCTCCTTTAAGAACGCACGTATGAAACCCAAAAGCTCCTGATTTTCCCTGTCCGGGCAAGGCGGAAATATGGTGAGCCTTCCCTCAATCATCTTCCCAATTCCAAGCTCCCGAAGTTTTTCATATATACTCACTACGTTTACGTTCAGGCGGGGTTTTAAATAAGCGTAGCAGTTTGGACAGAGGGTAATCACTTCCTCCACGCCGTTTTCTCTTAGCTTTCTCTCGACTCTTCCTATAATCTCTTCTTCCTGCTTCTCCATTCCAAGTTCTGCAATGGGCTTTCCGCAGCAGTCAAATACTGTCCCTGCTCCTGCTCTTTCCCGAAACAGTTCCATCAGGTATCTGGTCGTCTTGGGATAATAGGCCGGGAAATTGCAGCCTGGAAAAAGGACGCTCTTTTTCGCCCCAAGACCGTAGTTCTGAAATAAATAGTTCTGTTTTTCCCTTACAAGCATTCCGTAGCCTTTTTCACGAAGCTGCCCATCATTTCTCCGAACCTGCTCCTTTCGCATCCCTAAAACTACTTCTCTTCCGTCAATTCCCTTGGGACAGACTTCAGAACACCTGCCGCATAAAAAGCAGTGATAAGAAAGCTCCTCCAGCTTTTCTTTATCACCGATATCTATGTTATATTTCTCCAGAAAGAGACAGTGCTGCCGGCAGATATGGCAATGAACGCATACATCCGGATCCATGATTCTCGGCTTATCTTCCATCTTGCTCCTCCTGTATGTATCTCCTCTTTAAGAATACCCCCATTCCCAGCACCCCAATTGCCAATACCGCCGCGATCCCCATATACAGCATCCGGTTTTCTTTGTTCGCAAGCCCGGCCGTTCCAACCGTGTACATCGCGGTACCAGGAAGCATGAAAACCAGAGAACCGATCATGTAAGTGCTGAATTTAATATCTGTAATGCCGTAGGCAAAGTTTTGGAGGTTATAGGGAAATACCGGCACAAGCCTTGTAATGATGAGGACAAACAACTGGTTTTTTCCAGAATTGTCAAACAACCATTTATTCAGATATTTATTCTTTACCACCATTGGTCTGACTATGTCTTTTAAAAAGAACCTGCCTGCCACAAATGCAAGAACCGCCCCGATTGTGGTAGCTGCAGAACAACATACCGTACCCAGAACGGGGCCAAATAACAGACCGGCAAATATTGCAAATGTGACACCTGGAAGGGCAAGAAAGGCACAGCCTGCAATGGTGAGCAGCATATAGATTGCAATGGCATAGGGGAGATTATCCTCTACCGCCTGCTTTAGAAAAGCCAGATTATCCATATTACTGATATAGGAAGACCACCCAAATACATGATTAAAACAAAGAATCATAACGATGATTCCTGCAAATACCCACACTTTTTTATTATTCATCCTTTTTCTTTCTCCGCATCACTTGTACCGCCCCTGTTTTTATGATTTGCAGCAGCGCTGCTGCTCCGAACATCAGGCTGATCAAATAGTACGCTCTCATCGTCTTTGTGGAGCCAATATAAGTATAAGTTCCGTAAAACGCTGTAAGTATAACCATAGCAACATGCATTGCAATCTCCAGTCTCCCCTTTTGCTCGCGCCGGAAAACCAAAGCTGCCAAAAGCAGAAGTGTCAATGCTGTCAAAACTGAAATAGAAGTGTATTTCAATGTTTCTATGGGAAATGAGTGCTCCCAGCCTTGACTTTTATAAATCACATATCTTGCCATCCCCATTTTTTTCCTGGTAAAATATTGGATGATGTATGCACCCGCTAAAAATAGAATTTCTGCAAAGGTTATAATAAAATATCCAAACTTTTTCATTTTGCATTTTCCCATGTTAAAATAAGCGCTGCCGCTTCCGCGTCCAGCGCTCATATACTTGTTGTTATTTTGCTGCTTTGTCCTTGGAAAGATTTCCTACCGTGGTATATTCACATTTACCGCTTTCAGGATCTCCCACCTGCACCGGTAAGCTGTCATCCATCTGCCACTGATACCAGCCTCCGTCATAAAGCTCTGCGTTAGTATAGCCGTTTTCGTAGCAGATCAAAAATGGGATTGTGGCTCTCCAGCCCGTTCCGCAGTAAAATGCCAGTTCATCATCAAGAGAGGCTCCGGATTCTTTTAAATATCCTTCCAGCACATCTATACCGACTGTCGTTCCATCTGCCTTATTATAAGAACCATCGTCCGTATCATGTCCCCAAATCGCGCCTTTGGGTTCTCCTGCTTTATCGATATATCCGTATCCGCTGGTTTCTCCAGAGAATTCCGCCTTGCTCCTGATACTCACTAATTTGAAATTGCTGTCACTTTCAAGCTTTTCTTTTACGTTATCAATGGAAATAACATATTCCGGATGGGCAGGAACTGTTGTTCCAAATCCCTTGTCTGTTGCCTTCGGCTTATTGCTGCCTTTTTCCATGCCGTAACCGGCTTTTGTCCAGGCCTCAAGCCCGCCATCTAAACATTTTACATTTTCTACTCCTGCCCATAGCAGAGTAAATGCGACTCTGTCATCTGCAGAATTTATCCCATCCGCTCCATAGCATATTACAGTCGTATCTTTTGTAATACCGTAATCAGTCATCAGCTTTTCTATTTCCTCCGGTGTGCGGATGTTCCAATATTCTTCTGATTCTATATAATCCGTGTTCATATGATAGGCACCCTTGATATGTCCTTCTGTATATGCAGGGTTATCTGCTTCCTCTCCCCATGCACATTCCAGAATCACATAATCAGATGACTCTTCCTGATTCCCTTCAATTACGCTCTTCACCCAGTCCGGTGATACATACACCTTTTTTTTATCCACCGGATCAGCGTTTACATCCGTCTTTTCTTCCTTCTCCGTCTTCTTTTCGCTTTCAGCAGGTTTACTTTCAGTCTTTGCTGCACATCCTGCTGTCAGTGATACTGCTATGGAAAGACACAGCAATACACCCAGTACCCTTTTTTTCATAATACTTCTTCTCCCAATATGTATAATTTTTTGCTATATTAATTATAAGTAGGTACTGCTTTTGAGTCCAATTGATTTAATCGATAAGTAACCTGTTATTTATAGATTCTATCTATAAATCTTTTTTATCTGCAATACCACGAATCAGAATCTTTTCATAGGATAAACGATCAAACTGTTACTTTCTTGACTAAAAAAAGACCATTGCAAATCACTTTGCAACAGCCTTTTTACCGGGTTATAAAATCAATGCAAAAATTACTTTTCTTCTTCCCAATTATCCAAAATATGCTGAATTTTTTCTCCGCAGCGTTTTCCTTTACAGCTGCCATTGCCAGTATTCGTCATACTCCATACTTTTTCAACGGTATCTGCACCTTCTGAAATTGCCTTTTTTATTGTTTGTTTAGAAACTCCTTTGCAGATACATACCTTCGTTAATTTATCAATAATTTCCTGATTGTCCATTGTTTGCTTTTTCCTTCCTTCATCTAAATTTAAGCCTTTTTGGTTAATCGTGCTGAATTAGAATTTTACCATACCTCTGTTCATGTTATCAACAATATTGAAAAATCACATGATTGTTTAACTAATTCCTAAACGTCTTTCTATATAATATTGATTATTAATAATAAGCCACATTTGGGCATCGAATCTCATAACAGTCCAAAGAGATAAACCCTGGAGGTTATATTCTCCTGCCAGCGCTGCCCGTGCATCAAAGCTTCTTGCATCTTTAAACCATATTACATGCATAATTCCACTACTGTCGATATAATAGAAATAAGGTGATTGCGCCGCTTCATTAAATTGTATTGGTATATTATTTTCCGCTGCAATTAGTACTGCATTTTCATTGGTTATTACAGTGGCTTCTGTGGCACCGGGAACATAGGGGAGTGTCCAATCATAACCAAGTGTGGTGATACCTAGAAAAATTAATTCAGATGGAATAATACTAACCGCATAATCTAACAAGCCTCTCAAAAAATCAACCGGAAAGATTGAGCTTGGATAGCTGTAAGACCTTGCCCAGTCATAAGATGAAAATATAATTCCATCCACATATTCAGCAAATTTTGAATAGTCTAATTTTTCAAAACTGGCATATGGGGTTTCACTATTCGTAATCGGTGTTGTGGTAATCACGATCCTGACACCTTCTGAATGAAATATCGCTGATGCTTTTTTCAAATATTCTGCAATATTATTTATATTGTCTAAGGTGATGTCTTCGACATATATGTTTATACCATAATAACCTTTTGATTTTACTATTTGAAGAGCATTATTAATAAGGCTATCCTGTATAGTAGGATTATTTAAAATTTCATAGTTCACTTCACGGCTGGCTATTCCCTCTCCCGAAATCGTGGAAACAAACAACATGGGCGCAACACCATATGATTTAGCCAGCTGGATAAGTTCTGTGTCGTCAGCAGTTGCGATAATCTCTCCTAAACTTGTAGCTCTATAATTGAAAATAGTCAAATACGTTAAAAAAGGAAGTGTTTTTATTAAAACAGATTTATCTATATAGGAAAAGATATAACCACTGGTGGCAATTGTTTTTGATTTATCCGTTTGATATTTTATAACAATCGTTTCACCGGAGTATAAATATTCTCTATCGGAGAGATAGGGATTGTTTCTTAATAATTCCATTGTTGAAACACCGTGCTTCTCTGCAATACTTTCTAAAGTATCACCTTCCTGGACGGTATAAACTGTTTCAGGTTGAACAATCACAATCGTTTGGCCTATTGCTAAATTGTCTGGGTTAATAATTCCGTTTTCCAATATTAATCTGTCAATAGGGATTTTGTAATACTCTGAAATTGTAAAGATGGTATCACCAGGTTGGACAACGTGTATGATCATAGCTATCCTCAAATGATCTTATTAATTCTATTATATGCCAACCCTATCTGTTCATAACAATATGTTACAAACAATTACATGATTTTTTGATAATCATATTCAATGGCGGGACTAGACAGTCCTTGTCTAGGTTTACATCCTTCAAAAGAGCAATTCGAAAGGATTAAAAGCTATCCCCTATTTGCGTTAAGGGATAGCTTTTCCGTTTGGTTGTATACTAATGTCAATTAGTATTCTTAGCCTGATCTGCTGTATTTCAGTGACTTTATGTGCATTGCAAAGGAGCTGGACAAATCAATTTGATATCCCAAATGCATATTAATACTCTATCCCATTTTCAAAATCATTAATCAGTGCATATGCAGAAGCTAAATTATTATCCAGCTGCTCACAAAAAGATACGTTGGCTGGTATTTTTTTGGCTGTTAATGACTCCTTAAATAAATTATGATTAATCGTTGAACCATATAAAAATATCTTTTCAGGATCGAATAGATAATTCAAATTTATAATTAACTTAAAAATCATGTTTGTGATTCTTTCAATATCTTCTTTTTTTATTTTCGAAATACATTCGTAACTTCCAATAATACTATTATAGAACGCTTCAACTGTTTGGTCGTTTTGATCATCTGAAATCGAAACTAACATTTGACCAATTTCGCAAGCACATCCATTTTTCCCATAAAGCGCTTTGTTTTTCCGGATATAAGCTCCCCCCAAACCCTTATCAATATTCATAAAGAATGCTGATTCCGGTTTATTCAGTGCTACTTCATACTGCAATAATGCTACACTTTTTACCGTATTACACAAGAAAACTTTTCCTTCAAAGAAACTTTCCAACATTTCTTTCAAATTGACATTTTCCCATTTTAATTGAAATGATTTTTCTATTACGCCTTTCCCGGAATTGACAATTCCGGGAATTGCAATTGATATACCAAACAAAGCAGGGTAATCGCTTGAAACATTTTTGATAAAATTCATTAACTTATCCACGAGATTCTCTTTCGGCTGCACAGGTTCTTCATAATGCCTGACAGTACTCAATCCATAGTTGTACACCGTTCCGGTAATAATTTTCGCAGATAAAACAATACCAAGGATTAACATTCCGTCTGCCTGAAAATCTAAAGCAACGGTAGGCCTGCCTGCTTGTTTCTTGTTCTCTGTGTATGCTTCGTATATCACATTTTCATGAATTAAATCTTCCGCTATCAATGAAATCGTGTTTTTACCCAGCTTAGTTAAACCGACTATTTCTTTTCTCGAAATCGGTCTGTTTTGTCTGATTAGCTTCAATACTTTTCGCCTGTTTATTTCTCTCAAAATTGCCGGTCCTACTTTTTCCACAAGCGTTTGCCTCCTGATATGCCATCATGTGTTAATCCAACACCTCATCATATGTACCTAAATACTCTAAATCGTCTTCACTCTCATAAAATACTATTATAGCATCATTATTAAATTTGCACACCCTTTTTAACATGTCCATCGGATGATTTGTTCCACAGCTAATAGCATATTCTAAATCTAACACATTTGATTTTTTTATATATTTTAAAATGTCCAACAAGCCCATGGCAGAACCTGCTAAATATTCCGGGTGGTCAGCAACATATAATCTTTTTTCTTTTGTAAGAGTCACTTTACCACCAATCAGAGTTTCATAATCACCTGGTTGTTTGCCCGAAAATTGAGTTGCATCACTTATCAATATTAATTTTTCTTTTTTTACTTTTGCAAAAATTTTAATTACATTATCCGGCAAATGATGCCCATCCGCAATAATTGATGCATATAACTGGTCGTAACTTAGCTGATCCCAAATATAATTAGGATGTCTTTTCAAAAGCGAATGGCTCCCATTACCCAGATGCGTAGAGCAGGCCGCGCCGTGGCGAACCGCTTGTTCAATCTGACCGGTATTTGCTGATGTATGCCCAATCGATACTAAAATATTACGTTTAATACAGTAGTCAAAAAATTCATCAATATTTTCCCATTCAGGAGATACCGTAATTATTTTGACTAAATTATTTGAAATTTCTTTCCACCGCTGTATTAATTTAACGTTCGGAGCTGTTACAAACTCTAACGGATGAGCCCCCCTGGGCCCATCCTCCTTTGATATAAAAGGTCCCTCTAAATGTATTCCCAGAATCATTTTCTTGCAAAGTTCAAATTGCTCTGTCGCCTGCTTAATCACATTTAACAAGTAATCTATTTTTTCTTCACTATTTGTGATAATAGTAGGACAATAAAATCCTATCCCCTGACCAGCCAATACCTTTGAAACATATTCAATATCTTCCACTTTTAACTTTTCGTCATTAAAATCAATTCCGGAAAAACCATTTATCTGAATATCAATTAGAGCTGGAGAGATTATAAACCTTCCCGGCTTATCAATAGACTCTAATTTCTTTCGAACCATCGGAGATATTTTCCCCTTAGTTAAATCAACGATTTCTTCACTCATTCAATTACTCCCGGCCAATCACATTTTGATCGGTATATATCGTGCAATTATTATGTTTTTTTAGTATTGTTGCAGGAATCTTTTCATTCACGTCTGCGCTGAATGTTTTAATCAGAATATCTCTCTTGGTTTCACCCGGTACGGCACAAAAAATAAATTCAGACGCAAACAGTGTGGGGATAGTCAAAGTCAATGCTTTAGTCGGTACTAGATCAATTGTTTCAAAGCATCCATCGTTTACCTGCTGCTGACGGCAGATTGGATCTAAGGTAACTAGCTTCATTACACTGGGATCATTGAAATCTGCATATTCTGGTTCATTAAATGCTAAATGGCCGTTTTCTCCAATTCCCATGCAGCAGATATCTATGGGACTTTCTTGCAAAAGCGCACAATACCGTTTTATTTCAGCCTCTTCGTCATTACTCGGATTCATTAAGTAATATTTTCCTATAGTAACCTTGTTGAACAAATGATTTTTAATGTAAGAGCCAAATAACCTCTCATCCTCCCCATCTAATCCTCGGTATTCATCCATGTGAAATCCAACCACCTTGGACCAATCAACATCTTCCTGTGCCAAGTGGTTCAGCATCTCATCCTGGGAAGGAGCTGATGCAAAAATCACCCTTGCCTGTCCTTTTTTTATGATTACTTCCTTTAATTTGTCTGCAATATCACGAGCCGCTTGTCGTCCCATTTCCTCACGATCATTAAAAGATCTAATATGTAATTCTAAGTTATTCATTTTATTCCTCCAAATATTTATATAATTTCGTCATCATTTCAGCTTGCTTTCAATTATTTCAGCAAAACTATCATTATCGCTTAGCAAATCAATAATCAGGAGCATATTTCTTAAAATATGATAAGGGTCTTTTACCGGCAAAGCCACCACTCTATCTTCCGGTTCTCCGTTTCGTTTTCTTATCTGTATCCACTCACCCGTTTCCTTATAGCAATTAGGAAACATAGAAAAAATATATCGATGCAAAATCAAATACCATTCTTCTATTTCAGACCCCTGATATATGGAACCTAATAACAAGAGAGCATAAAGGGATTCCGAATGGGGCCACCATAATTTGTAATCCCAGGTTTCATGAATTAATTTTGAAAGTGGATCGTCTCCCAATTTCCCTTGAGGCATCCCGCCAAATTCATAATCTACATACCGTAATATCCCACCGCTATCTTTATCCCATCCAAGTTCAAGTGCTTTCATTGCGATGTGGTATGCCTTGTCTACAATGTCTTTCCTGTCTTTTGATAGCGCCGAATGAATGATAAACCAGGAATCTTCTATCGAATGGCCAGGATTTAAATGCCTTGTCAAAATAGAATCATCCCTGGCAGAATCTAAGTATAGCATTTCACCTATTCTATATTCCGGATTGCAGAATTCATTGAGGATAATATCCATATACTCAGTTTCTTTGTTCTCAAGATAAGCCTCTTTCCTCATATCAAAACCGGAAAGGCAGGTTTTTAATTCCTGGGTAACATTCAGCATGATCATTGGAATCGAATGCGTTTTCATACCCTCCGGAGTTGGATAGGGATGGGTTTTATAAGAATTTGATTTTATTCTATTTTCTACATTCAAATAAAGATTCCAAATCCATTCAAATACCACCTGATGCTTGCCAAATGCCTTCATATATCGGGAAAAACCCAGTAACACAAAGCAGTCTGCAAAAATGCTGCTGTCGAACCCCGCGCCCGGATCCACTTCTTTTTTGATACCCTCCCGTGTTAATAAAAAGGTGCAGCTGCCATCTGGCAATAAAACATTTTTCTGCAAAAATTCCAGAGTTAATCCCGCCTGTTTTTTTACTGTATCAGGGTCAACTTCTATCTTACCTTGCTGATTCATTTCATACAATTTTGATAGTATCCATAAATATCTGCCTTGTGACCACACATACTTATCTGTGCTGAGCAGGTCTGTTCCCTCATTATTAAAACAGGTATACACTCCTCCAAACTCATAATCAAAGGCTCTAAGCCAAAATGGCAATATGCTTTCTTCGACTTGCTTTTTGTAAAACGTCAACAATTTCATAGAAATCTCCCATTATATTACTTGTCTTTTAGTGTGACTTGAAAATCCCCATTAAATAATCGATTCCAAGGAAAACCAATCGATACTCTCTCTATCTTTAATCCGTTATTGTTGCTTAAAACAGAATCATAAAGAGCAAGTACTCTGCGACGGGTAATTTCCGTTATTTCAGTGATTCTTTTTTGTATGTTAAAATACGAAACTTCCTCATGTTCAGGCAGATATTCATCTATAAACTCTTTTCGTATTTTTCCTTCATAAAATACATCTTCAAAAATACTGGATATAAGATTTTCCTTTACCTTATGTTCCGATGCCTGCAGAAAAACACAAGATTCAGACAATGTACTGCCAAGTGTATTACAATTTGTATTCCAAGCATGATAACTCTTAATGTTCGAAACCAGCTTTGTCCCTGCATTCAACATATTGAGCAGTTGAAAATCCCCGCCATTTGCGTACGCGCAGTCACAGACAGCCATGTACCTGTTTTTATTTAAATAGTAAACGATTTCATTTACAAAATACGGAAGATTTCTTTCCCGGTCGTAATGGATATTATGTTCAAACTGTCCGCTGGCTTCTATCATTTCTTTTGCCGGTGTGTTATAAGCCAAAATAATATCTGCTGAATCCGGATTGTTGGTCAACCGTCCGCCAACTGCCAGAACATGAGATTTCAAGCTTTCACCTATCACCCTGTCCTCATATTTAGGAACCACAAATTCGCCGGAAACAGAAGAATAAAACACAAATATATTCGGGGTTAAACCTCTGACTTGATTGACAACTCTTGCAGTGAGGGTATAGCCAAATTCATCAGCCCCCGGGTACATTAATATCTGATTATTTAGGTTTTCCTTTTTTACCAGACTATAAATATGCTGTTGGTCGATAGACGTATAACCAAACGGATAGGAGTCATCCTGCGGTATTACTAAGAACTCAAAAACACCCTCCTTTAGCAGTTGAACCACTTCACTTATCACATTCCGATTAAATGCCCTTCGGGATTCAAAATCATGGATTATTTCCGTAGGAATTTCACTTTTCAATTTACAATATTCCTGCTGCTCCTCATCTGTTATAATCCCCCTGTTGCTCTTGTCCTTTAAAACACCAAACTTAAAAATCCGTTCGCCATATATTTCATAATACTCAGGTTCCTGTTCACTGCTGCTATATCTTGGTGTTCGCATTATTAAACTGGAAACAAAGATTTTACACTCCAGATTTTCTTCTTTTAGAGTACGCAATTTTACCGCAAATTCAGTAATTTCCTGTTCGTCCCTTTTATTGTGAATGCGGGATGGCAGTAATCCACCATAGAAAAGCATTTCAATGGATAGCACTGCATAATCACAATCTTTTATGTTATGTTTCACGAACTCCCACATGGCATTGATATCGGCAGGTTCTTTTTTATTGGGCAGTAGACATCTTTCCGGATAGATAAGACATACATCATCAATTGCGCGAAACATTCTGATAATATTGGCATAGTTACAAGCTCTTTCATCCAATGGAATATAAAGTACTTTTTTCATGCTTGAGATTCCTTTCATTAACCTTTGTTGGCACCACTGACTCCATCTACAAACATATCCTGTGTCAGTACAAATATAAATAATGTTGGCAAAATAGATAATACAGTTCCCGCAGCCACCCAACCAAAATTATATGCAAACTGTCCGTTTAACATGGTTAATGCTGCGGAAAGCGGATATTTATTGGTACTGTTCAAAACAATCATAGGCCAGAGGAAATCATTCCAGCTTGCCATAAATTGGAACAGTACTACTACTGCTATACTAGGCTTTACCATCGGCATGATCAATGAAAAAAATATTCTCAATTCACTGGCGCCATCCATTCGCCCCGACTCTCTTATGGAGTCCGGAATATTTAAAAATGCCTGGCGCATATTGAATATATTAAAAATAGTAACAGATGTGGGCAGTATAACTCCCAGGTAAGAATCGCTTAATCCCAATTTGGTGATGGTCAGGTAATTCACAACCATGGCTGCTGTCGAGGGAATAATCATCGCCGAAATAATAATTGTGAATAGTATATCTTTTCCCTTAAAATTAAGTTTTGCTAATGGATAAGCTGTCATACTCGCTATCAACGCATTTAAAAATACACTGGCTCCAGAAATAAGTACCGTATTCCATATATAACTTCCAAAATCAACAAACTCAAAAACCCCGGTAAAATTGGATATGGAAAAACTTTGAAGTTTTACATTGTATGGAAAATCATATACATTCGTATTCGGAAGCAGAGAGGAAAGCAGCAGCCAAAGAAATGGTCCAACCATAATTACGCTGATGCAAATCAAAATCAAATAAGTAAATGTTTTTTTAATTTTTCTGTTCATCATGCTCACCTTAATTTTTTTCGATTATAGAGTTTTACAAATAAGCTAAAGAATAAAATGATTACACTCAATATCAGACTAAGCGCAGCTGCATATCCAAAATCAAAATTTTGAAACCCCTTTTGGTATATGTACAAACTTGCAGTTAAGGTTGAGTTTCCCGGACCTCCTTTGGTTAGTACGAAAGGTTCATCAAAGACCTTGATTGCACTCATCACACTCATTAATGAGCACATCACAACCTGTGGTTTCAGCATTGGGATTAGTATTTTGAAAAAAATCTGAATGCTACTAGCCCTGTCAATTCTTGCTGCCTCTGTTAATTCGCCGGGAACCGATTGTAAGCCCGCCAAATATATTACCATATAATATCCGACACCCTTCCAGGTGGTAATAAACATTAATACCCACAAAGCAGTCTGATCATTGGAAAGCCAACTGATTTTTTCAGAAAGAATATTGGTTCCCAATAATATTTTGTTAATCAGTCCTCCACTGCTTAACAACCAGCTCCATACGATCGATACCGCTACCGTAGATGTAATTACCGGAAAATAGAAAAGAGTTCGAAATACTTTTACTCCCCTCATCTTCTGATTCAGCGCAACCGCAAATGCAAGAGATATCAACTGAATAATTGGAACAATAATTACATATTGAATTGAGTTTTTAAGAGCGGCTATAAAATCCGAATCTGAAAATGCTTTCCCAAAATTCTTCATGCCTACAAAATGCATATCCCCTACTACAGAATAGTCTGTAAATGCCAATGGAATACTGTATATCAGAGGCCAAAAAACAAACACTGCTAAAATGAGCAGCCCGGGTAACATAGTTACCCAGGCATATGCAGTTTCGGACTTTAAATGATTTTTTTTATTTTTCATCTTCTCCAAAACAATAGGATCCTTTCTACGAATTAATCTTTGAGTTGTTTATTAACTTCTTCTACAATTTTGTCCAACCCTTCCTGCACATCTTTGTCATTAAATAAAATATCCTGTAAATCGCGGTTTACTTTTTCCAAAATATGCTGGGGTACAGGAATTTCCATAGATTTTTCCAGACCGGAAGCTGCCGCTATTTTGATTTGTGCTTCTAACGAACCATCACTTTCTTTAAAATAAGGGTCTTCAATGGTTTTTTTCGTAGAAGGTATCGTATTTGCAGTTTTTGAAAATTCCAACTGATTGTCAGGATTCGAAACAAACTCTGCAAATTTAAATGCCATCTCTTTATGTTTCGATTTATCCGGAACACCTAAGTACATGGTTGTTGTTACACTATGCTCAAAAGGTACCGGGATAACCGTGGTATTTTGATACACATCCGGTGCGGTTGTCTTGAATTTGTTAACAAACGTGGTACCGGAATAAACAGACACAACTTGTTTTGAATTGTATAATTGAGCTCTTGTCTCCTGATCCAGATTTTCTTTCGGATTGGCACTGTCCTCATACAATTTTTGAAACTCTTTAATGACTTCAACCGCTTCCGGTTTATTAATCAGTAATTCTGTATAATCTTCATTAAATACCGGAACCCCCGCAGAGCCTAAGATTTCACGGATATTCGCTTCCATTGCCATTCCATATAAGTTTGTCTTTTTTGTGACATCAATTGCCCAATCATAGTATTCTGCTGCGGTAGTTGGATAATTTTCCGTGGAGATATTTGCATCTTTTAAAAGACTTTCATTAATATAGATAATCGGTATTGTTGTATACCAAGGTAATGCCAGTACCTGTTCTTCCACTTTAGTTGCTCCGTAAATTCCGTCAAAAAATGAATTTTTGGTTTCATCCGAAATATATTCTTCTGCATTTGCTAAAGCAGATTTATCTCCAAGTGTTAAGATCATATCTGCGTTCAGGTTCACTACATCCGGTGCATTGTCACTGGCTATAGAGGTCAATAATTTATCCTGAATCGTATCCTTCGGGTAGTCTTTCCAGTCGATCGTTACGTTTGGATTTGCGTTTTCAAATTCAGCGATCAATTTTCCAAAATATTCGTTAAAAGTCGGCTGTAACGATATGGTCCAAAATTCTATCGATTCTTTGTCTCCATCAGTCTTCTGAGCAGTACCAGGGGCTGCACCACCACATCCCATTGTTCCAATTACTAATCCCATTGTTATCGCAGAAACAGCAATTTTCTTTTTGATATTAAACATTTTCCTTTTCTCCTCCAATATTAATCGATTCTCAAATTACATTGCCATTTAATTTTAGTTTCTTTATATACACCTCCATTTAGCACATCTATAATTGTCAAGGTTATTTAGTCCTCATTTAGGATTAATTGGATTATAGCACCTTCACCATACCTTGTCAATTGGGTTTTTTACAGATTCAACAAAAAAATTATCTTTTTCAACATTTAATTGTGGGAATTTGTTGTATCATTAGATTTTATATTCTCTCTCATTTTTGTCTCCTTTTATATTCCAAAACGGAACAAAGTGTCTTCGGCACACTCAACTCCCCTGCCCCTCACTCATGAGGGGTTTTGGGCCTGCCTCCACCGCCATTGTGTCTTTACTATTCCAGAAGAACTTCGTGTCTTTTTTCTTATTGACCGCAACCTTCTTAACTGTCTCTTACAAAAAAGACATCTTCATTTAACATGAAAATGTCCTTCTAAAAAATATGCCAGAAATTTCTCTTTACTAACCTTCTTATTCCATATCTCTACATATCGTGATGTAAATTTGATGTATTTTTGATGTAAGCTCGATTTTTTCAGCTTTAAAAAGTCTGCAAATCTGCAAATGTCATAACTTTTCGAGACAGATATGTCAAAAATAAAAAACATGCAAGAGTATATTCTGTATCCTCTCTGCATGTTTTTTATTTCTGATACTCATTATTCCGGTCAGATACAGCTGTTCCCCAGCTACTTTACCAAATAACCGCCATCAACCGGAATTGTTGCACCGTTTAAATAATCTGAAGCTGCGGATGCCAGAAATAATACCGGTCCTTTTAAATCCTCCGGCGTTCCCCAGCGACCGGCAGGAATGCGAAGCGCACACTCATCCTTGCGGGCCTGTGTCATATTGGCACACATTTCCGTGTCCATATAACCCGGGCAAATACAGTTGATATTGATATTCCGCCCGGCACAGTCAACTGCCAGGCTCTTAGTCAGCTGAGATACCGCTCCCTTAGTTGCAGTGTAAGCCGGCACTGTTGTCCCGCCAAACCAGGTAACCATGGAACCAATGTTGATAATCTTACCCCCGGTGGACTGCTGCAGCATCACCTTTAACGCTTTCTGAATCATGATAAAAACATGATTCAGGTTGATATCAATGACCAGATCCCACTCCTCCAGCGGAAACTCCTCCGGCAGATGTCTTCTCTGTACCCCAGCAGCCGGAATCAGTACATCGAGCTTACCATCCAGAATCTCCATACATTCATTGAAGATACGGTCAATATCCTCACGATCGGCAAGGTTTCCGGCAACGCTGAAAGCTTCGTATCCCTGTGACTGATAACCGGCCACCACAGATTCTAATTTATCTTTCTGTACATCCACAATTACTACTTTACAACCGGCCTCCAGCAGACCTTCAGCCATTCCGCGGGATAAGCCCTGAGCCCCACCAGTAATGATACAATGTTTTCCTGTCACATCAAATTTATTGGATATCATCGATGATATACCTCCTATTAATCAAATAAAATAACGGTCTTCTTTACTTCCGGGGCCGGATTTATAATATTTTCAAACACTTTCTCTATCTCACTGAATTTTACAAATGTGGTTGCCAGGCCTTCCAGCTGATATTTGCCATCTGCCATATTCTGTGCAACCGGTTTAAACTGATAAGCACTCATGCGGGTACCAATAATGTCTAGTTCTCTCTTATTGATATCTGCCTGGCTGATGGCCTCCGGCTTGTCGCAAAAGCCCAGCGGTACCACCCGTCCGGCATTGCAGACAATCCCATACTGCATCACTAATTCTAGGCTGCCGGGGAAACAGGCACTATCAAAAGCAACGGTACATCCATGTCCGTCCGTTATCTCGGCAATTCTCTCAATAATATTCTCGTTCTTGCTGTTAATCACGTAATCCGCACCATACCCTTTGGCACGCTCCAGCAATTTATCATCAACATCACAGCAAATTACTTTCGCACCGTGTACTTTACAAGCTTGTAGAATAATCGTTCCAATCGTTCCGGTTCCCAAGATGAAAACCGTATCATCGGCCACAACCCTTGCTCTCTTAGTGCAGTGAGCCCCGATCGCAATCGGCTCGATCAGTGCCGCATTCTGCCACGGAATATTGTCATCAATCTTATAGACATCATCTGCCGGGGCGGTAAAGTATTCTCTCCAGCCGCCATCCGTTCCGCTGCCCCGCACCAATACCTGCTCGCAGACTTCTTCACGTCCATGGGTACACTGATAACAGGTGCCACATGTGATAATCAAATCAACCACTACATGATCGCCGACTTTCACATTCTCTACACCTTCGCCAACCTTCGCAATGACTCCGGCATTCTCATGCCCCGGTATCAGCGGATAGCTGGAACAGGGATTCTCACCCTTGAAAATATGCATATCACTGCCGCATACACCGGCGGCTTTCATCTGAATTAATACCTCACCCGCTCCCGGTTCCGGAATCGGTACTTCTCTTACTTCAAAGTGAAACGGACTGGTAATTATACAAGATTTCATCTTATCATCCTCTATCTTTTCTATGGTGTCTGCAATGCACCATCTCTGCGTCTTGTCTGCGTCCATGTGACAACACAATTCTCACACGGATATTTCGCTGCCTCTGTTTCATTCATATCAACGCCAAGCCCAGGCTTGTCATTGGCATACACATAACCATCTTTAAATTCCGGTAATCCCGGAAAAACCTCCAACAACGCTCCATGCGGCCCTTTCAAATCCTGGATCACAAAGTTCGGCGGTTCAATTCCTGACCACTCCTGAACACCAAAGTTCGGTGCTGCCAAGTCAATATGGATATTGGCGGCATGGGCAATCGGAGACATATCTCCGGGACCGTGCCAGGCCGTCCTCACACCATATTGTTCCGCAAACACCTGTAACTTTTTGGCCGGGGTAATCCCTCCAACCTGACTGATATGAACCCGGATAAAGTCAATCAACTGCTCTGCGATAATCTGTTTCCATTCTACACTATTATTAAATAATTCCCCTTCAGCAATCGGGATACTGGTCTGGCCTCGCAAATTCCGAAGCCAGGGAAGCTGTTCAATCGGAACCGGATCCTCCAAAAAGAATAAATCAAACGGCTCCAAGGCCCGGGCCAGCTTAATTGCCTCAATCGGTGCAATCCGTTCATGAACATCATGAACCAGATTCATCTCATATCCAATTTTCGCTCTTATTCCTTCAAATAATTTTACGGTATTGCGTATGTATTCCCCCGAGTCAAGATAAATCCCAGGCAGAGCTCCCAGTGGTGCGGTTTTCGGTACCGTTCCATAGCTGTCGCCCCCATAACCACCGCACTGGCAGCGGATATTGGTAATTCCCATGGCTTGAAACTTCAGGATATTATCACAAACCTCTTCTACATCACGCCCATCCGCATGGCGGTAAACCGGAATACCCTCCCGGCATTTGCCGCCAAATAACTGATAAACAGGCATCCCTGCCATCTTGCCCTTGATATCCCAAAGAGCCATATCGACACCGGAAATCGCATTGTTCTCAATCGGCCCGTTACGCCAATAGGCATTCTGGTGCATCAATTGCCACAGGTCCTCAATCCGGTCTACATCCCGTCCCACCAGCAATGGCTTTAAATATTCATCGACTACCGTTTTTATCGCCAGATGGCGATATGCAAAGGTTGCACACCCCAGGCCGTAAAGCCCGGGCTGGTTGGTATCCACCTTCACCACCACCAGATTAATCCCTTCCGGTGCGGTAAAAATCACCCTGATGTCTCTAATCTTTGTATCCATTATGTCCTCCGTCTTTATCAGCCGCCATGCCAAGCTCAATTTCTCTGGCACGTTTCTGGCTTTCCTCATAAAAATGACATGCAACGCAATGTCCTTCACCCACTTCTTTCAGTTCCGGCTTCTCCGTTTTGCAAATCTCCTTTGCCATAAAACACCGCGGAGCAAACCGGCACCCATCGGAAGGATTGATCGGGCTGGGAACATCACCTTTTAAAACAATACGGCTGTTCTTGTCTTCAAAGTCAAGCTTCGGCACTGCCGACAGCAAAGCAATCGTATAGGGGTGATAAGCATCCGCAAAAATATCATCCGTATCCGCGATCTCAATAATCTGCCCCAGATACATCACTGCAACCCGCTGGGAAATATGACGCACCACACTGAGGTCATGGGAAATGAACAAAAAGGACAGGTTCATCTTTTTTTGGAGATCCATCAAAAGATTGATGATCGTTGCCTGGATTGAGACATCCAGGGAAGATACCGGCTCATCACAGACAATAAACTCCGGTCCCAATGACAATGCCCGGGCAATCCCAATCAACTGGCGTTTTCCGCCATCCAATTCATGCGGATACTTTTCAAGGACATACTTTTCAAGGCCGCACAGCTCAATAATCTCTTCAATTTTCTTTTGCCGTTCCGTACCAGAACATAAATTATGAATGCTGTAAGCCTCCTGCATAATGCTGTTAATGGTCTTTTTCGGATTCAGCGATGAGTACGGATCCTGGAAGATAATCTGAATTTTCTTCTTATACTCCATACTCTCCAGTCCTTTGGACTCAAGTACATTGCTGCCTTTAAACAACACCTTTCCATCCGTTGCCTGATGCAGCCGCATGATGACATTTCCAACCGTCGATTTTCCGCATCCAGATTCTCCAACCAGACCAAGTGTCTCCCCCGGCTGGACGGAAAAGCTGATGCCATCCACCGCATGCAGCATGCCTTTATTCTTCACCTTAAAATGCTTATATAAGTTCTGTACCTCAATCAGAGGTAACTGTTCATGTTTCATTGTATTATTCATCTTCACTGCCCCTCCCGCTCCCAGCATGCGACAAAATGTCCATCTGAAAATTCGTGTAATGCCGGCATCTCTTGTTTGCATTGTTCAGTGCAATAGCTGCAGCGGGGATGAAATTTACATCCGGTCGGCAGAGCATTAGCATTTGCCACATTCCCCGGAATAAACGTCAGACGGTTACGCGGGCCCGTCAGACTGGGGATTGCCCCCAGCAGCCCTTTGGTATACCAGTGTTGAGGGTTGGTAAAAACTTCCCTGACCGTACCATACTCAATAATCGTCCCTGCATAAATGACCGCCACCTTTTGACACAGCTCGGCGATAATCCCCAGATTGTGGGTAATCATGAGCAAGGAACTGGAACGTTTTCTCTGCAGTTCTTTCATCAGTTCCAAAATCTGTGCCTGAATCGTAACATCCAACGCAGTTGTAGGCTCATCAGCAATCAACAGTTCCGGATTGCAGGCCAGAGCGGCTGCGATACCTACCCTCTGACGCATTCCTCCAGAAAACTGGTGCGGATAATCTTCCAGACGGTATTTGGCAATACCGACCATCTCAAGCAACCCTTCCGCTTTCTTAAGGGCATCTTTCTGGCTGAGATTTTCATGCTTGCGCAATACCATTGAGATCTGCTCACCAACGGTAAACAGCGGATTTAATGAACTCAGCGGATTCTGAAAGATCATGGAAATCTTATTGCCGCGCATTCCTTCCAAGCTTTTCTCATTCATATCCAATACGGATTCTCCATCAAAATGGATAGAACCGCCTGTGATTTTGCCGACATCGGCAGGCAACAAATTTAAAGCCGAAAGTGCAATTGTTGTTTTTCCTGCTCCGGTCTCACCGACCAGCCCCAGTGCTTCCCCCTTTTCAATCGATAAGTTGATTCCATTTAAGGCTTTAGCCGTTGCCCGCCCGGTCCTGTATTCCACCTGCAGGCCTTTAATCTCCAATAGTTTAGCCATCGTTTACTCTCCCATTCCTAATCTTTATTCTTTGGATCGAGAATGTCCCGCACTCCGTCACCGAGGAAATTAAACGCCAACACGATAATCATAAGGGTGACACCTGGAACCACAACCGTCCAGGGAGCGGTTGCAATATACTCCCGGCCATCCGCAATCATGGAGCCAAGAGAAGGCTGCGGCAGCGGTACTCCCATTCCAAGAAAGCTTAAGTTTGCTTCTGTCAAAATAACAAAACCAATCTGCTGACTCATCAGAATAATCAAAGGTGTCAGCACGCAAGGCAGAATCTGGGTAATCAGGATTCTGGCATTGGATGCTCCCAGTACCCGAGACGCTTGGATAAACTCCGAATTACGGATACCCATGACACTCCCCCGCACAACCCTGGTGTAGGAGGTCCAGCCGACAACAGCCAGAACCAGCAGCAGATTAGGAACACTGTTGCCGAAAATTGCCATAACGGTAATCGCCAGAACCATGGTTGGGATCGAGAGCTGGATGTCACAGATACGCATAATCACATTGTCGATCGATCCGCCAAAGTAACCGGCAATTGCTCCTAGTGCGGTTCCGATCACTGCCGGAATCAACACGCCTGCCGCCGCGATCAGCAGGGAAATCCGACAGCCCATGACCAGTCGGGTGAAAATATCCTGCCCCAGTGCATCCGTACCCAGAATATGTCCACGAATACCACCGGCTAAGAATTCTGGTGATATCAGCCGCTTACGTAAATCTGACTGAATCGGATCGTGAACCACAAATAACGGAGAAGTGAAAGCAACCAAGATGACAATCACCGCAATCAGTGAGCCGATAATAAAGAATTTGGACTTTTTCATCCTTCTGAATAATTCACTTTTCTTCATCTATATTACCCCCTAATCCAGATTCATCCGGGGATCGACCACCACATAGATGATGTCTACCAGAATGTTTATCGCCACAAATAACGCCGCTGAAACCAAAAGAATCGACTGAATCAGCGGAAAATCCCGCATGTTGATTGCCTTGACCGTCAGGCTTCCAAGACCCGGCCATCCAAACACCTGCTCAACGATGATTGCCCCGGCCAGCAATTGCCCAATCTGCATACCGATAATTGTAATCGTTGGGAGCAGTGCATTCTTAAGAGCATATTTGGTATAGACCTTCCAGTTGCTGATTCCGCGTGCCTTCGTAGCCGTTATGTAATCCTCCTGAAGCACTTCGTACATGCCGGACCGAAGCATCCGCGTCACTAATGCCGCCAGCGGCAGTCCTAAGGTCAATGCCGGCAAAATCAAATTACGGAACGAACCATACCCCTGTGTCGGCAGGATTCCTAGGTAAACACCGAAAAATAAAATAAACAACAGTCCCAGCCATACCTGTGACATGGACATACCTAAAAGAGCAAAGACCATGGACCCGAAATCAATGGCCGAACCCTTTTTAATTCCGGAAATGATACCCATCGGGAAACTGACCAAAATCGAAACCAACACTGCCGAAAATGTCAAAATACCGGTAGCCGGCAGACGTCCAAATATCAATTCACCGCAAGAACGGTTAAAAAAAATAGAGGTGCCCAAATTTCCCCTTAGTACGCCCGATATGTATATGAGATATTGCTGGATCAACGGTTTATCTAACCCCATCTTAACTTCTACCGCTGCGATCTGCTCCGGCGTGGCATTATCCGCCAGCATCAGAGCTGCCGGATTGCCAGGGGCCAGACGCATCAGCGTAAAAGCTACGACGGAGACACCGAAAAGCACAATGATGGCAGATAATAATCTCTTTGCCATAAATCGCATAAAATTCTGCATTCCAATCCCTCCTCGTAGGTAAATTAATTTTTCATTACTCTGGACAAATCGATAATGGTGTCATTATACGCATTCACTCCGCTCAATTTGTCAGAATAAGCATTGATGGTATCCAGGTTGATAAAATAGCACATTCTGCCGCCATCTTCCATTATCAAGGTAAACGCTTCTTTCAATAATTCATTCTGCTTATCTAAGTCGATAGTTTCTTTGGCTTCTGTGAGCAATGCGGTTACTTCCGGATTTTCCATTTCCGTATTACAAGAGTCAGACAGCCAGTGAGTAATCATATGACGCCATGGGGAACCGTTATTATAAAATACGTTAGAAAAGGCAATGTCATAATCTCCTGCGGAACGTTTGGAAACGAAAGTAGCTCCCTCCATAATCTCCAGTTTTACTTTAAATCCGGCCTCGGTCATCATCGACATAACCGCCTGAAGCACCTCTTTGGTTCGCGGAACCTTTCCATCAATCGCCATAAAATAAACTTCTTCGCCATTATAACTGCTGTCAGCCAATAACTGCTTTGCCAGTTCCGGATCATATTGATTATATTTCGCTTCCAGTTCCTTATCATAACCGGTCACCCCTTCCATGACCGGCCAAAAGGCAGGCGAACCGGAGCCAAGGATGCTTTCTACAATCAACTGTCTGTCAATCGCATGAGTCAGAGCCAGACGCACATTCTTATCAGCAAATGGTTTTCCTGCCCCGCTCTGGAGTGCCATCCAGGAAATGGTGGTACCTGGCTGGGAATCCACAACAACGCCCTCACTGCCTGCCAAAACCTCCACCTGATCCGGCGGAATATTGGAAATGAGATCAAACTCACCGGTTCTCATACTGGATACACGAGTGGTATCTTCAGAGATTGGTTTGTAAATAATTTTATCAACATTAGATTTGTTCTCTCCCCAATCCCAGTAATCATCATTTCTTACAAACACAGCCTCATTGCCCGGATCCCAGCTGTCAAATTTCCATGCTCCGGTGCCCGGATTGGTTTTGAACAGCTCTTCGCCATGTTCCACCAATGCTTTCGCCGGCAGCATCGGCATGTAAGTCAGCTGATTGAGCATATCGCCAATCGGTTTTTTACAATGTATAATTGCCGTATAATCATCCGCCACTTCTACTTCTTCAATGTCAGACCAAAGGAAATTCATATTCAGGGTTGTATCAAATGCTCCTCGTTCCAGTGTAGCTTTGACACATTCCGCATTAAATTCCTCGCCATTGTGGAATTTGACCCCTTCTCTCAATTTAAAGGTCCAGTCAAGTCCATCATCCGATACACTCCATTCCGTCGCCAACCCAGGTTCATAGCTTCCTGCATGATCGGTTCGTACCAGCATATCATAAATCAGTAACTGGATACTGTAAAACGGCACCACCGGCTGCCCCATCGTATCCCAGGTATAGACATCCTCCGACATGGAAAAGGTTACAACATTTTCGTTTTTTCCGTTATTATTAGTTGAAGATACACTTTCTGATCCTTTGCCTCCGGACGTACTGTTGCCGCCCCCGCATCCTGCAAGTGTCGAAGCACTGACTGCCACTGCCAATAAACAGGATAATAGCATTTTGCTTTTTCTCATAAATACATTCCTCTCTTTTTTTCCTCAATGCATAAAATTTGTTACTCGCTAACAAGCTTGTTGTGTGTATTGAGTATATTTCATCAGTAATGCCTCTGTAAATAAGCGATTCTTCTCTTTTTACTCAAATTTTATCCTGACAGAATAAATATTGTTCAAAAGATAATTATTGTTAAAATGTTGTGCTTGTGGTGTTAATTTTAATTGGTTATACTAATATTGCAATACTTGAACAATTGTAAACAGGAGTGAATCGCATGGAACATGAAATAACTTTAAACCAATTTAAAAACAAAAAATTGCTTCCCCAACTCTTCACTGTACTGTTGGGATTCAGTACGATATTGATGGTTGTTACTTCTTTTGTTGTAAATCATCAAACCACAAACTCCATTATGCAGAAAAATAATCAGACCTATTCAAATATGGTAAAAGTGTCATCCCAAACCCTGGATACACTGCTCTTCGGTTATCACGATTCACTCACACATATTACCTATGATGCGGCGATCATCGACTCTGTGGTCAGTCCCAAACCCCAGGAACATGCCTCTAACTATCAGGTACTATCTGTCTTAAACGGCTATTGCCAGGAAAATGAAGCGATCGAAGAAATCTATCTGCATATACGCAAAACAGATCAGATACTCACATCAACCTATGCAGCAAGTACGTTGGATCAGTTTTCAGAAATAAATTTGATAAAAAACCATATTGGGAATTATCACACGACCTCTTTATTAAAAAGCGGTCGTACAACTTCTATCGAACTGTATAACGGAAGAATTTACCTTGTCCGTGACTTTCCGTTAAATAGAGATAAAAGCCTCGGCACCTTATACATGAAGCTTAATTCCAGTACCATTTTTGGCAGTACATTGTCAGCCAGCCAAACCTCTTACAGTTACCTTCTGGCCTATGATAACAACTGGAATCCGCTCTTTCCGAATTTGATTGACTACCAAAGACTTCCAGAGCATGTTTTCAGCATATTATCCGATGCAGATATAGATAATACCGGTACCCGGAACATTGATGGGTATCATTACTTCTTCTTCCCCTCTGAGCAGTCACATATAAACCTGGTTCTGTCAGTCAATGACACCTACTTTTCACCCGGAATCAAAGACGCTTTGAAAAATGCTTTTCCTTTTTTAATTTTGATAATGGTACTCAGCATCATACTCACCGCCTGTATTCTCTATTTAAGCTATTTTCCAATTTTGAAACTGACGAAAATGGTTTCTATCGGGGGAACGGATCAAGGAGCCGTCAAAAATGAATGGGAATTCTTGACGGAGCGGTTCTTTACCATTTCCCAGAAGAGGGAAGAATTAGATCAAATCCTGGGCAGCATGGTCCCTCAGATATCCAGAGAATTTTACTTTGAGCTGCTAAACGGCAAACCACTGGAACAGGAATACATAGAAACTATGCTCACCAATTTAGAGAGTCCTTTAAAACCCTACGGAACCTTTGGTATTGTGGCGCTGACGGTATCAGATACACTTGAATTTACAAAACGGGAGCAGATTTTGGAGCACTTGTCCCGTTTGCTTAATGACTACACAGACAAGCTTTGCAATTATATCTTTCAACAAGTTGATAAGAGCCTCTATGCATTTATGATCCAATACAACCCAAATGCAAACCAATATCAAATCACAAACTTAGAAATTAAATTAGAGCAAATTTTTTACGAACTTATGGATATCCAGGAGCAAGCTTGGATGGAGATCGGACCAAAATGCAATTCCTTGCAACATATCTCTGTCTCATATATAGAAACCCTGAAGAGGCTTACCCAGAAAAAATACCTGACTAAAGAAAACCTGATGATTGAATCAGAAGAACCCGATGATTCTGTAACTTTGAACTATAGTTATTTCCAGGTACAGCTCTCGGCTATTACCGGATACCTGATGGAAGGAAATGATGAGTTGGCTATGCAAAAATCATTACAACTATGCAATCTTATCTATAAGGGGCAATCACCGGATGAAACATATGGTGCATTTGAGTGCTATCGGCAGGCATTTCAAAACACCCTCACAACGTATAACATTATAGAAACGAACCAGAAAGAATATGCATTTGTCTTTGAGGATTTGGCTTATAAAACAGATGTGGAATTAACGCCTGAATCAGTAAAAGAATATATGGAACGATTCTGTATCGCCGCCATCCATCTCCTCTTTAGTAAATATCAGAAACAGCAGCATAAATACTTGATTAAAGCAAAGCGATTTATCGAGGAACATTATACGGATCCTGACTTGTCACTTAATCTTCTGGCTGAAGAGTGCGGTACAACCACCAGCTACTTAAGTAAATTATTTAAGGAGAGCTTTGGAATAAACTTCGTCGAATATCTGAACCGTCATCGTATTGATCAGGCGAAGGAACTGCTGGATGTCGGTATGGATACCATTGGAGAAATCGCTTCTGCAACAGGATTCAATTCACAGCAGAATTTTATCCGGGTATTTAAAAAGCACATGGGAAAAACTCCGGGTCAGTACCGCTCTGTAAAGTAATTCATCAACTTATTTCAGCTGAGAGACAAGGGAAAAGCGGAGCAAACAGATTTATTGTAAGCTACGAAATCAGGCAGCTCATTGACGAGCATCAGGAGGGATAGCTATGCTGGATAAGACTGGTGTGCGATTGTTTTACCTTGCTGCAATAAAAACAGCCCCTTAACATGGCCGACTGCAAAAGCCATGTTGGAGACTGTTTTCATTCATTTATTATTTTTCGCCCAGCCTTCGGCAGTTTTGGGATCAATCACCAGCTTAATATACTCCTGTATTACCCAAAGCAAAACAGAATACGCTTTATCTGTAACACCGGAAAGAAGACCTGCATAAACACTTGTACTCCTCTTGTTAAGGAATATATGGACTACCGTATACTTTAAGAAAATAAAAAGACAGAGCTTTCTAAAAATAATATTCCCGAAAAATTCGTAAGAATGTTGTTTTTAATAACTCTGTCTTTTTTATTTACTGTCATATCCTCATTTTTTTCGTCCACAATAGTACCTGTTGCCGTAGAGATATGTTTAAATTCGATGTTTATTTTTTAATTACAAAGAGCCTGTTCATACCTTTCTGCCAAGTATATTGGAATTCTAAATAAGAAATAATCTCACCAAATTTTGATAACTGTTTCTTCCAATATTCTGTAGTGGCCTGACGAAGATGAAGTATCCCTTCTTCTTCATATAGATTCCCCCCTTTTTTCTGATAGCCAAACGAATCAAGTTCTTCTTTAGAATAATAAGGGTTCATTTTGATAAACCAGTAGCCGTCATGTTTCAAGAGACTGTTTAACTTAAGCATCGTTTCACTGGAAACATCTTTAGGCATTACATCCAGAACATTTGATAAAATAATTCCGTCAAACTTCTCTTCCTCAAACTGATCTAAGAATTCCTCTCCTCCAGTAAAGAAATGGGTTCTTCTATAATGACTCAGCTTGGCTGTTTCTTTTGCAAATCTAATACCTGTTTCTGCTTTATCTACTCCAATAATCTGATGATCTGGTTGATACTGCAGATATTGAAAAGAAACATCACCAGTTCCGCATCCAAAGTCCAACACTCGTTTTGTTCTGCTGGCAAACAGTTCCAACGCTTCGTCAAACATTGGTTCAACCTTTAGTTCTATCTCTCTTAGATCCAATGGCTGATATTCTTCAAATATCTTGTTCCACATATCTGTCTCACGTTCATAGGCTTTCATATTTAATACCTCTTTTGCATTAGAAAAAGGAGGTGAACATATCCTATCCCTAACTTTTTTTATTTTACAACCTCAGGGTAGATCTGCTTTCTGACTTCTCCATTATTTATATTACAATGCAGATTCTTGTCACACTATATACTGTATCACCACATTATTAAAAACGCAATATATATGAAAACATAATTGTTTTTATCTTTGGTTGCATGAAATATATTTGGAGGTCATTTAGGAAAACATCTAAAAGTTATAAGATTATTGTCAGGATCTAAGAAATTCATATTTTTTGCGCCCCAAGGTCTTGGGTTGGAGGATCAACAATTTCAATGCCAAATTCTTTTAATCTCTCAAATTCGCCACCTACATCATCTACCGTAAATGCAATACAAATGTTATGTGTGTTGGATGTTCGAAAGTAATTCAGGTGGTTCTTGCTCTGACAATTCCACATCTACCGGAATACTGTGGCCCTGGTTTGCTCGAATCAGCGTTTTATCTGCATTGAAACTATAACGTTGCTTATTGTATGTGGCTACGATCTCTGCAAGCATTTTAATATCAATCGTTCGACCTGTGGAGCTTTTACCTTCAAGCAGCTCTTCGACATTTGCCCACCCATGCTCGTCTAACTGAATACCGGCGGCTCCAGGGTTATGTCGTAGGACAAGACTAATAAATATACTCAATTTTTCTTCTTTACCCATATTATTTTTTCCCCTTTCCTCGTAACCTCCTCCACACTCATTGCTTATGACTCAATCTTATTTTCTAAGTAATTTAAATAATATTTTAAGGTGCTTTCTCTTATAGAAATAAATTCATTTACTTTTTGCTCAGAATGAGCCAGTAAATCAGATAGCTGTAGTTCCAGTAAAGGCAGCACCAATTTTGCACCAGTTTTTTGTATGATATCATCAATACTTTCTTTAGTGGGTGATAAATCAAAATCATGAAATCTAATTAATAAACAAACATCCTGTCGGACATTATCTTCAAATCCTAGTCTCTGTAAAATCAAATCCGCCAGTAATTCGCTGATCTTCTCATGCCCCTTAAAGCTGTCAACTCCATTGATTGTTCTCTTGGTATAAGGTTTGCCAATATCATGATACAAAGCAGCCAGTTTCAGGGTGATATCTTTCTTTACGCCGTTTACTACCTCATAGGTATGGGCAAGTACTGGTACACGGTGAGCTGGCATATTTTGTTCACAATTTTTGCAAACAATTAATTCCGGAGAAATTATAAAAAGTTCATCTTCTAACAATTGTATTCCTTTATCACTCAATAATATAGCTTCTAAGTATTCTCTTGGCATTTTATCAGTACTACCCAATCCATGTTGTTTATTCATATTCATATAGAATCCTTCCATAAATGTACAGTCTGTCTCAATTATATCATATTTCCGTTTGCTACTCAAAAAAATAGTACTTTCATCTGTGAAATCTTAACTTACCTGATCTTGGGCAATAAAAAACAACTACCGAATATTGATAATTAGTAGCTTTAACCTATAATTTAAGGCACTAAAATAAGCCCTCTATCAATCATATTTCTACAATTGATAAAGGACTTTTTGCCGTTTGTGATATCTGGGAAACCTGGTAAATACAAGGCTCCTATTGTTTATTATTTATCCAATGACTTCATCGTCGGGAAATCATACCGATTTATTTATAACTCTATAATTCTCTACATATCCCCATTTCTGGATGTTCTTTTTTCTCTGCCATATTACAACTCTATGCCAGTCTTTATAAATGGTCGTAAATCTGTCGTAAGATGGTCGTAAGCTAATTTGTACCAGTCTGCTTTTTCCTCTGTGTGTTAAAATAATCCTCAAAGTTAATAAGTTCAGCTTTCTTTAAGTCCTTTGTTGCTTCTGCGTAAATGTCCATTGTAGTTTCTGCATCAGCATGTCCAAGAATATCCTGCATAGCTTTAATATTAACTCCTGCTTCACACATTCGAGTTTTGAACGTATGTCTAAGTGAATGATTACTAAATTTAGGAAGTGTTACTGCATCTTTCTAGCCTTTATCAAGCACCTCATAATTACAATCACGAATAATCCTTCTAAGTGCTTTATTGAGTGTTCCTTGATGCTTAACACCACCAAAACGATTGATAAAGATAAAATCTGTATATCGATCAACTACTGCATTACAAGCTAGTCCACATTCTTTCTAGTATTCCTTTTCCATCAAAAACGCTTTTTTTACTTTTTGGTAACATAGGAATTATTCTTTCTCCTGCTTTAGTCTTTGGTGTATTGATTGAAAAACCGCATCTTTCAGTACCACCTTTATCGAAATAAACAAGAGTGTGATTGACACTAATTATTTCTTCATTCAAGTCTATATCACAATAGCGCAAGCCAGTGATTTGACCCACCCTCATTCCAGTCCATAAAAGAACTGTAAAGATAGGATACCATCTATGATACTGTCCTTGTTCCCTTAGAAAGCTTTCAAACAAATCCTGCTCTGGAACTGTTAAAGCTCTTCTTTTGTCTGTATCGTTATTATGCGCTTTTTTCAGTTCCTTTAATATATTATCTGATGGATTGTAACGAAGGTAATCATCTTCAACGCCTAATTCTAATACTTGATGGAGAACGGTATGTACATTGTCAATGGTTGCTGTCTTTAAATGCTGTGTATCTGAGAGATGATTATAAAAAGCTCTAACATCTGACCACTTTAATTCAGCAACTTTCATTTCTCCAAAATCTGGCTCAATAAATTGAGTAAACATATATTTGTAATTCTGAAAAGTATTAAGCTTCAAACCTCTTTTCAACTGAACCCAACGATAATATAAATCATTTATTGTAATATCGTTCTTGTCTGCCCTAATACCATCTAAAGCATCCCTTAATACATCAATTTCCATTTCTCGTAATTCATCAAGTGTCTTAACATAAACAGAATGACGTTTTCCTTTTTTATCTCTCCACTTATATTCGAACGTTCCGTTTGCTCTCTGATACTCACCTTCCTTTAAAACTCTATTCTTATTATCTTTGCGTCTCTCTACTGTCATGATAATTCTCCTTTCTAACAATAAAGAGAACACGCTCAACTATATTATAGTCAAAACGTGTTCTCTGTGTCTACAGAAAAAATACATCTCCAAATAATTAAATTGAGTACGTCTTTTCTAAGTATTCATCCAGAAGCTTTCTCTTGATAAGGCACTTATTTCCACACCATATAACAAAATGGCAGTCTTTATCGTTCGTAAGTTCTCTGAGCTTATTTATTCCGATGTCAAAATATGTAGAAGCTTCCTCTAATGTAAGATTCGTTTTTTCCCATATAGGTATTTCTTTCTTAATATCAGTTGCCCCCTTTCATCAATCAAATGGTAAATCACCCCCTGCATAGGTCATAAAATTGTTATCTCTGTCAAAGTATGCCTTAACAGATTCATACTCGATTTTCTTACCAGTAACATCGAAAACAATCACTTTATGAATACGCCTGAGGAACGCTTTCCATGATTCATCATCTTCTCTCCGAATCTCTGAATACTGTTTTTCTAACGCCCAGTTTGAAATGATATACATCTTATTGAAACATGCGTATTTATTAGTATATCGGCTTGGTAGTTCTATCGGGTATATATCACAATACATAAGCATTTCTTTGAGCTTTAGTGACGAGCGAAATTCATCAAAGCAAATCACGGGTTGGCAACAGTAAGAATCGAATGGATGCAAATAATCGGTAACACGATAATCATTTGAATAACCGTTTTTCTCTAAGACGCCTCTTGTCTTTCCAGTACCAGTTGTACCACTGATATATGTTACTTCTATATCAAGTCTCACAGTCTCTTTATATCGTTCTGTTAATATGGTCGTACGTATTTTGTCGAGTTTATCTATCTGCAAAATGTAATCCTGATTTATTGCAAGAATCTCAGCATTTGTCATATTATCAAGAATCATCTGATAAAGGTCTGACATATCACTCCCTTTTCCCTTACTATCTGGTGGTTGTGTTCCATATTCTTCAAATGTTCCTTCTATCTTTTTTTCCTGCTTCGATTCGTCTAATTCCCATTTTCCAGATTTCTTTATGTATTTTACGTTATCCGATACAAAACTCCTGCACTTTTCAATGTGAGCTTCGGGAAAGTATTTTTTTATCATACTGAACCGAACCCGAGAAGCAAAAACAACATATACATGTGTATGGAATAAAGAACCTTGCTCATCAGCCATACAGAAATATGTTATTGTTTTGAAATTTCTTCTGATAATTTTAACAATGTGCTAATAGGTAAATCCCTTTTCTATGGGCGCATTGATTGTTAATTGATACATGAAGGATTGTGTATCTATCAAATCACCCCCTTTGTTCTTTTTGTGCACTGACACGAACATGCTGCAAACCCTTACGGTTAGTGTGCTTTTTCGTGTTTGTGCACTGTCGGGTAATACTATGCCGACAGTGTACGGGCTTGTGGCTTCGCCACCGCCCGACACGTCTTTCATTTTGTTAATGCACCAATACATATCTGTTTCATTTTCTCCGCATCCCGAATAAAGGCACTTTTACAAACCCAAGTTTAGACCCCTGCAATAATACAATGCCTTCGCCTATAACAAAGTTTCTATCACCGATTTTGTCAATGTATTCTTTCGGTATAAGCATTTCATATATGCTTCTTATTGGAGCACCTACGATTATGATTATTCCATAGTTCAAACGACTACCTGAGGGAAAAGGGGAAGCATCTGGACGTTGACAAGAAATAATGAGCCTTACAGCCAAAGAACGTCCAAGCATCAATATTTCTGATACTTTACGCATAACTTCATCTGCTTTTTTCTTCTCCGTGCTCTGTATAGCAAGAATATTCGCCATATATTCATCCCATATAAGCGTGACCGGATTTCTCGATGTATCTTCTCCAGACTGTCTCTTGTGAAGAATCTCGTATACGGTCTCTAAGGCTTCTAAAGAGCTGTTATATGGATAATAACGAGGACATCCACGAAGATATTCAAAGCTATCATCCTGCTTAAAATCAGCGAAATAAACTGTACCTTCGGGATTTGCAACACATAACTTTGCAAATAGTATATTAATTGAGTAACTCTTACCGCTTCCAGACATTCCACATAATATTGTATGGCTATTGGTCTTTGTAGAAATATCTGTTGTAATTGGTTGTTTCAAGCCATAGCCATACCATTTATCGTAATCATAGCCGAGAACTAAATCAGAGCTCATCATCATACAATTTACCCTGAACAGATGGTTTTCTTCCTGATGCGTTATATATTACAATCCTCTTGCCATTTGATTTACCGCCGTACTTTATCTTTTCAACGAAGTGAACATTCATCGAATCAGCAATATCATCCTGCTTTTCTATCCAGCGGTTCATTGGGATGCTTAAACTCTCTCATTATAACTTTGTTTCCTTTAATGCGTTTCTTATTCATAAGAATAGGGTATCCATTTCGCAAGTCCTGAGGTTGAAATGCTTCTTCAATATCCCCTTCATCCCTCTGTGCTGTGAGATTTCCGATTAGCTCTATCAATCCCCAGATCAGAAGGAAAGGGAAAAGTAATGCTATAAATGAAATTGAATACTTCCATACTGGAAACAATATTTCAGGAACAGCCATTAAAGAAATAATCACATCCCTCTTTACCCAAATGAAAACTGCCAAAGCAACAATCGGAATAAGGCAAAGACTTAAAAGCGGTTTATGAATCATCTGCAATACTCCTAATCTCAAACGAAGCTGTTGTTTCTTTCTGTTCCTTCTCTGTTGTATGTAATCTATATTTTTATCCATAGATAATAACTCCTTTCAAAAAGAATCCATCAGGGGCATTAGTAAATACCCCTGACGGAAACTGTGTTAATTAGTTTGCCTTGTAGACAGCTTCAATTTTTCCTTTATGATTAAAAGAAAGCTCGAGCTTGTCATTAAGCTTTGTTTCTTTAGGAAGGTTGATTCCGTCCTTCAAGAAAAACTTCTCTGTGCGGAGTCCTTCAACATTCTCATCTTTGAATGCTACAAAAAGATT
Source organism: Lacrimispora sphenoides (assembly GCF_900105215.1). Lineage (NCBI taxonomy): Bacteria > Bacillati > Bacillota > Clostridia > Lachnospirales > Lachnospiraceae > Lacrimispora > Lacrimispora sphenoides. The sequence continues at coordinate 71,439 of NZ_FOIP01000002.1, read as the reverse complement.
AGTTCCGTTGATTGCTTCGCCAGAGTTGTTTGTACAATTGATGTGCTGAACACCTACTAACTGAGCCTGCATAATCTCGTTTCTCCTTTCCGCTTCTGCCGATATCGGCTTTAGCATTATTCGGTTGCATTTCCGTTGATTGTAGTATATTCAATATTATTAGGAATTACAAAGTAGCCGTTTATCTACAAAATTATTAACTTTGGATTTATAATTCATCATCCAATATCATTTTATCCTTGTAGGTGATATCTTTTAGAGTTATAATTACTAATGTATTATTTTATATAGAAGGAGGCGCTATGGATTTCAATGTTAGGCAAAAAGAAGTAGGCTCACGAATAAAAAACCTACGCGAAAAAAGGGGCGAATCCCAAACAGAACTTGGTGAAGCCATCGGTTTATCTCAAAATTCCATTTCAAAAATTGAAAATGGCGAAACTCAATTAACATTAGAAAATCAGTATAGTATAGCCGAACATTACAATGTTTCACATGATTATATTTGTACTGGAAAGAACGACGACTCTATTCTTTCATTACTAGAAAAATATGTTTCTTTGAAATATGCAAATACAAGCGATGGCATTGAGACTTTTGAATATCCAGTTTTAAAGATAGATAAAGTTCTTTTTGACTACCTTGTTCATGTCGCTCACGCAAGAAACACAAAAGGTGTACCTGACGATGTAAGAGAACTTTGGATAGAACGAGAGATTTCTTCTTTCTATGAACGAAACAAAAATAATGCACATAACGAAAGCGAAGCTATCGTTTCCATGCCAGAACAACTCATCTATCCCGATGAGCAAAAACAAGGTTGGAAACAATCAGATTTATTACGCGAAATGAACAAGCAATTACTTGATAATTCAAACACCAAAGGAGAATAGAAAAATGCCAAAGAAAATCGAACAAATCCTAAAGCCTGAAGAGGCTTCTCATATTTCCCAGTTTACTCAAGAAGACAAAGACTGGATTAATAGTCGTATACACGATAGAGCAGATGGGGAACCGGGCGTTGAATGTGTTGTCCGTGGTAAAAATGATAACGGGGATTACTTTAAACTGACGCCTGAAGAGATTGTAAGACAATACTATGCATATAAACTTATTGAAGTTTATGGCTATACCAAAAAACAACTCTGTTTTGAACTCCCTGCCGTATATGCAGGAAAGGAAATCATTAAAAATAAACGAATTGACATTGCTGTATTCAATAAAGACGATAAATCCAAAATTGATATGATTATCGAAGTAAAACGTCCCGAAATCAAAGACGAAAACGTCACTGCTGACGGTGAATCCTCTACTCCCTTCCAGCAGATGCAATCTTATTGTCGTCTAAAACTTCCTAAGATAGGTGTTATTGCAAACGGCGACAACCTTTTGAAATTTTATGAGGCACCTGCATTTGATGAAGCTCTTGTTATAGATAAATTTCCAAGTAACGGTGAAGATATTGATGAATGGAAAAACAATCGAAGATTCACCTTAAAACAACTTATTCAAGAGGATAGATTGCAAACAGAAACTCTTAAGGATATTATTCTGAACGTTGAGCAAAGATTTGGTGCAAATGATTCTAGCGATAAAGCCTTTGAGGAAATATTTAAGCTCATTTTTATAAAACTTTATGATGAAGTTCTATCAAGTCAGGATGCTGATGAAATTGCTATTGGTATGACCAAATATCATGTTGCACTCAAAGATATTGATGATTCTGATTTTAGAGTTATGCGATTTAGAGTTAAAGAGGATGATTCTTTAGACGATGTTTATCAAAATATGACCCAACTTTTTAATGAAGCGAAAACAAAATGGCCTGGTGTATTTGAGCCTGATGGTTTTCTCGATATGCAAAGAGCTACCGTTAAATCCTGCGTTAAAGAATTACAAAACGTAAAACTCTTTAATTCTAATCTTGAAGTAATCGATGATGCATTTGAACATTTGGTAAATCAAAATCAAAAAGAGGGAATGGGACAATACTTTACACCTAGATATGTTATCGATATGTGTGTAAAAATACTTAATCCTAAACCTACTGAAAAAATGATTGATACAGCAGCCGGAAGCTGCGGTTTTCCTATGCATTCAATTTTTCATGTATGGAAACAACTTAATCCTGAGTCCTTTAATCTATTTACCACAAGAGCTCGAAAACCAGAAGAGCTTGCTTATGTGCAAAACAATGTCTTTGGTATTGATTTTAGCGAAAAATCTGTACGTGTAGGAAGAATGTTGAATATCATAGCTGGTGATGGACATACAAACGTTATTTACTTAAATTCACTTGACTATCCGAACTGGAAAAAGAACTTCCTTGAAGTTGATAAATGGCGTGGAAAATACACTGAAGGTTTTGCAAAGCTTTCCAATCTCAGCGCTTCTCCTACGTCACATTCAGACAAGAAAAAATATAAAGCTTTCAATTTCGATATTTTAATGGCAAATCCACCTTTTGCAGGAGACCTAGACAATTCTGAACAACTTGAGATTTATGATTTAGGTCACAACTCTAAAGGTAAACTGCAAAACAAAGTAGGAAGAGATATTCTATTTATTGAAAGAAATCTAAACTTTCTTAAACCCGGTGGACGTATGGCGGTTGTATTACCTCAAGGTAGATTTAATAATTCAGGTGATAAGCTAATACGTGACTATATATCTGAAAGATGTCGTATTCTTGCTGTAGTGGGATTACACGGAAACGTATTTAAACCGCATACTGGAACCAAGACCAGCGTTCTCTTTGTACAAAAATGGACTGACGAAAACTGCGGATTTCCTAACATCTGCCCTAAACCTGAACCTAATGCTGACGGAATTATTGATTATCCTATTTTCTTTGCCACCATGCAGAAGCCAAGTAAGGATAATTCTGGTGATAAAATTTACGTTACTGAAAACTATGTTACATGGAACAGCTACAAATACATTACTGAAACACATTACATTAGAAAATCTGATAAGCAAGAAGTAACAAAGGAAGAATACGATTCAGCTGAAAAAAAATCTGACTACACAGTTAAAGTCAGCACTCGTAAAGAAGTTGAAGAACACCTTAGCACAGACGGTTCCGCAGATTTTGTAAAGGATTTATTTATCTCCGACCACGGCGAACTCGATTCACACAAGAAATGGATACTCAAAAATGTATCCTTTACACTTAAGAACAAAAAGAAAGATTCTGATGATTACGATGAGAACTTAAGTATTGAAGAGTTTCTTGCATTATCAGAAGCTGACCAAGCTCATTACAAAGAAGTTGATATCCTTGGTGAGAACACACATGATTTGATTTCTCTTGATGAGTATAATTCGCTGGATAAGAATATGCAAAAATACTATCTAATTGCCGAGGATGTTACAGAAAGAACAGAACGTGTTAAAGATACCCATGGACATATTTTTGTAAGACATGATTTGTTTAATCATGACCCTGAACTTGCAAATTCTAATCCTAACAATATTTACAGTCAAAACGGAATTGCAGAAGCCTTTGCTGAATTTGCCAAGAAAGAAGGTTTAAGTTTTTTTCAATAAGCCCATCCACTGAACCTTTCAATGAAGCTGAGTACAAGGCTTTAATGGATGGGCATGAATGCAGTGAAGTTTTAATAAGCGAACTGGATTTTTCTACTAGATTAGATGCAGAATACTATCAAAAAATACATCTTAATTATAAACATAAAGTTGAAAACTTACCGCATAAATATTTATCTAATGTTGCAAATTTTTTAATCGGGCCTTTTGGTTCTGCTTATGATACAAGTAATTATGTAGATATTCCAGATTACAGATATGTTAGAGGACAAGATGTCAAACCATTTGAGTTATTAGAAACCTCTCCACGATACATTGCTAAAGAAGATTATGAGCGTCTAAGTAAGTATGCTCTTATACCTGGCGATATACTTGTATCTGTTGTGGGCACAATAGGAAATACATGCATTGTTCGTGAAAAGGATGTTCCTGGAATATTCAGTTGTAAAAGCACAGTTATAAGAACAAAAAACATTAACCCTTACTACCTTACATGTTATTTAAACTCAAAATACGGTAAAAGTTTACTTGTTCGACAAGAAAGAGGTGCCATTCAGAAGGGATTAAACTTAGATGACCTAAAAGCAGTTATAGTACCTGAATTTTCTGATTCCTTTCAATTGATGTTTGAAACATTGTTAAAAGATGTTGAATTATTACAAGACAAATCAAATCGTTCTTTTACTAAAGCTGAGGAAATGCTTTTAGCCAGAATCGGCATAGATATGTCTGCTATCACAAACGGTGGTGTATCTGTAAAATCATTTACTGAGAGTTTTGGAAGCACAGGCAGGCTTGATGCGGAGTATTATCAACCGAAATATGATGATTTTGAAAATCATGTTTTGAATTACTCTGAAGGTTGTACAACTCCTGGCGATGAATTTGAACTAGTAAAAACCAAGTGTAGTAGAGAATTGACAGAATATCCTTATGTTGAAATAGGTGATATAGATATTGGTAATGGTTCGTCAGAATACAACGTTGTTGCAACTGAAAATCTTCCAGCAAATGCAAAGATAATGACGCAAAAAGGTGACCTGCTTATTTCAACAGTCCGCCCATATCGAGGTGCTGTTTCGATACTTAACAAAGATAACCTGCTTGTCAGTGGTGCATTCACCGTTCTCCGTGAAAAGGGAACATATCCGGCTCAAACTTTACAGGTTTTGTTTAGAACCTCTTTGTATAAAGATTGGCTCCTAAAATTCAATGTAGGCACTTCTTATCCAGTAATAAAGGATGATGACATTTTACAGATTCCTATACCTTTATTGGATGAATCTATGCACAATAGAATTAAAGAGTTTATACAAAAATCACAGCTTTTATTATCAGCATCTAAACAACTTCTTGAATGTGCTAAACGGGCTGTTGAAATGGCTATAGAACAAGATGAAACAACAGCTCAATCTTGGCTTGAAAGTAAAATATCAGACCTAACAAAAGAAGAATAACAAAAATAGGGCTTCCACTTTGGAAGTCCTATTTCTATTTGAACGTGCTCTCTTATATTCGGTCGTAAGTTGGTCGTAAATCTTTCCTTCCAACCTCTCAAACCATTGATTTTACTATGCTTATTTCTCCAAGCTCTTCATCGTCGGGAATAAAAAACACAATTCGTTATATATCTTTACATCACTTTATATTGCCTTATCTCCTTTGTAATAGGAGTGATTTTAGGCTTTATATCAACTTATCCCGCTTTATGAATTTGAGGTTAAATTGATATACTTAATAAGATTTGATGTAAACTTGATGTATAAATATCAGCATCGGTCACACTGGACACTCCGCTAAAAAATTCTTATTTTACCTTCTAAATTACTAAAAGATTCTTTCTTTGACTCTTTGGTAGCTTTCGCATATACATCCATTGTTGTTGAAAAGTCTGCATGGCCCATAATCATTTGTATCACCTTTACGTTTGATTCGTTCTCACAGTACCGGGTACAAAAAGTATGTCGAAGCGAATGTACAGTAAAATGCGGTAACAAAAACGGTTCTCGTTCTTCCTGCTCTGCTTGTTCAGACTCTTCCTTATTGTACGCTTTATAGATACATTTTATGGCTCTATTAATTACCATAGGGTTATGTACCTTCCCGTAACGATTAGTAAAGACAAAACGTTTATAACCGTCAATCTCGTCTTTACAGCCACCTCTCTGCTTTTGATATCTCTTCTCCAGCAACAAAGCATTACAAACATCTTCCAACATTGGAATTTCTCTTATGCTATTTTTCGTTTTAGGTGTGTTGATATGATATTCGCATGATCCATTGTCTTGCACACGGTATACTAAATTATGATTAATGCTTATTGTCCGTTCTTTAAAATCGAGATCCGATTCTGTTAATCCGGTAATCTCACCTAATCGTCCTCCTGTTCCCAGAAAAACAACAAATAGTGGTAACCAATGATGATAGATAGGGCTATCAGCAACATAGTTAATAAATGCAGTTTGCTGCTCAATAGTTAAGGCTTCTCGTTTACTTCCTTCCCAATCGCAACTCTTTTTAATTTCTGCCATTACACCAGATGCAGGATTGACCCGGATAAGACCATCTCTGACTGCCAATGTAAAGGTGGGATTCAGCAATGTATGTATTACCTCGATTGAGTTCATTTTAAAATCTTTTTCCGTGATAAAACTGTTAACAAATTCTTTCACATCAGAATATTTGATTTTACTAATGAATCTGTTACCAAAAGTTGGCCGAATATAATTATCATACATATACATATAATTCGTCCGTGTGGACTGCTTAAGGTTGATTTTCCCTCTCATATATCGGTCAAATACCGCATTCAGGGTAGTTCGTTCCCCAGCATATGCATCAACACCATCCGCAATATCATGTTCAATAGCTTTTTTCTTCTGTCGCAGTTCCTGTAGATCGCCTGCATAAACAACTCGTCGTTTTCTATTTACATCATGATATTGGTAAATATACTTTCCGTCTTTCCTTTGAGATTCACCAGGATACAATACCCTCCCTTTTGAATCTTTCCTTGATGTAGCCAAGTTGACACCTCTTCCTAATATACAGGAAAGGTAACAAAATGGATTTATCCTGTTATTTAAAACATTCAGGATAACACTTTTTAATAGCTCCTAAAACCAGTTCTGATTGTGTCATATGATGCTCATCAACGTATGTCATCACATTTTCATATTCTTCATCTGTCACTCTTGTTCTGAGGACTTTAGCTTTAGGCTTTTCAATCTGAGGCCTGCCCATCTTCTTACGAATTGGATTACCATCCATATTATCAGCTCCTCTTTAGTCTACATTTATATTATACTTTATGTAGCACACTATGTCAAGTGTTTTCCATTTTATTACCAATTCCTATTTTTATCAATTTATGGTTCTTTGAACGTCTCTAAATACTCATCTACGATGTTGATATTAACTAGCACAATATTACCCCATTTATGAACCGCTTTCGCTTCTTTGGCCAATTTTGTGAAAGAGCTTAACCCCATGGAATACATCTCTGCTCCTTCTGGATAACGCACAAATTTTTTGAATCGGCCTAGTTGTTCCTGCATTTTTCTGGATTGATTTCCGTCACGTTCTTCTTTCATAATTCTACCTATCCTCTCTTAAATTCGACTTTTCCATCAACCAGGACCAATGCAGCGTCAAAAGTACTTCCATCCTTCTTTTTAAAACCTTTTAATACACTAGTACTACCTTTGGATATTAACTGTTTCACCATAGATTCAGTAACCTTTTTCCCTGCCTTTTCTTTCCAAATTGTAAAATCGCAACCATCTCTATATCCAGTGCAGCCAAATGCTTTTGTGTTCTCTCTGACTGACTTCCCACATTTTGGACACCGAAGATTTGACGATTCTGGTGTCTTTTGAGGAGCAGAGCTAATACCAACAGTCTCTTGGCAGGATTTTAGATTTCCAATGATTTCCACTTCCTCATCTTTAAGTTGCTGTAAAAAAGCTTCTTTCGTTATATTACCAGCTGATATTTCTTGTAACTGTTTCTCAAATTTAGCCGTTAATTCCACATCTTTTAATGCTTCAGGCAGTACATTAATATAATCACGGCCTAGTTCTGTAGAATAGTATTTACCTTTTTCCAGGCGTATATAAGGATTTCTCTGATTCATCAACTTTTTAATTATTTCTCCCCTAGTCGCACTTGTTCCAATATGATTTTTCTCCATCAAAGCTATAATACTGGAAACGGTATATCGTGCCGGCGGCTTGGTCTTTTTGTCTATTGCCTTAACTCCATCAACATTTAACTCATTCCCCTTCTCTAAAACTGGCAGGATCTCTTTACTATCATCTTCTTTTTCTTCCAGATTAAAAACTTCTTTATATCCTAATGATTTAATAACAGTACCTTTGCTGCTAAAATTACAGCCGGCCTTTTCTGTTACAATTTCAGTCACTTGATATTCATAAGGCGGATAAAAGATAGCAAGGAAAGAACGTACCACTGCTTCAAACACATTTCGCTCTGGCTCTGTCATTTGTGAAAAAGCTTGTTTCATATCGGAATGAATCGTTGGAATAAGTGCATGATGGTCTGTAACCTTAACGTCATTAAAATATGCTTTATCCGGCTGAATTGTCGAAAGATCAATCCGATCAACAAACGATTCATATTTCCCCCATTTACAGCTTTTAATGTGTTCTCCCACTTCACGATATAAGTCCATGCTCAAAGCTCTGGAATCGGTCCTGGGATAGCTCAATACTTTATATTTTTCATACAATGTTTGAGCAATTGCTAAAGTCTCTTCTGGAGCATACCCGTAATGGCTACCCATATTTTTTTGCAGTTCTGCAAGATTATAAAGTGCCGGCGCTTTCCGTTGCTTGTCAGTACTGATGTATTCCATTACAATGGCCGGTCTATGGTCACCTTGTAATTTCTTCTCAAGATGTCTTGCCTCTTCTTCATCAAAAATATCTGCGATTTTACCATCTAGTAATAATGTTCCTTTAAAGCCTTTACTGTACTGTAATTCAATATTGTAATAAGGTTGTGAGACAAAACTTTCAATCTCATTATCACGCCGTACAATAAGATGCAGCAATGGGGTTTGACAACGGCCATAAGATAACATAGTCTTCTGTTTTCCAATTGTTAACGTCAAGGCTCTGCTATAGTTGATTCCCATACTATAATCCCCCATCGCCCTGGCTTCTGCCTCTTCCAGCAGCAATTTAAACTCTGTTGGCTCTTTTAAATTCGCAAACGCCTTCTTCAAAGCTTCATCTGTCAGCGAGGATGCCCATAAAACCTTTTTAGACTTCCGATTCCCGGCAAGACGATAAATCCATTCCTGAATCAGATACCCTTCTCGGCCAGCGTCTCCAGCATTGATAATAGAATCCACATCAGCCCGATTTATTAGTTGTTTAACAACTTGAAACTGAATTTTAGTGTTTGATAATACTTTTAAAGAATCCTGAAAAGAAAAATGAAAAGGCAAATCTTCTAATCTCCACTGTTTGTATCTCGGATCATGTTCCTCCGGATATTTAAGACCTACTAGATGTCCTATCGCCCAGGTAACAATATAGCGGTCCCCTTCTATGTAACCTGTCTTTTTTTGTGTACAATTAAGTACCTTTGCCATATCAGCTCCAGCTGAAGGTTTTTCTGCAATAACTAATTTTTTCATATGATTTCTCCTGTAATTAATATCATCGACAATAATTTTCTAACTTAATTAAATGGTAAGCCCGGATCCTCCACTCCATCTGGATTTTCCTCCTCAGTACACTCCTGAATAATCTTCTTCTCAAGCTATATCAGTTTCAATTTCTGGTAACTCCAGCTTTTGTAATAACTGTTCCATTTGCAGTACAAAAGTTATGTATACCTGTTTAGTGAAGCTGGGTAATTTTTTCTTGCTTTCTGAATCTACATGATATGCGATACTAAATGAACGTTCTTGTTTTCTCTCTTGCCAAAATGATATACCGACTATCTCATTAGTTTCATTATCCATCATTTGGATATAAATATTTCCAAATGAGCCGCCGAACTGCCTCTCTACGTCCTGGCAAATATCTTTTAAAATCAAATTATCACCAATCGTATAACGCAGTGGTTCAGTATACATATCCAGAGCTGATTTTCTAATTAACATATAATCCAAATGGTAAGGATTGTTTTTGTAGAAAATCATCAAGAGTGCCATAATCAAACATGTTCCATTCTCTATCAGTTCCACCGGGAAATAGGAATCAACCTGTATATTATCTACGCTAACAAACGTAACTGGAGATAATGTTCCATCATTCATATAAATTTCCTTTCCAGGAGGGCATAATACCCTCCTTAACAACAATTTAATCAGGCTGCAAAACTGATTCTGGTTGGGGTGATTCTGGCTTTTCTGCTACATAGGTTTCAACCAATGATTTTACCGATTCTATCGAAGTTTCCACTTTCTTTGATAAAGTAACTGGTTTACTACCTAAACACTTTCGTTCTGATATTTCCAAAATATCTTGTGGTTTTAAGTAGCATTTAAATTCCTTATTCAGCTCATTAAGGGCTGTTTCTTCATATACACTGACAAAAATATCACTGGCCCGATATACAACGGCCGGATTCTGCCAGATATTGTTGCCTTCATGTGCTGCATATTCTTCAAAAGACAAATCCAAATCATTATATGGATCTATCACACTCGGTTTAACAGTAGCTATCACATATCCAAGGATATTTTTCATATCACTATTCTCAGATATGTCAATTACCTTATCAATTTCTGGTACTGGTATTTCTAACTTAGCATTGGAGCCACGAAGAATAGGAATCTCCTGATCTAATACCTTCATAGTAAGAAGATACTCTCTCCCGTTTCCACAACCTTTTGCAGTTAGTAACCCAAGTGCTGCTTCCTTAAATGTTACATCTTTCCGAATTTGATTTCCGTTCTGATAAAATATATATTGTTTATCATCTAAGGATAACGGGCCTATGAGACTTTTCTTTTCTTCTTCAAGTAGCCTATCCTCCATATAAAAGTTTTTATATTCTTGCTGGTACTTGGCAATATCAGATTCTTTATCAACTTGTTTCATAACGGCTGACTGTAAACCCGGAATCCATTCACTAATAATTTTATCCTGTTCAATTTCCCATTGCTTATACTCTTCTTGATTACATTGAGCTTTCATCATTGCTTTATATATTTCACTAGTTCCATATTGAGCTAGATCCTGTATATGTTCCAGCAGACTACCCGAATCTGAACCGATATCATAACGCCCATCATAAATATGCACTTTATTTTCCTTTAATGTACAGATAGAAAAATAGGTTTTATGATATCCCAAAATGTTCATTTCTGTTGCTGCCTTATTATAACCAGCAAGGCGATTATACGCATCAATGAAACTCATATATTCCGAATCCTGAAACATGCCAGATTCACTAAAATCAATTCTAACAATGGGATTCGTTTCAGATTCCTGCAATTGCAATAAATATCTTTTGGCTTCATGCTCCAATTGCTTCTCATTAATCACATATATTAGACGGTTTTCATTCTCCACAATACACACATACAGATTGTGTTCCTCATCATTTTTATCTCCGAATGCCTTTAAGGGTTCCATAAATTCTTTTGTTGATAATATAAATTTATCACCAGAATCAATTTGCCCATTTTTATAGCGTTCCACTGATTCAACAATATAAGTCACTTCTTTATCTTTAAGAAATTCTGATAATGAGTCATTTGACAAATCTGACAAATCCCTTTCTACATCAATTCCTCTTGCAGTAAGTATGTCTGGATTATACTTTTCCCTTTGTTCTTCAGCTGCAACCTCAATTGATGAAATTACAACATTTGGAAGATTTTCAGCATACCATGTTACCTTGGCTCCATCTGGTGAAATATAAGCTAATGTACGATAATCGGATACCATATGCACCTCATCCTCTGGACGGGAATAAATTGGTTCCTTCTGATTCCATACAGTAATTCCATTTCCAACACTGCCAAATACCAGGTCATATTTGATTCCCTTTTCCTTTTCGTCCAGCATAGACTCAAGGTTTTCTACCTGCTCAAATACAATATCATGTGGGGCATCGTTCAAATGAGGAAAAGCCCGTCGCCCATCAGCCCCGTATTCTGCTTCGTGACGGTCAATATCCCGCATTGATAAGAAATGGATATAATGATCCTCAACATCAAATCTGTTCGGCCTACTATCGAACTCAAAAGTTTGACCTCCTACAGTAACGTAAAAGAATGTGGGGTCATCCACGCATTGCCCCATAATATAATCATCTTGATTCCATGTCCACTCATCTATAATATTACAAACATGACCATCAATAAAAATTTGGGGATCTCCCTGACGAACATGACGCCCTTCTCGTTGTCTAATATCCAAAAGCTGCCTTATTGCAACTTCAACTGCTTTTTCGTCAATTGAACCAGAGTTAATCTTGCTATAATCACCAGCATGATAAGCCTGTAATTCCTCCACAGTATATTGATTCATAGCTGTTTTTGTCTCAGTAACGAATCCCTTCACATCATCTTTATATTCAAATTCAATTACATCGTTCTCATCTTTGAGTGACTGAAAATAAACATGCTCTTTAGGATAGCCAATACGGAACAACTCATATCCAAATTCCCTCATATTTTCAAGGTCCTGCTTCCTTTCAGCCGACTTTACCATCTCTGGTCCATTATCCAAAGTTGATTGATTATTATTCATTTCATTCATATTTTCTTCTCCTACGATAATAAATTCTACCGTATCCATATCTGGTACTATATCGTATTCTTCTGGATGATCATCCGGATTATAGGCCGCAAACGCAATCCAGGACGATTCACTTTTTATTGCTTCAACTTTAATAGTCGTAGAATCATCTATAACCCCCGTTTCGTTTTGCTCTTTCTCAGATATCCCCAATAAAGCATTTAATTCTTGCAGGCGTTCAATCTGACTTTTGTAGAGTTCTTCCTTCGGAAAAGGTTTCTCTGATTCTATTTTTGCAATTTCCAACTGTTTCTCAGCTGCAGATAATTTCTCCTCATTGGACTTAACTCTTTCCTCAAGCGAGTGGAAAGTCCGTGTGATTGAAGATATATTACTAACCGCATTCATGCTCAAATCGAATATATATTTAATCTCCCCGCCAATAATAATCTGAGGAACTATAGAAAAATCACCTTTTCTTGCAGTTATTTTGAATCCCAGATAGGTCCCCAGCTGGTGTTCGGTATTTCGTAAGATACAGGCTTCATTTGCCGCTGCTATCAACGCCTCCCCAGCTTCCGTTCGATCAGTGAATGTTTTATCTCCTATTACCATGGAAAATTCATCACCGACTGGTGCATTACTTTTGTATAGCTCGATATCCTTCATAATGCCAGAATTTAGGTTCTTCAACCGACTTATTTCCTGCGGATACTTTATTGTGTAATCATCCTGATACCGATAAATATTGCTCTTATGGTTTGCAAGTTCCCGATTTAACTGGCTTACAGAAATATCCAACTCCATTTTTTCTTTAATATATGGATTGCCGGTAGCCAATGCCTTAACCTCTGCATAAGATAAAGATTGTTCATCCAGGTCAGCACAACTACGGACCGGAGATTTGGAAGTCATAATCTGACTGATAAACTTTTGCTTATTCTCGATGACCTGCCAGGAATATGCATCGAACGTGCCGCTTGTTATATACCTGAAAACCCAAACATGGTCATTCTCATTGCCCTGCCTGATAATTCGCCCTTCACGCTGCTCTATATCTGATGGCCGCCATGGAACATCCAGATGATGTTCAGCAATCAGGTTCCGCTGCACATTAGTTCCGGCTCCCATCATAAAAGTCGAACCAAGCAGGAATCGCTTCTCTCCGCTTCTAACCTGCTTAAATAGTTTATCTTTCTGTATATCAGTTTTTGCGTCATGTATAAATGCAATTTCTTCCGTAGGCACTCCCAGTTCAACCAATTTCTTTTTAATTGCATCGTAGACACTGAAACTACCGTCTGGCTTTGGTGTTGATAAATCACAGAATATGATTTGTGCAGACCTTTGAGCCTTGGTCTGCTCCCAAATCTCATATGCCTTCTGTGCACAAACATTCGCCTTGGAAACAGGTACATCCGGCATGTTGGGACTAATCAATCTCTGGTCCAGGGCCAACTTGCGGCCATCGTTTGTGATTTTCAGCATATTGTCTACGCTTGGATCAATATCCCCATTCCGCACTGCATCAGCCCGTTCAGCTAAAGATTCCACCATCTTCTCTTGCAGCTTAGTCGGCTTTAATTTGACATTTACATAAGTAGCTGTTGGTACACTCAAATCAAGCATATCGGCTGTTTGAACATCAGCTGCCTCTTTCCAGAGACTCATTAATTCTGGGATGTTAAAAAAGCTTGAAAACCTTTTTTTAGCTCGGTAATTAGTTCCCTCTGGAGACAGCTCTATGGCCGTTTGAATATTACCAAAAGTGGAAGCCCATGCATCGAAATTCTCTAATCCATAACGCTCTAGTAAATCTGACTGAAGATAACGCATGTTTGTGTACAGTTCTGTCATTGAATTACTGATTGGTGTACCAGATGCAAACACAATGCCACATTTTCCCGGAGTTATCTCATCCATATACTGGCACTTCATGTACATATCGGTACTTTTCTGAGCCTCGGTCTGCTGAATGCCAGCTACATTTGACATTTTGGTATAGAGATATAAATTTTTATAGCTGTGGCTTTCATCAACGTACAATCTATCAATTCCCAACTGCTCAAATGTAATTACATTATCTTTTTTTCCTTCATTATTTAGCTTTTCAAGCTTGGCCTGTAATCTCTTTTCTGTTTTTTCCAGCTGTTTAACAGTAAACGATTGTCCGGACTCTGCCTTTTGTTCTTCAATAGCTCTCTCTATAGCCGCTATTTGACGATCAATATAATACCGCTGCCGCTCAACTGATAACGGAATCTTTTCAAACTGCGTATGACCAATTATTACCGCATCATACTCCCCAGTAGCAATTTTTGAGCAAAATTCCCGCCTTCTGGCTGGAATAAAATCATCCTTTTTTGCAACTAAAGTGTTAGCTGAGGGATATAAATCGGTAAACTCTCGCCCCCATTGCTCAGTAAGGTGGTTAGGAACTACAATCATAGCTTTATTACATAAACTGATTCGCTTCTGTTCCATCACCGACGCAGTTATTTCATACGTCTTTCCAGCACCAACCACATGAGCAAGCAGAGCATTACCACCATATAGAGTCCGGGCTACCGCATTCTTTTGATGGGGCATCAGCTTGATTTCCGGGTTCATTCCCGGAAAGGTAAGATGAGATCCATCATACTGTCGTGGCCGATTGTTGTTATAAAGATTATTGTACTTATGTACGAGATAATTTCTACGATCTGGTTCCGCAAATATCCAGTTCTCGAATTCGGCCTTTATCGCTTCGGCTTTCTGATTACATGTGGCTGTTTCCTCTTTATTCAGAATGGAGTCGTAACGCTGTTTCTCAGTGTTCCACTTCTGGTCATAAACTTTTGAATCTCGTAAATTCAAACAGTTTTCAAGGATATGAAACCCATTTTTTCTTGGAGTACCATACTTGGTAGTAGCAAGGAGTATTGAATCACCTACAACCTTATTACTGATATTCCATTCACCATTGAGTTTTTCAAACGATACCGTAAGACGCTCACTTTTATTTGCCGTATCTGTAAATCGCCAATCTTGCAATTGAAATGTTTCTTTTAAAAACTGTTCAATGTATTCCGGCTCAATCCAGGTAGCTCCCAAGCGTACATCTATTTGCGATGCTTCCAACGGTTCAGGCTGTACCTGCTGTAAATATTGTACGTTTATATCATATTGTGAATCTTGCTCCACACTTTGTATGGCTTTCTCCAGCTTACGTTTTACATTTCCAGACAGATATTCGTCGGCAGTGACAAAACCCGAATACTCATCCTCACCGGTTTTATCTGGGTCTTTAAAAATTACCCCTCTCAGATCAGAAACTAGCTCGCTTTTCTCTTTCCCCACAAGTCCGGCCATGTAATCAAGAACAATACGCCCTTTTTCTGATAATGACATCATCAATGCTTCATTTGCCGTGTCTACATGTGTTATCTCAGCTTTGGGATTGATAACACGTTTTGAGAATAATGCTGCTTTTCCGGAAACATCATTGTTATCATCCATTATCTCAAAGCTGCACAGAAAACTGTATGTAACATCCTTTGAAAACAGCTTCTTATTCTCTTTGGAATGAATTACACCAAAATGTTCAACAAATATATCATATAGCTCATTTAGCTTCGACATTTTAGCATCAATGCTATAATCGGAATCATTATTTAGTTCTGCATCCAGCAACTCATACCCCATATCCCGCAATTCAATCATTGCTTTCATCCGGGACAAATCCTTAGAACTTATTTGCTCTAAAACCATAACTGAATCTGTGCGATAGTAAATATCATCATTCACCAAAGCATAGGTATAGTTTCTAACCTGGGGATCTGCCGAAATAATGTTTGTTTTTTCCGCTTCAGCATCGCTTTTGACATAAGTATTAGAAAATTCACAATGGATATATTTATTAACCACAGCTTTCAGCTTATCATTCAAATCAGAATCGGTAGCCCTGCATGTCAATCGTTCACCGAACGGACCGGATACGAATTGAAATTCTCCCAGTACCATATGAGGATTTTCTATGAAATAGCGGTTACAGCTATAGACCATTCCTCCACGTTCTTTTAATGTAACGTTCTCATCATTTTGTCTAAGTTCAGTCTGGCTATCATCTAGTGCCTGTAAATCGTAGAATACTTTATTATCCATTTGCTGAATTTCTATGACTCGTGCATCAAATTCTTTTTTCCTGTATGTGGAATAATCATATTGACTTGTTGTCACGATATCCCCAACTCTTATAGGATCCTTATCTCTAATATTTTGATCCACATATAACCATAGCGGGTTAGGATCAGGTACATGATCTAACTTTTGGAAAAAAAGTATATCTGTCACTGCTTCCGTGCCAGCATTTGCTTTGAATGCATTGTCAGGCAGACGAATTGCACCTATTAAATTAGCTCTCTCAGCAAAATACTTTCGGGCTGATGAGTTTTTCTTATCCATGGTCCAGCTGGAAGTTATCACAGCCATCACACCACCTGGGCGCAGCTGATCTAGGCCCTTAGCAATAAAATAATCATGAATAGAAAAATTATACTTATCATAGATACGATCAGAGACTTTGTAATCACCAAAGGGGACGTTTCCCACAACCCCATCAAAAAAATTATTTGGGTATTTAGTTTTTTCATACCCAGTAATGCTTATATTTACATCCGGATAAAGTTGTTTTGCAATTCTACCAGTCAAATCATCAAGTTCAACACCATACAGCTGACATTCAGACATGGAAGCCGGAAGCATACCAAAAAAGTTACCAGAACCACAGGCCGGTTCCAAAATGTTCCCCCTTTTTACCCCCATATTTTCAAGTGCCTGGTATATACTTTGGATAATTAATGGAGATGTATAATGGGCATTTAGTGTTGACGCTCTGGCTGCTAAATACTCATTCTTTGTCAACAATTCATGTAAATCCTGGTATTCATTTGCCCAGGCATCTTTCGACTCATCAAATACATATGCGAGACCACCCCATCCTACAAAACCAGCCAAAACTGCTTGTTCTTCATATGTGGCAGATCGTTGATCCGCCTCTATTGTTTTTAATACTTTAATTGCTTCTATATTTTGCTTAAACTTGGCCTTAGGCCCACCACCATCATTTAAATGTAAATCTTCAATTCTATAATTACCTGGCGATGAAATATCAATATTTATTTCATCTTTGTTCACTTCTATGACTTGTTTATAATCAAGTGTAATGTCCTGTTCAACTGTAAAATCCAAAGAGGTACTGGATTGTACAGCTTCCATCAAATCATACTCCGGATTAAATTCATCTGCGGAATACGTCTGTACCAAAGAACCAGACTCATCTGGTGAATAAATAACCAAACCTTCCTGCATCATTTTCAGTTTTATTTCATTCACACATAGCTTGGAACCACTAAGTGTATCAACCGTATAAGAAATTTCTGCAATCTGTTCAAGCTTGTCCTCTGATATTTCTCCCGCAGTTTCTGGCAACATAATTTCAGCAGAAGGATTTGTCCAAATCTCTCCTTTCCGCTCAAACTCTATGAAATCTCCAGCTCCCCCTATTTTAATAAAACCATGTGTATTATTCATAGCTGCACTGAAAGCAATTTCTTTCCTGTATTCCAGTCGTTCTTCTGGGGTAATATATTCGTCTGCGCTAATCATTGAGTGGATTGTCTTTTCAACTGTATTCCATGCCACTTTAGCCCGATAACATAATCCTTGCGTTTTCCATTGTAGTTCCATTTCCTTGGCCATTGTACTAATAGAATATACACCTTCGTAGCCATCGTCTGGCTTAAAAGAACTTCCTGATTGACCATATTCTTTTTTAATAGCCTTAGCTCGATCTGATGCAACTTCTAATGCCGAAGTACCAACATAAAATTTTTCAATTTGGAATTTACTATGCTGAATATTTCCACCTGTTTTTAAAACAGTCTGAAGTAATGGTTTTGGTATCTGATCTGCTTGAATCGGATTATTCCAATTACCGGGAAAATCTTCCTCCGTAATTGGCTCTGTTATTCTTTCAATAGCAAGATCCTTTTTATTAATATCTTCGCTTTCAAAAATAGGTAATTTAAGCTGGCCATAAGGTCTTTCAGTCGAATAAACTGTTTCTTCTAGCCTCTCATCTGTAGGAGTCTGCACCGGAACTGTTTCTACTCTTACATTAATTGGAGCATTTTCCAATAGTTTAATCTGTTCCCTTATTTCCTGATAAACTGGTTTTGAAAATCTGATAATTCCATCATTTATTACATATAGCCCATTACAATCTAAGTTCTGAACAGAATAACTATTATTTCTTAATAGTGGTTCATTGAGTCTATCACAAATATCCAAATCGAGATCACACCTTGAAAAAACAGCATATGCAACGGATGCATGAAAATAATCTTGAAGTTCGTCTATCTCCTTAGAAAGAATTGCAGAATCATCATTATTAAGTTCTCTCAGCAAATCTTCTGTCTCTTCTCGGTCAATAAACCCTTTGATGTAATTCCACATCTTTGATTCTATAGAACTTTCAGAATTGTCTCCTGTCAATTCAGAAACATAACTTTTTTCTTCAGGAAAATTCCACAATTGAGGGAGTGGGCTTTGATTCCTTGAAATAACATCCGCAATGTCAAATAAATATTGTAGCTGCGGCTTTCTTTTGGAATAATCTACATACGGTATACCTTTACTTCCTTTGCGTGGGACGCAATTAATTGCGTTCCACTGTGAATAAGACGCACACGCCGTGGCTCCTGGCCGTTGTGAATGAATCATTAACTGTACGTCAAAAGGATAGTGTATGAACTTACCCTCGCTTGTTAAAAAAGCTTTCCAAGCATCTTCTGAGCTTCGAATTTGATTTAATGCATCATTATAATATTTTCTTACATCAATAAGTTTTGAAATACGACTTATTTCCCTATTCATAAAACTATCACTTCCTCTCCAGAGTTGTTTTTATAATGCAAACCTCTGTTTAATAAACAAAGGTCTGAAGGCACATGAATCTTCTCAGCCTGGGAAGGGTGGCTCCCCGGAAAGAAGGACTGTATCGGCATAAACTTCCAAACTTGGCACTGATGTCATTATCAGGGCGGCACACAATGTGTATGCCGTCCCTTCCATCATCTTTTTGTTCATTCTTCCTCCTATTTTTTATCTATGCATACCCCGTTTTCGTCTACCCAATTTCCATCTGGAGTATATTCATTTCGATACATGGAACCATACGGCCGGTCCAACAGACTCAGAGGTGTATTAAGTATCTCAAAATCAAATAACCACCCTATCTTATTGTCTCCCAAATAGGTAACACGTTCATTCTTTTCTGTGAAGTAGTATGATTTATTATCAATGCGCTGCCACCCAGTAAGCATTTTTGTTGTTCCTGGATCAAAGAAATAACGCTTGTAATCCATTGGTTCGTAATTCCAGCCAATTAACGCAGCCCCAAACTTGGCTCCTGGTTCCTTGTTCAGCTTGTACCAGGTTTTTTCACCTTCCAGGAACCAATCATAATTTAATTTTCCATCAGGATTAACATGATACCAGTCCTCTCCGTCACCAACCCATTCATCCCTTGCTACCGTTCCGTCTGGTTTGGTATAGGTGACATCGCGAGGATCAACAGGATTTACCGTAAAAGTTCCTCCCGTATCCGGTACTGTTGGCTTTGTTTTAGTGTCAATGCCTGGATCTACAGGTTTTGTCTCCTCATCGTTCTTTCCGGATTCATTGGTGGTATCTGGTTTGGAAGGTCCTGGGTTAGAGGGTTCTGGTTCCGTGGGTTCTGACTTTTTATTCCAATGAGCGTAATAAGTCGTCTCTCCAAGTGGTGCTGGTGTTGTTTCTATTACCTTGTCCCCTCCGGATGGAGCTGTGTACCAGCCTAAGAAGATATATCCCTCTGCATTTATGACTGGCAGATTTCCTACCACCTCACCATAGGGAATGATCTTATCTTCTGGATTTTTCTCTACTGTACTCATGTTTTTATTAAAATGAATCGTGCACTGTTTCACTTTCCAGTTTCCATAGTAGGCCACATTCTGCGTTCCCGTTCTGGTATCTTCTGCTATCTTCTCTCCAGTCCCATTTATTCCTGTCCACCAGCCGAGGAACTCCCAGCCATAGATTTCAGGTGCAGGAAGGCTTCCAAGTTCTGTGCCAGCGGTGTATACTCTCTGGATTACACCTCCTGTCCATTTTTCATGGTCAGGATCAAAGCTTGCTGTGTAAGATTTCTCTTTCCAGTGTGCGTACACGGTGATATCTGATGCTGGCATCCGGTTTCCGCTGTAGGTGTATTTATTTCCTCCTGTTGGAGAAGTATACCAGCCGTCAAAAGTATATCCTGGCTGACTGACTTCATTTTTTCCATCGGTAAGGATCTGGTCGAGTGAATCATTATAGTTTACGGTCCATTCCTTCACCACGCTTCCTTCCATACTGCCCCCATTTCCATCTAAGGTCAGCTTATAGCCGTTTATGGTATACTGGGCGGTTATAACCGTATGGTCTTGAATATTTGTAGAAAGCTTATCCCATCTTGAGAAAGTGTAGCCTGGCCGGGTTGGTTCTGTTGGCGGTGTTGCGTCAGCTCCAATATTCACCACCTGGGTTTTCAGTTCTTTCCCGTCCCAATCCTGATAAGTAACAAGGCTTGAGTTGCGGACCCAATGGGCATACACAGTGACATTGGAATCCGGCATTGTATTCCCGGTATAGTCGTACTTCGTTCCTCCGGTTGGAGAAGAATACCAGCCAGCAAAGGTATAATACTTGAGGGTTACGTTGTCTCTACCATCTGCAAGTGCCTGGTCATAAGATTCTCCATATTTGAAGCCTAGCTCTTTCACAGCGCTGCCTTCCATGGTTCCCCCATTTCCATCCAAGGTCAGCTTGTGGCCGTTTATGGTATACTGGGCAGTAATAACCGTATGGTCCTGAATATTTGTAGAAAGCTTATCCCATTTTGAAAAAGTGTAGCCTGGCCGGGTTGGTTCTGTTGGCGGTGTAGCGTCAGCTCCAATATCCACCACCTGGGTTTTCAGTTCTTTCCCGTCCCAATCCTGATAAGTAACAAGGCTTGAGTTGCGGACCCAATGGGCATACACAGTGACATTGGAATCCGGCATTGTATTCCCGGTATAGTCGTACTTTGTTCCTCCGGTTGGAGAAGAATACCAGCCAGCAAAGGTATAATACGTCCGGGTCGCCTGGTCTCTTCCATCTGTGAGAGCCTGATCGAACGAGGCCTCATAATTAATTTGTACTGCTTTAGTGGAACCTCCAGCCACCATTCCACCGTTTCCATCTAAGGTCAGCTTATAGCTGTTGATGGTGTACTGGGCGGTAATAACCGTATGTTCCTGAATGTTTGCGGAAGTCTTATCCCATTTAGTGAAGGTGTACCCTGTCCGGGTTGGTTCTGCTGGCGGTGTAGCGTCAGCTCCAATAGCCACCACCTGGGTTTTCAGTTCTTTCCCGTCCCAATCCTGATAGGTAACAAGGCTTGAACTACGGTCCCAATGAGCATACGCAGTAACGTTGGAATCCGGCATTGTATTCCCGGTAAAGCTATACTTCGTTCCTCCGGTTGGAGAAGAATACCAACCGTCAAATGTATAATACGTCCGGGTCACCTGGTCTCTTCCATCTGCAAGAGCCTGGTCATAAGATTCTCCATATTTGAAGCCAAGCTCCTTCACAGCGCTTCCTTCCAGGGTTCCCCCATTTCCATCCAAGGTCAGCTTGTGACCGTTTATGGTATACTGGGCGGTAATAACCGTATGGTCTTGAATATTTGTAGAAAGCTTATCCCATTTGAAGAAGGTATAGCCTGGCCGGGTTGGTTCTGTTGGCGGTGTAGCGTCTGCTCCAATATCCACCACCTGAGTTTTTAGTTCTTTCCCATCCCAATCCTGATAAGTAACAAGGCTTGAGTTGCGGACCCAATGGGCATACACAGTGATATTGGAATCCGGCATTGTGTTCCCGGTATAGTCGTACCTCGTTCCTCCGGTTGGAGAAGAATACCAACCATCAAATGTATAATACGTCCGGGTCACCTGGTCCCTTCCATCTGTAAGAGCCTGGTCATAAGATTCTCCATATTTGAAACCTAGCTCTTTCACAGAGCTGCCTTCCATGGTTCCCCCATTTCCATCTAAGATCAGTTTGTGTCCGTTAATGGTATACTGGGCGGTAATAACCGTATGTTCCTGAATGTTTGTAGAAGTCTTATCCCATTTCGTGAAGGTGTACCCTGTCCGGGTTGGATCTGTTGGCGGTGTTGCGTCATCTCCAATAGCTACCACCTGGGTTTTCAGTTCTTTCCCGTCCCAATCCTGATAGGTAACAAGGCTTGAACTACGGTCCCAATGAGCATACGCAGTAACGTTGGAATCCGGCATTGTATTCCCGGTAAAGCTGTACTTCGTTCCTCCGGTTGGAGATGAATACCAGCCAGCAAAGGTATAATACGTCCGGGTCGCCTGGTCTCTTCCATCTGTGAGAGCCTGATCGAACGAGGCCTCATAATTAATTTGTACTGCTTTAGTGGAACCTCCAGCCACCATTCCACCGTTTCCATCTAAGGTCAGCTTATAGCTGTTGATGGTGTACTGGGCGGTAATAACCGTATGTTCCTGAATGTTTGCGGAAGTCTTATCCCATTTAGTGAAGGTGTACCCTGTCCGGGTTGGATCTGTTGGCGGTGTTGCGTCAGCTCCAATGGAAACTTCCTCAGTCTTTAATGTTTTTCCGTCCCAATCTTTATAAGTTACCTGATATGATGTACGATTCCAATGAGCATATAGGTTCAAATCTGAAGATGGCATGATATTTGATTTAGATTCATCATACTTATCGCCATCCACCCTTTCCGTATACCATCCTTCAAAAGCATGATATTGCATTGAGGGTCTATTTTCGACCTTCCCATATATTAAGGAATTTAAATCATATCCTTCACCTACCTCAAATGATATCTCTGTTTTTCCATCATGACTGTTAAATAGACCACCATTTGCGTCAAGTGTAATGTTATAATTATTTGCTTTATATTGAGCGGTAATAATTACATCATTTTGTATGTTTATATAAGGTTTATCCCAACCTAAAAATGTATGGCCCTCCCTTACTGGATCAGCAGGTGGGATGGCATTGCTGCCTATTTGAATATTTTGTTCACTAATAACCTTTCCATCCCAATCCTCAAATGTTACTTTAAAATATTCTTCTTTAACATATTTAGGAACAAAAGTTAATGTTTTTATTATATAATCAGGTCTCATTGAAGGGGATCTGGGATCTTCCCAATGAGTAAATATATATCCTGGTTTTAATGGTGCTTCAGGTGGTATGCTTTTACCTCCAGCTTTAACATCTTCTTTCTTTAATCTATTGGTAAAATTTTCATCATCAAAATAATATGCTGAAAATGTACCATTTGGATCATACCAATAAGCATAATATTTATCATCAGGTTTATCATATGTATAATTTTTAGTATTTAATCTTTGGCCCCCTCCAGCAATATTTGAAAAATATCCTCCAAAACGATACTTTGAATAATTTATATAATCTTTTAAATACACAGTATCATAAGCATAGATTCCTGAAAACGGATCTTTAGTTAGCAAATTTGAAATATCTAAAGTTGTGCCAAATTCCTTATAAGAAATACTTCTATAATAAACTGATGCTGAGTTAAACATGTAAAATTCAACACTATTTGCATCCCATTGAGAAAAGATTTGCCTAGTATCATCTATTAATGATAATTTAGCCATCCCTTCCTTTTCCCATACACCATAAAAACTTATTGAACTAGGCCTATCTGCCATATTAATATAACTAGAATTTATTCCACCTATTAAATAAGTTACACTTGTTTGTGAACCAGGCTGAATAAGTGGAAATCCAGTTGTTGTTTTCATTAAATTTTTGGTGGATTTTATAGGGTGCATAAAGGACGCAGCCGGTACATATATAGTAGCACCCGATTTATCATTTAATGGAATCTCATAATTTGGATCATAGCCAACCAAATAATCATAATTTTGCGGATTTGTTTGCATATCATTCGCAAAAAACGAAAGATTTGTTGTTGGTGAGAAACAAGAAAAGAATTCTGGAAGATATCCTAAAAATGTATAACCCTCTTTTTCTAATTTAGGAAAAGTTATCATTTGCGTATTTTCTGATAAGCTATAATCTTTTACATTAAAAGTCATCCAAAAATCTTCACTGCCATCAGAATATTGAGATTGAAAACCATTGTTCCTAAATTTACCAACTGTTAAATCATAAGACGGCGAATTAGAGTCTGTTTCTCCTGGTATATTATTATAAAAATATAATTTCAATGATCTGTAATTATCTAACAGCATTGCTCTTTGTAGTATTGGCATTAATTTTATATTGCCATTTTTATCAGATTCAAACCATTTAACATTATTTTCATTTTTAATATTCTTAATATAACCGTAGAAAAAATAAGAATCTTTAATATCCCCCTCTTCAATTTTATTTGTTTTTATATGCCAAATGTCGTAATTGGAACTATCCCAATTGTCAAATTGCAACTTTTCCTTGTTTGTTACAGTCATTTCGTACTGCCGCTCAAGTTCATTCCAATTTTCATCATTTGGTTCTTGACTCTCCAATATATATGGTGCAAGATCGTAGTATTCATCATCCAAACTTATGGAAATGAATTCCTCATTTACAACTCCATTCTCGTCAGCTTCATACCAGAGGGGAAATTCTGCCTCTCCCTGGACAAAACCAAAATCCCGGTATTGTAAGTTTCCATATCGGTCCTCAAACTTCCAGAACCTTCTGCCCGCATAGGCATAGGATGCCTTTTGGTAATATTCCGGAATTTCTTTCTCCTTCGGTTCCACTCTGATAAATTTCCTCTCCGCTTCAGAAGGTGATGCTTTTTCCTCTGGGGGTACTGTCTCCGATGGCGTGGCCTTATTATCAGGCCGCACAGCCTCCGATGGTGTAGCTTCTGACACTTGCATCGTAGCTTCAGATGGGGACGCAAGCAACTCAAAAGCTTTCTCCATATTTGTCTTCCACGATGCTGAGGCTGTTAATGGAGGGGCATACCAAACTGTGGTTACTGCTATCACAGCCGCAAGACAAAAACTTAATATTCTTTTTCCATTTTTTTTCATGCTTTTTTCTCCTATTCAATTTCCATAACTAGTGCAAATTTCGCAGCGGTTCCAGCCAAATCAACAAATACTCTTTTTCGCTCTATACTATTCAAATCCGCCCCCCTTGTAAATTAAGTATATTGTCCTATTTAACTGTCCGGTTAAAATGTCTTCTTTATTGGTTTAGTAAAGTATTTTAAAATATTTTCAATTAAGCATTACAATCCTCCTTTTATTTCAATTTAAATTAAATTCACAATTGGCAATATCCTAAATATCTCATCCCACGCTTGCTGTAATATCAGCAATACCTCTGTGCGGGGGGCAGGGTAACACAATGCCAATATACCAGTCAAAGCTAAGGCTAAAACAATGACATTTCTTACCAGGCAAACAAGTGAGATAAATGTGTTAATCGTAAACTTGAAAGTATTTGCTTTTTCAACAACAACCACATCTTTCCCTTCAATCCCGAATTTATCTTTTATTTTATCCTGTTTCTTTTCATATTCTTTTTCTTCATCTGCCTGTTGCTGTAAAACAGAATTATATTTTTCCTTCATTTCCGCTCCTCTTCATAATCAAAAATTTACAACGCCGGTTTTTAACAATATAGCAAGCAAAAATATGGTATACACACAGATCAATGTCAGTATTCCAGGAAATGTTTTCAATCGGCTTTCCAACACAGAACCCAGGCGTTTTACATTTCTTAACGCCTTCACAACTAGATTTGCCTTTTTAGGTGAAGGAATCAATTCCTCAGACAAAAACTCTCCAATAATCTGTCGATACACTTTATTGCTGGTTGCATCATAAGAAAATGAATCTGGATTATATCCCACGAAAAAAGTGCTTGCTGCCCGGTTTGTCATCTGTTTCAATATTGCACTTCTATTGTCAGGAGGAACAAATGAAAAAATAAATTTAGCATGGTTAAACTCCGATTTCTGTAAAATAGGGCTTACTTCAAAAATCTCATTAGGCTTCACCCCAGAGCACACAATATGTATATCTTGTTCCAGGTATGAAATTTCATTAAAGTTATCATTTTGAAATGAACCATAATCTTTCACCAAGTACTGATAACTCTCATTTAAATCCAAAACAGAATGATACATATGAATGCCTTCATAAATAATACAACCACCATTTTTCTCAACTCCACCATATAACTTACGAAGTTGATCAATATACCCATTTCCTGATAAATCAATGAAGGCAACATCATAACCTCTAATTTGCAGATATTGTAGCAGCTGAAAAGCTTGCGTTGTTGTTCCGATTCTTGACTGTGCCCCACAGATAGCTATCGTAACCGTTTTTGATAAAGATGGTTTCATATTCCCTTAAGGCCCTTTTACTAAAGCCTGTCCCCCTTCATTTATTTATCAGAATCATTTATATATGTAACAGATGGTTTATCCTTTTTCTTTTTTCGCTTAATCAGCATTAAAAACATTACAATAAAGAATAAAATGAGCAGTACCGCTATGGTAATCGGGTTTTTCACAAACTCTATAAACTGTTGCCAAAATGTTTTTTCAATTGTAGCAGCCTCTGTTTTATCCACTAACTCATAACTTGCTGTTGCTTGAATCTTATATACTGTTTGTATCTTTTCCTCTGGTGCAATGCTGCTATATTCACATTGATAATACCAGTATGGTTCTGAAGGAATTGTAACATTGCCTTCAAAAACAGCTACGATATTCGCAACCCGACGGCTGCCATGAGCAATGGCGGCCTGTATCATCTCGCCATCTTGTTCATAAGGCTCGTCCTGCAGCTCAATACTGCGAATTTTATAATAATCCGGGCTAAGTCCCAAAACATTTAAGAATTCAGTTCCATATTGGCTCAAATCCGCTTCCTTAGGTATTTCAGTGGTACCCAGCATGTAGGTATCTGCATCTGCTGAAAATATAGTAATTGGAAAGGAGAAATCATCTACCCAATCTTCACCTGTAATTCGATAATCAGTTCGTGGTAACTCCTGCTTATATTGTTTGCCAGTTAAGGAATCCGTCACTGTTACCGATCCCCGTTCAGGCAGCTCATCAATATAACTTACTCCGTTATACTCAATCTCGGATTTCTTATTTTCAGTGCGCTCTACCGTCATTCCAGATAATAATACACTGCTTTTCAGGTAATAGACTCCGTCCTGTTCAATTGTCTCTGCAGGTGGATTTTCCTCAGCTGAATTAGTGCCATATAACCTATCAGAATCAACATCTATTATCGTTTCTTCTTTTTCAGGATATGAGTCAATAATCTCTGTTTTAATTTCCAAAAGCTTATATTTCTTTCCGTCTTTAGAGTATTCAGCATTAAATTGGCCAATACCTTCATCATCGGGATTATAACTTTCATATGTATCTTCAATAACCATTTTATTCTCTTCCAAAGCCGGTGTGGTGCCATATCCCATTAGGGATATGGCTACTACCGCCAGTAAAAGAACCATTCTCTTATTCTTTACTTTCTTCACTTTCTTTCCTCCTGTCTTTTTTGAGGATTATAAAAAATACAAATGCCGAACCACCAAAAAATATTGCCAGCAACGCATAAAGTATGATATGACTCTCAACTCCAGTCTTTGGCAAACCTATGGTACTAAACGGGGAACCCGGAGAACCAAATAGTATATGACCCTCACCTGAAATATTACTATTGTATTCAGGAACAATTCGTCCAACCTTCTTTTCTGGCTCTGGCGTTGGTGGCTTTGGCGTTGGTGTGTTTCCATCAGTAGTAATTTTTTGATCAATCATGGTAATGGTATCAACCGATCCGTCCTTGCTGACCGTAAACACAATATCAGCAGCTGTACGGTAGCCAGAAGGAGCTTGTTTCTCCCGGAGCCGGTATGTCTCTCCAGCTTTTAGCTTACCAACGATGGAATATACCTGATCGGTGACTGTTTCAAACTCCAGCACCACGGTTTCTGAAGCATCAATGACCTGCAGCACAGCTTTCCCCAGAAGATTCCCCGAACTATTTTCTTTCCGGACATCAACATTGGTTTCTTTATCCATCATTACCACGTAGTCCGGACTTCCATCTGTACTTATCGAAAACTTTATAGCTTCTGTATACGCATAGCCCGTAGGGGAAAGATCTTCCACCAGCCAATAATCTTTACCAGCCTCTAATACTCCTGTTACATCCTGCGGACTACCATCAGCATTTCCATCATATTCATAGATCTTCTTGCCTTTTTCACCTCCGTCATCTTCATGGATGGAATAATGGCCACCAGGCAGCTCTTTTTCGCCAGTAATATCCGTCTTGCTTATCACTACATGAGTAGGAATATCCCACATAATAACTGTATCAATAGTACCATCATGAGAAACGGTAAACGGAACATCCTCTGCATAGGCAAGGCCGACCGGCGGTGTTAATTCATGCAGATAATAAGCCGTATCTACAATGAGCTGCTTTGTAATTACTGTAAATTCATTGGTTGTAGTAAAATTCAAATCTTCTCCCACTTTAAACAAATTGTCATCACGAATGGCCTTAACCGGCTGCTTATCTGCATCAAGAATTTGCATAATAGCACCAGCCTGATTACCATGATGTTTAAAGTCCGGAGCCGCCTCAGAAGCAGTGGCCAATTTGTAGATATGTTCTGTGTTTGGCTTGTCCTCCATCACTACCACATCAAAGGCTCCATCTTCATTCACAGAAAATTTGATATCCTCCTCATAGGCAAACCCTTCTGTAGGATTCTTTTCAATCATGGTATATTCTTTACCCGGCTCCAACTCAGCTTCAATCTCATGGGGTTCATCACTGGAAATCCACTCATCAATGATATTTTCATCTTCATCTTCAATGACAATATGCGTGCCAGGCAGCTCCTCTCCGGTTGTAATATCTGTTTTATGGATCATCTGTTTGGTCTGCTTATCATATACGCCAATTCCTTCTATGCTGCCATCTTCCGAAATCATAAATTTCAACTGATTTGTCTTTAATATTTCACCGTCGGAAAATACAGTAGTTTCTGTTAACAAATACTCTTCACCTTTGATGAAATTTTCCCGCTCTGACGTATCAACCGTGTGCCTGGCAAAGATCGCAGCCGCTCCCAGTCCTGATGAAGCTATTCCGGAAGTATTCCTGGCTTCCACCTCCAGGCTATCTTCTATTCTTGTGACATCATACCGAATATTTTTGTAAATACTGCCCGGATTAATGACAATAAACTCGTTTCCCGCCAGTGAAATAGTGTCTCCGCTCTTAATGATCCCATTCTTGCTGCCAGTGTAATCATAACTGCCTTTTAGCTCCACGCCGGCATTGCTATACAACTGAACCTTAAACTGGCTTGTCTGATCTGCAAATAAATATTTACCGCTTCCGGTCAGTTCATTGAAAATCGTCAGTTTATTGGCTTGCAAGATCGGCGTTTCTTTCGTTGTAACAGTCGTCTTTCCACTGGATGTTAGTGTTGCTATTACACTTGTTGAACTAAAATCATGATCTGCTTCAAGCTCAAATGTTACATATCCGCCCTGTAACGGCTTCACATCAGGAATAGTAAAAGTAAGCTTATTATCATCCTGATCTCCGGCTCCGCTGTCAATAATTCTTACTGCATCATCAAACCGAAGTGTTAATTCAACATCCGTTGTTGTATGTGATGTATTTGCGTAAAATACTGATCCAATTACTGCCTGGTTCGGATTCAGCACATCTCCCGGCTGACCATCACGGTTCCATAAAAATATCTTTGGATTTTCCGGATTAACATGATTCTGTATGGTTGCTTCCGTTAAATATTCTTTTGGAATATAGGAGTGGATTTCCGTTCCGTCTGCGTAGGCAAGCGTTAAATTATTGCTGCCGATCGTTCGATCTTCCACATGATAGCTGCCATCATTAAAATGCAGCCTCCGGGTAGTTTTTCCGGTTAATAACTCGGAACCATCGGAAAAATACACGATCTCCCGAATGGTATATAGTCCTCCTTCAACCAGATCCTCTGATGGATATATATCATACCCATTACCTGTTGTGGTCCATCTAAGAACTTCATAGCCGGCCTCATTTACCATGATCTTTTCCATCTTCGTTGGATACCGGCCGCTGATTGTTACGGACTGTATGGAGTCCACATCCGGATTATAAGTATCCATCGTAAAATCATCCGTTTGAATGGTATTGACCGTTACTGTATGAAGCTTGTCAGATATCGTTGTAATCTTCCGGCCGTCCTGTGATACTGTAAACATGACTGGATTCATAAGGTTATAGCCTTTCGGTGCCTTTTTCTCTACCAACAGGTAGCTCTTTCCAGCAACCAGACCTTCCACCATATGCTGTTCTGCAGTCGTTGTCCATTCAGTAAATGCTTTGCTTTCATCGTAGATGAAGTTATCCTCTGCATCCCGTCCCAATAGTTCAAAGATAGCCATTTGTGCACCATCAACGAAGGCGCCATCAATACCGGTATCCTCCAGCTTGTCAAAATCTCGTTTCTCAATAGTAATCTTGGTTTTCTCATTTAGTACTGTAACGCTATACTTTGCTGTTTCTCCTGGCTGATAAGACTTACCGCCATTATCAGGAGCAAAACTAAAGGTTTCGATCAAAGTATTCACTGCATATCCATCCGGCGGCACGATCTCCTTTACCCGGTACCGGTATGGTTCTACACTTCCGTCTGATAAGATTCTTCCGACCGACAGCCCTGTCAATATAGCCTTACCATTGGTCGTACTTACCGTTCTTGTAAATACTGGTTCCCTGCTTCCTGATTGCTGTAAATATGCACTTACTTCAAAAACAGCACCGGATAACAAATTTGTACCAGTTTCATCCGCTTTGATAATTTCCAGCTGACCTTCCGCTACCTGATTGCTGGCTCGGACAATCCTTATATCATCAGCCCGGTTATATTCGATCCTGATTGGCTCAAATAAGGTGTAGTAGTCTGCACTGGCATTTTCTACCACGTAATAAATTCCATTGTCCATACCAGTTATGGTGTGTGGCTTTAAATCTCCCTGACTGTATCCTTCCGGAATCCGGCCATTAATAAAATCAGCTTCGGTATATTCTCCATCACTTCCGGTAAACCATGTTGTAAAAAGATACTCTGGTGTTTTTATAAGGCTGCTATCAGTAGCAGCTTTGTAAAGTGCTAATTCGTTGCCGGCAAATTCTTTGGTTCCATCGCCGCTGACTTTGCTGATCCGGATCGCACTCACTTCGTTTTCAATGGCGTAGTGCTGCACATCAGCAATATCCTTTACAATAATCACCGTATCCTCTGCTTTTGCGTACCCTTCCGGGACACCTGTTTCAACCAGCACATAGGCCATGCCGGCTGGCATATAATTGAACCGGCGGTAGCCCTCGGCGGTCAAGTAAGAATACGCTTTAGAATTAACTACGGACAGCTGCTTATAATCATACTGATATTCAAACGTATAGTTTCGTCCATTTCTGTCTGCGGTACCCTCATATACGGTAATCCGGATCATTTCCCCATTATCAGTTTCAAAAAACATAGTAGCTTCTGTTGGGAATGCAGTTGTATTTCCGCTGTCAATCTGAGTATGAGACACATAGGCTGCGGACCGGTTGACGATCCATTTAATGGTGTTCGCTCCATGATTGGCATCATAAGCAGATAAAAATCCATCCATATCCTGCTGATCCATTCCTGCCGGGTAGGTGATCACACCATTGATGATAGGAATTTTCGTTCCATCTTCCATGACCCAAACGGTATCATTTTTGCTGGTTCTCGTGGCAGTTCTCTCTACTGCCCAGGAAATGCTTGTCCCAGGCTTGGTGCCGTTTAACTTGTACATGGACTCAAATTCTAAGGTGAAGCCGCTCTGCCCATTCTGATTGCTGTTAGGATAGTTTCTCAAATCTATAGATTCTGTGTAATCGGTAGCATCATTGGTCACCCAGGTGTCAATAACCGTTGTGTCATCGTAAACCGGCTTTCCATCTTGATACACCACACCAGATTTATCCATAACTGCCGGATATAGGGTAAAGCCAACATTCCCCAGGAAAATCCTCTCATCTCCGACTGTTACATACTTATCAACTTCCACTTTTGTATGATCGTTATTCATTGTGAAGTTTTGAACTTCTCTGGTATTTGTAACGGTTATTTCTACTGGTGTAGCAGTTACATATCCTGTTGGTGTTGTTGTTTCTTCCAGCAAATAGTCTCCGATAGGCAATCCTTCAAAATAGACCGGCGTTGTTCCCGTTGTCCAGGCTGCATGAATCACTTCAGGAGCCGAAACCGTGTCGTTTGTTGTTGCAAACGCTACCGGGGTATCAGCCGCTTTCTGTAAATAATATCCGGAAGAGGTATAAACCCGTTTTGCTTTATAAAGAGCCAGATCCGCACCGGAAACATGCCCGTATCTGTAAGTACCTTTCCCCTCTAATACAGTTCCCATCGTTTTTCCGGAAAGCATATCAATACGATTTACAGTATATTTATTAGTTCCGTCTAGTTTTTCAATTTCCGTCTTAGTGGACGTATCTACCATTTTTGTATTCTGCATATCTGCTGTTTCCAAAACGGTTTTACCCACCGGCAGGCCTTTGTTCATACCCTCTGGACTTATGAGTTCCTCCAGGATATAGTTACCTTCTGGTAATCGTTTTAAGATATCTGCCTGACCGTCTGTCATGGTAAGATCAAATGGATCATTGGGAGTGGTATCAGAAGTGACCCAGGTATTCTGCACAATATAGGCTTCTCCCATCCGGTGGTATAGATTCTTCTGATTCTGGTTCTCTCTTGTCTCATCTCCATCAAGTAATTCGCCCGGCTCATTGATACGATAGGCTGCTTGATTATATTCCTCCAGATTATCGGAATCCTGATAGCGGACAAAATCACCGTTTCTGTCATAAAGTTCTGTCCCTTTATCGTAAGTTTCATCACTACGCTGGTAGTATGAGGGCAGACCATGTTCATCGTATACCGGATTCATGTCTTTCTCAAAACTACCATTATTTTCATCAACCAGTGTACTGTCATTCATACTCTGGCCATTGCTATTCTGTAGCACTGATGATTGTTTATGACTTTCTTCTCCGGCATCGGAACCCCAGGAGCCGGTAATATATCCGGATTCCGTGTGGCTGTAAGTTGGATTTGTGACTGCTGTCCCTGAATTATTAGTTACTTCAATTGTTCCGTTGTCAGGGTATCCTGCTTTATTTTCGCCAACGGTTGCTATCCTAGAAGTTGTAATTTTATCCCTAGCTATTATATTTCCATAAATATCTCTCCGGATATTAACCGCCCACACAAGGACTTTCTGACTTCCGTCAGGCTGTTTTTCGAGAACATATGCCATACCGGTGTAAGGATCAACCAGTGCATCCCGGTTTCCATCCCGGTCAATGTGATAAACAATCGTATCTTCTCCGACCTCAAGCATCTTATCATTTGCTGAATAACGGATCTGTGTGAAATCACCGCCAACAAATTCCAGGTAGGCAGCTCCATTTTTGAATGCATAAATGGAATACTCACTGTCCGTCTTGTCAAAGTTTACTTTATCTGACTCCAGCGTAGATAACGGTACCGGAACATGTTTCCTGTCATATCCATATTTAACGCTCTGACCTTCAATTGTCTTGGTAGTAAAAAGATTTAGACTGTCTAGGTCATAGTAGAGGATATCCGTATCTAATCTTTGAACCGTTTCAGCTGTCCAGATCGCTCCGGATTCCATAATAGGATTCTGATTTTTATCTACTCCGGCCTGGACAGTTACCTGGCATTCATTTCCAGCCTCATCTGTTTCTTTGACAAACTCAACCTTTTCGTCAGCAAAGCCTTCTTTCACATACATTCTGGTAATGTTATTGGTGCGGTTTCGTTCAATTGTCAGCCCATTGTAGGCGTGATCCTGGGTATCCCCGGTTGGCTTAAGTTCCAGGGCATCGTACAAAGTCATCGTTGCCCCAGCAACATATTGGTTGGTATCATTGGCCGTTTCCAGTGTTCGTGTTACAAAACCATAGCCGGTAAATACATTTCCTTCATAGGCCAGTTCCACCAATTCACCAGCTGCTTTTCTTGCTGCAAGCTGCTCTAATGTACCTTTTTTCCATGCGTACCCTAAGTAAGTACCATTTTCACTGTAGGCGTATATAAGATCAGGGTTGTTACCAATTTCAGCAAGGGTGCCGTCCACACGACCGCTAACCTTATAGGTTACGGTCTTATCTGCGGTTGTCTCTGCTGTATTAACACTGGATTCCTTCACCTTTTCAACCATAAGTTTGATCGGAGTGTTTTCTACATTAATTCTGGCCACATTTACAATATCCTGGGGTTTATTCCCATTTGTGGACTGATTGTCGGAAGGATCTTCATACATGGCCGCAAGCACACGGTCATCTTTGTTTCCCTCTTTGTAATAAGCCACTTTATCAGAATACAATTCAAGTGCTACCGGCTTACTCCTGGTATATCCGGAAGTTGGTTTCAGTTCCGCCACAACATAGGTACCTGCACCTAATGGCTGAGGTGTTTCAATATATCCAACCGTCTGATACTGGTATCTCTGGGTAGAGTTATCTGTTTCATCTTTCATCAAGCCGTCCAGAACGGTACTGTAGGCTTTAAATGTTACTGTCTGGTTCCCAAAGGAATCACCTAATATCACCTGATCCGATTCCTCGCAGATCGGGGTTCTAGCTGGTACAGTTCCGTTGTAGAGATTTCCAGGGCCGGCTTCTTTTCCAATCAGTTTTTCGAACCAGGAAAGGTTCCGCACAAACGGAGTGATTCCAGTTGCTCCCATTGCTTCCAGAAACTCTTTTGTCCCGGAAACCAAAGTGTCTGTTTTGTAAAATAATACTGCTCCGTCACCATCTTTCGAATCGTCCCGTTTTGCTGCATAAATTCCAAATATCGCACCATCATGAAGAATGTTCTCATGGGTTTCGCTATCCAGCTTTTCAATCCTCAGTTTAGAGGTATAGAAACGATTTTCAAACTGGTTATAAGCATATCCAATGTAGGAACTCTCCCCACTTGGCTGTGGCGTTACCTCATTTGCCTCACTGCTGGCACTGGCCGGTGCAGTTACGGTATAAGGTACCAGCATTGCAGCAAATTTTCCGTCATAAGCAGTAAGGTTTCCCTGCATGGACTTCACATTGTCCTGGTACATAATTCCAAGCAGGTTATCTTCTGTCACAGCAGCTCCCGGATATGGCACATCATTCGCCACTCCAAAAGATTCTGAGACGGAACTATAACGATATGATGTTGAAATTCCATCTCTTCCGCTTTGTCCCTCTGTCAGGTAATACGGCACATTACCAGTCATCCGATCATCCTGAACATTGTAATAATTTTTAAGTGGACGGTATTCTGACTGAGTAAGGGAAAAATAATCACCGGCTCCCGGTATACCAGGTACTTCGTTTGTAATCTGGCTGATGCTTAATCCATGCTTATACACTTCAAAATCGCCGTTATAATTATGAGCCTTTATCACATGATCCTCTTCAACAAACCGGATCTGATACTTAGCCGCCAGCTCCTCTGCCGTTTCTTCTGCATCATAGTTATAATATTCATTAAGCATTGCTGGAATCTGCTGGGAACCATCATAAGAAGCATATACCGTAGGAACGACTACTTCTCTTGGCTTATCAATCTGATAATGCTTATTAGCAAAATCCTCTAAACTGCTATATTGTGGTTGCTGCTCTGCCACTACATAAACTCCGTATGGCAGATATTCAGAAGTGTTAAAGTAATATTCGTCTGCTTCTATATTAGCAGAAAGCGTTGATAGATCGTCATCAGTTCCACCGCCGCCTTCTGTATCCCAATCAACAGCATAAATCTCGTCCATATCATAGCTGAAAAATGGTTTTAAATAGTTTTCTGCTTTGATGATTGCATGATACAAGGCTTCATCGTACAATTCGTCAGAATAAGTGGCATCACCGGCAGTTTCCGTTTCCTCGTTGTTCGATGGAACCTTCTGTACCAGTTTGGCGATTTCATCATCTAAGTACCAGGTGATGGCAAACTGACGTACCATGTCAGAAGCTTTGGCATTCTCTATCGTGTAAGTCGTTCGATTTGCCTCATTTCCGATTGGCTGATAAGAGGTATAAGTCGGTGTGGCAATATCCCATTTGTCATTATTGGCTACCGCAATTGCATCAAAGAACTTTTCGTAATTGTAGCCTGAAATAACTCTTGTGCCGGCTGCATCTTCCACCAGTTGATCTGATGTTTCCAAAATGGCAGTATAACCACTATTTTGCCCATCGTTGATGAGATCACCGGTGTAGCTATACAATTCCTTGTTGTAAATAACCGCATCATTGGAATCCCTATAGAGCGGATCCGTCTGATGAAGAGCTTTTGTATATATCTTGTTCACCAGCTCCGGGTAGGCATCATTAACCGCCAAAACATCAATCTCATTACCCTTTAGATCTACCCATGTGACGGAACCGGCCTCATCCCGATACAGCCTCAATAAATTAGATCGTAAGTATGTCTTAAAGCGGAAATTATCCATCTTGTTGATCTTAGGAGTGCCAAAAAGTTTCGTAAACCAATCTTCCTGTACATCGCTGTAAGAATTTGTGTTTTCATAAGAACCAGGATCAATTTTCTTTGTAACCTTGATTTGCTGCTTGATTGCTCTCTGTTCTACTCTTACAGGACTTAATCTGGTATTCGTTCCTGGGCGGTTTTCTCCATCCTGCCAGATATATTCCTGTCCCGGATAACTTAGGGTAATTGTCTTAATATAGCTTCCCTCACCGGCAATACTTAGTTTTTCATAATCCAGGTATATTTTTATGTTCGCATTTCTTACTGCCACATAATAGGAGGCCGCTCCCATCTTATCCCCTGCAGACCACCCGGCCGGGTTCCTCATTGTCTCAATATCTGCCTGAGTCAGGGTAATCTGTTTTTCAGGTACGACAATCCGGAAGGTGTAAGACTGTAAATCTTCATCTGCATGGGCCGCTCCATAAGCATCTGTATAACTGCTGACGGCATGGCAGATCTTGGCTCCATTCACGGTAGAAAGGGGCAGCTCTATCCACTGTCCGACAGTCACATCCTGCATAATCTTTTTGGTCTGTTCCACGTACTCATATGCTTCGATTGGATTTCCGTCCTTATCATATGGAGTTTCACCTGTTTGATAATACACATTTTGAGTAATGGTTTTACTGATCAGTCCGCCCGTTCCGGTTGCTACGGCATCTGTAATCAGACGAGCCGATATGTAGTAGCGGCTTCCAATCAGTTCTGATTTAAAACCATCATAGGTACCAAATGCTCCATTGTCCGGATTATTAGAATACGTTGCATATATGTATCTTGGACTTTCACTCGTATCATCTGGAAGGTACTCTACCCGATTATAAATAATACTGTCTGTTTCCGGATCGCTGCCGGATGCAAAAAAGGTCTTTGGATTCCCATACTGGCTTGCATAAACCGTAATATAGTAAGCACTGGAATCCTCTTCTATGCTGTGAACACCGCCATAGTTGTAAAAATTGTTCGTGTTATAAAAATCCAGGACAGACAAAATTGCATCTCCGACTTTAATTGGATTGTCCTGACTGTCCAGCTTGTTAATTTGCAGTGTTATAATTGGGGAACCATACACCGTGCGGATTGCAGGGCTTCCAGGAGTTACCCCAGACACACCATATGCATCAATATCGCCCTCTCTCACTCCGGCATCAAAAACACCTGCATAAATACTGGAATAACCACTACCGTTGGTTTTTATTTTAGGAGTATTCTTTCCACTACTGCGGAGTGCTTTTTCGGTTTTCCCTTTCAGAAAGTTAAAATCATCAGAAGTAAAATCGCTGGCCAGCTTATCCAGGACCTCCACGTCAGTCATGGCCGGCTCTTCACTCTCTAGGGCCGCTTGAACCGCTGTTGTGTCGAGATCCTGCCACTGTGCAACCTGGAATTGGTTGGCCTGATAATTCGTTGAAACTTCTGTTGTCATCAAGCTGCCGTCCGGGTTATATTTCGGATACTGATAGTCATTTTCTGCTGTAACATAATAACCAAGCATTACCTTATCATAAACACCCGTTCCTACTTCTACTACCCGGCTTTCCGTTCCATTATCTAAGCGGTATATTTTTGATCCCTCTGGTAGGTTATTAAGTAGAATATCAAATCCAGCCATTCCAGTCCCTTTGCTTTCCACAGCAAAGAACAATTCGTTATAATCTGGGCTTCCCCATTCACCAGTTGGATTATCTGAAATTTGTCCCTCTGGATACAGATTTTTGGTTATGGCAGCGTAACCGCTTCCTGAATTACCAGGTACCCCTGTATTTACATCCTGGCCATTGTTTGTATGACTGTTTTCTTTGCTTCCTACAGAAAGTTCAAATCCCTCAGAACGGCTTAATTCTTTCACATAATAATCACCCATTAAAAGTGGCCGGCCAATCCATTCATTTCCATTATTGGATTTATTATCATAATACGCTCTTGTATACTCGCCATCTGCTGAGTAATCGTCATAGGAACTGTCAGCCACATAGAGGTTGGAAGGAGCTTTTCTTGCCCAGCCGCTTGCTGTTTCCACCACGGTTCCGGTTTCATAGTTGTAAGTAAATCCAGGAGCCTCTGTATATGCCATAAAAGACAACTCACCATTTTTATCAGCGGTTCCGATGGAAACAAGATCATTCGCTTCATAGACAGTCCCGGTTTTTCCATCCGGATGGGTTAGTGCACTGGCAGCAAACAGCCCATACACACCTCCTTCAACAGTTCCATCCCCCTGAGCATCACCGCTGGGATCATACTCTCCAGATTCTCCTTTTAAAAGCTCTATATCATATTTTTTTGCATGAATTTCCCCTTCAGTCCGGTGATCATATATCCTCCACCGGTTACCTTCTCCATCTGAATCATTACAGTGACTGTAATTAGTAGATGGTCCGGCTTCAACATCTTCCCCTACACTGGCCGATGTCAAAGCAGTATTATAGGCTGGTACGAACAGATCGCCGGTACTACCAGTTTCATCATCACCTTCTTCAGCCAACAAATTAATTCCTGACCTTGCGTTAGATATTGTTGTAAAAACAATTTCTGATTGAACCAGTGCATTAGAATTTGTGGCTTTATTTACCTTTGAAATTCTCTGGTTCATTTCCGTTTTTGTTTTCGCCACTGTCTCTGGTTCTTTCTCTTTTGTTGCTGCTGGTTCTGATTCCTCAGCTACTTCTGTTTCAAGCTCGTCAGCCGCTTCTGTTTCGGGTTCCTCAGCTGCTTTTGTTTCGGGTTCCTCCATCACTTCTTCATTTTCGTTATACAGAATAGAATTAGAAACATTGGAAGATGATAACTTCAAAAATTGTGAAGAATCATATGCATTTGAGTTGGTGGCTATCTTGTCACTGTCATCAAACAACGAATCGTCATTATCAATTTCTTCCTCAACCTCTATATCCTCTGATTCTGGATCAGGAGGTAAAAAGAAATTAATAATTTTTTGAATGATAGTTGATTCCTTTTCCTGCTCAAGCTTAATATCTTCCTCTACAGGCTCCTCCATCTGGAATGCTTCAATTGCCGCTCTTTGTGCTTTAATTATGTAAGCAGATCTTCCAGTAACTTCTGAATTGATCGCAATATCTTTGCTGTACAATCCTGAAAAAGAAGCATTGTCTCCGTTTTCAGAAGCATCCGTTGTTATAACCTCGATCGGAACATCATCTGGATGCAGATCATGCAGAGTATATCCGTCTTTCGCCGTTGATTCTATCCAGGTATAGCTATATTTCATGGAAATAAATTTTTCATAAGTGGCCTGACAATCTGCCTGGCATCCGGATTCCTGATATGCTTCCTCTTCACTGGCTGATGTCGTTACGCCACCGTCAGGTGTATCACTTCCCCCATCAGACAGAACACTTTCAATCTCTGAGACATTGACTCCTGACTGTATCCAGTGAAAATGTACCCCCTCGAATTCCCCGGAAGCATGTTCTTCACAATCTGCCACACAGCTTACCCAGGCATTTGCAAGGCGTTGATTTTCAGCCTGAGCAGCTTCAATTTCTGCTTCATTGGTTACCTCTCCGGTTTCCTCATCAGTTTCCTCCTCCGGAACGGAAACAAATTCAGGAGCCGGATGCCCATCACAAAATGTTTTATCGTAATTATAAGTATGATTAACAGTTTTTTCACCATAGCCAGATTCATCCGTTGTTACAGAACCAACAAAGCGGAAGTTATCCCATATGACAGGATTATCTGAATAATAGCTCTTGTAAGGCTCTCCACCCTCATACAGTTCTACTGCGCCGTCACGCTCCGTATTTACCCGGCCTTTATCATCAAAACGCTCATAAAGCTTAAATATTGCGTTTGAGAGTGGTTTTCCGGTTTCACCATCATATTTATTAAGTTGCAAGTTATATGTAGATTTCATCTCCTCGTTATGGCGATAGATCTTAAAATCAATGCTGCCACCAACAAGAGAAGGGACCGGATCGGTACCAATTGCAGCATAATACGGTTTAGAAGAAGTTTCTAACTCTAAAAATACCAGACGCTGATGATCTTCTAAGGGAACTGTCTTTGAATGACTTACATGTGTTCCGCTACATTGTGTACAAACCCATAACTGCAAACCATCTTCATAAGCATCCTCAACAGAAGCAAAACTACCTGCAGTTTGATATTCAGTACCATAAGTATCAAACTGAATATACAGCTGAGGGGGGGTCGGGTTCGGATTGGAAAATATGATATTAGTATCCGTTTTTTGATATGTCCACCCTCCCATTGGTTTAGGAAGAAAAGAACCAATACTGCCATCTGACGAGAATTTTAACGGAACCTTTTGAATAAAATCTGTATCAGCTCCACCAACATCAAACTCAATAGTAAATGTATTCCCCACACTTAAAGCGGCCGATAAATCTGTATGCCCTTGCAATACTGATGGAATTGATTTTCCAGAATTACTTGTCTCAGTTCCTGAACTAATAATTCCACCTAGCTTCATATATTCCTCAGCATTATTTACTGCATCTACAAGCCAGGGATATTTCGCTCTTGTCTCAGCCTTATGTATAATAGTTTTTAAGTCTGTTTCAGTCACCAGTTTATTAATTGGTGTTAAACCAGCTCCAGCAGCTCCAGCATTAATTTTATCAATAATAGTATTAATATTTTGCTGATTACCAAAGCCTGCGAGCATTGATAATGTTGCCCAAAATAAATAGGCTCTTTCTGTATCATTCAAGCGGGTAGATGGTAACACGTATGTGTACATATCTCCAGCCTGTAAGATACCATTAGATGCGACCCCATAAGCATCAATACAATAGAAATGCCAATTATTTCCGAAAGCCGGCAGACTATCTCCTGGATTATGCAGCTTAGCTGCTTGCACCGGAAGATAAGGCATAAAAGCCATTGCCGTTATCACAACAGACAACAACCATGATATGTATCTGTTTCGTTTCTTCATTCGCTTATTCATTATTCCCTCCTATTTTTAGTTATTTAATTAAAACGCTCCACTCTCGCTCATGAACGATTTAAAAAACTAAAACAAAAAAGAAGTAACCAGTCAGCAAATTGCTAAATGATTACTTCTCTTTTTCTGTATACCTATTCAGTTATTAGTTACCGAGTCCATCTACATGTCCGTCCCAACTCATGAACTTTTCTTGAATTTCGGTTTCACTCATTCCCGAATAAATCCTTTGATAATACTCAACCCAGGTTATTTCTCCCGCTTCGGCCTGTCTCTGCCATTCCACTTGCTGCATCTGATCTTGATACCACTGGCTGCTATTTACTTCATTCGCATACCGATTATATTCTGTATTATAGTCAACTGGAATAGTGTAATTACCATTAAACAAAGGTGAAACCATATACGGATCAACTATGATCCATTGTTCATTAATCTTTACCAAACAAGCCGTATGCATCGGTCCTGCACTGTAAGTTACACACTCTAAACCCACATATGAAGCAAGACGCTGAAAATCTGATGCAAAGTTCATGCAAACTCCTTTTCCATACTGCAATACTGGAAAAGAACTTGCAACTGGACTGCCCTCAATATTTCCACTCTGGCCATTAGCAATTCTTTTGAATACCCTTTGAAGTCTGGTCAGTTCATCACTATGAATCCAGTCAAAGCTGTTTACAAACTCCTGTAAAAGAGGTAATGCTTCTGAATAATCAGCTTTATACCCTCCAGCACTGTTTTTTGTTCCGATTGTTTCTCCTGGGTAGAGGATAGATTCTTTTAAAAAGTATTCAGTATCAGTGATTTCCGGGTGTACATTATTAAATACTGGCCCTCTCCCAATAGTTACGCTGCCACCATTATTAAAGCTCCATGTCAAATTATTCGTATTACTCCAAATCCCATTACCATCCAAACGACTACCAAATTGTGCTGCATATGCCGGAAAAGCATTTCCTGCTAAAGTTGCCATTGTAATTGCCATGGCTGCAATCTGCTTCATTCTTTTCCTCATAATTATATCCCCCTTCTATAAATCCATAATGCTTATTTTAAAATCCAGAATTTCTATTTTCTTGTTCTCATCAAGTATAAATTGATCATAGGTATAAATCCCGTCACCTGTATAATACTGTGTGAACAAACCATCTTCACTTAAAAATATTTTAAATAATTTAAAATCTTTTGGTTGTGGCACACCATTACAATATAAAGTGTCTAAGTAAAACGGCCCTCCCGGAATTTCGTGCAACAAGCTAAACTTCAAAACTGCTCCACATTCCCAGCAGTGATTCGCGTAACAACTAGAAGATTCATAATAATATCCAAATCGTTTCTTTAGATAGTTTTCAAAACGGTTATGGTTTCTTTGCTCCTCATCTGACCCAAACAAAACCTCATCTTCTCTTTGTATAAGACGAATAAATTCATCATGATAATCCCACTTCTTGATTTTGCCACTCTTTGTCACTTCTACTTCAAAGTGATTTTGAATAGCAAAAGCAATTACACTTGTATTTTTATTACACTTGGGACATTTATATTTTGTTCTTACTATATATACCCAAT
Source organism: Lacrimispora sphenoides (assembly GCF_900105215.1). Classification (NCBI taxonomy): domain Bacteria; kingdom Bacillati; phylum Bacillota; class Clostridia; order Lachnospirales; family Lachnospiraceae; genus Lacrimispora; species Lacrimispora sphenoides. The sequence continues at coordinate 27,894 of NZ_FOIP01000002.1, read as the reverse complement.
CACATATGATATCATCATTTCCAAGGTAAGGATACCATCTAAGAAATTTTTGATAATTATTTTTATTTGCGACATACCATTGTTTCCTGCCATTATCCCATACTGCCCCTAATTTTTTTGCCTGTTCTCTTTCTTCATATGGAACCTGTAAATAAAGTGGCATATACTTACCCCTAACTCACAATGATAATTTTGCTTTCTTTATTTTACCATATATTTCCTTCTAGGGGTATAGCAATTTTACTAAAGTTCTATATCTATGTTGTTGTCTGGCACATAAGAGCTTCCCGAATTGCTATCTTGTCTCTTCTGATCCATATTAGCTTTCCAGTCAGAATCAAATGCTGGCGTTTCAAAATCTTTACCAAATGGCTGCGGTTTATCGGATTCTTCTATTTCTTCTCGACTCATTTCAAACCGCTGCATAATGCTGTTTTCTTTATCACTTAAGCTTTTGAAAAAAGCACTTAATCTATTAATATCCTGATTTGCCAACAACTCAAAGTAGTCTACCCTATCATCTTTAGGAATAACAATTGGAACCTGATCCTCCTTAAGAAGCAAATAATTGATTAAAAGACGACCCGTCCTTCCATTACCATCACTAAATGGATGAATCCGTTCAAATTGCAAATGAAAACTGGCTGCTTTTTCAAATACGTTTTCATATTCAGTATGGTCTATATTATGCATCAGATACATCATTGCCTGCGGCACCTCATTCGGTAATGGCGGAATATGTTCTGCTCCTCTTATAAATACACTTCCTTTTCTATAATTATCAATTTCATCAATATTTTTATTTACAAGTGATGCAATGTGACAAACAAACGACTTTGACAATGGCAATTCCAAGTTTTCTAACATATAGGAAAGTGCATATTTATGGTTAATTGCTTCATATAACTCTCTGGGAGATGTTTTAACCTTAAATGAATTATCATTCCACAAGATAGCATATGTCTCACCATAGCTTAATGTATTGCCCTCAATTGCATTTGAATGGTAAGTACTTCTGGTGATAAAATCCTCAAAATATTCTTGATTACTTTTTATTACATCCTGAAAACGCATTGATTATTTGCTCCTCTCGCTATATTCTAACTTAAACATAAATCAGTTCATTGGCAACAATTTCATCCACCTGGTTGATCATATTATTGAGTGTCTGAAGATAATCAAAATAGTCTTCAGTTTGTAAATGCCGATAAGGTTTCATTCTCTCTTCTAACAATTTCTGATGCATCTCTAAAGCTTCCTCTTGCACATCCAAACAATGCTGATGCAGTTCCATTGTCATGGTCAGCTCTGACCACAGCACCATTTTGTGATCCTTAATATAATTAAGTCTCATCATCCCCCACTTTGACAGGCTCTGTTCTGATTCTTCCATAACAATATTAGGATAAAAAATCCCACTTTCCGGTTCTTCCACATAAGTAAGTCCATTCTCATCAAAACACCTTAATCCGGAATCCGAATCAGTATAATATTCTCTATTTTCCTCTGTTAGTACAGTTTGCATCATCTCTTTATCCATCTTAATCCTTTCTCTGAGCTGTTAATTCAGCTTATTTATTCTTATATTTCTTTTTGATTTTTCTTATTGTCCATAAAGCATAAATAGTATTATATAATATACCTGTGACAATCATAGTTATAGCAAACACAATACTTTCTTTCAAAATTTAAAATTCCTTTCTTCGTTAAATGCTAATTTCCTTGACTAGACTTATGCCCCGTCGAATATCAGCTTTACTTCTGGGGCCACTCAATCTCCTCCCCACATTTTCCGCAGAAAACTTTATTGAAAGAGTTCATCACATCTGATCCACAATGAGGACAATAACCTTGTAGATCGCATTCAGTTGGTGCCCATACACAGGAAACCGTCTTGGGAATGCTTTTACAAATATCCAATTCTTTACACTTTCCAGTATGTATACTTCCTTGTGTTATATTTAGCATATCTTTATCTTTTTCATCAGCCAAGTAAGTATTACCTATTTCATCTATAAACATTAAACAGTTATCTGGTATTTGTTTTTTTTTTTAAATAAGTTCACTTTTAACCTCCTATAAATATCAGTTTAATCGCCAAGCCCTTAATGGGTTTCTCCTGGCTTTGTTGAAATACGCTTCATCAACAAGCCCTCTTTGCCGTTTGCCGTCGTAATAGATGAGCCTGCGAGTACCGTCCTTATAAGCATATATTTCTTCAATTTTTACTACTTTGTACCAAGTGCGGCTTTCAGTGCTACAGTCTATCGCAATCAAATTTCCTACTCTATGAGTTATTTCATCAAATGAAAGTTCTTGCCCAAGGCGAGCGCTATTAATGTATTCACCTGGCAGTTGTTTTGGTTGTTTATCACGTATAAAATCGAATGAAAGTTGACCTTCGCATTTATATTTAGATAATAATGCATTCATAATTCAAACCCCTTCATAATACTAATTGACTGTCACTTCATCGTAATTCCATTCCATATGACCAAATGCAGCCTCTTTACCAGCCTCCTCTATTTCTTTTACAGTAGCGTTGTCTTCTACTTCAAATGTGAATTCACAATCTGATCCATCTATGTCTGTTCTAATTGTTCCAACGAATCTACGCATATCCCTTTCCTCCTGAAAATTCTAATTTAACTGAACTTCTCCTATCGTTGGTGGAATTAAATCAAATGAAACATCTTCGCCTGATAATTTTCTTTTTTCCCTTCTCTCCCACCACTCTTTGTAAAGATTTTTATTTCGACTATCCACTTCCTCTTGTGGTATTTTTCTTATATCTGTGCATTTTGAAAAATCATCATAATTTATAAATCCAAATTTTTCTGCCCATTCTAATATCTCTTGCTCACTATCATTGCTGACATATGTATAATAGATTCTTTCAACATCATTCAAAACGAATGAATAATAATTAAAATCATCTGCAATTTCAACTATGTGATATAATTCTGGTTTTTCCTGTTTTTGCATCAACTTCTCACATTCTTCATATGACAAATCAGTAGCCACAAGCATTTTTACTTTTCCGTCATTAAATACGATTTTATATAGATTATTTTTCATACAATCTCTTCCCTTTACTAAGTTTCAGTTTAGTTAATTATTGCGGATAATCATAATATTTTATGGTATTATCAAAATCTTCATAGACAACATACACATGTTTTATTTTTTTGTGTAAAAAGCCATATTTCTCTACGGCTCCTAAACTTGTTTTATATAGTTTGGCTTGAGTTGAAGCATCGAGTAAAAAATTATCGCTTTTATTCATTTTTTTTACTAATACTCCTTTTACTTTAACTGTCTTTAATAAATTTTTCTTAAATAAATCATATTCTACTATTCCATTTTTCATAATTTTTATCTCCTCTAAATGCTAATTCCTATTAAATAATACCCTCAGCTTTTATTTTTTCAAGATACTTACCTGCACATTCCTTACAAACCCCATGCATCAGTTCACCCTGAGACGGAAAATCCACTCTCTCAGTAATTGGAAACTCATTTTCACACATTACACATTTAAATGTATCCACATAAATTCCATGTTCCAAACAATGCTGCTTATATCTCCGTAATTCATCATACACATCAATATGCATAACTACATGATTGCCTTCTCCATTAACAGTAAGAAACACTGGCTCCTGATCTTTATCAATTTCCTTCAAATACTTAGAAATATGAGTTTTAAAATTTGCTGCTGAAACTATCGTTGTTCCTTTTTTTAACATTTAAAGTTTCCACCTTTCAGAGCTTAAATCTATTATATTAATTATAATATACCACATTTAAACTCTAAGGTCAAGTATAATTCAGGTCTTAATTTAGGTCTTAATTATATTTTTTATTGTTAGAGGGTGGTCGATCCACCCTCTAACGATTGGAAGTAATCTTAAATTTCTATATTTGGTTGTCAAGGTGCAATAATCCTATTACATCTTAATCAAAATCTTATTCTCTTGCTATTGAGTTTGAATCACACCATCAATTACCCATACACCATCAGTATTTACTGTATAACCCTCTGGAGTTGTTGCATTTTTCATAAGTGAACCTTCTGGATTTGTATCACTCTTTATCTCAGTAAAGAAATAACATTTTCCAGATATCCAATGCCAGCCAGTGAACATAGCTCCCTGCGTATTGTCTGATATCGGATTTAGATAATATACATGGCTATCTGCATTTGTGTACCAGCCTGTTACCATGTGACCTGTTTCAGAAAATCTAAACCAATTCGCTTTTGGCTGACTTCCTGTAGAATATGGATTACTAATATACGCCCATTCATCCGTATAAGTCCGATTGGTTGCAAATATCCATCTTCCATCTGCCGTCTGTGTCCAGGTTCCTGTTACCGATCCGGCCGGAGCTGCTGGTCCCTGGGTATTCCCTGTTGTAGTTACTCCCACTGACCGGAAGCCACCTCCGCTTGAAGAACCGCCTCCGCCACCCCCGCCTCCGGAGCTACTGGGATAGGTATTATCAACTACCTTCACATTAACCGTCACCATACAAACTGCTGTTTTACCATTATCAACTGCTTTTGCTTGCACTGGTATTTCAATTGTGCCAATGTATGGATGTTTTGAAATTGTTTCCTTGATCCACTCTGAATCTAAGTTAGGGGAAACATTTCCGTTAACAACATTAAGTGCTGCATTGCTGACACTCCAGGTGATAGTTTTGTCATATGGCTTATAAATGCTGCTGTCTGCAAGATTAGGATTCATAGTAGCTTGTAACATCTGAGTATCCTGGCCGATCCAGGTCAATGTTGGACTTGTCCTTCTTCCAGTCTTTGTCAGTGTCAGGTCAAATGTTAGAGCATTTTTATCAAGAGATACACTTTCCGGATGGATAACCGTATTATCTATGGTGGCAAAGTTAATGGTTATATCACACTCTGCCATAACGTGACCATGGGTCTGATCTTCACTGACTGCTGTCACCTTCTCGGTATACGCCGTACTACCTGAAAGCTTTCTATATGGATCTGCAGTCCTAGCAGCATTATCTGCGTTAATTACGTTTTGAATCCATACTGGATTCTGCTGTCCAGACGAATCATATCGTATAGCTACTGAGCAATCCTGTGTCCAATCCCCTGATGGTGCAAGAGTGATTATCTTTCCACTTTCTTGATCCGACCATGTTGCATTTCTTAGAAATGGCTGATTTGGATTTAAAGTTGCTGTTAAACTCACTGGCGCACTGCAGGTAATTGTTTCTGTCGGGTTCAACCGATCTCCTGAAAGTGTTCTGGTTACGGTATAAGCAATATTACTCTTATTCAGTGCTAAACCTTCCACGCGAATTGTTGTTAAATCAATGATCTGAAACGATACTGTTACTTTCGTATTTCCGTAAACCGTCCGATTATCTACCGTTGTTTCCGGATTTGTGGTTGCCGTAACAACTGCATTTTTTCTATATACTGTATTACTGATCGAATTTGCATAACCTGCATTGGCCTGAGCCTGAACTTCTTGGGTTATGATATTCTGGATGAAATTTGACTGCAAATTCGGCATTATCTTAGCATCTGTCAACGTATATCCACTTTCTGAAGTACTCGTAATAAGGTTTGTATCGTCAACGGACCACTGTACAGTTTTATTTACCGTGCTACCATCATTATTATGCTCCGCATGGATGGATACTGGCTGTACTTCAACGCTGGTATCCTGTACTCCACCAATATACCTGGCAATTAATATACCCGATTGATTTTTCACCTCGGTTGTAACCGTTGGATTCTTCCGATCACCGCTCCTGGTCTGTGTAACGGAAATGGTTGTTTCGGCAGGAGTCATGGTCAGCTCCGTTGTTACTTTCTCATACTGAACTTTTAATTCTGTATCGCATTCCGGCATGACAAAGGTATAAGTACCACCGCTAGCATATGTCATGGGTATAACATCACCATGTTCATCTGTGTAAGTCGGTTCAGTATTATATACCATCTGATAACGGTTCCCGCTGCTGTTCTTTGCCGCAGTAGATACACTTACAGATACACCATAAGCCACGGCTGCCGGATGATCTTTGTCAATCTGGCGGTAGAAAGAATTATTGCTGACTGGCATTGCGGTCAAAGTTGCAACATCGGTATCATATGTCCCATTTGCGTTTAATGCATCAATCCTGGGAACGGAAACCAAATACCCACGAACCGGCTCTCCTTGGAAGCCAGGTGCATAGTGATCTAGTCTGAACTTAAATCCATCATAGTACCCGGAAGCAGTGAACTCTTTATTGAGTTTTTGTGTAATAACATGCTTAATTCCAGCTTCCAATTCCTCATAAAAATAGTTGCTGCCAAGTGTTTCTGTTTTTCCAGCAACCAGGTAGTAGGATTTTTCATTATTGCTCCAATATCCAATGTGAGCATCTCTCGTAAACGAATTGTCCCCATCAATATTACTTCCAAATGCAACCTTTGCTTTCGATGCACTGGTTGTAAATAAATACGCAAGGTTATTGTTGGATCCGGTTCCATATGTAAAATTGTTCCCACTCCCACGAGTTCCAACAAATGTACCTTCTCTTGATGCTGTACCATTATTGGTTTTGCCTATATCTCCAGCAAACCGGCCCAGTATCAGATTTCCACTCTCATACTTTCCTACTAAGCCACCAGCTGCAACTGAACCATTTCCGCCAATGGTTCCTCCAACATAGGAATTATAAATATTGATCTGCTTCATTCTGCCAGCAATCCCACCGACATAGCCTTTGCCGGCGATTCTATTGCCATCACCATCATAGGTATATACGGTGTTGTCGATCAGATCCGCTTTACTCGCATTGCCGACAATTCCGCCAACAAAACCGTTAGTTCCTTTTGAGTAAATGACAACACCATCTGCGGTACAATTTTCAATGGTCACATTGTTACTTCCTCCGGCGATCTCTCCGGCGATGCCACCGGCATCCTGTGCTGAAAATACATATCCTTTCACAGTGACGTTGTAAACCGTTGTATCCTTTGATATCATTCCTGCTAAAATACCAGCGTTATCATTTCCATAAATCTCCTCTGCTTCAATGGTCAGGTTTTTAATTGATCCACCCTCTATTGCTCCAAATAACCCGATATTTCGCAAGCTCTGTGTGGAATTTGAAATACGTAATCCTGAAATTGTATTCCCGGCTCCATCAAAATTTCCACTAAATACATTGGAAACATCACCGGCCATCTCTGATGCATTCTGGTACCAGCCTATCGGATTCCAACTGCCAGAGTTTATTTGAATACTTCCAAGATCAATATCATTAGTCAGTTCAAAATAAGTATTCTTAAAGTTCGTCCCGGAAGCCACCAGTTCTGAAAATCCCATCAGCTCTGATACAGATGTAATCTGATATGGTCCTGATTCCGTTCCTTCCCCTTGCCAGTCCATGTCACCGGTCCAGTCTCCCCATAAATCGCCGGTTGAAAAACTCATTAAGGAGATTCCCATACGAATCTGCATGGCTGCATCAACACGCTCTGCATGAGTCTCGTACCAATCCATATACAAGACATATTCAACCGTATCCGGGGAAGCAGTAATTTGTGATACCCATTCCCATAAATCACTGTTTTCTGCATTCCTAAAAAACCATTCCGTAAACTCATCGGTTCCAATCTCTGGCATATCCTCAAAAATATCGTCTTTGACTTGCAGATCTGGCACTTTTGCGTTACTGCCTTTCCCTTTAGAACTGGCATTTGATGGAGTTGAAACTTTTATATCTACATCTTCAGTCTCCTCTATATCCGGATCAGCTATGTCACTGTCTTTTGTATTAGCTTCTTCAACATCTACATACGCCGTACCTGTGCCTTCAGTATCTCCATCACCGATGTCTATATCTGATGGAATATACTCTTCTAGAACAATTGGCATAACAGGTTGAGCCAATGCCGGAAAAATATTTCCAACAGATAAAGCTGTAATCAATCCACAAACAGCCACTCTTGTTAACTTCCCGTTCTTTTTCATTCTTTCTTTAATTCCTTTCTCTCATGCTTTTAATATTCTTGATATTCTCTTATCCATTCCATCTGCTCATTATCCTCCGATTCCTTCTGTTCTGGATTGACCGAAAGAACACAGCCAAAGAAGAAACCAAATAATACAAAAACTGCAATCACTAACATAATCATCACCATTTCCATAAATTCCTTCTATCTCTGGGGGATTGCTTTCTTTCACTGGAATCGGCTTCTTTATTCTGTATTCTGCTATCGGAAATTCCAGCTCATTTTTGCGGCATGGTGTAAGCAAGCCTTACCCCTGTTGTTCCAGTTACATTGATTTCTTCATCAGAACCGCTGCCAGCAGCCAAAACTGACTGAGCCCGGATATTCTCATTGACCAAATCAACAATATATACATAACCAGTATTATATTGACTGCTTGTTCCCATTGGGTTTCTCAGCCAATAACCTTTTGAAAAAGCTCCTGTACTTTCCACCTCCCATAAATATTCTTTATATTTCAATGCTTCATCCACGGACAAGATAAATAGTTGATCTGTCATCTTCTGAACTCCGATATATGATGCAGTTAAATCTGATTCCTGCATCTGATCACCTGCCCCTTCGGCAGTTGCGCCCATATATGCATATGAAATTCCAATGCTTGTATTACCCAGGTTATAAGTATCTGATTCCAACTTATTTAACCACTTACGTACTTCTGAATATTTATAATCATTATTAGAGCCAAAACTTGTTACTGGGCCTGGGTAAAACACATAGTTATAGGTTCCATCTGGCAATTTCTCATATTTATACTGAGAACCATAGTTGGCAGGAACAATCGTTGTACTCAAAAATAATGCCATCTGATTATGATTCTCAGCTCTGTCTGAATAATTCTGATCAATGCATTTGAAGAAATAAATCTCTCCGTCCAGCTTCTGAACCTGAATATCACCTAAATTCCAATGTTTTCCTGCCGGCTCATCGGCTCCGATAATCTCACCACAGACATCACAAATGGTATCATCATCCTCATCAATGTGGCCAAGTGCCGGTAAATCGGCTTCCATCTGCTCTCCGCAGATTTTACATTCATATAATTGATTTCCCTTTAAAGAACAAGTTGCTGGATTTTCATATACCAATTCCCAATGATGATCATGTTCGCTTCCTGAAGTCAAAGATACGTTTATACGAACAACGGTGTATTGGTCACCTTCAATTTGGATTGTATCCTCCGCCGTAACAGCATAATCAGCATTACTGCCGTACCACTCAGTAATAGCCAACCCATTTGGAATATAATTTCTTCCAATTATATAGAAGGTATAAGATTGTTCATCAGAAATACCGTTTGTTATACTGCGGACTCTTGTATCATTCTGAGTCTTATTTGATATGATAAAGCGTGAATCTAATATTTGTTCTGGCATTTCTCCAGTAATAACTGCTTCGGCTTCCTTAGCTGCCTTAAACCATTTCCTTAACAGCTCCTTTTCCTCTGCATAAGAGTCTTCTGGTTCCGGAATAATCCCGGCTTTCTCAAATTCAATGTAAAAGATCTGATCTCCTGGTCCATAAACCTCACTCTCAAAGGGTGGTGTGTCCAATGCTTCCCATATCGTTCCATCAATCGTGATTGATGGCATATAATTCACATACAAGCTGCCGCCTTCTAAAACAACGCCGCTTCTTTGCGGAAAGATTTGTTTGTGATGTGTTTCCTCATCTACAAAATTCACTTCCCATCGGATTTCCTGCGCTTCACTTGGAGTAGCCGACCTAATCTTTTGGTAATACACAATTTCTTTCGCATTGTTGTAAGTTAACTGGAATGACGTTGGCTGCTCATCGCAAATCTTGTAACCATAAAAAGTCCTATGATCAATTTCGATGATCTTATCTTTTTCTGCTTGTCCCACTTCCTCCCGGAGAATTTCTTTTGATTCAATGTCTCTATACTGTATGGTATAAGAAAAAGTGATGATTTCTGGCTGCTCCGGTTCCGGTGTGGGTTTTTCTGGCATTGGTGCTGGTTTTTCCGGTTCTGGCTTCACACTCGGTTTATTGGAGCCTGATGAAGATCCTCCTCTACCACTGCCACCTCCACCAATGCTAATATTTCTGGCCATTTTAGTGGATACTAATTTCGTCTGTACTTTATCATCAACGATCCATGCTCCATCTACATTGACGGTATAACCATCTGGTGTTGTTGTATTGGCAAACATCCAACCATCAGTACCAAATGCATAGCACTCAAATACTCCATCTTTATTTCCATCAATCCATTGCCACATGACCGGATCTCCAGCATACCAGGTGTTATTAGAAATATTTGTTGAATACCACCAGGAAGATCTTCCGGCCTCTATTGGAACTGTCTCACTTTTTATCCAGCTTGCATATGCTGGACACACCGGTAATAAAGACAACACTGCTGTTATCATTGCACCTGCAAATAAATTTTGATACGTTCTCATTCCTTCCCTCCGATTGTTTTATCTTAGAACCCTTATAAAAAGAACTAACAGCACTTTCAAGCCATTAGTTCTTTTCTATACTTCATTTAAATAACAAATTTCTATCACTACCTATCAAATCCTCCTCTCTGAACTATGGCATATGAATTTTTCAATGTACAACAAGACCTTTTTATAATTTAAATATTTACTTCAGCTCATTCTTACTCTCCTTTTTAGTCCACATCATGAAAAGAAATAAAATAGGTATTATCACTCTCATGAACCGAATTAACATAATAACCATGGCTTCAAAATCGTTGTATCCCTCATAAATGATGAGCCGACTAAACTCGTTTTTTAACAGCTTCATTCGTTTTTTTATCATAAGCTTGCTACTCTCTTTCTTTTACCAAAGTTGAAAAATCCTTTTTTTGGGGGGGCATCTGGTAAATATTCTTCGAGCAGTTCTGACATGCCAGGAAAATCTTTTTCGCTAAATGGATCCGCTGAATAACTAAGAAACTTCAAATCCTTATGAAACAACTTTTTTAGCACCTTTCTATCTGATTCTTTTTCAACAAAATTAAGATAGAAATTAATATGTTCTCTGGCTTCATCGTCATAACGATTCCAAAAATCTGCCAAAAAAGTGATTTCCCATGGCTGCGTATTGCCAATAACGATTTTTACATGACAACGATTGTACGCATTAATATCACAATCTTGAAAACTTCCAAAATCCAGAATAATAAAATTGTATACTTGATCCTTCAAAATTTTTTTCAGTAAGGAGTTATCTGCATCTGGGTAGTAGTCAATATTCCTACTTGAAAAATATGAATCCACCATACTTAGCTTTTCTGCCTGGCGTATCTGCTGTAATGCACCATTTTCATTCATTTCTACATAAGCAACACTATATCCCCACCGTTTTAACTGGTTTGCAATTACGATAGAATTATGTGTGCACCCCACTCTTGGCTGTGAACCAATCACACCAATCATTACCTTATTGACTTCTTTTACTTCTCTTTTTTCTTCTAGAGTTCGGTTTTTTACATCTTTATACTCAGATGCTTCTTTGTAGCTCATCCCCTGATCCGTTAAGCACTCTTCAAGCTTTTGTTTGATAACAACGAAGTCACTTGATACTGCAAAGTCCCGAACACCTACTGCAAATAATTCACTCAGAATTTTATCACCGGCTTGATTTATTGGAGAAATGATAATAATTCTCACATGTTCATGAGTAATTAAAAACCCCTGTATTGACTCTCCAATTGTTTCCTCGCTGTCAGCGAGTGCCGAAAGGTCAATAATCATATAGTCAACATCATTTTTACTTAATAAAAAACCCTTATTTCTCATGTAATCAAATAGTGAAATATTGTTTCCGATCTGATTATTACAATCCAACGTTAGTAATTCAGCTTCTTTTATGGAGTGGTCCACCGTTTGTCTCATTGCCTTGCTGGATATGTACAGAACCATCTTTTGCATTTCCATCACCTCCTCCATCTTTGTCATTTAGTAGTTCTTTTAAAATCACCACCTCTGCAAAGTTTTTAAGTGACATGGTCGTATAACGTTTTGCTTTATAAAGTAGCTCATAAATAACATTTTCAACCTCAAAAGTAAGTCGTTCGCAATCATTTAAGCGTTTCTTTCCATCTGCCAAAAACATTGAACGATTAAAGTTGATATAGATTCCAGTAAAATTTCCATCTGAGTCAAAATAATGATGCAACCCATTCTGTAAAGCCGTTCTTACGCTGTTAATCATAATGGTTCTATCACCACTCAGTAACTCTATCGGAATATCAACCACGACAGTTTTTTTCCTCGCCATATATTACCCCTTATCTAAATTGCATGTATTTTCAACCACTGTGACAGCTTACAAAAAGCGTAATTACTGAAACAATCATGCAAACTGCTATCTTTAATATTTTTATTTCTCTTTTATTCATGTTTGTTCCTCCCCTTTTCACTGATTATTATCACTATCACTAATGCCAGGAAAAGTACAACAATAGCCAACACCCACAATCCATTTGTTTTTATACTTGTAGAAGGTTGAACTTGACTCTCCTCCATGTTTTTTTCCTCAGTTGCTGACGGAGTCTGTACTTGACTTTCCTCCATTTGATCTATGCTTTCCTCAGATTCCGGATAAACATGCATAGGAAGATTTTCGTTTTCAATGGTTGGAAATTTTTGACCAAAACCTCCATTTTCTGAAAGGAAATTATGATTCTGTTCCCAAACTTCCTGTTCAGTAAATGCCCTCTCTGCCTCAACAAGCATTGATTTCTGTATTTCATACAGTTCATCAATATCATCTAAGGTATATATTTTCTCCTCCTGGCTCAAGTCTGATCCCTGTTCAGACTCATTATCAGTAAGATTCGAATGTTCTTCTGGCTCCTCCCTTGCCCCTTCAATCGTAAAGACTATCTCATTCAAAAAATTATTATTTTTGTATGTAAGTTCAATATTCTGTGAATCTGGAAGAATGGTATATTCCTCATTCATGTCATATCGAACCCTTGCCCGGAAGGTATATACACCATTTACAAATACCTTTTTATATTCATAGCGATTGCTTTTATTCAAATCAATGCTCATATAAAATTGGCCGTCTTTTTCACAATAGACCTCAATTTTTTCATTGAGATAGGCAATAACTGCCGGATCAAGCTTTACTGCTATGTTATAACTTGGTTCCATGTCCGCCTTACTTTCCATTGCTAATTGAAAAATGGCCAACAAACATAAAACTAAAGCAAATAAATGTTTTCCTTTTTTACTGCAATCATTCATAAAATTAATCTCCCGATACTGAAAAATGCATATAATCTTTAGAGCTGGTCCAATTTCCTCCCCACTTCCATCCGCTACTCTTCATCGTTGTTACTGCAATTCCACCCTCATACATACTCAATTCGTGCGAGCCATACGGCGTTCCTACTTTGACCACCCCACCAATAACCTGAGGATTTCCATAGCTATAATTTTTATCAATCGCCAGACCGTACGAATGAGAAGATCGGCTGCCTGATGAAGAATTTGTTTTATTTTTCCAGACATAACCATCTATTTGCTTTATCTCATAACCACCAGCTGATATAGTGGTCAATGCACCTAATAAATCAGCTGACACCGCCTTATGTACTCTTACCTTTTTAGTATTTCCAGCACTATTTACAAATGAAATTGTTGTTAAATATGATCCCATTTGAGATTCTGATGTTGGTAATTTTCCGTTTGGGAAAAAAGAAGCCTTAATTTGTGCATAAGTTCCGTTATATACAGGACTACTTCCACCGGTTGCAAATAGATTATAAGCGTCCTGTGCAGCTCCCTGTCTCCGATCCCACTGTGCATACTTATAGTTAGGCGATTCCCAATGCCATAAAAAATCATCAACTGCATCTGATAATTGAGAATATGAGTAAGTTCCAAATTCACTGAGAGAACTTGCTTTTGATTGATGTTTCAATCCTCCGCTGTTATACAATGTCACATTGCCTTTATACCAGACATTCTCAATTATCAGGTATTCGCACTGTGCTTCTACATTTGACAAATTATAGCCTTTTACATCCAACCAATTCAGGAACTTTGTTCTTCGTCCATATGACCATTGAGCCATTCCAATGCCAGTTCCTCCAGCTTCTTGCTGAACCACTTTCATGCCGCATTCTGCTTCAATATTTCCGATCAGAGCGGCACAGGCATAATCTGACCAGCCTTTACTTTTAAAATAATCCCAAATCTGTTTTGCTACAGAAGAATCGCTTATATTTCCAGAAGGTGTACCATCATACCCCATTCCACCAGATTCACGAATCAATTCTGTAATACGCTCAATAGATGTTATAAAAAAATCAACGTCACCTTCATCTTTAAATGTGCCATCAGTTAACAAAGCTTCTGATAACTCATCATCTGTTTTATATGTAAGAGACACAGTATAATAATCTTGATTATGACTGGTCACAACATATGGAAGATTGGCAATTTTATTTTCATAGAAATCTATTACCGACTGTTTAGATACCTTATCCTTGACATCAGAAAGCTGTACTTCTTCTGTAAAACAAAAATATGCAATTGCAGTAACTATCGGAGGGGATGGGGTGATAACCTCAACAGTTGGATATACCGTTTCTGTTGAACTTGAATATGAATCTGTATTTGCATCATATTCTTCTACCTCTATTTCATATTTGTACTCTTCCCTGGCATCTTGAGCAATTTTAGACATCGTCTGGACTGTCTGCTCTATGTATGCCTCTCTGGACTGTTCAATCGCCTTATAATATCTAGTCTGCGTAATCACAAAGGTATCATCAAGCAATGCATCTATATCCTCATTATCATCCCCGGTGACAAAACCTGAAATCGGTAAAAATGCTGCTCCTATCAATAAAACAATCGCTATTACAGTTATAACAATCCATTTCAAAAGCTTGCGGCCATCTTCCGTAGTTAATAACTGTTTTGCTATCTGCAGTGCAATTTTTATATGCATTATCGTCCTCCGGCGGAACCGAAAATAGCAAGCATCTCGTCAGAAACATCTACAGTCATGTTAATTCTCATGTTTCCGCACATAAATACACCTTGACCTCTGGACTTTGCGGATAGTATATTTACCTCTTTATCCGATAAATTAAATAACTCTTGTGTCTCTTTTAGATTTTTTCCGTCGGTTCCCATTATGAATTTATAACATGCACTATCTATGATAGCCTGTCCATATCGTTTAACTGCAGGATCTAATATATCCACAATTGAATGGGTAATAAACATAAGACCGCCTTCATACTTTCGTGCTCTCTTTGAGATGTTTCGAAGATATTTCATCATATCTGGATAATCTGGGTCTACGAACAAATACCCTTCATCGACTCCAAACAATACCCGTTCTGTCCTGTCAGCAGACATTTGCTGCCAACTCCAAGAAGTCAAATTACAAAACTGCGCTCGTTTGACATTGTCATCCAAATCAAGCAATTTAGAAACATCCAAATCAATGAAATCACTTTTAGTATCTAACGTTGTGTAACCATTCCAAATAAACTGATCCGCACCATACGCAGAGCTGTATAGTTTTAAAACCAACTTATCTCTGATCGCTTTTATGTACAAATTGTCTTCTTTCTCCGCTCTTTCTTTCGCATAATCATATAACTCTCTCATTGTAGGAAACTTATCATTGGGGATATTTGTCACATCTGTATCCCACGTAATATCAAAGCGTTCATACAAATCAATCAATGTTTGCTCTAAAATTGTCTTCAGCTCTGCATTATAATCTTCTTTTCCAAAATATAATGAAAAAAACAATCGTAGCTGCTGAATATATAAAGCTAACTGTGATTCTAGCAGCTCATCCTCTATGTCAAATGTAAAATAATCTCCTAATGATTCCCCTTCATCCAGATCTTCCGCTTTAACCTGGCAGACAGCTCTGACTTGTAATGGATTGATTCGCCCATTAATACCAGTAGCACAATCAATCACATCGCCATTGATATAATCACTATTTGCCAAATCGACATATTCTCTTTCCGGATCAAAAATAATAATTTTTGTTCCAGTCCAGTTCTCTTTCGCAAATATAACTTTTAGTACAGTTGATTTTCCGACGCCGGGGACACCTGTAACTACCCAGTTTGAATTAGTTCGGTCTTTATTACGTATCCATTGGTTAAGAATCACCAATAACAAATCTTTTGTTTTACCTAAAAAGTAACCCTTTTCGTCATACAGGCCAGATGATGCATTTGGAAACCCTCCCAAAAGTGTTGAAATAGGCATTGCACGTTCCCCCATGTTACTTACCATTTCATAATTTGGTAATCCATAAGGGGCCATCGCCTGAAACGCTAATAGTTGTTTGTGCACCAGAGGACGGACTCCACATTCCTGAATAGATATAATAGACTGGATTCGTCTTATTCTACTTGCCAATTCAGCAGTATTCTCTGCGGATATATATAGCATAATATTTACAAATCCAACCGGCTCACCTTTAACTGTAATCCTATCAATTAAATTCATGAGGTTTTCAATTGAATACTCCAGACTTTGCCGTTCTGACTCTTTTTTAGCAGCATCAAGATTTTCTCTCAATTCAGAGATTTTATTATTCAAAGCTTTTGTTATTCTTTCTGGTGACGTATGGCGGTATTCGATTTTTGTTATTGTACTTTCTAATTTGGCAATTGGAGCCAACCAACCATAATTTGTATAGGAGGGGAATTTTGATATACACATTACCCGACCTACGCTTTCTGAAATATTCAGAAAGCTTCTGTCATGATCAATCGCAGAAGGAGTTATAATATTAAGCAGGGTAGTATTTATGTCTAAATCATAACTAACGATTTGATTTTCTGTTTTTTTTACCATATTTTCTCCCCTCATTTATCCTCTGATTTGCGTAAATGTTTCGTAAAAGTTGATTGATCCTATACCCATATATGGAGCTTGCTGCGGATTTCCAAAAAGCTGACACATCTTAATAATTTCGGTTTCCTTCAATATTTCACAGGTATTCCCAGCCGCCATATAACGATCCAGGAATTCATTTATTCTGATTGTCAACTCTTTCTGGGTATCCTTTAAATTTGAACCGATCTTTTTCCATATTTTAATATAATGTTGATGCTCAAAATTTTCGCCACTCGTAGACAAATATGCGACCTCACGGAGCATGAGGTTTAACCCTTTTCGTTTTCCCAAGTCCTCCGTCTCCTGATGCTTAAATTTGAGATATTCTTTGGTAGGATCAAGGTTTACCTGGGAGGGTAAGGTAAAATAATCAAAATTATTTTTATCCCCTTCAAAAGACATTGCTTGTCTTTGGGTAACATTCTCCAGTTCATCATCACTCATAAGATCTATATTGAGATTACCAATATTGAGATAACAAATTGCATACCCATTTTTCGTATATAGAAAAATATCTTTAATGTCTCTTACATTTACCATGTCATTTGCTGTTTTTTGAGAGGGAGTCAATTGAGTATCATTTTTTTTAACTGCTTCCATCTTTACACCTCATCATAGATATTGTCTAAGTTAGAATCATAACTATATAAATATTTTTTTTGACTCCGCTTATGTTGAATAACAATCTTAATTTTCCTGATCATGTTTTCGTTATTATTATCTCTTCTTATAATCACAAATACAGTAGAGACTAGGAAAACTCCAGCTACAATACCGGTCAACGAATTAATTAAAAATGCAATAATTACACCTATAACAATGGTTACCACTATCGTAAAAAGAAGAATTGCAAGTTCTAATTTTCCGAACCCTGTAACATAATCTTCGGAATCCAGCGTCTTAATAGGTATATATAAAGGCTTTTTCGATTTAATTTTATCCATTACTGGCTCCTTCTAAATTTACACGTTACAATTATCATATACAGTAACAATATCAAGCCCCTCCATATGCCTCCGCTATAAGTCTAATAATTTGAGGAATACTTCCGCTCAATATTGCTGCAAGAATTATTTTCTTCAATTTCTTAAGAAATTCACCTAATGGCTGATCGTTTGATAGGCAGCTCAATCCCGCAAACACAGAGCGAAATATGGCCCCTGCAATGAATAGACCTGTTAGAATATTCATAAACAACTTAATATAATCTATATAGGAACCTGCGGAAGCTCCAATATCTAAATTAACCATATATTCTCCTCAAATTATTTAATCAACTTATTGAAAACCCCATGCATTGCACTTGTACCAACAGTCCCAACTGCACGTTTACTGCTGTCTCCAATTCCTGTAGAATACGCAAATTTCTCCAACCACTTTGGGGACCTGAGTGTCGCAATTAACCACCCCAAACTTCGGAATGCCTCAAATGTAATAGCAGAGTCAGGTTTTACACCCGTTAACATAGATATAATTGACTGACAAAGCATATAAAAACATATCAACTGCAAAATATAATACAGACCGGTAACACAGATATTGGTTGTAATTCCATTAAACCGTTCGTGAGCCGTATAACACAGTTCAGAACAAAATCCCGGAAGAATAATGTACATCAGCATAAGTTCTATTGCCCTAATCGTCGCTATCACATAAAACGCAATGATTCCAATAACCAGTACCAGAATAATCACTAACCAAATAAAACCGAAACCTGTTATATTTCCATTGATTTCTTGTATCACTGTTCTTAATGAAATTGACCAGTCTGCACTTTCCCCCAGCTCTGCAATTGCCATCTCTGCTAAGGCAGAAGTAAAATTCATAAAAGTCCCAAATACCCACCCAGAACAACAAGAATATGCTACTGCTTTTGCTCCTCTTACCAAAATATCCAAAGGGTCTGCATCCGGATCGCCGTCCGTCTCAGAAATATAAGTATTAAAATAGCTATGCATGCAAAACAACATGATTAAAAATATTGATAATCCAACAGATGCATTATGTATGCTTTTAACAGCTGACTGCTCGACAAAAGATTTAACAAGTGTTTGAAACACTGAATTAAACGTCAGCACTACCCCCTCAAGTAATGCTGTTGTCAAATTCCCTATAAATTTAGCAAGTGCCTTTAATAAAAAATCCATAAGCTTTTACTTAGCTATATATATAGCAATAGATGTTCTGAGCTACTTCGTAAGTCCTATCAATTGCTGCTGTACCTGAATTAGCTCCCCCACTTCCGTCTGACAGGCCATACGCACCGAGTATCAATGTAATTAATCCGCTAAGGGAGGCGATAAGTACACCAATCGCTATCGTATGAATTAATATCTTTTTCTTTTGTGCTTTTTCCTGATCGTCTGCAAGTTGCCATGCAATTCCAGCCTTAATGGATAGAAATACAGTTACCGCTACTGTAATCGCTGTAAGTGCAGCTGTTCCAGCCCAAAGAATATTTGCTGTTCCTTTAAATAGATTGGTTTGTTTAAAATCAACAGAAGATGCAAATACTGGTAATGCAAAACATATACTTATTACTACTCCCATTAGGATTATCTGTATGATTCTATTAATGCTCCTCTTTTTGCTTAAATATCTCATAATGCTTCTTAACCTCCTATATTTGATTCCTTCATTTGACGTGCTGCTTCTTCTTCAAGCATTTCTTTATATTGATTCCATATTCCCCAGAGAGGAACTTGCCTTAACTTTCTTTCTGGCCGTGCTTCTTCTAACCGTAATATCAATTGGTTATTATAATCCTCATCACCCAGACCAAGCATTTCATTAAAATGGTATTTCGATAAGTCAGGCATCTTTGTCACCATTGGGCGTTCCGAGGTTACCATAATAAGAGCATCCGGAGACTTAAATTTGGATATTTCCTCTTCCATAAGTAATTTTCTTCCTGTTATATTACTGGAATTCGATATATTAGCATCCATTGTTTTTATACTGGTACTTGCCGACGTGGAAGCACTTGTAACCTCCACGGTATAATTCCCTAAGGTTTTCGAAATCTCCTCTAAGGTTTTGGGATTATCCGACTTGAGGAAAATCTTCAAACCACACTGAGTTTTAATCGTCTCTACCTCATCTTTATATTTTGTTGCAAGCTGCTGGTAATCCTGAATTACCAAATTGGCTACAATCCCCCTTGACCTTCCAACAGCTAATAGATTAGCAAGTACTGGAATAGGTGGAAAGTTTCCAATTTCATCCAAATCATAATCTGTAGGAATCGGTAATCGACCACCGTTCTTCCTAGCTGTTTCGACTTGAGCAATATATAATTGAGTAATTAAAGTGGAGGCTATTGGGTAATAAGTCTTCTTTTCATCAGGAATAATCATGTAGATAATGATTTTTTCCTTTCCAACATCATATAAATCGAAATCGCTAGATGCAGTCATCTCTGCCAAACCGGGATTCGTAAAAAGTTTTAATGTTCCCATGGCAGATGTATAAAAAGATGCTCTTGTCCGTTCCGCAGCCACCTGTGATTGCATGAAAATAGTTTTCGCTGGATGGGTATCTGGTAAAGTATTCAAATACGCTGACAACGGAGTCTTATGAGATACTGGGTGTTCCTGAGCCATATAAGCGATAAAATTATACACGTTATATAAATTCCAATATTCCTGTGGAGCTTCCATACAAATTGCCATGATACACGCAGCCATCGTTGCAGTCTCCCCGTTGTACCATAGCGGTTCACCTTTCTGCTCCCCTGCAAAAACGGCAACAATGTCCCAAGTGTAATCCTGTGCCTTCCCTGTCCAAGAATAATCCTTTTTGATATCTTCTATTTCCTGAGCAAGACTAACTACCTGTTCCAGATCACCTGCTTTATCAGCAGCACGAATTTTCTCTTCTATCTCTGATATCTCTTTCTGTTGATTTCTCCGTCCTTCTTGAATCGCATCAATGATCGGTTGCAAAAAGTTGAAGCGAGAGGATTTTGTTGGATTGCACAAATCAATTGCAATCACCTTATACCCTCTTTTTTCTGCTTCGCCTTTTGTATAGTAATAAATCTCTCCTTTTACGTCTGAAATCAATATACAGTTGCCGGCCATCATCTGCAGGCAAATTGTCTGTAGCAAGACACGCCTGGTTTTTCCACCTCCGGTAAGTGCAATAATAATAGAATGTGCAAAAGTTCTAAGATATCGAATTACATCTGTATTTCCTTTACGCTCCATAGAAACAACAACTCCTGGACGCTCCTTCAATTCTTGAAATGGATCTGTACCATCAAATTGAATTGTCTTTAGAATCTCATCTTCTTCCTTTTTGCTGGCAAACCACGCATTACCATGCTGCCCATTACCAACAGGAATCGGAATCTTAATATTATCTGTTACTGTATATTCTCTAATATTGCTTATCTCTGAACGTGGCTTAAGTAACAGAGTAACCATTACAGCACCGAACATAACTTCAAATATCCCCCACCAGAGGATCATTCCAAACTCCCGTTTTAAAATCAGAAGCTTCCAGGCATTTATGTAGTTGAGATCGAATCTGAACTCTGGCAAACGACCATTTGCCATCTGGCTGAAATATATCGCAAATTGATGGGCTAAATATGCGAAAAATACTGTCACAAAAATATGACTTACGAAAATAATCGTAACTTTAATTCTTCGCTCCTGTTTTTCTTTATTAAGTTTTTCTTTGTCAAGTGTAGCCATATCTATTCCTCATCATCCAGACCAGGAATATAAGACGGCATACTGAAATCTTCCCCAAATGGCTGATTTGTTGGTCCAACATGTATAAAACCATCATTTGCATTTTCATCATATGTCTCCTGCCCTGAGATTACTTTTGAATCACAGAACTGAACCTCTTGCAAACGTAAAGCTAACTGATATTGTTTTTTTCCGTCTTTTTCATAGTGCAGATTTCTCCACACTCCAGAAATACCTATCCGATTCCCCTTTTTTAAATAGTCCCGCATAAACTCTGCCTTGGGACCATATCCGATCACCGGTATCCAGGTCGTGTACTGCTTCCGTTCTCCGGTTTCTTTATCTCTGTAATACTGATTTTCAGCAACAGAAACACTGGCAAATGGAACTTTTCCATTATCAAAAAACCTGACATCATTTCCTACTCTTCCAATGAGCATAGTTTGCTGCATAACCTTCCTCCTTTTGTTGACTTATTTATGGACAATTTACATGGTTACAAAGTTGGGAATATATGGTAATATACTCTATGTCCCAAAATGCTTATTTTGTCGCATTGCTGTTTGAACTAAACTAAAAAAAGGTGGTGAATATCCAATGGGATCATCATTTAGTACCTCAAACATAAAATATTTATCAACGGCAGAGTACAATGAATTAATTGATGTAATTAAAAAAGTTGATACGTCATCAAAATTTCACTCACGAAATCTAACTATTTTTTTGATTGCTGAATATTGCGGTCTACGTGCCAGCGAGATTGGTTTAATTGAAATTACAGATTTCAATGTGAAAGATCAGAGTATTTTCTGTCGAAGGTTAAAAGGAAGTGTGAGTAATGTTCTGAAGATTGTTGATGAACGGGTATTTTATGAATTAGAGAAATATTATCAAGAAAGAATTAGAACTCCCTTCACCAGTAATTATTTATTCCCATCCAAAAGCGGCCGGCCAATAAATCGCAGAACTTTAGATATTCTGATGAAATTTTATTGTAGTTTCACAACAATAAGTCAGGATAAATGGCATTTCCATACACTCAAGCACACCCGTGCCATGGAACTTATTGCCATTCCTCATATCGACGTGCGGGACGTTCAATGGTGGCTTGGACACAAATATATCAGTAACACAATGATATACCTCAATTATTCTATCGAGGCCCAAAAAGGGCTATACGATAAAATCTCAAACAGCAAAAGTATAATATAAGCATATAGCAATTACTTTCTATCTACACGATTATGAGGAATACGAAAACACAAAAAAGCAAAAGCAGCTGCAGTTTACCTGAGTTACATGTTCGCCTAGTAGACGATGATCACAAACAAATAAAAGCCATGGCGGAGGAACAAGGAATCAGCAAAGCGGAGATGGCTCGAAGAATGTTACATGATGCAATAGCTACTGACGCTGCGGAACGTGGCCTTGATATAATTACTACAACACTTAGGAGAACACTTCGTTCAGAATTTGATGGGAAATTTAAAGAAATAAAAGATCTTGAATACAAAGCACTAAGTACGGCGGCAACTGCCCAATTCCTACTACTCAAATCCATGCAGTACACCATGAGTGGCCTTAATGAAATCGAGTTCAGGGAACTTTATGAAGCAGCTCGTAGAGATGCTTTTAATTATGTATATCGCAATGGCAAAGCTCCTGATATTGGTTTCGATTTTATGGAGTCGGACGAGGATTCTGAGAAAAGCAACGACACTGACTATGCTTCCATATTGAGTAAGGGGTTTAAACCGAATGCATAAACCTTTAATTTCAAAGATTAGGTGTCACTCTCCTAATAAAAAGTCTACCGCAATAAGGAATTATAATCATTTGTACTATATTGCCACCCGTGAAGGTGTTGATCTGCAGCCGCTGGAAAAGGAATTGAATGCCTTTGAAAAAAATATGAAAAGTGCTGCTGAGAATGAAGCCTATATAAAATATATTAACGAACGTCCAAGAAGTAATGGGCTTTTCGGTAATATTAATACAAATGATGTAAATGGAATATGTAATTACATGAAAAAAATATCAAGTAAACGATGTGTATTCAGAGGAATTATCTCTCTGGGCCAGGAGGATGCCGAGGACCTCAACTTTACCAATAAAGAAAGCTGGGCTAAATTTTTACATGAAAACTTACCTGATATCGGGGAAACATTTGGTATCTCTAACACTAATTTAGCTTGGGTTGCATCTTTCCACAACGAACAGCGTCACCCACATGTACATTTTATGCTATGGAGTGAAGCTAAAGAGCAACATATCAAACCATTTATTTCCATACCTCAGCAACATAAATGTCGTGAACTCCTTTCAAAACAGATGTTTAAACAGGAACGAGAGCAATATGTGCGTTTGAAAACAGATTTTCGAGATCTTCTTACAAAATCAACCCAAAAAGATATCAAACTAGAAGTAGACTCACTTAAACAAGAGGTATTGGGGATTCCTGAGTACCGTTCGTTATCCAGAATTAATAAGCAACTACTTTCAGATTCCACACAAAAAATATTGGAATTAGTAGAAGCAATTCCCCCAGAAGGAAGCTTGAAATACAGGTTTATGCCGCCAGAAGTAAAAGAAAAAATAAATTCCCTTGTCAGCACTATACTCAGTAAGTACGAATTACAAGATGAATACAAAAAATTTCTGAAATATACTGAGCAAATGGCCTTAACTTATTCTCCTACCGAAAAAAAACAACAAGTAACGCTCGATAAGGCAAAGAAGGATATTGATACACGTTTAGGAAATATTGTATTAAATTCAGTCAAAGAACTACGCACAAATAAAGATTTGTATTTTTCAGTAATTGATTCAAAATCAGAATTTGAGTTAATTGATCCCATGGATAGCATTGATGAATTTGATTCATCTGGGCAAGAGTTTGATTTATCAGCCTCACCTGAAATTAATTATTCAGAGCATTCTTTATCCAATGGTGCTGTCTTTATTAAATGGAACAGAGAATTTAAAGCTGCCTCAGCTGAACTTTACGCAGATTCACCTGATTTTGACAAAGCATTATCGTTATTTGATGTAGAACATCGTAAAGGTAACATTCTGGCTACATATGAAATTGGAAAGATATATGAACGCAATTTAGCAGGCTCTGATCCAGAGCTGGCTGCTGCTTACTATCAGGAAGCCCTCTCCGGTTTCCACACTATCTATAATTCGAACCAGAAGCAGAGTATTTATGCCGCATACCGACTCGGAAAAATGTATCAATACGGCCAGGGTACAGATATAAATATTGAATCAGCTAAATCTTGGTACGAAAAAGCTGATAATAATGTTTACGCTCAATACGCTCTTGCAAAAATATTAATGTCTGAGGCTAGGGAAAATGATGATTTCAACAACAAATCTCATATAGTCAATTTATTAAAAAGCTCTTCGAAAAAAAATAACTACGCTGCAAATGAATTAGGACGCATTTATCATGAGGGATTGTTTGACAAAAAAAATCCTGATTTATCCCAGAAATATTATAAGCAAGCATTTGATGGTTTTTCTGAGATGCTAATCAAATCTGAAAAAAATGATGATTTATTATATCGTCTGGGTAAAATGCATCAATTAGGCCTGGGAACAGATGTTGACATTGAACAAGCAACCTTATTATTTGAAAAAGCTGCTGCTTTAAAAAATACAAATGCATTATACTCATTATCAAAAATTTATATACATTCCAATGATGAGAAATTGTTGAAGAAGGCAATAAAAATCCTAGAGGAATTATATAAGCTTACCCCAGAGAATCATTTGGTATCATATGCTTTAGGATCTGCTTATTCTGATCCTAAAACAAAAAACTATGATATCCATAAGGCCATTAACTTCTTAGAACACGCTGCTGAACTGGGAAATGACTTTGCTATGCTTAAGTTAGGAAATATTTACAGTGGACCCGCTGAAAAACATCCGGAACTGCCGGCTAATATCCCACTTGCTATTTCCTACCTTGAGAAATCAGCCAATTTAGGTAATAGCTTGGCAATGTATTCCCTGGGAAAGATTTTCTCAGATAAAGATTCAGGTCATTACGATATCCGTAAAGCTATCGAACACTTGGAGCGAGCAGCCAGCCTCGGTAATGATTTTGCTATGCTTAAACTAGGTAGCATGTATAGTGATTCTACAGATAAATATCCGGAACTGCTGGCTAATATCTCGCTTGCTATTTCCTACCTTGAGGAATCGGCCAATATGGGGAATCACCAGGCAATGTATTCTTTGGGAAAACTCTTATCAGATCCTGATACAAGTTACTATGATATCCATAAAGCTATCGACTTCCTGGAACGATCTGCTGACTTAGGTAACGATTTTGCAATGCTCAAATTGGGAAACATATATCTCTGGGGAAAAGGGGTTCCGCAAGACAAGGAAAAAGGGATACTCTGGCTTGATAAATCAGCTGCAGCTGGAAATGAATATGCCGAAAAGTCAAAACAGGCTTATGAGACTTTTGAAGAAGAAAAAGCTACGCAGCAAGTATTTTCATTATTCGGAAACCTGTTAAGATCTTTATGTTACTCAAATAACAAAGCCAGAAATGGCTCACTTTATACAGATAAAGGTATCAAAGGTAACAAAAAAGCACTTAGAGAGAATGCCCGGAAAAATCCTTACAAGCATTCCCAGGCTTATGAACCAGAAGTCTAATCGATTATCATTCATAATGTCTATAGGCAAAAGTGAAATTATTTCCAATTATAATCAGACGAAAAACCCAGAGGCGGCTATCCTCTGGGTTTTCATTCATTTAAAAATGCTTCACTTTATCAAAGCAGCTTTATATTTCTCGCTAACATATATATTTTTTTATATGGCTATTTTGCCATGTGAAATTCTCTTAATAAATATAATGGGAAGTTTGATATTTCTCTACAAAATGGGCTTAATCGAAAATAATTTATCATTATTTCACTGTTTTTTATAATGTTCTTCCCAATATTTTCTTTCATACGTTCCTGAACCTTCTGGCATTTGAAATTCGCACTGTCCTTGTTCTTGATATTGAACTATTCTTTGAAGTTCGGCTAAGGCTAGACGATGAGCAGCTTTTGAAAAAGAAGTATCATGGTAATCAATTATATCAAGAATTCTTACTTCAATTTCATATTTACCATTACGATATTCATTAATTTTTTGCGGAAGTAATTTTGAATACTCTTTTTTTAAGTACAGATAAACGTGACCATCACTAGAACCTAACAGTCTATACGCTATATTAGTAGATTTCCCTATATAGAAACAATATTCTTCCTCTTTCTTAATTGCAAAAAATCCATATATACCGACAATATTTTTATCACCCAATAAATCAGTAGGAATATGGATTCCTTCTTTTTCTGCTTCATCTTTCTTTTGTTTTAATGTCATAATCTACTCCTTAAATTCAAGGTTTATCTATTTGGTTATTTATATCACAACATCACATACCAGACATCAATCATAAACTATGCAATACAACCGGGACTCTATTTCTCCAAAAAAGACGTCCCTCTTCAGTCAAATACTTCCTGTTTATGTATTGCTCTATTCTGTAATTCTTTTCATAGTGCAAAATCAATTTAATAATAATTGTCGGCATTTTCTTTATGCGATTAACCTTTTTAATATCATCATCAATTGTTTTAGATATTCGTTTCAAAAAAGCAAATAAATCTTCTTCCTCTCTAGGAGCAGGATATCCACATATTTCAAAAACTCCCTTATCATCTTTAAAAGAAAAATCATAAATATTACCCGAACTCATGATATCTACTATCTTGTATTTTATTTCAAACTCTTTACTACAGAAAAACTTTTCCTTTTTAATAGTATCGCAATGTCCATTTGTTACTTTTGCACGAATATATTTAGCACCAACCAACATAGCTATAAGTGTCCTATGATTTCCATCACCAGATAAAAAATATTTATCATCATCTACGTAGTAAACCATATTTACTGGATCATATAATTCTTCATAGGATTTTCGCAATTCCCCCAGCGACAATTTATCTAAGAAACTGAAACAATTCTTAAACCTATGAGGCTCTCTTTCTCCACGATACATTGCCCTTACATTATCATATACGCTTAATCCTGCTGTTCCTCTAGATGTACCAATTACCTTATCCATTGGAACTAAATCGACATAATCTCTTTCAGGAGAATATAAAGATGGAAATTTTTGATATGTACCTCTATCGTTTTCTAAAATCTTGGTTTTCATTTTATTAATATGTTCAATGCTTATACCATATTT